>CAVPOB010000009.1:0-33651 GCA_963706835.1 uncultured Actinomycetota bacterium
CATTTTTCTAATTCGTTTAAAGTCTATATGCAAGTTAAACGGAAATAGTTCCCTCGTGTAACATCACGGGAAAATTAAACAATGTAAGTCATTTGGTTTGTTTCGTCTATCGACGTTACATCGGTCAAGTAATTGGATTCGGAAAAAGTTTCCTTATTTTTAGTTTTCTTTGGAACGTCGTCGGATACCCATAGGAATTGGAATATATATCTGAACCAACTTGTTTTTGCCATCTTCTTTTTCGGTTTGGCTTTTTCCTTTTTGTTCTTCGTGTACCCCCATGGAAAGGTCAATGGAAATAAACAACAGGCCAAGAGAAGCACGATGGCGATTACGAATATCAAAACCCACAAGTAATTTGCGTAATAAAACGGTGAACTATCCGAACGCCAAGTACAATATCCGAGACGATCGTCCCATATTTGATGATTTCGACATTTGACGTAAACGTTGGCTGCGCTGTTCACGGAATAATCGAACGGTCTAATACTTTGACAACCGAGCACCGGATGAACGATGGGATAATGTCGTTTCTCCAACAAAGAACTCCCACGATCGTATTTGGGTATCAATTCCCAAGTGATGGTCACGACGGTTTCGCAATCCCCTTCTTGAATAGGACCGTGTATCCGTTTCTTTCTCTTTTTTCCTAACGATTCGTTGTTCCGCGTCGTAAGTTCGTCTGCATTCTCTGCGTCCGGAGCAAGTGCGATGTCTAGAAGATCCCTTTTACGTTCCGAAACCGCACGAGGTTGTTTTCCGCTGTTTTAAAAGCCGAACGTTGGTCTCGACCCATTGTAGCGTCGTCGGAAGGGTCGATACGTTTGGAATTCAAGCCTCTCTTCATCATCCAACTCATTCTGGACGTACAAGCTCCATCGGGATTGTTGTTCACCCAAGAATCGTATATGGGAGGCCCTGCACCGGGCCCAGGCGGCCACGGTCGCTGCGGTCGAGGCGGGCGCTGCCGTGATCACCCAGGCTGTCCTGTTCGACGGACGGCTCCTGGGCTACGCCGACTTCCTGATCCGCCAGCCCGACGGCACGTACGCCGTCGCCGACGCCAAGCTCGCCCGCAGCGCCAAGGTGCGCGCCGTGCTGCAGATCGCCGCGTACCACGACCTGGCCGCGACGGCTGGGATCGCACGTCTCCGACACGGGCTACCTCCTGCTCGGGCGATGGATCCGCGTCCGCGCACCACCTGCCGGACGTCGTGCCGCGTGGTCCACGAGCGCCGGGCGCACCTCGACGCGCTGATCGCCGCCCGCCGGGCCGCGGATGCGCCCGTGGCGTGGCGCGATCCCTCGGTGTACGCCTGCGGGCGCTGCCCCGTCTGCCAGGCCGAGGTCGAGGCCTCCCGCGACGTGCTGCTCGTCGCCGGCCTGCGCATGACCCAGCGCGCCAAGCTGGCAGAGGTCGGGATCACCACCATCGACGAGCTGGCTGACGCCACCTTCGCGCGCCGCGGCGAGCCCCGGCCACCGGCGACGCAGACGCGGCCCGAGGGCATCGCCGCGACGACGCTCGCGGGGCTGCAGGCGCCAGGCCCGGCTCCAGGTCGCCCAGATGGACGCCGAGCGGGCTCGTCGCTGACGAGGACGCGCTGACCCAGCGGCCGCGGTCCCACGGCACCGGTCACATTCGAGGTCGTTCGACCCCGCCCCGCTGGCTGCGATTCCGGCTCCGTCCCCGGGCGACATCTACTTCGACTTCGAGGGCGACCCGCTCTGGCAGGACCCGGACGGGCCGCTTCGGCCTCGAGTACCTGTTCGGCGTCATCGAGGCCCCGACCGGCGCTCGAGCGACCGGCGTTCATCCCGTTCGTCGCGCACACCGCGGGCCGAGGAGAAGCAGGCGCTGGTCGACTTCCTGGAGTACGTCGCCGACCGGCGCGAGCAGTGGCCGGACATGCACATCTACCACTACGCCAACTACGAGAAGGCCGCCCTGCTGCGGCTGGCCGCCAGTCACGGCGTCGGCGAGGACGAGGTCGACGACCTGCTGCGCGGCGAACGTGCTGGTCGACCTGTACCCGATCGTGAAGCGCTCGATCCGCGTCTCGCAGCCCTCGTACAGCCTCAAGAAGCTCGAGCCCCTCTACATGGGCGACGAGCTGCGCGGCGGGTGAGGTGACCAACGCCGGCGACTCCGTCGTCGCCTACGCCGAGTACTGCCAGGCGCGCGACTGTCGGCAAGGTCGCGGAGGCCGCAGGAGCTGCTCGACGGCGATCCTCGACTACAACGAGTACGACTGCGTCTCCACGCTCGGCCTGCGCAACTGGCTGGCGGATCGGGCCGCGAGCACGGCGTCGTCCCCGGCGCGCTCGCGCGAGGCCACCGACGCCGGGGCGGGAGTCCATCGAGCGCGCCGCGGAGGCAGCCCTCGTCGAGCCGCTCCTGCGCTGGGCCGAGCCCGCCGAGGGCCAGGCGCGCACCGCGGACCAGGAGGCGGTGGCACTCGTCGCTGCGGCGGTCGGCTTCCACCGCCGCGAGGACAAGCCCTACTGGTGGGGCCACTTCGACCGCCTGTCAGCCGACCTCGAGGATCTCGACAGCGACCGCGAGACGATGGTCGTCCGCGAGGCGCGGGTCATCGAGGACTGGCACAAGCCGCCCCGCAAGCAGAACCTGCGCCGGACCCTGGAACTGGCAGGCGACATGCCCGCCGGCTCGGAACTCGAGCGGGAGAAGAACGCGCAACCTGCTGTACGACGCACCGTCACCCGGTGGGACTGCCGTCCAGCGGCGAGCCCGGGGCCCGGGGATGGCGAGCGGCGGAGATCGACCGCGACGCGACGACCACGGACGACGCCGGGGCGCACCGTCCTGCGGGTGACGGAGGTCCTGGCCACGCGGCGTTGACCCGTACGACGGACCTCCCCGTTGCGCTGGGTCCGACTCCGGGTCCTGCGGCCGGCATCGATCCGGGAGGCGCTCGCAGGAGGTCGCCGACCAGGTCCTGGCCGGGATCAGCGGCGCGGAGCCCGGCTCAGCGGCCGCCGCAGGCGGCGCTGCCCGCACCCGGACGCGACCTGCTCCTGCGCGCCCACCCCGGCTCGTCGGACTCGACGCGCTGCCCGCGGCGGTCGACGGCGACTTCGTCGACCCCATGGTCCAGGCGGTGTCGCGCCCTCGACGGCTCCACCCTGTCGGTGCAGGGCCCACCCGGGACCGGGAAGACCTACGTCGGCTCCCACGTGATCGCCCGACTGGTGCTCGACCACGGCTGGCGCATCGGAGTCGTGTCGCAGGGCCACGCGGTGGTCAACAACATGCTCGACAAGGTCGTCGAGGCCGGCGTTCCCGCCGAGCGCGTCGGCAAGAAGGAGCGTCCCGACGGCTCGCCGTGGACCGACGTGAAGGCGACTCGAAGTACGCAGCGTTCCTCGCCGAGCACGCCGACGTCGGGTGCGTCCTCGGCGGGACCGCCTGGGACTTCACCAACACGTCAGCCGGGTGCAGCGCGGCGAACTCGACCTGCTCGTCGTCGACGAGGCCGGGCAGTACTCCCTGGCGATGACCCTGGCGGCGTCGGTCTCGGCGCAGCGACTGCTGCTGCTCGGCGACCCGCAGCAACTGCCGCAGGTCAGCCAGGGCAGCCACCCGGAGCCGGTCGACCAGTCCGCGCTGGGGTGGCTGTCGGAGGGCCAGACGCTGCGGCCCGAGTTCGGCTACTTCCTGGACCGGACGTGGCGGATGCACCCGGACCTGACCGCGCGGGTCTCGGTCCACTCCTACGAGGGCCGGCTCGAGTCGCAAGGTGCCCGAGACGACCGAGCGGCGCATGCAGGACGCCGCCGGGCAACGTGGTGGCCCCCGGCGTGCACACCGAGGTGGTCGCGCACGCAGGGCAACGCGACGCGCTCACCGAGGAGGCCGCGCGGGTCGTCGAGCTGGCGCGCGAGGCACTGCACGTGGACATGGACACCCGAAGCCGGGCCGCGGCCCGGCCGATGCGCCCGACGACGTGCTCGTGGTGGCGCCCTACAACGCCCAGGTCGCACTGATCCGCGCAGTCGCTCGAGGCTGCCGGGCTCGGCGGGGTCCGGGTCGGCACGGTCGACAAGTTCCAGGGCCAGGAGGCCCCGGTCACGATCGTGTCGATGACCGCGTCCGCGCCCGAGGACGTGCCGCGCGGCATGGACTTCCTGCTCTCCCCGAACCGCGTCAACGTGGCGGTCTCGCGGGCCCAGTGGCGGGCGAGTCGTGGTGCGCTCCGAGGCGCTCACGGACTTCCTGCCGACCAGCCCGGGTGGGTTGGCCGACCTGGGGCGGTTCCTGGGGTTGGTGGGGTGAGGCTCTAACTCACAACCGTCGCCGAGAGACGGACTCCCGGGAATCCGCCTCAGTCCGCGAACTCCGCTGGCGGGTCGAACCAGAGATCCTCATCGAGTCCGCCGAGGAAGATGAAGTCCTCCGGGTTCGCCCCGTCGATCGGCGAGAAGAAGTTGGAGCCGCTCGTTGATGTAGATGCGCCCACCGGACGTGCCCTTGACCTGCGCGAGTCGCTGGGCAAGCTCGCGTGCAGCCTCCTGGCCGACGTCGTCGCTCAGGAGCACGGACCTGTGGATCCTCCCCGACTTCTGCCAGAACTCGATGTCTGAGCCGCCTGCCTTGAGCGTGTGCCGCACCCCCACGTGGGGACCCGGCCAGACATCACCTGGCTTCAAGCCGGGCGGCGCGATGGGGCTGACCAGAACTCCATCGAAGTCGAACTCCAGGGGCGTGGAGTACTTCCCGGCCCAGTAGACCCCGCCCTCACCGTCGGGGACGAGGACATCCTCGAACTCGTTGAGGTAGAACCGACCTCCCAACCGTCCGTCCGACGCCTCCGACTTGGCCCTGTTGACCATCTCCACCAGCTCGTCGTGATCCGCGGTGGTCAGGAGCGTCCGCTCACGTGAGTTCAGCCGGTAGGTCAGTCTGACCTCCCACCCATCGCGCCCTGTCACCACCGAGTACGAAGCATCCTTCGCCACATTCGAAGGGCTGTTCCCCGTGTACCGCCGCAAGACCATGACGTCCCCTATCGCCCTTCCAGATCCGTTGGCCAGATGAAGCCACCGGGCACCGACGCCAGGAACAGCCGATCGCCGCCCTGCTCGTACCACGCCTGCCAGTCATTGTTCACGAAGCACTTCGTGGAGGGGCGGCCGAGGCTGTTCCAGGCCTCGATCAGGTTGCGCGCGTTCGACTCCCTGGCCGGGTCGCCAGTGCCTTCCACCAGCGCGGATTCCTTGCCCCTGCCCGGCGCCGAGCGCTCGATCAGACCCCCTGCACGCTGGCTGATCCGGAAGGTCCCCCGACCCTTGTCCACGGACCCTCGGAACACGGAGCCGGGCCGGTGCGGTTCAACGGCCAGCTCGAGCTGCCCTGACTGGGTGGGATGATCGGCGACCACCTCGAAGGGCTCGTCCAGTCGACCGACGACATGGGCCTGAGGCCCGTCCGATCCCCTCTCCCAGACGAGGACGTAGTGGTACTGAGGGGTGACCCGGAAGCGCCCTCCCGGCCGTCCGCGGAGCCCGGCGATCATCTCCGACACACCCTGCGGGTTGGCGATGAGTCGGTCGAAGGCATTGTGCACCGTGCCGTTCGTGGCGGCGGAGTACTCCTGACCCGTCACCTCCCCCGGCCATGGTGACGGGTAGCCGTCGATCAACTCGGCAGCACGCTCGTGGATCTGCTCCTCGGTCGGCAGCGGAGTCCGCGGCGGACCCTGCTGACGCTCGGGCTGAAGGCTGCCCGGCTCCCACAACCAGTACTCGTTCACACCATGACCGGTCAGATCCGACCAGTCGGCCTTGCCGTAGATGACGTCATCGACTGAATCGGCCACGTAGAGCAGGTGCATGGCCGCCTGCTTGTCCGGGTCGTCCGAACGGCGCAGCACCCGACCGAGGGACTGGATCCGTTGACGAACGCTCGAGGTGGACGCCACCGAGACGCCGATATCGGCTTCGGGAACGTCGATCCCCTCGATGAGCGACTTGACGGAGACCAGCACACTCACTGCGCCCGAGCTGAAGTCGGCAAGAGCTGCGCGGCGATCCGCCTGCCGCATCCTCGAGCTCTCGAGGGCGATGGGAACGTCGGGAAGCTGCTCGCGCAGCAGCTCGTACAGCTCCATCGCCTCGTCGATCCGCTCGTGGAACAGGATCGCCCTGGATGCGTTCTGCTTGTCGAGGAAGGCGTGCCTGAGGATCTCGGCGACGATGCGTGGGCGCTCGGAGGCCCTGTACAGGAGGTCCTTGCGCTCAGCTGTGGCAGCCACATAAGCACGAGCAGCCTCGCCGACGTCGTCTCGACGGAGAGCCAGCTGCCGACCACGCCCAGTTTCACCACCCAGCCCTCGCAACTCATCGGCCGCGTCGTCGACGCGACGGGACACGGCCTCGTAGCGCGTGCGTTCCGGGTCTGAGCAGCGAGATGCCGTGGTGGTGGATCGTGTAGTCGGGCAGCCACCCCGCCTCCCGAGCATCGCGCAGCGAGTAGTTGAACACGACGGCGCCCAGCGACTCGCCGACCGCCTGCTCGTCGTAGGTGAGTGGCTCACCGTCCTCGTCGAGCTCTTCGCGATCCGGCGTCGCCGACAGACCCAGCCGATAGCCGGCCTGCGTCGCGAGGACCTTCGAGAACGTTGGGGCGCCTGCCCGGTGGCATTCGTCAACCACCAGCATCATCGGCTGGTGATCAGCTGCCATTGAAGGCAGCACCTTCGCAGCACTGTTGAGGACGGCGACCACCACGCGGTTCCGGGCAAGGTCCCCGTCGCCCGAAGCACCGATGAGCCCGACGTCCGACGGATCCAGGTTGGTGTACGACTGCACGACGTCGACCCATTGCTCTGCAAGGGCGATGGTGGGGACGACGATCGCGATCCTGAGGTCGGGCTCCTGTTGCGATGCACGCTCGATGCAGCTCAGCGCGATCAACGTCTTACCCCCGCCGGTGACCACCGCGATCGTGCCCGTGCAGGGCCGGCCCGGGACACCGGTCACCCAGGCATCGACCGCCCGCTGCTGGAAGGGTCGTAGCGAGTACCCCTGCGTTCTGATCGGCGTCATCCGCCGGGCCTCATGACCTCGCGCACGTGTTGACGAACCACCGGCTCGAGCTCGGCATCCAGCCACTGCTCGATCGCCGCGCGGACGATCCGGGTGACTCGCTCGACCACGACATCCTCCTGGCCCACAGCTGTGCGGCCGATCGGGGGCAGTGACCGCATCGGAGCCTCGCCAACCTCCTGCGTGGAGGCCATCAGGTTGGCCCTACTGGAAACCGCTGACGTCCAACCGAGGGAACCGGTGACCGGCGCCGTGGCGGAGACGGCAGTTGGAACGGGACCGGAGGCGTTCCCGAGCGCGAGCGACTCCGCACGGGCTAGGAGCTGCGAGGGCGTCATCCCCAGCGCCTCGGCGATCTGCCCGATCTTCTGCGTGGATCCCTGCTTCGTGCCGTTCTCCAGCTCAGAGAGGTACGGGTAGGACACGCCCGCCGCCTTAGCCAGCTCGCCGCGTTTCATCCCCTGCTCGGTACGGGTTGCCGCGATCGCGCGTCCCAGGAGGACTGCATCCACCATGGATTCAGCCACAAGACACCTCCCGGGTTTGACATTCTGATGCTCTGGGCATAATCTTCTCTCGTAAAGCAGACATCGACCAGAGGAAGTGATCCCCTTGAGCAGCAATCATACGCTGGATCAGCGAAAGTATCGAGATGTTGGTCTTCGTCGGTTCCGCCAAGGATCCCGGACGACGCTCGGTGAGCGCGTCCACCCGATGATGCAGATCGGCAGTATCCCCCGTACCAAGGTCGTCACCGGTGCCGTCATGCTGGCCAGGATCGCCTACGCGGAGGTCGCTGACTACAAGATCCGGCCCGTCGTCGTGATCGCGTCCGATGGCCGGACCGTGACGGCCCGCCCCTGCACGAGCTCGTCCCGGGGCCTCCAGCGGCCCGGTGCTGTCATACTCCTCGATCTGGACGAGGCTGGGTTGAGCCGCTCCACCGCAGTGCTCGCTCACTCGATCACCCTGACGCTCGAGGACCTGGTGGCGGTGCAGGGCAAGCTCTGCGAACGGGACCTCGCCCGGATCTCGCACCCCGCCACCGGTACCACCCGCACAGGCCCTCGGAGTCGCCGCGTGATCCCGACACTCCTTGCTCCTGAGCGCAGGTTCACCCTCCCCGATCCCACTCTTCCGGCCCCCGAGCGGGTCCCCTTCCGCATCGTCGAGCGCGGGGCGTGCACCACCGCCTCCCAACCGAGTGTCTTCGACATCGACGACCATCAGGAGGACCCGTTCGCGGCCGCCGAGGCTCGTGTCCTGTGTCGGGAGTGTCCGGTCCGGCAGATGTGCCTTGAGTACGCGATGGCAAACGAGGCGTTCGGGATCTGGGGAGGCTTGGACGCCTTCGAGCGGCTGGAGCGCCGGGGCGCCCCCCTGCCCGACGCCGACGAGCGGCAGGCCGCCGAGTCGATCCGGGTCAGGCTGCGTACCGGCACCCCCGCCGCGGTCATCGCGGCCGAGTTCGGCGTCACCCGACGCACGATCGAGCGCTGGAAGCGGGCCGCAGGGATCCGCGTCTTCTCCTTGGAACCCGCGTCCCCGCTTACAGCCGACTGCGACCTCGCCGCCTAACACTGCCCCCCACTCCATCCACAACCAGCCCCACGCCGGGGCGAGAGGAACCGCCTTGTACACCATCGCCGCCCCCCTTCCCGAGTACGGAATCGAGAGCATGGGCCTCGACCGGATCGGTCCGTACATCCGCCGCCAGTACGACTCCTGCAACACTCACCAGTGGGTCCGGGAGCTGATCCAGAACGCCATCGAAGCCGGCGCCACCCGTATCCAGTTCGAGCCCGAGTGGGAGGCCGTCCGGGAGCTGGGCGTCTACCGGCTCAAGGCCTGGGACAACGGCATCGGCATGGACGCCGACCAGTTGAAGCAGTACATGAACAACCTGTCGTCTGGCTCCAAGCACATCGACGGCAAGCACGACAACTTCGGCATAGGGCTCCGCATCAGCACCCTGCCGTGGAATCCGATGGGCATGGTCGTGATCTCCGTGAAGGATGGTTACGCCAGCATGGTGGTGCTCAAGCACGATGCGGAGAAGGACTCCTACGGCGTGGAGAAGTTCCCGACTGAGGACGGGATCGAGACGGTCGTCGAACCCGGTGAGCACAACGGGATCGACTACTGGGACGTCATCCCCGAGGAGATCCGCGACTCGGGCCACGGCACCGTGATCATCCTGCTGGGCAGCGACGAGGCGCCGCACACGGTGTTCGGTGACCCGGCGCGCGCTGAGTCCGGCAAGCAGAGCATCCAGACCTACGTCAAGCACCGCTACTTCACCCTGCCCGAAGGCTTCTCAGTCCGCATCCTGCGCGCAGAGCGGCACGGCGGACCTGAGGATCTGTCCGGCTGGCCGACGAGCCCCGAGGACGTCAACACCGAGTACCGGGCGGGCCTGAAGAAGGGCCAGTGGGACGAGGTCCGATCCCTCGATGGTTGGCTGGCAACGGGCCGCAAGAAGAACCCGACCACCGGCACGCTGGACAGCATGGTCGGTGCCGACGGGACCGTGTCGCTGATGGACTCCGATGGGCTGGTCCCGGCCACCCTGCACTGGTTCATGGCACCGTTCGACCTCGAGCGGGCTCCGGGCGACGTCGATCCCGGCTACCTCGCCTTCCGCTACAAGGGCGAGCTCTACGCCCGCGCCACGGCCGGTGTCGGCTCCGTCGCGGCCTTCAAGGACTTCGGTATCTACTCATCGGCTGTCCGCAAGCGGTTGTGGTTCGTCATCGAGCCGCAGGTCTCGGACCTGGCCGATCCCGCCAATCCTGTGTGGGGCGTCCAGCCCGACGACGCCCGCTCCGCCCTGGAGATCGTGCGTGGCGGCGACAAGCAGGGCGTCGCCGAGCTCCGCGCCGAATGGGGCCGGGACTTCATGAGCAAGATGCCTGAGGAGATCCGCGAGGCTCAGGCCGCCGAGTCGCGGGGCACTGAGGGCCTGGACCTCACCCGTCTGGTGAAGCTCCGCGAGAGGTTCGGCAAGCGCTGGCAGAGCACGCGCGTGATGATCGGTCGTGGTGGTTCCGCGGTGTGCGATCCCGACACCTTCACCACTGAGGGATCGGATGAGGGCGAGGGCACCACGCGGGTCGGCACCACGAAGGACAGGCGTCGCAGTGTGCGGCGCAAGGTCACGCCGCCGAGCAGCGGCACGGGAGCTGGAGCCCCCGCGGCCGGCCCTGGGGGAGCTGACCCCAGGTCCGGCCCTGAATCCCCCGACGGCACCGGGTCGCACAAGGGGACTGGGCGCAAGGAGGCGAGCGACCTCCCTCACATCGAGTGGAAGCCGGCTGTGGAGTTCGCCGACAACGTGCCGACCGGCGTCTCCCCGAAGACAGTGGCCGGATCCGTTCCCTGCCTGCCTGGCAAGGACCCGGCCTACCCGCACGGGTACATCAGGCTCAACGAAGAGCATCCGATCATCGTCGAGTCGATCGCGGAGTGGGTGGATCGTTGCCGCGACCGGGATCCCGATGCTGTCAGGCAAACGGTGATGGACATCTACGCGACTGTCGCGGTGGCCAAGGTCGCCCACGGGTTCATGTTCCGCGCCGAGCTCGACGAGGATCAGCGACGGACCATGTTCTCGCCCGAGGCCATCACGCTGGCTCTCGCCGGGATCTACCCGGAGGAGCCCACGATCGAGTCAGCCATCCGCAAGCTGCCCATCGTCGCCCCGCGGGCGGCGTGACGATGGGCACCAATGAGGCCGGTCCCTGGGGCCGGCCGGCGGGTGGTGGCCGACCCCGCCTTCGGGCCCTTGGTCCCGTTTCCGGATCCACTCGGACGGGTAGTGCCCTACAGCAGCATAGATCTGCGCCGCGATGACCAGAACGGGGACACCGACCTTGACAACCACCCTCACGGACCTGAGCGCCGAGCAGGACCACTACGACACATCCCTCGAGGCGCGCGAGAGCCATCGCCAGGGCCTCGCAGGGGCGGCCGGATCCGCTGCCCGCCCTCAGGATGCACGGGAGATCCGCGCTGCCGTCCTGGAGATGCAGGACAAGCTGCCCGGCCCCGAGGAGCCGGTCATGTTCGGCCGCGTTGACCTCGAGCCCACTGGGGACCGCCCCGGACGGACCCTGTACCTGGGTGCGATGTCGGTTCTCGACGAGAAGAAGAAGGCACTCGTCATCAACTTCAACGCGCCCGCCGCGGCGTGCTACTACAAGGCGACGCCGGCCGATCCGATGGGACTGATACGCAAACGAACCTTTGAGGTGGAGGCCCATCGGCTCACCGACTACGAGGAGACCGTTCTCAAGGAGCTTGAGAAGGATCTTGAAGCGCTCCGGAAGGCACCGCAGGGGCCCGAGGACTCCCTGCTTCGAGACCTCGAGAGCAGCCGCGACGGGAACATGCGCCACATCGCCCGGACGATCGGCGCAGCCCAGTACGACGTGATCAGCCATCCCCTTGATCAGCTGCTGGTCGTCCAGGGCGGGCCCGGCACCGGCAAGACCGCTGTTGCCCTGCACAGGGTCTCCTACTGGCTGTACAACTCCCAGACCGCTCCAGATCCCGCTGATCGGCTGACCCCCACCGACGTCCTCGTCGTCGGACCCAACCAAGCCTTCACCAAGTACATCAGCCGCGTACTGCCGGGCCTGGGTGACGACGACATCGAGTACAGGCACCTGCGCAACCTCGGCCCTCAGTCCAGCGACGCCCGACACGAGCCCATGACACTGGCAAGACTCAAGGGTGAAGGGCGAATGGCCACCCTGTTGGCCCGAGCGCTGCGCAACCGTATCCGGGTGCCCGAGGAGCCGCTCGAGGTCGGCCCGGCGGGGAACCGAGTCACCGTTGCTCGTGCGGCCGTCCAGGAGCGGATCGAACAACTCGTGATCCTGCCCTACCGGATCGGCAGGGAGCAGTTCCGCACCTGGTTGACCGCCGAAGTCGCACAGCAGGGC
Organism: uncultured Actinomycetota bacterium; assembly: GCA_963706835.1. Taxonomy (GTDB): domain Bacteria; phylum Actinomycetota; class Actinomycetes; order S36-B12; genus CAVXYG01. The sequence continues at coordinate 12,015 of CAVPOB010000009.1, forward strand.
AGGACATATCCAGCTGAAGTGATCAATGCATCGGTGGAGCGGGTCTGGCCCCTGCCCACGGCGCAGCGGTTCCTCCAGGAGCTTCTCTCGTCCCAGAACATGCTCCTTGCCGCGGCAGGAGATGACTTCTCGGCCGGCGACATCCACAACCTTCAGCGGCAGGCAGCGGGTCGCATCAGCGAGGAGACCTGGAGCGACGCCGACGTCGCCCTCATCGACGAGATCGAGTGGTTGATGGACGGCCGCCTACCGGTCTTCAAACACATCGTTGTCGACGAAGCCCAGGACCTGTCGCAGATGCAGTTGCGCTCGCTCCAACGACGATCCGCCACCGGCTCCATGACCGTGGTCGGCGATCTGGCCCAGTCGACAGGACCGTACGCCAGGGACAGCTGGGACGATGTGGTCCGCACTCTGGAACAGGGCAATGCTTCACGAGTCGTGGAACTGGAGTACGGGTACCGAGTGCCCCGCCAGGTCTTCGAGTTCGCAGCCCAACTTCTGCCCTTCGCGGCCCCCACGATCAGCCAGCCCGAGGTCATCCGCAGCGGTCCTGCTGACCCGGAACTGCTCGAGCACGACCCCGATGACCTCGGGGCGGGCGCAGCAGCGGCGGCAAGCGCTCATGCCGGCCGCGGGGCATTCGTCGGGATCGTGTGCCCCGCTTCACTGCGCGACCAGCTCACTCAAGCACTGAAGCGCCGGTCAATCCGCTGGGCCGATGGCGATGCCGGGCTGAATGCCGCCCTCAGCTCCATCAACGTTGTGAGCCCCGAGACGGCCAAGGGCCTGGAGTTCGATGCGGTGGTCGTGGTGGAGCCAGAGGAGATCGTCTCCTCAGACCCGCACGGCCTTCGCCTGCTCTACATCGCCCTGACCCGAACGACCTCCCACCTGTCTGTCGTGCACAGCGGCCGGGCGATGCCCCTCCCCGAACCGACGGCCCTGTTCGACGTACGCACCAAGGCGGCCGAGCCACTTCCGTTCGAGATCCCGGCCCGTAACGCCCACAAGGCACTCCCCTCGCCGATTCTCGAGGTCCCCGAGACCGAGCTGGCCGCGTCGGCGACGACGGCGCCGGAGCCCCCGGCCCCCTCGGCCGACCCGTCCGAAGGAGGCCGCTCCGGCGACCGTCTCGGTCCGTCAGGCAGGAGCGGCCAGGTCGTTCGATCTATCGGCAGCCGTCGTCGCTGCAGCAGTCAACGAGGTGGCCGACGGGGTTCGGCAGGCCGTCCCTCAGGAGCAGTGGGCCAAGATGATCAACGAACTGCGCAAGGAGCTCGGCATCACCGACGAGCAACTGTTCGAAATGCTGGAGTGACTCAGACCCCCGGGTGGCTCCAGCCCTCGGACGGCGCAGCTGGAGTCACCCGGGCGACTCCAGCTGCGAGGTCCTGGTGATCCCACCGCGAAGCCGGTCCACTCTGGCGTAGCGCTGACCGAGGGTCCAGGCCCACGGCCTGCCGTTCTCGGTCACCTTGTCGTTGACAATCGGCTGCGTCAGACGGACGGTCTCTGGGTCGTCAGCGTGACTGAGCAGCATCACACCGTAGGCGGAGCCCTCGTCGCGGGCCCGGTCGTCGAGCAGCCGCTGAAGGAGCTCGGCGAGCACCGCGTCCCCTCTGTTCGTTGCCTCAGCCACGGCCTCCTCCGACAACACCACGTGTGGCGACCATCCGCGGATCCGGGGAACCCGGTCCATGATCTGGCCCTTGTAGTAGAACCCGAAATGGGTCAGACCTTGGCGGAAGGCGCGGTCGGCCTGACACACGTAGGCGCTGTACTTGAGGTAGTCGCCCCAGGCCGCCCGTGCCGCAACGATCACGGTGTCATCGGAGGTGAGCAATCCGTCCGACTCATAGAGGGCCACCAACTCGCTCAGCAGGAACCTCGTCTGCTCGCTCACGAGTCGAGTCGGCTCCCCCAGGATCTGCTGGATCACCTCTGCGAGTCCGGCGAACGAGAGCCAGACGACTCGGTCGCGCACGGCCTCGTCGACCCCGTCCAGCTCTCGGAGCCATTCAGGTTCGCCTGGATCCGGAGTCAGCACGAACAGCCGCGAATCCGGATCGTCGACAAGTCGCGTCGAGTGCTCCCGGAGCTGCTTCCGGTCGTGCCCCTCCGAGTCGTAACCGCCACGCACCGTCTTGGTCTCGAACCACCACGTGAAGCAACCTGAGATCCGGGCGTCGGGGACCGAGCCCTCGCCCGAGACCTGGTTCTCGAAGGAGACCGACGTCAGTTCTGATCCGATGCGTCCGGCCCCCTGCAGAAGTTCCTGGACAAGCGCGAGGTCAATCCTCTCGAAAACGGCCATCGTGGACGACGTGATGCGGTTCTCCCCCGCCCGGTAGGTGGAGAAGAGGGGGTTCGGCATGGTCGACACCTTTCGGAGGCCTCGCAGGCGGAGCCCGATCGTAGCGATGACGGGGTTCGATACGCGGCGACATCGCACCCCCGCACTGGTCGGCAAGGTTCCCGTGCGACCCGCCGCCGCGTCCGAGCCGGTCGGGGGCGGATCGTCCCACTCGCCGGCTCCTACCCCTCCACGGCGTTGAGCCCGCCACCCAGGACCGAAGCATCCCGCCCCTGCACGGCCATCCACGCGATGAGGTGGACGTCCACCGGCTCGAGCCAGGGCAGCGCCTCCGGAGCCTCCGCCGGGGTCAGACCAGCCTCGATGACGATTTCGCGAATCTCAGTGATCTTGTCCGCATCATTCTTCGCTGAGTTCAGCGCCCCGCGAATGTCGCGAACAACGCGAGCAGGGGGCGCCGAGTTCAGTCGCGCAAGTAGGTCCATCTGGTCAGCGGGGGCCAACGCTCCCTGGCCGGCGCGGTAGACAAGTTCCGCGGCATCCCTGAGTGCCTTCGGGGGCTCGGGCATCAGGTTGTTGGGGTCCGTCAGACGCTGCCAGTCGACAAGCGCGGCGTCCCGTGCGGCGTCCCATGCGTCGTACGCCTTCTCGAAGGCGACCTCGGCGAGCACCCGAGCCATGTCTGGGTCGCCGGGATCTGCGGCAATCAGGCTTGTCAGCGTGTCCGACTCTACGATGATCCGGGACTCGGCGACCTGCTCCTGAGTGGGCTCCGCAGCGGCGACCTCACCCACCGGGGGAAGTTCGACCCATCCCGACCCCTCAGCCTCGCGCTCACGCCGAGCCTCCCACGTCGTCGGATCCGCGGGCACGAACCGGAACCACGGGGTCGGGTGCTCGCCCATCTTCATACAGAAGACGTACCCGCTACGGGCAGCGTTCGGATTCACGAACCCGCTACCAGCTGTCCAGGGTAGGCCCTTGACCATTCGCTCCGTGTGTGGGTTGGACATCGCCTTCGAGAGTCGCTTGCGGTACTCCTCGCCCGAGAGGGCTGCGGCTGCGCCGCCGTTCTCGAAGAGTTCGGGATTCTCGGCTCGCAGCTTGTCGATCTGCTCCCGGGTGTCCTCAAGCGTGACCTCGAAGCGGGAGTGGTAGCCGGGTATCACCTCACCGGCCCCAATCGCCGCATCGGCGTATGCCAACTTCCGCTTGAGGCGTTCCTCGAGGGCGAGCAGGACCTCGAGGTTGGCGGCCGGGAAGAAACATCCCAACCAGACCGTGGCGTGCTTGGAGCCGATGCGGTCGATCCGTCCATGTCGCTGGACGAGGCGCATAGGGTTCCATGGCAGGTCGTAGTTGATGATCCGGCCGCACTGCTGCAGGTTCACACCCTCGGAGAGGACGTCGGTGGTGAACAGGATGTCGTACTGGTCCTCGGCCTTCGGCTTGCCGCTCGGGTCGAGCGGGCCGGCCGTCTCGGGGGCGAAGCCGGCCAGGATCCGAGCCCGGTGCCCCTGATCGACACCGGTCTTCTGACCCTTGATGGGGTCGGTCATGCGCCCCTGGTAGTCGCTGAGCGGATCGCTGGACGGCGCCGCGTCCACAGCAACGCGCACCTTGGCCGCGATGTCGTCGATGGTGTCAGCGAACGTCGAGAAGATCAGGACCTTGCGCCGCGCCTCGCCGGAGAGTCCATCCTTGGAGGGGCGACGCGCCTCGGTCGCGATCTCACGGAGTTGGGCCACCAACTCGTCCAGCTTGGGGTCACTGCCCCGTGACGCTGCCTCTGCCTTCGCGCGCAGGGCCTTGAGCAGCTCCAGGTCATCGACCACATCCGACCTGAGTTCCGCGGCGTGGAAGTCCCGGACCGGACGCACGGCGTCGGCGAGGTCATCGTCCAGGTCCTTGACCCAGTCATCGAGGGACTCGTCCTCACTGCCACTCCACTCGTTGAGGGCGGCGGTCGACATCACGTAGCCCTGATCGAAGGACTTGAGGAACTGCTCGTGCGAGGCGATCAGAGTCCCCAGCGTGCGGCGCAGCGCTGCCGGGCTGGACTCGAGCCGCTTGAGGAGGCCGGACTTGAGCAGGCCGGCGTTGGCCACCTGCACCGACTCGAGCTCACCGTCGAGGAGGTAGACGCTCGGTGTGTAGCGGGCGAGCATCAGCCGGCCCTTGTCCAACTGCCGGTCATGGTAGGCCGAGACGAGGGGGGCGCCCTCGGGGCTGTCAAGGGCATAGACCACCGCGTCCAGCAGCGCGTTACCGGCATCGTCCAACGTGTAGTCGATCCGCTTCGGCTTCGGCGTCGGGAACTTGATCGTGGCCTTCGAGCCGTCGGGCATGGTGATGGTGTCGTGCGGGTAGTACTTCTGGACGAAACGCCGTGTGCGCCGTACCGCCACCTGGTCCATCAGGCCGAACAGGTGCTCCGGAGTCAAGGTCTCCGGATCACGGGACTGCGCCTCCTTGATGTACTCCCTGATGCTGGGGATCCCCAGGCCTGTCAACGCTGCGTCGTTGCGGATGAAGTAGCTGACCAGGGTGTGCAGGTCCATCAGCGAGTTGTTGACCGGGGTAGCGGTCAGCAGGACGACCTTCTTGGGGCGCGATCCCCCGACCAGAGCGTTGACCGCAGCGGACCGCTGGGCCGCCGGGTTCCGCAGGTTGTGTGCCTCGTCGACCACCACAAGGGCGTAGTCGTCGAGTTCGGCCATGAAGTCGTCGTAGGACGCATGGTCGGGATCGGACTTCAATCGCAGCTCATCGTAGGAGTAGACCTTCACCCGACGGGAGAAGTCGAAGTGCTCGAGGAACGGCTCCCACATGCCGGACTTCAGCGCAGCCGGGCACACGATCAGGACGCGCTGACGGTCCAGCGATGCCGCGCGGGCGATGACCTCGCCCGCGAGGTAGGTCTTGCCGAGGCCCACCTCGTCAGCGACGAGGACCCCTCCGTGCTTGTCGAGCAGGCGGACCATCCGGGCAACCCCGTCCAGTTGGAAGCCCGTGAGGTTCAAGACCGTGCGCGGGAGGTCCGCCCCGTCGTCGTTCTTGTACAACTCCCAGAGCATGCGGAGGAACACAGTCCACGGCGTGTGCGGCTCCCACAACGCTGCGTAGACCGCAGCCAGGTCATAGGGCTCGGACTGGTCCCACAGACCGTCGAACCACTCCCGCACCAGCCCCACGTGGCTCTTCGGCCCGCCGGTGCCGAGGTTGAGCTCAGCGTTGATCGACAGCCCGGCGAAGGTGAAGTTGGAGGAGCCCGCGAGCGTCGCGGCGAACAGGGGGTGCTCGGCGATGTAGGCCTTGCCGTGCAGGAAGCCTTCGGTGTAGCGCCGGACCTCCACGCGCGGGCCATCCGTCAGGCCGGCGGACTCCAGCCAGTCCAGGAGCCGCCTGGCGGCGTCGGACGCCTCCCGGGAGAAGCCCAGCAGGTCGCGCTCCATCGCCAAGCCAGTCGCTGTGGTCTGCCAAGGGCGCGATCGAGTCGGTCATCGCGGTCGGCCGTGCCCTTCAGCAGCGAGAAGTCGGTCAGCGGATCCGGCTCGGCCCCGAGCAGGAGCCGCACCTTGTCGACCTGCTCCAGCTCCTCGGCTACCAGGACGAACCCGCCGGGGTTCAGGTAGGCGGTCGCGATCGCCGCGCTCGGAGCGGTGACCAACCCCTCCCGCATCCCCCCGAACAGGGTGAGGATCGCGTCCGCGACGGTCTCGCCGCGGTCGGGTCGGTTGGTTGCGAACACCGGCGGAAAGCCGGAACGGCTCGTGACCATCAGGCGCGACCCTCCCAGGCGGTGTAGTGCTTCATGACTGCGTCAAGGCGGTCCTGGTACTTCCAGCCGACATGGAACGTCTCGAAGATGTGACGAAGCTGGTCCGCCGACAATCCGTACAGCAGCGCTACGAGGGCGTCTATCTCGGCGATGAGGTCATCCTTCTCCGCCGGCGTCGTCACCGATCCCACTGGCACTCCCACCTCGGCAGCCCAGTCGGAGTAGCGATCGTCGACCGCTGCGAGGCGGCCGGACACCGTCGACGATCGCGGCCTTCCAGAGGTTGTCCACTTCCGGGCGAGGAATCGGGAAGCCTCCGAGTCAGAGCAAACGTCATATGCATCTCGACGTAGCGTCGTGAGTACCAATCGAATGGAAGGCTCGACAGAAGGCCAACAGATAGCCTCGTCACCGGCTGCACCCTGCTGCCGCAAGAGGAATGGGGAACGTGTACAAGCCCGATCCCGGGTGGAAGGAGCGCGCAGATCATCGTTCGCGAGTCCGTTGCCCGGGCAACATCCCGGAAGGCGATGCGGGCGTGGTGCATGGGAAGCGTGGAGGGATCCTTGACCCACGAATCCGGCATACCGTAGAACGCGGATGAAGCCAGTGCGCACCTGCTTCAGACGTCGCTTCTGCAGGTACTCCTCGATGACGCGACCGTTCGCGTAGGCGTACGGATCCCCGTGGTCGGGATTCCAAAGGGCGAAGGTCCCGCCGGTCCAGACAGGAAGGTCGTGGTTGGTTCCGGGGGAATTGATGTCGAAGTCGTAGAACGACTTTTCCTTCGTCGTGTGAAGCTCCGCCAAGGGCCGGAACCGCCATCCACCGGCATCGGCACCAAGGTCTGGGTGCTGGCGCATCTGCGCGAACACCGGAAGCGAGTCGGCATCTGGTAGCAGCGGCAGGGCCGCGCCGGCGGTCCAACCCAGGACCTCGGACGCGGGGAAGGAGGAGGTTCGATCGGCCGAGGTACCAGCCAGGAAGTCCTCGCGGCTGGCGTACGGCCCCTGCAAGCGTCACGACATTCCCCCCGGCCCTCGCCCAGTCGGTAGGACAGGAGGGCCACCGTGTACTGCGGGTGCACATGACGGAAACAGCCACGTGCCGGTTGTTTACGATCATCGTCAGATCGACGATGTCACCCGAGGTCAGCAGTTCCTTGCGCCACAGCTCCAAGGGCGGAGCCGGCGAAGGCCGTGCGGGGCAGGACCACGCCGATCGCGCCGTTACGCCTGATCTCGTGGACGAAACGCCAGGAGAAGGCGGCCATCAGGTCGATGTCCGTGGCGCCGATCCCGGGGAACGGGCCGGCAGTTGACGAGCTTGGCGGTGGCCTTGGCCGCCGACAACCTCTGCCTCGAGATCGCGCGACCAGGTCCGGCCGTTCGGCTCGGTACGCGGCGATCGCCGCGTTCTTGTCCTTCTGCGGCAGCGACCGCAGCCCGGGGAACCGGACGCCCCACCAGGCGTGCTCCTCGACCTTCAGCTTCTCCCAGGGCGGGTTGCCGAGGATCACGTCGAAGCCGGGTTGTCGCGGAGGAACACCTCGGGGAACAGGTAGGGGAAGTGCGCGGGGTCGACTCGGCCGACGGCGGCCTGCGACGCTCGGGCCGCGTGCGGCCGCGGCAGTGAGCGTGGTGCGTCGGTGTAGGCGGTCGGGGTCAGCAGCCCGAGCCGGCCGGCCACGACGGCGTCGAAGAGCAGCCGCGCCGGTTCGGCCGTCGGCGCGGGCCTGCGCAGCCAGCTCGACGCCGACCGGGTGACGTCGGCCTTGGTTGCCTCGCTCGCGTTGGCCGCATCGAGCAGCAGGTCGCGGGCCTTGAGCGAGCTCCGTCTCGATGGCGTTCGGCGAAGAGGCTGATCTGACCGCCCTTCGCCGACGGGTCGAGGGCGTCGACGTGCCTCGTCGACGGTGCCGACGCCGGTCAGGCTGTTGGCGCACGACCAGGGTGTGGTCGAGGCTGCTCATCGGGCAGCCCCGGGACGAAGGTGGTGATCCAGATCGCCAGCCGGGCCAGCTCGACGGCCATCGGGTTGATGTCCAGGCCGTAGATGCAGCGGCGGGCGATCTGACGGCGCAGCAGGGCGGCGGCGTCGATGTCCGCGACGGCCGACGCGTCATCGCCGAGCGCCGTCTCCGCGGCCCGCTCGAAGCGTGCGCAGTTCGTCCTGGACCGCGGGGATGGGGTGCTCGGTGAGGAAGTCGCGCATCCGCGCTTCGATGTGGTCGATCGCCGCGGTGAGGAAGTGCGCCGATCCCATCGCCAGGTCGGCGACCCGGAAGTCGAAGAAGGCCTCGGCCGCGCTTCGCCCGATCGCCGCTGTCGAGCAGCGTCGGCGATGCGTGCCAGGTGCTCGTCGAGGACGGGGTCCAGCGACCGCGTCGAGCAGGTGCTCCACCACGATGTGCGGCGTGAAGTAGGTGCCGGTCGCCTTGCGCTCCCCGGACGCGGAGTGGAAGTAGACCCCGCCGGCAGGCACCACGACCTCGTCGCCCGGCTTGGCGGGCACGTAGACGCAGGTCCTTGTCCACACGCGAGATCGGCCAGCGGTCGCGCACGGACAGCGCGGACTCCAGCAGGCCCTCGTAGATGGTGCCGAACTCGCGCACGCTCAGCGAGCGGAAGTCGACGGCGCCGGTACCGCCGCCGTCCTCGATGTCGTCGACCAGCAGCCCCGCCAGTACCGGGCCCATGGTCGCGTTGGACAGCTTCATCCGGCTGAGCAGGTACCCCTCGTGGTGGAGGGTCTCGTCCGAGCCGAACAGACCTCCGTTGTAGGCCGGGACGTCCCAGTCCGGATCGCCGCCGTCGATGACCCCCAGGCTGGTCGCCAGGTCGCTCCCAGATCGACGTTGACTCCGGGTCGGAACTCCTGATGGGGATCGTCGATGTACTCCTGCGCCCACTCCTTCAGGGAGTGCGCGTCGAACTTGGCGTTCCGCCCGTAGGGCAGAAGTCCACGGTCCTCGGCGTAGGCCTGGAACAGCAGGCGGAACAGGATCCGCATGGTCAGCTTGTAGGCCACGTCCAGTCCCGCGGCATCAACGGTGATCCCGAGAGCCGGCAGCTGTGCCGCGACCGCCTGGGAGAGGGTCGGGATCACCTGATCGTAGACACGGTCCCGGAGCCGAGCTCCCAGCTCGACGGCGAACTGGGACGAGCCGTCGAGCAGTTCCTGCGTGGATCCGTCGGCGGCCAGCGCGTCGGCGGAGAACACCAGCGGCAGCAGCGCCGCCTGCTCGTCGTCCACCACGGCGAGGTCCATCTCGAACCAGGTGTCGGCCTGCCCCTTCTGGCCCACGCCGACTCCGGGCTTGGCCGGGTACAGGCGGATCTGGCTGCCGCGCAGGACCACCAGCCAGGGGACCTCGTGGCGGGCGGCGGTGCGCAGCCCGTACGCCACCGGCGAGATGCCGAACCGTTGGCTCTCGGCGTCGAACTGCTCGGCCGCCTCCAGCAGCACCGCGACGCCGCGAGTGGCCTTGCCATCGTTGAGCACCAGCGCTTCACCGCTCTGGTGGATCGTGAACCCGAGCGCCCGTACCAGCTCCTCATGCCGGAGCGGGAGCAGTGGCCGCGCCTGACTCGTGGCGTCGTCCCAGTCCTTGCGCTGCGGGCGCTGAGGTGGCCAGGTAGTGCCCGGCGAAGAGGCCCTGGTTGACGACGCCGGCCGCGCTGACCCGTGCTGGCCGCCTTCTGCAGCGCCCCCAGGCGCTGTCGGGCGGCAAGGCCGTTCGGCTCATCCAGCGCGGCCTGAAGCACACGCGCGGCCTGGCCGAGGGGCATCACGACGGTCTGCGCATCGGCGGAAGGCCCATAGACCCACGCCGTGGTCCCGTTGTGGGCGACAACGACCAGGGGGAAGAGCTTCTTCGCCTGGCGCTCGACGGTGAAGGCTCTTCATCGCCTCGCGCGGAGGTTCCCCACTGCCGGACCAGATCGCGTCGGCAATCTGAAGGCCCATGCCTGCTTCATCAGGCCCCAGGACGACCTTGTTCGGCGAGAGCCCGTGGTGGGACCCCTTGACCTGCCACCTGATCGACTGTGCCCCCGCGAGACCGAGGTCGCTTGCTCCCATACGGGCAGGTTAGTGGGGAGGAGGGACAGCAGGCGGCTGGCCGCGCCGCCGCTCAGAGCCCCCGACGGCTTCTCATGCGGCGCACGCGTCAGCAGGGGATGACCGAATCACCCCAAGGGACAGACAGAATCCGGTGTTGCCTGCACGCGTCGACTGGGCATGCTCCGCCGCAAGCATGCACGATGTCCACAGAACAGCGGGGCGGGCGCCGGGGACCGAAGGGAAATTGATGGACGGGGAGCTGCGAGCCGGACACGGCAGCGCCATGCCACTGGATGGAGCCGCAGCCCCCAGCTCCCGGGCCTATCGCATCTGACCGGGGCGAGGTGTCTCCGCGGGACGCGGACGTGAATGTGAGGAACTCCTTGAGGTGCTTCATCGAGTACCGCCCCGGCCCACCTGGCCGACGTCCTCGAGGAGATCGTTCGCGTCGAGCGGCCGATGTACGCCTCAATCGCCTACCGGCGCTACCGCAGGGCGAGCGGAGGCCAGAGGCTCGGGTAGCAGGTCAAGCGCACCTTCAACCGGGCGATGTCGCAGCAGCCCAGTACGAGTGGAAGGCTCAGTGATGACCGTCCGCTCGGTCGGGCACAGCGATCTGCAGACCGAAGGGAGCCACTGACATGGTGGGACTGGACGACCTGGCTATCGCGGTGAACAGTGGACCTGTCCCCGCCAGACAACCCCTGATGACCGGCCACGAGGTCGCGGGCAGGCTTCACACGGCGATGGTGACCGGACCTGGTGGGCTGCTCCTAGATGTCGGGGCCTTCGTTGCGGACGACGTTCCGGCAAGCCCGGACGAGCTGACCCTGACCGGGGTTGTCTGGTGCCGGCAGAAGATCGCAGGTCCGGTCCCCTTCGGCCGGTTGGAGAACAGGCAGCGCATGGGGTTGTACCGGCTACCGGAGGGTGATCACCTCATGGAGCTGGCCACCCTCCGGCCCTCGCCCAGTGGTGAGTGGTCCAACGCCCAACGCCTGCCGCTGAGCCAGATGGACGACATCGTCGGGGGTTCGGTGAATGAGCTCCTGGCCAGCCGTGGCGCCAAGGCCGTGGGCACGCGGCAGGAGGTGTTCGGAGACACTGGAAGGCGGCGAAACGCGGTTGCCGCCCGCCTCGGCGAGGATCCCGTGCCAGCCGCGCTCGCGGCCTACTGCCTGACCCGGGTCGTTCCACTCCTCCGTTCGATCGCGGCCGGGTCCTGACATGTCGCGCATCGAGGCCGTCCACTTCCCCACGGACACGTCGCCCGGACAGATGTTCGGTGCATGGGCCACCCTTCTGGCCCGGTTCGGGTACGAGTTCGGCGAGATCCTCGACCACCTGATGACCAAGGCTGACGGCCCAGACTGGATGCAGCTGGTCGTCGCGCAGCGGACGGCGCAGGATCCCAAGGGCAGGCTGTACAAGGCTGACCTCCACGACATCACGTTCGTCCTCGGCGAGCCGGTCAAGCAGGACTCCCTGATCCGGAAGGTCCTGCCTGCGGACCTCGCGTGGGTGCCGCTCTTCAACCGAGTGCGGCACCACCGAAATGACTGGATGCACCGGACGGTCGACTGGTCCCTCGACCAGCTCGAGCTGTCAGTGGAGGCCCTTGACTCCCTGGTCAGGCTGGTGTCGCCACAGATGCCAGTGGCTTCGGACGTCAGCGCAATGTTCGTGCGCCTGTTCGACCTCCGCGCGAGCGGGGGGGCGATCCCGGACCCTCAGGTCGAGGAGATGAAGCAGCTTCTCGACGGGGCCCAACAGCAGGCCGATGCAGCCCGGTCGAAGGTAACGCAACTCCTGTCTGAGATGGAGAAGCTTGCGGGCGCGGCAGCCGCCGGCGATGCGGCACTTCTGGCGCTGAGGGACCAACTTCGTCAGGCTGAGGCTGACGCCGCGGACGCCCGCGAGGAGTTCGAGAGGTTACGCCGCGAGGTCGAGGCCCGGGGCGAGTCACGACGTCGCAGCAGGATCCAGCCTCCGCCCGATCTGAAGCCAGGCGACGCGTGGACCCTGCCCAGGGGCGAGCGACGGATGTACCTTCAGAAGCAGCCGGCAGTCGGGCTCTTCGACGTCGACAAGAGCGCCTTCGTCGGAGGTGAGTTCGAGTTGGCGGCCAAGGCCGCCGCCGCCCGATGGCTCAGGGTGATGCCACTGGGCGGCGACATCTGGGTCACTGACACATGGCACGCGGCCGGGATGGTCGGGTTGACCCTGACCTACTTGGGGCGTCTGGACCGGGACTACGAGCAGGTGGAGGCGGTTGGCGCCCCCATCGTCTCGGCGCTGACCGCGCACAGCTACACGCTGACCGGGGACGGGCAGATCCTCGCAGAGGACGGTACCTCGCTCAGCGATGTGATCGGGGTCGATGCGGCTGCTGCTGTCGTCGCCGGGTTGGCGGAGGGGACCATCGCCGCCCGCGAGGCGGGCGAGGAATCGACGAGCGGGGAGGTCGATCTACGGGTCACCTACGACGGGGTCGTTGCTGCACCGTTCGGCGAGCAGGACAGGGGGTACGTGGGTCGCGTCACGGCCGAGGGCTGGTTCCCGGGGCATCTCCGGGAGTGACTCATCTGACGCCGCGGTATCTGTCACACCCTGGGCATAACCTGACCTCAGTCACTCGATCGGTGGGTCTGCCACCGTCTCGTCCCATCCAGAGGGGGGAACTTGTCAACACCCAACTATCCGAAGTGGACCTTCGCCGCCAGAGCGAAGAACGTCAAGCAGCGCGATCCCGCCCAAGCCGAGTACTTCAAGGCTGATGTGCGTGGCATCTCCTCGGCGCTTGTCCGGGAGTCACTGCAGAACTCACTTGACGCCCACAACGGGTCGACCGAACCGGTCCGGGTCCGCTTCACTGTGGTTCAGCACGACGCTGTGCATTCGTCGAGGCTGAACAGGTACTTCAAGAAGCTGCCCGCTCACCTCGAGCAGTGCGACGTTCCCATTCCGCCAGCTGAGGAGTGGATCCGAGATCGTTCTCTGGTCGTCGAGGACTTCAACACCTTCGGGCTGATGGGCGATCCGAGCGAGACCACTCCTTCCAAGGGCAACCACTTCTTCTACTTCATCCGCGCTGAGGGCAAGTCCGGCAAGTCCGGAGGCAAGGGCGGACGATGGGGTCTGGGGAAGCACGTCTACGCGATGGCCAGCAGCATCAACGCCTACTGGGCCTACACCTGCGCCACGGACAAGGATCGCGATCTCCTCATCGGGACATGCATCCTCACGCACCACGACATCGGAGACGACGCCTTCGAGCCCGACGGTTGGTGGGCGGAGGATCCGAACGAGTTGCCGCTCCCGTTGGATGACGCAGGCCTCCTCAGCGGCTTCCGCGAGGACTGGCGCCTGGACCGAGAGGCAGGCGAGCTCGGGCTCAGCGTCGTCGTCCCGCTCATCGGTCGGCCACCCGACAAGGGCGAGGACGAATGGTCCTCCCAGAAGCTCCAGACGATCGTGCTGGAGCACTTCGGAGTTGCCCTCCTGGCCGAGGAGCTGGTGGTCGAGATAGCCATGGCCGGCACCTCGTCCACCGGTGTCGTTCGGCTTGACGACGCCGCCGTGATCGACCTGGTGTCGGATGCCGGACTCGTGGCTGACGGCAGAGCTCCGAGCACGGCTGGGCATGATCACCGAGGGATTCACCGTTGATCCGGTCGCGATCCCGAACGCACGCTCCGAATGGAAGAACCTGACGTGGGAGGGCCTGCCGGAGTCCGATCGCGGCGCACTTGACGGTGCCGCCGAGAGGCTCGAGGAGGGGGAGGTCGTCCGATTCCGGGTCCCGGTGGACCATCAGCGCAAGGGCTCCGAGAAGACCCGATCGCACATCGACGTGATCATGCGAAAGCGCGACGAGGCGGGTTCCGGCAAGCCCACGTACCACCGCTCCGGCATGTGGATCCTCGACGAGCAGGGCTCCCCGCTCGGCGCCTTCGACGCCGTCGTGATCGCACTCGAGGATGGCATCAGCGACCTCTTGGGCGACGCGGAGAACCCAGCACACACCCGCTGGCGTCTGGCAAGCGGTGACTTCACGAAGAACTGGGTCGCTGGTGGCCGGATCGATCACCTTCGTGCGCCAAGCCCCACAGCGCATCAATTCGCTGATCTTCAAGATCGACGAGGTGGGCGACTTCACAGTCGCCGAGGAGTTCTTCGGGATCGGAGATGGCGCCGCGGGGCCATCAAAGCCGGGCGGTTCAGGTGACAGGGGGAAGACGAAAGTGGTGAAGAAGCCGAGAGTTCTGCCTCCGGCGAAGCCGACAAGGATCTCGGTCTCAGGTGCGGAACACGGCACAGGCTTCAGAGTCGCGGCACCGAAGCTGGCTTCTGGCACAGAGCTGACCATCCAGGTCGGGTATGCGCTGAGTCGGGGAAACGGGATCAAGAAATGGAGTCCCGCGGACTTCTCGATGGAGCTGACGCCAATTTCCACGACGTGCAACGGGGGGAACCGTGGCACGTTCCGAGGGCAACACGCTGGTGGTGACCATCACCGATCCCAAGGAGTTCGAAGTCGAGTGCACGGGCTTCGACCACAACCGTGACCTGTTGGTGGACGTCGCCGCACCCGGGTCGACTCCGAGGCCGAGAGCGAGGGCGAGGAGCAGTGAAGCGCAATCTCAACTTCACCGGTCGGATCCGTCTCCCCTGGGAGCACATCAACCTGGAACTGCGCCCGGATGGCGACACCCTCACGATCAGTGGGTCCATCAACCTCGCCGAGCTCGATGCTCTCGAGCCCCAGTCGGTCCGCTCTCAGGCTGCGCTTGTCATCGAGGTGTACGACTCGGGGCGTCAGTCCAGTCGGGTGCAGCTTGAT
Organism: uncultured Actinomycetota bacterium; assembly: GCA_963706835.1. GTDB lineage: Bacteria > Actinomycetota > Actinomycetes > S36-B12 > CAVXYG01. Next base: position 27,021 of record CAVPOB010000009.1, read on the forward strand.
TCCGTCCCGGACCTGACCGGCCGGGAGGTCGTGGTCTCAGGACGAGCCGAATCGATGGCCAACCCACAGTCGCTGCTCTGCCGAGTGCGAGTGGTCGAGACCCCTGCAACCGGCGCCAGCGTGGGGCGGATCCTTGCGTCCGCCGACCGGATCCGTCCCGTGAGTGAAGGCCCCCGTCAGGGGCTGCTGCCCTTCAAGAGCGCTGAGCTCGACGGATCCGTCTGGCAGCTGGTGACCAATCCTGCCCCCGAGGTCCAGATCGAGCAGAGCATCGAGGACTGGCAGGCCGTGGGCAGAACTGCCCACTTCCGGTCTCTGGTCATGCCGATCATCGCCCGAGACATTGCTGCGTGGCTTCTGGACGAACTCGCCGCTGACGACAACACGGATGAGCAACCGGTCCAACAATGGCTGGCCTTCTACGGTTCGCTCGGTTTCGACCTCAGAACCTGGCAGCAGGACAACGACGAGGCGGACCCTGAGGCTCGTAGCGAGTTCCTCAACCAGATCCAGTCCGCCTTCTCGCGACACCACAAGATCGTGGGTCTGTACCCCGTTTCTGAGGAGAACGAATGACCAAGATCGACGTACGCGACCTGACATCAGAGGGCGAGACCCACGCACGCAGAGTACTGATGGAACCAACAGCGTCCTCGATCACGGAACTGCACCGCAGCGTCCTCGCAGGAGTACCCGGGAAGGTGGATCCGGCGTTGAGCAAGCCCATCCCGGGCAGCCCGCAGATCGAGTACCGCTGGTTCTCGACGTGGGAGGAGGCGGGGGCGCACTTCACCTCCTTCTTCGCCGCACATCCGAGTCTCGACCGCCCTGCAGTGTGGTCCTGGCTCGGGTTGAACTGGCTGGCCCTGGGAAAGGCCGAGGGTCGCAAGTTCGCGGTGGGTGGTTCAGAACGCTGGCTGCTGGAGCACAGCTGGAACAGGCGGTACCGCCATCTCCTGTGGAGTCCCTGCCACATCTACCGGCTCCATGGGCCAAGCGGTCGGGCCGCAGCGCTCCTGGCGCAACCGTTCACGGTGCCCGGCGAGGTCGTGGGCAACATCGCGTCTCGGCAGTTCCTGCTTACGTCGGATGCGGTCATGGACACGGTGACCAAGCTCTACTACGACCCCGCCAGGAAGACGCTGAAGCCCGGCGCGGCCTCCGAAGGATCCGGGTTCGGTTCGCAGGTTCGCGACGGTCATGCAGCAGTTCGACCGAACCTTCGACCTCGGCTCCGTGACGTCGACCGAACTGCTGGAGCTGCTCCCGAAGGAGTTCGACGCATACAGGCGATGATCCGAGCGCGCCTCATCGACTCGAGGCCCTCGTGAGACCGTCAGTGGCGAGCAGCCTCCTGGCTCAGTGACGAGCACGTCGCGTATGGACAGAAGTCGGGCCCGGTCATCAGGAGCGAACGCGCCGTGCAGTCCCTCCGGGATCACCAGTGTCAGGTTGGCAGCGGCCATCTCGTCGAGCTGCGCCGGGCTGATAGGCGCCTCAAGGGTCAACAGGTGCTTGTGCGGGATCCGATCAGCCTCGGTGAGGACCTGCCGCCAGCGATCGCGACAGGTCGTCTTGACCCCGAGCATGATGCAGGCTCGCTCGCGGGCTATCGAGGGTCGTGGTACTGGTCGATTCCGGGAATGAGGAAGTCCGGCCGTTTGGTGCCCTCCGTGACACCGCCACGAGTATGCGGGATCTGGCGCCTCCCGCAGGATGTTGCTGGACGTGATTCTCCAGAGCCTGGCCGGCCCGTGCCCGGCGACGCTGGAACACCCGCTGCGCGATGACGAGGATCGCCTCGACATCACCTGCAGCACGCTCGAGGTCCGCGGTCAGCAGGTGCTTCTCCAGCGTTCGGAACAGGACCTCCTCGATGGTCATCCACTCAACGAGGGCACCATCGGGGTCGGCGAGGGGATCGACCTCCGGAGCTGCCGACGCGCATAGGCAGAGAACACGGTGGTGGCTGGGAAGCTGGCCGCCAAAGGCTGAGAGAAGGTCCTCGAGGCGGCTCTCCTCGACCCAGCGGACCTCGATCCCGAGGGCCTCCAGCAGCGCCGCAGCGGTGTAGGATGAGGTCGTCGTCCCGTGGCTCGGGCGCGACGGTGAACAGCTCACCGCGATCCTCGAGGCCGAAGACCGACCGGAGCTGGGCGCTGACGCTGGACCCGGTTGGGCTGATGATCGACCACGAGGCTGCCATCGGGCCGGCGCGCGAGGACGATGTAGTCACCCGGCATCGCCTCTGCATGACGGGGTTGTCCGGGTAGTACAGGCGGTACTCCCAGCGCATGACGCTCCCGCTGCTCGCGCGCCTGTCTGCGGGCGTCGTACCAGGTGAGCGATGCCGTGCGCTTCGAGTGGTCGCGAGGTCGTCGTCGATCCTGATGAACCGCGTCGGGAAGACCTGATGGCCGACGGGTTCACCCAGGAGATCGGCAAGGGCCTTCACGCCGTTGAACTCGTGCTGGTGGGACGCCTGCCGGCTGGATCTCAACTGCGCTGAGCACCTTGCCGGCCGCGCCGACGAAGTACTCCGACAGCTGCGGGATGCATCGTCAGGCCGGGCGTCGAGCGACGTCGCCTTGCGAGGCGTCGGCTGCAGTGAGCCGACGAGGTCGGTCGGGTCGGCCACGTGCAGCTCGTCGACGGGTCAGCGCGATCGGCAGCCGAGGTGCGGCTCCATGTGCCGAGCCACAGCGGCGACGACGGGCACGACGACGCTGTTGCCGAACTGCTTGTATGCCTGCGTGTCGGAGACCGGGATCCGGTAGGTGTCCGGGAAAGCCCATCAGGCGGGCACACTCGCGAGGCGTGAGCCGGCGCGGGTTCCGCCGCGGACCCCGACTCACAAGGATCTCCGAGCCGTCCTTGTAGTAGCGGGCAGACAGGGTGCGGGCGACATCGTCCGGGCCCGACCAGCCCGAAGCCGAATCCGTTGCCGGCCGAGCGGTGCTTGGCCGCGTAGTTCTGCAGGTACTGCCACAGGTGGTCGGTCAGGGTGTACTTGTCCGCGACCTTGGCCCTCGGACCCACGGTGTACGGGGCCTCCGGGTCCTCACTGCCGTCCTCCGGGTGCAGGACATCCGACATCGTCGGACGCGACGCCGGGAGCTCGAGGGCTCCGAAGTCGAACCCCGTGTCCTCGGCGAACCCGACGATGAAGATCCGCTGCCGACCCTGCGGCACCAGTGGCGAGGCATCCAGCACCCGGGCCTGCACGTGATAGCCGAGTTCCTCGGTCAGAGTGCGCATGATCACCTCGATGGTCTGGCCCTTGTCGTGCGACATCAGGTTGCGCACGTTCTCCAGCATGAAGGCCCGCGGACGCTTGGCATCGATGATCCGGGCCACGTCGAAGAACAGCGTGCCCTGAGTCTCGTCCGCGAATCCGTGCGGCCGCCCCAGAGCGTTCTTCTTCGACACTCCAGCGATGCTGAACGGCTGACAAGGGAACCCCGCCAAGCAGTACGTCGTGGTCCGGCACCTCGTCGGCCGGCACCGCGGTGATGTCCCCTGCGAACGTGTGCCCCTCCTGCTCGCCGAAGTTCTCCAGGTAGGTCTTGGTCGCGTACTTGTTCCACTCCGAGGTGAACACACACCGCCCGCCGATCGACTCCCAGCCCAAGCCGGGTGCCGCCGATGCCCGGCGAACAGGTCGATGAAGCGGAACCGTCCCTGCTCAGGATGCGCGCGCAGCCCCTCCGACAGCGCCAGCTCAGCCCGATGCGGCAGCGGCGACTCCCCGGACTCCCAGCGCATCACCGTGCGCTGCGCCACCCCCAGCGAGTCGGCGATCTCACGCTGGGTCCAGCGCTGACGGGCCAGTTCGAACGTGCCGAGCGAATCCACCGAGAACCTCCATGGGGAACGATTGGTGACATCCTGCTGGCAGCAGGTGCCGAACCCCGGGAGCTCGACGGTGTGTCGCGGCGTGTCGCGGACGCATCGCCGGGAAGGAGCAACCGGACGAGCAGGAGGATGGAACCATGGCCGTCCGACAACGCCGGACCGACGACCCGGCTGGGCGCGGATCATGGGCCAGCAGTCCCGCGATCCGACGCACGATGCTCGGCAACCGACGCCGTGACACCACGCCGGAGCTCCTGATTCGCCGACTGCTCCACGCCCAGGGCCTGCGCTACCGCGTCGACTGGCCGCTGCCCTTCGATCGTCGCCGTCGCGCCGACATCGTCTTCACCCGGCAGAAGGTCGCCGTCTTCATCGACGGATGCTTCTGGCACGGCTGCCCCGAGCACTACATCGCTCCCAAGGAGAACGCCGAGTTCTGGGCCAAGAAGGTCGCCACCAACGTCGCTCGCGACCGGGACACGGACTCCCGTCTGGTGACTCTGGGCTGGACCGTCTTGCGGATCTGGGAACATGAGGACCCTGTCGAGGCTCAAGAGCAGATCAGTGTCCTCGTCCGACACCGCGGAGTCTGAGCGACGACTGCCATCGTCGAAGTGCCTGCACCGGCGTCACTGGATCGTAGACTTCTCTGGGTAGCGTCCTGGCCACCCTGCCTAGCAAGCTTCCGCTATGGCCACCAAGCACGACCTGCCGGACTGGGTGATCGAGGCGCTGACCGAGCTCGGTGGATCCGGAGGAGTGGTCGAAGTCAGCGAGGTGGTGTGGAGGCGCCATGAACCGGACCTCCGGCAGTCAGGCGACCTGTTCTTCACCTGGCAGTACGACATCCGGTGGGCCGCCCAACAGTTGAGGGACGCTGGTCGACTCCAGAAGATGGCTGGAGCCAAGAGAAGCCCTTGGCGGCTCGCGTAGCCAGCACAACCCACGATCTCCAGATCGGATCTCTCGAGTTCTTGACGAAACCAACGGTCCTGAGATGGCCTCCCTACTGAGAATCGTGAATCAGCCGGGTGTGGTCGTGTTCGGGAAGACACGCCCTGCGCGGATGGGGCCGGCTACTCGGTGCTGCCCGGCACGTAGTCCATCCCCACACCAGTCGCCTCCACGCTGGCCCAGCTGCCATCCGCCGACCACTCCGGTTCGGGCGGCAGGCACCACCAGGAGATCCGCGAGTTGTAGTCCCATCGCCCCGTAGCCGGCCCGTAGCGGAACGCCAAGTCCCCCTTGACGCTCAGCTCGCCTAGGGCGCGCCCCAGGAACGCCGACGCGGTGTACCGCTTCGGCGCCACCGCGGTATGGCCATACCGGTCGACAAGGATGGCGAACTCCCGTGGATGCGCCAGCGCGTATGCGCGCTCGACCACCCCGTACTCGACCCACCGATGCCCGAGCTGGCCGACTACGGCCATCAGGTCCACGGCCAGGCCCAACTCGGCAGACAGCCCCGACGGCTCGCCACCCTCTGGAGGCGGGCTGGACAGCCACGAGAACTTCCGATCCCTGGGATGGCCCTTCGACAGCGGGCACGTGAACGAGTACTGCGGCCATTCACCCGAGACCCGAGATCAGCTCCCCCGGGATGTCCTCGGACGTGTGGAACGGACATACCTGCAGGCTCACCATGTCTCTCCCTCCAATCCCCGCCTGGACGAGGCCGAGCGGAACTGTTGACTTCGGTCGGCGCGGGGAGCCGGGCATCTGCGCCCCTGGTGGGTTCCGGCGGCAGGGGTCGCGCATTCGACGCTCGATCATGGGCACTCACGGCCGCCAACTCCGCGTCATTCTCCCGGCCCAGCCATTCACTTCATCTCCTTGAGTCGTCTAGCCTGGTCATGTTCCGCGGCGGCCCGTCTAGCCGAGCAGCTCAGAAAGGTCGAGGGGGACGGTGAATCCGTCTGCCTGCACACCGGTCCGGTAGCTCGGCGCGAGGATGTCGACAGCATCGACGGGAACCTCGCCCACCTGCTTCATGTCATCGACGATCCGGTTGACCGGGCGCGTGAAGCCCCGCAACGTCCGATCAGCGGGGTACCGGCCGATCCGATAGACCTCATCGCGGGAGACGTAGCCCCCCTGCTTGAGGGCCGCTCGGATGGCCGCAGCCTGCACGGTTGCTTTGGCGGCCTCCAACCGGACCAGGACCTCGAGGAAGGCGGGCTGGGTCCAGCCCAACACCACCGGCTCATCCTCCGGATGCGTCACGCGGCGGAGGGCCTCTCCGATCAACTCGGCCAGGCGATCACGCTGTTCATGGCTCAAGTGCTCCACATCCACCGTCAGTACCGCCCGAACAGCCGACATTCCTTTGAAAGCAGCCATCGCTCCACCTCCACCAATCTCACCTAGTTCCTGTACTCACAATATACAGAGTTCTCTATGTACTGTCAATGCATCTCTATATCACCTTCGGGCCGCCCTCCAACGAGTCGCATCCGGTCTCACAGGGCTTGGTTGAGCACGATGGCGGCTTGGGCGCTGAGGCGGGTGCTGACGTGGGCGTAGACGTCTTCGGTGACGCGGGTGGAGGAGTGCCCGAGGAGGTCGGCGACGACCCGCATGGGCACGCCTTCCTCGAGCAGGATGGTGGCTGCGCAATGGCGCAGGCTGTGTGGGGTGGCTCCGGGCAGATCGGCGGTAGCCCGCGGCGGGGGTGGCCGTCGGCCAGGCGCTTGAACCGGGCTCGGGCGCTGTGGACCTCCCAGTGGGTGCCGACGTCGCGGGCCAGGATCCAGCCCTCGTCGGCCCAGCGGGGTGC
>CAVPOB010000010.1:0-40597 GCA_963706835.1 uncultured Actinomycetota bacterium
CCGGGCGCGCCTGGGCGCACCGGCGTCGGCATCCGCGTCGGTACCGGCGTTCGGCTCGACGATCGCGCGCCGGGACATCGGCGGATCCCTCGCTTCCTGATAAATGTCAATGACCGGGTCGCAAGGACCCGCGAGAATCCGTTTTTCCCTGCGCGGATTCCACTGCATGAAATATTTTTCGCTGGACGAGCTTGCCGCGCGCGGGCTGCGTGCGCTTGCGCTCGGCCGTCATCGCCTCCTGCCCGTCGTGCAGGGCGGCATGGGGGTGGCGTCTCCGCGCATCGCCTCGCCTCCGCGGTCGCCCGGGCCGGCGCACTCGGCACGATCGCCTCGGTCGACCTGCGCCACCACCACGCCGACCTGATGGAGCAGTGCCGCGGCGTGCACGACCACGAGGTGCTCGACCGCGTCAACCTGGTCGCGCTGGATCGCGAAGTCAGGCTCGCCAAGGAGCAGTCGCAGGGCCGTGGCGCGATCGCGGTGAACGTGATGAAGGCGGTCGCCAGCACCCGGCGCTGGTGCGCCAGGCCTGCGAGTCGGGCGTGGACGCGGTGGTGATGGGTGCCGGGCTGCCGCTGGACCTGCCCGAGATGACCGCCGATTTCCCCGAGGTGGCGCTGGTGCCCATCCTCTCGGACGCGCGCGGCGTCGCGCTGGTCGTGCGCAAGTGGATGCGCAAGGACCGCCTTCCCGACGCGATCGTGATCGAGCATCCGGGCCACGCGGGCGGCCACCTTGGCGCGACGCGGATCGAGGAACTGGGTGACGGTCGCTTCGAGTTCGACCAGGTGATCGAAGGCGTGCACGCGGCACTGCGCGTGCTGGGCCTGGAGTCCGAGCGCATTCCGCTCGTCGCCGCGGGATGTGCAGCAGATACCGCATGCCCGCGTCGGCGCCCCTGGTCACGACCAGGATCGCGCCGGATTCGGGCTGGTCCTCGATGGCCGGCTGAGCCCCGGACGGCCAGTCCATCGCCGGTTCGGCCAGCGCACTGGTGGCATCGGCCACCGCCGAGGCGTCCAGTCGGGTGCGGCAGTTGCTGCAGAAGCGAGCGCCGATCGCGCCGACGTGGTCGCAGTTCGGGCACTTTGGACGAGGCAGGCTCGCCGTATCCTCACTGCCCATTTCGGACTCCTCCCACCAGGTGCGGCGGGGCGCACCGCGATCTGCAAGCCCCACCGGCGCGGAGCCGGCGGCCCGCTGATGCCGTGAATCTAGTCGTCCGAGTCGCGGCCGGTCAAGCCACACTAGAGATGCTCCCGGCGCCCAACCTTCAACGTGAAGGTGAATCCGATCCGGTACCACTGAGGATGCGCCGAGTCTGTTCGATGTACAGGCCCGCGGCGTACCAGTAGAGCCCGGTTCCCCAGATGAGGAAGGCCCATCCGAGGACCTCGGCCGCGTCGGCCAGGCAGACATCGATCTGCCCGAGCAGCAGCAGCGGGAACGCGTAGAGCAGGCAGAAGGTGGCGGCCTTGCCCAGGAAGTGCACGGGCAGACCGAGGATGCCGTGGCGCTTCAGGACCAGCATGACCACGCCCATGACAAGGTCGCGCGCGATCAGCAGCCCCAGCAACCACCAGGGGACGATGCCCCGAATCCCGAACGCGATGAGTGCCGCGATGATGTAGAGCCGATCTGCGATCGGGTCCAGGAGTTGGCCCAGCCGAGTGATCTGCCCGGTTGCCCTGGCGATCTTGCCGTCCAGCCAGTCGGTGATGGAGCTGATGACCAGCACCACCAGCGCCCAACCGTCCTCCTCGGGCCCCACGATGAGCCAGAAGAACAGCGGCACCCCGAGGAGTCGCAGGAAACTCAGGATGTTCGGGATGGTGACGACCTTGTCCGACGTAATCGCCGTTTCCTGGACCTCCATCAGACCTCCACCGTCATCTAGGCCGTCGCGCCGCCGTGGTCGGGACCCTCGTCACCGTTGCCCTCCGAAACTGCCGCCGGTTCGGGCGTTGCGGCGAGGTTGAGCACATCGGATCGTGTCGCGGGCCCCGCGGCGCCGGCGAGCGGCGCCGCCGCGGCAGCAGCAGTCGCGGCGCGCCGACGTGCCCGGCGGCGCCGCCACAGGATGACCACGAACGTCAGCAGGATCAGCAGCAGTCCGACCGCGACCGCTGCTATCGATGCCGGCCCGATCCGCTCGCCGGTGAAGCCGAGCGTGATCGTCGCCGAGACGCCGGGCTGGCCGTCGATTTGCATGATGACCAGGGTCTGTGGCCCGCTGTCTTCCTGCAGGGTCAGCGATGGTCGCTCGCCGACATCGGACTGCGCCCAGAAGGTCTGCTCTGCGGGGCGCGCGATGTCGGCGTCGATGCCGGCCACCGGCGTCAGCGTCCAGGAGCCGTTCTTGGTTGCCAGGTCGTACGGCGAGCCGAAGAGGTATTCGTCGACCGCGGCCTGATCGGCCTGGCCGAGGAAGAGCGTGCTGCCATCATCGGCTGCCAGGCTCAGCGTCGCCTCGCCGAGCAGTTCGTGGTAGGGCAGGTCGACCTCGACGCCGGTGAGATCAGCGATCACGGCGACGGATTCCGGTGCCGATTCCACCGAGCGGCCCGCGGCGGTGAAGGTGCCATCGGTGCCGAACACCGACAGCCCGAGTGCGCCGAGCGCTGCCACTGCCGCGCCGATCACGATGATGAGCAGCGCGACAAAGGCGCCCAGGACCCGTTTCATGCCACCTCCTGTGCGGTCACCATAGCGCGCCGGGCCGTGCCGCGACCGCTACGCGGACAACGCATCGGCCAGGTCCGCCCACAGGTCGGCGCCGTCCTCGCAGCCGACCGACAGCCGGATCAGGCCCGCGGGCAGGTGCTCCTGGCCGGGCACCGCCGAGCGGCGCTCCATAGTGGATTCCACCCCGCCCAGGCTGGTCGCATGGGAGATGATCTGCGTGGCTCGGCACCACCGGTCGGCGGCCGCGGCACCGCCGACCGCCTCGAAGGCCAGGACAGCGCCGAAACCGGACATGAACGATCGGGCAAGGTCATGGCCCGGATGGTCGGGCAAGCCCGGGTAGTAGACGCGCCGCACTGCCCGGTGCTGGGCCAGTCGCTGTGCCAATGCGTCGGCGTTGGCGCTGGCGGCGGCGACCCGCAGCGACAGCGTCCGCAGTCCGCGAACGGTGAGGTAGGCCTCCAGCATCCCCGGTGTCGCCCCGTACAGCGTCCGCGCGTCGCGCAGAGCAGCGGCGTCCTCGGCGCTGCGGGCCACCGCAACGCCGGCCAGCGCATCGGAATGGCCGGCGAGGAACTTCGTGGCCGAGTGCACGACGATGTCGGCTCCCAGGCGCAGCGGCGCCTGCCCCAGCGGCGTGGCGAACGTGTTGTCCACGACGGTGCGGCAGTTGGCCGATGACCGCTGCAGGATCTGCGGGAGGTCCATGATGTGCAGCAGCGGGTTCGTGGGTGATTCCAGCCAGAGCAGGTCGTGGCTTGCCGCAGCCTCGCACCATGGCCCGGTGTCGGTGGGCTCCAGCCAGGTGACGCGCCAGCGGCCCTTGCCGGCTCCGGTCCGCAGCACCTGCTCGGTGCCGTGGTAGCACCCGTGCGGGGCGGCGATGCGGCCCCCGGCCGGCACCGATTCCAGCACGGCGGTGATGGCCGCCATCCCGGAAGCGAAGGCGACGGCCGATCCGCCCTCGACGGCGCCCACGACGTCCTCCAGCGCCGCCCAGGTCGGTGTCCCATCGGCTCTCGCGTAGCCCTGCTCGCCACCGGCGGTGAAGGCGCTGACGCCGACGATGGGGGTGTTGAGGGGCGAGCCCGGGCCCTCGGGACGCCCCCGGGCGATGAGGGCGGTTGCTGGCGAGAAGGGTCGACGCGGGTGCACATCAGCATCCTGGCAGCGCGGCGGGGGTGACCGCTCGCGACCGGCAGCGACCCTCGGGGCTAGGCTGCACGAGTGGTGCTCCAGGCGGTGGATCTGCGTCATCGCTTCGGGCAGCGCGTGGCCCTGGACGGTGTCACCGTCACGGCGCAACCGGGCGTGCTGACCGGGCTGCTCGGCCCCAACGGCGCTGGCAAGACGACGTTCATGCGGGTGCTGCTCGGCGTGATCGATCCCGATGATGGGCGGGTCCTGCGCAACGGTCGCGATGTCGACTTCTCCGACCGCCAGCGCTGGGGCTATATGCCGCAGGAGCGTGGGCTGTATCCGACGATGAAGGCCGGCGACCAGTTGGTCTACATGGCCCGACTGCATGGGTTGGATCGCGACGACGCAGTCATTAGGGCCCGGGACATCCTGGCGGAACTGGGGCTCGGCGATCGTTGGGACGAACGAACCGAACGGCTCTCGGGAGGGATGCAGCAGCGCCTGCAACTGGGGGCATCCCTGGTGCACGACCCGGACGTCATCGTGCTGGACGAGCCGTTCGCGGGTCTGGATCCGGTAGCGGTGGAGGAGTTGTCCGTCTCGCTGCGCGAGCGCGCCGCGGCCGGCAAGACGGTCCTGTTCAGCAGCCACCAGCTCGATCTCGTGCAGGACCTGTGCGAGGCGATCATCATGATCGACCGCGGTCGCACGGTGCTGGAGGGTGACGTGGCGGCGCTGCGGGCGGCCTCGGGTCGGCGGCAACTGCGCCTGGGGCTGTCATCGGCAGCCGGTCTGCAGTGGCTGGACCCGTTCCCGGGCACACGGGTGGTCAGTGCACAGGCAGACGCCCTGCGCATCGAGCTGCCGGCCGGACTGGACCCGCTGCAGGTGCTGGACGCTGCCCGGGCGGCCGGGACCGTCACCGACTTCGGCCTGGACCTGCCCACCCTGTCGCAGGTGTTCCTGGAAGCGGTCGGCCGCGCCGACGTGGAGGTGGCGCCGTGACGCCCGTGGGACGCTGGCGCGGCACCGGCCTCGTGGCCCGTCGGGCGATCCGCGACGGCATGGCCTCCAAGACGTGGCGGATCGTCACCGCGCTGATGCTCCTCATCGGGATCGGCGCGGCACTACTGCCCCGCCTGCTCGCCGGCGGTCCCGCCAGCTACGTCCTGGCAACGACTCCCGACACCCCGGAACAGGTGGTGGAGCAGGTCCAGGCGGCGGCGACGGCGGGCGAGTTCACGGTGGATATCCTCCGGGTCGAGGATCGCAGTGCCGCGCGGGCGAGCGTGCGGGACGGCGAGGCCACTGCCGGGCTGGTCATCACCGAAGCGGGCAGCACCCTGTTCGTCTCCAGCGACGGCGGGGGGATCTTCCCGGCCGTCGTCACCCAACTCCTGCTCGCGCAGGCCACGACCGACGCACTGCGCGATGCCGGGCTGACCGCTGAGGAGATCGCGGCGATCCAGGCGATTCCCCCGCCGGAGCAGATCACCGTGGGTCCGGTCGCTGACCAAGGGCGCTCGGCCGTCGGCTTCATCGTCGGGATCGTGCTGTACATGGCCCTGATCCTCACCGGTACCGCGATCGCCAGCGCGGTCGCCACTGAGAAATCCACCAGGATCACGGAGGTGCTCCTCGCCGTGCTGCGCCCCAGCCAGCTGCTGGTCGGCACGGTGTTCGGCGTCGGCCTGCTGGGTCTGGTCCAGGTGTCCGCCCTCGGCATCCCGGCGGCCGTGGGCCTAGCGACCGGCGACGGCGTCAACGTGCCGTCGGCGGCTATCGGCGACATCGGTCTGGGGTTCGTGTGGCTGCTGCTGGGGCTACTGCTGTATGCGTTCGTCTTCGCGGCACTCGGCTCCCTGGTGGAGAAGCTGTCCGAAGTGGGTCCGGCAACCATCCCGGCGAACATCACGCTGGTGGGCTCGTACTTGATCGCTGTCACGGTGACGGTGGCCGATCCGAACGGGATGGTGGCGACCGCCGCCTCGCTCTTCCCCGCCAGCGCACCGATGGTCATGCCGGTGCGCTGGACCTCTGGGCTGGTCCCGGTGTGGCAGTTGCTGCTGGCGATGGCGCTCACCGCGCTGGCCGCCGTGGCGCTGGCGGCACTGGCATCCCGCATCTACGCCCGCGGCGTCGCCACGACCGGGCGGCGGGTGCCGCTGCGGGAGGCGCTGGGCCGGCGGTAGCGCTGCCCGGTGGCCCGCCCACCTCGTCGCTGCCTCGGTAGTCTGAGGCCATGGAACCCCCGGGCGAGTCCACCGGGTTGCGCCACCACTGGGACGGCCGCTACGAACGCATTGGTGCGGCGAAGGTGAGCTGGTACGAACCGGAGCCCACCACGTCGCTGGAACTGCTGCAGCTCATCGGGGCCGATCGCAGCACCTCGCTCATCGATGTGGGCGGAGGATCATCGTGGCTGGCTGACGCGCTGGTGCACCAGGGCTGGCGCGACATGACAGTGCTGGACATCTCCCCCGTGGCGATCGGGATCGCCGAGGCGCGGCTGGGGCCGAGCCCGGTCTCCTGGGTCGTCGCCGACCTGCTGCGCTGGTGGCCCAGGCGCCGATTCGACGTGTGGCACGACCGGGCGGTCTTCCACTTCCTCACCTCGGAGTACGACCGCGAGCTCTACCGGTGCCGCCTGGCTGCGGCAGTCCCGCCCGGCGGCCATGCCATCATCGCCACCTTCGCCCCGGACGGTCCCGAGCAATGCTCGGCGCTGCCGGTCCAGCGCTACGACGCAGCATCGCTGGCTGCTGCTGCGGCCCCGACGTTCGACGTGGTGGATCAGCGCCGCCACGTGCACCGCACCCCGGCGGGCAAGGACCAGCCCTTCACGTGGGTGGTCCTGCGCGCACCGTCCCGGGAGGGGGCGGCGCTGGATGAGTACCTGGAGCAGGCCCGTGGCCAGATCGACCGAGTATCGCCTGGCGGGTTGGCGCAGGAGATGGCCGATGGTGCCCTGGTGGTCGACATCCGACCGGCCGACCAGCGCGAGCGCGACGGCGACCTTCCCGGCGCGGTCCTGGTGGACCGCAACGTGCTGGAATGGCGCACGGTCTGGAGCAGCCCGCACCGGTTGGCCGAGGTGACCTCGCCGGACCGGCGCATCGTGCTGGTCTGCAACGAGGGGTACGCATCATCGGTGGCTGCGGCAACGCTGCGGCGGCTGGGCATGCACCGCGCAACCGACCTGGCCGGCGGCTTCCAGTCCTGGCTCCGCTACGACGGCGCCCCGGCCGCGGACGGCTGAGGGCCACCCCGCTCCACGGCGTGCCGACGGCTGCCAGCCACTACTGTGGGCGGATGCAGCCCGCCGACCGAGACTCCGACATCGGCGATCGGCGGGGCATCGCCATCGCCGGCCTGGTCGCGGCAGTCGTCACCGCCGGCCTCTTCATCGGTGCCGTCGTCCTCATCGACGGTCGACCCACGGCGCTCGACACCGCGATTCACACCTTCACCAATGACTGGACCGATCAGATTCCGCTGGCGGTGAGCGCCGCGCGGTTCTTGGGCGCCGTCACCGGCCCCCTGCTGTCGACGGTCTACGGCCTGGTGATCGCCGCAATGCTGTTCCTCTCGTCGCGACGGCCCGCAGCGATGTTCCTGGCGGTCTCGTCGCTGACGGGAGTGATCGCGGTGGAGTTGACGAAGCTGGCCGTCGGGCGCTCCCGACCGCCCGGAGCCGAGGAGTTCGTCTCCGACCTCGACAAGTCGTTTCCATCAGGCCATTCCAGCGGCGGCATCTCCTTGTACCTGGCCCTCGGGCTGGTGTTCGTGCACCTGGCGGTGCTGGAGGACCGGCGCTGGCTGCAGCGGGTGGGCATCGTCCTGATCGTGCTCAGTCCCGTCGTCGGGCTGTCCCGCATCGTGCTGGGCGTGCACTGGACCACCGACGTGATCGCCGGGTGGGCGTTCGGTTCTGCCGCAGTGCTTCTCGCCGCTGTGATCTTCTGGGATTCGCTGAGTCGGCTGTGGCCGTTGCGGCAGCCCGAACCGGATTAGGGCTGCATCGCTCCTGGGATTGTGTGGTGGGCTCCGGCGCCTGCGGGTGGAGCGAGCGGGCCGCCGCGGGGCCGGTTCGCGTTTCCGGTGTCCTGCGGATCCAGCAAGTGAGCGACTCATCGGCGCGGGGTGTCTGCACCCGGTTCGGGGGTTTGCACCCGCCGCGGGGGCGGGGTGTCCGGTATGCGGGGAAGGGTTGCACCCGGTTCGGGGGTTTGCACCCGTCGTGGGGGCGGGACCAGCCGGATCTGGGCCCAGAGCCCCCGTCCCGGGTGCAAACCCCCGATCCGGGTGCACCGATGCCGCCCCGGAGGTGCCCTCAGCCCCCGTCGCGGGTGCAAACCCCCGATCCAGGTGCACCGTTGCCCCTCGGGACGGCGCCCACCCCGCGCCACCACCCCCGATCCGGGTGCACAGTTGCCGCCCCGGAGGTGCTCTCAGCCCCCGTCACGGGTGCACACCCCCATGCCGGGTGCACCGTTGTCCCGCGGGACGGCGCCCACCCCGAGCCACCACCCCCGAACCGGGTGCACGGTTGCCGCCCCGGAGGTGCTCTCAGCCCCCGTCACGGGTGCACACCCCCATGCCGGGTGCACCGTTGCCCCTCGGGACGGCGCCCACCCCGAGCCACCACCCCCGAAGCACTCCACCCGAGATTGCGCCGGCCCGGATCAGTGGTGGTCCCGGCGGCCGATGCGCCGCTGGATACGGCGGGGATCGTTGGCGTAGGCGTAGTAGACGCCGATGAGGAGCCCGCCGCCGATGAAGTTGCCCACCAGGCAGATGCCGATGTTGCCGAGGGCTGCAGCGACGTCGATGTCGTACTGGAACCCGTAGATCAGGAACAGCGCGGAGTTGGCCACGGAGTGCTCCAGGCCGAGGAAGGCGAACAGGAAAACCGAGACCACCATGCCGGCGACCTTGGCGATGTCGTCCTTGATCATCCCGTTGTAGACGACCAGCATCGCGATGTTGATGAGGAGATTGCACAGGATCGCGCGCACCAGCAGGTCGCCCATGCCGACCAGGCCCTCGCTCACGTAGCCGGTCTTGGTGGCCACCGAGTCCCCCATGTGCTCGGCCAGTGGGCCGGACACCAGCGTGCTGGCCATGAGCAGTGTCGCCACGAGCAGTCCCCCGAGCACGTTGCCGAGGTAGCACAGCCCGAGTATTCGTAGGACCTGCGGCCATGAGCCGTGGTTGTAGTAGACGCCGATCGATCCGACCATCATGTTCGAGGTCAGCAGCTCGGACTTGGTGTAGTAGATGAGCACCAGCGCGAAGCCGAAGACGAAGGCAGCGACGAACTTGCCGATCGGCAGCAGGGTGGTGCCGGCCGCTGAGGCCACCTCCCCGAAGGCGCCCTCGATGCCGTAGAAGGACAGGTAGAAGATGCTGATGATGATGCCCGCCATGGCGGCGCGCATCGTGTAGACCTTCCACAGCCGGGCGCTCATCTCGCTCTTGACGGTGAGCAGATCCAGCACCGTGCTGATGAACTGTCGTCCCGGGAACAGGCGCTCGCTATCGGCGACGTCCTCGCTCGGGGTGGACATGCCGGGAGCCTAGCGGCCTGCGGCGCTTGAGGCATGCGATCGAGGGCCACGGGCAGCGCATCCGGCGGTGCGTCCGGTCGGGAGATCCGCGCACTTCGACTAGCCCCCACTGCGGGTAGCGACGGCCGGGCGCAGCCTTGGGAAAACCGTGCCTCATTCGGTGGTCACGGTCCGCAGCCGTACTGCCTGCCGGACGCCGAAGACGCGATGGGCGCGCTGTTCGGCCGGCGAGAAGTACTCGGCGACATCATGCAGGTCCACCAGTGCGGCCTGGAGCACCTCGTGGGTGCCGCCGGCAGCCTCCACCCGGGCGGGGCCTGCGGCGAGCACGTTGCGGATCCAGTCCGAATCCGGCCCGTACACGGTTGCCACGACGAACCCGTCCTCGGTCTGCGCGGCGCCGACCGGTGTGCGGTATTCGTTGCCGCTGCGACGACCCGTGTGGTGGATGATCGCCGACGGACCACCGCCCGCCGCGCCGCGATCCATCATGCGCGGGTTCAGCACGTCCCGATTGATCCTGCGCTGCAGGTTCACCACGGGTCGCCAACCGGTGCGCATCCCGATGAACCATGTACCGAGTGCGGCGAGCAGCGCCCCGCCGACCAGCCCGAGCGCCTTGCTCATGGTGGCCATCATTGCGCGATGCGCAGCGCGTCGCGAGGCCCACCGTAGGGTGGAGGGATGAGCCACGACGAGAACCGCTCGGCGGTCGCCGGGGTCGCGGCCGGGGTCGAGGGCCGGGTGCGCCGGATGGGCAGGGCCGTCGACCTGTGGCAGCAGCGACACCCCGTGATCGCCTTCCCGTGGTCGGTGTACCGGAAGTACGCCGACGACTCGGGCAGCCGATTCGCCGCCCAACTGGCCTACTACGCGCTGTTCTCCATCGCGCCATTGCTGCTGGTCTTCGCGGTCGTCCTCGGTCGGCTGCTGCGCGACAATCCGACCCTGCGAGCCGGTGTGGTGGAGGCGACGTTCGGGGCCTTACCCGAAGTAGCGGCGGCAATCAACGATGCCATCGTCTCCCTCCCCGATACCGGCGCACCGCTGGTCATCGGCCTGGCCGCGGCCCTGTACGCGGGGCTTGGGCTCACCGAGTCCGCGCAGTTCGCCTTCAACCAGATCTGGGCGGTGCCGTGGCGCATCCGGCCGGGGTTCTTCCCGCGGCAAGTGCGTGCGCTCAGCATGACGCTGCTGTTCTACACCGGGTTGATGGGGTACGGACTGGTCGCCGCCTGGGCCGGTGTCGCCGGCAATCAGTCCGCGCTGGTCCGGGTACTCGTCGTCCTCATCGTCGCGTCGCTGTTCTTCGGGGTCGTGCTGGTGTCGTACTGGGTACTCTGCGGGCGACACCTGACGTTCTGGCAGATCTGGCCGGGCACCGCGACCTTCCTCGGGATCACGATGGTGGTCATACCGTTCCTCAGCGGCCTGTTCGCGCGACTGGTCGCCGAAGCCAGTTCGCTCTACGGTGCGCTGGCGGGCGCCATCGCCTTCCTGACGCTGCTCTACACCACCTCGGTGCTGTTCATCCTGACCGCCGAGATCAACGTGGTGCGCACCTGGCACCTGTGGCCGCGCGCCCTCTTCCCCGATTGGCTGTCGCATGCCGATCGCAAGACCTACAGCGTGTTGGCGCCGGTCGAGGAGCGGATGCCTGAACAACGGGTCATCACCTACTTCGGGGTGATGGCCGACCCGCACAACCGGGATCTGGGACCCGACGTCGATCCCGCGCGCTTCCGCTACGTGGATACGGCTCCGCCGTTCATCCGCGAGGACCCGGACACGGAGCTGATGGACTACTACGTCGAGGGCCGCGAGCCGGGCGTCGTCATCGAGCCGTTCCGGGGAGCGCCTCCGGGTGACCCCCCGGAGCCCGCCGGGCCTGCTACCAGGTGAGCCGCGCCCCCGCCTGGTGGGCGTCGGCATCGCGCCACCCGGGGATCGCCGAGCCCGGCGCCCAGGTCGCGTGCGTGCCGCTGCTGATGCGTTCCGGCAGCCCTATCCGCGCCACTGGCCCCTCGGACAGCCGCGCCGCATCCAGGACCCAGCACTCGCTGCGGTCGCGCTCGGCATCGATGGTGAGGGTGACCAGGTACGCATCGTCTTCCGCAGGCGCGCCGCCCGCCGCGGAACGGGCGGCGGCCCCGGTCTTGGGGGCCACTGCGGTCTCGCTGCCGAACACGCCCGGCGGGAAGTGCAGCGCGTCCTCCTTGCCGGTGTGGGTGTCGTGGCGGACCAGGCCGTTGAAGAGGAACCGGCCCGGCTCGCCGAGCGCGGCGTAGGTGTAGCGGTGCTGGCTGCCGGCCACCAGCGCGTTCATCATGCCGAACTCGCTGATGGTGTCGGTCAGGGATTCCTCGCGCGTGGCGCCCGTGGCGAGGTTCATGCGCCAGCGGTGCAAGCGCGACTGGAACCCGTCCAGGGAGATGAAGCGGCTCATCCGCTCGTAGAAGCCGGCCGAGCGGTCCACGCTCGGCATCGGGTCGTGCTGGAAGAAGCCCTCCACGACGATCTCGTCGCCCTCCTCCCACGCATTGGTCCAGTGCAGGACGTAGGTCGGGTCGAACTCGAACCACCGGATGTCCTCGGTGCGGCCGCGGCGCGGGATCACGCCGAGCCGGGTGGGCCAGTCGCGGTGGAACCGGGGCAGGAAGGCGCCCTTGGCCATCAGGGCGTCGTCCCAGGTCATCGGCAGATCGTTGACGATGGCGTAGTTCGGGGTGAAGGTCATGTCGTGCGGCAGCCGGGGACCCGGCAGCGGCACATCGATGTAATGCACCAGATGGTCGTCGGGGTCGAGGACCCCGTAGTGCATGTAGGGGGCGTTGAGGCTGTAGTTGAAGAACAGCAGCTCGCCGGTCGCTCTCGTCCACCTGGGGTGCGCCGACACGCCCTCGGCGGGGAACCGCCCGCCCCAGTCCGAGGACGCCCAAGGTGTCCAGGGTGAAGGGATCGAGCCGCCACAGGTCGCCGCACTCGAAGTGGCTGGTCTTGATCACCCCGTTGTGCACGACGACGTCGGTGCTCGAGGCGTCCTTCAGGTAGCCGCGTATGCCGGTGCCGTCGCTGCGCTCCCCCGACCCCTTCGGCGCAGTGAGCGGAGCCCACAGCGCGCGGCCGGCCTCCTGCTCGGCCACGAAGGCATCGGTGCGCACGAACCGGTTGCGGTAGAAGGCGGTGCCGTCGCGGAAGCCGACCAGGTGCACCATCCCGTCGCCGTCGAAGGGGTGGTACGGGGCCAGCGCCGGGTGCACGGGGTTCTCGGTGTTGCGCACGTACACCCCGTCGAGATCGGCAGGGATCTCACCGATCACCTCGCAGTCGTCGGCGCGCCACTCGGTGCGCTGCGGCCGCCATGGCCCGGTGCGGTAGGGGTGGTCGTCGTCCTCGGGCAGGGTGGTCAGCACCCTGGCGACGACATCGACATCCATGATTCCTCCTCGGCGTCAGTGGGGCGGCGCCGCCACGATGAACGTCACGGCCGTGGCGGTGCTGCCGCCGATGTTGAGCGTGGCCGCGGTGCGAGCATCCGTGACTTGGCACTCGCCGGCGGTGCCCGTCACCTGGCGGTGGGCGTCGAGCACCATGCGAACCCCGGTTGCACCCACCGGGTGGCCGACGCCGATCAACCCGCCGGAGGGGTTCATGGGGATCCGGCCGTCCCGCTCCAGGTCGCCGCTTTCGATGGCCTGCCACGATGCACCCGGCTTGGTGATCCCGAAATGGTCGATGGCCAGGTACTGCGAGGGCGTGAAGCAGTCGTGGGTCTCGATGAGGTCGATCTGCTCGACCCCGGCGATGCCGGCGCGCGACTGTGCCTCCAGGATCGCCGTGCGCACATGCGGCAGGACGTAGGCCGATTCCCGCGATGCCTGCAGTTTCGGTTCCAGCGGCAGCTGGCTGCTGCGGTGGCCCCAGCCGGCCAACCGGCTCGCCCCCGCGCGGCGGGGTCGATGCCGCGGCGCGCCAGGAAGCGATCGGTGACCAGCACGACGGCCGCGGCGCCGTCGGTGATCTGCGAGCAGTCCGAGCGCCGGATCCGGCCCGCCACCCGCGGGTTGGCCTCGTCGTCGGCGGCGAAGGTGTCGGGTCCGACGGGCCAGGTGCGGGTCTGTGCCAGCGGGTTGCGAGCGGGCATTGCGACGGTTCAACGCTCCGATGGCGCGCAGGTGCTCCTCGTCCAGCCCGTACCGGTCGGCGTACTCCCCCGCGATCCGGTCGAAGGCCCACGGCCACACGAACCGTTCGCCCTGCGCCTCGTGCCCGACCCATCCGGCCGCGGCCATCAGTTCGGCCGCGGTCGCACCGTCGACGGTCTTCTCCAGTTCCGCGCCCACGACCAGCGCCGTCTCGTAGCGGCCAGCCTCGAGGTCGGCCATGGCTGCGAGCAGTGCTACGCCGCCCGAGGCGCAGGCCGCTTCGTGGCGGGAACCGGGCACACCGGCCAGTTCCGGCACCACGGTCGCCGGCATCGCACCGAGGTGACCCTGCCCGGTGAAGAGTTGCCCGAAGGCGTTGCCCACGTGGATCACGCCGATGTTGGCGGGTGCCACGCCTGCGTCGTCCAGTGCCGCGGGCACCGCCTCGGCGAAGAGGTCCGCGATGTCGAGGCCCTCCCGCGACCAGTTGCGCGCGAAGTCGCTCTGGAAGCCCCCGAGTACCCACACGCCGACCGGCATGAGGGCACCCTATGCCTTCACCGGCCCCCGCGTCGGCAGGGCTAGGGTGCTGGCATGGCGCAGGCGTACGTGTTGGAGTATCTGCGGACCCCGCGCGGCAAGGCCTCCCCGCGCGGCAGCCTGCACCACCTGTCCCCCATCGAACTGGTGGTCGCCCTGCAGCGCGAACTGGTGCATCGCACCGGCCTGAACACTGCTGAGGTGGCAGATGTGGTGCTCGGCGTGGCCTCGCAATCCGGGGAGCAGGGGGCCAACCTCGCTCGCACCGCCACGCTGCTGGCGGGCTGGCCGAGCACCGTGCCCGGCATGACGGTGAACCGGTTCTGCGCTTCGGGCATGGCTGCGGTCGCGCTGTCCGCGGCCCGGGTGCAGTCGGGCGAGGTGGACCTGCTGGTCGCCGGCGGCGTGGAGAGCGTCTCCCGCGTGCCGATCTTCAGCGATGGCGGTGCGCTGTGGACCGATCAGGACGTCGTGCAACGGGTCGGCTCGATCCACATGGGCAGTGCGGCCGATCTGGTCGCGACCATCGACGGTCGATCCCGTGCCGACCTCGATGGCTACGGCGTCGAGACGCAGACCAAGGCGGCGACCGCGTGGCGGGAGGGACGCTTCCATCGCAGCGTCGTTGCGCTGCCCAGCGCCGATGGCGGGGTCGTGGACCGCGACGAACTCGTGCGACCGGCAACGAGCATGGAGTCCCTGGCCCGACTGCCGCCTGCCTTCGCAGCGATCGGTGCCGCCGCGGACGACGCGGTGGTGGCCGCGCACCACCCGGAGGTCGGCAGCGTCCGGCACCTCCACACCGTGGGGACCTCGCCGCAGATGGCCGATGGTGCGGCGCTGCTGCTGCTGGGCAGCGCCGCCGCCGCGGATCGCGCTGGACTGCAGCCCCGGGCGCGGATCCTCGCAACCGCCAACTGCGCCGCGGACCCGGTCATCATGCTGACGGCGGGACAGGCCGCAGCCGAGCAGGTCCTTGCGCGGGCCGGCCTCGACCCGGCCGACATCGACGTCTTCGAGTTCGCGGAAGCCTTCAGTGCGGTGTGTCTGCGGTTCCGGGAAGCTTTCGACGCCGGGCCGGAGCGCTTGAACCCCAGTGGCGGCACCATGGCGATGGGCCACGCCTTCGGAGCCACGGGCGCCATCCTGGTCGGCCAGTGCGTCGATGAGCTGGAGCGAGTCGGCGGGCGCTTCGGCCTGGCGGCGGTGAGCGGCGCGGCGGGGCTCGGGGCCGCAGTCCTCCTGGAGCGGATGCCGCGGGCGTAGCCCTGTGGCGCGTTCGCCGGTGTGTGGCAATCAGTCCGGATCGGCCAGCTCCACCCGTACGCCCAGCAGCCGGACCGGACGCAGCGCATCGAATCGGTCCAGCAGGCCGACTGCGGTGGCGGCCAGGGTGTCGGCATCGTCGGTCGGATCGGCGAGTTTCGTCACCCGCGTCGCGGTCAGGAACGGAGTGAAGCGCACTTTGATGCCGACATGGGTCGCGATCCGGCCCTGGTCCTGGACATCCGCCGCCACACGTTGCGCCAGGGTGCGCAGTCTCGACTCGATCTCGGCGCGCTCGAGGAGATCGTTCGGGTAGGTCTCCTCGTGGCTGCGGCCGCGGGGCACCCACGGCTCGTCGCGCACCGAGCGGTCCCCTTCCCCTTGCCCCAGCCGGCGCAGCCAGGGCCCGGTCGCCGGCCCGAATCGCTGGGCGAGCTCGTGCTCATCGGCGGCGGCCAGATCGGCGACTGTGTGGATGCCGATGTGGGCCAGCTTGGCGGCAGTCTTGCCGCCGATCCCCCACAGGTCGCCCGTCGGCCGCTGCCCCATCGACGCGAACCAGGTCTGCCGGGTCAGCATGGCCACACCCGGGGCCTGCTGCGGGTCGACGCCCGGTGGAGCCTTGGCCAAGCCGGTGGCCAGTTTCGCCCGCAGTTTGTTGTCGCCGACGCCGACGCAGCAGGTCAGTCCCGTTCGGGCGACGACCAGCCGGCGCGCGTCCTCGGCCAGGCGCCACGGATCATCATCGTCGGTGCCCAGGTAGCCCTCGTCCCAGCCCCACACCTCAACGGTCGCCGGCAGTTCCCGCACGACCGCCCACACCTCGGCCGAAGCCGTGTCGTAGGCGTCGTGATCGACCGGGAGGAACACCGCGTCGGGGCAGCGGCGCAGCGCCGTGCTCAGCGGCATCCCCGATCGCACCCCGAACCGCCTCGCCTCGGCCGAGGCGGTGGAGACGACCTGGCGCCGACGGTTCGGATCGCCGTCACCGCCGACCACGACCGGCCGGCCTCGCAGCTGCGGGTGGCGGCGCACTTCGACGGCAGCGAGGAACTGGTCGAGGTCCAGGTGCAGGACCCAGCGGAACACCGGCATCGAGACCGCTCCTTCTGGGAGGTGCTCCCAGCGTGCCACCGGTGGGCGGGAGATGGGGGCAGACGGAGCCGCGAGGCGCTGGTCGCCACGCCGCGACGCGCCGATCCGCAACCGGGAGCCGTCTCACCGCGGGCAATCGTGGACCTTCACCGGATCCTGCTGAGCCGATATCCGCCGGTGCCGCAGGGCTAGATTGCTATCGAACGCAGCCGTGCTCGACCGCTGGAAGGGGACCCGGGAATGGCCATCAAGGACGCTCTGGCTGCCTTGGACTGGCAGGAGTCCGCAGTGTCGCCCGAGGAGGCCGCGGCCATGATCCCCGCCGGGTCGAGCGTGTTCATCGGCGGAGGGTGCGCAGTGCCGATGAGCATCGTCGCTGCGCTGCAGGGGATGGCAATCGAGAAGCCCGGCATCCGCCTGCTGCACGGCATCGCGATCCTTGACGATGGCGACACGTTCAGCCCGTCCCTGCGGCATCGCGCCACGGTGATCGGTCCCAGTGACGCGCACCTGGCGGCCACCGGCCGCGCGCAGTACGTGCCCATCCTGATCAGCGAAGTCCCGTACAGCATGTTCGCCGGTCGGATGGATGTCGACGTCGCCGTCGTGCAAGTGTCCCCACCCGATGCCCTGGGGATGTGCAGCCTCGGGATATCCGTCACGGCCGCACCTGCCGCGATCGAGCGGGCGCGGTTGGTCATCGCAGAGGTCAATGAAGCGATGCCGCGTGTGAAGGGAGACGCGCAGATCCCGGTCACCGCCTTCGATGCCGTGGTCCGCGTCGAGCGGAAGCTGACCGAGTACCGACCGCCGGCACCGGGCGCGGACCCTGAGAAGATCGCGCGCTACGTGGCACGCCTGGTCGATGACGGATCGACGCTGCACATCGGGTTGGGCCCCATCCCGCCGAAGGTGCTGGAGTTCCTGGGCACTCGACGCGACCTCGGCGTGCATAGCGAGGTGATCACGGACACTGTCGTCGACCTCATCGACGCCGGTGTGGTGACGGGTCGCTCGAAGTCGATGTGGCGGGGCAAGGTGGTGGGCAGCCTGGCCATGGGGACCTCGAAACTGTACGAGCGGATCGCCGACGATTCGGTGTTCTCGCTTCGCCCGATCGAGGAGGTGGGCTCCGCCGAGGTGATCATGCGGCAGCACCGATTGGTGTCCATCTCCCAGGCCTTCTCCGCCGATCTGACCGGCCAGGTCTGCTGCGAGGCCGCCAACGGGAGTCTGTTCGGCGGAGTGGGCGCCGTGCCGGTCTTCCACTTCGCCGCCGGCCGCAGCCCCGGCGGACGCGCGATCATGTGCCTGCCCGCGGTGGACAGCGCTGGGGCGATCGTCCATCCGTCCGGTCCTGGACGCCAACGAGGGTGTGACGGTCCCCCGCTACGACGTGCGGTGGGTGGCGACCGAGTACGGCGCGGCGTACCTGCACAGCAAGTCCCTGTCGGAGCGAGCCGTGGCGCTGATCGAGATCGCCCATCCGGATCACCGGCCATTCCTGCTGGCGGAGGCCAAGCGGCTGGGTCTGGTCCCGCCGGACCAGAAGATGCGCTCGCGTCGCGACTACCCGGTCGAGGAGGAGCGGACGATCACGCTGCGCGATGGCACCGAAGTCCTGCTGCGCCCGACCAAGACCAGCGATGCGCCGCTGCTGCAGGCGCTGTTCTACGAGCTCGATCCGGAGTCGGTGTACACCCGGTTCTTCCGCAACCTGTCGTCGCTGACCCGCCAGGCCGCCGAACACCTATGCAGCGTCAGCTACTCCGAGGAGATGGCCTTCGCCGCGGTCATCGGCGATGTCGAATCCGGCGAGCGCATCATTGCGACATCCTCCTACTACGTCGACGGCGACACTGGGCTGGCCGATGTCGGCTACATGGTCTCGCCGGAGTTCCAGGGGCAGGGACTGGGGACGGCCCTGCACGCGCGAACGGTCGAGTACGCCGAGGGCAATGGCGTGCGCGGATTCACCGCGGACGTGCTGGAGAGCAACCCGTCGATGATGCATGTGTTCTCGCGGGGGCCGGGATTGCTGAACTCGCTCTTGTCGCACGGTGTGTACGAGTTGGAACTGCTGTTCGATGAGCCCCCGTCCGGGGACTACACGACCAGCAGCATCCCGCGGATCCGCGACTGAGGAAGCATCGCTCAGCAGCGGTCCGGCGGCGAGGCCGGGCGCGATCGAGCAGGCAGGCTCGGGCGTCCGAAACGTTGGCCTTCTTGCTGATCGTCCTTGCCCGCTGCACGGCGTCGGAATCGACATCGTCATCGGCGTCGCCGTGCAGGGAGTGCAGTTGCACCTCCGACCCGGACAGGAGTCGCTGCAGCGATGCACGATCGGCGCTGGTCAACTCCAGTGTGCCCCGCTTCAGGTCTTGTAGTAGAGCGACTGGTTGCGCCCGGAGACGTCGATCAGTTGCGCGCTCCGCCCTCGGACGGCCCGCTCCGTGCGGTCGCGGTGAGCGGCACGTGCTGTATCGGGCTCGATCATCTTCGCAAAGCTCCCTGCTGTTGCGAGTCCCCCTGCGCGGCTGGCGACGAAACCTTCGCGCGATGGATGTACGGTGCCCAGCGTCGGTCACCCGGCTCGGCCACGAGTGCAGCGATGTGACCGGACTCGCGGAGCCGTCGGTTGCTGCAGTCGTCAGGGTAGTTGTCCCCTCCGACGGGCTTTCCCAAACTGCGGCCGATGTGGGGATCGTGCGGAGCGCTCGCATCGGGTGCGCACCCGGGGCGGGGGCTCAGGGCGACCCCCATGGAGCGGCTGTGCACCCGTTGCGGGGGTTTGCACCCGGGGCGGGGGCTCAGAGCGCCTCCGGGGCGGCAACCGTGCACCCGGTTCGGGGGTTTGCACCCGAGACGGGGGCCCTGAAGCCCGATCCGGCCGATTCCGCCCCCGCGCCGGGTGCAGACCCCCGAACCGGGTGCACTCCTGCCCCGCGCGCCGACCAATTCCGCCCCCGCAGCGGGTGCAAACCCCCGAACCGGGTGCAGACCTGCCCCGCGCACCGACCGATTCCGCCCCCGCCCCCGCGTCCGGTGCAGACGTCCCCCGGCGTACGGGGCTGAGTCCGCCCACGCGGCTGGACCACTGGGCACGCCGGGCGCCTCGGGCCCAGACACGCCGGGGGCCGGGGGCCGCCAGACACGCCGGGCGCCCCGGGCGCCGGGCGGCCCGCTCGCCCCACCGGCAGACACGGGAGCCCACCACACCCCCGATTGCGACCTGCCCAATTACCCCCGCCCGCACCCGAGGGAGGCCGTCCAGCTGATGCCACAATCCCGCCGACCGTCGCTGTCGCCGCAGCCAGAATGGCAGGGAGTAACGGACGCTCCGCCGCAGAAGCGCGCGCAACACGCTGCTGTGCAGCGCCCAAGCCGACCGGCTCTCACGCACCAGCGGGCAGGTGGAGTCCAGCCCGGCCAGCACCATCGCCGGCCGCCGGGGCGCCACTGGATGGGTGCGAGTCGTCAGAGGTGCTGGCGGAAGAACGCCACCGTCGTGGCCATCGAGTCGGCCCAGGCGGCGGAGAACGCGTGGCCCTCCCCCGGGTAGCGCTGGTAGGTGACATCCGTGCCGGCCTGTTGCAGCGCGGCCACCGTGGCGTCGGCCCACTCGATCGGGCAGGTGGCATCGGCGGTGCCGTGATGCACCAGTACCGGGACTTCGATGCGGTCGGCGTAGGTGCGCGGTGATGCCTCGGCCCAGAACTGCGGGTTCTCCTCCGGGCTGCCGTAGGCGGTCTCGATCTGTGCCGCCAGGTCGGGGCGCTGACCCCGGGTCCACTTGCTGTGGTTGTCGACGGTGTTGGAACTGACCGAGGCGTAGATGACGGCGGCGTCGACCACGTCGGGCTGCACGACGAGGGCGTTGAGGGTGACGCCGCCGCCCATCGACCGGCCCAGCATGCCGATCCGCTCCGGGTCCAGCCCCGGCAGGCCGGACCGGCGCAGCGCCAGCACGGCGTTGATCGTGTCCTCGGTGTAGCCGAGCCGCAGCTGCAGGTCGTTGTCCGGGTCCCGGTCCGATCCGGCGTGGTTGCGGTAGTCGGTGTGCAGCACGACGAACCCGGACCGGGCCAGGTAGTCCTGCTCGATCTGCAGCCCCTGGCCGGTGACATACACCGCCGGGTCGATGTAGCCGTGGTTGAGCACGACGCCCGGGAACGGGCCCGGGCCGGTCGGGACGTAGAGCACGCCCGAGACCGTGATGCCGCCGCCTCGGTAGGTAGCCGCGTACTTCGTGTACGCGGAATTGGCTGCCAGTACCTGCCCGGGCCGCAGATCACGGCCATCGAAACCGCTGCCCATCAGCGCCGGCAGCGACACCGGGTGCGGCGGCTCCGGCGTGGGCGTGGGGGCCGATTCCGGCGTCGCTGTGCGCGTCTCGATGGGCGCTGAGGCCGAGGGCGCAGCGGGGCTGGACTCGTCCTGGGGCGGTGGCTGGGTCCCCATCGAGGTGCATCCGGACAGCGCCAGGCAGAGCGTCACCAGTCCGGGGACTGCTCGTAGCCACACCCCGCCATGGTCACCTGGGAGTCTCGACGGCACAAGCCGGCTACGCCTCCTGCCCGCAGGACGCCCGACCATCGCCTGCACTCCAGGCCTGGACGGCAGGCGACGCTGCCCGACTGGGGCCTGCCTGGTACCCAGGCGTCGCCCAGGAGTTCCCCCGAGGTTTCGGCCACCGCGGATGTCCCTACCTACGCCGACCTCACCACCGGCGCGGATGTTCACCGGTTTCCTCGCTCGAGGGGGTGACGGAGATCCTCGTCCGACACCACGCTGACAGCCGTCGATGGTGCCTGGTCACGATCTGCCCCTCGAACGCGACCGCTACGGCGCAGGACAACGGCAGATGAGTGCGGCTACCGCGGCGTTTGCAGAGGGCGGGGTGGCTGGCTCAGGCCAGGAGTCGTTCTGTGGGCTGTCCGGTGAAGCCAGCGATGAGATCGAAGTCCTTGTCGAGGTGCAGCACCGTCAGCCCAGCCAGTTCGGCCGCGGCGGCGATGATCAGATCGGGAATGGACGGCGCCCGGTGCTGGCCCTGGCTGGCCAGGAGCAGCTGGATTTCCACGGCCCGGTCTTCGATCGCCGGGGTGAGGTACTCCACCGGCATCGCGGACAGCAGCGGGTGGGCGAACATCGACCGGGCGTCCTGCCCGCTTCGAGCCGAGTAGCCGACCTCGAGGCGAGTCACCGTCGTGATCCGCACCAGACCCCGCTGGATCCGCTGTGCCCACTGCGCGGCGTCCGGGCTGTCCCCCAGACGGACCAGCGCCGACTTGTCGACCAGCCACCCGGTCAGTGCCAAGCCGCGCCCATCACCTGAGGGTCGGCCAGGTCCACGGCCAGGTCGGCGATGGAGCGCAGGTCGACCGCGGACACCGCCTCTGCGTTGGTCGCCGCGTCGGCCGCGAGCCGCCTACGGATGTACTCCGCCCGGGACAGTCCCAGCCGAGCAGCGTGAGCGTCGACCCCAGCGAGGACCTCCTCGGGCACATCGCGGACCAGGACGTCGGCCACAGCCACCACCTCCGATATCTCACGATATCGCTTCGTGGTCGCTGCGGGACAGGATGCGTCGCCGGTCACGGGGTCAGGAGCCTGAGGGGCATGGCCGTAGACGGCGGCGCATCGCTGCGCTCGGCCCTGACCTCCTGTGGTCGCTGTGCGCGCCGCTGGTGTGACTGAGCCTCTGGCCGGCCGACACCTAGGAGGCAGCGCTGGGCTCCACGCGCATGGAGTTGCGTTCCTGAACGGGTCGCGAGTAGCGCGCCACGCGGCGCTGTGACGCGCATCCGCTGGCCGAGGTGACCTGCGCGAGGACCGCTCGTGATTGGCCCCGATTAGCGGCTGCCCGGTCGTTGCTGGCAGGCCGGGACGCGGTGGAGGTGCTGGTGCTGTCCTCCGGGGGCTGCTGTGCCGACGCACACCCTCACCGGCCACCGACGCACACCCTCACCGGCCACGACCCAAAGGCCCCGACCCGGGAGACGCACTGGTGGCCACGATCACCCACATCTTCCGGCACGATGCTGACGTCGATCAGCCAGGCCCGGCCGGTGTCCGTCGACGGGACGAGCGAGAAGGTGCTCACACGGCTCAGGTCGAGGTCCACCTGATCGGGGATCGGCACGTCGATCCGCTGGCCCAACAGCCGTGACGGCAGGGTGGGGTCGTCTGGCAGGTCTCGGACGATCGGTGCTCGACCGGCACACCGGGTGCGAGTGGAGCCCGAGGACACTCTCCGGCGGGGAGACCTGCTCCACCTCGCTGGCCCTTGCGCTCGGCCTGGTTGGCGTCGTGATGGCCCGGGCCGGCGGCGCCCAGCTCGACAACCTGTTCATCGACGAGGGGCTCGGTGGCCCGGACCCGGACACGCTCTGTGACGTGATGCGCGCGAGCGACGAGGTGCGCGGGCAACGGCCGCGTCGTCGGGATCGTCAGCCACGTGCCCGAGCTCACGGAGCGCATCGCCGGGCGGCTGTCGGTCCGCCGGGTCCGACCCGACGGGCCCTCGACCATCCAGGTCAGGGCCTGAGCGGCGGCGCCGCGCGCTCCATGGGAGGGCGTCCAGCCGGGTACCGATCGCGGCTGCGTCAGGGCAGCCCCGGGTCGCCGATCGCCTCAGCGATGCGGGCGGCGACCTCCGCCCCCGCCTCGGGCGTGTACGGCCTGGCGTAGAACCGGTCGAGATCGAGTGGCTCATCGATTCGGATCGAGGCCCGTCGCCCGATCCGCCCCGGGATCTGCTTGTGCAGCAGCATCTCCCGGAACCCGTCGACCCGCATGGGCACGGCCACCGCCTGCGTGCTGTGCAGCAGCCGGGAGACTCCCGGGCGGATCGGCGCGCCCGGTCGAGTGGTTCCGGCGGGGAAGTGCAGCAGCCAGCCCGAGCGGATCGCCTGCTCGATGCGACCGATGCCCTCCAGGTCCACGGATCGGCGCACGTCGACCCCGCCGTGGCGATGCGACCGCCGGAACGTGACCGCTCCCGCAGTAGCGAGCAGGGAGGTCACCAGGTTCTGTCCCATGGTCTCCTCGGCCGCGGAGAACCTCAGGTACGGGTCCTCCCACCGGACTCCGCGCCGGAGGTAGACCAGGTCGTAGAAGGCGATCGCCTCTGTGAAGTAGGTCTGGTGGTTGGACAGGAAGACGACGCCGCGCCGCGGCAATCCGGTGAGGCGCTCGCGGCCCACGACGTCCAGGCGGTTCAGGACTCTGAAGTAAGGGATGGTGAACCCGGCGGCGAAGGCGCAGAACAGCGCCCGGCGCTTCCAGATCTCCGCAGGTCCGGGCGCCAGCAGCGGGGCGGGAGGATCGGCGGTTGCCGAGGTGTCCGGTTCTCGCTGCGCCGTCATGGGGAGCAATGCTACGTGCGCTAGGCGAACCAGTTGGTTCCGAGTCGTCGGATCGTCGTGGCACACGATGCCCCATGCCTCGACCGTTGGAAACGGTCCAGAGCACGCCACAGGACTCCCGCCTGGCAAGGCCCAGCAGTCCTGAACCGATGCCCTCGCCGATCCGGTCGACGCGCACGTGGGATGGCCGACGCTCTCGTGCGTGGCCGCCGGGAAGCCGACCATGCCCGACGCATCGGCGAGGCCGTCCCGATGATGGCCGGACACGTCGCCGCCATCGACAACGCGCCGCGCCACTGCGGCGTGGGTGTCCCGGACCATGCCGACCAGGTCCCAGTTCTCGCCAAGACGGCCCCTCACCCGCGTGAACGCGTTGTCCGGCTGACAGGAGCCGTCGGGTCGCCACCCGGCGACCCTCCTCCCAAATCCTGCGTTGCATCTCCGGGACAGGATTTGAACCTGCGACGCCTTGACCCCCAGGAGTAGGCACGGCGTTGGGCGTTCGGGGGCGTTCGTGGGGGGTTGGTCCCTCGTGAGATCGATGGGGCGGATGGGGCTGGACGGGTGCGGACTGGCGCGGCGCGTGCCTGGTGGCTCCATGGATGGCTGCATCGCCAGGGGTCCGGCGGGGTGGTGCGCAGCTGCGTTCATGGGATCAGCACGACATGCCGCGGCACTGCTCGCGCCAAGCCCTCGTCGAAGGTCGCGAGAAGCCCGTCGTTGTGTGCGGCGAGGCCTGCCAGGTAGGCGTCGGTGACCTGCCGATGACCGACCACGTGGCCCAGGTCGGCGTCCAGGTAGGAGATGTCGTCGGGCCAGAACTCGCAGCGGGAGTCCGCGTGCAGCGCCGCCAACAGGGCTTTCACCGTCGTCTGGTGCTGCCCCAGGCGGATCAGGAAGCGTACCAACGCGCCCTCCGTGATCGGGCACAGTGCCATGTGCTCGACATGGGCTCCCCAGGCGGCCGCCCGCTGGTGGTGCTCATGGTCGGTGAGGGTCAAAGCGATGAGCGCGTTGGCGTCCAGCAGGTGCACAGGGCTCACTCGTCGTCCAGCGCTTCTGCGACAGCCTGTGCCGAGATGCGGTACCCGAGCGTCAAGGTCGGCAGACCGCTGATCGGGTCGGTGGTGACGGTGGCGGGCTCCCCCAGCGAGGCGAGACCCCGGATGGTGAGGTCGGCCAGCGTGGCCGACAGGGACTGGTCGCGTTCGGCAGCAAGCCGTTTGGCGCGCTCGTGAACGGCTGGGGGCAGGTCCACGGTTGTTCTCATGGTTGCATCATAGTCGCATCGTGGTGATGCAGCCGTGTGGCCGGCGATGACGTCGCAAGGCTGCGACGACGCCGTCCGCTGGACCGGCAGTGATTCGTGTGACCGCAATAGGTGGGTGGTTGTCCTGTTCTTGCGGCGCTCGGCCAGCCTGCGGCGCTCCCGCTGGTAGGCCGCGGGCAGGATCAGCCCCTCGTCGCGCAGCAGTCGCAGCACGGTCGCCTGCGACACGGCGTGGCCGTCGTGGCGGGCCATCGCCCAGACCTTGCGGTGCCCCCGCGCCGGGTGCGCCAGGGCGTGGCCGATCACCGCGTCGCGGGCCGGACCGCGCCGGACCGGCTGCGGCCAGGGGCCCTTCGGCCGGTGGCCGGTCCGGGCTCTGGCCCGCCGTCGCCGCCAGGTGCGTTCGGGCGCGCCGATGAGCCCTGCGGAACCTCGCGGTCGGCGTGCTCCCCCAGGAGGGGGGACCCCCGGCCTCCACGCGGATCACCGCGAGGTCCTCGGAGGGCCCGGCCGGCCCTCCGCGCTCTTGTTCCAGACCCGGATCTCCACCGCGGCCCCGCCCAGCGCCTGGGTGAGCTCGGCGACCTCGGCCTGCAGCTGCTCCTCCCGGGTCGAGGGCCCGGACCGGCCGGCGGCAAGGGCCGGCTTCCCGGCCTCCGGGAAGCCGGCCCTCCACCGGCCGATGGGCTGCTCGGACACCTGCTCCCGCCGTGCGGCCCCGGCGGTGCCGACCTCGCCGGCCGGCACGCTCAGCGCGATCCTGGCCTTCTTCCCAAGCGGGGATGCTCGGGGGTCTACCCATGATGTCGGACTCTCCCTCGGGGCTGACTCGACCGCCCTGCCACCAAGCCTGAAGCGCGGCAGGAGTTCGTGGGTTCGTTCGGGGCATGTTCGGGCCGGGTTCGGGCGGGGCGGATCGGGGTTGCGGTGCCGGGGTCGGGGGATACCCGCGGTGTCAGACGGAACCGACACTCCACCGGGGGCCTTGGGGACAAGGCGGGCGGCGGGGGCCGGTCTTCATCGCACAGTCGCAGCCCGCGGATTCCGTCGGGGCTGCCCGAGCATTCGCAGGAGACAACCATGAGCAAGAACCGCAAGATCGTCGCAAGCGCCGCCGCCGTCGTGGTGGCACTGGGCCTGGGGGCCGCCGCCGTGGGCACCACGAGCAGCTACTTCTCCGACATCAACTCCGGCGGCGCGATCACCATGTCGATGGGCAGCATCGCCGTCAGCGTCGACGGCAGCCGCACCACGACCCCGGACCTGGATCTGGGATCGCTGCTGCCGGGCGAGGTGGCCACCGGCGACTTCGAGGTGAAGAACATCGGCCGCAACGCCCAGGACGTGTGGCTGCAGTTCGATCCGAACCACCCGACCTTCAAGGCCGTCAACCAGCTCGGCACCTACGCCGAGATCGAGATCACCGTCGACGGGGAGCGCGTGTTCTTCTCCGACAACCTCAACGGCAACTACCCGCCCGGCACGCCGGGCGTGACCCCGCTGCCGTCGGACCTGCGGCTGACCGAGGGCCTGGTCCCGGGCGACACCGCGACCGTGGAGTTCTCCCTGAAGCTGTCGGAGAAGCTGCAGTCGCAGCTGCCGATCGCGGTCCCGCTGAGCCTGCCCTACAGCGTCGTGGCCACCCAGCCGGGCATCAACCCCGGCGCCTGAGCCGCACCGGGCCTCCGGCAGGCCCGTCCGGCGGGCCGGTCCGCGCACCCCGCGGGCCGGCCCGCCGCGCATCCCTCCCGGCCCGCCGCCCCCCGCCCGCGCCCGTCCTGCTCCTGAAGGGATCCCCATGACCGCCATCACCCGAGTCCTCGGTGTCGTCCTGGCCGCGGCCGCCGCCGCGCTCCTGGTCGCCGCCGGCCTGTTCGCGACCGGTGCCGCGCCCTGGCGCGCCTACGTGGTGGAGTCGGCGTCGATGGCGCCGCAGATCCCCACCGGCTCGCTGGTGCTGGTCGACACCGGCGCCGAGCCGGAGGCCGGGGACGTCATCTCCTTCCGCGTCGGCCAGGGCGTCACCACCCACCGGCTGCTCGACATCGACGCCGACGGGACGCTGGTGACCAAGGGCGACGCCAACGCGCAGGCCGATCCCTTCGCCGCCACCTCCCAGGACATCGTCGGCACCGTCGTCGGCGTGTCGCCCGGGCTGGGCATGGCGGTGCAGTTCCTGCAGACACCGGCCGGGCTGGCCTCCCTGCTGCTCGCGGTCGCGGCCGCCGCGGTACTGCTGTCAGCGATCACCGGCCACCGCGGCGACGAGCCGGAACCCCGCGAACAGGAGGCGCAGCCGGAACCCGCCGCAGCCTGACCCCACCTACCCACCAGCCCGATCCGCACTCGCCCGAGCGGGGGCGCGGCGACCACCACGGTCGCTGCGCCCCCGCTCGGCCGTGTCGGGACGAGCACGCACCGACCTGCCCGCCCGCGCGCCCGGCAATGATTCGAGCGGGTGGTGCTGCGGGAGTTCACGCGAGGCTCGGCCAGCGAACAGCGAGTCGGACGGGGGTGTCCGAGCGTTCGATGGCACACCAGCACCCGCATGACGGGCGCCGTGACTGCCCGACGCGTCGGCCCCGGCCACTAGAGTCGCAGGCGCGACGACCACGAGTGTCCAGCATGATCGGAACGGCCGCCGACCAGCAGTGCCGGTATGCGCGGACCCGCGCGGGGACACTCACCCGACGCGAGAGGACCGCGGAGATGGAACAGTCCAAGGCGCAGCCGCAGCCGTCCCCTGCCGCGGCTGGACAGGCCCCCGCTGACTCCGCGGAGCCGCCGGATCCCCGCGGGGTCGCGCGGTGGATCCCGATCCTCTCCTGGGCCCCCCGCTACAACAAGGCATGGCTGCGGCCTGACCTCATCGCCGGTCTCGCCGTCGCCGCGCTGGTGGTGCCGAAGTCCCTCGGCTACGCCGGGATCGCCGGGGTGCCACTGCAGTACGGCCTCTACGCTGCGGCCGCCGGTGCCCTGATCTACGCCTTCTTCGGCACCTCGCGGCAGCTCGCCACCGGACCGAGCTCTGCTCCAGCCGCGGTCGCAGCCGGAGCCGTGCTCGCCGTGGGCGCCAGCGGCGACGACGCGGTGCGGATGGTCGCCTCGGTCACCATCGTCACGGGTCTGCTCTTCGTGATCCTGGCGCTGTTCAAACTGGGCTGGATCTCCCAGTTCCTGTCCAAAGCCGTCATCACAGGATTCCTGTTCGGGGCGGGTATCCAGGTCGCCATCAGCGAGCTCGACGGGATCACGGGGACCGATTCCGAGGGGTCGAACAGCTGGCAGCAGCTGGGGTCCTGGATCACCGGTGTGGGCGATCTCGACGTCGCCACCCTGATCGTCGGCCTGGTCTCCCTGGCGGTGATCTTCGGCCTGCGGTTCACGGCGCCCAAGGTTCCCGGCGCACTGGTCCTCGTCGTGGGCGGGATCATCGCCTCGGTGCTGCTGGACCTGCCCGGCCGCGGGGTGGCCGTCGTCGGGGACATCCCCGCCGGGCTGCCGACCGTGGTGCTGCCCGACATCCCGTACATCATCGACAACTCCGCCGCCATCGGTGCCGCCGCCGTCGCGCTGCTCCTCATCGGCTTCTCCCAGACCGCCGGCGGCGCCCGCACCTTCGCATCGGAGCACAAGTACCAGATCGACATCAACCAGGAGTCCTTCGCCCAGGGCATGGCCAACGCCGGAACCGGGCTCGTGCAGGGCGTCCCCGTGTCCGCGAGCCTGTCGTCGTCCTCGTTGAACGACCAGTCGGGCGCCAAGACGCCGGTGGCATCCCTCACGACCGGGGCCATCGCCGTCCTGACGATGCTCTTCCTGGCCCCGCTGTTCACCGAGCTGCCCAAGCCCGTGCTGGCCGCCATCATCATCGAGGCGGTCGTCATGGGGATGATGGACGTGACCGCCATGCGCCGGCTCTACCGCGTCAAGCGCACCGACTTCTGGATCGCCATCGCCGCGCTCCTCGGAGTCCTCGGGTCGGGCGTGATGTTCGGCGTGGTCATCGGGATCGCCCTGTCGCTGCTGTGGCTGGTGTACGTGTCGGCCGTGCCCGACGATGCCGGTGCTCGGGAAGGTGCCCGGCCGGGACACCTTCCTCAGCACGTCGGACTTCCCCAAGTGCGAGACCTACCCCGGGCTGCTCGTCCTCGGTTATGACGCCGGGCTGTTCTTCGTCGACTCCGACGCGCTCAACGACCGGCTGCGGGACCTCGCGCACAAGGCCGACCCGCCGCTACGGGTGATCGTCCTGGACTTCGAGGGCGTCAACTACATCGACTCACAGGGCTCGCAGACCGTTGGAGACATCGTGGACCTCGCCCAATCCCACAGTGCT
This sequence comes from uncultured Actinomycetota bacterium, assembly GCA_963706835.1. Classification (GTDB taxonomy): domain Bacteria; phylum Actinomycetota; class Actinomycetes; order S36-B12; genus CAVXYG01. The sequence continues at coordinate 29,421 of CAVPOB010000010.1, forward strand.
GACCTGCGGCTAGTGCGGGTCAAGCCGGGCGTGGCGCGAGTGCTCTACGCCGACGGAGTGCTGCAGCGGATCGGCAAGGACAGAATCTTCGGCAATGTCCACGCGGCGGCCAGAGACATGATTCCCGCGGACCAGCGCCTGCACCACGGTCACCACGGGGGGGGCGAGCACGATGAGGGGGCCGATAGCCAGAGGGGCCGATAGAGCGGAAGCGGACGAGAGCTCGAATGCGGGCGGGAGCGCCGAGAAGGGCAACAAGTAGGCGCAGGGGACGCCCTGCCCGGCGGTCCCCACCGACCTCAGGGCGATACCGTGACAGCCAGCGCCGTGCGGTCGCGATGTGATCCACCTCGGGGGACGCGGAGTGGTGCCTAGGGCGGTGGCAATCTTCTTGGCTGCTACGTTCGCGGCACGCTCCGCTTCCCCGCGTCGTTGGCCTAAGGGGTCCTAATCGGGTTCTGCTCCATCGGCCCGACGCCCGAGACACAGCCAGGACCAAGGCACGGCGGGGTCCTGCAGGGTCGTAGTCCCCTACCAGCCGCGACTCGTTGGCTGGACGATGGTCGCGTCAAGGGAGGGGGAGCGTCATGGTGAGGTTCCACGTCATCGATGAGGCGGTCGTCGAGGCGACTCCGGAGGAGATCGAGGCCGCGTTCGCCGACGAAGCGGCCGGACGCAGCCACTGGTGGGCCCCGAAGGTGCAAATGCGAACCCGCGACGGGCGAGGGCCCAACGAGATCGGCGCGATCATGGACTACCGGGTGAACACGAACGGACGCGCTGACCGGCCGGGCGCAGTTCGGTTCGCGACACGGGTGACGGAGAGCCAACCGGGCCGCGTGGTCACCGAGTACTTCGACGGGGCGTTCCGGGGCCGGGCGGTCCTGACCTGGGAATCCGTCGCGGAGGGGCGCACACGCATCCGCAACGACTGGCAGACGCAGACCCACGGACCGGTCATGGGGATCATCGCACGGCTGATGGACATCGGAGCCGGCCACTCCCGCGCGGTGCAGGAGGGCTACGCGGGCATGGAGCGCTACATCTCCGGCAGGCGCATGACCCCGCCGATCCGTCCTACGTCGTGACTCCGCCCGGCGCCCGGTTCGGGCGCCCGGCCCAGGGCGGCGACGGCACGGTCCTCATCGGGCAGGGTGGCGTCGCCGGCACGGGGGCCGGACGGTCCGTGCTTGGCCACCCGGTGGGTCGTTCGCCTCTGATGGCTCCCAGCTCGGTCACCCTAGCTTCGAGGTGTGACAGCGGCGAGGTCACCCCGGGATCTGCGGAGGCGTCCAAGCCGCGGGATCGTCTGGAGGCGTGTCATGCACCATACGTGCGCAGCCGTGGATCTGGCCTTCCTGGATAGCGCCGCCTGGCGCTTTGAGAACGTGGTCGACCTGGATGCCCCCTCGGGGGAAGTGTTCGGCGTCTTCGCCGACGGGGAGAGTTGGCCGAAGTGGTACGAGGCAGTCCAGCGCGTGGTCTGGACAAGTCCCGAGCCCAAGGGCGTCGGCTCCACCCGAACGGTGACGCTCTCGGTCACACCCCTGAAGGTCACCGTCCACGAACGCTTCCTCGTCTGGGACCCGGGTCGGCGATTCACCTTCCGCTTCGACTCAGTGAGCCTTCCGCTGTTCGATGCAGGGATCGAGGACTATCGGCTCGACGAGCTCAGCGAGGGCCGGTGCCGGCTGACCTACACGGTCTGCTTCGAGCCGACCCCGGTCGTCCGCCTGCTGGGGCCATTCACCGGTCGCCTGTTCGCCCGCATGCCCCGATCCGGCTCCCAGGGGCTGCAGGCGTACCTGCGCCCCAGGTCGCACAGCTGAGGGTCCACCGTCACCCTATCGACGGGCTGTCGGGGCAGGCAGCGCCCCGAATGCGGATCCCTGACAGGTCCGCCAACGGCCCCGGCGCCCGCTCGACCCGTCGGACCGACCCCACGGCTCCATGACAGTGGCCCCAGACAGGCGGGCCTCCCCCGACCTCGCCGCGATGGAAGCGCTCAGCGGTCGAGCCGGCACCACCGCAGGCCACGACCGCCACGGGCACGCTCGGACGCGACGCCCCCGCAGCTCCGACTCCCCTAACCCCAGTCATGGGAGCCTGAGGGAGTTCGTATCCGTCGCGACCACTGCCCCTGACTTGTGGGTCCTACCGACAGACAGGCGAACCATCGCTTTCGCTGCCGTGCAAGGTTCTGGAGGCGCTCTGTAGTTGTCCGATCATCTCGGGGAGGTCGTCGATGGCCGTCACGACCAGGGTCTCGACGTCGATGTCCCAGTAGCCGTGAACGATCCGGTTGCGCAGCCGGGTGGCCGCTCGCCAGGCGATCTCGGGGTGGGCGTCCTTCGTTTTGACGGGGACCTGGCTTGCAGACTCACCGAGCATCGTGAAGTGCCACAACAGCGCGGCCCGGCGCAGTTCGTCAGCCTTCATCCTCCTCAGCGGGCCGGTCGCCGACCAGGTCCCCGGATCGCCACCGCCGCGTCGCGCATCTCGCGCAGCAGAAGCAGTTCACGCCGCATAGGACGGCCGCCCGCCGCTCGGATCTCGGAAAGCGACCGAGGAACGCGACTGGCGCTTCCGGGGTGGCAGTGTCACTCTGCTGAGGCACCGTGAGATCCGCTGCGACTCCAGACCAGCCCAGGCAGCACCTCAGGTCCCCGCAATGGCCGCGGCAGTCGGTTTCTGCTCGTGTCGCGGGGGGTGCCCCTCTACTGGCGCGGTTGTGCATAGCATGACGGACATGCTTGATCCGAAAGTCGTGGCAATCCCCTTCTACCTCACGACCATGGCGTTGGAGTTCTGGTCCTCCAAACGGAACCCGCGGCCCGGCGACCGGGGGTTCGACGGCAAGGACTCCGCGACATCGATCACGATGGGCCTCGGCAGCCTCGCCATCGGGGCGCTCTACGGCGTGGCCCAGATCGCGATCTTCACTTGGGTCAGCGGGTTCGCTCTGCTGGATCTGGGAGCCGTGGCCGACAACGCCGGCGCCAGCGGCTGGTTGGCCTCGTGGGTGCTCCTCGTGCTGCTCGTCGACTTCTGCTACTACTGGTTTCACCGCCTGCATCATGAGGTCCGCTTCTTCTGGGCCGCGCACGTCACGCACCACTCGTCGCAGTACTTCAACCTCACGACCGCGGTGCGCCAGTCGTGGACGCCCGTCACCGGGACCGTGTTCTACCTGCCGATCTTCCTGCTGGGCTTCGAGGCCTGGCAGTTCGCCTTCGTGTACGGCTGGAACCTCATCTACCAGTTCTGGATCCACACCGAGCGCATCAACAAGCTGCCGCGCTGGTACGAGTTCGTGTTCAACACCCCGAGCCACCATCGGGTCCACCACGGCAGCGACAACGTCTACCTGGACAAGAACTACGGCGGCATCCTCATCGTCTTCGATCGGATCTTCGGCACCTTCCAGGAGGAGGCCGCACGGCCGGCGTACGGCCTGACGAGGAACATCAGCTCCTACAACCCGATCTACGTGGCCTGGCACGAGTTCGTCGCGATCGGCCGCGATGTGCGACGCGCCCCAACCTGGGGGCAGCGATGGCTGGCGACCTTCGGACGGCCGGGGGCACTGCGCGACGACCCCGATGGCCCGGGCACCAACCCCGGCGGGCTGGGCACCGCGCCCGCCTGATCCGGCCGATGCCGGTCCGCCGAGCCAGGGCATTCGCCTCGAAAGACCGCCGCGGCGCCCGACCCACAACTAGGCTCGCGGGCAGGAGGAGGGCCGTGCGGTGAACGTGGAGAAGGTGATCTTCGGCTTCTTCGTGCTCCTGGCCGCCACGCTCAACTTCGGGTTCTTCATCGGCCCGATCGACGACCCTGTCGTGCACTCCCCCATCGAGTTGTACGCCGCGGTCGTGGTGAACCTCGTCGCCGTGGTGCTGAAGTTCGGTGACCGGACCCAGTTGGGGGCGGTCCATCTGGCCACCAGCCTGGTCGCCTCCCTGCAACTGGTCGCCGCAGCTGGCCTCATGGCGTACTTCCGCGACGTCAACGGCCCCGACCTGTCGCCGGAGCACATCTCCAGCATCGTCTCGCTGTCCGCCGGCGCGCTGTTCGCCAACATCGTCTCGGTCGTGCTGCTGGTGACCGAGACGGTGTCCTTCCGGCGCCACTGAGGCTCGGCATGACCGGCCCAGACCAGCCATATCCCCGTCTGGCCCAGGCGGGCCCCTCGTCGGCGGCGATCTTCCTGGCGCTGCGCCGGATGCGCACCCCGCTGATCGTCCTCATCGTCCTGTTCTCCGTGACCGTGGCCGGCCTGATGATCATCCCTGGCGTGGACGAGCAGGGGCAGCCCCACCGGCTCGACGCCTTTGAGGCGTTCTACTTCATGAGCTACACCGCCACGACCATCGGCTTCGGCGAGATCCCCTACCCGATGACAACCGCACAGCGCGCCTGGATCACGGTGGCGATCTACTTGTCCGTGATCGCCTGGGCCTATGCATTCGGCACCGTGGTGTCGCTGATGGCCGAACGTGGATTCAAAGAGGCGCTGCGCCTACAGCGCTTCGAACGGCAGGTGGCCCGACTCCGCGAGCCGTTCCTGCTCATCGCCGGTTTCGGACAAGCCGGAGAACTGCTGGCCAGGTCGCTCGATGCCCTCGACCGCCGCCTCGTGGTGGTCGATATCGCGCCGGAACGCATCGACGCCCTGGACCTCGCCTCCTTCCACTCCGATGTGCCGGGACTCGTGGCTGATGCCCGAAACCCCCAGGAGTTGCGCCGGGCGGGCCTGGGCCACCCGCACTGCGCAGGGGTCGTCGCGCTCACCGACGATGACGAGGCCAACCTTGCCGTGGTGATGGCCGCCTCGTTGCTGCAGCCGGGGCTGCCGGTGGTGGCACGGTCGCTGACCGCCGAGATCACCGAACGGATGGCCGCGTTCGGGGACCCGCTGATCGTGGATCCGTTCAACCTGTTCGGTGATGAGCTCATGCTGGCCGTCCGCGCCCCGCACACCGCGCGGCTGATCCAGTGGGTGACGTCCGACCCTGGCACTCCGCTCGGCGAGCCGATCGACGTGCCGCGCGCGGGCCGTTGGATCGTGGCCGGGTACGGCCGATTCGGCAGCCACCTGGCCCACGACCTGCAGCTCCATGGCGTGTCCATGAGCATCATCGATCCGACGGCGCTCCCCGCGGAGGGTGTCCGAGCGCTGCGCGGGGACGGCAATGATCCGGCGGTGCTGGCCGAGGCGGGCATCGGCTCGGCCGTGGCGTTCGCGGCCGCGACCGACAACGACACCACGAACCTGTCCATGCTCGTGGCCGCCAAGGCCGCCAACCCGGACCTCTTCCTGGTCGCGCGCCAGAACCAGCCCGTGAACGGTCCGCTGTTCGACGCGCTGCGCGTGGACGCGGTCCTGGTGCCCACGCAACTGGTGGCCCACGAGGTCCTGGAGCGGATCGGCAGTCCCGCCCTGTGGCGCTTCGTGCAGCACGCGCAGCAGCGCGATGACGCCTGGGCGTCGGCACTCCTGGACCGCCTGACCACCGCTGTTGGCACCGAACTGGCGGACGTGTGGGAGCTCGTCGTGGACGATCTCCAGTGCCCGGCCGTGGCCCAGGCGCTGCTCGGCGGCGACGAGGTCCTGCTCGGTTCGCTCATGGTCGACCCCGAGGACCGCGAGTCGCGCCTCGATGTCGTGGCGCTGCTCCTGCGACGCGACGAGGATGCCGTCCTCACGCCGGCCGACGACGAGCCACTGGCGCACGGCGATCGGCTGCTGCTGGCCGGGACCTCGCGCGGCCGCGGGTCCTTGGAGACCGTGGTGACGGTTCCGGCAGCACTGGCCTACGCGAGGTCCGGTGCCAGGATCGGCAGCTCCTGGCTGTGGCGGACCTTCGTGGACCGGGCGTAGCAAGCCTCGCCAGCACGGACGATGCCCGGTGCCGCGCCGTCGGTGCCGGCGGGCATGACTCGGACTCGCGCGGCAGGTCGTGCTGCTCCCCGACACGAGTGCAGGGTGGCGACCATCCGGGGAGCCGTTCCCGAGCGCGCTCATCCGTGCAGGGAGATCCGCAACTCCAAGGACTCCTCGTCCATCGGGACGATGGCGCTGAACGGGCGGGGGCTCGTTGGTCTCCCTCGGTGCCGCGCTCGGCCATGCAGGATCCAGCAAGGCGACTCCGCGGTCCAGGCATGGCACGCAGCACTCACGAGGACGGGAGCATGCTCCTCCCCCGTCCCCCCGCGTCGGACCCTGTGTGCGGCCAGCGTGCAAGCAGTCGCCTTCGCTCCCACCACTGGTGGCGGCACCGCACGCGCACCCGGCCCCGAGTGTCGGCCGTGGTGGGGCGGGCCTCAGAGATGCGTGACCTGGACGCAGCCCCAGCGGTCCGCCAAGTACTCCACCACGAGCCGCCGATGGCAATAGTGCGGCGTCGGCTCGCTGCACAGGAGGACCGAGTTGTCCAGCGCGTCCCGCGGGATGATGGCTTCGACCCTGCGCTGCGAAATGAGGTCGAGGAAGCGCCGCTCGTACTCCTCCCACGTTGAGACGCGCCCCTTGCAGTCGTCGAGCAGGGGACCCACGGACTACCGGTTGGCACGCTCCAGCGGCCGGGCTCGCGCAGCCCCCAATTACGGGAGGCCCGACAGGGGTGCGAGGCGTCAGCATCGCTGAACGCTCCTGGCATTGCGAGACATGGACCGTGGATTACATCGTAGGACGTCAGGTGCCCTGCTGCTGTGGGCGACGGGATCGATAGGGACTCCGAAGGCGTCGCCTGCATCCGCTCCCGTGGCGACCGCTACCCCGACGGCGTCGGCATCGAGCCGCAGTGGACTCAGGAGGTCCTGGCGGATGCTGACCTCCTGGCCCTCGAACCAGACCCCAAGCCTCGAATGGGAGCCTCGCGGTTCACCGGGCGCCCCCGATCCGCCGGGCGGGTGCTGGCCGTGATCGCCTATCGCGACGACCTCGACGGCGACCTGCACGGGCCAGCGCGTGCCTGTGCCCGGGGTTCAGCGCCGGCGGTAGACGTCGGCTCGGTGCTGGATGGCGATGATGGTGACCAACTCCCCTTGGGAGTCGATCTCGTAGACCACCCGGTAATCGCCACGACGTGCGCTGTGCAAGCCCTCGAGCTCGAAGCGAAGGGGCTTGCCCACGCGCTGCGGGTTCTCTGCCAAGGACCCGTAGATGGACTCGACCGCCGCGGTGGCAACCTTCTCTGGCAGTCGCTGCAGGGCCCGCGTGGCCGTCGCCGTCCACGTGACGGCGTGGCTCACGCCCGGATCCTGGCCAGCGCCTGCTCTTTGGTCAGCGCCACCCGTTGGCCAGCCCCCACCTCGGCCCGCGAGGCACGGATCTGGGTCAGCACCTCCGGGTCGCTGAGCAGCGCGAGCGTTTCCTCCAACGACTCCAGATCATCGGCACTGATCAGGACCGCAGCTGGCCGGCCGTGCTTGGTGATCGTGACCCGGGCATGCTCGACCTCGACCTGCTCAACCACCTCGGACAGCCGGTTCTTCACATCAGCCAACGACAACCGATCCGCCACAGTCATGGCTATACGTACTGGCCATTTCCTGGGCCGTGCCAATCGTCTGAGCCGAGATCGAGGGAAGCGGCCCGCGAGACCGGGCACCTGGACCTGCGGTTGTCCTGGGCAAGTGGCGCTGTCGGTACCCTCGCCGAGCCACTGGACGGAGTCCTCCGTTGCGAGGCCAGTTGTGGGAGGTCGCCATCAATCGGCACAGGGGGCTGTCCGCGAGGAGCCCCGTCGCGAGCCAACAGCCGCGCTCCGACTCGAGTTGCGGGAAGAACGTGGCCGCAAGGAGTGTTGTACGTTACAGGTGTGGGAGCGGGGGGTCGTATGGCGGTGGCCCAAACGGCTCATTCCCTGGAGCATCGAGGCGCCGGTAACGCCGAGCCGCAGTGCGTAGCGTCGATCCAGCGAACGGCTCTCAGCATCGCGGGGCAGGAGATCCGGCGGCTTGGCGTCTGGGCCGATCCAGAGGATCTTGCCCAGGAGGGTCTGACCCGGCTGCAGGCGCAGACCGGCTGGATCGTCGAACCCGGCGCGTGGTTGCGGACGGTCATCCGCAACCTTGTCATCGACTTGTACCGGCGCGAACTTCGCGAAGGGCTTGCCCCACAGCAGGACAGCCAGGGCGAGGTACCGGAACGTAGGCCCGACGGCGAACCGACCATGGAGGGCCTGTTCGGTCAACGCGAGTTCATGGAATATGTGCTGAGCCACCTCGATGAGCGTGATCGCCAGGTGTTCCTCATGCGCGGCATCATCGGGCACCCCGCACGGCGAGTCGCCGTTCTGCTGAGTCTGTCTTCGCCCGCAGCCGTCGACCAGGCATACCTCAGGGCCAAGAGAAGGCTCAAGGCGCACCTCGAGCAGCGCCCCGACCTGCTCGCCGAACTCCGCAGATAGCCTCCGTGGCGCGACGGCGGCCTGGGGAGCCCGGCGGCGAACAGCTCGGGGCCGGGTGTCAGATTTTCCCCTCCCCATGCGTCACACAACTACATACGCAAGAACGGAAGCGGTGGTGGCAACCGCTCGAGCAGCACCTTCATCGAATCGCGGCCACAAGCCCTCCGGCTTCCCGCGACCGCGCCACCCGTCCGGTGCCCCGGAGGAAGATCCGCCCCCATCCCACCTCGCGGCGGGATTCGGCGAGTCAGGAGAACCATGAGCGTCACCGCGAATCCGAGACCAGCCATTGAGCCGACTGCACCCGCGAAACCGCCGAGTGCGGCGTCCGCAGCTGATGCGGTCGTCCCCGATGACGCCGACATCAACGAAGCGGTGGTGGCCAGGGTTGCGGCAAGCCGCCACGATGAGGTCGAGGCGGAAGTCGCCGACGACCGCGACCGGGCCGTCATCATCCTCCGTGACGACGATGACTCTGACGAGCCGGCCCAGCAAGTGATTGTGGCGGGCGCGACCGCGGACCCTGTGAAGGACTACCTGAAACAGATCGGCAAGGTGCCGCTGCTCAACGCGGCGCTCGAGGTGGAACTGGCCAAGCGGATCGAGGCTGGCCTGTTCGCCGAGGAGAAGCTCAACGCCGCCGAGGATTTCGACGCCGATACCCGCCTCGATCTGGAGTGGATCGCCGTGGATGGGCGGCTTGCGAAGGACCACCTGTTGGAGGCGAATCTGCGGCTGGTCGTGTCCCTGGCCAAGCGCTACACGGGCCGCGGGATGCTGTTCCTGGACCTGATCCAGGAGGGGAATCTGGGCCTGATCCGTGCGGTGGAGAAGTTCGACTACACCAAGGGCTTCAAGTTCTCCACCTATGCCACGTGGTGGATCCGGCAGGCAATCACCCGCGCGATGGCAGACCAGGCCCGGACGATTCGCATTCCCGTGCACATGGTCGAGGTGATCAACAAGTTGGCCCGGGCGAAGCGGCAACTACTGCAGGATCTGGGACGCGAGCCGACGCCCGAGGAACTCGCTCTGGACCTTGATCTGACGCCGGAGAAGGTGCTGGAGGTGCAGAAGTACGGCCGCGAGCCGATCAGCCTGCAGACTCCGCTCGGGGATGACGGCAGCAGCGAGTTCGGTGAACTGATCGTGGACTCCGACGCGATCAACCCGATCGACGCCGCTTCCTTCGTCCTGCTGCAGGAGCAACTGGGTTCGGTGCTGGAGACCCTTTCGACGCGCGAGGCCGGGGTCATCCGGATGCGGTTCGGCCTGGCCGACGGACAGCCGAAGACCCTCGATGAGATCGGCAAGGTCTACGGAGTGACCCGGGAGCGGATCCGGCAGATCGAGTCCAAGACCATGAGCAAACTGCGCCACCCGAGCCGCTCGCAGGTGCTGCGGGACTTCCTGGAGTGACAGCTGCCGCTTGTGGCGGTGATCCGCGCGGCGGGCTCGAAGGCGGAGGTGAACACCCCGCCGGTGTTTGCGTGGTCCACGATGCGCTCGTTGGGGGACCTACTCGTCGCGGGTCAGGGTCCACTCCACGGGGAAGAAGAAGAAGAGGAGGAACATCCTGCCGATGAACGTGAAGGTCGACCCGACACCGTCAGGGGTGAGATTCACCTCGGCCAGGGCCGTGTGGGCGCGGTCATGCTCACGTACGTCGCTGGGACCCTCGTCATCACCATGGCGATCACCGGTGTGACGTTAGGCCGACATCGATAATGCCCGAGGCGCGTCGCGCTCCAAGGTCGCCCTGCAACAGCGGTCGTAGGTACTGCACATCGCCCATGCGCATCTCGCACGCACCGGTCGCGGCACGGCTGGGTGACGTCAGAGCCCCGGCCCTGGTATTCATGGGCAAGATCGTCCACCGAAGAGGCCGTCCTGGCAACCGCCAGAACGGCCTCTAGCCGCGTAAACGGTTTGTCGGGCTGACAGGATTGGACCTGCGACCTCTTGCCCCCAGGACTCGGCGGGGCGTTCGGGGGCGTTCGTCGGGGGTTGTTCCCTCGTGGAGTCGCCGGAGGCGGACGCGGCTGAACGGGTGCGACTGGGCGCGGAGAGTGCGTCGTGGCTACATGAATGGCTACACGGGCGACTCCGCCCCCGGTCCGCACGTCCATCGCCCTCATGTTGCCGGCCTGTGCGCAGCAACCCACTTGTCGCATCCGGTGCGGGCGCTCCCCGCTGGCACGTGGCGCCACCGGCCCTTGACCCAGATCAGACATCCAAGTTATCTTGTCATCGTGCTGGATGACCCGGTCATCGCGCCCTCAGCGCTGAAGCACGGGCTGAGCGAGGACGAGATCCGGCACGCGTACCGCAACCCGGTCCGCATCTGGGACCTCGGCGAGGGATTCATGCTGATCGTCGGGCCCAACCAGGCCGCGATCTTCCTCGAGGTCGGGTACGTCGAGGGCGAGCAGGCGCACGTCATCGTGCACGCCATGCGAGCCCGGGAGAAGTTCTTGAGGTGATGACGATGCCACGCACTGTTGAAGAGATCCTGGCCCACGCCGACGAACTGGCGGCACGGTTCGAGAGCTACGAGCCCGACCCGGCCGACGAGGTCGACTGCCGAGGCTGTCGGGCTGCTCCGCGCCGCGGTCGCCGAGCGGTCCGAGGCCGAGCGGCACCTCCTCGCCGCCGTCGCGCGGGCCCGCAAGGCCGGCATGTCCTGGGCGGCCATCGGCACGCTTGTGGGGACGTCGGGCGAAGCAGCCCGGCAGCGCTACGCCAGCAAGGTGGCCTGAC
>CAVPOB010000011.1:0-31472 GCA_963706835.1 uncultured Actinomycetota bacterium
GGCAGCGACAACGTCTACCTGGACAAGAACTACGGCGGCATCCTCATCGTCTTCGATCGGATCTTCGGCACCTTCAGGAGGAGGCCGCACGGCCGGCGTACGGCCTGACGAGGAACATCAGCTCCTACAACCCGATCTACGTGGCCTGGCACGAGTTCGTCGCGATCGGCCGCGATGTGCGACGCGCCCCCACCTGGGGGCAGCGATGGCTGGCGACCTTCGGACGGCCGGGGGCACTGCGCGACGACCCCGATGGCCCGGGCACAAACCCCGGCGGGCTGGGCACCGCGCCCGCCTGATCCGGCCGATGCCGGTCCGCCGAGCCAGGGCATTCGCCTCGAAAGACCGCCGCGGCGCCCGACCCACAACTAGGCTCGCGGGCAGGAGGAGGGCCGTGCGGTGGAGCGTGGAGAAGGTGATCTTCGGCTTCTTCGTGCTCCTGGCCGCCACGCTCAACTTCGGGTTCTTCATCGGCCCGATCGACGACCCTGTCGTGCACTCCCCCATCGAGTTGTACGCCGCGGTCGTGGTGAACCTCGTCGCCGTGGTGCTGAAGTTCGGTGACCGGACCCAGTTGGGGGCGGTCCATCTGGCCGCCGGCCTGGTCGCCTCCCTGCAACTGGTCGCCGCAGCTGGCCTCATGGCGTACTTCCGCGACGTCAACGGCCCCGACCTGTCGCCGGAGCACATCTCCAGCATCGTCTCGCTGTCCGCCGGCGCGCTGTTCGCCAACATCGTCTCGGTCGTGCTGCTGGTGACCGAGACGGTGTCCCTACGGCGCCACTGAGGCTCGGCATGACCGGCCCAGACCAGCCACATCCCCGTCTGGCCCGGCGGGCCCCTCGTCGGCGGCGATCTTCCTGGCGCTGCGCCGGATGCGCACCCCGCTGATCGTCCTCATCGTCCTGTTCTCCGTGACCGTGGCCGGCCTGATGATCATCCCTGGCGTGGACGAGCAGGGGCAGCCCCACCGGCTCGACGCCTTTGAGGCGTTCTACTTCATGAGCTACACCGCCACGACCATCGGCTTCGGCGAGATCCCCTACCCGATGACAACCGCACAGCGCGCCTGGATCACGGTGGCGATCTACTTGTCCGTGATCGCCTGGGCCTATGCATTCGGCACCGTGGTGTCGCTGATGGCCGAACGTGGATTCAAAGAGGCGCTGCGCCTACAGCGCTTCGAACGGCAGGTGGCCCGACTCCGCGAGCCGTTCCTGCTCATCGCCGGTTTCGGACAAGCCGGAGAACTGCTGGCCAGGTCGCTCGATGCCCTCGACCGCCGCCTCGTGGTGGTCGATATCGCGCCGGAACGCATCGACGCCCTGGACCTCGCGTCCTTCCACTCCGACGTGCCGGGACTCGTGGCTGATGCCCGAAACCCCCAGGAGTTGCGCCGGGCGGGCCTGGGCCACCCGCACTGCGCAGGGGTCGTCGCGCTCACCGACGATGACGAGGCCAACCTTGCCGTGGTGATGGCCGCCGCGTTGCTGCAGCCGGGGCTGCCGGTGGTGGCACGGTCGCTGACCGCCGAGATCACCGAACGGATGGCCGCGTTCGGGGACCCGCTGATCGTCGATCCGTTCAACCTGTTCGGTGATGAGCTTCATGCTGGCCGTCCGCGCCCCGCACACCGCGCGGCTGATCCAGTGGGTGACGTCCGACCCTGGCACTCCGCTCGGCGAGCCGATCGACGTGCCGCGCGCGGGCCGTTGGATCGTGGCCGGGTACGGCCGATTCGGCAGCCACCTGGCCCACGACCTGCAGCTCCATGGCGTGTCCATGAGCATCATCGATCCGACGGCGCTCCCCGCGGAGGGTGTCCGAGCGCTGCGCGGGGACGGCAATGATCCGGCGGTGCTGGCCGAGGCGGGCATCGGCTCGGCCGTGGCGTTCGCGGCCGCGACCGACAACGACACCACGAACCTGTCCATGCTCGTGGCCGCCAAGGCCGCCAACCCGGACCTCTTCCTGGTCGCGCGCCAGAACCAGCCCGTGAACGGTCCGCTGTTCGACGCGCTGCGCGTGGACGCGGTCCTGGTGCCCACGCAACTGGTGGCCCACGAGGTCCTGGAGCGGATCGGCAGTCCCGCCCTGTGGCGCTTCGTGCAGCACGCGCAGCAGCGCGATGACGCCTGGGCGTCGGCACTCCTGGACCGCCTGACCACCGCTGTTGGCACCGAACTGGCGGACGTGTGGGAGCTCGTCGTGGACGATCTCCAGTGCCCGGCCGTGGCCCAGGCGCTGCTCGGCGGCGACGAGGTCCTGCTCGGTTCGCTCATGGTCGACCCCGAGGACCGCGAGTCGCGCCTCGACGTCGTGGCGCTGCTCCTGCGACGCGACGAGGATGCCGTCCTCACGCCGGCCAACGACGAGCCGCTGGCGCACGGCGATCGGCTGCTGCTGGCCGGGACCTCGCGCGGCCGCGGGTCCTTGGAGACCGTGGTGACGGTTCCGGCAGCACTGGCCTACGCGAGGTCCGGTGCCAGGATCGGCAGCTCCTGGCTGTGGCGGACCTTCGTGGACCGGGCGTAGCAAGCCTCGCCAGCACGAGACGATGTCCGGTGCCGCGCCGTCGGTGCCGGCGGGCATGCCTCGGACTCGCGCGGCAGGTCGTGCTGCTCCCCGACACGAGTGCAGGGTGGCGACCATCCGGGGAGCCGTTCCCGAGCGCGCTCATCCGTGCAGCGAGATCCGCAACTCCAAGGACTCCTCGTCCATCGGGACGATGGCGCTGAACGGGCGGGGGCTCGTTGGTCTCCCTCGGTGCCGCGCTCGGCCATGCAGGATCCAGCAAGGCGACTCCGCGGTCCAGGCATGGCACGCAGCACTCACGAGGACGGGAGCATGCTCCTCCCCCGTCCCCCGCGTCGGACCCTGTGTGCGGCCAGCGTGCAAGCAGTCGCCTTCGCTCCCACCACTGGTGGCGGCACCGCACGCGCACCCGGCCCCGAGTGTCGGCCGTGGTGGGGCGGGCCTCAGAGATGCGTGACCTGGACGCAGCCCCAGCGGTCCGCCAAGTACTCCACCACGAGCCGCCGATGGCAATAGTGCGGCGTCGGCTCGCTGCACAGGAGGACCGAGTTGTCCAGCGCGTCCCGCGGGATGATGGCTTCGACCCTGCGCTGCGAAATGAGGTCGAGGAAGCGCCGCTCGTACTCCTCCCACGTTGAGACGCGCCCCTTGCAGTCGTCGAGCAGGGGACCCACGGACTACCGGTTGGCACGCTCCAGCGGCCGGGCTCGCGCAGCCCCCAATTACGGGAGGCCCGACAGGGGTGCGAGGCGTCAGCATCGCTGAACGCTCCTGGCATTGCGAGACATGGACCGTGGATTACATCGTAGGACGTCAGGTGCCCTGCTGCTGTGGGCGACGGGATCGATAGGGACTCCGAAGGCGTCGCCTGCATCCGCTCCCGTGGCGACCGCTACCCCGACGGCGTCGGCATCGAGCCGCAGTGGACTCAGGAGGTCCTGGCGGATGCTGACCTCCTGGCCCTCGAACCAGACCCCAAGCCTCGAATGGGAGCCTCGCGGTTCACCGGGCGCTCCCGATCCGCCGGGCGGGTGCTGGCCGTGATCGCCTATCGCGACGACCTCGACGGCGACCTGCACGGGTCAGCGCGTGCCTGTGCCCGGGGTTCAGCGCCGGCGGTAGACGTCGGCTCGGTGCTGGATGGCGATGATGGTGACCAACTCCCCTTGGGAGTCGATCTCGTAGACCACCCGGTAATCGCCACGACGTGCGCTGTGCAAGCCCTCGACCTCGAAGCGAAGGGGCTTGCCCACGCGCTGCGGGTTCTCTGCCAAGGACCCGTAGATGGACTCGACCGCCGCGGTGGCAACCTTCTCTGGCAGTCGCTGCAGGGCCCGCGTGGCCGTCGCCGTCCACGTGACGGCGTGGCTCACGCCCGGATCCTGGCCAGCGCCTGCTCTTTGGTCAGCGCCACCCGTTGGCCAGCCCTCACCTCGGCCCGCGAGGCACGGATCTGGGTCAGCACCTCCGGGTCGCTGAGCAGCGCGAGCGTTTCCTCCAACGACTCCAGATCATCGGCACTGATCAGGACCGCAGCTGGCCGGCCGTGCTTGGTGATCGTGACCCGGGCATGCTCGACCTCGACCTGCTCAACCACCTCGGACAGCCGGTTCTTCACATCAGCCAACGACAACCGATCCGCCACAGTCATGGCTATACGTATGGCCATTTCCTGGGCCGTGCCAATCGTCTGAGCCGAGATCGAGGGAAGCGGCCCGCGAGACCGGGCACCTGGACCTGCGGTTGTCCTGGGCAAGTGGCGCTGTCGGTACCCTCGCCGAGCCACTGGACGGAGTCCTCCGTTGCGAGGCCAGTTGTGGGAGGTCGCCATCAATCGGCACAGGGGGCTGTCCGCGAGGAGCCCCGTCGCGAGCCAACACCCGCGCTCCGACTCGAGTTGCGGGAAGAACGCGGCCGCAAGGAGTGTTGTACGTTACAGGTGTGGGAGCGGGGGGTCGTATGGCGGTGGCCCAAACGGCTCGTTCCCCGGAGCATCGAGGCGCCGGTAACGCCGAGCCGCAGTGCGTAGCGTCGATCCAGCGAACGGCTCTCAGCATCGCGGGGCAGGAGATCCGGCGGCTTGGCGTCTGGGCCGATCCAGAGGATCTTGCCCAGGAGGGTCTGACCCGGCTGCAGGCGCAGACCGGCTGGATCGTCGAACCCGGCGCGTGGTTGCGGACGGTCATCCGCAACCTTGTCATCGACTTGTACCGGCGCGAACTTCGCGAAGGGCTTGCCCCACAGCAGGACAGCCAGGGCGAGGTACCGGAACGTAGGCCCGACGGCGAACCGACCATGGAGGGCCTGTTCGGTCAACGCGAGTTCATGGCATATGTGCTGAGCCGCCTCGATGAGCGTGATCGCCAGGTGTTCCTCATGCGCGGCATCATCGGGCACCCCGCACGGCGAGTCGCCGTTCTGCTGAGTCTGTCTTCGCCCGCAGCCGTCGACCAGGCATACCTCAGGGCCAAGAGAAGGCTCAAGGCGCACCTCGAGCAGCGCCCCGACCTGCTCGCCGAACTCCGCAGATAGCCTCCGTGGCGCGACGGCGGCCTGGGGAGCCCGGCGGCGAACAGCTCGGGGCCGGGTGTCAGATTTTCCCCTCCCCATGCGTCACACAAATGCATACGCAAGAACGGAAGCGGTGGTGGCAACCGCTCGAGCAGCACCTTCATCGAATCGCGGCCACAAGCCTTCCGGCTTCCCGCGACCGCGCCACCCGTCCGGTGCCCCGGAGGAAGATCCGCCCCCATCCCACCTCGCGGCGGGATTCGGCGAGTCAGGAGAACCATGAGCGTCACCGCGAATCCGAGACCAGCCATTGAGCCGACTGCACCCGCGAAACCGCCGAGTGCGGCGTCCGCAGCTGATGCGGTCGTCCCCGATGACGCCGACCTCAACGAAGCGGTGGTGGCCAGGGTTGCGGCAACCCGCCACGATGAGGTCGAGGCGGAAGTCGCCGACGACCGCGACCGGGCCGTCATCATCCTCCGTGACGACGATGACTCTGACGAGCCGGCCCAGCAAGTGATTGTGGCGGGCGCGACCGCGGACCCTGTGAAGGACTACCTGAAACAGATCGGCAAGGTGCCGCTGCTCAACGCGGCGCTCGAGGTGGAACTGGCCAAGCGGATCGAGGCTGGCCTGTTCGCCGAGGAGAAGCTCAACGCCGCCGAGGATTTCGACGCCGATACCCGCCTCGATCTGGAGTGGATCGCCGTGGATGGGCGGCTTGCGAAGGACCACCTGTTGGAGGCGAATCTGCGGCTGGTCGTGTCCCTGGCCAAACGCTACACGGGCCGCGGGATGCTGTTCCTGGACCTGATCCAGGAGGGGAATCTGGGCCTGATCCGTGCGGTGGAGAAGTTCGACTACACCAAAGGCTTCAAGTTCTCCACCTATGCCACGTGGTGGATCCGGCAGGCAATCACCCGCGCGATGGCAGACCAGGCCCGGACGATTCGCATTCCCGTGCACATGGTCGAGGTGATCAACAAGTTGGCCCGGGCGAAGCGGCAACTACTGCAGGATCTGGGACGCGAGCCGACGCCCGAGGAACTCGCACTGGAACTTGATCTGACGCCGGAGAAGGTGCTGGAGGTGCAGAAGTACGGCCGCGAGCCGATCAGCCTGCAGACTCCGCTCGGGGATGACGGCAGCAGCGAGTTCGGTGAACTGATCGTGGACTCCGACGCGATCAACCCGATCGACGCCGCTTCCTTCGTCCTGCTGCAGGAGCAACTGGGTTCGGTGCTGGAGACCCTTTCGGCGCGCGAGGCCGGGGTCATCCGGATGCGGTTCGGCCTGGCCGACGGACAGTCGAAGACCCTCGATGAGATCGGCAAGGTCTACGGAGTGACCCGGGAGCGGATCCGGCAGATCGAGTCCAAGACCATGAGCAAACTGCGCCACCCGAGCCGCTCGCAGGTGCTGCGGGACTTCCTGGAGTGACAGCTGCCGCTTGTGGCGGTGATCCGCGCGGCGGGCTCGAAGGCGGAGGTGGACACCCCGCCGGTGTTTGCGTGGTCCACGATGCGCTCGTTGGGGGATCTACTCGTCGCGGGTCAGGGTCCACTCCATGGGGAAGAAGAAGGAGAGGAGGAACATCCTGCCCATGAACGTGAAGGTCGACCCGACACCGTCAGGGGTGAGATTCACCTCGGCCAGGGCCGTGTGGGCGCGGTCATGCTCACGTACGTCGCTGGGACCCTCGGCATCACCATGGCGATCACCGGTGTGACGCAGGCCGACATCGATAATGCCCGAGGCGCGTCGCGCTCCAAGGTCGCCCTGCAACAGCGGTCGTAGGTAATGCACATAGCCCATGCGCATCTCGCACGCACCGGTCGCGGCATGGCTGGGTGCCGTCAGAGCCCCGGCCCTGGTATTCATGGGCATGCTCGTCCACCGAAGAGGCCGTCCTGGCAACCGCCAGAACGGCCTCTCACCCGCGTAAACGGTTTGTCGGGCGACAGGAGCCGTCGGGTCGCCACCCGGCGACCCTCCTCCCAAATCCTGCTGTGCTCCCCCGGGACGCATGCGAAAGGGCCGGGGGAACGCCCCGGCCCTTTCGCATCCGTCGGGCTGACAGGATTTGAACCTGCGACCCCTTGACCCCCAGGACTCGGCAGGGGGTTCGGGGGCGTCCATGGCGGGTTGCTCCCTCGTGGAATAGACGGGGAGGACGGGGCCGAACGGGTGCGGGCGGGCGCGGAGAGGGCGTCGTGGCTACATAAATGGCTACACGGGCGAATGCGTCCCCAGCCCGTACGCCCAGCACCCTCATGTTCGCCAGCCCGCGCGCAGCCACCCACCTGGCCTTCGCATCGGTAGCGAACGCTCCCCTGGCAGGTGGCGCCACCGGCCCTTGACCCAGCTCGGATATCCAAGTTATCTTGTCATCGTGCTGGATGACCCGGTCATCGCGCCCTCAGCCCTGAAGCACGGGCTGAGCGAAGACGAGCCGGCACGCGTACCGCAACCCGGTCCGCATCTGGGACCTCGGCGAGGGAGTTCATGCTGATCGTCGGGCCCAACCAGGCCGCGATCTTCCTCGAGGTCGGGTACGTCGAGGGCGAGCAGGCGCACGTCATCGTGCACGCCATGCGAGCCCGGGAGAAGTTCTTGAGGTGATGACGATGCCACGCACTGTTGAAGAGATCCTGGCCCACGCCGACGAACTGGCGGCACGCTTCGAGAGTTACGAGCCCGACCCCGCCGACGAGGTCGACGCCGAGGCTGTCGGGCTGCTCCGCGCCGCGGTCGCCGAGCGGTCCCAGGCCGAGCGGCACCTCCTCGCCGCCGTCGCGCGGGCCCGCAAGTCCGGCATGTCCTGGGCGGCCATCGGCACGCTTGTAGGGACGTCGGGGGAAGCAGCCCGGCAGCGCTATGCCAGCAAGGTGGCCTGACCCCCAAGCGCGTCACGCCAGGCGCACCGCCCGCGGCGATTTCAAACTGGACATGCTCAACACGCCATCCGGCAGGAAGGCCGCGAAGACCGCCGCAGACGTGGCCGAGATTCCGGGAGTCGCCCGTTACCTTTCTGTTGACCCTCTTCGGAGGGTTGCGGTCACCTGGTCCTGCATGGCTTACCGCCCCTGTCGTGGATGATCCGGGGGGTGTTGCCACCGGGCCGGGTGGCGTCGGCGGACCGCTGATAGGGACATGGCCGCACGGGTTGGGGTCTCTTCGTAACGTGGATGCCGGCAGCCGGCGCCGTTCCGGTGACCGCTCCTTCGATGCGGGAGGGACGGAGATGACCGAGTACGCGGTGTTCTGCGGGCTGGACGTCGGCAAGGAGCAGCATCATGCCTGCGCCCTGGACCCGGCCGGGCAGCGGCTGTTCGACGCCGGGCTGCCGCAGGACGAGACGAGGCTGCGGGAGCTGCTGGAACGGCTGCCTGCAGCACGGTCCGGTGCTGGTGGTGGTGGACCAGCCGAACACGATCGGGGCGCTGCCGGTCGCGGTGGCCCGGTCGTTGGGCATCGACGTGGGGTACCTGCCGGGCCTGGCGATGCGGCGCATCGCCGACCTGCACCCGGGAACCGCGAAGACCGATGCCCGCGATGCGTACGTGATCGCCGACGCCGCCCGGGTCATGCCGCACACCCTGCGCCGCGTCGATGTCGGGGAGGACGCACTGGCGGAGTTGACGGTGCTGGTCGGCTACGACGACGACCTCGCCGCCGAGTCGACCCGGCTGACCAACCGGATCCGCGGCCTGCTCACCCAGGTCCACCCCGCCCTGGAACGCGTCCTCGGGCCGCGGGCGGGCCAGAAGGCGACCCTGGCACTGATCAGCAGGTACGGCGGCCCGGCCGGGATGCGCAAGGCGGGACGGGCGCGGCTGGCCGCAACCGCCCGCAAGGCCAACCCCCGCGGCGCCGATGAGCTCGCCGACGCGGTCTGGACCGCACTGGCCGAGCAGACCGTCGTCGTGCCGGGCACCGCGGCCGCCGAGGCCGTCCTGCCCAGGCTCGCCGAATCGCTGGCCCGAGACCCTCGACCAGCGCACGCAGATCGCCCGACAAGTCGAACAGGTCCTCGATGCGCACCCTCTCGCCCGGGTCCTGACCACGATGCCCGGCGTCGGGGTCAGGACCGCAGCCCGGATCCTCATCGAAGTCGGCGACGCCAGCAGCTTCCCGAACGCCGGGCACCTGGCCGCCTACGCCGGCCTCGCCCCGGTCACCCGCAGATCGGGGACCTCCATCCGCGGCGAGCACCCCGCCCGGTCGGGCAACAAGCACCTGAAGCGGGCCCTGTTCCTGTCCGCGTTCGCGGCCCTGCGCTGCGACCCCATCAGCCGCGCCTACTACGACCGCAAACGCGCGCAAGGCAAGAAGCACAACGCCGCCCTCATCTGCCTCGCCCGGCGCCGCTGCGACGTCATCTACGCCATGCTCAAGCACCAGCAGACCTACCAGCCCCGGATCCCTGCTGCGGCTTGACTTCAGACATAGGGACACCCCCCCTACCTCGCGGCCGCCGCCCTCCTCTTGGCGTCCTGGGGTGCGCCCCTGCGTCGCCGTCTACGACCGCTTCCGCTGTTCCCTGCCAGCGGCCGGTCAGCGAGCCGTGGAGGCGAGGCCATCGATCTGCGCCAGCAGACCCTCGGGCAGTTCGTTGGCCCTGGCCGTGTACAGCACGACCTCGGCGGCCAGGCTGTTACCGGTGACCGTGGCGCGGCAGGCCAGCTCGACGCCGCGATCCGCGGCGTACCGCACGATGCTCAGCAACGTCTCGCTCATCTGCGGCGTGAGCACCCCTGCACGCTGGCCGTCGATTCGCACCTCAACGAGCGGTCGCCCGGGTCCGCTGGCGGTCTGCTTGGCCGTCTCGGCGAGGGTCGCGTACACGGGGCTGCTGCCGCCGATGAACTCGGGGCGGCCCATGACGGCGCGCAGGCCGTCCATGTTCTGGTCCTCTTCCTTGGCCTGGATGGCCCGGCCGTGGGGCAGCAGGACGTGCGGCACGGTCGGGGCGGTGTTGGCGGGCACGATCCGGTCCGGGGAGCCCAGGTCGATCCTGACTCCGATGATGCGGCGTCGCGGGTTGTCCCAGTCCTGGCTCCAGCCGATGACGGCCGGGACACGGGCCTGCTGGCCCCGCTGCTGGAGGATGTCGAGGTGCGGGGCGTAGGCCGTGGCGTCCTCGCGCCGGAGGTAGCCGACGTGCCCGCCGTCGATGACCACGCGCACGGCGTTGGCGTCGTGGGGGTTGCCCGGCTCCCTGACGAGTGTGGCCGTCGCCTCCAGTTCGCCCGTGGGCTGGCCGCCCGCGCGTCGGGCGCTCAGCAGGCCTTCCAGTGCTGCGGTGCGATGGCTCTCGCCGACGATGTCGTGGCCGCACCAGCCGTTACTACCCCACAGGTCGAAGTGCTTGCCCGCGACAGTGGCCGCCCGAGGGGTGGATGGATCGGGCGTCCCGCTGCTCTGCGGCTCGTTGTTCCCGGTCCCGCGCATCTGGGTGCTGCTGGCGGCCGCCCGGAGGCCGGCGGCCTGGTTGTAGGCGGCGAGGGATGTCAGCCAGTCGGCGAGGCTGGCCGCCATGTCCGACTGCTTCTTGGTCACGATCAGAGTGTGGGCGTCGTTGGCGGCTCGCATGGCGGACAGCATGGGTGCCTCATGGCCGGCCACTAGCACCTGCAGGTGCCCGTTGGACAGCGCCTTGGGCTGCACGAATCGCGCGCCGACTACTGATGCCAGTGGCACGGCCAGTTCCTTCGGAAGGCCGAAGCCGCCGAGCTTGCCTCGGCGGATCGTGAGCTCGGTCTCCACCACTTCGAGCGTGGCCCCGTTGAACTCGTACGACTGCATCTCAGACTCCAACTCAATCTCTGGGTTGCGGCGGCGCAACCGCCCCACTTTGGGGCCGCGTTGACGCAATCGGTCAGGGCCCCTCTTGCCGTAGGCATTCCCCCACGAGACCCGGCGAACCGGCGGGCAGGTCAGGACTCTGTAAGAGGCCGGGCGGCACGGCTTCCGACCGGGATCGCTGCTCCCCGAAGCGCAGCCGGCCCTCGGACGGGTGACGCGCGACCGGGCCGAGTCATCAACGAGCACCGACACCCCGTCCACGCTCGTGTCGTTGCTTGGTTCGACGAACGTCGACATGCCCTTGCCGGCATAGTCGCACGGCCGGGTCGAAGTCCTCGAAGACGACACCTATGCGTCCAGGCCGTCGCGCCTCGCACCCGCCGCCGCCTCCACTCTGGCGAGTGCGTCCGGGCGTTCGACCACGTGTGACGAGGTCATCGACCCCGGCGCAGACGGCATACGCTAACCGGACCTGCACTGCGATACGCGGTACCGACGACGGTCTCTGTGTGTACGCCGACAGGAGTAGGTCGCCATCTCCTGGTACCTGAGCACTGGTCTCTTCATCGCCACCGGGCAGGCTTTGCGTCGCAACCGCATGCCACCGTCGTCATCAGGGACGTGCCCGCTACCCGGACCTGGACGCAAGCTCGGGGCATCGAACCGGACATCGAGCACTGCCGGGGCACTGCAGACGGTGTTTCGGAAGTGCCCCGACAGGGCAAAAGCAAGGCGTGGGGAACTACCAGGAGTTCATAGGGGAGCGCGAATGACCACGATTCTCGTCGTTCCAGCCGCGGAACTGGAGAAGCAGGGCCGGCAGCTGGCACACGCGATCTCGCAAGTTGACGGCCAAAAGGCCGCAATGTGGACTGCCGCACACTACCTGAATAACGAGCCCCAGATATCGGGCAGCCAACCTGTGATCTTCCTCGGCCCCACACAGCCGGCTCAGGATCTCGCTGAGGTCATGCCCGTAGGCTTCGAGGCCAAGGGGGTCTCGTGTCACGTTGAAGGTCACAGGGCAGTCATCCTCGCGACACTTCCTGAAACGCAGGATCCACAGGAACTGCGTGCGTTCCAGGGGGAGCTTGAGGGCGCGACGAGAGCAGTGCTCGACAAGGCCGCTCACGATGTCGCGAAGCCGACGGTTGCCGCGGGCGCTGCTGCTGCGCTGGCAGTCATGCTCCCGCTGACTCCGACAATGATCGTTGCCCTGGGACTTCCCGCCGCAGCCGTTTGGTACAAGAGACTGAAGGACCTGAAAGCGGCACGTCGGAGGGTCACGCAGGCGCAGTACCGCTATGGAATCGCCCTCTTCACGGCCGACCACCTCGACAGCTTCCTGGCTCAGTGATCACTCAGGACCAGTTCCAGCGCAACTACGACAGACTCGCGGGGGAAAGCGCCGCGGGGTTGGGAGCGGCTGCTCAGTCTGTGGACTATGTGGGCCAAGTTCGCGAGGCTCTGGCAGCCCTGGAACGGGATGTCGTGAACGCGGCGGACACCGGTCAGGACGTGCACTACGCCAAGGGGTTCGCCGCGGAGGCATGGCACGCGCAGACCTTCAACGTCGACGCCATTCGGCAGGGCATGGCCGGGGACGCCTGGACGCCCCAGGAGACAACACAGGCCACCCGGGCGCAGGACATCGCCTTCGGGATGGCGCGAGAAGACCCTGCGCAACTGAAGTACTACGGCAGCGGAGAGGACACAGCCAAGGCGATCAGCCGGCCCGACTACGAGGGGCTCGGCAAAGTCGTTCCCAGCGACCAGGTGGACGAGGTGCGCACAGCTGCGGCCCGCCTATCGAATGCGAACGCTGAGACCCGGCCGGAGCAGGCCCAGCAATACCGACACACCGCAGAGAACGCCGCCGACCACCTGGAGCGCAGCGGAGCGCGGTCCACGCCGCTCAGCGAACCCGAATCCCGATCCCTGATCAACGATGCCCGGGACGACGGCCATTTGGACATGGGTCGCTGGGGCCTCACACCCGAGCAGATCATCCAACTGCAGGACATCGCGCGCGAGGCGCTGCGGGCCGGAGGCCAGGCCGCGGCCGTCAGCGCAGCAATGTCCCTCGCACCGCTCGTGATCAGTGCCATCCAACAAGCAATCCACGACGGCGAACTGGATCATGCCGAGCTGCGGCGACTCGCCCAGGCCGTCCCCGGCACCGGGCGCATAGCGGCAGTGGGTACCGCTGGTCCGGAGAGGTGGTACCGGGTGTCGGGGTAGGTGGTACCGGCCCTTTCTTGGAGCGGCAGGCCGGTACCACCTGCTGTGGTCATTCCCAGTGGTTGTCGGCGTCGCGGGCCTGGTCGCTGCGGAGTCTGCGCATGTCGATGGTGCCGAGGTTGATGGTGCGGGCGTGGTTGGCGAGCCGGTTGACGATGGAGTCGGCCGCGACCCGGTCGGGCAGCGCTTCGACCCAGTAGCGCGGGTCCGGATTGGGAGGCGATCAGGGTGGGCAGGCGGTGCTCCCGGTTGGCGAGGACGGCGAACAGGTCGCTGGCGGCGTCGCTGTCGATGCCGACGGTGAGGAAGTCGTCGATGACGAGGAGGTCGACGTCGGACAGTTCGTTGAGGAGCCGCTGGTGGGCGATGGCGTCGCCGCGGGCGATGACCAGGCGGCGGGCCAGGTCGTCCATCCGCGCGTAGGCGACGGTGTGCCCGTTGTGGCAGGCGCCGATCCCGATGGCGCAGGCGAGGTAGGTCTTCCCGCCCCCGGTCGGGGAGATGATCAGCAGGTTGGTGGGGTCGGCCCGCCAGTCGTGGGCGGCGTAGCGGCGCATCCGCACGGGGGTGAGGCCTCGGCCGTCGCGGTAGTCGATCTCGGCGACCGAGGCGTGCGGGATCGGGAACCTCGCCTGCCGGATGAGTTTCTCGACCCGGGCGTGGCGGCGCTGCTGCAGGGCGTCGTCGACGGCGGTGAGGAACAGCTGCTCGGGGGTGAGTCCGTCGTTGGCCTCGTCCTTGATGAGTTCCTCGAAGCGGGTGGCGACGTGGGTGACGCGCAGGGCGCGGAACTTGTCGTAGTCGATGCTGGTGAACATCAGCGCACCTGCCCGCCGTCGGCGTAGTGGGAGGCGTCGCGGACGTGGGTGTCCCCGGACGAGTGCGGCGCTGCCGGCCGGTTTCCGGGTCGAGGCGGCCGGCGTCGAGCGGCCGGGGCGCTTGGTGTCGCTGTCGATCGCGGCCATCACCCGTTTCAGCGTGGTGTAGGTCGGGTGGCCGCGCTGGTTGAGCAGCTCCTGGCAGGCGGCCTCGAGCCTTCCGCGGTTCCGCTTCCCGAGCCCGTCGAGGATGTTGCGGCAGTCCAGGTACCCCTGCGCCTCGATGGCGTGCCGGTCCAGGATCTGCTCGATCACCGCCACGGTGGCGGGGCCGTAGCTGCGGGCCCGGTCGGTGAACCAGCGCCGCGACCACAGCCCGTCGATGTCGCGGTGCTGCGCGGGGACGTGCTCGGGCGCGGTGGAGTACTGGCCCTTGCGGCCGGTCAGCCGCACGTGCTCGCAGAGGATGTCGTGGCCGTCGAAGACGGTCACCCGCGAGGAGGTGAGCCGCACCCGCAGCAGCATGCCCGCGCAGGCGTGGGGCACCGAGTAGTGCTGGTAGTCGCAGGTGATGTGGTAGTTGCGGCCGGCCTTCAGCTCCTTCCACGCGACCTCCTCGAACCGGTCGGCGGGCAGCGGCGCGAGCCGCGGCGCCTCCTCGGCCTCGAACCGCTCCCAGCGGGTCGTGCCGTCGGCGCGGCGGATGTCGTGGTTGATCTCGTGCACCCGCTCGGCGATCGCCGTGTTCAGGTCGTCCAGGTTCGTCCACACGTCCTCGGCGAGATACCCGATCACGCGCTTGTTCACCACCTTCACCGCCGACTCGGCCGCTGCCTTGTCGCGCGGCTTGCGGGCCCTGGCGGGCACCACCGCGGTCCCGTAGTGGTCCGCGAGCTGCTGGTAGCGGGCGTTGACCACCCGCTCCGCGTCGCCGCGCCTGCGCTGATGGGTGGAGGTGGTGGGGTTGTCGGGAACGATCAGCCCGGTGACCCCGCCGAAGTAGGAGAAGGCGCGCACGTGGGCGTCCAGCCACGCCGGCGACTGCATGTCGGTGTACGCGCGGCAGAACACCGCGCCGGAGAACGGCAGCGCCGCGACGAACAGGTACGCCCGCGCCACCTCGCCGGTGACCGCGTCCACCAGGTCGATGGTGTCGCCGGCCCAGTCGACCAGCATCGCCCGGCCGGGCTCGTGCTGGAGCGTCGCGACGAGGTCGTTGACCCGCAGGTGCTCGCCGAACAGGTGGCAGTACTGCGAGTACCCGTACTTCCTGCCCTGCCCGTCGGCGCCGACGTACCTGCGCCACGCCTGCTGCAGCGTGAAGTGGCGGTTGGCCCTCATCGACCTCAGCACCGCCGCGAAGTCGGGCCGCTCGTACTCCTCCGACACCCGCCGCCGGCCGTCCGGGAACAGGGCCCGCACCTCGGCGTCGGCCATCGAGGCCGCGGCCCCAGCGGTGATGCCCCGCGCCGCCACGGCCCTCTTCACCGCCGAGACATCCCGCCGGGAGCACCCCGCGGCCTCCACGACCTCGCCGTAGCTGCGCCCCTCCAGCACCAGAATCATGATCTTGCGATAGTCCGCCACACCGCCCCCTCCAGAGAGAAGCGGCGACACCGAGCGCGCCGCCGCTCACCCCAGGGGACAGCAGACCGAGCGGCAGTACCAACTACGCGGAACCGCCGTACCACATCTCCGGACCAGCGGTACCAGGAAGCGCTACGTGCCACCACCCGCGAGGGCCCCCACGACATCGGCATAACCACGACATCGGCATGAAAGGGATGATGCCGACGTCGGCATGACCCCTTCCACCTGGTCCGGCTGGCCAACAAGAGCATGGACCGGGTCCGCCACTCCGTGCAGAACACCGTGCTCGGGCACCGCGTCCGCGCCGGCGACCCGCTCTACCGGGCCAGGCGGCTGCTCACCAAGGCCAAGGAGCGCCCCGACGACCGCCGCGAGCAGAAGCTGCCCGGCCTGCTCGCCGCCGGCGACCCCGACGGGCACGTGGCCACGGCCTGGCGGGCCAAGGAGGCCGTCCGGGAGCACTACACGATGCCCGACGCGCGGACCGCCGCGCAGCACCTGGCTGCGCTGTCGCGGGACCTGCAACGGCCCGACCGGCACCCCGAGACCCGCAAGCTCGGCCGGGCGCTGAACACCTGGTCGCCGGAGATGCTGGCCTGGCACACCACCGGCGGGCCCAGCTGGGAGCACCCCCGTCCGGCGCAGCTGGGAAGGGGGAGGCCCCACCGAGGGGCAGAACAACCTCATCAAAGCGACCAAGCGCGTCGGCTTCGGCTTCCGCACCTTCCGCAACTACCGGATCAGAGTCCTCCTCGCCGCCGGAGGCTCCGACTGGACCCTCCTACCAACCCTCACACCCCGCTGACATCCGAAGCGCCTGCAAACCCCCGGAGGAGGAGGTGCCGAGTCCGATCGGGATCTGCCGCGAAGCCGCCCCACGCCCCACGCCTGCCCGCCACGCTTCACGCCTGCCCGCCACGCGCCACGCCTCACGAAGCCGCCCCACGCCTCACGCCTGCCCGCAACGCTTCACGCCTACCCGCGACGCCGCCGCACGCCTCGAGCAGGCCCAACTGGGGACGAGCCGAGGCCCCGATGGGAACCAGGCGGCACCGGCGATCTCAAGCCTGCAATCCCGCCGCAAGTTTCAACGCACAGGGGCCAGAAGGCCCGCCTCGGGCTGCGCTCGCGGAGGAGGTGCGACAGCAGCCCCAACTATCGCGCACCGCGCCGTTTGGGATGATCGCGACGTACCCGGGAGAACCGAATGCCCCAGACCAGCGGCGTGATCGAACTCAAGCACACGGGATACGAGATCTTCATCGCGGCCCTGACGGTGCTGTCGATCGCCAACCTCGCAATTTCGGTGATCATCCGGAACGAGGCCATGACGACGGTCGTCCTGGCGATCAACGCGGTGCTGAGCCTGGTGCTGTTCATCGACTTCGTCTACCGGTTCGCGTCCGCCGAATCCCGTCGCACGTACTTCTTTCGGGACTGGGGTTGGGCGGACCTCCTGGCCAGTGTGCCGCTGACGCAGTTCAAGGTGTTGCGCGTCTTCCGCCTGATCCGGGTGTGGCGGATCCTGCGCGTCCTCGGCGTGCGCTACGTGGGCAGGGCCCTGATCCGCAGCCGGGCAGGCAGCGCATTGCTGCTCCTGCTCCTGGTGGCGATCCTGATGCTGGAGTTCGGCAGTCTGGCGATGCTGCACCTGGAGTACGGCGCTCCGGAGGCGAGCATCGAGACGGCAGGCGACGCCATCTGGTACGTGCTGGTGACCATGTCGACCGTCGGCTACGGCGATCAGTACCCGGTGACCAACGGCGGCCGGATCCTCGGCACCGTCATCATCGTTATCGGCGTGGGCATCTTCGGCACGCTGACCGGTTTCCTCGCCAACTCCTTCCTCTCCACCCCTGAGGACGTCGCCTCGCAGAGCGATGCTGCAGCCGACGCGTTGCAGCACGACACCTCCGGAGGCAGCGGAACCGAAGAGGTGCGGCAGCAGTTGCGGGCTCTTCGCGCGCAGCACGAGGATGCGATCGAGCGGCTCGATCAACTGCTCGCGCGGAGCGAGGAGCATCCGCGCTAGCCCGTTGGGGTGCGCTCCTCAATCTCCCAGCGCTGACCGTAGCCGTCGCGCAGCAGGTCCAGGAAGGGCACCGCGTCGAACGCTTCGGGACCCAGGACGCCGGTCCCCGACCAGGCCCCGCCCGCGAGGAGTTCCAGCGCGACGACGGGATTCATCGCGGTCTGCCAGACCACTGCCTGAGCGCCGTACTCCCGCATGGTCCAGTCGTTGTCCGCCACGTGGTACAGGTACACCTCGCGCGCTTGGCCGTCCTTGCCGAGCCCCGTGACCCACAGGCCGGCGCAGGTCTTGCCGCTCATCTTGTCGCCCAGCGTGAGCGGGTCGGGCAGACACGCCGCCACCACATCGCGGGGGCTGACGGAGACGCCCCGCACCTGGACGGGATCGGTCTTATCCAAACCGAGCTTGTTGAGCACCTGCAGCACCTCGATGAACTCCTCGCCGAGCCCGAACTTGAAGGTGACTCGGTTGGCGTCCAGCCAGCGCGGCATGAGCAGCACTTCTTCATGCTCGACGTTGACGCACTCCACCGGGCCGATGCCCTCGGGGAAGTCGAACACCTCCGGTTCGCTGAAGGGCGGCGTGGTGTACCAGCCCCGATCCTTTTCCCAGATCACCGGTGGGTTCAGGCACTCCTCGATGACCGTCCAGATCGAGAAGGAGGGAGCGAAGTCGTACCCGTGCACCACCAGGTCCGAGGCGTCGCGCACGCCGAGCTCGTCGATGCTGGAGAAGAGGTGATCTGCCGCGTAGCGACCAAACACGTCCGCCAGCCCCGGCTCCACGCCGATCCCGACCAGGGCGAGCTTGCCGGCCCCCTCCCACTGGTCTGCCTGCGCGAACTGCTCATCGCCCAGCTTCACGTGGGCCAATGCGAACGGCTGCTCCGGGTGGCGGTGCGACAGGCTCATCGCCGTATCGAGGTAGTTCGCCCCCGCAGCCAACGCACCGTTGAAGATCGGCATCACGAAGCGGGGGTCGACCACGTTGAGCACGTGCGTGATCTCGTGCGCGCGGCAGGCTTGCGTCACGGCGTCGGGGCTGGAGGCATCGAGCTGGATCGCCTGGAACCGTGGATCGTTGATCCGCTCCACGAGATCGTTGGCACGCTGCCCGTCGTAGTCCGCGACCACGATGGATTCGAAGAAGTCGCGACGGGCTGCGATGAGAACTGCCGAAGAACCGACCCCGCCGGCACCGATCATGAGAATGCGCATAGCGGCAACGTACGCCCAGCCATGCCCAAGAGGCCGAGCGTAGGGCAATACTGGTGATGGCGGGCAGCCAAGAGTTATCCGGTGGAACACTTTCGCCATGTCGGAACATGAGGAACTCGTCGATCCCCCGATGCACGACCTGAAATCCAAGGGTCTGAAGAAGGGGTCAGTTTCACTCATCGGAGCGGTCGCAATCGGTCTTGCGGCCACTGCTCCGGCGTATTCCTTGACCGGCGCGCTCGGGTACGGAACGTTGGAGTCGGGCTACCAGTTGCCGATCGTCTTCATCATCTCGGTCATCCCGATGCTCTTCGTGGCCCTGGCCTACAAGCACCTCACCGATGCCGCTCCCGACTCGGGCACCGTGTTCACCTGGGGCAGCAAGGCGATCATGCCCCACATCGGCTGGATCGGAGGATTCGCACTGCTCCTGTCCAGCATCCTGGCGGGAGTCGGCGCAGCTGGGATCATGGTCAACGCGACCGCAGTGGTCTTCGGCATTGACGAGCCTTCCGTCTGGTTCGAGGTCCCGGTCGCGGCGGTGTTCATCCTGTTGACCACGTGGCTGGTCTCCCTGGGCGCGGAGGAATCCTCCCGGACCACGATCATCTTGACGGTCATCCAGTACGGCGGGCTCGCGATCTTCGCGGCGATCCTGTTCATCAACGTCTTCGGGGGAGAGCAGAACCCGACCGCCGAGTCCTTCTCGCTGGAATGGTTCAACCCGTTCGCCATCGATGGGTTCGGCGCACTGCTCGGCGGCTTCCTCGTCGCCATCTTCATCTTCTGGGGGTTCGACGCCTCACTGGCCATGTCGGAGGAGACGACTGGGACGGCAGAAGACGCCGGGCGCAGTGGTGTGACCGCCATTCTCATCACGGTGGTCACCTATGTGATCTTCACCGTGGCCGCGCTGGCGTTCGCCGGCATCGACGAGAGCAGCCCAACCAGCCTGACCTACGAGGACAACATCGATGACGTGTTCACGACCCTGGCAACCGAAGCCATCGGGTCCAACGGGGCGGTCATCGCCGCGCTGATCGTCGGGCTGTCGGCATTCTCGGCCACGATGTCCACCGTTATGCCCACGGCCCGCGGCGTGCTGGCGATGGCGACCTACAAGGCCCTGCCGGATCGCTTCGCCTCCGTCGACGAAGTGGCGCAGACGCCGAAATTCGCGACCTGGTTCATCGGGCTGTCCAGCCTGGCGATTTACTGCGGACTGACCTTGGTGAGCGACAGCATCGTGGAGGACTCCGTGTACAGCGTCGGGATCGCGATCATCACCTATTACTCGGTCGTGGCGATCTCGTCGGTCATCTACTTCTGGGGCACTGCGTTCCGGTCGCTGGGGACCGCGCTGGGACAGGTCATCCTCCCGGCGATCGGCGCTCTGGTGATCATCCCCGCGGGGATCATGGAGGCGTACAACATGACCGACCCGGACTACGGATCCGGCGGCTCCGTGGCTGGCATCGGAGCGGTGTTCATCATCGGCGTCCTCAGCCTCGTACTTGGCGTGGTGCTCATGATCCTGTGGAACATCCGAGCGCCCGCGTTCTTCCGCGGTCAGACGTTGACGCGCGAACGCACGACTGCGGACAAGCTCACCTGAGTCGCCGGACCGTGCCGTGGCGGCCGCGGCGGTGCGACGATGGGCCCATGAGGACGCGGTATGTGTGACACGTTCGTGGCACTGCCCGACGCCACTGCCGACGGTTCGGTGTTGCTGGGCAAGAACAGCGACCGCGAGCCCAACGAGGCGCACGAACTGCTGCTGCTGCCGGCGGCGCACCATCGCGGTGGCGACAGCGTCACGGCGACGTAGCGGACCATCCCGCAGGCCCGTCACACGCATGCGGTGCTGCTAGCCAAGCCGTACTGGATCTGGGGTGCGGAGACGGGGGTCAACGAGCACGGCGTCGCCATCGGCAATGAAGCCGTCTTCACCACGGCCAAGCACGAACGTGAGCCCGGACTGCTCGGCATGGACCTGCTCCGACTCGGGTTGGAACGCGGCGCGACCGCCGATGAAGCGGCCGCCGTGATCTGCGAGCACCTGCAGCGCTACGGGCAGTCCGGACTTCTATTCCGGTCCGAGCGCAGCCGTCGGGGTGGCGGCATCGGCGTTCTTGAGCTCGACAAAGACGACATGGGTGTCGGTGTCGCCGATGTTCTCCCCGTAGTGCCGCTGGGCTGGTAGCCAGTGCGCGCCACCGGCCGCGATTTCGACGTCACGGAACGCGTCGTTGGCGTGCAGGCGCCGCCGGAACGAGCTGAGCGTGTACATGACGCTGTCAGGATGATCGTGCGGCGTGGTCACGTCACCAGGGGCGTCGGTGTACTCCAGGACACGTACTTGGTCGTTCTCCATGATCACCACGTAGTGGTCGGGGTTGGTCGTTGCCGGGTCTCGCCACATGGCTGCCTCGTCCTCTGCCCGCTGACTCGCAACGCATCGTAGGCACCCGACGTGGGTCAAGTCAGCGAGATCGCGGCAGTGATCGAGTGCACCACCGATACACCGGTTCCTAGCACGACTGGCCCCGCCATGGCGACCAGCGGCCTCATACCGTCCCGCCGACCACGGCGCGCAGCTCCACACGCGCAGGTGATGGCGAAGTGAGCAGATGACCGGTGCCACGCCCCGATCGACGATTGCCCCGATCACCAGCACCTCATCTGCGAGCCGCCCGGGGGACTCCGTCGCCAGGCGGCCACCAGATTGCACTCGTGATGGCGCGTCCATAGGCGGCG
Organism: uncultured Actinomycetota bacterium; assembly: GCA_963706835.1. Taxonomy (GTDB): domain Bacteria; phylum Actinomycetota; class Actinomycetes; order S36-B12; genus CAVXYG01. Next base: position 21,510 of record CAVPOB010000011.1, read on the forward strand.
GAGTGGGGCACTTCCCGCGCGGTCGCTCGGGTTGCGCGGCAACGCTCGTTCATGCCGAAGGGCGTCCGGGCCCGCGAGGTGGTGGCGGGCCCAGACGGCTCTTCGCCTTGGACCCGAGGTCGGCTCGGTGTCGCGACAGCATGGGCATATGCCCGGGTAGGTGGCCAAGGTCCCTACCCGCGACCGTTCTTCAGGTGGAACCCAGGGGGAGGGCGGAGGGGATGCCTGGCGCGTGGCAAGGCCTGCTCCAGCTCAACGTTGGACAACTCACCGCTGAACCTCGCGTACGCAGCGACCTGCTCATCGCTGAGGAACTCCACCGGCACGCACCAGACGGTAGCGCCGTATCTACCGATCCCGACGCTGGTCAGGATCGCTTAGGCGCTCACCACAGTCCCGCTGTTCCTCAACCCCGGGACCGCTGAGGCCGTGCGAACGGAAGGCTGGCCAGCTCACCTCTAGCCATCGCGCGTCGGGGGCGGGCGCAGCGTGGTGCCGGGCCCGCCGCAGGGAATGGCTGCCGCGCGGGCGTCTCGGAGGGTGGGACTTCGTGCCCTACCCGGTCGCGGCTGCGCGCGCCTACCCTTCGGGCAGTCGGAGCGAGGGGAGCGCGCCATGGGGCCGTTCGCCGAGTCGGAGATCGTGGGGATGGCGGCGGTGGAGTTGGCCGAGGCGGTCCGTGGCCGCGTGCTGGACCCGGTGCAGGTCACTGCAGCGCACGTGGAGCGGATCCGGGCTGTTGACCCGATGGTGCGTGCTTTCGTGGCGGTGTTCGAGCAGGATGCGCTGGCCGAGGCCGCGGCGCTCGCTAGGCGCGGCGACCTAGCGGATCTCCCCCTGGCGGGGGTGCCGGTGGCCGTGAAGGACAACCTGCCTGTGCGCGGGCATCCGATGCGGTCCGGCAGCGCGGCGACTGCCGAGGGCCCCCGTACCGAGGACCATCCGGTGGTGCACCTGCTGCGGTCCGCCGGTGCTGTGGTGCTGGGCCGGACCACCATGCCGGAGTTGGCGCTATGGCCGCAGACCGAGGGCGCGTGGGGGGCGACCGGTGACCCGTGGGACCTGGCCCGCAACGCCGGGGGGTCGTCGGGGGGAAGTGCTGCGGCGGTGGCCGCGGGGATGGTGCCGTTGGCGATCGGGAACGATGCACTGGGCTCGATCCGTGTCCCGGCGGCCTCCTGCGGCGTGATCGGTTTCAAGCCCGGGCAGGGTGTGCTGCCGTCCGAGATCGGGGTCAACAGCTGGTACGGCACCGCGGTGAACGGGCCGCTGGCCACGACCGTCGACGACGTCCGCCACGCCCTGGCGGTGCTGTCCGGTGGCGCGGTCGGCCGCGGGAACCCTGGCGTAGAACGGGTCCGTGTGGGGGTGCTCGACAGGTCCCCGTTCCCTGGCACCAGGGTCAGCGATGAGGCGCGCGCCGGTATGCGCGGCGTCGCCGGCGCCCTGAGGCGCGCGGGCCTGGACGTTGGCCCGGTCGGTCCGCTGTCGTTGCAGCGGTTCGCGTTGCCGATGTTCGCCCGCTGGTTCGCCACCGCGCACGCCGAGGCGGCAGTCCTCGACCGGTCGCAGTTGCAGCACCGGACCCGCCGATCGGCGTCGGTCGGGGCGTGGATGCTGCGTCTGCGCATGGTGCGGGACCGGGACCCGGCAGCGCTGCGCAGCGCCCTGGCCGGGGTGTTCGCCGAGCACGACGTCCTGCTGACCCCGGTCACGGCGACTGCTCCGCCGATCCGGCAAGCCTGGCACGGCCGGTCGTGGACCGCGAACGTCAAGTTCTCCCTCGACTGGGTCGGGCCTTTCGTGAGCATCTGGAACATGGCCGGCTATCCCGCCATGGTGCTGCCCGCAGGCACCTGGCCGGTCGGGTCGCCCAACGCGGCCCAACTGGTGGCCGCACCCGGCGGCGAGGACACGCTGCTGGCGGTGGCCAGCGCGATCGAGAAGCACCAACCCTGGCCGCGGCACGCGCCTCTGTCGCGGATGGCCCCCGATCGCAACCTCTGACCCACGGGACAGGCCGCGCCGCCCGCCAGGCCCGGGAGTGCCGGCCGGATTCGCACCGGATTGCGAATGCGAGCAGTGCTGCTGGTAAGGCCTCGCATTCGTTTGCCCCGTTTCCTCGGCGCTGCGTTACTGTGTAACGCCTAGGCTGAGGGCATGGTGGCGAAGTCGAATTCCGAGCGGCAGGCGGCCTGCCGGGCCCGGCGGTCCAGGGATTCCCGGGAGGTGCAGCTGTGGCTGGGGGACTCCGAGAAGCTCAAGCTGGCGCGACTGGCGCGGCATTGGGGGATCAGCCAGGCCGAGGCGGTGTCGAGGCTGGTGCGGCGGGCCGACGAGGAGGTCGTCGCTGCCCTGGACGACGTGGCGTTCGAGGAGTACCTCCGGTGACTGCCGTTGTTACTGTGTAACGTCTGCGCAGAGAGCCCGTGCGACCTCGGCGGCGTAGCGGTTGTGGCGGCCCCGCTGGCCTTCGCATCAGATGCGAAACTGTCGCGCCAGATGCGAACGGGGTCAAAGGCGCTGCGCCGCAACGCGTTCCGTGTCGCGCCACGCCCCGCGGCAGCAGGCCGACCCGCCCCATACAACCCGTCCCCGCGAGCCGGAAACCGTCCCGCCGCAACGGATCTCAGCTGCGCGGCTGGCGGCCCGATGCGGGACCCCGGGTTTTCGCAACGGATGCGAATATCGCGTGGTCTGCCTCCCATAGTCTGCATTATGGGAGCCAAGGATCACTCCCCGTGCAGTGGGCGCAACGAGGCCGCTGCAGGACGCAGCCAGCCGCACGACGCCGCCAGGTAGCCTGATAGCTCCACGACCCCCGGATCGGACATGTCGCGCACGACCTCAGGCCATCTCCTCATCGCAGACATCAGCGGCTACACCCGCTACCTGACATCCTCTGAGCTTGAACACGCCCAACAGGTGCTGAGTTCGTTGATGGAGTTGCTCATCGATCGCACCTTGCCGCCACTGCGCATCGCAGGTCTGCAGGGCGATGCCGTCTTCAGTTACAGCATCGCGGCCGGGGAACTCGGCGGTCAGGCGCTCGTGGAGATGATCGAAGAGACCTACGTGGCCTTCCGCCGGGCGATCGGGCAGATGGTGATCAACACGACCTGCCAGTGCAGCGCCTGCGCCAACATCTCCGCGTTGGACCTGAAGTTCTTCATCCACTACGGCACGTTCTCGATCAGCCCGCTGCGGGGCAAGGACGAACTGATCGGACCTGCGGTGATCGAGATCCACCGGCTCCTGAAGAACACCATCCCCGAGGCCACCGGGGTGCGCGCCTATGCGGCCTACACCTCACAAGCAGCCGATGCCCTGCGACTGGAGGGCTTCACCGCCACCCTCACCAGGCACGTCGAGGAATACCCGGACCTGGCCCCGATCACGGTCTGGATCCAGGACTTGCACGCAGCGTGGGAGAGCCGGCGGGACAACCCGAAACTGCGCATCGCGCCGCAGGACGCACTCGTCCGCGTTGAGGACGAGTTGCCCGTCCCGCTCGGGGTGGCTTGGGAGATCCTCCTGCAGCCGAGGTATCGATCGATCCTCTTCGGGTTGGATCGTCAAGATCCGACACGGCGGCAGCGGGGGCGAATCGCGGAGGGGACCGTGTACACGTGCTACCACGGCACCGGGATCGTCTCCACGCAGACCGTGCTGGCATGGCGGCCCTTCGACCACATGGTGACCGAGGACACCACGCCAATCCCCGGGGCGAGGATCCTCGACGAGATCCAACTACACCCGAATGGCGCGTCCACCGCTCTCACGATCACGTGCGGCAAGGCGCGCGGGCCGTGGGTCTCCCGATCCGTCAACGACATGATCGGCCGCCGATTCCTGGGGCCCAGGATCCGCAACGGCCTCGCGGCGCTGCGCGAGACCGTCGAGCAAGAACTCGCCGACGGCACCCTGCAGATCGTCGAGCCGAACCCCAGCGTCGCGCCCGAAGCACAGGCAACCGTCGCCGACGGCCAGGCGCCGCGCCCCGGCTCCCCCACCGACGAGGCAAGCGCCGACTAGGTAGTGCCCACCGGCCGCCGGACTCCGCGTGCCGAAGCCGCGCCCACCCCGGTGTTCAGGGCTGCGCACCGGCAGCGCGCAGGACGTCCGCGATTTCGCTGTACCCCCGTTCGGTCGCCTGCGTCAGCGGCCGCACGCCGTTGCCCGGAAGGTTCACATCCGCGCCGGCCGTCACCAAGAGCCGGACGACCTCCACGTATGCAGGCCCGCCGTCGCCGAGCACGATCGCCTCGTGCAGGGCCGTCCACCCGAGTCGGTTGACGTGGTTGACTTCAATATCGGTCTCGAGCAGCCGCTCGATGATGCGCGGGTAGCCACGGTCCGCCGCTCGGATGAGCCCGGTGCCGTTGAACGAGTCGCGGGAGTCGACGTCGGCACCGGCATCGAGCAGCACCTCGAGCAGGGCGGGATCGTCGCCGACCTCGCTGGTGGCGATGAGGTAGGGGCTCTGCACGGTGCGGTCCTTCTCGTTCGGGTCCGCGCCGGCGGCGACGAGTTCCTCGGCGACGCCGACATGGTTGCCGTACGCGGCTGCGACGAGAGGGGTCCGCCCGGGTTCATTCGTGGCCCGCACGCTGGCACCGCGCCCGAGGAGGTCCAGCACAGCGCCGACATCACCTGCGGCCGCCGCATCGATCAGCGGCAGGTCCAGCGTCGGGTCGCGCGGCATCGGTGTTGGGTCGTCGCTCGGCGAGGAGACGGGGGTTGGTGGTGGCGGGGCCGTCATCGTGACTGTCTCAGTGGCCGTCGGAGACGGCAACCCGCTGGAGCTGCACCCCGTGACCAGCGCGCAGACCAGGACAACGGCCAGCCATCTCATGCTGAGCAACGGTAGCAATCCTCGGCAACCGGTAGTCGAGACCGCGGCCGGCCGCGACACGGCCAACCGGACCGTCGTACGCGCTCATGCCTTCGTCCCCCCGGCTTACGGCGCGACTTGCCGCAGTGGCCGCACCGTCATTCGCTGCAGATGCTTTCTGGTCCCGGCATCGAGCGCGTCGGCCGTGAGCCGCCACACCTGCTGTGCGCCGGACAGGCCGGCCACCAGAGGGTCGCCGTTCATCGTGCCGACCTGTCGGTAGCCGAGCAACCGCGGGACGCCGCTGCTGGCATCGTTCTCGACGGCATGGCGAATCTCGACCCGGTCGACCCCAACGGCGTCGAGGGCGGCCAGCGTCAGCAGCGCCGCGGTCGTCGCCGCGACACGTCGCCGAGCCACCCGTTGGTCCACCCAGTACCCGATCTCCAGGCCGCCCGGGCCGATGCGCTGGTGCAGCCCGCACCCGCCCGCCACGGCCCCCTCCAGCCAGATTCCGTAGGTCGCGTCGAGACCAGCCGCGAACTGCTCCCGCCAATCGCGGATCAACGCCAGGCGCCGCTGGGGCCGCAGCGGCTCCTCGCCGACCCACGGCATGAAGCGGGCCAGCCACTGCAGGTTGTCGCTGATGCAGGCAGCCATGGCCGGCGCATCTTCCGGCTCCCATAATCGCAGCAGCAGTCCCCCGCGCTGCAGGCGCTCGGGCAGGGACACCGGGCTCACGCTGCGCCTCGGCGCGGCTCCGTGGTGCGGCGATGGGCCATTGCCCCACCTTGCCATGTGCGCCCCACTGCCGGTGCTGCCACGGCGCGTGATGGACTGCAACCATGGCTCTCACAGCACTGCGCACCGATGATGCACGGTTCGCCGATCTGCCCGACTTCCCCTACCAACCGCACTACCTCGCGGATCTGCCGGGGGCCGAGGGTCTGCGGATGGCCTACATCGACGAAGGCCCTAGCGACGGCGAGGTGGTCCTGTGCCTGCATGGCGAACCCACCTGGTCCTACCTCTACCGCAAGATGATCCCGGTCTTCCGAGGGGCCGGCCTGCGCGTGGTGGCCCCGGACTTCTTCGGGTTCGGCCGCAGCGACAAGCCGGTCGATGATGCGGTCTACACCTTCGACTTCCACCGCAACGCCCTGCTGGCCTTCATCCGGAAGCTCGACCTGGACCGGTTCACCTTGGTGGTGCAGGACTGGGGCGGGCTGATTGGACTGACCATCCCTGTGGACGAACCGGATCGGATCGCGCGACTGCTGGTCATGAACACCGCCCTCGGGGTCGGGTCGCGACCGACGCCCGGCTTCCTGCAGTGGCGCGACTACGTGGCGGGCACGCCGGATCTCGATGTGGCCGCACTGATGAAGCGTGCCGTGCCTGGTCTCTCCGATCAGGAGGCGGCGGCCTACGGCGCCCCGTTCCCGGACGCGGCGTCCAAGGCCGGTGTGCGCCGATTTCCCCAGCTGGTCCCGACTTCGCCGGATGACCAGGGTGTCGCGGTCTCGAAGGCAGCGGCACAGTGGTGGTCCACCCGATGGGACGGCCCGACGTTCATGGCGGTCGGGACCCAAGACCCTGTGCTCGGCCCGCCGGTGATGGATCGGTTGCGCGCCATCATCCGGGGCTGCCCGGAGCCGATGCTGGTGCAGCAGGGCCACTTCGTGCAGGAGTCCGGGGAAAGCATTGCGCGCGCTGCCCTGCGCGCCTGGGCGGGCTAGATGAAGTTGTCGTAGAACCCGAAGGAGAAGATGGCGATCCCGAAGGCGATCCCGCTGAGGACCCCGAGCGCACCGGTGATGATGCCGCCCAGGGCCAGGCCGGCCCCGCCCTGCGTCCCCTGCGAACGCTCGATCTCGCCGCGGGCGAGCAGGCCCAGCACGATCGCCACCACGCCCAGGACGAATCCGCAGCAGAACAGGCTGAGAATGCCCAGGACCAGCGACGCTGTGGCCTTGCTGTTGTTCGCAGGCACCGCGGAAGGCCCGGGAGGCACTCCCCCGCCCGGGTAGCCGCCTCCCGGGGGCGGCGGGGGCGGCGGGGGCGGCGGTCCGTCCGACGGCGGCGGCGGATATGCACTCACGATGACCTCCCGGAGGCGCACGGCTTCCCCCCGAAGCTATTCGATCGCGCGGTCCATCGGTGAGGATTCGCGACACGGCCGAGCAGAGTGAAGCCGGGGTCGCGGCGCTGCCATAATCGCGCCATGCCCACCCTGGCGGACCTCGCCGACGACTGGTTGACCGAGAAGCAGACCCTGGGCCGCGGGCTGTCGGCCAACTCCGAAGCCGCATACCGCAGCGACTTGGCGCTCATCGCCGACCGGCTCACTCCCGACGCCGAGGTCGATGAAGCGCCCTTGGCGGCGCTGCAGGTCGGCGACCTCACCGTTGCCCGGGTGCGGGCCGCGTTCGCCGACCTTGCCCGCGAGGGGGCGGCAGTGGCGTCCCGCACGCGCGCCATCGGGGTCTGGAAGGCGTTCAGCGCCTGGTTGGTGGAGCAGGGCCACCTCACCGTCGATCCGATGCTCGGCATCACCCGTCCGCGGAAGGCGGAGACCCTGCCGGTCGCCTTCAGCGACGAGCAGTTGCGCGCCATCCTGCAGGCGGCGTCGCAGCCGGACCCCGACGCTCGCGCCCCGTGGCCGATCCGAGACCGGGCGCTGGTCATCACCCTCGCGGGGACCGGTGTTCGCGCCAGCGAACTGTGCGACCTGCGGGTCGGTGATGTGATCCGCGGCGACAACCCGGCACTGCGCGTGCACGGCAAGGGCGGCAAGACCCGCGTGGTGCCGCTGTCCCCTGCGGTGGTGGAGTCCCTGGACGCCTACCTGGCCGACCGGGCCGAGCGGTTCCCCGCAGCGAATCCGGCCGAAGAAGATGCATCGGCCCAGGGGCAGCGCCAGGAGGATCCGCTGTTCGTCACCTACCGAGGCGCAGCGCTGACGCGGGGCGCGTTGAAGCAATATGTGTACCGGTGGTTGCTGCGGGCCGGGGTTGCCCGCCCCGAGGGCGAAGCGGTCCATGCGTTCCGGCACACCTTCGCCACCGGCCTGATCAACAATGGCGCCGACCTGGCGTCGGTGCGCCAACTGCTGGGCCACGCCAGCATCGCCTCCACGCAGATCTACTTGCGGATGACCGGTGCCGACCTCGCCTCGGCGGTCCGGGCGGCGCCGATCACTGCGCTGGCTCGCTGAGCGGACCAGCGGCTGGCACCCCCGCGTCGGCGGCCACCTGCTGCCACAACCGCTCGACGGTGGCGGCATCCGTGGATGTCCCAGGCAGCCGGACCGTCCCGCGCGGTCGCCGGTCGAGCCAGAACCGACCGGTTGAGCGGCCCGGCTCGTCCGCGGCAGCCAGCCACACGATGGTGTCCGCACCCTCCTCAGGCGTGCGCAGGAACCGGCCCACGATGCGCTGGAACGTGGGAAGGGAGTGCGCCACACCCGGGGTGTCGGCCCAGCCCGGGTGCATGGCGTGGAAGCGGGCCGGAGACCTGTCCGCCCATTGCTCGTTGAGCAGGACCTGGGCCCGCTTGGCCTGCGCGTAGGCCACGACGCCGTCATAGGTGTCCCCGCCGCCCCGCAGCACCGACAGCCGCAGCGCCTGGGTGTACATCCCGCCGCTGGAGACCGTGATCACGCGTCCATCTGCGCCGAGCAGCGGTTGCAGCAGGTGCGTCAGGAGGAAGGGCGCCACCACGTGGGTCTGATAGGTCAGTTCCAGCCCATCGCCGGTGATCGTGTGCTCATGGGTGAGCGCACCCGCGTTGTTGACGAGGACGTCGAGGGTGTCCAGTTCGGCCGACAGCGCCGATGCCGCGCTGCGCACAGCCGACAGATCCGCCAGATCGGCGACGACCGTGCGCACCGAATCGCTGCCGGTGCTCTGTCGGATCCGGCGCGCCGCGTCCTCGGTGCGCTCCGGGCTGCGCCCCAGAGGATCGTGCGGGCCCCCAGTCGGGCCGCTGCGCGCGCGGTGGCGAACCCGAGGCCCGAGGTGGCGCCGGTGACGACGACCGTCCGGTCGGCCAGGGAGCCCGCAGGCAGTTCCTCCCACGGCAGCACGCGTCGACGCACGCGGTAGCCGACGGTGGTGAAGCTGCCCGCCACGGTCGCCTCCAGGGCGCCGTCGACCACGCGACCCAGGAGGTCCGGCTGCTCGGTCATGCGGCTACCGCCATCGGGTTGAGCACGGACCGCAGCCCGGCATCGGCCCGTCGGCCGATGACCTGGAACGCCAGGTGCAGCAGAGGATCGGCCACGCGGCGCACCCCTTGCAGGGTCAGCGTCGCGTCGTAGGTGACGCGGGACCCCTCGGCTGTCGGCTCAACGGTGATGACGTCGTGCGAGGTGAAGTCGGCCGTGACCGCCTGCAGCACCACGCGCTCCCCCGGGTGCAGGTCGCGCACCACGTAGGTGAGCGGGATCCGCTGCAGGCCGAAGACCACCGTGACGAGGAAGGCGCTACCGACCCGCACCGGATCGGCGTCCAGCCGTTCGGCTGCGCTGACCCCCGGATCCCAGTCGGCCACCGAGTCGAAGTTGGCGAGCAGGTCGAAGGCCTCCCCAGCGGGTAGGGCTGACTCCACGGTGGTCACGAAGCGGGCCATCAGGTTCTCCTTGCAAAGTTGTTCACATCTTATGCAAGGATGAACGCACGGCCACCGGGACTCATTCCGAAGCCGGTGTGACGCCGATCACCGCCGCAGCAGCTTGAGGGTCCAGAGCACGGTCATGGCGCCGGTCTCGGTGCCCGCCTCGTCGGTGATCACGATGTCCACCGCGAACTCCGGCCGCTTGGTGCCCGCCTCGATCTCGGCGGTGATGTCCGCCAGCGGCCGGTCGAGCTGCGCCCGGGCGGTGACCGGGCCCATGGCGACCTTGAGGTACCGGATCTTGGCCTCGACTGCCAGGGGCACCAGCCGGTCGAGCTGGTCGCCGAAGTTCGCCATCACGATGGCCCCGCTGGCGGACTCCCCCAACGTGAACATGGCGCCGGCGTGCGGTCCACCGATGTGATTGTGGTACGGCTGCTGATCCGGCAGGCGCATCACGGCGGTCTCCCGCGTCAGCGATACCCATTCCAGTGACAGCGTGCCCACCATCG
>CAVPOB010000012.1:0-30000 GCA_963706835.1 uncultured Actinomycetota bacterium
ACACCTTCTTCGTGGAGTCGCCGGACTCCGGGGTCGTGCTCCGCACCCACACCTCTCCGGTGCAGATCCGATCGTTGCTGTCCCGCGAGCTGCCGGTGTACGTGGTCTGTCCGGGCCGGGTGTTCCGCACCGATGAGCTCGACGCCACCCACACCCCGGTGTTCAGCCAGATCGAGGGGCTGGCCGTCGACAGGGGCATCACGATGGCCCACCTCAAGGGCACGTTGGACCACCTCGCCGAGTCGCTGTTCGGGGCGGGCCTGACCACCCGGCTGCGGCCCTCCTACTTCCCCTTCACCGAGCCGAGCGCCGAGCTGGACCTGCAGTGCTTCGCCTGCCGGGGGGAGTCCGTCGGCAACCCCGACCGTCCCTGCCGCACGTGCTCCAGCGAGGGCTGGATCGAGTGGGGCGGCTGCGGCATGGTCAACCCCCGCGTGCTGCGGGCCACCGGCATCGACGCGGATGTCATACTCCGGCTTCGCCTTCGGCATGGGCCTGGAGCGCACCCTCATGTTCCGCCACGGCATCACCGACATGCGCGACATGGTCGAGGGCGATGTCCGGTTCGCGCTGGCGTTCGGATTGGAGTCCTGATGCGCATCCCCGTCAGTGGCTGCGCGAGTTCGCGCCCGTCCCCGCCGAGTGACCGGCCGCGCCATCGCCGACCGGCTGGTCGCCGCGGGCCTGGAGGTCGAGACCGTCGACGTCATGGTGCCGGCACCGAGGGCCCCCTGGTCATCGGCCGGGTGCTGGCCATCGAGGAGCTCACCGAGTTCAAGAAGCCCATCCGGTTCTGCGAGGTCGAGGTCGGGCCTGCGCATGGCCATCCCGACACCCCCGGCAAGCGCGGCATCATCTGCGGCGCCACCAACTTCGCGGTCGGCGATCTGGTCCCGGTGGCGCTGCCCGGCGCGACGCTGCCCGGCGGGTTCGCGATCGGCTCCCGCAAGACCTACGGCCGCGTCTCCGACGGCATGATCTGCTCGGAGCGCGAGCTCGGGCTCGGCGCCGAGCATGACGGCATCATGGTGCTGCCGGCGGATGCGGGCGAGCCGGGGGAGGACGCCGGCCCGCTGCTGGGCATCGCCGAGGAGGTGCTCGACATCGCGGTGACGCCCGACCGTGGCTACGCGTTGAGCATCCGCGGTGTCGCCCGCGAGGCCGCCGTCGCCTACGGGGTGGCCTTCGATGACCCCGGGACCGACCTGGCCGAGCTGCCCGCGCCGGAGGAGGGCCCGGTCGTGGAGTGCCGCAGCGAGGACCTCGGCGCGTCCGACCTGTTCACGCTGCGCACCATGGTCGACTTCGACCCGCACGCCCCCTCCCCGTTGTGGCTGCGGTCCCGCCTCATCGCCTGCGGCATGCGCCCGGTGTCCCTGGCCGTGGACATCACCAACTACGTGATGCTGGAGACCGGGCAGCCGCTGCACGCCTTCGACGCCGACCTGCTGCGCGGCCCGGTGCGGCCGCGCCGGGCGCCGCCGGGGAGAAGCTGGAGACCCTGGACCACGTCGAGCGGACGCTGGACCCCGACGACCTCGTCATCGCCGACGACACCGGTGCCATCGGCCTGGCCGGCACCATCGGCGGGGTCACCAGCGAGATCAACGACAACACCCGCAACATCGCGCTGGAAGCCGCCCACTTCGCCCCCGACGTGGTCGCCCGCATGGCCCGCCGTCACAAGGTGTCCACCGAGGCGTCCCGCCGGTTCGAGCGCGGCGTGGACCGGCAGCTGCCGGTGTATGCGTCGGCACGGGCCACCGAGCTGCTGCTGCGGTTGGGAGGCGGGCGCTACCTCGGGATGACCGGGGACGAAGCGCCGATCGAGCCGGTCGTGGTGCGGATGCCCGCGGATCTGCCAGCCCGGGTGGCGGGGATGCCGATCAGCGTCGCGGACACGACCGTCCATCTGGAGTCCGTTGGTTGCACGGTGACGTGCGGACGCCGCCGACCTGGTCATCGAGCCGCCGAGTTGGCGGCCGGATCTGACCGACCCGGCGGACTTCACCGAAGAGGTGATCCGGCTGGTCGGGTACGACAGGATCCCCTCGGAACTGCCCAAGCGCCGGCGGGCCGGGGCTGGACCACGCAGCAGCGGCTGCGCAAGCGCGTCGGGCTGCTGCTGGCAGGGGCGGGGTTCGTGGAGACCCCGTGCTACCCGTTCATCGGTAGTGCCGACCTCGATGCGCTGCAGATCCCGGAGCTGGACCGCCGTTGGCGTCTGGTGCGGCTGGCGAATCCGTTGTCGGAGGAGCAGCCGTACCTGCGCACGACGCTGCTGCCGGGGCTGCTCGCGGCCGCACTGCGCAACATTTCCCGCGGCACTACCGATCTGGCGCTGTTCGAGCACGGGTCAGCGTTCTTCCACCACGGCCGGGAGACCAGCGTGGTGCGGCCCTCGCTGGCTGACCGGCCGGCGGGGGAGGAGTTGGCGGCGCTCGAGGCGTTGCTGCCCGATCAGCCAGATCATCTGGCGCTGGTGGTGACTGGCGACTGGTCGCCCGCGGGCTGGTGGGGGCCGGCACGGGGCGCAGGCTGGGCCGACGTGGTCGGCGCAGTCCAGCGGGTGGCGGCGGAGCTGGGTGCCGACCTACCGTGGCGGCCGGGCCCGACCCGGTCTTCCACCCCGGGCGATGCGCGCAGTTCAGCCTCGAGGATGTCGTGGTCGGTCACGCGGGCGAGCTGCATCCGCGGGTGGTCGCGGCGCTTGGGCTGCCAACACGGACCGCGGTGGCGGAGATCGATCTTGGGGATCTGCTCGACGGCCGCGTCAGGTCCGGCGGCCGCGCCGACCGTGGGGACCATGCCGGTGGCGAAGGAAGATGTAGCGCTGGTGGTCGACCTGCATGTTCCGGCGGCAGCGGTGGCAGCCGCACTGCGCTCCGGCGGCGGGGAGCTGCTGGAATCGGTTCGGCTGTTCGACGAGTTCCGTGGCACCCAGGTCGGCGAGGGCAAGAAGTCGCTGGCCTACTCGCTGCGGTTCCGGGCGCCGGACCGGACGCTCACGACCGAGGAGGTCGCTGCCGCACGGGACGCGGCGGTGGCGGCTGCGGGGGCGGCCACCGGCGCTGTGCTGCGAGGCTAGTAGGCGTCGGCCGTGGGCTGTCTAGAGCGCCGGGCTGTCCGATGGTTCGGAAGCGCTCAGCCTGGTCCGAAGCCCAGGGCGGGTGCAGAACGAACACCGACCCCGCGCGGCCGATCCGGCTGCCCGTTGCGCTGCAGCCGAGCGCGCGGGGGCGATGCAATGCACGGACCGATCACGAGCTCAGCGACTCGCTTCGACGTCGTACGACTCCGCGCATGGGGCCAGCAGAGGAGCGGGCCCCGGTAGAGGTTGCTGCTGCCTGGAGATCCCGCGCCCCAGCGCCACCGAGGCCGGCCCGGCCTCTGTGCATGCTGATCAAGGCCGTTGATTGGTGTGTCCCGCAGCCCAGACCGCCGTTGAGGCAGCAGGGATGTGAAGACGACGCCTATCGTCAGGCCTGCGATCCGTTGAAGCGGTCCTCGATAGCGTCGAGGCCCGACAGAACGTCCTGACCGAGAGCAGCGACCACGACAAGATGACGCCCGCGATCAGCGCCAAAAGCAGGCCGTACTCCACGGCGGTGGCTCCCTGGTCGTTGCGAGTGGCTAGCAGTGTGTGAATGCGAGTGAGCACGGACATCCCCTTCTCCTGGTTGGCTTCGGCCGGACGACCTCACGCTTATCAGTCAGGTTCGTGTATGCGGGCCCCGCTGCCATCCGGCGAACCGCCCGTATCGGGTCATCCATTCGTCCGATGCAGACCAAGACGTGGGGCTTCGGTGTCCATCAAACGCCGGTGCCGAATACCAGGAGATCAGTGAGCCGCCCCCGGTGGTAGGTCCGCGCCATCGGCGCAAGCCGGAGCCCCTGCCGCTCCCCGGCGCCGGGTCCGAACGCAACTGCGCCACCAGTCGGCGGCCGTATGCCGAACTGCTCAGCCCGACCAGCCGGCTCAGCTGCGCTCCCGCGTACGCGGCGATCGGGTGGGCCACGGCGGCGCGGCGCCTGCCCGGGCCTCGAAGCCTCCCTCCGCGCGGTCCATCAGCGCCGCGTTCTGCAGCTCGGCCGCGGCCAGCAGCCGCTTCAGGGTCGCGCTTTGCTTCCCCAGCTCCTTCAACCGGCGGGCGTCGTCGGCCTTCAAGCCCCCGTACTGGTTGCGCCACCGGTAGAAGGTCCGCTCGCTGATCTGCAACTCCCGGCACACCGCGGCCACGTCCGCGCCCTGGGCCAGCATCCGATTCGGCCTGCCTCAGCTCGCGCACGATCTGTTCGGGGTGTGACCCTTCCGTTCGTCATAGTCCGTCCAGTCTGCCCGCGTGCTGACGCGGGCACCAGAACGACTCCCACAACGACCGGACCCACTCAAGGGATACGATGCCGTGGCTCTCGGGGACCGGGTTTCCTAGCCTTCGTCGCGGACGGTGGGGGCCGCAGTTGACAAGTTGGGCCGGATCCGCGAACCGGGCCACGGGTGGAGCTCCCGAGCTCCGTTGGGCGTGATATCGACCGAATGGATGATGGCAAGCCACCGGTTTGCCGGATGTTCGGGAGCGGCACCTGGCCTGATGATGGAGTCACACGAGGTTGAGGCCAAAGGGGCCGAGACCGATCGAGACGAAAGTTGGGGGATCTCGTGATCACTCGTATCCACACCATGCTCTTCACCCGGAACGACGACGAGGGCGCCACCGCCGTGGAGTACGGCCTGCTCGTTGCGCTGATCGCCGCGATCATCGTTCTGGTCGTCGCCGCCCTGGGCAACGACGTTCTCGGTGGCTTCAACACCGTTGAGGACGCGATCGGCGGCTCGCAGGCCTGATCCAAGGCTCACACCGCTAGCAACTGGTGCCCCGCCGGCTTCCGGCGGGGCACCAGTCCGTTCATCGCAGCATTCCCCTCCCCGGCCTGTCTGGAGCGAGGTCGGCAATCGTCCGGGTATGAGCACCGCCACCAGCTGGTATGCGAAGGCAAGGAGCCCCCGGCATGCTCGGCACGGTTTCGAGTACTCAGAGTCGACGAGGCTGCCGCCCTGACTCTCGGGGACCAGGTTTCCTAGCCTTCGTCGCGGACGGTGGGGGCCGCGGTTGACAAGTTGGGCCGGACCCGCGAACCGGGCCACGGGTGGAGCTCCCGAGCTCCGTTGGGCGTGATATCGACCGAATGGATGATGGCAAGCCACCGGTTTGCCGGATGTTCGGGAGCGGCACCTGGCCTGATGATGGAGTCACACGAGGTTGAGGCCAAAGGGGCCGAGACCGATCGAGACGAAAGTTGGGGGATCTCATGATCACTCGTATCCACACCATGCTCTTCACCCGGAACGACGACGAGGGCGCCACCGCCGTGGAGTACGGCCTGCTCGTTGCGCTGATCGCCGCGATCATCGTTCTGGTCGTCGCCGCCCTGGGCAACGACGTTCTCGGTGGCTTCAACACCGTTGAGGACGCGCTCGGCGGCTCGCAGGCCTGATCCAAGGCTCACACCGCTAGCAACTGGTGCCCCGCCGGCTTCCGGCGGGGCACCAGTCCGTTCATCGCAGCATTCCCCTCCCCGGCTCCCGGCGCCCTAGATCCGCGGCCCCGCCTACCAGCGGCACCGCCGGCCGGTCCCGTGGCGGGCTACTGCGCGACCTGGCCGACTACGACCGCGACTTCGGCCTGACCGGCGCCTTTCCCGACGTCGCGCCCAGCGCCCCGGTCGGCTGGGAGAAGGTGGCCTGATGGCGGCCGACGCGAGCAGCGGCGCGGCGCCGCCCGCAAGCAGCTGGCCCATCTCGCCGAGGCGCTGAGGGCGCTGCAGATCACCGAAGCCCCACATGGCTCACCGATGCCCACCGCGCTGTGAAGCGCCCTAGATGATCAATTCCAAGGGGTCAGTGGTCGTAGGCGAGCAGTGAGCGGCGGTTGAGGCCGAGGGCGTCGTTGTGCCAGATGGCGGCGGTGAGGGCGAGGAGGCGCTGGGCGATGCGGGCGCAGACGCCGGCGGGGGTGCGGCCGCCGTGCCGTTCGAGGTCGAGCTGGCCCTTGAGGGTGTCGTTGACCGATTCCACGATCTGCCGCAGCGGTTTGAAGAAGCGGGCGCCGGGGCGTTCCGGCTCGCCCTTGCGGGCGGGGCGCAGCACTTCGATGCCGGCAGCTCCCAGCTCGGCCTCGAAGTCGGCGCCGAAGTAGTTCTTGTCCGCCAGCAGGATCTGCCGGGGGCTGCGGCCGGCCAGGGCGGGGGTGCCGGCGATGAGGTCGGCCAGGACCTGCCGCTCGTCGGCCTTGGCCCCGGTCAGCGCCCACGCCACCGGCAGCCCGTGCAGGGTGCAGACCAGGTGCAGCCGCAGCCCCCAGAAGAACCGGGAGTGGGAGGCGCAGTAGCCGTACTCGGCCCATCCGGCCAGGTCGGAGCGCTGGACCGTCTCCCGGGAGCGGGCGCACTCCACCGGGGTGGAGTCCACCACCCACACGTCGTCGCCGGCGGCGGCCGTGGCCCGGCCGAGCTCGCCGACCAGCCACGCCATCGTGGGCGCGAGCCTGCGCAGCCGCTTGTTGTAGCCGGACTGCTGCGGCAGGTGCGGGAACATGCCCAGCAGGTGGGCCCGTGCATAGCGCAGCCAGCGGGTCTCGCTGGTGTGCCCCAGCAGGGCCTGCATCACCGCCAGGGTCAGCAGCTCGGCGTCGCTGATCCGGGGCGCGATCCCCACCGCCGGGCGCGGCGGAACCCGCTCGGGGTGTTCCTTCAACAGGTCGTCGGTGGTCACATAGAGTGCGGTGGCGAGGGTGTCCAGGTCGGCGTCCACGACGGGCCTCCAAGGCTCGGGAGTGTGATAGCAACGCCGACTCTGGACACCCTCCAGCCGCAAACGGGGAAGGCGCGCCGCACCCGACCCCTTGGACTTACTCGTCTAGTGTCGCGCGTCTGAAGTTGGTTGACGGTGGGCGTGGGGCAGGATCTCGTCGGCGGTCTTGGTCCAGACGAATGGGTGGCAGCGGTCGTTCCAGCTGTCGATGAAGGTGCTGATCGCGGCGACGAGTTCCTTGTCGCTGGCGAAGGTTCCGCGGCGGATGGCTTGGCGGGTGATGATCCCGAAGAAGACCTCGACCAGGTTCAGCCACGACCCCGACGTCGGGGTGAAGTGCAGCGTGATCCGAGGGTTCTTCTCGAGCCACGCGTTGATGTCGGCGTGCTGGTGGGTGTGGTAGTTGTCCACGACGACGCGCAGTTCCTGGTCGGGGTAGGCGCGGGCGACCTTCTTCATGAAGTCGAGGAACTCGGCCTTGCCGTGCCGGTCGTAGCACTGATCGGTCACCTTCCCGGTGGCGACCTCCAGCGCCGCGAACAGGGTGGTGGTGCCGTTGCGCTTGTCGTCGTGGGTTGCCTTCTCCGGCAGGCCGGGGCGGATCGGCAGGATCGGGGCGGTCCGGTCCAGGGCCTGGATCTGGCACTTCTCATCCACGCACAGCACGATCGCGCTGGTCGGCGGGTTCAGGTACAGCCCGACGACGTCGCGGATCTTGGCCTTCAACTGCGGGTCGGTGGAGAACTTGAACGTGCCACGCCGCCAGGGCTGCAGCAGGTACTTGCGCCAGCAGCGGGCGACCGTGGCATCCGAGATCCCCAGGTGAGTGCCCAGCAGACGGGTCGACCAGTGCGTGACCCCCACTTCTCCGGGGGCGGGTCCAGGGTTGCGGCCAGGATCCGGGCCTCGTCGACCTCCTTGGGCCGACCCGAGCGCGGCGCGTCATCCAACCCCGCCAAGCCCAGCTCGGCGTACCGGTCCCGCCACTGGATCACCGTCGGACGCGACACTCCCACCCGGCGGGCCGTCTCCGTCGTGCCCAGCCGGTTGGCCGCTGCCAGCACGATCCGCGCCCGGGTCACCAGCCCCGCCCGGATCGCCGGCGACCTCGACCACGACTCCAGCGTCGACCGGTCGTCGTCATCCAGCGGTAGATACTAGGTTCTATGCCGCTCTCATGCGGGTTGCGGCTCTCGGTTGAGGGCCGCGTAGTGGGCTTGCTCGAACTCCGTGGGCGTCAAGTAGCCCGGGCTACTGTGCAGCTGCCGCTGGTTGTACCAGTCGACCCAGCCGGCGATGGCGTACTCGACGTCGTGGACGGTGCGGCAGGGCTGCTCGTGGAAGACGGTTGTGCGGATGCACCCGGTCTTGTACAGCCCGATGAAGCACTCCATCAGCGCGTTGTCGTAGGCGTCGCCGACCGACCCGATCGAGGGGCGGATGCCCGCCAGGTCCAGGTGCTCGGTGAACCGCAGCGCCGTTTACTGCGACCCGGCGTCGGCGTGGCCGATCAGCTGCCCGGGCTGGACGGGGTGGCCTTCGCGGGCCCGCTGCAGGTTGCCATCCGGATCGGGGTCATCACCAGGTCGACGTCCTTGGTGGTGGCGGCGTTCCACGCCACGATCTTCTGGGCGAACACGTCGACGACGAAGGCGACGTAGACCCAGCCGGTCCAGCAGCGGACATAGGTGAAGTCCATGACCCAGGTCCGGTTCGGGGCGTCGGCGGTGAAGTCGCGGTCGAGCAGGTCGCCGGCCCGCGTGCCGTTCTTGGCCGGGATCGTGGTCCGGGTGCCCTTGCTGCGCCGGATGCCCTGCAGGCCCAGGGTGCGCATCGCCCGGTCCACGCTGCCCGGCGAGGCGTGCGGCAGCCGTCGGCGGACCAGGGCGGTCATCTTCCGGCGCCCGTAGAGCCCTTCCGGGGTGAGCCGACGCCGGCCCTCCCGGTCGAGGGCCCAGGCGATGTCGCGGACCATGTCGGTGACCAGCGCGTCACTGACGGTGCGCTGGCAGACCCTGCGTGAGGGCGCTCGCCAGCGAGCGGTAGGTTCTCGCGGCGACCTGGCAGCCCTGCTCCCGCAGCACCCGGCAGATCGACTCGACCGCGAACCCCTCGGCCTTCATCTCGTCGACGAACGCCACGATCAACGGTTGCGGGGGTCGAGTTCCCCCGCGAAGAAAATCGAGGCCCGGCGCAGGATCTCGTTGTCCTCCTCCAGCCGGCGGACCTTCGCCTTGAGGTCCTTGATCTCGGCCAGCTCCTCACTGGTCGCTCCCTGCCGCTGACCGCCGTCGATCTGGGCCTGCACCACCCAGCGCCGCACGGTCTCCTTGCCCAGCCCCTCCCGGCGGGCCACGACCGCGGCCGCGGCGGTCAGCGACGAGTACTCGCCCTGGTGCTCCAGCACCTGGCGCACACAGCGCTCCTTGACCTTCGGATCGATCTTCTTCGGCATGGTCTCGCATCCTTCCAACTCACAAGGATGCGGCAGGAAACCCGGGGCGATTCAGCTACCTGCTGAGCAACCGCGGCATCGACACCCTGCCCAGCTCCCGCGAAACCGCCGACCACCGACCCCGCCAACCTGAGCCCACACCGTTCATTGCTCGAGACTCTGGTCCCCCAACCGCGCGGCAGGGTCCAGACGGCCGCAAGGCACTGAGAGCGAGCGGGGGATCGGTGGGTCTGGAGTCAGTGCTGGTCGGGCGAGTCAATCAGACCTAGACGGATCGCCGTCATCAAGGCTTGCGCGCGGTTCGCCGCGCCCAGTTTGCTGTAGATCTTGGTGACATGGGTCTTGGTGGTCGAATCGCTGATGTGGAGACGGCGTGAAACTTGGCTCACGCCATACCCCTCGGCAAGCAGCCTTAGGACTTCGAGTTCTCGTGCAGTGATCTCGACCGCTGGCTCGGCGCGCCTGCGACGCAGCGCCCCAGCCAGGTCAGCGGCATTAAACGACTGTGCGTTGGTCGCAGCTTGAGCCGCAGCCGTCACCACATCCGCTACCGGTGCGCTCTTCGCGACGAACGCATTCGCGCCCGCGTCGAGTGCCCCGAAGAGTTGGTCGTCGCCCGGATACATGGTCAGGATGACCAGTCCCATATCGGGGTACTGCTGACGCAACTCCTGCGCCAACGACAAGCCATCGCCGTCGGGGAGCCGGATATCCAAGGTCACGACGTCGGGGCGAGTGGCAGCTATCCTGCTGCGCGCATCTGAGACCTTGCTCGCCTCGCCGACAACGTCGAAGTCCGCGCTCATCTCGAAGGCGCGTCGCAGTCCAGACCGGACGAGCTCGTGGTCGTCCACCACAACGATCTTGAACGTCAAGCGACGCTCCGTTCGGCTTGCGCTGCCGGCACCGGGGCAACGCGCAACGGCGTGGAGGATGACCTGATGGGCATATGACACTCAACCACAGTCCCGCCGTCCTCGCGGTCTCCGACCGAGATGTGGGCGCCGATTCGCTCTGCCCGCTCTCGCATGATGGACAACCCCACACCTTCACCAGGGCGACGGTGCTTGCCCGTCTGCAGGCCCTGCCCGTTGTCTGCAATCTGCAGCACGACCCCCTCTTGGCAACCCGGATGGAGACGAGCAGGGTCGTTGCGTTGGCGTGACGCCTAGCGTTGGTGACGGCCTCCTGGGCGATACGCATGAGTTCGTGAGCCAGGTTCGGAGGAACGGTCACTCCGCTGACGTCGTCGATCTCAAGTGTGGTCTTCAGACCGCTTCTCTCGCCCACGTTGCGAACGTAGTCGGCCAGCGACGTTGCCAACCGCTCGTCGGACTCCAAATCGGTGCGAAGGTCGAAGATGGAGAAGCGGACCTCCTCCACAATCCGTCGCACTTCCGTGGAGGACTCCTCCACAACATCACGCAGCGCGCCCTCGTCGAGGCCAAGGGCGATGACATCGAGGTTGAACGCGAGCCCAGCGAGATCCTGGGCGACACCGTCGTGGATCTGCCTGCCTACACGGGCACGCTCCTCCGCGACGGCGTTCTCTCGGATCTCTGAGAACAACATCGCAGCTTCGAGCCTCGCTGGCGTCGCAGCAACGACCTCCTCGAGTGCGTGGATATCAGCGGCATGAATGGCTCGTTCGTCGTGGAGGCACACGATCTGTGCAGTCTCGCCGCGCACGGCGATCGGGAAGAGCGCGAGGCTACCTCCAGACTCGTGACGGTAAGTCGTGGGCTTGCCGGTGGCTACTGCCCGTTGCCAAGAGGCTGTCTGGATCGCCGCTGCAGTGGGGCTGTCGGGTGAACCGTGCTCGACGAGCCACTCGCCGCCGCCGCGGGTGTAAATGACCACCTCGACGCCCGGCCGTTGCGCCTGGACTTCGCTGACGCACTGCTCCAGCACGGCTGCGCGATCGAGCCCCACGGGGAGCTGACGGCTGATAGGGGCCAGGCGCCGCAGGAGCGTCAGGGCCTCCTGGTATCTCGCCTCGCGTTGATGCTGGGACCGCAACCGGTGCGTCCATGACGACGCCATGGCAGTCGCCATCACGAGCAGCACCCACTGCCCGGAGGTGAGCAGTGCTTCGGCCGTCGGGGACTGGGGAATCGACAGCAGCAGGTATGGCGCGGAAGCAGCGGCTGCAACCATGGCCGCCCGAACCGGAGTGGTTACCCGACCCAGGCCGTAACCGGGAACCAGCAGGTAGAGCGCAAGCGGGGCGTAGGCCGGGCCCGCCAGTGCTACGACAGCACCGGCGGCGATTCCTTCGATGATGTAGACCGTCGCCGCGCTTGCCTTCCCTGAGCGCTCGGTGGCCGTCGCAACGACTGCTACCGCGAACAGCAGCGTCCACCAAACCAACCCAGCGGGGCCGAGTTGCAGCGCGCCGCTGGTGAGCAGCAGGCCCGCAGACGCCAGGAGAGCGGCGAGTCGGTAGATCGCCGCTCCCTGGTGGAGATGGACATCTGGACGAGTGCTGCTCGAAGGCCGGGCATCGGCCGGTCGCGGCTTGTGGCTGGCGATCGGCCACCGCTGCCCGTAGCTGGGCAGCACACGATTCATCGACCATTCCATGACGCGTCCCCCGACTATGCGATGAGTGCCCTAGAAGAGCTCCATGATGCGGATTGCTGCCGGCCCCAGAATGACCACGAACGTCGCCGGCAAGATGCAGAGCATGACGGGGAAGAGGATCTTCACCGGCATTTTCGCAGCCGTCTCTTCGGCTCGCTGGGTCCGCTTCAGCCGCATCTCGCTGGACTGCACGCGAAGCACGTCGGCGATGGGAATGCCGAAGGAGTCGGCCTGGACCAGCGCGCTGACGATGTAGTCGAGGTCCTGGACGCTCGTGCGTTCGGCCATCGCCCGCAGCGCGTCTTGGCGACGCGTACCGAGCTGCATCTCCTGCAGGGTTCGCTGGAACTCATCCGCGAGGGGCCCTGTCGTGTTGCTGGCGACGTGCGACATGGCCGAGTCGAAGGCCAATCCCGACTCGACGGAGATGGTGAGAAGGTCGAGGCTGTCCGGCAGTGCGCGGCGCATCGCCTCGCCCCGCTTCTCCGCCACCTGGTTGAGCCAGAGATCCGGCCCGAAGAAACCCAGGACGGCGAGCCCAGCCGCAATCACCAAGCCCACGAAGCCCCAGCCGAGCAGCAGTGCCAGGATTGCGGTCGTCCCTCCAAGGACCAACCCCCACATCACCTTCGCGGCCAGCACACGCTCGGCGTCCCAGTTCGTCGGATTGCCTGCCAGATCGAGGCGACGACGGACCCGAGCCGCGTAGTCGTCCGGAGTCAGCCAACGGCCAACTGCCAGCGACCGCTGGCGCAGCGGAGCCAGCACACGGTCGGCGAACGGCGGATCGATCTCCGCGCGCATGCTGTCCGGAACCGGACCCGTAGCCTCGATCGTTGCCAGGGTGCGAGAGGCTCGCGAGCGATCGGTCCCAATGGCTCCGACCGCCGTCAGCGCCCCGGCAACGCCGAGGAACACGGTGACGAGCCCGAGCACAAGCAGCAGTGTGGTCATCTCACACCTCCAGGTTGATGGTTCGACGCATCCATACGATGCCGACCACGAGCAGCACCACTCCGCCCGTGATGAGCAACCATCCGGTGGGATCCGTGACGAGCAGTCCGATGTACTCCGGGCGAACCAGGATCATGTAGCCCGTGAGGACGATTGGCAGCGCAGCGAGGATCACCGCCGACAGGCGACCTTCAGCGGTCAGCGTGTCCACCTGCCTGCGCAGGCGCTCCCGCTCCCGAAGGGTCTTCGCGACCGTCCGCAGCACCTCAGCAAGGTTTCCGCCGACCCGGCGGTTGATCTGCACGGCCATGACGATCCATTCGAAGTCGCGGCTGTCCATGCGGTCGGCGACTCCGGTGAGCGCTTCCTCGATCGGTACTCCCAGTCGCGCCTCGGCGACAGCCCGTCCGAATTCGGCCGCGACCACGCCCTCGCTCTGCTCTGAGACGGTGTCGACGGCCTGCAGGAAGGAGTACCCGCTGGCGACGCTGCCCGCGAGCAACTGAAGGACATCCGGCAACGTGGCCTGGAACTCCTTGCGCCGCGACGAAGCCTTCCGGTCGAGCACCGCGAGGGGCACGAGCGCTCCGAGGGCCACCCCGATCAGCGCCCAGAGCAGCGAGAATCCCGAGAAGGCGGCGGCAAGGAGGCCTGCGGTCAGTGCGACAGCAGCGTGGAGAACCGTCCACTCGGCTGGCTTCAGCGGTATCCCGGCTGCCGCGAGCTTGCGATCCAGCTTCTGATCGGGGTCTCGATCCTTGACGACTTGCTCCGCCACTGCAACCGCGCGCTGCGCGATCACGTTCTGGTCGGCATCGTCCTTGTTGACCCTGCTCGCACCCTGCTGGACGCCGTAGGCCTCCAAGCGCCGGCGAACCCGTCGCGGCTCAATCGCCTCGTCGGAGATCAGGCGGAAGGCGAGCAGGCCGATCACGGTGAGCGCGACGAACAGCCCCAGGATCAGTGCCGGGAGGAACCACAAGCTGCTGCATCAAGCCCACGGTGTTGGTCTGCACCGGAACCGGCCCGACATCCGCGGCATTGGCCGCAGCGGCCGCGGCAGCCGCTTCCGCGTCGATCACCAGCACCGCTTCATCGCTGAGTCGTTCGCCGCCGACCTCGACCGAGGCCGTCAAGGGGAAGGTCCCGGGCTGCTGGCCGGCCGGCAGATCAGTCGTAACCAGCAGCTGCGTGGATGCCGACTGCGCGGCGGACGCGAACGCGGAGGTGAGTGTGTCGGCGTCGGCTACGCGGACGGTCGTCCCGCCACCAGCCTTAGCCATCCGCCCGAGCTGCTCGGCCCCGACCCCGTCAGTCAGTGCCACGGCATCGACTGCTACACCGGAGGCGGTGATCGCTGTGAGCGCCTGCTGCTCGGTGGCGCTGCTGCCCTCGTCCTCACCATCGGACAGCAGCACCATGTTGCGCGAGCCCTCGGCGCCCAACTCGTCCACCGCCAGCACAGCAGCGTCGAAGAGCGCCGTCGAGCCGTTGGCTTCGGCGTTCTCGAGCGCCGATCCGACGGCGCCACGGTCGGTAGTCGCAGGAACGGCCACGACGGCTTGGTCGGCGAAGGTGATCAGGCCCACGGCAACATCGGCCGGAACGGACTCCAGGTACTGCTGGCCAGCATCTTTGGCGGCGGAGAGCGACAGGCCCTGCATGGAACCGCTGGTGTCCATGACGAGGTATACCGTGCGCTCGACTTCCGCCTCGCCAGCGGCCTCGGCGTCCGCGGCCCTATTCTGGCCGTCGATCGTCACTTGCACGGAACCCGCGTCGAGGCTCTCGCCGGGGGCGATGCCCACCGCGGTGAGCAGGAAGGTCACCTTGCCTTCCTCGGTATTGACTTCCTGGATGCGCGCGCTGTCTGCGGCCCTGGCCGTGCTCCCGAAGACGACCAGGAGCAGCACAGCCAGGACGCCGATCACCAGCGCCCTCAGCATGGTGCGGTCGGGTGGGAACATGGTCTACCTCCCCCGAACATGCGCGGGCTTGGCGAAGATCGCCGTATCCACGTGGATGTTCCGGTCGATGAGTTGGTCCAGGAAACGTGGCCGCAGTCCCGTCGAAACCAGGCTGCCGAGGAATCTGCCGTCCTGGTCATAGCCGGCCTGCATGTCGAGCACGAACAGGTCCTGCATGGTGATGACATCGCCCTCCATGCCGACGACCTCACTGATGTGCGTCACCTTGCGAGTGCCGTCCTTCATGCGGGCCTGCTGCACCACCATGTCGATGGCACTGGCGACCTGCTCGCGGATGGCGCGCACCGGCAGGTCGACGCCGCCCATCAGCACCATGGTCTCGACGCGGGCCAGGGTGTCGCGGGGCGAGTTGGCGTGAACCGTGCAGATGGAACCGTCGTGGCCGGTGTTCATCGCCTGGAGCATGTCGAGCGCGGCGTCGTCCCGGATCTCGCCCACGACGATGCGGTCTGGGCGCATACGCAGCGAGTTCTTCACCAGGTCGCGAATGCGGACCTCGCCGCGGCCCTCGATGTTCGGGGGCCGAGCCTCGAGCCGGATGACGTGCTCCTGGTGCAGCTGCAGCTCCGCGGCATCCTCGATCGTCACGATGCGCTCGTCGCCCGGGATGTAGCCGGACAGCACGTTCAGGAACGTCGTCTTGCCGGCACCGGTGCCACCGGCGACCAGGATGTTCAGCGAGCCGCGCACGCAGGCGCTGAGGAACTCGGCCGATTCCCGGCTCATGGTGCCGAAGGTGATCAGGTCTTCGGCGGTGAAGGGCTCGGCGGCGAACTTGCGGATCGTCAGGGCCGGGCCGTCGATCGCTAGCGGTGGGATGATGGCGTTGACGCGCGACCCGTCGGGCAGGCGCGCATCGACCATCGGCGACCCCTCGTCGATGCGCCGGCCGACGCGGGCGACGATCTTCTCGATGATCCTCAGCAGATGGTCGTCGTCGGTGAACCGCGCCGGGACCTGCTGGATCTTGCCGGCCCGCTCCACGTACACCTGGTCGCAGCCGTTGACCATGATCTCGGTGACCGAAACGTCGCGCAGGAACGGTTCCAGCGGCCCGAAGCCGAGGATGTCGTCGGCGATCTGCTGCTCGAGGTGCACTCGCTCCGAGGCGGGGATGGGCGTCTGCTGATCGGCCATCACCTCCTGCAGGACGCTGCGCACGCGCTGCGACAGGTCGGACTCGCTGAGTCGCGCATCGTACAGCTGCGGACCCAGCTTCTCCAGCAGGCGAGCGTGGACGGCGCGCTTGAGATCCGCGTACGGATCCTTTGCCGCCTGTCGACGGCGAAGACTCACCACGTTCTGCTCGCCGGACGACTGGCCCGTCGCCGGGGATGCAGTTGTGGACTTCAGGGCATCCAATCGCGCAGTCAGGCTCATGCGGACCTCCTTAGCCGCCAACGTCCGCGGCGGGTGCTTTCGGGTAGGAAGAGGGGATTCGTCTCCGGGAGCGCGCCCAGCTCGGCGTCGGCCAGGCTGCGGATGGCGGCGCTCACCGCGTGCTTCGGACGGTCGTGGGCGAGGACCGAGCCGTGGTTGGTGGACTCCGGGACGTCCCGGGAGCTCGGCACGCGGACCGCGATCGGCGCCTTCAGCAGGCTGGGCACGTGCTCGGGATCCAGGCCCACCTTGGAGTCGGCCCGGTTGAGGACGACCTCGATGCCGTCCATGGGGAACGAGAGCATCCGCAACGTCTCGAGGCTGACCTTGACGTTCTTGATGGCTGAGACGTCCAGCGTCGTCACCACCACGACCCGGTCGGAGGACTCCAGCAGGGTCAGGTTGCGCTCGTCGAGGTTGGGGGCGGTGTCGATGATGACGAAGTCGTACAGCGACGACGCCACATCGATCAGCCGATGCAGCAGCGCCGGTGTCACCTGCTCGACGTCGGCCGGGTTGGCCGGGGCGGCCAGGACATGGACACCGCTGGAGTGCTTGGTGAGCATCCCCTCGAAGGCAGCCTCGTCGAGCCGGTCGCCCATCTCGATGGCCTCACCCGTGTGGTGCTTCACCTGCAGGCCCATGGCCAGCCCGACATCGCCGAAGGCGAGATCGAAGTCCAGCAGCACGACACGGCGGTCCGCGTGGGCGAGGGCGCAGGCCAGGTTCGTGGCGACCGTGGTCTTCCCGCACCCGCCCTTGGGCGAGAAGACGGTGATGATGCGCGCATCGCGCATGCCCGCGAGGTCGGAGGCCTCTTCGCCGAGGATGGCGCGGGTCGTGGCCTCGCTGGAAGCGACGCGCTCGGCGAGCTTGTCGATCTCGTGGGCGGCGATCGCGTCCCGCGCCCCGGCCCGCATCACGGCCGTCAGGGCAGCAGCGTCCAGCCGGGGCCGGATCACGATGACGCCGACCGCAGGATGCGAGATCCGCACGGCCTTGGCCAGGTCGAGGGCGGCAGCCTCCGGCACCGTCGGTCCCACGATGATCGTGTGCGGGACGACAGCGTCCAGCCGGCGTCGCACCTCCACCGCGGTGGCGATGCTCTCCACCGGTCCGCTGAGGACCGCCCGGATGGAGCTCGCTGTCAAGTCGTTGTTCTCAAGGATGAAGATCACTGGGTCCTACCCGAAGATGTTCGTGGAGTTGACGGCGCCGCCGCCGCTCACCTGCGAGCTGGGGTCGAGCAGCGCGAAGTGCAGGCTGCCCTGTTCTGCCGAGTACGCCAGCCGCTTCGCCTGTTCCTCAGTAACAGCCAGCGTCAGGATCGTCTGGGAAATCTCTTCGCTGTTCGTGGTCTCGCCGGTGCTCTCGGTGCGAGTGGCAACCGTCGTCGGGCCAACAGCCACGACCTTCACCCGGTTCAGCAGCGTGTTCGTAGCGTTGGTGCCATTCGCGTCCAGCGTGGCGAAGACGGCAACCTCGGAGCCCGGCGTCACGAAGCCGGCCACGCGGTTGGGGTCGTCCAGCGACACCGACATGCCCATGGTCCCCTCCGGCAGCGTCAGCGCCGTGACAGCGTCCGGGCTGGTGAACATCGGGCTCAGCAGCACCTGGCCGGGGTAGATCACGCCGGCAGTGAACAGGTTGGCCACCGGCTGCAGGTCGGAGAGTGCGTTCTCCGGCACCGCAGCATTCGGCAGCGTCTGCAGTTCAACCACCGCCGACTCCACCAGGGTCGAGCCGGCAGTGCCAGCGGCGATGGTGTCGGTCGCCACGAGGACTTCGACAGGCTCAGCGGCCGCCAGTCCCGCAGTCCGGGCCTGGTTGGCGTACATGAACACCAGCACGGTGCCGAGCGCGGCAACGGCCAGAGCCGAGATGAGAAGGACAGACCGTCGTCCCATGATGTGCTTCCTTTCGGTTACTGCAGGTGGGGACAACCGGTACATCCGATTCCACGCCCCCGTGATGGTGTTCAGTTGTGTGGTCCTCTGCGGCCCGCGCGCGGCGAGCCGCCGGCTCAGCGGTACAGGCGCACCGCGGGCAGGCAGTTGGGGTCGCTGAGCGAGCACTCGGTGGCGTCGCCGGTGCCGGAGAGGTAACTGGCGAAGAAGGGCCGCCACTGCCACTGCAGCACGAAGTCGTTCGGACCCGGCGCCGGGAAGGAGTCCTTCCAGCAGGCGCCCTTGACGGCGGGCTTCTTCCCGTCCCGGTAGCCGCAGATCTCCACGGCGATGACGCCGGTCATGTCGAACGTGGCGTTGTTGCCGCCGCCCTCGTTCCACGCTTGGGCCACGGGCAGCAGCACGATGTCGCCGATGATGGAGTCCAGCGCGCTCTTGACGGGGGCCGAAGTGTCGTTGCCGGGGTCGCCGGGCATCTCCGGATCCGGGATCGTGATCGGGCCGTTGTAGCCGAACCGGGTCCACCGGGCGATATCGCCGTTGGGGTTGGCGCCGCCGTCGAAGTCGACGATGCCCCAGGCGCCCGGCGGGAGCGGACCGCACGAGACGGCGTCCTTCTTGGCGTACAGCGATTGCTGGGTGAGGCCTTCATTGCCGCGGACGATGGCATCGTCGCAGACGGCGTACGGGCGAAGACCGCCGTATGCCTCGGCCCCCGAGACCCGGGCAGTGGCGCTGGCGGACGGACTCAGGCTGTCAACCTGGAGCACCCCGCCGAAGAGCGTGGGAATGTCAGCCGTCGAGTCGACGACGACGTCGATCGCTTCGGTCCCGGCGCAGGCCACCGATACCTCAGCGCCGCTGATCGCCGCGCCGATGTCCTCACCCTGTGGCCGCTGCTGCTCGTACACTGCCGCGGCCGCGGCTGTTGCGGCAGCCGTCAGCGAGTTGGCGACCGCGTCGTCGCAGCTGGTCCCAGTGGGGTATAGCGTCTGCAACTCAACGCCGGCCGCTTGCGCACCGGCGAGAGCGGCAGCATCAACCGTGACGGACTGTTCTCGCTTGGATGCGTAGGCGATGCCGAGGTCGACGGTGAATGCGGCCATTCCGAGGAGCGTTACGGCGAGCAGTGCCACAACGATCACCACGGCACCGCCATCATCGCCGCGCACCTGATCGAGCCGGTCGCCAAGGGTTCTCTGTGCCATTGCCCTCACCACTCGCACTTGAAGACGGCTTCGGCGGTCAGGTCGAACGCCGTCGGGAAGCCGGGCACCGGCATCGGCGCCAGGAGCGAAGCAGTGTAGTCAGCCGTGACACGGAGATCCTGCTTCCCGCCGTCACCGGGGCAGGTGCCGCTGGTCACCGCGATATCGCCCAGCTGGGCGGTGGAGATGCCGATCACAGCGCTATCCCCGTCGGCGTCGCTCAGTGCCTCGATCACAAGGGGGCGAACTGCCGTCGGGTCCCCGGACGCATTTTGCCCAGTAGACTGCACGACAGCCGCTCGGGCTCCCTCACGAACCGCATGGTTCAGGGCGAGCTGTTGGCTGAGGAGCACCCCGAAGTTGATGATGCCGAAGAGCAGCAGGAACAGGACTAGCGCGATGAGCGCGAACTCGACAGCCGCCGCGCCCCGTTCCTCACGGATCGCGCGACGAGCGCGTAGCAACCGAACCACGATGGCTCCCCCCGTTGTGCCGACTCCCCAGCCGACCTTCACCAAGCGTAACGCAGAGTAATCGCGTTTCGAAACCCTTCAAGGTGACGAGCATCACGCTTCGTGACCGCTTCTCCACCATTCGGCCGAGTCTTCCCTCGGCCGACCGGGCAATCCCGCCGTTCGCCAGCCACCATGAGGCATGCCCCCATGGACTCCGGCCCCCGACCGCTACGACGCCATGCCCTACCGCAGGGTCGGCCGCAGCGGCCTGCATCTGCCCGCGATCAGCCTCGGCTTCTGGCACAACTTCGGCGCGGAGCGCGACGAGGCGGACTACCCGCGCGATGACCCTGCGGGCCTTCGACCTCGGGATCACCCACTTCGACCTGGCGAACAACTACGGCGTCCCGCCCGGCTCGGCCGAGGAGCGGCTCGGCGCGCTGCTGGCCGCCGACCTCGGCCCCTACCGCCACGAGCTGGTGCTCTCCACGAAGGCCGGCTTCCGCATGTGGCCCGGTCCGTACGGGGAGTGGGGGAGCCGAAAGTCGTTGCTGACCAGCCTGGATGCGTCTCTGCGGCGCCTGCAGGACCGACTACGTCGACATCTTCTACAGCCACCGCCCCGACCCCGACACTCCGCTGGAGGAGACGATGGGGGCGCTGGCATCCGCTGTGCATGCCGGCAAGGCGCTGTACGTCGGGGTGTCCTCCTACTCCCCGGAGCAGACCGACGCGGCGGCCTCGATCCTGGAGGGGCTCGGCGTGCCGTGCTTGATCCACCAGCCGATCTACTCGATGTTCAACCGGTGGATCGAGCAGGGACTCACCGAGGTGCTGGCACGGCACGGCATGGGTTCGATCGCCTTCTCGCCGCTGGCCCAGGGCCTGCTCACGAACAAGTACTTCGACGGCATCCCGGCAGACTCCCGCGCCGGCTCGGACAACCCGTTCCTGCACGCCGGATCAGGTCGACCAGCGGCTGCACCAGGTCCGCGCGCTGCACGACATCGCTACGGAGCGTGGTCAAAGTCTGGCGCAGATGGCCTTGGCGTGGACACTACGCAGTGCGACGAGTGTCATCATCGGCGCCTCGCGAGTGGAGCAGATCGAGGACAACGTGGCCGCGGTGGACAATCTGCACTTCAGCGACGACGAACTGTGGCGGATCGGAGAGATCCTGGGCTGAGCTGCGCCGATCCGTCCGTAGGTGCCGAGGCGTGAGCCGACTGGGCCAGCCATCGAGCGGCTGCAGGGCCGTTCGTTCCCGGCCTGATCGACGCGCGCGTACGTTTCCGCTCCTCGATGATCGGCCGGGGACGCCCCCCGTTCGACGTACGAGATGGTGTCGGTCCGCCGCGAATCCGCGCCCTTGCATATGCGTATACTCCTCGCATGGGTGGAGGGTCGGTTGCGGTCGCCGTCGCGGGTGCGAGCGGATACGCCGGGCGGCGAGTTGCTGCGCTTGCTGGCTCGCCACCCGGAGCTGGACGTCGTTGCGGCTGCCGCTGGCGGCAGGGCTGGGCAGCCGGTCGCGGCGGTCCACCCGCAATTCGTCGGGACCGGAACTCGCCGACCTCCACCTCGTGGCCGCGTCGCCGGCCACGCTGCAGGCCGACGTGGTGTTCCTCGCCCTGCCGCACGGACAGTCCGCCGACCTGGCCCGCACGCTCCCGGAGCAGACGGTCATCGTGGATCTCGGCGCCGACCACCGGCTCGACCACGCCGAAGACTGGGAGGCCTACTACGGCGGCGAGCACGCCGGGACCTGGCCGTACGGCATGCCGGAGCTGCCGGGCACGCCGGCCGAAGCTGGCCGGCGCCACCCGGATCGCCAACCCGGGCTGCTACCCGACCGCGATCATCCTCGCGCTGGCGCCGTTGCTCGCGGCCGGACTCATCAGCGCCGACTGACATCGTCGTGGTCGCCGCCTCTGGCACCAGCGGCGCCGGCCGCAAGCCCACCGACTCCCTGCTCGGCTCGCGAGGTCATGTCGTCGATGTCGGCCTACAAGGCCGGCGGTGTCCATCAGCACACCCCGGAGATCGAGCAAGGTCTGCGCGCCGCGGCTGGCGCCGAGGTGTCCGTGCTGTTCACGCCCACGCTGGCGCCGATGCCGCGCGGGATCCTCGCCACCTGCACCGCTCGCGCCGAACCGGGCATCAACCTCGACGCCGTCGAGGAGGCGCTGCACGCCGCCTACGACGCCGAGCCGTTCGTGCAGTGTGCTGCCCGCGGGGCACGTGGCCCGCGCACCGGCGCGGTGCTCGGCAGCAACAGCGTCCACCTCGCCGCCGCGCACGATGCCAGGACCGGTCGCGTGACCGTGGTCAGCGCCATCGACAATCTCATCAAGGGGGCAGCCGGCCAGGCGGTGCAGAACGCCAACATCGCGCTCGGCCTGCCCGAGACGACGGGACTGCCGGTGATCGGGGTGGCGCCGTGAGCATCAGAGGTACGGGACAGCGACGGCGTCACCGCGGCGGCGGGATTCCGGGCCGCAGGTGTCGCCGCCGGGCTGAAGTCCTCCGGCGCTCCCGATGTGGCGCTCGTGGTCAACGACGGCCCGCAGCACACCGCCGCGGCGTCTTCACCGCCAACCGCGTCAAGGCCGCGCCGGTGCTGTGGACCCAGCAGTGCCTGACCACGGGGGAACTGGCCGCCGTGGTCCTGAACTCCGGCGGCGCCAACGCCTGCACCGGTCCGGACGGCTTCGCCGACACCCACCACACCGCCGAGCATGTCGCCGGACTCCTCGGCGTCGGGCCGATCGAAGTCGCCGTCTGCTCCACCGGGCTGATCGGCGTCCGACTGCCGATGGACCGCCTGCTGCCCGGCGTCGCGACGCGGCCGTGGCGGCTCTGCGCGACCGACGGCGGCGCCGACTGCCGCCCTCGCCATCATGACCACCGACAGCGTCCCCAAGACCGCCCACGCGCAGCGCCGACGGCGTGACCGTCGGCGGCATGGCCAAGGGCGCCGGCATGCTCGCCCCGGGTATGGCCACCATGCTCAGCGTCATCACCACCGACGCCGATGGTGGACGCCGCGACCGCCGAGCGCCGTCCTGCGCGAGGCCGTCGCGCTGAGCTTCGACCGGATCGACTCCGACGGCTGCATGTCCACCAACGACACCGTCATCCTGCATGGCCTCCGGCGCCAGCGGCATCGCAGCCGACCGCAGGCGCGACCTGCAGGCCCTGGTCACCGCGGTCGCCACCGACCTGGCCACCGCAACTCATCGGCGACGCCGAGGGCGCCAGCAAGGACATCCTGATCCGCGTCGCCGACGCCGCCACCGTGACGCCGACGCCCATGACCGCCGCCCGCGCCGTGGCCCGCAGCAACCTGTTCAAGACCGCCATGCACGGCGAGGACCCGAACTGGGGTCGCGTGCTCGCCGCGATCGGCACCACCGATGCCGCGTTCGAGCCCGACGCGGTTGACGTCGCGATCAACGGGGTCTGGGTCTGTCGCGACGGGATGCGCCGGCGAGGACCGCGACCTGGTCGACCATGGCCGAGCGCCAGGTCGACCATCGACATCGACCTGCACAGCGGCGAGGCGTCCGGGTGGATCTCGACCAACGACCTGACCGCGGACTACGTCCACGAGAACTCGGCCTATTCGACATGAGCATCCTGCGCACGCATCGATCACGGCACCGCACTGGCCAACGCCGCCATCCTGGCCGAGGCCCTGCCCTGGCTGAAGCGCTTCCACGGCGCCACGGTCGTGGTGAAGTACGGCGGCAACGCGATGGTGGACGAGCAGCTGAAGCGGTCATTCGCCTCCGACATCGTGTTCCTGCGGCTGGCCGGGCTGCGGCCGGTGGTCGTGCACGGCGGCGGCCCGCAGATCACGCTCGATGCTGCAGCGGCTCGACGTCTACCACGAATGGCGCAGCGGCTACCGGGTCACGACACCGGAGGCGATGGACGTCGTGCGCATGGTGCTCACCGGCCAGGTCCAGCGCGAGATCGTCGGACTCATCAACGAGCACGGGCCATACGCCGTCGGAATCTCCGGCGAGGATGCCCACCTGTTCACGGCGCGCAAGCGGCTCGCCGCAGGTCGACGGGGAAGCCATCGACATCGGACTGGTCGGCGACATCGCCGAGGTCCGCCCCGACTTCGTCACGAACCTGCTCGACGATCACCTGATCCCGGTGATCTCCTCGATCGGCCTCGGCAATGGCGGGGAGATCTACAACGTCAACGCCGACGCCGCCGCAGCGGCGCTGGCGGCTGCCCTGCCGCGCCGAGAAGCTGGTCATGCTCACCGACGTCGAGGGCTTGTACGCCAACTGGCCCGCCTCCGACGAGGTCATCCGCACCATCAGCGCCCGCGAACTGGCCGGGCTGCTGCCCACGCTGGCCTCCGGCATGGTGCCGAAGATGCAGGCCTGCCTGGACGCGGTGACTGCAGGAGTCCCCCGGGCGCACGTCATCGACGGGCGGCTGCCCCACTCGCTGCTGCTGGAGGTCTTCACCGACGATCGGTGTCGGCACGATGGTGCTGCCCGACGGGGCGGTGGACGCATGACCGGCCCCGGCACTGCGGCCGCCCGGCAGCGCTGGGACGCCGTCATGATGCGCAACTACGGCACGCCGCCGCTCGCGCTGTCGCACGGATCGGGCGTGACGGTGACCGACGCCGACGGCAACGAGTACCTCGACCTCATCGCCGGCATCGCCACGTCCAGCCTCGGTCACGCCCACCCGGCGATCGCGGCAGCGGTGGCCGAGCAGTCCCAGCGACTGGTCCACACTTCCAACCTGTTCATCCACGAGCCGGGGCTGGCACTGGCCGAACGGCTCCTGGACCTGCTCGGCCACCCCGGCCGGGTGTTCTTCTGCCAGGACGGCGCCACCGCCAACGAGGCGGCCCTGAAGATGGCGCGCCGCCACGGTCACGCCGCCGACCCCGCGCGGGTGGAGATCGTCGCCGCGGAGGGCTCCTTCCACGGCCGCACCATGGGCGCCCTCTCCGTGACCGGCAACCCCGCCAAGCGCGACCCGTTCCAGCCGCTGCCCGGACCCGTGACCTTCGTGCCGTACGGCGACGCCGAGGCGCTGCCGTCAGGCGGTCACCGACCGCACCGCCGCAGTCATCCTGGAACCCGTGCTCGGCGAGGGCGGCGTCGTCGTGCCGCCGGACGGGCTACCTCGCAGCCGCGCGCGGAGGCCTGCGACCGCGCCGGTGCACTGCTCATCGTGGACGAGGTCCAGTCCGGCATCGGGCGCACCGGGGCCTGGTTCGCCAGCCTCGCCGCAGGGCGTGGTGCCGGACATCCTGACCCTGGCCAAGGGGGTGGCCGGCGGGATGCCGCTCGGCGTGACCATCGGACTCGGGCACCGCGGCGGAGCTGTTCGGCCCCGGCGACCACGGTTCCACGTTCGGCGGCAACCCGGTGTCCGTGCGCCGCGGCGCTGGCGGTGCTCGACACCATCGAGAAGCCGACGGATCTGCTCGGCCACGTCGCCGCGACCGGCGAAGCCTGGGCGGCGTCCGTTCGACGCGATCGACCATCCGATGCTCCTCGGCCACCGCGGCATCGGGCTGTGGCGGGCGCTGGAGCTGGCCGCGACCGGTCGCCGGCGCCACGCGAAGCCGCCGCCCGCGGGCACGGCTTCCTCGTCAACGCGGTCCGGCCCGACACCATCCGCCTGGCCCCACCGCTGATCCTGACCCGGGACGAGGCGCTGCGCTTCCCCGACGCCCTGCCGGACATCTGCTCGACGAGGCCGGGGAGGCGGCATGACCGTGCCGAAGACCAAGAACGCCCGCCGCGCGCGCATCATCGAGTTGATCCTCACCCGGCCGGTCCGCTCCCAGTCGGAACTGCGCGATCTGCTGCTCGACGACGGCATCGACGTCACCCAGGCCACCCTGTCGCGGGATCTCGACGAACTCGGCGCGGCAAAGGTCCCCTACAGCGGGGGCGGCAACGTCTACGCCGTGCCCGGGGAGGGCGGGGACACCTCGCTGCAGACCCCCGACGAGGAGACGGTCAGCGGGCGCCCGGCTGGCTCGGATCGGGGCGGACCTGGTCGTCTCGGTGGACCACTCCGGCGAACCTCGTCGTGGTGCGCACGCCCACCGGGGGGGCGCAGTACCTCGCCAGCCACATCGACCACACCGTCCTGCCGGGCGTCATCGGCACCGTGGCCGGGGACGACACGGTGCTGCTGGTCACCAGGTCGCCCGATGGGGGACTCGAAGTGGCGGAGCGGCTGCTCGAACTCATCAACGGCCGGGCGCGCCTCGCCTAGGCCACCGGAATCACCCAACAACGAATCGAGAAAGGTACACCATGACCGATCGCGTGGTACTCGCGTACTCCGGCGGCCTGGACACGTCGGTGGCGATCCCCTGGATCGCCGAGGACACCGGTGCCGAGGTCATCGCCGTCGCCGTCGACGTCGGCCAGGGCGGGGAGGACATGGAGGTCATCCGGCGAGCGTGCGCTCGGCTGCGGTGCCGTGGAGTCGATCGTGGTCGACGCGCGCGAGGAGTTCGCCGCCGACTACTGCATGCCCGCGCTGCGCGCCAACGCCTTGTACATGGACCGCTACCCGCTGGTCTCGGCGCTGTCGCGGCCCGCTGATCGCCAAGCACCAGGTGGAGATCGCGCGCGAGCACGGGGCCTCGATCCTGTCGCACGGCTGCACCGGCAAGGGCAACGACCAGGTGCGCTTCGAGGTGGCCTACAGCAATCTCGCCCCCGACATGAAGGTCATCGCACCGGCCCGCGACTACGCCTGGACCCGGGATGTCGCCATCGAGTTCGCCGAGCAGCGGGACCTGCCGATCGATGTGACGAAGAAGTCGCCCTACTCCATCGACCAGAACGTCTGGGGCCGCGCCGTGGAGACCGGCTTCCTGGAGGACCTGTGGAACGGGCCGACCGAACCGCTGTACTCCTACACCTCGGCCCCCGACACCACCAAGCCCGCCGACGAGGTCACGATCACCTTCGAGCGGGGCACCCCGGTGGCGATCGACGGGGTGCCGGTGACGCCGCTGGAGGCCATCGAGCAGATGAACGCCCGCGCCGGCGCCCACGGCGTGGGCCGGCTGGACATGGTCGAGGACCGGCTGGTCGGCATCAAGAGCCGTGAGATCTACGAGGCTCCCGGTGCCATCGCCCTGATGACCGCCCGCGAGGAACTGGGCAACGTGACGCTGGAGCGCGAGTTGGCGCGGTACTACCGCGGCGTCTCCCAGCGGTGGAGCGAACTGGTCTACGACGGCTTGTGGTTCTCGCCGTTGAAGCGGGCGCTGGAGGTCTTCAACGACGAGGTGAACGCCGCCGTCAGCGGCGAGATCCGGATGGTGCTGCACGGCGGCCGGGCCGTGGTGGTCGGCCGGCGCAGCGAGGAGTCGCTGTACGACTTCGGGCTGGCCACCTACGACACCGGCGACACCTTCGACCAGAGCCGCGCCAAGGGCTTCATCGACCTGTGGGGCCTGCCGAGCACCCTGGCGGCCGCCCGGGATGCGCGGGTCGGCCGTGGCTGACACGGAGGCCATGTCGCTGTACGGCGGGCGGTTCGAACAGCCGCCCGGCGCGGCGATGGCGGCGCTGAGCGTGTCGACGCACTTCGACTGGGCGTTGGCGCCGTACGACATCGCGCAGTCGCGGGCCCACGCCCGGGTGCTGCACCGCGCCGGCCTGCTCACCGATGATGAGGCCGACCGGATGCAGGCCGGACTGGTGGGCATCGCCGAGGAGGTGGCCCGGGGCGACTTCCGGCCCGCACCGACGGACGAGGACGTCCACACCGCGCTGGAGCGGCGACTGCTGGAGGTGCTGGGGCCGGAACTGGGCGGGAAGTTGCGCGCCGGTCGCAGCCGCAACGACCAGGTCGCCACCGATTTCCGGCTCTACCTGCGCGACCACGCCCGGCTGCTGGCCCTGCTCACCCTGGACCTCGTCGAGGCGCTGCGCGAGCAGGCGGAGCGCCACGCCGACGACCCGGCGCCGGGATTCACGCACCTGCAGCGCGCCCAGCCGGTGTCGTTCGGGCACGAGCTGGGCAAGCACGTCGCGGCGCTGCTGCGCGACGTGGAGCGCTTCCGGGACTGGGACCGGCGGGCGGCCCTGTCGCCGATGGGTGCCGGCGCACTGTCAGGCTCGTCGCTGCCGCTGGACCCGGAGGCAGTGGCGGCCGAGCTGGGGTTCGACGGCGTGCTGGCGAACTCCATCGACGCGGTCAGCGACCGCGACTTCGTCGCCGAGTTCCTGTTCGTGACCGCCATGCTCGGCGTGCACCTGTCCCGATTGGGGGAGGAGATCTGTCTGTGGGCGTCCAAGGAGTTCGCCTGGGCGCAACTGGATGACGAGTTCTCCACCGGGTCGACGATCATGCCGCAGAAGAAGAACCCGGACAGCGCCGAACTGGCGCGCGGCAAGTCCGGCCGGCTGATCGGCAACCTGGTGTCGGTGCTGACCGCGCTCAAGGGGCTGCCGTTCGCCTACAACCGGGACCTGCAGGAGGACAAGGAGCCGGCCATGGACTCCGTCGCCACCCTGCAGCTGGTGCTGCCGGCGATGGCGGGCACCGTCGCGACGCTGCGGTTCGACACCGACCGGATGGCCGCTGCCGCCCCGGAGGGGTTCGCGCTGGCCACCGAGATCGCCGACTGGCTGGTCCGGGCCGGCGTGCCCTTCCGAGAGGCGCACGAGGCGGCCGGGGCGTGCGTGCGGATGGCAGAGGAGGCCGACTGCGAGCTGGCGGACTTGTCGGACGAGCAGTTCGCCCTGGCCCACCCGGCGCTGACAACGGACGTGCGCGAGGTGCTCGATGTGCATCGCGCGATCGCTGCTCGAACGACACCGAACGGCACGGCGCCCCGGCGGGTGCGCGAGCAACTCGCCGCCGCGGGCGAGCGGGTGCACGACGCCCGCGCCTGGGCCCGCCGCAACCCGGTGGCGCAGGCCGGGGTGCGCTGAATCACGCAGGTAGGGGCAGTTCGACGGTGACATCACGCGCGCATCGGCGGGACAATGGGTGGTGCGGCCAGTTGCGCCGCGCAGGTAGGAAGGAATCGCTGTGAGCACGAGTCATCCGTCAGAAGAGCCGCTGCCCGAGCAGGACCTGGACGCTCAGGCCGACGTTCGGGCTGCGGACGCCGCGCCGGATGGCGCGCAGACCGGCCAGCCCGCGAACCAGCAGTCGCCCGAGTCGCCGATCGGTGACGCGGCGGAGTCCACGACACCCTCCCCGCAGCAGGACGACCACGCTGCTGCGCCGCCTCCCCCGCCCCCGCCCCCGGGCAACGCCACTTCCGGCCTCGGGGCGGTGCCTCCCCCCGTGATGGGCCCGGGGCCCGGGTTC
Organism: uncultured Actinomycetota bacterium; assembly: GCA_963706835.1. Lineage (GTDB taxonomy): Bacteria > Actinomycetota > Actinomycetes > S36-B12 > CAVXYG01. The sequence goes on from CAVPOB010000012.1 coordinate 29,085, forward strand.
ACTGCGGCCCCCCAGCAGCCACAGGTCGGCGTGCGCTACGACGTGCCGCAGGACCAGAAGAACCTGGCGCTGATCTCCACCCTGGGCATGCTGATCGCGGGATTCCTCTCGCCGCTGATCGTCTATGTGCTGACCAACGGGGACCCGGCCAAGCGGTTCGCCAACGATCACGCCAAGGAGGGCCTCAACTTCTCGATCGTGTTCTTCGTCGGCATGATCGTGTCGGGCCTGCTGGTCCTGGTCCTGGTCGGGGTCCTGCTGATCCCACTGCTGATGATCTGGGGAATCTGGGTCATCATCGCCGGGGCGATCCAGGCGAGCAACGGCGAGGCTCCCCACTACCCGCTGGTGCCGAAGATCCTGAAGTAGCCGTCCATCGCTGAGCTGCGCGTGATCATGCGGGAAGATGGGAGTCGTGACCCATATCCTCGATGATCTTGATGCGCGCGGCCTGCTCGCCGACACCACCGACCTGGGGGCGCTGCGCGAGCTGATGGACCAGGGGCCGATCTCGCTGTACTGCGGATTCGACCCTACGGCTGCCAGCCTGCACCTCGGCAATCTCATCCAACTGCTGACCCTGCGACGTTTCCAGCTGGCCGGCCATCGCCCGATCGGCCTGGTGGGCGGTGCCACCGGCATGATCGGCGACCCCAAGGAGACCGGGGAGCGCAGCCTCAACCCCGCTGAGCAGGTGGCCGAGTGGACCGCGAGGATCAGGGCCCAGGTGGAGCGCTTCCTCGACTTCGAGGGTCCGTATGCGGCGCGCATCGTCAACAACTACGACTGGACGTCCGGGCTGACCACCATCGAGTTCTTGCGCGACATCGGCAAGCACTTCAGCGTCAATCGCATGCTGGATCGGGAGGCCGTCCGGGCGCGCTTGGCGGGCGGCGGGATCTCCTACACCGAGTTC
>CAVPOB010000012.1:35000-94725 GCA_963706835.1 uncultured Actinomycetota bacterium
AGGGGGGCCGGTGCTGGTGATGGGACTTGCTCCCTGAGCTGGTGGCGGCCGCAGAGACCAGGCTGAAGCGACTGTTTATCAAAAACACAGGTCCGTGCTAAGTCGCAAGACGACGTATACGGACTGACGCCTGCCCGGTGCTGGAACGTTAAGGGGACGGGTTAGCACGCAAGTGCGACGCTCAGAACTTAAGCGCCAGTAAACGGCGGTGGTAACTATAACCATCCTAAGGTAGCGAAATTCCTTGTCGGGTAAGTTCCGACCTGCACGAATGGCGTAACGACTTCAGCGCTGTCTCAACCATGGACTCGGCGAAATTGCACTACGAGTAAAGATGCTCGTTACGCGTGGCAGGACGGAAAGACCCCGGGACCTTTACTACAGCTTGGTATTGGTGGTCGGTACGGTTTGTGTAGGATAGGTGGGAGACTGTGAAACTCGGACGCCAGTTCGAGTGGAGTCAACGTTGAAATACCACTCTGATCGTATTGGCTGTCTAACCTCGGTCCGTGATCCGGATCAGGGACAGTGCCTGGTGGGTAGTTTAACTGGGGCGGTTGCCTCCTAAAGAGTAACGGAGGCGCTCAATGGTTCCCTCAGCCTGGTTGGCAATCAGGTATCGAGTGTAAGTGCACAAGGGAGCTTGACTGTGAGACCGACAGGTCGAGCAGGGACGAAAGTCGGAACTAGTGATCCGGCGCCAGCTTGTGGAAGCGGCGTCGCTCAACGGATAAAAGGTACCCCGGGGATAACAGGCTGATCTTGCCCAAGAGTCCATATCGACGGCATGGTTTGGCACCTCGATGTCGGCTCGTCGCATCCTGGGGCTGGAGTAGGTCCCAAGGGTTGGGCTGTTCGCCCATTAAAGCGGCACGCGAGCTGGGTTCAGAACGTCGTGAGACAGTTCGGTCCCTATCCGCCACGCGCGTAAGAGTCTTGAGAAGGGCTGTCCCTAGTACGAGAGGACCGGGACGGACGAACCTCTGGTGTGCCAGTTGTTCCGCCAGGAGCACGGCTGGTTGGCTACGTTCGGAAGGGATAACCGCTGAAAGCATCTAAGCGGGAAGCTCGCTTCGAGATGAGGACTCTCACAGGGTTAACCTGGTAAGGCCCCCAGTAGACGACTGGGTTGATAGGCCGGATGTGGAAGCACGGTAACGTGCGGAGCTGACCGGTACTAATAGGCCGAGGGCTTGACCATCTTTCTAGATCTATTCGCGTCCACTATGCGGTTCCCGAGATATGGTCGGGAACATATCTCCATAGAGTTTCGGTGGTCATAGCGAAGGGGAAACGCCCGGTCACATTCCGAACCCGGAAGCTAAGCCCTTCAGCGCCGATGGTACTGCGCGGGTGACTGCGTGGGAGAGTAGGACGCCGCCGGACATTTTCACTGTGGGCCAGTCATCGCGACTGGCCCACAGTTGTTTCTGCGCGACACCGAGTGTGACGGGCGGTTGCATAGCCCCAAGGAGGCACCGTGGCTGAGGAGTCCGACGCAAGAGCCGATCAAGGATCCGGTGGCGTCGGTCGTGCGCCGAAGGGCGATGGCGGGCAGGATCGGGGCCGTTCAGGCGGAAGCGCGGGTTCCTCGGATCGCAAGCGAGCCGAGAAGCCCGGCGACCGTGGCGGTGCCGGCAAGGGGAACCAGTCCCGAGGGTCGGCGGGTCCGCCGCGCTCCTCCGGTGGGAGCCGCCGCCCCAACGATCCCCGCCAATCCGGCGACACTCGTGGTCCCCGCAAGCAGAGTGGTCCGCGGACCCCACGTGCGGCCGACGACACGGGCCGTTCGGGCGACTCGCGTCGGCCGCCGCGGAATGAGGAGGCGCACCCCTCCCGAGACAGCCATTCGCGCCAGGTGTCCAGGCCTGGCGATGCGCGAGCCTCGGGGCCGTCGCGTGGTTCCTCCAACGGGGCAGCGGCGCGGCGAAGGGACGGATCCGGGGCCGCGGGAGGGCAGGGCCGCGGGGAGCGCAGCGGGTCCCGGCCGGCGGACCGTGGCGGGAAGCCGGCGGATCGCGGCGGAGAGCGTGGCGGGTCCCGGCCAACCAACCGAGGCGGGAAGCCGGCGGACCGTGGTGGAGAGCGTGGCGGGTCCCGGCCAACCAACCGAGGCGGGAAGCCGGCGGATCGCGGTGGAGAGCGCGGCGGGTCCCGCCCTGCGGACCGTGGCGTGAAGCCGGCGGATCGCGGTGGAGAGCGCGGCGGGTCCCGCCCTGCGGACCGTGGCGGGAAGCCGGCGGACCGTGGCGGGGAGCGCGGCGGGAAGCCTGCGGACCGAGGCGGAAACCGGAGCGGGGGCGCCCCGGACCGATCGGGTGGATCGCCCAGGTCGCGCCGTCCCAACGACGAGCGCTCCCGGAGGCCGGGTGCGCCGGCAGATCGGGACCGCAGGGGAAGACACAGCAACGACGGGGCCGACGGGAGCGATCGCAGGCCTCAGGACGGCCCGAAGCGGCCGTGGATTCCGCAGGACGTGACCGGCACCGAACTGGAGCGGCCGGTCCTTGCCGAACTACGCACGCTGCCGGAGACCCTCGCCAAGCGCGTCGCGCAACACCTGGTGATGGTGGGGCGGTTGATGGAGGAGGATCCGCAAGAAGCGACAGCCCATGCGTTGGCGGCCCGCGACTTGGCTCCCCGAGTCGGGATGCTGCGCGAGACCTACGGTATCGCCGCCTACAGCGCCGGCGATTTCGGCACAGCGCTGCGCGAACTGCGTGCCGCGCGACGGATCACGGGCGGGGACGACCTGCTGCCGCTCATCGCCGACTGCGAGCGCGGGCTGGGCCGGCCGGACAAGGCACTGGAGGTCGTGGCGGAGGCGCCACAACGGCTTCCCGCGGCCACGGCGGTGGAGCTGCTGATCGTCGGCGCCGGGGCTCGTCGGGACCTGGGCGACCCCGATGCGGCGGTTCTCATGCTGCAACTGCCACAGTTGAACGCCGCGGTGGGGCCCGACTGGTTGCCGCGGTTGCGCTTCGCCTACGCCGATGCGCTGCTGGCGGCCGGGCGCGCCGAGGATGCGCAGCGCTGGTACACGCTGGCGGACGAGGCCGACGTCGAGGGCCTGCTGGTGTGGCCGGACGAGGAGGACGGGGCCGAAGCGTGAGTGTGCTGAGCCGCTATGACGCACTGCTGCTGGACCTCGACGGCGTGGTCTACCGGGGACGGCACGCCGTGCCCCACGCGGTCCGTGTGCTGCAGTCGGCGCAGGAGACCGGGGTCCGGCTGGGCTTCGTGACGAACAATGCCGCCCGCCCGCCCGCGGAAGTGGCCCAGCATCTGCAACAGCTGGGCCTGTCCTGCAGCGACGAGCAGGTCGTGACCAGCGCTCAGGTTGGGGCGGACCTCCTCGCCGAACGCGTCGCGCCGGGTAGCCGCGTGCTCGCGGTTGGGGGACCCGGCGTCGCTCTTGCCGTGGCAGCCCTCGGGTTCGTGCCGGTACACGTGGCGCAGGAACAGGACAAGGGCCTCAGCGACATCGAGATCGCCGATTCGGTGGTCGGGGTGCTGCAGGGCTTCGGACCGGATGTCTCCTGGCGTGACCTGGCGGTGGCGTCCTACGCGGTCGCGGGGGGCGCTGCGTGGGTGGCGACCAATCTGGACCGGACCATTCCCCGCGCGGACGGCATCGCTCCGGGCAACGGCACCTTGGTGGCAGCGGTCAGCGCTGCGACGGGCGTGACACCACCAGCTGCTGGGAAGCCGGCCGCGGCGATGATGCAGCGAGCCGCGCAGCGCCTGCAGGCGCGGCGGGCGCTGGCCGTGGGCGACCGACTCGACACCGACATCGCCGGGGCGCGGGCTGCTGGCATCGACTCGCTGCTCGTGCTGACCGGTGTCACCACGACCGGCGGACTGCTCGCGGCCCGGGCTTCCGAGCGGCCGACCTACGTCGCGGCCGACCTGCGCGGGCTGCTGCGCGACCTGCCCGCGCTGGACGAGAACCAGCCGCTGCCGGATGATCAGGCCGGGGCGGATGCGGCGGCCGCGGCCGTGCTGCTGCGGTCGTGGCGGGACTCGGCCACCGCGGCCGGCGCAGCGGAGCGGATTACGGCGCTTCTTGACGCCGCAGGAAGCACGTCAGCGTAGCCGAGCACACCAGATCGCCGTTGTCGTCGGTGATCTCGATGCTGTGCGTGGTCAGGGTCCGGCCGAGGCGCACCGGCACTGCGACCGCGTGCACGCTGCCCTTCCGGGCGGCCTTGTGGTGGGTGCAGTGCAGGGACACCCCGACCGGCAAGTGGTCGGGGCCGGCATGGACGGCGGCGGCGATGGATCCGACGGTCTCGGCCAGGACGGCCGATGCCCCGCCGTGCAGCAGTCCGAACGGCTGCGTGTTGCCCGCCACCGGCATGCTGGCGCCGACCTGCGCCATCGAGGCGTCGGTGATGACGATGCCCATCGATTCGGCCAGGGCGCCGCGGAAGCCGTTCAACGCTGCGACGGCATCCTCCGGGGTCGGGTGCTTCATACCCCCACTGTAGGTCGTATCGCCGGCCCCGCTCAGGCCATGAAGCCCCCGGATTGCCGGCGCCACAGCGCGGCGTAGGCGCCGCCGCTCGCCAGCAGCTCCGCCGGCGGCCCCTGCTCGACGATCCGGCCCGCTGCCATGACGACGATGCGGTCCATGCTGGCGACGGTGGACAGCCGGTGGGCGATGACCAGTGTCGTGCGGCCGGTCATGGCTTCGTCCAGCGCCGCCTGGATCTCCGCCTCGCTCTGGCTGTCCAATGCGCTGGTGGCCTCGTCCAGGATGAGGATGCTGGCGTCCTTCAGGATCGCCCGGGCGATGGCGATGCGCTGCCGCTGCCCCCCGGACAGCTTCACGCCGCGCTCGCCGACCAGCGTGGCGAACCCTTCCGGCAGCGCCTCGATGAAGTCCAGCGCCTGCGCTTTGGCGGCCGCGGCGCGCACCTCCTCCGCCGTGGCCTCCGGCTTGCCGTAGGCGATGTTGTCCCCGAGGGAGCGGTGGAAGAGCAGCGGCTCCTGCGGGACGTAGGCGATGGCGCGCCGCAGCGAGGCCTGTGACACCTCGCGCAGGTCCTGGCCGTCGATCAGGATGCGTCCGCCGTTCACGTCGGAGAACCGCAGCAGCAGACGGGTCAGAGTGGTCTTGCCGCTGCCCGATTGCCCGACCAGGCCGATCCGCTCCCCGGGCCGAATGGTGAGATCGAAGCCGTCGAACAGGGGGTCATCGCCGCTGACCCTCGTGGGCGAAGGAGACGTTCTCGAAGCGCACCTCGCCGGGACCGGGCAGCAGCGGCGCGTCGGTCCGGTCGGCCACCATCGGCGGCTCGTTGAGGATCTCCACCATGTCGTGGGCATCGCCGAGGATCTTGGTGTAGTTGCGCAGAATCTGATTGATCTGCCACAGGTTCTCCGTGACGACCAGGGTGTAGGTCACCGCCAGGTAGATCCCGGGGATGTCGATGGCGTCGTACTGCGCGGCCAGCACCGCCGCAACGACGGCCCCGATATTCGTCAGCGCCATCACGGTGGAGAAGATCGTGCTGTACCCGAGGAAGGCCCGCATGACCCTCAGGTCGGCGTCGACCCACCGATCCGATATCTCCCGCGCCCCGAGCTGCTCGGCTTCTTCCGACCCGTGGGCCTTCACCGCGGAGATGTTCGTCATGACGTCGGAGAGGAAGCCGGTCATGCGTGTGGAGGCCTGCGCCTCGGCGACGCTGAGGCGCTCCAGCCGGGGTCGGGACGCGAACACCGCGGCGGCGAAGATCAGGCACATCACCGCCAGGAACAGGGCGTACTGCCACAGGACGAAGCGAGGATCACCACGGCCGCCACGACGGTGGTCAGCACCGGGATCACCTGCCAGACCACGGTTTCGCCGAGCAGGTCGTAGGCGCCGGTGAGCTTGTTCGCCTGCGAGACCAGCGCTCCGCTGAAGCGGTCGGCGTGGAAGGACATGCTCTGCGTGGTGAGGTGGTCGAAGACCCGCTGGTACAAGTCGCGCATTCCGCGCAGCACCGCGGTCCACATGACGTAGAGCGTGATGCGCCAACCGACGACCTGCCCGAACACTTGACTGCCCGCGTACCCGGCGATGAGGCCGGCGGAATCGGCCAGCGTCACGCCACCTGTCTGGATGCGGCCCAGCAGCTCGGCGATCAGCAGCGGTCCCACGAACCCCGCCGCCAGCACGGTGAGGACCGGCAAGATCAGCGAGAGCGCCAGGCGCCACGGCGTTCCCCTCGCCACCGACCAGAACAGCAGGAGGGTGGCCCGCGTCTGATCGCTGGACGATGACGGGCCGATGCCCGCCGCATCTGCCTGCGCCATACCGACATGGTCGCCCCCGCTCGCCCCGGTCGCGGGGTGTGCCGAGAAATCGAGCGGCAGTAGCCTGCCGGTGATGGACCGTGACCGCGACGACGAGGGCCGGGCCCGCAACGCCCGGCCGCGCGATGGCCTGGGCCGGCCGCTGCCGCGCGGCAGCCGACGGGGAACCGACGATGCCGGAGGATCTGGCGCTGGACGACCGGCAGACGCTGCGAACTGGCCCAGCAGTTGCTGGATGCCGGGCCGGCCGTTCCACGCCCACGAAGTGCTGGAGGCCGCTGGAAGGCGGGTGCAGGACGCCGACGCCCGTCGCTGCTGGCAGGGGCTGGCGCAGTTGGCGGTCGGCCTGACCCATGCGGCGCGGGGCAACGACGATCGGTGCCGCAGCCCTGGTCGCCCGCGGCCGGGACCGTCTGACGGCGGTGGCCGCCCATGCCGCCCCCGTGCGACGTCGCCGCGGTCATCGCCTGGGCGGATGCTTGGCTGGCCGGTGACCGGGGACGTCGGCTGCTGCTCATCGGTCGCGCCGATGGTGCCCCGTAGGATCGGCGGGTGACGACGCGCCCCCGCCTGCTGCTGATGGATGGCCACTCGCTGGCGTACCGGGCCTTCCACGCATTGCCGGTGGAGAACTTCGCCACGACGACCGGTCAGCCCACCAACGCGGTCTACGGCTTCACCTCGATGCTCATCAACCTGTTGCGCGACGAGCAGCCGACGCATCTCGCGGTGGCCTTCGATGTGTCCCGGCAGACCTTCCGCAGCGAGCAGTTCCCGCAGTACAAGGCCAACCGCAGCGCCAGTCCGCCGGAGTTCTCCGGGCAGGTGGCGCTGATCCATGAGGTCCTCGACGCGATGGACATCGTCACGCGTCGAGCTGCCCGGCTACGAGGCCGACGACATCATCGCCACGCTGGCGCGGCGGGCGGAGGAGGCCGGGTTCGATGTGCTGATCATCAGCGGCGACCGCGATGCCGTGCAGCTCGTCGATGACGACCACGACGCTGCTGTATCCGCGCAAGGGCGTCTCCGACCTGGCCCGGATGACGCCCCAGGCGGTGCTCGACGAAGTACAAGGTCGTCGCCGCAGCAGTACCCGGACCTGGCCGCTCTGGTGGGGGAGACCAGCGACAACCTGCCGGGCGATCCCCGGCGTGGGGCCGGGCTTCGCCGCCAAGTGGCTGGCGCAGTTCGGCACGCTGGACGCAGCTGCTGCAGCGGGCCGGCGAGGTCACCGGCAAGAAGGGCGAGGCGCTGCGGGCGCACCTGGAGCAGGTGCGCACCAACCGCGCGCTGAACGCCCTGGTCGACCGACCTGTCCCTGCCGGTGGAGCTGACCGATCTGCAGCGGCACGACTTCGATCGCGCGAAGGTGCACGAGGTCTTCGACGCCCTGGAGTTCCGGGTGCTGCGCGACCGGCTGTTCGACTATCTCGTCCGACCAGGTCGGACCGGCCGGGGAGCGGGCCGAGGTCGAAGTGTCCGAAGTGGCCCCCGGAGCGTTCGGGGACTGGCTGGCCGCGCACGCGCCGTCCGGCGGGCCGCGCGTGGCGGTGGCCGTGCAGGGCGCGTGGGGCCAGGGCACCGGCCGGATCGATGCCGTGGCGGTGGCCGCCGGCGACGGGTCGGTGGCCTACCTGGATCTGCAGACCTGCGCCGCAAGCCGATGCCGATGCGGTGCGCGACATGCTGGCCGACGGCACGATCCCCAAGGCCATGCACGATGCGAAGGGGCCGCTGCTGGCGCTGCGGGCCCGGGGCTGGGCAAGTGGCGGGCCTCGCCAGCGACACGGCGCTGGCCGCCTACCTGGCGATGCCCGGTCAGCGCAGCTTCGACCTGGCGGATCTCGTGGCGCGCTTCCTGCAGCGCGACATCGGCACCGGCGCCGAATCCGGCGATCAACTGGCGCTCGGGCTGACCGAGGACGCCGCGACCGCCGCTGGGGGAGCAGGCCCGCGCCATCCTCGATCTGGCCGACGTGCTGGACGCCCGGCTGGCTGCTGCGGACACGCTGGGCCTGCTGTCGGAGCTGGAACTGCCGCTGCAGGCGGTGCTGGTCGGGATGGAAGCGGTCGGGATCGCCGTGGACCGGCCCGGGCTGGAGGAGCTGGAGCGCACCTTCGCCGATCGGATGGCCGCGGCGGAGTCCGAGGCCCACCTGCTGGCGGGCCACCCCTTCAATCTGGGCTCGCCCAAGCAGTTGCAGGTGGTGCTGTTCGACGAGCGGGGCCTGCCGAAGACCAAGCGGATCAAGACCGGCTACACCACCGACGCCGACGCGCTGGCGTCGCTGTTCGCCGCGACGGAGGATCCGCTCCTGGAGACGCTGCTGCGCTGGCGCGACGTGTCCAAGCTGCGCCAGACGGTCGCCGGGCTGCTGCCGCTGGTGGACGCTGAGGGCAGGATCCACACCACGTTCCAGCAGACCGTCGCGGCCACCGGCCGCTTGTCCAGCGCCGACCCCAACCTGCAGAACATCCCGATCCGGACCGTCGAAGGGCGTCGGATCCGCGGTTGCTTCGTGGCCGGGCCGCAGTACGAGGCGCTGATGACCGCCGACTACAGCCAGATCGAGATGCGCATCATGGCGCACCTGTCCGCCGATGAGGGACTCATCGATGCCTTCCGCTCCGGGGAGGATCTGCACACCACCGTCGCGTCACGGGTCTTCAGCTGCCCGCCGGAGGAGGTGGATGCGGAGAAGCGCCGTCGGATCAAGGCGATGTCCTACGGACTGGCCTACGGGTTGAGCGCGTACGGGCTGTCGCAGCAGCTCGGCATCGAGGTCGATGAGGCGCGGGGTCTCATGGCGGAGTACTTCGCCCGGTTCGGCGGGGTGCGGGACTACCTGCACGAGGTGGTGGAGCGGGCCCGGTCCACCGGGTACACGGCAACCATGATGGGGCGGCGACGCTACCTGCCGGACCTGTCCAGCGACTTGCGTCAGCGGCGCGAGATGGCCGAGCGGATGGCGCTGAACGCGCCCATCCAGGGATCGGCGGCCGACATCATGAAGGTCGCGATGATCCGGGTGCACGGCGCGCTGGCAGAGTCGGGGCTCGGCAGCAGGATGCTGCTGCAGGTGCACGACGAACTGGTGCTCGAAGTGGCCCCGGGCGAGGCTGACGACGTCTCGGAACTGGTCAGGCGGGAGATGGCTGGCGCGGCAGACCTGTCCGTCCCGCTCGACGTCAGCGTTGGGGTGGGATCGTCCTGGGAGACCGCTGGGCACTGACCCAGTCCCGCCCAGCCAGGGTCTGTCGCGTCCCGGACCGGCGGCGCGGTGGGCGGTCATGCTGCCCGCGACGGCGGTCGGTGCTGCAGCCACCCATCGTGGCTCGGCGCAATCGGGAGTGTGGTGGGCATCCCGGTTCTGCGCCCTTGGCGTCGGCACTAGACGTGGGGGTGGAGTTGCTGCCACGTGGGCCAGGTGTGCACCCGATTCCGGGGTTTGCACCCGCCGCGGGGGCGGAACGTCCGGTATGCGGGGCAGGTGTGCACCCGATTCGGGGGTTTGCACCCGCTGCGGGGGCGGAACCGGCCGGATCTGGGCCGAGAGCCACCGTCCCGGGTGCAAACCCCCATAACGGGTGCACTGTTGCCGCCACGGAGGCCCTCGCAGCCCCCATTCCAGGTGCAAACCCCCGGATCGGGTGCAGAGTTCCCATACCGGGGACGCCCGCCCAGTCGGGCACCGGCACTGGCAGGAACCGCAACTCCGTCCCGCCCAGCAGGACCGCGAAGCGCCGCATGCGCCCGGGAACGGCGGCCACCCCAGCTGTCGCCAGTGGCAATGGACCACGATGATGCAGCCCGTTCCATCACCTCGTCGGGCCAGGCCCCATCCGCGACCGGCCGCCGAGGGGCTGGCCTTGTGATCTATGGATCCCATCGAGTGGTTGACCGAGCAGGTCGCTGCCGCTGGGCACGAATTTCGTCCTCAGCGGGGCAGGCGTATCAACGCATCCGGGATCCCCGATTTCCGGGGATCGGATCCTCGACGAGCGCGTTCCCCGGAGACGGCGCGGCAGTTCGATTCCGACCAGCACCTGCGCAAGCGCGACGTCCACATGGCTGCCCGGCAGTTCTGGATGCAGGCGGCAATGGTCGATGCCAGGCCCAACGCCGGGCATGGCGCTATCGCGTCCTGGCAGGCACCCCATCGCCGAGTCAGTGTCGCGACGCAGAACGTCGACGGCCTGCACCAGCGGGCGGGGAGTCGCGACGTGCTCGAGCTGCACGGGACGTTCTGGTCCACCCGGTGCCTGTCCTGCGGCGATCGCCGACCGACCAAGGAAGCCTTCGACCGGGTCCTCGCCGGCGAGGATGCCCCAGACTGCGGACGGTGTTCCGGCATCATCCGGACCGCTGTCCTGGGCTTTGGCGAGGTGCTGGACCCGGAAGTGATAGGCGCAGCAGTGACGGCTGCGAAATCGGCTGACCTGGCGGTGGTCGTTGGCTCATCGCTGGAGGTGCGGCCGGCCGCCAGGCTGTGCTCGGTGGCGGTGGCGGTGGCGGTGCGCGGTGGCGGTGGCGGCCGGCCGCCACGCGGTGGCGGTGGCGGCGCCGCCGGCGATCATCAACGCCGACCCGACGCCCTACGACGCAATGGCCACGCAGGTCATCCGCGGGGACATCCCGGCCATCCTGTCCCGGATCCACGTGTCCTGATCGCCGTTCGTCGTGTGCCTCGTCGCAGCTTTGACCACGGGATGGCGGTTGCCCTAGCCTAGAAGGTGCGCTGTGCCCGCGTGCCCGCAGACAGAGCCGGGTGCGCAGCCGCAAGCAAGGCCCAGTGCAGTCCTTACAGCAGAATCCCGAGTGACCCACTACATGACGTCCACCACCGAGAGCGTTCCCAGCGCCACCGAAACCCATGTCGCGATCAACGACATCGGAACCGAAGAAGACTTCCTCAGGGCAATCGATGCCACCATCAAGCCGTTCAACGACGGCGACCTCGTCACTGGAACCGTGGTCAAGGTCGACCGCGATGAGGTCCTCGTCGACATCGGCTACAAGACCGAGGGCATCGTCCCCTCCCGCGAACTGTCGATCAAGCACGACGTGAACCCCGACGACGTGGTCAAGGTCGGCGACGAGATCGAAGCCCTGGTCATGACCAAGGAGGACAAGGAGGGTCGCCTCCTGCTGTCCAAGAAGCGCGCGATGTACGAGCGTGCCTGGGGCAAGATCGAGGAGATCAAGAACGCCGACGGTGTCGTCGAGGGCCAGGTCATCGAGGTGGTCAAGGGCGGCCTCATCGTCGACATCGGCCTGCGCGGCTTCCTGCCGGCGTCGCTGGTGGAGATGCGCCGGGTGCGCGACCTGCAGCCGTACATCGGCCGCACCCTCGAGGCCAAGATCATCGAGCTCGACAAGAACCGCAACAACGTCGTGCTGTCGCGCCGCGCCTACCTGGAGCAGACCCAGTCCGCAGTGCGCACCGACTTCCTGAACCAGTTGGCCAAGGGCCAGATCCGCAAGGGCGTCGTGTCCAGCATCGTCAACTTCGGCGCCTTCGTGGACCTCGGCGGCGTGGACGGCCTGGTGCACGTCTCCGAGCTGTCCTGGAAGCACATCGATCACCCCAGCGAGGTGGTCGAGGTCGGCCAGGAGGTCACCGTCGAGGTGCTCGACGTCGACATGGACCGCGAGCGGGTGTCGCTGTCGCTGAAGGCGACGCAGGAGGATCCCTGGCAGCACTTCGCCCGGACCCACCAGCTCGGCCAGGTCGTGCCGGGCAAGGTCACCAAGCTGGTGCCGTTCGGCGCGTTCGTGCGTGTCTCGCAGGGCATCGAGGGCCTGGTGCACATCTCCGAGCTGGCCGAGCGCCACGTGGAGCAGCCGGAGCAGGTCGTCAAGGTGGGCGACGAGATTTTCGTCAAGGTCATCGACATCGATCTGGAGCGGCGCCGCATCTCGCTGTCGCTGAAGCAGGCCAACGCTTCCGGGGCCGCGGCCCAGGAGGAGTTCGACCCGTACCTGTACGGCATGGCCCCCTCCTTCGACGAGGAGGGCACCTACATCGGTCCTGAGGGCTTCGACCCCGAGACCGGTGAGTGGAAGGAAGGCTTCGACGACGAGCGGGCCAAGTGGGAGAAGGAGTACGCCGAAGCCCACGCCCGCTGGGAGGCGCACCGCAAGCAGATCGAGGAGGCCGCCGAGGCGGAGTCCGAGACTGTGGGCGACTACGCCGGGCCGAGCGCTCCGCAGAGCGGCACGCTGGCCACCGACGAGGCCCTGCAGGCGCTGCGGGAGAAGCTCACCGGCGGATCCTGACCGGTCCCCGACCCACGATGGGCCCCGCTGCCGAGCGGGGCCCATCGGCGTTTCCTGGGTAGGGTCGGAGGCGGTCGCCCGAGCAGGGCGCCGGGCGAAGGGAGCCGACCATGGCGCAGCGGACCATCCGGGTGGCGCTCACCGGTGGCATCGGGTCCGGCAAGAGCGAGGTGGCGCACATGCTCGCGCGGCGCGGGGCGATCATCGTGGATGCCGATCAGGTGGCGCGGCAGATCGTGGAGCCCGGGCAGCCGGCGCTGGCTGAGATCGCAGCGGAGTTCGGCCCGGGCGTCATCCGGGACGACGGAGCGCTCGACCGTGCTGCGCTGGCCGAGCTGGCGTTCGCCGACCCGGCGCGACTGGCCCGGCTCAACGAGATCACCCACCCGCGGATCGCCGAGCGGACGCGGCAACTCCTCGACGCCGCGCCGCCCGGTTCCGTCGTCGTGTACGACATGCCCCTGCTGATCGAGAACGGTCTCACGGCAGGGTGGGACCTGATCGTCGTCGTGGATGCGCCGGATGAGGTGCGGGTGCAGCGGTTGACGGAGTACCGGGGACTGCCCGAGGCCGATGTCCGCGCCCGGATGGCGGCGCAGGCATCCCGGGAGGAGCGCAACGCCGCCGCAGACGTCGTGCTGGACAACGCTGGTGACCGGGCCGCGCTGAAACTGCAGGTCGAAGCGCTGTGGGAGGGACTGCGGCTGGGCACCATCGCGGGGGAGTAGCGTCGTCCCATGCGGCTGGTGCCGGTCCTCATCGTGCTGGCTATCGTCATCGCGACGGTGGTCTGGTCGATGCAGCGCATCGGGCGCGAGCGGCACCGGGCCCTGCCGCCGTCGTCCCCGACCGGTCAACCCGCGGTCCTCGCCGTCGGCGCCGACCAGGGGCCCGGCCACATCCGGCTCACGCCGACGCAACTGGTCTTCACCGCCGACACCGGCCGGGTCCTGGTCGTGGAGCGGCTCGACATCGTCGGCGCGACCACGACGCACGAACTGCCGGACCACCATGCCGCGGCCGCGGTCCTCGTGGTGCGCACCGACACCGACGTCCACTACTTCCTCGTGGATGATCCGGAGGACTGGGTGCGCGCTCTCACCTGAGCTCCAGTCGGCGCACCTTCCCCGATGCTGTCCTCGGCAACTCGCTGCGCCGCTCGATGGCCTTGGGCCGCTTGTAGCCCGCCAGCCGCTCGTCCGCCCACTGCCGCACCTGCTCCGGATCGGCGTCGCCGAGGTAGGCCGCGCACACCGCCTGTCCCCAGCGCTCATCGGGCCGCCCGAAGACGACCACCTCCGCCACACCGGGGCACTCCCGCAGGACCGCCTCCAGCTCCGCCGGGTAGACGTTGACGCCGCCGCTGATGATGAGGTCCTCGCGCCGGCCCTCCAGGTAGAGGTACCCGTCGTCGTCCAGCCGGCCCAGGTCGCCGACGGTGAACGCGTCGCCCCGCCACGCGGCAGCACTCTTGTCCGTGTCGCCCCAGTACGAGAACCGCGCGAAGCTCGGCGCGTGGCACCAGACGACACCGTCCACCACTTCCAGCCGGCGGCCGGGCCGTGCTCGGCCGACTGTGCCGGGCCGCTGCTCCCATTCCGGCCCGCTGCACGCGGTGAACTGGCCCTCGGTGGATCCGTAGAACTCCCACACCCGGTCGCTGCCCGCCCAGGCATGGATCTGCCGCTTCAACGCCGGCGCGCACGCTTCGCCAGCATGGGCGAGCAGGCGGTACGGCGACGGAGGGGCCTCGGGCGCGCCGAAGAGCCGCCGCAGGTGGCTGGGCACGACGAACGCGGTGGTGGGTCGCAGTTCGCGCAGCGCCCGGGCGGTGCGCTCGGCATCGAACCAGCCCGGGAAGGCGACGGCCCCGCCGGCGAGCACCATCGACAGCGCGAACCGCAGCGGGCCGGAATGGCACAGCGGCCCGTGCACGAGGGACAGGTCGGTGCCCTCGAACTGCCACAGCGACTGCTCGTCGGCCCACAACTGCCGCGATTCCGACTCGCTCAGACCGCCGGTCCACACCCCCTTGGGCCGGCCCGTGGTGCCCGAGGTGTAGTGCATGGGGCGTCCCAGCGGATGATCGGCCAACTCGACCGCAGCCCGCTCGCCGTCGAGCAGTTCCCGCATCTCGTCCGGCGCGCGCAGCGTCAGGGCCGGCCGGGAGTCGTGGACGATGTACTCCTGCTCCCGAGCGGTCAGCAGGGGGTTGATGAGGACCGGAGTGATCCCGCTGCGCAGAGCGCCCAGTACCAGCGCGACGGTCAGGGCCTGCGCGGCCGCCGCTTCCTGCGGGAGGCCCCGGTGCTCAGGCGTGACGACGGCTACCCGGTCCCCGCTGCCGACCCCCCGCCCCGCCAGGGCCCCCGCGAAGGCGACGGCCTGGCCGGTGATCTCCAGGCCCGGCACCACCAGTGTCATGGCCCCAACGGTAGGGCGCCGTGATCGGGGCCGTGGTCAGCCCCTCCATCACCGGCGCTGCCGGCGGTAGGTTCGGTCCATGTTGCGCAACCTGTTCGACGGCCTCCCGGCAACTGCGCCGGCGCGGGAGGACGTCGTACCGCTGTTCGGCGTCCCCGGCGGCCGCGTCGAGCGGATCGTCTCCTTCGGCCATCGCTCCGACTGGTACGACCAGGGGGAAGATGAGTGGGTGGCGGTGCTGGCAGGCGAGGCGGTGCTGGAGTTCGCCGACGGCTCCACCCGCACGTTGCGGGCCGGGGACTTCCTGACGATCCCGCGCCATCTGCGACACCGCGTGGCCGCGACGGCGGCCGACGAGCCCACCGTCTGGCTGGCGGTCTTCCTGCAGTAGCTGTCGCACCCGCGTCGTACCGTGGCGGTATGACCCGGCCCGTCACCGACCTGCAGCGCAAGGTCGCGCCGTTCGCAGTCGTCAGCGACTTCCAGCCGTCCGGCGACCAGCCGGGCGCGATCGAGGAGCTCGCCCGGCGCATCACCGCCGGCGAGGAGCACGTGGTGCTGCTCGGCGCCACAGGCACCGGCAAGTCTGCGACGACGGCGTGGCTGGTGGAGCGGCTGCAGCGCCCGACGTTGGTCATGGCGCCCAACAAGACGCTGGCGGCCCAGCTGGCCAACGAGTTCCGCGAATTGCTGCCGCACAACGCCGTGGAGTACTTCGTCTCCTACTACGACTACTACCAGCCCGAGGCGTACATCCCGCAGACGGACACCTACATCGAGAAGGACTCCTCGATCAACGAGGAGGTGGAGCGGCTGCGGCACTCCGCGACCAACTCGCTGCTGACCCGCCGCGACGTCATCGTCGTGGCCACCGTGTCCGCGATCTACGGGTTGGGCACCCCGCAGGAGTACGTGGACCGGATGGTGCGGCTGCGGGTGGGGGAGGACCACGACCGCGACGGACTGCTACGGCAATTCGTCGGCATCCAGTACGTGCGCAACGACATGTCCTTCACGCGCGGCACGTTCCGGGTGCGCGGCGACACGGTGGAGCTGTTCCCCGTGTATGAGCAGCACCCGGTGCGCATCGAGATGTTCGGCGATCAGATCGAGCGGCTCATGACCCTGCATCCGGTCACCGGCGAGGTGCTCACCGAAGACACCGAGCTGTACATCTTCCCCGCCAGCCACTACGTCGCCGGACCGGAGCGCATGGAGCGGGCGATCGCCGGCATCGAGGCCGAGCTCGGCGAGCGGCTGGCGCAGCTGCAGCAGCAGGGCAAGATGCTGGAGGCGCAGCGGCTGCAGATGCGCACCTCCTACGACGTCGAGATGATGCGCCAGGTCGGCACCTGCGCCGGCATCGAGAACTACTCGCTGCACATCGACGGCCGCGAGAAGGGTTCGCCGCCGAACTGCCTGCTGGACTACTTCCCGGAGGACTTCCTGCTCGTCATCGACGAGTCGCACGTCACCGTGCCGCAGATCGGGGGCATGTACGAGGGCGACGCAAGCCGCAAGCGCACGCTCATCGACCACGGCTTCCGCCTGCCCAGCGCTGCGGACAACCGTCCGCTCACCTGGGAGGAGTTCTCCGAACGGATCGGCCAGACCGTCTACCTGTCGGCCACCCCCGGCCCGTACGAGCTGGCCCAGGCACACGGCGAGTTCGTGGAGCAGATCATCCGCCCGACCGGCCTGCTGGACCCGGAGATCGTGGTCAAGCAGACCAAGGGCCAGGTGGACGACCTGATGCACGAGATCCGGCTGCGGACCGATCGGCACGAGCGGGTGCTGGTCACCACGCTCACCAAGCGGATGGCCGAGGATCTCACCGACTACCTGCTCGAACAGGGCATCCGGGTCCGCTATCTGCACTCCGAGGTCGACACCCTGCGCCGGGTCGAACTGCTGCGGGAGCTGCGGATGGGGGAGTACGACGTGCTGGTCGGCATCAACCTGCTGCGGGAGGGCCTGGACCTGCCGGAGGTCTCGCTGGTGAGCATCCTGGACGCCGACAAGGAGGGGTTCCTGCGCAGCGAGCGCAGTCTCATCCAGACCATCGGCCGCGCCGCCCGCAACGTCTCCGGGCAGGTGCACATGTACGCCGACACCGTCACCGAGTCGATGCGGGTCGCCATCGACGAGACCACCCGGCGGCGCGCCAGGCAGATGGCGTACAACACCGAGCGCGGCATCGACCCGACCCCGCTGCGCAAGAAGATCGGCGACATCACCGACCTCATCGCCAAGGAGGATGCCGACACCGCGGCGCTGCTGGGGTCGGGCCGGCGGCAGTCGCGGGGACGCGGCGTGACCGTCGCGCTGGAGCACCGGGAGCCGCGCTCGCTGGCGGAGGGCGAGCTGGTCGACCTGATCGAGCAGTTGACCGAACAGATGCACAGCGCTGCCGAGGAACTGCAGTTCGAGCTCGCCGCCCGGCTCCGCGACGAGGTGTCGGAGTTGAAGCGCGAGTTGCGGGGGATGCAGGACGCCACACGGTGAATCGGGTGTAGCGGGCCTACTATGGGAACCGCGCCTGCCGGCTGGCGCATGGAGGAATACATGCTGCTGCCCACGGCGGTCACGGCCGCTACCGAGTCGCCGCAAGCAGTGACCAACGCGTTCGGGACTACTGCCTGGACGATCACACTGGCGCTGGTGTTCGGGCTGTTCCTGCTCGACTTCGTCCATGCCAAGCGCAACCCCCACGAGGTGGGCATGCGCGAGGCCGGCATCTGGACGATCGTCTACATCACCCTTGCCGTCGTCTTCGGGCTGACGCTGAACTTCTGGGGCCCCGAGCAGAGCGAGCAGGCGCTAGCCAGCGATGGCGGCTGGACCCTGCAATACCTGGCGGGCTACATCACCGAGAAGAGCCTCTCGGTGGACAACTTGTTCGTCTTCGTCCTCGTCTTCGGTGCTTTCGCGGTGCCCAAGGTCTATCAGCAGGAAGTGCTGATGATCGGCATCGTCATCGCGCTGATCCTGCGGCTGATCTTCATCCTGATCGGTGCTGCGGCCCTCGCCCAGTTCTCCTGGCTGTTCTACTTCTTCGGCGCCTTCCTCATCTACAGCGCCATCAAGCTCATGACGAACCACGGCGCCGAGGGCAACCCCGCGGACAACAAGATGGTGAAGTTGGCCGAGCGGGTCATCCCGACGACGAGCGAATACCACGATGGCAAGTTCTTCGCCAAGATCGACGGGCGGCGCGTGGCGACCCCGTTGTTCCTGGTGGTCATCGCGATCTTCGTGGCGGACCTGATGTTCGCGATGGACTCGATCCCGGCCATCTTCGGTCTGACCAGCGAGCCGTACATCGTCTTCACCGCCAACGCGTTCGCGCTGATGGGGCTGCGGCCGATGTTCTTCCTGCTGGATGGGCTGCTGGACCGCTTGGTCTACCTCACCTACGGCCTGGCCGTCATCCTGGGCTTCATCGGCGTGAAGCTGCTGCTGCACGCGATGCACGAGTCCGGGTTCGATGTGCCGGAGATCGGCACGTTCCAGTCGCTGGTGGTCATCATCGGGGTGCTCGTCGTCACCGTGCTGGCATCGCTGTGGAAGATCCGCCATGACCCCGATGCGATGGCCGAGCACGATCTCACCGGCCACCACCACGGTGAGGGCGCGGCGCTGGAGGAGATGGACCGCCAGGCCCACCGCGACCACCCCGGCAACGAGTAGCGCTCAGTTCGCCGCGGGGCTCCGCTCGCGGCAGCGCTCAATCCGTCGCAGCGCTCGGTTCGCCCGCAGCGTTCAGTTCGCGGCGGGGAGCGGCCCGAGCAACGGCTCAGCCTCGGTCCAGCGGGCGATCTCGCAGCCGTTGGTCAAGTTGTACGCCGCATCGACGTCCTCTCCATTCCAGGTGCCGGTGACGGTCGCTGTCGCCGGGCCCCGGTATTCCTGCGTGCAGGCGACGTCGTCCGGCACCGGCGCAAAGGGATCCGTGCCTGCCAGCCGGGCATCGGCCAGGAATCCGCAGGCCGCCCCCGGGTTCGGGTGTGAGCCGCCGTCCGGGTCGCAGGTGAGCGTCCAGATGTCCGGCGGGATGCCGGCATCAAGCGTCACGGTGATCGTGAGGTCGGTGGAACCTGGTTCGTCACTGGCGCCGGTGCTGCAGGCGGCCACCAGGATGAGCGAGCCGATCGCCGTCGAGGCGGCACGCGGGAACGGGAGCATGCCGACACCGTAGATCCCGGCTGCACGGGTGCGCCAATCCGCTCGATGCTGCGGGAGTGGGTGGCGGCGCGGTGCTGGGGCATCGTGGTTTCCGCACGTTGGGCCCGCGGAGCTCGGGGCTGCGGGGCTGCGGGGCTGCGGTGCTGCGGTGCTGCGGTGCTGCGGGGCTGCGGGGCTGCGGGTGGTGATCAGTGGGCCAGCGCGTCCCGCGGTGCCCCTTGAGCCCGCGGCTCTGCACCCGGTTCGGGGGTCTGCACCCGAGGCGGGGGTTGGACGGGTGTCTGTGGAGCGATGCCTGCACCCGGTCCGGGGGTTTGCACCCGAGGCGGGGGTTGGAGAAGCCAATTCCGGCCTCGGCAGCCCCCGCGCCGGGTGCAGACCCCCAATCCGGGTGCAAGCTTGCCCATGCTGCGGCCCCGGTAGCCCCCGCACCGGGTGCAGACCCCCGCACCGGGTGCAGACGCCGGCACCGGGTGCAGACCCCCGCACCGGGTGCAGACGCCGGCACCGGGTGCAGACCCCCGCACCGGGTGCAGACGCCGGCACCGGGTGCAGACCCCCGCGCCGGGTGCAGACGCCGGCACCGGGTGCAGACCCCCGCACCGGGTGCAGACCTGTTGGCGGGACCGACTGGGAAGTCCGGCGACCCCTCCGCGAGACCCAGCGCCAGCGACCCCAAGCCCGCGGCACACGGCCGACACCGCAGCATTGGGGCCGGCCAGGGTGGATCCCAGCGCTAACGGGTCCCCAGCGCCGCGCGAGCGCCAGCCGAGTGCAGCAGTCACGGCGACGTGTCCTGGCGTGCGCCCTACGGGTCGACGAAGTAGCCGTTGAGCGGGGCGGGTGGCGGTGACGGTGAGGGCCACGGCGGCGGCGTCGGCGGGCACGCCGCCGCGGCCGGCGACGCGCAGTTGCAGGGCGCCTCCGGCGGGCAGCGGTCCCTGCCCGGCGGCGAGCCCGTCGGAGGTGGGGTAGCCGGGCCGGGTGTCGAGCAGCCGGGCCGGCACGAGGCCGCCGAAGTCGCTGTCGGCGGGGAAGTAGCCGTTGATGTCGGCGATGAGGTGGGTGGTGGCGGAGGTGGCAAGGGTGATGCTGCCGTCGGTGCCGATGGGGACGATGACGGTGTTGGCGACGGTCTGGCCGGGCTGGTAGTTGAGGTTGCTGGCCAGGGGGCGGCCGGTGCCGGCGGGGTGGGCGGTGATGTGGCCGGCGCGGGCGGGGCGGGTGGCGGTGACGGTGAGGGCCACGGCGGCGGCGTCGGCGGGCACGCCGCCGCGGCCGGCGACGCGCAGTTGCAGGGCGCCTCCGGCGGGCAGCGGTCCCTGCCCGGCGGCGAGCCCGTCGGAGGTGGGGTAGCCGGGCCGGGTGTCGAGCAGCCGGGCCGGCACGAGGCCGCCGAAGTCGGGAGTCGGATGCTCGGGGCCATTCTCGGGGCCGGCGATCGTCACGGCGTCCAGCGCCCGCACGTCCAGTAGCGGCTCCTGCACGCCGTCACCGGAGTCATCGGTCCAGTCGAAGTTGCCGTCTGCTCGGATGCGGCGGTAGAGCCCGGCGACGTCTGAGGCCGATTCCGGGGGATCGGCACTGGCCAGCAGCGCTAGGCCCCCTGCGACATGCGGAGCCGCTGCGGAGGTCCCGGACAGGGTGTCATAGCTGCCGCGTGCCACCGGGAAGGTGGAGCGAATGCACATCCCCGGTGCGGCCAGGTCGATGGCGGAACCCCAGTTGGAGAAGTCCGCCAGGGTGTCGTCCTGATCGGGCCGGCAGGTGGGTTCTGCCCGGCCGCCGGGCGCGCCGTCGAAGTCGGCGAGCGCGGAGACAGTCAGGATGTTGTCGAAGGCGGCGGGGCTGTACCGGCTGGCATCGCCGGCGCCGTTGCCCGCAGCCCCGGCGAGGGCGATGCCCGCATCCACAGCCCGCTGGATGCCGTCGTAGAAGGCTTTGCTGTAGCCGGATGCGCCGAGACTGATGTTGGCGACCTCAATGGTGGCAGCGTTGGCGACGACCCAGTCGAGGCCTGCCAGCGCGGTGGCGACCGTGCCGTCGCCGGCGGCGTCGAGCACCTTCACCGCCCACAGGCGCGCCCCTGGAGCGATGCCGACGACTCCGATGCCGTTGTCGAGGGCGCCGATGATGCCAGCCATATGGGTCCCGTGGTAGTGGTCGTCGTGACCGCCGGGCATACATGAGGCCGTTCCTGCCGCGGACGAGCCGTCGGGGGCGCCGAGGCAGGTCACGCCTGCGACTACGTTGAGGTCCGGGTGCGAAGCATCGATGCCGGTATCGATGACAGCGACGTCGACGTCGACGCGGCGATCGTCGGCACCGTCGATCCCGATGGTTGCGTTCGCCTTCCCGAAGGTCCGGCCCACACCGGTCGGGACGCGCTGCGACTGCAGGCCGAGCGCCTGATCGGGCTCGATGTATGCCACGTCCGGCTGATCGGCGATCTGCGGCAGGGATGACCGCGGCATTGTGATGGCGAATCCGCGTAGCGCGTTGCTGTACGTCGCCTCGATGGTGCCGCGCCCGCGGCTGGCAGCCTCGGCGGCGGCGATCGGCAGTTGGCTGGCCGGGCCGGGCTTCAGCACGACGATGTAGGTCTGCGTGTCCTCGGCGCTCGCGCGGCGCGGGCGCGATAGCGAGCAGCACAGCGGCGAGGAGGACCAGGACCGTCGCCGGGCGACCCGCGGAGCCCACGGGCACCGGATACCGCCGACGGGTCGTCGTCGGCGAGGTTCCGACGTCGCCGCTCATCGCAGCGCGAGGGCTGCGGCCGGTCGCCCATGCGTTGTGGGGGTTGGTTTCGCTGGTGGCCCGGCGAGTTCCGCGCGACGTATGCGACCGCGGTTCGCACACCGGGCGCCCTGCATCAGCGGCCGCGGTCCCACGCCATGCGCTCCGGCCAGGTCCGCGCCCGTCGGTACCGGGCTCACCAGCCCCGCGCCCGCCACGCGTCGAGATGACTGCGCTCGGCGCCCAGCGTGGTGTCATTGCCATGGCCGGGATAGATCCACGTTTCATCCGCGAAGCGGTCGAAGACCCGATCGGTGAGGTCGTCCATCAGTTGCGGGAAAGTCTCCGGTGTCGTCCGGCCGGGCCCGCCGGGGAAGAGCGAGTCGCCGGTGAACAGATGCACGTGCCCCGCCGGATCGTCGTAGGCCAGCGCGATCGAGCCGGCGGTGTGTCCCCGCAGGTGGATGACCGACAGCGCGATGTCGCCGAACGCGACCTGGTCGCCATGGCCCAGCTCACGGGTCAGGGGCAACGGCAACAGGTCGGCATCGCCGGGGTGCCCCAACACCGCGGCCCCGGTGGCGGCAACGAGTTCCGGCAGCGCCTGTACGTGGTCGCCGTGGCCGTGCGTCACCACGACGGCCTCTAGCGGCTCCCCGCCGACGAACTCCAGCAGGCCATCTGCCGGCCCCGGCGCATCGATCAGCACCGACTTCCCGGTCGACCGACAGCGCAGCAGATACGTGTTGTTGTCCATGGCGCCGAGCGCGAGCTTGCTGATCACCAGGTCGGTGAGTTCGCGGACCTGCGCGGGCCCTCCCGGCTTGACGTTGCCGTGGTACGTCATCGCTTCCCTCGATCCGCCCGACATGCCGCGTCGGGACCCACAGGTAGCCTAAGTCAGTGAGCGTGCAGCAGGTCGCCGGTGGGCAGGGAGAGCGCCCAGCCATACGGCAGACCGATCCACCAGCGCCCGAGCTTCCGCACCGCGGCTCAGACCGCCTCATCGTGCGCGGGGCCCGCGAGCACAACCTGCGCAACGTCTCCCTGGACCTGCCGCGCGATGCGCTGATCGTCTTCACCGGGTTGTCCGGATCCGGCAAGTCCAGTCTGGCGTTCGACACGATCTTCGCCGAGGGGCAGCGCCGCTACGTCGAGTCGCTGTCCGCCTACGCTCGGCAGTTCCTCGGCCAGATGGACAAGCCGGACGTGGACTTCATCGACGGCCTCAGCCCGGCGGTGTCGATCGATCAGAAGTCCACCTCGCGCAACCCCCGCTCGACGGTGGGGACCGTGACCGAGGTGTACGACTACCTCCGTCTGCTCTACGCGCGCATCGGCCGACCGCATTGCCCGACCTGCGGCCGGCCCATCAGCCAGCAGACGCCCCAGCAGATCGTCGATCAGGTGCTGGGGCTGGCCGAGGGTACGCGCTTCCAGGTGCTGGCCCCCGTGGTGCGGCAGCGCAAGGGCGAGTTCGTCGACCTGTTCGGCCAACTACAGGCGGGCGGGTACTCCCGCGCCCTCGTGGACGGTGCCGTGATCAGTCTGGCCGAGCCCCCCAAGCTGAAGAAGCAGGAGAAGCACGACATCAGCGTCGTGGTGGACCGACTCGTGGTGAAGCCGACTGCGAAGCAGCGCATCACCGACTCGGTCGAGACGGCGCTGCGATTGGCCGAGGGCGTGGTGGTCCTGGACTTCGTCGATCAGCCCACCGACGACCCGGAGCGCACCCGCACCTTCTCCGAGCATCTGGCCTGCCCGTACGACGGCAGTTCCTTCGATGTGCTCGAGCCTCGCTCCTTCTCCTTCAACTCCCCGTTCGGCGCCTGCCCCGGGTGTTCCGGGCTCGGCATCCGCATGCAGGTCGATCCGGAGTTGATCGTCCCGGACCCGGCGAAGTCGCTGCTGGACGGGGCGATCGCGCCGTGGTCCGGCGCGCACCTGGGGGAGTACTTCCGCCGACTCATCACCGCGCTGGCCGAGGACATGGGTTTCGACCCGGACACCGCCTGGCGCGAGCTGCCGGAGGCGGTGCGCCGGACCATGCTGCAGGGCCGCTCGGGCGTGCTCACCGTCCGGTACCAGAACCGCTACGGCCGCCAGCGCACCTACGACACCACGTTCGAAGGGGCGATCCCCTTCGTGCAGCGCCGCCACGCCGAGGCGGAATCGGACGCCGCGCGGGAGCGCTTCGAGGGGTACCTGCGGCCGGTCCCCTGTCCGGAATGCCGCGGCGCCCGACTGCGGCCGCACGTCCTCGCCGTGACGGTGAACGACCGCAACATCGCGGAGGTGGCGGGGCTGCCGATCGGTGCGGCCGCGCAGTGGCTGGCGGACTTGGACCTGACGGCGCGCGAGGAGCAGATCGCCGGCCGCGTGCTGAAGGAGATCAACGAGCGGCTCCGCTTCCTCATCGATGTGGGGCTGCACTACCTCACGTTGGATCGCGGGGCGGCGAGCCTCGCTGGCGGTGAGGCCCAGCGCATCCGGTTGGCCACGCAGATCGGCGCCGGCCTGGTCGGCGTGCTCTACGTGCTGGACGAGCCGAGTATCGGCCTGCACCAGCGCGACAACCGGCGCCTCATCGAGACACTGCTGCGGCTGCGCGATCTCGGCAACACGCTCGTCGTGGTCGAGCACGACGAGGACACGATCAAGGTTGCCGACTGGATCGTCGATATCGGCCCGGGCGCGGGGGAGCACGGCGGTGAGATCGTCTACTCCGGACCGGTGCCGCAACTGTTGGCGCAGGAGCGGTCCGTCACGGCGGACTACCTGGCCGGGCGCCGACAGATCGCGGTGCCGGCCATTCGCCGCCCGCGGGACCCGAAGCGCGTCATCGCCGTGCGCGGCGCCAAGGAGCACAACCTGCGCAACGTGACGGCCGAGTTCCCGCTGGGCTGCTTCGTCGCGGTCACCGGTGTGTCCGGCTCGGGCAAGTCGACCTTGGTCAACGACGTGCTGTACCAGGTGCTGGCCCGCGAGCTGAACGGAGCGCGCACCGTGCCCGGGCGCCATACCCGGGTGACCGGGCTGGAGCTGCTGGACAAGGTCGTGCACGTCGATCAGTCGCCGATCGGTCGCACGCCCCGCTCCAATCCCGCCACCTACACCGGGCTGTTCGATCACGTCCGCAAACTGTTCGCCCAGACCGAGGAGGCGAAGGTCCGCGGCTACCTGCCCGGCAGGTTCAGCTTCAACGTCAAGGGCGGTCGGTGCGAGTCCTGCACCGGCGACGGCACCATCAAGATCGAGATGAACTTCCTGCCGGACGTCTACGTGCCCTGCGACGTCTGCCACGGGGCCCGGTACAACCGCGAAACCCTCGAGGTGCACTACAAGGGCAAGACGATCGCCGAGGTCCTCGGCATGCCGATCGAGGAGGCGCACGCCTTCTTCGAGCCGATCCCGGCGATCGCCCGCCACCTGAAGACACTGGTGGAGGTCGGCCTCGGCTACGTCCGGCTCGGGCAGCCCGCAACCACGCTCTCCGGCGGCGAGGCGCAGCGCGTGAAGCTGGCCGCGGAACTGGCCAAGCGCGCTACCGGACGCACGATCTACCTCCTCGACGAGCCCACCACCGGGCTGCACTTCGAGGACATCCGCAAACTGCTCGGCGTGCTCCACTCGCTGGTGGAGAAGGGCAACACCGTGCTCGTCATCGAGCACAATCTCGACGTCATCAAGACTGCCGACTGGATCATCGACATGGGCCCGGAGGGGGGAAGCGGCGGCGGCACCGTCGTGGCCGCCGGCACCCCCGAGCAGGTGGCAGAGGTGCCGCACAGCCATACCGGCGGATTCCTGGCCGAGTTGCTGCTCCCGGCCGGGCGCGGCGCGGCGGTAGTCTCGTGATCGCCGAATGAGGAGGACCCATGACTGAGCATTCCTTGATCCCACCCGTCCAGCGCCGCACGGTGCTGGCAGCCGCTGCTGCCACCGGGTTGCTGGCGGCCTGCGGGAGCAGCGACGACACCGGCGACAACGGCGCGACCGGGGGTGCCACTGCGCCCTCCGGTGGCGAGGACACCGGCGGCGAGGACACCGGCGGCGAGGTGCTCGCCGACGTTGCCGACGTGCCGGTCGCGGGCGGCACCGTGAATCGCGACGCCCGGGTCGTGGTCACCCAGCCCGAAGACGGCGACTTCCGCGCGTTCTCCTCGGTGTGCCCGCACCAGGGATGCGACGTCAGCGGCGTCGACAACAACGTCATCACCTGTGGCTGCCACAACTCGAAGTTCTCCGCCGAGACCGGTGACGTCCAGTCCGGCCCAGCGCCGCGCGGCCTGGCCGAGATCGATGTCGCTGTCGAGGGCGAGTCGATCGTTCGGGCCTAGCGTGCCCGGTCCGGCCTGGCGCCCGGCGTCCGGGGAGATCCCCGACGCCCCAGGGGTGTACCGCTTCCGCGATCCGTCGGGCCGGGTGATCTACGTCGGCAAGGCGAAGAGCCTTCGCCAGCGGCTGAACTCCTACTTCGCCGACCCGTTCGGGCTGCACCCGCGCACGGCCAGCATGGTGGCCGCCGCGGCGGGCGTGGACTGGGTCGTCGTCGACAACGAGGTCGAGGCGCTGCAACTGGAGTACTCCTGGATCAAGGAGTACGACCCGCGGTTCAACGTCAAATACCGCGACGACAAGTCCTACCCCTTCCTGGCCATCACCATGGGCGAGGAGTTCCCGCGCGCCATGGTCATGCGGGGAGCCAAGCGGAAGGGCACGCGCTACTTCGGCCCCTATGCGCACGCCTGGGCCATCCGGGAGACGCTGGACCTGCTCCTGCGCGTGTTCCCGATGCGCACCTGCAGCCAGGGCGTCTTCCGGCGCGCCAAGGCCAGCAACCGGCCCTGCCTGCTGGCTGACATCGGCAAGTGCAGCGCCCCCTGCGTCGGCCGGGTGTCGGCTGAGGACCATCGCCTCATCGCCCTGGATCTCGCCGACTTCCTCGCAGGCCGCCACGAGCCGCTGCTGGAGCAACTCACGGTGCGGATGCGGGCGGCGGCCGCCGAGCAGGACTACGAGTCGGCTGCCCGGTACCGCGATGACATCGGCGCGGTGACACGGGCGCTGGAGCGCAGCGCCGTGGTGCTGGCCGACGGGACCGACGCCGATGTGGTCGGCCTGGCCGAGGACGACCTGGAGGCGTCGCTGCAGATTTTCCACGTCCGCGGCGGCCGGGTCGCCGGGCAGCGCGGATTCGTCCTGGAGAAGACTGAGGAACTGTCCGGTCCCGGCACGGTGGAGACGGCGCTGATCCGGCACTACGGCGATGCGGCGGGCGGATCCGTCGCTGCCGCGACCATCCCCAGGGAGATCTTGGTGCCGCTGGAGCCGGCCGCGGGTCCGGTCGTGTCGGCCTGGCTGTCGAGCCTGCGCGGCGGTCCGGTGCGGGTGCGGGTGCCCAAGCGCGGGGAGAAGCGGGCCCTGCTGGAGACCGTCAACCGGAATGCGGCGCAGGCGCTGGTGCTGCACAAGACCCGCCGCTCCGGCGATCTCACGGCCCGCAGCAAGGCATTGGCCGATCTGATGGAGATCCTGGAGCTGCCGCAGGCGCCGCTGCGCATCGAGTGCTTCGACGTCTCCCACCTCGGCGGCAGTGACCCGGTCGCCAGCATGGTTGTCTTCGAGGACGGCCTGGCCAAGCCCAACCAGTACCGCACCTTCGCGCTGCGGGATGCCCAGGGCGGCGACGACCTCACCGGACTGCGGGAGGTGCTGTGCCGGCGCTACCGCCGGCTGACCGATCGGCAAGCAGAGCCGGACGGATCATTCTCCTACGAGCCGTCGCTGGTCATGGTCGACGGCGGCGCCCCGCAGGTCAACGCAGCAGCGGCTGCACTGCAGCAGGTGGGGATGGGCGATCTGCCGGTGATCGGCCTGGCCAAACGGCTGGAGGAGGTGTGGCTGCCCGACGAGCCCGACCCCGTCATCCTGCCGCGCGCCTCCGATGCGCTGTACCTGCTGCAGCGCATCCGCGACGAGGCGCACCGCTTCGCCATCACCGCGCAGCGCAGGGCGCGGGCCAAGAGGGTCCGGCGCAGCGCGTTGGACGACATCCCAGGGCTCGGCCCGGCGCGCCGCTCGGCGCTGCTGCGCGCCTTCGGCTCGGTGAAGGCCATCCGGGCCGCGTCGTCGGAGGAGTTGACGACGGTGGCCGGCATCGGGCCGGCGCTGGCCGCCGCCATCCACGCGGCGCTGGCCGCGCCGCCCACGGCAACGGTGGCTAGCGTGGAGGAGACGTCGGCGCCGCTGGCGGTGGAAGGGGTCGAGTCGTGACGCAACACTCCGGACCGGCCGCGGACCTGCGAGTCGCGATCCTCACCGGCATGTCGGGGGCCGGCCGCTCCACTGCAGCCCGAGCCATGGAGGATCTGGGCTGGTACGTGGTGGACAACATGCCGCCGACGATGATCCGGCAGATGGTCGAGCTCGCGCAGCAGTCGCCGTCGCTGGCCAAGCTCGCCGTCGTCGTCGATGCCCGCGGCGGCGCCTTCTTCCACGAGTTGGAGCAGGCCCTCTTCTGGCTGCGGCAGGGGCAGATCGACCTGCAGGTGGTGTTCCTGGAGGCGACTGATGAAGTGCTCGTGCGCCGCTTCGAGAGCAGTCGCCGACCGCACCCGCTGCAGGGCGACGGCCGGTTGCTGGACGGCATGGCCGAGGAGCGCGCGCTGCTGGCCAACCTCCGCGGCAGCGCCGATCTGGTGATCGACACCTCACGCATGAGCGTGCACGACCTGCGGCGCCGGGTCGAGGCCCTCCTGCAGGACGAGCGGGCCATTCAGCTGAAGGCCACGCTGATGTCGTTCGGGTTCAAGTACGGCATCCCGGTCGATGCCGATCTGGTCTTCGACGCGCGATTCCTGCCCAACCCCTACTGGGTCCACGAACTGCGCCACGGCACCGGCCGGGATGCTCCGGTGCGCGACTACGTCCTGCAGCAGCCCGATGCGCAGCCCTTCATCGAGGCCGCCTCGCGCCTGATCGACATCATGGCATCGGGATACCTGCGCGAGGGGAAGCGCTACGTCACCGTCGCAGTCGGGTGCACCGGCGGCAAGCACCGCTCGGTGGCAATGGCTGAGCAAGCTGGCCGGTCGGCTCGACCTGGTCGGGGTCGAGGCCTCGGTGGTCCACCGCGATCTCGGTCGCGAGTGATGAGCAGGACGTTGCGGGGATACCCGCTGTCGGCGCAGTTCGGGCCGCGAGTCGTGGCCTTCGGGGGCGGCCACGGCCTGGCGGTCACCCTGCAGGCGCTGCGAAGGGTCACCGATCGCCTGACGGCGGTGGTGGGGGTCGCCGACGACGGCGGGTCCAGCGGTCGGCTCCGCGAGCAATTCGGGGTGCCGCCGCCGGGCGACCTGCGGATGGCCCTGGCGGCTCTGTGCGGCGACGATGCCTGGGGACGCACGTGGAGCAGTGTCGTCCAGCACCGCTTCGGCGGGCGGGGCGACCTGCGCGGCCATTCGCTGGGCAACCTCCTCATCGCCGCGCTGTGGGAGGAGACCGGCGACGTCGTGGCCGGCTTGGACCTCGTGGCCAGCCTGTTGGAGGCCAAGGGGCGGGTGCTGCCGGTGGCGCTGGCACCGCTGGAGTTCGTCGCCGACGTCCAGTTGCCCGATGATCCCGGCACCACCGAGATCCGCGGCCAGGTCGCGGTCGCCACCACGTCGGGAACCGTTCGATCGGTCCACGTCGAACCGGCCAATCCGCCGCCCTGCACCGGAAGCGCTGCAGGCCATCGCCGAGGCCGATCACCTGGTCCTGGGCCCCGGCTCCTGGTACACCTCCGTCATCGCCGCGCTCCTGGTCCCGCCGGTGCGCGATGCGATCGTCGCCAGCTCCTCCCGGCGCACCCTGGTGCTGAACCTGTGCCCTCAGCCGGGGGAGACCAGCGGCTTCGCTCCCCACACGCATCTGGAGGTCTGGCAGCGCGACTTCCCGGACATCAGGTTGGACACGGTGATCGCGGACAGCGGGGCCGGCTCCGACAGAGCAGCGCTGCGGGAGGCGGCCGACGCGCTGGGAGCCCGGCTGCTGCTGCGTCCGCTGGCCGATGGCGACCCGACCGATGGCCATCACGACCCCGATCTGCTGGCGGCCGCGTTCGGCGCCGTCATCGGTCGTGGCAGGATCACCCCATGGCGATGACTGCCGACGTCAAGGACGAACTGTGCCGGGTAGCTGACCGCGACACGTGCTGCCGACGCGCCGAGACCGCCAGTCTGCTGCGACTGGCCGGCGGGCTGCACCTGGTGGCGGGCAGGATCGTGGTCGAGGCAGAACTGGACTCCGGCGCCGCGGCGCGACGGCTGCGCGCCGACATCGCCGACCTGTACGGCCATACTGCCGAGTTGGCGGTGCTGCAGCCGGGGGGTCTGCGCCGCAGCAGCCGCTACGTGGTGCGAGTCGCCGCAGGGGGCGAGTCGCTGGCACGGCAGACCGGTTTGGTGGATGCGCGCGGACGCCCCGTCCGGGGCCTGCCGCCGGCGGTCATCGCGGGCGGCTCTTGCGACGCTGCGGCGTCCTGGCGGGGTGGCTTCCTCGCCCACGGCTCGCTCACCGAGCCTGGCCGTTCCAGCTCCCTGGAGATCACCTGCCCGGGGCCGGAGGTGGCGCTGGCGATGGTCGGCACGGCGCGCCGCCTCGGCATCGCCGCCAAATCGCGCGAGGTCCGCGGCGTGGATCGCGTCGTCATCCGCGACGCGGAGGCGATCGCGGCGATGCTGACGAAGATGGGCGCCCACCAGTCGGTGCTGGAGTGGGAGGACCGGCGGATGCGTCGCGAGGTGCGGGCCACCGCCAACCGACTGGCCAACTTCGACGATGCGAACCTGCGCCGCTCGGCACGCGCGGCTGTCGCTGCCGGTGCCCGGGTGCAGCGCGCCCTGGAGATTCTCGGCGACGATGCCCCGGAGCATCTGGTCGCGGCCGGCCGGCT
This sequence comes from uncultured Actinomycetota bacterium, assembly GCA_963706835.1. Lineage (GTDB taxonomy): Bacteria > Actinomycetota > Actinomycetes > S36-B12 > CAVXYG01. The sequence goes on from CAVPOB010000012.1 coordinate 65,873, forward strand.
GCGCATGGAGCACCGCCAGGCCAGCCTGGAGGAACTGGGGGCGCTGGCCGATCCGCCGCTGACGAAGGACGCCATCGCCGGGCGGATCCGGCGCCTGGTGGCCATGGCCGATCGTCGTGCCGCAGAGTTGGGCGTGCCCGACACCGAGGCCGGCATCACCGAGGACATGCTCGACGTCGATTGACCACCTCGCCCGGTATTGCTAACAGCGGGTAAACGCCTTCGTCAGGACGGGCAAGGCTGCGCGTTCTCGGATAGGGTCACCAATGTCCGACGCACGGGCTCGTCGAATGGCCCGGGCAGTAGCACAACAACAGGGAGCGACACGTGACTGTACGCGTGGGCATCAACGGGTTCGGCCGCATCGGCCGCAACTTCTACCGAGCGATCGTGACCAGCGGGGCCGACATCGAGGTCGTGGGCGTGAACGACCTCACCGACAACAAGACGCTGGCCCATCTGCTGAAGTACGACTCGATCCTGGGCCGGCTCGGCAAGGATGTCGAGGCGACCGAAGACTCCATCATCGTCGACGGCCATACCATCAAGGCCGTCGCGGAGCGCGACCCGGCGGCCCTGCCGTGGGGCGATCTGGGCGCTGACATCGTCATCGAGTCCACCGGGCACTTCACCGACGCCACCAAGGCGAAGGCGCACATCGATGCCGGGGCCAAGAAGGTCATCATCTCCGCGCCGGCGAAGAACGAGGACGGCACGTTCGTGATGGGTGTGAACCACACCGACTACGACCCGGCCACGATGCACGTCATCTCCAACGCCTCCTGCACCACCAACTGCCTCGCGCCGATGGCCAAGGTCATCCACGAGACGTTCGGCATCGAGCAGGGGATCATGACCACGATCCACGCCTACACCAATGATCAGGTGATGCTGGACTTCCCCCACAAGGACCTGCGCCGGGCCCGGGCGGGCGCCATCAACATGATCCCGACCACGACCGGCGCGGCGAAGGCCGTGGCGCTGGTCCTGCCCGACCTGAAGGGCAAGCTCGACGGGTACGCCATGCGCGTGCCGGTGCCGACGGGCTCCGCGACCGACCTCACCGTGCGGTTGTCGCGGGAGGCCACGAAGGACGAGGTCAACGCCGCTCTGAAGGCCGCTGCGGATGGTCCGCTGGCCGGCTTCCTCAGCTACACCGAGGATCCGATCGTCTCCACCGACATCGTCACCGACCCGGCATCCTGCATCTTCGACGCCCAGCTGACCAACGCGCAGGGCTCGATGCTGAAGGTCGTCGGCTGGTACGACAACGAGTGGGGCTACTCCAACCGCCTCGTTGACCTGACCAACTACGTGGCCGAGCGGCTCTAGGAGTACGAAGGCGATGCTGACCCTGGATGATCTCGACGTCGCTGGCAAGCGGGTCCTGGTACGGGCCGACCTCAACGTTCCGTTGGCCGACGGTCCGGATGGATCGCGCGTCATCACCGATGACGGGCGCATCCGGGCCAGCATCCCCACCTTGTCCTCTTTGGTCGGTCGAGGTGCGAAGGTCGTCGTGGCCGCGCACCTCGGCCGGCCGAAGGGCGAGGCCAAGCCCGAACTGTCGCTGGCGCCGGTCGCCGAGCGGCTTTCGGAGTTGCTCGGCACCCCCGTCGTGCTGACCGATGCCCCGACCGGCGCGGGCACGACCGCCGCGGTGGCGGCGATGGACGACGGCGACGTGGTGCTGCTGCAGAATATCCGCTACGACTCCCGCGAGACCAGCAAGGACGAGGCGCAGCGCGCCGAACTGGCCGATGAACTCGCGGCACTGGCCGACCTTTACGTCAGCGACGGCTTCGGCGTCGTGCATCGCAAGCAGGCATCGGTCACCGATGTCGCGGAGCGCCTGCAGAGCGCTGCAGGCACGCTGGTGCTCAAAGAAGTGCAGGTCTTCGAGAAGGTGCTGTCGGACCCCGAGCGGCCGTACGCGGTCGTCCTCGGTGGGGCCAAGGTCTCCGACAAGCTCGGTGTGATCACGAACCTGCTGAAGAACGTGGACCGGCTGCTCATCGGGGGCGGCATGTGCTACACGTTCCTGGCAGCCAAGGGCTACAACGTCGGCAACTCCTTGCTGGAGGCCGAGCAGGTCGATACCTGCCGGGACCTCATCGCGACCGCAGCCGAGCGGGGTGTCGATCTCGTGCTCCCGGTCGATGTCGTGGTCGCGCGCGAATTCAGCAACGATGCCGAGCGCAAGGTGGTGCCTGCCGATGCCATCGAGGACGGCTGGATGGGGCTGGATATCGGTCCGGCCAGCATCGACCTGTTCACCGGCAAACTCGCCGATGCCAAGACCATCGTGTGGAACGGGCCGGCCGGCGTGTTCGAGATGTCGAACTTCGCTGCCGGCACGACGGCCATCGCGCAGGCGATGATCGACAACGATGCCGCGATGACCGTGGTCGGGGGCGGCGACTCCGCGGCTGCCGTGCGCATCCTCGGCCTCGACGAGGACCGCCTCACCCACATCTCCACCGGCGGCGGCGCCAGCCTCGAGTTCCTCGAAGGCAAGGAACTGCCCGGTATCGCCGTCCTGAAGTGAAGACCTGACCATACCCACAACTGCAAGGAGAACTGTCATGTCGCGTCGCCCGCTGATGGCCGGCAACTGGAAGATGAACCTGAACCACCACGAGGCGATCGCCCTGGTGCAGAAGATCGCCCACGGCCTCAGCGAGGATGATCTGACCGCGGTGGAGGTGGCCGTCCTGGTGCCCTTCACCGATATCCGATCGGTGCAGACCACCGTCGATTCGGACAAGCTCTCCATCGCCTACGGCGCGCAAGACATCTCCATGCACGACAAGGGCGCCTACACCGGTGAGGTGTCCGGGCCGATGCTGGCGAAGCTGGGCTGCACCTACGCCGTGGTCGGTCACAGCGAGCGGCGCCAGTATCACGACGAGTCCGACGATGTGGTGCTGGCGAAGGTGCAGGCCGCGTTGAAGCACGGCCTGACGCCGATCATGTGCATCGGCGAGCCGCTGGAGGTCCGCAAGGCGGGGGAGCATATCGCCTACACGCTCAGCCAGATCGACAACGGCTTGTCCGGCCTCAGCGCCGACGATGTTGCCAAGGTGGTCTTCGCCTATGAGCCCATCTGGGCCATCGGGACCGGCGAGGTGGCCACCCCGGAGGACGCGCAAGAGGCCTGCTCGGCGATCCGCGAGCGGCTGCGGGAATCGTTCGGCGATGCGGTCGCCGATGGTGCCCGCATCCTGTACGGCGGTTCGGTGAAGGCGAACAACGTCGCCGGCATCATGTCCAAGCCGGACGTCGATGGCGGACTGGTGGGCGGCGCCAGCATCGACGCCGACGAGTGGGTCACCATCTGCAAGTTCCCCAAGCATCCCGCGTAGCCCGGCGGACGCGCCCGGCCCCGCGCGGGGACGCGTCTGCCGTATGCTGGGGATCGTCCAACGGAAGGTGCCTGATCGATGCTGCTCGCGCTGCAGATTCTGCTCATCATCACCAGCCTGCTGCTCATCGGGCTCGTCCTGCTTCACAAGGGCAAGGGCGGCGGACTGAGCGACATGTTTGGCGGTGGCATCTCGACCAGCCTGGGCGGCTCTTCGGTGGCCGAGAAGAACCTCGATCGCATCACGATCGTGCTCGCCGTGGTGTGGGCGGCCTGCATCGTGGCGCTCGGTCTGATCGTCAGCGCCGAGGGCACCGTCGTCTAGGTATGCCACGCGGGGCCCGCCTCCGCCGGAAATGCTGCGGCCGCACTTAGGATGATGTCTGCCGGAGGTCCCCGTGACACGGGGTCGGCGACAATAGTGGCAAGTCGGCAGTTCGGTGGCTGGAGGACAGAGTGGTCGGTGGCAGTGCGATCCGGGGGAGCAAGATCGGATCCGGCCCCATGGGGGAGTCTGAGCGCGGTGACGCTGCGCCTCGTGTCGAGATCTCGTTCTGGTGCGCCAATGGCCATGAGACGGCGCCGAGTTTTGCCGTGGACGTCCCGATCCCCGATGCCTGGGACTGCCCCAGGTGCGGCTATCCCGCCGGGCGCGACGAGCACAACCCGCCAGCCCCGCCCAAGAACGAGCCGTACAAGACGCACCTGGCCTACGTCAAGGAGCGCCGCTCCGATGCGGAGGGGGAGGCGCTGCTCGGCGAGGCGCTCGCCGCACGGCGCAGGGAGCGCGCCGACTAGCCCGCTGCACGGCTAGCCGATCCGGGCCGCCTCGAGGGGCTGCGCCGAGCGCTGGGCACCGCGCGCAAGGCTTCGGCGGGCCGCGGCCGCCACCGCATGCGGCGTCACGCCGAGGTGGTCGTAGAGCACGCTGCCATCGGCGCTCGCGCCGAAGCGGTCGATGCCGACGACCTCGCCCCGGTCGCCGACGTAGCGCCACCAACCCAGGGTCGCGCCGGCCTCGACCGACACCCTGGCCCGGACATCCGGCGGGAGGACGGCGTCGCGGTAGGCGTCGTCCTGCTCGTCGAACCACTCCAGGCAGGGCATCGAGACCACGCGGGTCGGGATGCCGTCGTTCTCCAGCAGGCTGCGGGCGGCCAGTGCGATGCCGACCTCGGAGCCGGTGGCCAGCAGCAGCACGCTGGGCGCCCCGCCGCTCGCCTCGGCCAGGACGTAGCCGCCCCGGGCAACCCCGGCCGCCGTGTCGACGGCGGCATGGTCGAGCACCTCGACGGTCTGCCGGGTGAGGGAAAGCCCCGCCGGCCGGCCGCGCCGCAGCACTTCCAGCCAGGCGTACGTGGTCTCGATGGCATCCGCCGGTCGCACGATCGCCAGATCCGGCATGGCGCGCAGCGACCAGAGGTGCTCGATCGGCTGGTGCGTCGGCCCATCCTCGCCCAGGCCGATCGAGTCGTGCGTCCATACATAGACGACGGGAGTCTGCATCAGGGCCGACAGCCGCACCGCGCCACGCATGTAGTCGCTGAAGGTGAGGAACGTGCCGGCGAACGGCCGGGTGAGTCCGGACAGCGCGATGCCGTTGAGGATGCCGCCCATGGCGTGCTCGCGCACCCCGAAGTGCAGGACGCGGCCGTACGGGTCGGCGCCATCGACCGGTGCGTCGGTCGGGAGGAAGGATCCGCCGCCCTTGATGCTGGTGTTGTTGCTGCCGCCGAGGTCGGCCGAACCGCCCCACAGTTCCGGCATCACCGCTGCCAGGGCGTTGATGGTGGCCCCGGATGCGGAGCGGGTGGCCACGGCATCGCCGGGCTCAAAGGTGGGCAGCAGGTCCGCAAGCCCCTCTGGCAGGCCGCGCTGGCGCAGCCGCTGCAGGAGCGCGCTGCGCTCCGGATGGGCCTGCTCCCAACTGCGGAGGCGGTCATCCCATGCCGCCCGCCGCTGTCGGCAGCGCTCGGCCACCTGACGCGCGTGGGCCAGTACCGCGGGTTCCACGGCGAACCGCTCGTCCGGATCGAACCCGAGTGCGCGCTTCACGCCAGCGACTTCCTCCCCGCCGAGCTTGGCGCCGTGGGAGTCGGCCGTGTTCTGCTTGTTCGGTGCGGGCCATCCGATGATCGACCGCAGGGCGATGAAGACCGGCCGGTCGGTGCGGCCGGTGGTCCGGGTGAGCACCTCGTCCAGTTGTGCGACATCGACCCGGCCGTCGGCCAGCATCGGCACCACCTCGGTGTGCCAGCCCTGGGCCTGGTAGCGGGCGACGACGTCCTCGGCGGCGGCCAGCGCCGTGTCGCCCTCGATCGAGATGCGGTTGTCGTCCCAGATGACGGTGAGGTTGGCCAGTCGCTGGGTGCCCGCAATCGCGCTGGCCTCTGCGCTGATGCCCTCCTGGATGTCCCCGTCGGAGGCCAGCACATAGACGTGGTGGTCGAACAGGCTCTCTCCGGCCGGCGCCTCCGGGTCCAGCAGGCCCTTTTCGTAGCGGGCGGCCATGGCCATCCCGACGCCCATCGCGAGACCCTGGCCCAGCGGTCCGGTGGTGGTCTCGACACCAGGCGTGTGTCCGTACTCGGGGTGCCCGGGCGTCATGCTGCCGAGGGTGCGGAAGGAAGCGATGTCGGTCAGTTCCACGCCGTATCCCGACAGGTACAGCTGCAGGTAGAGCGTCAGGCTGCTGTGGCCGCACGACAGCACGAAGCGATCGCGGCCAATCCAGTCCGGGTCGGCCGGATCATGCCGCAGATGGCGCTGGAAGAGCAGGTATGCAGCCGGTGCTAGGCTCATCGCGGTGCCGGGGTGGCCGTTGCCGACCTGTTCGACGGCATCGGCCGACAGGACCCGGAGCGTGTCCACTGCACGCTCGTCCAGATCCGTCCATTCCCATTGCTCGCTGGTCACCTGCTCGCCCTTTCGATGCCGACACCTATGACTGTAGGCCGTGCTCGCGTCCGCGCCGGAATCCGCACCGTCCGCAGGGCCCCTGATGTGGCTCATGCCGCATCAGGCGGGCCACGGACGTGCTGGAGAGCGCGGCGGGCACCGCTAGACTAGGCGCACAGCCAAGCAGTGTGCCAGAGCCGCCCGGCTGCCGTTGGTGCGGGTGCTGCTGGGGGAGTGAGGGCCGACGTGACGGTGACCGGGCCACAGCCGAAGAGCGCGACGCGCGCCGCTGCGCCAGCATCGCGCCGGTGGGCAACGACCGTTCGCGCCTACGTGGCGCTGACGAAGCCCAGAATCATCGAGTTGCTGCTCGTCACCACGCTGCCGACCATGATCCTCGCCGCGCAGGGTTGGCCGCCGCTGGGAACCGCCATGGCCACCATGCTGGGCGGCACCATGGCCGCAGCCGGCGCCAACACCTTCAACTCCTACATCGACCGCGACATCGACGGCATCATGGTGCGCACCAAGCACCGCCCCCTGGTGACCGGCGCCGTCACGCCCCGGGCGGCGCTGATCTTCGGATGGCTGCTCAGCATCGGCTCCGTCGCCTTCATGGCCTGGGCCACCAACCCGCTGGCGGCTGCCCTGACGGCGCTGTCCATCGTCTTCTACGTCGTCATCTACACGATGCTGCTGAAGCGGCGCACGGCTCAGAACATCGTCTGGGGCGGCGCCGCCGGGTGCATGCCGGTGCTGATCGGCTGGGCTGCCGTCACCGGCGGCGTCGACTGGCCGGCGTGGGTGCTCTTCGCGGTGATCTTCCTCTGGACGCCCCCGCACTACTGGCCGTTGTCGCTGCGGTTCTCGGCCGACTATGCCGCCGCCGAGGTCCCGATGCTGCCGGTCGTCGCCGAGCAGGATCGTGTCGCGCGTCAGATCGTCGGGTACTCCTGGGCGATGGTGCTGGCCTCGCTGGCCCTCATCCCGGTGGCCGCCATGGGCCCGATCTACATCGGGGCCTCGGTGCTGCTGGGCGTCGGCTTCTTGTGGGAGGCGCACGCCCTGCAGCGCCGGATCGCCAATGGCCGCGACGCCGCGCCGATGCGGTTGTTCCACGGCTCCATCACGTATCTGTCCCTGCTGTTCCTGGCGGTGGCGATCGATCCGCTGATCTTCTGAGTCGGAGCCTCGCGCCACCCTGTGGCCAGTGGGCGACGAGGGGAGCGGCGATGGCGGGCGGCATGTACTCCAAGCGCGGACCGGGGCTGCCGTTGGGCGAACGGGCCGCAGGCGCTGCTGCGTCGGCGGACGGCGAGGTCGCGGCGACCGCCTGCTGGTTAGACGTGCCGGGACAGGTGCCGGCCTCGATCCTGGCGTGGCGGCGGGATCCGCAGTTGGGCTGGCAGGCGCTGGTGGCGGCGTGGGTGCCCGCGCAGCAGGTGCATCCGCGCTCTGCCGAGCCCGACGGCGGTGCGGGGCATCGGTAACGCGATGCTGCAATGCGCGGCGGTGAACTGCGGCGCTGGGAGCGGGTCATGCCGCTCGGCCGGACGAGGCGTGCAGTGAGGTGGGCGGGATGCAGGGGGCCCGGTTCCTGTCCCCGGTGCCCAGCGGGTCCAACTGCGTGAGCGGCCGCGGGATCTCTGCGCCGGGGGCGAGTGCACCCGGTTCGGGGTTTTGCACCCGGTTCGGGGGTTTGCACCCGCCGTGGGGGCGGAACCGGCCGGTCTCCGGGCAGGTCTGCACCCGGTTCGGGGGTTTGCACCCGCCGTGGTGGCTGTACCGGCCGGATCGGGGCCCAGAGCCACCGCCGCGGGTGCAAACCCCCATACCGGGTGCACAGTTGCCGCCCCGGAGGCGCTCACAGCCCCCGCCGCGGGTGCAAACCCCCGAAACGGGTGCACAGCCGCGCTAGTGGCGCCGGCGCCGCGCGCCGACACCCGCGCCCAAGGGCAGTTCCGTCCCACCCATTGGAGCAGCGAGGGCCCCGGATCCCCGCGGAGTGGCACCCACCCCCAGCCACCGCCAGACGCAGCACGGCTTGGATTGCGATGAGCCGCCAACGGCCCCGGCCCCGGCCACCCCGGCCCCGGCCACCCCGGCCCCGGCCACCCCGGGCCCCGGCCACCCCGGCCCCGGCCACCCCGGCCCCGGCCACCCCGGCCCCGGCCACCCCGGCCCCGGCCACCCCGGCCCCGGCCACCGACGGGCTCGGCGGAGACCTGGATGACGCGGGCCTACTGCACCAGCGGCAGGCTGGCGGTGACCAGCACGGCTACCGGCAGGGCCTGGACGGCTGCGGGCACCAGTACCGAGCTGGTGCGGCCGGCCGTGATCCAGGCCGCCGCGCCCACCAGCAGGAAGATCATCGGCAGCAGCGGCAGCACCAGGAGCAGCAGTCCCGGTGCGTCAAGGGCGAGCACGCTGCCGAGCAGTGCCGCGGCCACGACGGTCCGGCTCAGGACCATGAGACCGGCGCGGCGGCCCCGCGATGCGCGCCGCACCAGCAGCTCGTCGGCGGCGAACCACACCAGGAACGCGCCGGTGACGAGCAGCAGCAACCACCAGCGGGGGCCGTCGAGGCCGAAGGGGGACAGCAGCAGCCGCCCCGGGACGATGAGCGCCAGTGCCATCCACAGCGCCAGCAGCGCAGCGGCGCCGGCCGTGCGGCCGAGGCCGGGCCGGGGCAGGCGCAGGTCGCGACCCGCGCCGGACCAGAGCGCCAGCAGCGCCAGCGCCACGGCACCGGCGCCGAACCAGACCAGCAGGTACCCGCCCACGGCCAGCGGCAGGAAGTCCAGCACCGGACGCGCCAGCCACGCAGCCAGCGATGCCGCGGCACTGCCGGCCAGCATGACGGCGGCGGCCCGGGCAGGGCGCACCGCCGCGATGTCCTCGGGCCGCCGACTGCCCAGCAGCCAGGCGGACAGCGGCACCAGTGCCAGCAGGGCGCCGATCATGATCGCGGCAGTCGGCAAGAGCCGCTGGGGCACCTCCACCTTCTGCGCCGGCAGGCCCATCGCGGCTGCGAGCCAGTCGTAGCTCCACTGCGCGGTATCGCCCCGATACACGATGCCCAGGTGCTCCGCGCCTGGCACCTCCCGGGCGGCTCGCGCGGTGCCGTCGGCGAAGTCCCCATAGCGCTGTCCAGGGATAGCGTCGGCGTAGCCGGCCCGCAGGCCAGCCAGGGAGGCCTCCGCGAACCGGTCCGGCTCGGCGGATCCCCACAGCAGCAGCAGGTTCGCCGGCGCTGCCGGGTCGCCCACCGGGATGTCGTCGGCGCTGGGCAGACTGATGGCGACGGTGCCGCCGTACCGGGGCTCGGCGCGGTCCCGGTCGGCGACGGCGGCGGCCACCGCAGCGCCGGCTCCCATGGAGTGCCCGACCAGGCTCAGCGGGCCGGGCGCCACGTAGGGCTGGTCGACCAGCCACCCCCCGACCGCGTCGAGGGCGGTCACCAGCGGCTCCGCGTCCCGCTGCTGGCCCTGCTCGGGCAGCCGCTCGGGGTTGCGGCCGTGGCCGGGGAAGTCGAGCACGGCGACCGCGAAGCCCGCCCGGGCCCAGGCCGTGGCCAGCGAGTCCATGACCGCCGAACTGCTGGCGAAGCCATGGGCGAGGATCAGGCCCGCAGCGGGGTCGCCGGTCGTGGGCCGCAGCACGGTCACCGGCACGCCGCCGGCGTCGGCGGACTCGTGCACGATCCCGGCGCGGCTGGCCGTCAGGCCGGCGACCCCGACGGCGAGCAGCAGCGCGGCGAGCAGTCCGGCAGCGATCAGCCAGCGCCGCGATGCGATGCCTCTGGGCGTCGGCGTGGTGGTCACAGGTCCACGGTAGGAGCAGCTCCCCGCGTTGATGGACAATGGTGGACCGTGACTACCGTGCAACCCCGCCACGCCCAGTTGCAGCCCACCGTGTACCCGGTCGTCGTGACCGTCTTCGTCTCGCTGCTGCTCATCTCCAACATCGCCGCCGTGAAGCTGTTCGAGTTCGGGCCGCTCATCTTGGACGGCGGCATCTTCCTGTTCCCGCTGGTGTACATCCTGGGCGACGTGCTGGCCGAGGTGTACGGCTTCTCAGCGGCCCGCCGCGCCGTGCTGCTGGCGTTCGCGATGTCCGGTCTGGCCGCCGCCACGTTCTGGCTCGTGGGCATCGTGCCGCCGGTGGAGTCCTGGGGCAACCAGGAGGCCTGGGACGCCGTCCTGGGGTTCGTGCCGCGGATCGTGCTGGCAAGCCTGGCGGCCTTCCTCATCGGGCAGTTGATGAACGCGTACGTGCTGGTCGCGATCAAGCAGCGCACCGACGAGGGCAAGCTCTGGGCACGGTTGCTGGGCTCGACCCTGGTGGGGCAGGCCGCCGACACCGTGGTGTTCTGCACGGTCGCGTTCTACGGCGTCATCACCGGGGCCGAGTTCCTGAACTACGTCATCGTCGGATTCCTCGGCAAGACCCTCATCGAGGTTGTGCTGCTGCCCGTCACCTACCGGGTCGTGGCCGCCATCAAGCGCCGCGAGCCCACCTACGCCGAGCCGGTGGCGGTCGCGGCGTAGTAGCGGCCGAGGAACTCGCAGCGGAACTCGGCGAAGTCGCCGTCGCCGATCGACTGACGCATCCGATCGACCAGCCGCACCAGGAACCGCTGGTTGTGGATCGTCGCCAGGGTGCCGGCCAGCGATTCGCCCGCTTTGAACAGGTGATGCAGGTAGGCCGCGGTGTAGTGGGTGCACGTGTAGCAGTCGCACTCAGGGTCGATCGGCTCGAACCGCCGCCGCTGGGACGCGGTGTTGATATTGAACCGGCCGTCGGCGCTGAATACTGCGGCGTTGCGCGCGACCCGCGCCGGGGTCACGCAGTCGAAGGTGTCCGCGCCGGCGGCGACGGCGGCGAAGAGGTCGTCCGGCTCACCGATCCCGAGCAGGTGCCGGGGCTTGTGCTCGGGCACCTCGGCAACCACCCACCCGATGATCTCGGCGAGGCGGCGCTTGTCGATGGCCCCGCCGATCCCGAATCCGTCCAATTCCATGGCCGCCAGCTCCCGGGCAGTCGCCCGCCGCAGGTCCTCGTGGTCGGCGCCCTGCAGCACGCCGAACAGCAACTGGTCGGAGGCCAGGCGCCGATGCTCGGCGACGCAGCGCCGGGCCCATGCATGCGTCCGGGCCAGGGCGCGCTCCTGGTAGTCCCGCGGATCGAGCAGGGTCGTCAACTCGTCGAAGGCGAAGATCACGTCGGCGCCGATGGCGTGCTGCACCTGGATGGAGATCTCTGCGGTGAACCGATGCTCGGTGCCGTCGCGATGGGATCGGAAGGTCACGCCGTCGTCATCGACCTTCGCCAGCCGCTTGGCGGGCGGGGCCACGACCTCTGCCGCAGCGGTGGTGGAGTCCATCGCCAGCGTCTTCTTGAACCCCGCGCCCAGCGACATGACCTGGAACCCGCCGCTGTCGGTGAACGTGGGTCCGTCCCAGTTCATGAATCGGCCGAGGCCGCCGGCCTCGCGGATGATGTCGATGCCCGGCTGCAGGTAGAGGTGATACGCGTTGGCCAGCAGGGCCTGGGCACCCAGATCCCGCATCGCCTCCGGCAGCACCATCTTCAGCGCGGCCTGGGTGGCGACCGGGATGAACGCCGGGGTTTCGATCTGCCCGTGCCGGGTGCGCAGGACCCCGGTCCGACCCGCCTCGGTGTCGTCAAGGCGGTGCTGAACGGTGAACGCGGACCGGTCGGGCATTGCAGCATGATCCCACGAGTGCTTGCAGCGGCCGCCGCGTGCCGCAATCCTGGCAGTAGGGCGAAGGAGGAGTCGTGGCAATAGAGCGCGGGCCGGATGAGCCGGGCGACGCCGGGCTCGAGGTTGCGCAGGCACCGGAAGCGCTGCGGGCACGTCGGCTGGTGCGGACATCCTGGCTGATGCTGCCGCTGCTGCTGGTCAGCACGGTCGCCGCGGTCCTGTTCGCCGTGCTGGTCGGCGCGTTCACCGATGTCGACGCCATCGATCCGCTGGCCGACCAGGGCGTGCTGGGCTGGCTGGTTTTCATCGTGTCCAACCTCGTGCTGTGGCCGCTGCCGTCCTACTTCGGCCTGCGTTTCGCCCTGCAGGCCCAGCGCCTCGGCGGCTCGGCCTTCGTCCCGCTGGCTGCCCACGGCTTCGTCCTGGCGGTGATCTGGGCCCTCGCCCTGATCGCAGTGCTGCGGGAGTTGTAGGGCGCATCGCAATCGGGAGTGTGGTGCGCTCCCGTGGCTGCGGGTGGAGCGGGCGGGCCGTCTGGCGCCCTGATCCTGTCCCCGGTTCCCAGCGGGTCCAGCTGCCTGAGTGGCCTGGGCCCTCGCGCAGGGGGACGTCTGCACCGGGCACGGGGGAGGAACGTCTGGTGGGCGGGGCAGAACGTCCCGGCGCGCGGGCCAGGGGCGTCCCGGCGTGTAGGTCAGGGCGTCCCGGCGTGCGGGTCAGGGCGTCCCGGCGTGAGGCCCGGCGCGCGGGCCAGGGGCGTCCCGGCGCGTAGGTCAGGGCGTCCCGGCGTGCGGGCCAGGGCTGCGTCCCGGCGTGCGGGCCAGGGCTGCACCCGACGCGGGGGTTTGCACCCGCCGCGGGGGAGGAACGTCCGGTATGCGGGGCAGGTCTGCACCCGGTTCGGGGGTATGCACCCAGCGCGGGGGCGGAATCGGTCGGACCAGCCTCCTGAGCCCCCATCTCGGGTGCAAACCCCCATCCCGGGTGCACGGTTGCCATCCCCGAGGCGCTCGCAGCCCCCGTCCCGGGTGCAATCCCCCGCTACGGGTGCAGCGGCGCTCTCCCGGGGCCCTTCTCAGTCCCGCACAAGACGCAGACACGCGCAGGAACCGCAGTTTCGTCCCCGCTCGGGTGAGCCGCGAATCCCCTCATCCCCGCGGAAGGGCGCCCACCCAGCCGCCGTCCGGAGCACTGCACAACGGTTCGCGGTGAGACGGTCCTGTGCCGAAATGTCGGTGGCCACGCCTCATCTTGGCAGTCCGCCTACGCGGCGTCCTCGGTCACAGCAGCCGGGCCGGGATGCGCACGAGCACGCGGTAGGTGCCCCCGGTCGGCACTGGGCCGAAGCTGCGCGAATCGGCGGTCGCGACCGACCGGTTGTCGGAGAGCACGTGCATCAACCCGCCGCCGTCGATGGCCGCCACCCGCTTGACGAGCCAACGGTCCGCCCGTCGCGGATCGGGCAGGCACCGGATCTGGCCGGCGCGCACCGGCCAGTAGGGCGTCGCCAGGAGCCCGTCACCGGGATGCAGCGATGGGACCATCGAGGAGTCCGCCACGACGAAGCGACGCAGCGGTGGCCGGAGCCGACGTGCGGTCGTGGTCATCACGGCCCGAGTGTAGGGTCGGAAGCGTCCCGCCAACGATTCCCCCTTGCACAAGGAGACGGCATGCTCGGCAAACTGTTCGCCTCTGCGACCGTGGCGCACGCACACTGCGACCTGTACTGCGGGGTCTACGACCCGGCACAGGCGAAGATCGAGGCGCTGTCGGTCGTCAAGATCGCCAAGAAGTACCACGACTCCGACGATGAGGTCTTCCGCGCCCGCTGCATCCTGCTCAAGGAGCAGCGCGCCGAGGAGGTCAAGCACCATCTGATGGTGCTGTGGGCGGACTTCTTCGCACCCGCGCACTTCGAGGAGTACCCCCAGCTGCACGGACTCTTCTGGAAGGCGATCCATCAGGCCGGTGAGGCGAAGAAGTCGATGGATCCGGCCGTGGGCGAGGAGCTGGTTGCGCTGATCGACGAGGTCGCCGCCATCTTCTGGGCCACCGACAAGGGCAAGCAGATGGGCGTATACCCGCCGGCCTGAGTGCCCGTAGCGAGGGCGGTGCGGCTGCTGCGGTCGCGCCGCCCTTCTCTTCGACCCGATTGGACGTGCACGATTCAATAGCGCACAATCGAAGCATGACGTCCACGATCTACGACTTCACCGTTACCGCGACCAACGGCTCCACCATCGACTTCGACGAGTTCCGGGGCCGTCCGCTCCTGATCGTCAACACGGCGAGCAAGTGCGGGTTCACGTACCAGTACGACGGGCTGCAGGAGTTGCACGAGCAGTACGGCCCCCAGGGGCTCGTCGTGATCGGCATGCCCAGCGACCAGTTCAAGCAGGAACTCGACGAGGAGTCCGCGATCGAGGAGTTCTGCAAGGTCAACCATGGGGTCACGTTCCCGTTGACCGCCAAGGTCAAGGTCAACGGCTCCGATACCCACCCGGTCTTCGCGTTCCTGAAGAGCCGCAGCCGCGGCACCCTCGGCTCATCGGTGAAGTGGAACTTCACGAAGTTCCTGGTCGCCGGGGACGGGACGACCGTGCGCCGCTACGGCCCGAACGTGGAGCCCGCCAAAATCGCCGCTGACATCGAGGAGCTCCTCGAGGCTCCCGCGGCCTGAATCCCATGACACTGCCCCAACTGCGCCTGGACAATCAGCTGTGCTTCCTGTTCCACCGGGTCGGCCGGGAGCTGAACGCCGCCTACCGTCCGCTGTTGGACGCGCTCGGGCTGACCTACCCGCAGTACTTGGTCATGCTCGTGCTGTGGGAGGAGGACGGGCTGAGCGTCAGCGCGATCGGTGACCGGCTCGCCCTGGACTCGGCCACCCTGTCGCCACTGCTGCGCCGGCTGGAGCGCGCCGGGCTGGTCAACCGGATCAGGGACAGCGCCGACGAGCGTCGCGTCGTCGTCCATCTGACCGATCAGGGGCGGGAACTGGAAGCCCGGGCCGCCGATGTCCCCGGCGAGGTCGCCGGGCACCTGGTCGAGGGCCGGGAGGACTACGCGGGGATGCATGCCATGCTCACAGCGCTGGTGGAGCGCATCTCGCACTCGGCCGGGGCTCGCTCCTAGCAGCGGCTGTCGGCCGGGGCGCTGCGGCCGTGGGGCCGGGAACGGGCCATGCGCTGCTCGCCCACCGCGTAGCTGGAGTCGGCTCGGGCTGTTGGCGGACGGCCCAGAGAGCCGATCCCCAGTGGTGCGGGTGGAGGGACTTGAACCCTCACGTCCGGGGACACAGGAACCTAAATCCTGCGCGTCTGCCAATTCCGCCACACCCGCTCGCCCGCGTTCGATTCTCTCACGTTGGCGGCTCAGCCTGACCCGGCGACAGGTATCGCAGGTGCACCACCCCGTCGCGGCTCGACTGCTCCGCCAGTCGCAGCGGTGTCGAGCGGATCAGCTTCCCGAAGAGATGGCGCCCGCCGCGACCCACGGCGATCGGATGCACGAGCAGACGGACCTCGTCCACGAGGCCCTGATCGAGGAGCACCGAGGTGAGGATCGGGCCGCTGTCCACCAAGACGTCGGTGACGGCCCAGTCCCGGTTCAGCCACCCGAGCGCCGCTCGCAGATCGACATGGCGCTCGCCGGAGGTGAAGCTCGGGTACCCGTGCTCCTGCAGATAGTCGCGGTAGGACGGGGGCGTGGCGGCGCTGGTGAGCACCAGCACCTCGCGGACCGGCGGGAACGCCCGCACCTGATGCAGTCGGCCGTGCAGTCGCCCGGTGGAATCCACGACGACCCAGAACGGCAGCGAAGCGTCCTGCAGCCGATTGCCGGCTTCGGCGACCTCCGCCACCGCCGGTTCGGCGAACGCGTCGAGTCCGGTGGCCATGGTCACCGACCCGATGAGTCGTGCCTGCGCCGGCACCTGTGCCGCCGCGGCA
The DNA here is from genome assembly GCA_963706835.1 of uncultured Actinomycetota bacterium. Lineage (GTDB taxonomy): Bacteria > Actinomycetota > Actinomycetes > S36-B12 > CAVXYG01. The sequence continues at coordinate 81,813 of CAVPOB010000012.1, forward strand.
TAGTGCGCGGCAAGATCCGGGGCGAAACCCGTCATGGAGCCGTCCACGCTGATCGAGGCATGGACGACGACGCGGGGCCGCGCCATGGTGCGGACTCAGACGCCCAGCAGGTCGCGCACGCGAGCCACATGGCCCTTGGCGCGCACGTTGTACAGCGCGTGCTTGACGACGCCGTGCTCGTCGATGACGAAGGTCGAGCGGATCACGCCCATCGTCTTCTTGCCGTACATCGTCTTCTCCCCGTAGGCGCCGTAGGCCTCCAGCACGGCCTTGTCCGGATCGCTCAGCAGCGGGAACGTCAAGTGCTCCTTCGCGCGAAACTTCGCCAGCTTGGCGGGTTTGTCGGGCGAGATGCCGACGACGTCGATCCCGTTGGCGTTCAGCGCCTCCAGCGAGTCCCGGTAGTCGCAGGCCTCCGTCGTGCAGCCCGCCGTCATGGCGGCGGGGTAGGCGAAGAGCACCACCGTCCGACCGAGCAGATCGGACAGCGACACCTCGGCTCCGGTGTCGTCGCAGAGGGTGAACTCGGGGGCCTGATCCCCAGGCGCTAGGCGTACGCTCACGATGCTCCTTCGTCGGCTGCTCCTCCCAGCGTAGGCGGGGCGGCGAGGGCACACGATCCGGCAGGGGATGCCCGTGCGGTCGGCGCCTATTGCGAGACCTTTGCAATAATGGCCGACATGCACATCCCCGACGGGTTCTTCGACGCCCAGACCTCGATCGCCGGTGCCGTGCTGGCGGCCGGAGCGGTGGCGGGATCGCTGCGCCGGGCGCGCACGGAACTCGCCGATGCGGCCGCGCCGTTGGCCGGGCTGGTGGCGGTGTTCGTCTTCGCCGGGCAGATGATCAACTTCCCGGTCGGGGCGGGCACCAGCGGGCACCTCCTCGGCGCGGCCCTTGCCGCAATCCTCGTCGGCCCGGCCACCGCGGTACTGGCGATGACCGTCGTGCTGTCCGTCCAGGCGCTGGTCTTCGCCGACGGTGGACTCACCGCGCTGGGGTTGAATGTTCTCAACCTCGCCGTGATCGCCCCCATCGCGGCCTATCTGGTCTTCCGGGTGGCCGCGCGGGTGCTGCCGCGCACCCGCGGTGGAACGTTGGTGGCGGCGTTCGCGGCTGGCTGGGTCTCGGTCATGGCGTCGGCGGCCGCCTTCAGCCTGGAGTTCGCCATCGGCGGCACAACGGCGATCGAACCGGCCACGGTCGCGGTTGCCATGCTGGCGGTCCACGCGGTCATCGGCGCGGTCGAGGGTGTCATCACGGCGCTCATCGTCGGATCGGTGGCGGGGTTGAGACCGGACCTCGTCTACGGGCTGCGTCGCAGCGCCGAGCCCCCGATCGCGGCGCCCGATGTTGCGCCGGCGGGGGTATGAGCGCCGTGGGATTCAACGGACGCACTAGCCGCGTCGTGGCGGCCGTGGTCATCATCGGCATGGTGCTGTCGCTCGGACTGGCCGGGTTCGCCAGCTTCTATGCCAGCAGTGAACCGGACGGGCTGGAGCGGGTGGCGGCCGACTCCGGGTTCGCCGACGCCGCACAGGACTCAGCCGCCGCGGACTCGCCGGTCGCCGAGTATGCCCTCGGTGGCGACGAGGGCCGGTTCGGCGTCGGGATGGCGGGCGTGATCGGCGTCGGGATCACCGCACTGATCGCCTTCGGGGTGTTCGCGCTGCTGCGACCGCGCGAGGACCGGGCGCCGCAGTGACCGCGACGGCCGTCGCGTCCGGACACGATGTCGGCGAGCGGCTCTACCTGCCCGGGGCGACGCTCGTCCACCGGTTGGCGCCGGAGGTGAAGATCGTCGCCGCGGTCCTGTTCGTGGTCGTGGTGGTCCTCACCCCTGCCACGCAGGTGTGGCCATTCGCCTGGTACGCGCTGCTGCTGGTGGTCGTTGCCGCGGTGGCGCGCATCCGGCCGGGGCGAATCCTGCCGCGGATGGCGGTGGAGATCCCGTTCGTGTTCTTCGCGGTCCTGCTGCCCTTCCTCGGTCGGCCGCCGATGGTCGAAGTGCTGGGGATGAGCCTGTCGGGCCCGGGGCTCGAGGCGGCGTGGAACATCCTGGCGAAGGCAACCCTGGGCGTGGCCGCTTCGGTGCTCCTCGCGGCGACCACCCGCTCGCGGGACCTCGTGGACGGCCTCGCGCGGCTGCACGTCCCCGGCCTGCTGGTGGAGATCGCCTCGTTCATGCTGCGCTACGTCCACGTTGTCGCCGATGAGTGGCGCCGGATGTCGCTGGCCCGCTCGGCCCGGGGCTTCGCCGCCCGCGGCCCGCGTGCCTGGGCGGTGCAGGCGCGCTCCGCCGGGGTGCTGTTCATCCGCTCCTACGAGCGCGGCGAACGCGTGCACCTGGCAATGCGGGCTCGCGGCTATCGGGGGAGCATGCCCGTGCTGCAGGAGCGCACCGCGCAGCCTCGCCAGTGGCTGGCCGCACTGTGCCTGCCGGCAGCGGCCATCGTGGGCGGCCTCGCCATCGGGGTGATCGGACCATGACCACTGCGGCGGTCGATGTGCGGGGGCTGAGCTACCGCTACCCGGACGGCACGCAGGCCCTGTTCGGCGTCGACCTGCGCATCCATGCCGGGGAGCGGGTCGCGGTGCTCGGCCCCAACGGTGCCGGCAAGACCACTCTGATGCACCACCTCAACGGACTGCTGCTGCCGCAGGCGGGGGCCGTGGCGGTGGGAGGGGTCGCGGTCTCGGCGGGCACCGCAGCGGCCCTGCGCCAGGATGTCGGTCTGGTCTTCCAGGACCCCGATGACCAGTTGTTCATGCCGACGGTGTGGCAGGACGTCGCCTTCGGTCCGGCCAACGCGGGGCTACGCGGGTCGGCGCTGGAGCGGCGGGTGACGGAGGCGCTCACAGCGGTCGGGATGCTGGATGCCGCTCAGCGCCCGCCCCATCACCTCAGCTTCGGTCAGCGTCGCCGGGTGGCGGTGGCAACGGTGCTGGCCATGCGTCCGCGGGTGCTCGTGCTGGACGAGCCGTCCAGCAACCTCGACCCCGCCAGCAGGCGGGAACTCGCCGACATCCTGCTGTCGCTGGATGTCACCCTGCTGCTGGTGACCCACGACCTGCCGTACGCGCTGCAACTGTGCCCGCGATCGGTGGTGCTCTCGGCCGGTCGGGTCGTCGGCGACGGCGAAACCCGGCAACTGCTGGCCGATGAGGACTTCATGGGCCGACATCGACTGGAACTGCCATTCGGGTGCAATCTCCAAGTTGGGAGGGCGTAGGCTTCAGCGCGGGGACAGCAGCGTCGAGGAGGGCGTAGTGGCGACCGCGGAGCAGCAGGCCAAGACCAAGGACAAGGACGAGGAGCACAAGCCGCCCCGTCCGATCGACGAGATTCAGCAGGACATCGCGTCGACGCGGGAGCGCCTGGTCACCAACATCGAGCAGTTGAAGGCGGAGACCAGCCCGAAGGCGCTGGGCGAGAAGGCCTCGACGACTGCCAAGTCCGTGGTCCTGCACAAGGACGGCTCGGTGCGGGTGGAGCGCGTGGCCATGATTGCCGGCGCCGTGGTCGGGCTGCTGCTGATCCGCAAGGGCTTCAAGTCGCGCGCCAAGCGCAAGCAGTTGGAAGCGCTGGCCAAGGTGGTCTGGGTGCCGGTGCCGCGCGAGGCGGTGAACCCGGAGCTGGCGGCCCGGGCCCGCAACGCCAAGGAGTTGGCGCCGCTCACCGAGGACTACGCGCCCCAGTTGGCGCTGCTGAGCGCGTGACGCCGGAGGCATCGGCGTCTCCGGATGTCACGCCCCGGGCCGATGGCTCATTGCCGATCCGGCTCCTGCACGACCGGTTGCTGGTCCGTCCCGATGGACCTGAGGGGGAGCGCAGGACCAGTGGCGGCATCTTGATCCCGGCCACCGCCGAGGTCGCCCGCCGGCTCACGTGGGCCAGAGTTGTCGCGGTCGGGCCGAATGTCCGCACGGTCGAGGTCGCCGATCACGTGCTGTTCGACCCGGATGCCCCGGCACATGTCGAGTTGCAGGGCCGTGAGTACCTGTTGCTGCGGGAGCGAGATGTGCACGCCGTCGCCGGGAGCCGGCACAGCAGCGCCGGGACGGGGTTGTACCTGTAGGGCGGCGGTTGGTGGCTGGTGGCTGGTGGCTTCGGTCGTGGCCGGTGCTGGCCCCACCGCGGTGGCCACGCGGGCGTGCGAAGTGGTGGCGGCTGTGCGGCGGACCCCTGCCCGTCACTGGCGCGCTGCCTGCGGGACCGGGGGCCCATGCAGGCCGGTCCGAGATGATGACCTGAACGGTCGGCTGCGGCCGGCCGCACTGCGCCCCACCGGTGCTCGTGCGCGAACTCTGCACCCGATACGGGGGTCTGCACCCGCTATGGGGGTCAGACAGCCCCGTCGGGGCCCGAGTTTGCACCCGTTTCGGGGGTCTGCACCCGCAACGGGGGTGGAAGCGCGAGATTCCGGCCCCACAGCCCCCACACCGGGTGCAAACCCCCAAACCGGGTGCAGATTTGACCGCGGAACGGCCCCGACAGCCACCGTTGCGGGTGCAAACCCCCATTCCGGGTGCATTCCCTGCCCGGGCAAGATTCCGGGTGCATTCCCTGCCCGGGCAAGGCGCAGGGGAGACCCTGAACCGGCGACGACCCCGCTCGGGGCAGCCGCCACAGGCGACACAGAGCCGCCATCCGGCTGGGAAACGCCAACAGGCTCGCGATGGAGGTCCACCGGCTCGCGCACGAGGCCAACAGGCCCGCGACGGAGGTCGCGGAGAGGGTTGTTGCCGACTAGGAAGTGGCGTCGGTGACGTGGCGCAGCCCGACTCGTACTAGCGGGGGATGCTAGCCATTGAGGTGCGCTGCTGGCCGGCGTGAAGGGCCATCGTGCGAAGGCCAGGAAGAACGGGCTAGCCAGTCACGGCAGGACACTACGCGCGATGGCCATCGCATCGTGTGCCAGGGCCGCGCGTTCGACCGCCCCAAGCAGAATCAGAGGGCGGGCCCCCTCCGAGAAGCCGGAGAGGGCCCGATCCGAGCACTGCGAGTAGGCCGCCGGGGACTTGACCCCCGAACCCGCGGATTACGAGGCCTTGGCAGGGGGTCGGGGGGCGTCTGGAGGGGTCGGTTGCCGCGGGTGGTCGCGCTCAACGGGGCGGTTGGCGTCGGTTGAGATCGGGCGTCGGGGAAGGGAGATGGCGCAGGATGGCTGCCATCTTCGTGCCGCTCGCTCGTCCGAGCCCTGCCCGGCTCCCTGTCCGCGGGGCGCACAGGGAGCGCAACCATCGCGGCCCTTGACAGACCTCTGGCACCGGGAGGGGCGCCCCTTTCGCCCGGTGTGGGCCACCAGCACGCAGCGCGCGTCACACAGGCGGGCCATGGTTCTGGCCGCCAGGCAAGGTGCTGATGACAGCCTCGAGTTGCCCGATCATCTGGGGCAGATCGTCGACAGCGGTCGCTACCAGGGTCTCGACATCGATGTCCCAGTAGCCGTGCACGATGCGGTTGCGCAGCCGTGTTGCCGCCCGCCACGCGATCTGCGGGTGAGCCTCCTTCGTAGCGAGAGGGATCTGGCTAGCAGCCTCCCCGAGCACAGTGAAATGCCACAAGAGCGCGGAACGCCGCAGTTCGTCAGCCTCAACGTCCTCGGCGGTTCGATCACCGACCAAGTCCCGGATCGCTACGGCCGCGTCGCGCATCTCGCGCAGCAGCAGGAGATCACGCCGCATAGAGCGGCTGCGCCTCGGCGAGCACCTGCTGGCGGATGTACTTGTTGATCGACTTGCGCGCGATGAGGTCGACCGGTCGGCCGAAGAGGGCTGCGAGCTCGTCCTCGAGATCAAAGAGACGGAAGCCCAAGCGGGCATCGGGCTTCAGTACGTAGAGCAGGTCGATGTCGCTGTCCTGCCGCTCCTCGCTACGAGCGACCGAGCCGAAGACCTCCAACGAAGTGACACCGTAGCGCTCGCACACCTCGCGCAAACGCTCTTGATCGACATCCACGATCAACACGCGCCCAGCGTACCGGAGGAGCAGCCGGGCATCTCAGCGTCACAGGCAACCAAGACGCGCGACCTCACCGTGTGGAACGGTTGGCGATGGCACCAGCATCGTGCCCCACACCGGCGCGAGTCGGCGCACGAGACCATGGCGACCAAGTCCGACATGCTCCGTCTGATCGAACGGCATGGGGCCTTGCGTGACTCCGAGAGTGCCCGTCTTCTCGGCGATGCGCGGCCACGCTTGCGCGCTCAGGCCACCGTCGGGGATTGCGAGAAGAACCCGGCGAGTGCTTCCGCGACGGCTTCAGGGTGGGTGAGGGGTCCGGCGTGCCCGGCAGCAGGGATGACCTGCGTGCCTGGGTGAGGGACGTGGGCGGCCACGTGCTGTGCGCCACGAACCCAGAACGGTTTGGCCCACTGTCCGTGCATCACCAGCACCGGAGCCGAGATCGCGCCGAGAACGGCCGGATCATCGGCGGTGGGGCCGTCCCACTGGGCCAGCTGCGCGAACACGTCGAGCAGGTTCGGGACGTAGCGCCCAGCCTGCTCGAAGTAGCCGGCATCGGCGACTGCGGCGATCTCGGCGTCGTTGAAGGGCCAGGCCGCGCCGGCCCGCAGGGCTTGCGCCGGCCGGCCGCCGGCGGCCAGTTCGCGCATGCGGGCGACGGCACCGCCGAAGGCCGCCCGGTCCTGATCGGCCATCACCGCCCCCATCGTGGGCTCGTACAGGGCCAGCGCGTTCACCGCGTCGGTGCGGGCCGCCGCGGCCAGGGCCGGGTTGCCGCTGCCGGACCATCCCACCAGCCCGGTCGGCTCGCCCAGGCTCTCGACGTAGGCCACCACGTCGGCGACCCGGCGCCCGTAGCCCAGATCGGGATGGTCGTCGCTGCGACCGCGGCCCCGCCAGCTGGGCAGGTAGCAGGTGAACCGGTCGGTCAGATGCGGCAGCAAGGCCCGCCAGTCCAGGTCCCCGTCACCGAAGGCCCCATGCCAGAACACCACCGGAGGGCCCTCGCCGTGCACCGACCCCCGCAAGGTGACCCCGTCCGAGGTCGGCGCCTCGTGCATCCGTTCCCTACTCATGTGCTCTCCCTACTCGTCGTGGTCGGTCACGCCGCATGCCCAGGCGGTGGGTCGCCGGGCGCGACCCCCGCGACCACCCCGCGCCGACCTATGCCCTGAGTCGTTGTCGGGCGGGTCACCCGACCACCAAGTCGGCGAAGGCCACCAGCTCGGCGGCGACGGGCTCGGGCTCGAGCAGCGGGCCCCAGTGGCCCAAGCCCGACAACGGCGGCCGGACTCGTCGATCAGCGACATGATCCGCGACGTGGCGCACCGTGTCGGAGTAGAAGGCGCCCAGCCGGGTCTGCTCACCCCGCAGCAACAGCACCGGCACGGCGACCCGGGCGAGCTCCTCCGGGTCGGTCGCCACGGGGCCCCGGTAGGCAGCCGCGTCTCGGCCGGCGCGCAGCAGCGCTGGCATGCTGGGCGCGCAGCGCTCGTAGTAGTCGGCATCCAGGGCGGCCAGCTCGCGGTCCGTGCCGACGAAGCCGTGGAAGACGCGGGCCGCGTGGGCCAGGCGACCGGCGGTCGCAGCCTCGGCCAGCTCCCGGTACATGGCGTCCCTCCGGACGGCGTCATCGCCGCGCATCACCGGGATGATGGTGGGCTCGTAGGCGGCAACGGCGACCACCGGGCCACCTCCGGCCGCAGCGGCAAGGGCCCACACCGCCCCTGCCGACCAGCCCACCAGGAACACCGGCTCGCCGATGGCCTCGACGAACGCCGTGACGTCCTCTTGCAGGCGCGGGGGTGAGTGGTCCGGGCTGTCCCCGGACAGTCCCCGACCGCGCAGGCTCGGCAGGGAGCAGGTGAACCGGTCGGCCAGATGAGGCACCAGCGCCTCCCACGCCACGTCACCGTCGTGAGGCGCACCGTGGACCAGGACCAGCGGCGGCCCATCGCCGTGAACCCGTCCAGCGATCTGCGTGCTCCAACGACACCGCTCGATGCACCCGCATGCCACTCATCAGGTCCTCCCGGAGGCCTTCCTGCCCAGAGTGACCCGCGCCCGCGCCACGGGCAAGACCCGAGACGACTTGCTCCCGCGGTCAGACATGCACCCAAACAGGACTGCCGCTGGAACAGTGCTTCCGGCCGGCGCGCTGACTGGGTCGGCGGGAAAGGTTGGCCATCATGACCGCGACGGTCCCGGAACTGCGGCTGTGGTGCCCCACTCCGGCGCGATTGCCGCACTCATCTGCCCCTGCCCTTCGACGGCGCCAGGGCGCCGCTCAGGGTTGGCACGGTAGGCAGATATTGGGGCATCGGTGCCCACGACGGATTCACCCGTGCTGACAGTCTCAGACCAGACGTGCCCTGGTGTGGTGCGAACCCTGCGAGCAGGTCCCACGACAACCGGGACTCCAGGCGGGACCGTTTGGGACCGCCGCTCCCATGACCCTGGGCTCGGTGCGGCGTGACGATGCAAAGAGACGCCAAGTTGAGGAGGGTGCTATGAGCATCGTCGAGGAACGCACCGTCATGACCCCGCGCGCGGCCGGACCGTCGCGCTTCGCCGGGATCGGGTTCGCCGTGCTGTGGCTGGTGGGGATGGTCCTCATCGGCAGCGGGCCGATGATCTACGAGGGCGGGACGCTGTCGGAGTACGCCGACGCCTACGCCGACGGCACCCGGTCCAACCTGATGGTGACTGCGGCGCTCCTGCTGTGGCCGCTGGCGGCCGCCATGCTGCTGTGGTCGGTTGTACACCTGACCACGAACCTGGCAGTCGCGCGATCCGGTTCGCCGGTGCCGGGCCGGATCGCCCGACTGGCCGCGGGCGTCATCTGTGCCGGCCTGGTCATCGCTGCGGCCGCGGGCGGCGCGGCCGGGCACGTCGCCTCCGGCACCGGGGACTTTCCCGCCATGCCTGAGAGCGGCTACGCGCTGGACATGCTGTCCAGCCAGGTCTGGGCAGCCAGCATGTCGGTCGGCGCGGTGCTGCTGGTGGCACTCATCGTCGCCGCGCGCGGGTCCGGTGCCCTGCCGCGCTGGATCCTGTGGGCGGGTGCCGTGATCGCTGTCGCGCTGCCGTTCGGTGTGGCGGTCTTCATGCTGCCGACGCTGTTCTTCGTCGTCTGGTTGGCCGTGGCAACTGCGATGGTGAAGCCTGACCCCGTAGCGTCCCGGTAGGCCGAGGACGGAGGTGGCCTGCGATGACCCGATCTCGCACAGCAGCGCGATGGGCTTGGGCCATCGCCGCCGCCACTGCCGTCTCGCAGTTGTGGATCCTGTGGCTGTTCGCCTCGAACACCGATGCGCTGCCCGACGATGTCGCCTCGTATGTGAACCTCGCGGCCGTCTTCGTGGTGCAGGCCCCCGTGTTCCCCGCTCTGGGTGCCGTCATCCTGGGGAAGTTCCCGCGGCACCCCATCGGCTGGCTGCTGTGCGCGACGGCGCTCGTGATCATCGCCGACACCCTGGCCCGCGGCTACGCGGTGATGGGGCTGTACCTGCGCCCGGGCGAGCTGCCGGGCCCGGAGTACGCCGCGTGGCTGTCGGACTGGAACTGGTTCCCCAGCATCATGGTCCTGCTGTTCTACCTCCCGCTGCTCTTCCCCGATGGCCACCTGCCGAGCCCGCGCTGGCGGCTGGTCGCCATCGCCGGGGGAGTGTGGATCGGCCTGGCCACGATCGGATTGGCACTGGTCCCCGAGCCGCTGGTCGGCTTCCCGGACGTCGCCAAGCCCATCGAGGTGCCCGCCGCCTTCGCGCTTGCGGTGCTCATGCTGTTGACCCCGGTGGCGATCGGCGTGTCGCTGGCCGCGGTCGTGGTCCGGCGCCGCCGCGCGACCGGTGTGCAGCGCGAGCAGATGCGGTGGCTGGTCTACGCGCTCGCCGTGTCCGTGGTCGGGTGGGCCATCAGCATGGCGCTGGGTGTCCTCGGCGTGGAGTGGGGCCTGGTCCCGGCCGTGCTCACGCTGGGGCCGTTGGCGCTGGTGCCCATCGCCATCACCGTCGCGATCGTGCAGTACCGGCTGTACGACATCGACATCATCATCAACCGCACCCTGGTCTACGGCGGGCTCACCGGCATCGTGCTGGCCGCTTACGCCGCGCTGGTCCTGGCGGTGACCGCGGCCACCGGATCGGAGGTGGCCTGGCGCGGGTCGGTACTGGTCGTGGTGGCGGTGGCGCTGCTGGCCTACCCGCTGCGGGAGTGGCTGCAGGGCAGTGTGAACCGGCTGATGTACGGCGACCGCGACGACCCGGCGCGGGCACTGGCGCGGCTCTCACGGCGGATCGGCGACGCGCTCACCCCGGAGACCCTGCTGCAGGCGGTGGCCGAAGCGGTCCGCCAGGCCCTGCGCGTGCCGTATGTCGCGATCGCCTTGGCCGGGCAGCACGAACCGGCCGCCACGTCCGGCACCCGGCGCGGCGATGCCTATCCGATCGACCTGGTCCACCAGGGCCAGCAGGTGGGGCGGCTCCTGATCGGGGAGCGGCCAGGCGGGGAGTTCAGCGCCGCGGACCGGCGACTGTTGGCCGACATTGCGCCGCAGGTCGCGGTGGCGGCCCACGCCGTCCTGCTCACCGCCGATCTCCAACGGTCGCGGGAGCGGCTCGTACTGGCCCGGGAGGAGGAGCGGCGCAGGCTGCGGCGGGACCTGCACGACGGCGTCGGCTCCGAACTGGCCGGTCTGGCGCTGGTCGCCGGCAACGCCAGCACCGCGCTGCCGGACGACCCGGCGCAGGCCCAGCGCTGGGTGCAGATGCTGGAGGAGGGCATCCGGGACAGCGTCGGGGACATCCGCCGGATCGTCGATGACCTGCGGCCGCCCGCGCTGGACGAGCTCGGGCTGGCCGACGCGCTGCAGCAGCGGGCGGATGTGCTCGTCCCCGGCACCCGCGTCCACGCGGACGGTGTCGCGGATGCAACCCTGCCCGCCGCGGTCGAAGTGGCCGCGTACCGCATCGCCACCGAGGCGCTCGCCAATACCGCCCGCCACGCCGACGCCGACCGGGTCACCGTGCGCCTGGGCATCCAGCAGCAGCCGCGCGCGCTCGTCGCTGAGGTCAGCGATGACGGCCGCGGCATCGATGCGACCGCCCCTCGCGGCGTCGGGCTCGCTTCGATGCGGGAACGGGCCGCGGAGCTTGGCGGATCCTGCCAGGTGAGCACCGGGCCGTCTGGCGGCACCGCCGTCCGGGCTGTGCTGCCGATCCCGCACCAGAGCCAGGAGGCCGCCGGTGGATGACGAAGGCACGCGGGTCGTGATCGTGGACGACCACCCGGTGTTCCGAGAGGGCTTGGCAGGGACACTGGCCGCCGATCCTGCGCTGAGGGTCGTGGCGACCTGCTCCGACGGCGCCGAAGCGGTGGCCACGGCGCAGCGGCTGCAGCCCGAGGTGGTGGTGATGGACCTCCACATGCCCGGGCTCGGTGGCATCGAGGCCACGCGCCAGATCGTCGCCGCCAGCCCGCACATCGCCGTGCTCGTGGTGAGCATGCTCGACGATGAGGACTCGGTGTTTGCCGCGGTCCGGGCCGGCGCCCGCGGCTACCTGCTGAAGGGCGCCAGCGGTGAGGAGATCCTGCGTGCCGTGGGGTCGGTGGCCGCTGGCGAGGCGGTGTTCGGACCCGGTGTCGCCGAGCGCATGCTCGGGTACTTCGCCGAGAGCCGCCCCCGTCCCGTCGCTGCGGCCCTGCCGGAGTTGACCGACCGGGAGCGCGAGGTGCTGCACCTCATCGCCGGCGGCGCGCGCAACAGCGAGATCGCCGCGCAACTGTTCATCAGCCCCAAGACGGTGCGCAACCATATCTCCAACATCTTCACCAAGCTGCATGTGGCCGACCGGGCCGAGGCGATTGCCGTGGCGCGGGACGCGGGCCTGGGGAGGAGGGTTGAGGATCGCCCTCCGCGCGACCGGGGCACGGGACCCTAGTGCCCGGGGAGGTTCACCGGATGCGGCGCTGAGGGCAGCCACGGATGGCCACCCGCCCCTGATGCTTGACAGCGTCCGCCGAATAGCCGGCGGTCAGTGTGAGGGTGATCCGTCGTCGCCGTGGGGCGTGCCCGGTACCGGGGGTTCGAGGATCCCATCCCGTGCGAATCTGCGAACCTGGAGGTGCGACAGTCGGATCGCCAGCCGCGCTGGGTGCGATCAAACGCACCCGCGCTCAGCCCGCTGCCGAGGAACGCTCTGGGGGTCAGCCAGGCCGGAGCTCACGCCTGGTACGACAGCCGACTGCCGACGGCGCCGCGACTCCTCCAATCACCAGATGGCTGCCGTCTGGTGAGCTATCTGGCAGCCACGACGCCGGAAGCCACAAAGGCCCGACCTCGCCCGTCCGTCCCACGAACAGCCGAAACCCCTTGCAGCGCAACAGGAAACGGCGGAACCCTGTTGATGGGGGTCCCGCCGTTCGCGAGTAGGCCGCCGGGGACTTGAACCCCGAACCCGCGGATTAAGAGGCCTTGGCAGGGGGTCGGGGGGCGTCTGGAGGGGTCGGTTGACGCGGGTGGTCGCGCTCAACGGGGCGGTTGGCGTCGGTTGAGGTCGAGCGTCGGGGAAGGGAGATGGCGCAGGATGGCTGCCGAGTCCTGGCCCAGTAGTGAGGTGTTTCTGACTTAATGTCGCTTCCCGGCGTCTTCCTGACCGTCATCGGGCTGCCTGGTTTCGGGTCCAGTTTGGCGGTCGGCCCGACGGGTCGCCACTCGGGCGGCTCGGGCGCGTTCCATCCCGTCGCGCCGAGCCTGCCGGATCGCTTCGCCGCGTCCTTCGTGCTCGTCGTCGGGGGTGACGTAGCCGATGGCCTCGTGCAGCCTGACGCCGTTGTGGTGACGCCGGACGTGTTCGAGCTCGTCGCGCAGGGTGGCGGCGTCGCGGATCTTCAGCAGGTGCGGGTGCTCGGCCTTGAGGTGTCCGAAGTGGGATTCGATCCAGG
>CAVPOB010000013.1:0-16580 GCA_963706835.1 uncultured Actinomycetota bacterium
GCTCGGACTCGCGGCGGAGTCGCGCGGCAACTGCGGCGCAGCGCGTGGCGGTGCCGTGATCCGCATCGGCTCAGGACCGTACCGGCAGGACTGCGGCGACTCGGCCCCCGTGGGGGCCCGGGCCGACGGACAGGCTCCCGCCGAGCTCGGTGGCGTCGCCTGGTGCTGGAGCTGATCCCCACCCCGGGCTCCCAGCCGGCGCTGTCTCCTTCGTGGTCGGCGACCTGATGGTGATGGATCAGCCGACGCGGTCAGCGACACCGTCGCAACGGGTTCGTCGGTGTGTCGGGCGACGTTGGTCAGGGCCTCCATGACGATGCGGTAGGCGGCGACTTCCACGGCAGCGGGCAGGTCGGCCACGTCACCGTCGACCTCGAACCGGACCGTCGGCACCAAACCTCTGGACTGTTGACGCAGGGCGGCGACGAGACCCAGCTCATCCAGCGCGGGCGGGCGCATCCCGTAGACGATCTCGCGCACCTCGCCGATGGCATCGACGGTGTCGCGGCGGGCATCGTCCAGCAGGCCGATGGCGGCCTGCGGGTCGGTGGCGACGAGATTGCGCGCGGCGTCGGTGGTCAAGGCGATTCCGGTCAGCGCCGGGCCGAGCCCGTCGTGCAGCTCGGTGCGCAGCCGCCGGCGCTCGTCGGCGATCGCCGTCAGGGCCTGAGCACGGGACTCCTGCAGGTCAGCCGACAACTCGGCCCCGCGCACGATCTCGGCCAGCAGCGGGGCGAGCAGTCGCAAGGTCCGCTCGTCGCCGACGCTCAGGCGTAGGTCGCCGGGGCGCATCCCGACCACCAGCGCCACCTCCTCGGGCTCCCCGACGCCGGTGACGATCCGCCGCACATGGATGACCGGCTCGCCGGACTCGGCCACCAGGCGCGGACCGTGCCACAGCGCCGTGTACGGCAGTGCCAGGTCGTCGCGGATCAACGCCAGCGCCTGCGCGGGGTCCCGACCGATCCGGCCCACCACCCGGCTGGCGGCGTCCAGCGGGTTGGGCGATCCCGAAGAGCATCTGGTCCATCACTGCGCGCAGCATCGATGACACCGGGTGAAGCATGACCCCGCCCGCCAGACCGATCAGCGCCAGCACGAACGGCTCCGGGCGGTCCGCACCCAGCACGTCCAGGAGGGCCAGGGTCCCAGCGAAGTAGGCAAGGTAACCGACGCCCAACGCCAGGCCCACAGCGGACGTGACCGCCAGGCCCCGCACGTCGACGGTCTCCGGGCGCAGAACCCCGACGGCCATGGCGGCGGGGACAGCCGCGAGGACCCCCACCGCCACCGGACCGGCCCAGGTCTGGCCAGCGGTGAACAGCAGCGCCAAGCTGAGCAGTCCCAGCACGCTGGCCGTCACCGCGACCCACGCCAGCGACCGCCTGTCAGCCGCGTCGCTGCGTTCCAGCCGCCACCAGGTCTGCGCCACGAGCGCCAGCACGGCGGTCGTGCCCATGAGGGCCACCACCGGGGGTTGGGCGGTGGAGAAGCAGGCCACCACTCCGGGCGCCACGAGCGTGACTCCGAAGACAGCGTCGAGCGGGTGCCGCCACCGAGGCTGCGGATAGGCCCATAGCGCCGCGGGTAGCAGCACCATCCATGCGCAGACGAGCAGCACCTGGCCCTGCATGGTCGTGGCCGCGTCGGTGGTCAGCCAGGTGCCGACGAGTGCGGTGACCCCTGCAGTCGCCGTCAGCCAGCCCGCCCACTGCGCGACACCTGCCCGCACGATGAGCAGCCCTGCGGCCAGCGCGGTTCCCGCCACGACGAACCCGGCCAGGGCCAACGCGTTCACGGCTCGTCCCGCCCGAAGCCGTGCTCGCGGGCAACAACGATCGCTTCGGCGCGGCCGTCCACCTGCAGTTTCGCGAAGATCGACGTCAGGGCGTTGCTGACGGTCTTGGGCGCCAGGTAGAGCTGCGCGGCGATCGAGGCGGTGCGCTGCCCCGAGGCCAGCAAGTGCAGGATGTCCCGCTCGCGCCCGGTGAGGTCGACGAACGCATCCTGCTCGGCCTGAGCCGCAGCGGCGCCACCGAGCATGCCCAGCACCCCGGCAGCGATGTCGGGGCCGAAGATCACCTCCCCGGAGGCGACGGCCCGCAGCGCCCGGCTGATCTCGTCCTGCTCCGCGCCCTTCACCAGATACCCGCGAGCACCGGCCTGAACCGCGGTGACCACCATCTCGTCCCCGTCGAACATGGTCATCACCAGCACCGCGGGCGCCCGGCCCTGCTGTGCGATGCGCCGGGTTGCCTCGATCCCGCCCATCCCGGGCATGTGCAGGTCCATGAGCACGACGTCCGGTCCGACCTGCTGCACCAGATCCACGGCAGTCTCGCCGTCGCGGGCCTCCCCGACGACCTCGATGCCGGCCAGCGTGTCCAGCAGCGCCCGCAGCCCTCGCCGGACCACGGGGTGGTCATCGACGACCAGCACCCGGATCGCGGGCCGCGTCCGTTCCGGCACGCGCCCATTGTGCCGCACGGACAGCGTCCGGTTGGCGGGAAGAAGTTCCCGCCGTCTTCCCCGAAATAGGGGAATCCGGGATGGAAGCCTGCTCTGGTGGCGGGAACCTGCCGGGGCACACCGTGGAGACCCCAACACATCCAGCAGGAGGCCACCATGTCCATCAGCAACGACTCACATCTGGCATCGGAGGCGACGGTGCAGCGATACAGCACGGCGAACAAGGTCGGCTTCGTCCTGGCGATGCTGCTCGGCCTGGCCAACGTTGTGTCTATCGCGTTCCCCACCCCCGATGGCGAGGTGGGCCCACCGCTGGCAGTTCTCGTCTTCGGAAGCGTCGTTGGCGTGGCGATCATCGCTGCTGTGCTGGTCGGCTGGCTGCGCGGCAGCAGGGCGGCGATCCGCGCTGCGGCGATCATGCTCGTGCTGACTGCCATCACAGCGCTGCCTGCGTTCGTCACTCCCGACGTGCCGGCGCCGCTGCGCGTGAGCGCCGCGGCATTCGTGCTCCTCACCATCGTCGCGCTGGTCCTCATGCTCAAGCCACCGGCCCGCTCCGCATCCTGAACTCCCCGGCCCCCGGTCCCGGCCGGGGGCCTGCGAGTGATGGTTGATCGGCAAACCCGAGCCGCTGCGCCACATGCTCACCGGGGCCTGGTCACGGCGCATCACCAAGGAACACCGCCTCGTCCACCTCATCGACTGCGACGACCTGGTCATCCTCCAGGCTCGATTCCACGACGAGTGACAGCCGACCACACGGAGCCGCCAGGAAGGTCGCTAGGCGGCGCTATGACACGGCTTCCCGGTCCGAGCTGTCGAGGGGCAGGTCGGCCTGCCGGGGTCCACCCCGCTAGGTCGCAGTCCCGTCCCCACCTCAACCTGCTCACCGTGGATCAGGCTGAGGTGCAAGGCGTATCGATCGGCGCGGGTGGCGCCATGGTGACGGGTTGGGCCGTCGTCACCGCGGTTCGTCGCTGAGGACTTGGTGTGCGAGGGCATCGGTCCACGCAGCAGGGATGGCGCGGGGCTGATGGCAACGAGGCCGTGGCAGCCCAGTCCGTCCGGTCCTCACCACGGGAGCGCGTCCACACGCGGCGGACTGACCCACCCCCACCTCAAGTAGGAAGAGCCCGATAGCGTCGGGTCGCAATCGCAGAAAGGTCTACTCGACGAGCCGCGGGTAGCGCTTGTTTGAGGTCTTGGGGGTCACGATGCCCGACGTCAGTTCTCGTGAAAGTGATGAGCAATCTGTGCTGGACGGGGCAGCATTCTCACCTCCCGGACCCGGCCGGTCCTGGCTCGGTCTGCTGCGGGATGGGGTCGCGCTGCTCGTGGGACGGGCACGACCGTTCCACGATCTGCTTGCGGATTGGGTGCGCGAATACGGCGACCTTGTGCTGGTCCGCGTCCCCAACGACGTGATCATCGCGTCCCGCCCCGACTACATTCGCCAGATTCTCACCGTCGACGCCCAGATGACCATGAAGCACCGGATCTCGACCTACTTGGGCCTGGCGCTGGGGAACGGATTGATCACGGCGGAAGGGGACCTGTGGGCACGCAATCACCGACTTGTCGCACCGGTGTTCTCGAAACCCCAGCTTGCGGGATACGCGCCAGTGTTCTCGCGGGTGTTCGACGACCTGGATCAGGATTGGTCGGGCCGCGCAGCCGGTGGACAGGTGCAGGTGCAGATGACGGAGGAGATGTCGGCTGTGACCCTGCGAGCGGTCGCACTGGCGATGTTCGGGATGGACATCGAGGGGCACTCGTCAGTGGTGGGCAAAGCCCTGGCAGACATCCAGGCTTCGCTGGAGCATGCTCGCTCACCCGCCGCTTCGCTGCTTCTCAAGGGGCCGCTGCCCCCGGGTCGCCAATTGCGGCGCGGTCGCGCGGTGATGCATGCGATCGCGGACGAACTCGTCGCCGAGCACCGCGCCAACCCGGACACGTATGCGGGGGACGCGCTCTCGCGGCTCCTGGAGGCCCGAGACGACGACGGGCAGCCGTTGTCGAGCCAACAATTGAGGGACGAGGTGACCACACTCCTGCTGGCGGGGCATGAGACGACGGCCCTGGTGCTGTCCTGGGCCTGGCTCCTGTTGCACCAGCATCCGCACGTCGCTGCGCGGCTGCACGTGGAGGTCGATGCCCTTCCGCCCGGGCCGCTCGACCCCGCGCTGGGGTTCGAGCCCGCCCTGCCGTTCACGCGAGCAGTCATCGCCGAAACCCTGCGGTTGTACCCGCCGGTGTGGGCGTTCGGCCGCAAGTACGTCGAGGAGGGCGAGATCGGCGGCTGCCCGGTCAAACCAGGCACGGACGTGTTCCTTCCCCAGTGGGTGATGCATCACGACGCCCGGTGGTGGGGGGACGACGCTGCTCAGTTCCGTCCGGACCGCTGGCTGCGGGAGGACCCGGCCGCACCCCAGGGTTGTGCGTTCAGCCTGAAGGCTCCCGGACATCCTCGCGACGCCTTCTTCCCCTTCGGGATGGGGAAGCGGGTCTGCCTGGGTGAGGGGTTCGCATGGACGGAGGCGGTCATCGGGTTGGCGACACTCGCCCGGCGCTGGTCGCCCATTCTGGTGGACGGTTGGATCGTGGACGAAGAACCCCTGATCACCTTGCGCCCCAAGAACGGTCTGCCGATGATCCTGAATCCCCGATAGATCAGTATTCGGTGCTCTGAGCTCCCGCCGGTCCACTACCCAAGGCACGGCACATCCGCCGACCCGCGTTGGTAGTTCGAATCGGAGCACCAGTACGGGGACCGCTGGCGCCTCGTCCGGAACCGGCACCCATCTGGCGAGAAGGATCTGCACTGGGAGACCCGCGACGGAACGGGGGTCTGGATTCCAGGCATGCGCGACGTCCCCCGGACGGCCTGCCGCTGTACGCCGGGGGGGGCAGGTGCACCTGGCTATCGGGGCGGGGGAACCCGTCTACGTCATGGAGTCGGAGTCGTCAGTGGATGCATTCACAGCCAGGGGCACGTACGCGACGACCTGGGCCGGCGGCGCAACCCACCCCAACCTGCGACGGTTGGCCCGGATCCTCGCATGCGCCCATGTCGTGCTGGTCCCCGACAACGACCCGGCGGGGCTGGAGCGCGGACGGCGGATAACTGCCGTGCTGACACCTGTCGCAGCGTCGCTCACACCCATGCTCCCCGACGAGGGACAGGATGCCCGCGATCTGCTGGAGACTGAGCCGGAGCGGCTGGGGGGAATCACCCGCAAGTCTGCCTGGGGGACCATTCCCCACTTCGAGGAGGGGGCACGCTGCCGATCGTTCACCGGGCAGCGCGGGTTCGATGCAGGTGCTCAGCGCACAGGGGGGTGCCACCGGCGTTGTACGAGGTCTGCTCGCATCCGGAGTTCCCCGCAGTGGGCGGCGAGTTCCTCGGGCGGGGCGCAGGGTCGATCGGGGTCACCGACTCGGAGTCGCAGTGTTCCGCAGCGCCCTGGAAGCACTCGCATTCCTGGCATACGGGGGTAGCACGCCTTCCGCCGCCGACGGTTCGCCGGGTAGCAGCGCTCAACCAGCGCTGCAATCCTTCCAGCGGGACAACGGGCTGCACGTCGACGCGGTTCTCGGTCCTCGTACCTGGGCCGCGCTGCACGATCATGTGAGTGCGAGCAGCCTTTGTTCAGGCCCCCAGTCACAACGGCGCCCGACTGCGGACGCTATCCAGGAATCCAGCAGGGCCCACCCCCAGAAGCCCAAGCGGTCCAGGCAGATGCGCACATCTACCGCACCCGCCGAACCCCAAGCATCATGAGACCGCGGGACTCGCGCCTCAAGCCCAGCCGTGCTCCTGGACCCCTTCGGCTCAGCCTTGGGGTCCGAGGCTTCACGCCGGCACTGTGACCTCGCTGATGACTGCCACCGACGAACAAGGTTCTCAGGGTCCCGCTCGTACATGTTGAGCCCCCCCCGCATGCAACGACGTTGGGGCCCAAGGCACGATCCGCGGGAATCCGTAGAGAAGCAACTGCGTGAAGCGGCGGGGGGCCCTTGACAATACGGCCAGCAGCAACTGGGTGAGGATACCCCGGGAAGAGCATGGCCCTGACCCGGATCACGCGGCTGGAGGTGCCTGGAGACCCGCCTCGATCCTGAGCCACTGGTCGGGGTCGTCGCGAACGTCAATGAGAGCTTGGCCGAACTCGCGGTCGAAGACCTCCGGATCGAGTTCGTAGACCTCGAGCAGGGCTCTGATGACGATCCGTGCGGCCCGGTGGAAGGTGAAGTCGCCCTGGATGTTGCTGACTTGGCACCACCAGTTCGCGTTCCTTCGGCTTGGGACGACGAACCCCATCTCTTTCATCCGCTGCTGTCGGTCCGGGTTCAACTTCCGTTCGGCGGGGAGGTACTTGTTGCCGACGAGTTCGAGCTGCAGGTGATCACCCGAGGGTTCCCACTGCAGGTAGACGTCGTCGTCGAACTGGATCGTCATGCCAATGCCCCGGGTCTCGCTCATCTGTAGCAGGAGCGTCAGCCCGTCGACCCAGGCCTGCTCGGTGGCCCCATCGTGGCCGGCGTCTGTGTGTCGGAGCCTTGGTCGGAGCTGGGCTGCCGGTGGGCGGTCGCCCGGGTCCTGCCGGACCATGGATCGTACGACGTCGAGGAGTTCCGCTGGCATGCCGCTGAGGTCAGCGAGCCCCGATTCCAGCTTCCTGCGCAGCCGAGCCTGCCCGTCAGCGCTCCTGGGATCGCGTTCGGCGCCGAGGACGGGGTGATGTCCGGTGGCGATCTCGGCGATGATGACTCCCGCCGCCCATGTGTCGGTAGCGGGGTCCGGCCGGTAGTTGTCGGCGAAGCACTCGGGGGGCAAGTACGCCGGGGTCCCGCCGAATCCTCCGTCTCCGGGGGTCCAGCTCACCCCGAGGTCGAGCAGGGTGATGGTGTCGTTGGCGCCGACCTGGATGTTGTCGGGCTTGATGTCATGGTGGACCACGCCGTACCGCTGCAGATCCTCCAGGGCGGAGAGCAGTTGCTCCGCGATCGCCATGGCCCGGGTCGCTGTGAGGGGGGCCTCCGCGGAGATCAACTGCCCTAGTGATTGCCCGGGGACGTACTGCTGGGCGATCCAGGGCGTGGCCCCCGCGGTGTCGAAGTCGAGGACGCGCGCGAAGTACCGGGAGTTGATCCGTTGGCCGGCACGTACCTCTTGCTCGAGGGTGGCGCGCTTGCCCGGGTCGGACAGCGCCCCGGGTGAGAGGACTTTCACGGCGACCTGCGCTCCGCGGTCGTCGGTGGCCAAATACGTGGTGCCGAAGGCGCCGGACCCGAGCTTCTTCTGCAGCGTGTATGGCCCGAGCCGCCGTGCGGACCCCGAGCTTGACGATCCAACCCGGTCAACAGGGGATTGCTGGTGGCGGCCCCCCTGCTTGCCTGCGACGACGCCGTCGGGCTGGACCTTCAATCGGGCGCCGGGGACGGTCTCCCTGAGGAGCGCGGCATACACGCGCCTGTTGGCGCTGAAGCCCTGGAGAGCCTCGCGCGGCGACGCCTCGCGCTCCGCCCGGTCCGCGGCTTCTTGGAGTTCTGAGGCCGCCTGGCTGCTGAGGAGTGGCAGGAGCTCGCGGTGCAACCGAAGGGCCTGGGCCGTCCATTCCTTGCCCGCGATCCCCCAGCGGAGGCCCAGCGGCAACTGCTGCCCGTCCTTCACGGCAAGGCGGAGGTGGCCGACCAGAGCCGAGTTGCGCTCGTACACCTGGTAGGCCTCTCGGATCGCCAGAGTGCGGTGCAGAGCGGGCAGCAGAGCATCTTGGGCAGTGCCGCCGTCCAAGTCCGGCACGGCTTGGGCGTACGCCTCCGCCGTAGCGGCCTGCAGCGCCCGTAGGATCGCCGCGGCCGATGCCGGCCCGATGCCGGACACGCGCTGCAGATCGCTCGGCCCAGTAGGGGACGCGCTCACCAGCGGCGTAGAAGCCCGCCCACTCGAGGTGTGCGACCCCCGACCCAGCGTTGTGCTTCTGCAATGCTGAGACGGGCATCTTCGCCAGGGACTCCGCGGCCATCTGGGCCTTTACCCCTGCGTACGCCTGCCGCACATCCCTGGCGGACTCAGCGTGGAGCTCGCGGAGTCGGATCGGCATGTCGGCGATGACCCTCGCCTGCTCGACGGAACGCAGCGCATCACGGACCGACGGTGAGGGGCGGGTCGCGGCCACAGTGCCTCCTTGTTGACGATGCGCCCGAGGCATGCGGACAGCCTGGGACGGCAGGTGGCGTCTCCCCGTCCGATTTCTTGGCTCAGCAGCCGACGCCAGCGGAGCAGACATCCGATATGACGCCGAACAGATTGGGGCAGTTCCATCGCCGGTGTTGCATTCGTCACAGGCTTCGAAGGATTCTGCGAGCATCGCCTGTGTCGGCGCGGACGTCACGCGAATCTCCCCGGGCCACGCCGAAGTCGGCCGTCATCGAGGGCTCGTGCGGAGGGCCCCGCCCGAGTCAGGGCACGCCGCTGTGGTGGGGGGCCGCTAGTGTCCCGCGCAGTTAGTTCGTTGCAGTAGTCGGTCCGAGGGATTCGAGGATCTGGTCGGCGGCCGCAGCCGACCTCGTCGTGGACTCGGTCATGTGCTCTCCCCTTCTCCCGCACGATCCGACGGTGGCCGCCATGCCCGGGCAACGCCCCACAGCGCCATGCCGATGGCGGGCCCCAGCAGGGCGAACTTCACCGAAGCGGCTCGTCGCGCCCGCCTGGCGCCCAGGTCGGCCAGTGCCGGCTGCGAGGGATCCGCCAGCAGGATGCCCAAGGCATCCTCCAGCGCCACGTTCTCCGCTACATCTGCGGCAGCCGTGCCCAGTGCGAGCAGCAGGCCGATGTGCCGGGCCTTGCCGGGGAGCAGGTCCACGCCGAGCAGCAGCGGAGCGCTGTAGACCGCGACGTAGGCGTTGTCCCGCAGTCCCAATAGCGACCGGTAGGTCTGCAGCCGTTCCCGGCGACTCTGGGCGAGGGCCATCAGCCGCTCTCCCGATCCGGCGAACTCCACCTGCACGATCTCCCGCGACCCCACCCTGCTGCCGCTCAGTGCCTGCACCGCGCTGGGCAACGTCACCGCCGCGACCGCCAGGGTGACCGCGACGTGCGCTTGTCGCTTGCGGCTAGGCAGCACCGGCATCGCCCACCCCTCCGATCCGACCCATCCCAGTGCATGGAGCGTATGCCACCCAGCGCACCGCACCTGCGCCGCTAGGCCACCGCGTGGTGACGCCTGCTCGCGAGGGAGATCCCGAGTCCTGCCGTCCCTCGCTCGCCCGGTTGTCGCTCCCATCACTCCTTCAGGTCGGCATCCGTCAGGAGCGTGCGCAAGCGGAGGCGGACGGAACTGCGTCTGAACGGTGCCGCGCGGGGACATCCGCGTCGAATGCCCGATGGCTGGAGCTCTGATCCGGCATGCTGACGGCGTCGGGCCTCGGGGCGGGGTGGGGATGACGCCCCAACGGTGTATCGGCTTGAGGGTGAGCGAAGGGGCCGCTGATGAGTCGCCGAGTCCATGAGATCCGGATCCACGGTGTGTCGGGGACCCCGCCAGCGTCGATGCTGTGGCGAGATGGCGAGGGCCCCGTCGCC
The DNA here is from genome assembly GCA_963706835.1 of uncultured Actinomycetota bacterium. Taxonomy (GTDB): domain Bacteria; phylum Actinomycetota; class Actinomycetes; order S36-B12; genus CAVXYG01. Next base: position 10,055 of record CAVPOB010000013.1, read on the forward strand.
CGGACCGTGAACTACACCGACGACTTGACCGGCTTCTACGTCAGGGCTGGGAAGCCCGAGGCCGCGAGGGAGGGGAAGCCCGACACCGTCGAGGCCTACTCCTGGGGCGGACTCACCTCCAGCGCAGGGACGCTCTTGGAGAGGGTGAAGCGGGTGGCGTGGCTGGTGCTGCTGCCGTTCGCGATGGTCAACGTCGCCTATTGGACCCGTCCCGGCATCGACCGGGAGGGCCGGCCGGGGGACAAGGCGGCCGACCGCAAAGTCACCGCCGTGGCTGCCCGCTGGGCGGGACTGCTGATGACCATGACGGCGACCGCGGCCGTCTGCGTGGTCAGCATGGATCTGCTGGCCTGGCAGTGCTTCAGAGGCGGTTCCCGCGTCTGCTCGTTGCCCGGCTGGGCGCCGCAGTGGGTCCCCGACATCCTCGGCAGGCCTGGCTGGAACGAGCCGTCGCAGCGCCTGGTCATCGCCGCTGCTGTGCCGGTGGCAGCGATCCTGTTCCTCGTCTTCCTCTCGAAGCAGTCTCGTGCCCGGTACGAGACGGTGACCAGCAGCCGCAGCAACACGACCGCCAGGCAGGGCACGGCGATCCTGCAGCGGCAGTACATGTGGCGCGGCGAGCAGCGCATCCAGCCGCTGATCACCAACCACGTCGCCGTGGCGCTGTCGGTCGTCACGGCCTGCCTCACCGCACCGGTGATGGCCGCCGGCGCAGCCGGAAGCCAGTGGCTGCGTTTGGCGGCGGTACTGGCCGCGGCCGCAGTCATGCTGGCCTTCGTGTCGACGCTTCTGAGTTGGAGCGACGGCATCGAGTTCCCCGGTCGACCGGCCCGGGCCCTGGACCGCCGCCGGAGCGGGACGTCACGGACCGCGCTCGTCCTCGGCCTCGCAGCACTCGCAGTGGCCGGGATCACCGACTGGCTCGGGATCGAGGAGGGCCGCTTGAATCAGGCCCGCGACTTCTTCGACAGCAGCCTGCTGCTGGGCGTCCTCTTCCTCGCCCTGGCGGCGCACGTCGTGTTCCTGGCATTCGCCTCCGTCTCATCGCGGTGGGGGCTGTTCTCGAGCCTCCTGCTGGTGCTGGCGACGGCTGCTGGGGTTGCCCGCTCGGGCGGGGCGCGCGGCGAAGAGACCGACATGGCGGCCTGGATTCTGGCGGTGGGTGCCGTCGCCTTCGCGGGGGCAGCCGTGTTCGGGGTGCGTCATCGACTGACGGGGAAGCAGGAAGACAGCCACCGCCAGGCGTGGCGGGGGGCCGCACCCGGCGTGCTACTGGGCGGTGCGGTCGCCGTCGCAATGCTCTTCACGACCTCCCTGGTGGTGGGGGCGGCGGATCTGTTGAACGGCGACCAGTCGGTGACCGAGACCGCGGCCGGCTACCCCAGCGATACCTCGCCGACGGCGCTGCTCCTCGACGCGGACGGCCGTGCGGCGACCCCGGCCGAACTCAGCGGTACCGGCCCGATCACGGTCACCGATGGCGAGGTGAACGTCAGGGGGGACGAGGTCGTCGTCGTGGAGGGCACGGTGTCGGTTGCCCAGGCGAGCACCGTGCACGAAGGAGCGACCCGCCTGGTCCAGGGCCTCATCGTCGGCGGCGGCGAGCAGGATGTGGAGGAGGTCAGGCTGGAGACGCAGGAGGCCGCGCTGACGCTGGACAACAGCTGCCTGGGAAGCGCCTGCGACGCTGAGGACGGTGCGGTGAGCCAGAGCTCGGTGCCGATCGGTGACGGAGTCGTCCTGCTCAGCAAGGGCGTTCGCCTGCTGGTGGAGGACCCGCCCCAGGAGACGCTCGTGCTGCCCAACGTCGTGCTGTGGTCGACCACGATGACGCCGGTATGGAGCGTGGCCGTGGTGCTGATGCTGCTGCTCACGCGATCGCTGTTCCGACGCAAGGTCAGCTCTCCCACTGAGGGAACGGACGAGTCTCCGCTGGAGGGAGTGGTCCGCGCGGACATCGACAGGCGACCGGGGGCGCTCGACCTCCCCAACGACGAGGGCAGGATCGTCGCGGCTCGCCGGAGCGCCGCCTTCGTCCACCGCGCCGAACGGCTGGTGGGGCGGATCAGCATCATCACCGTGGTCGCCTTCCTCGTGATGGTGGTCGGCGCGGTGTACGGCCGGCCGCCCTGGGAGGAGTACGAATGGTTGCACCTCCTGACTGACGCCGGGCTGTACTTCGCACTGGCCCTGGCACTGGCACTGCTGTGGTTCATCAGCCAGGTGCGCAAGTCCGACAGCGCCCGCCGCCAGGCCGGCGTGCTATGGGACATCGCCACCTTCCTGCCCCGTACGGCGCACCCGTTCGGCCCGCCCAGCTACGGGGAGCGCGTCGTGCCGGAGATCACGCGGCGGGTCCGCGTGCTGCTCGACGAACCCGGCGCGCCTCAGGACACGGTCGTGCTGTCCGCCCACAGCCAGGGCGCGGTGATCGCAGCCGCCGTCGCAACCAGGCTCAGCGACGATCACTTGAAGCGGGTGCGCCTGGTCACGTACGGGTCGCAGTTGCGGGCCTGGTTCGGCCGACTGTTCCCCGCCGTCCTCGGACCGGAGCAACTCGGCACGCGGCCGTTGCCGCGGATGTGGGACTTCGACTCCGCCGAGCCCGACGCGCCGCTCGCCCGGACAGCGCAGGACGAGAGCCGCGAGAACGGCAGGTCTCTGGGGAGGGACAAGACCTCTGCGAAGGACAAGACCCCTGGGGAGGACGAGACCCTGTCGAAGGACGAGACCCTGAAGAGCCGGCTGGGGCCCGGTAACTGGCGGAACCTCTACCGTCGCAGCGACCCGATCGGCTTCCCGATCTTCGCCGACCCGGCCGAACCGCAGGCCGAGGTCGACGATGTGTACGTCTTCGAAATCGACGCCGAGCGGTACGACCTCGCAACGCATAGCGGCTACCAGTTCACGCCGGAGTACGACGCCATCGTCCAGCACTGGGTGGTGGCGCAGGCGGCAGCAGACGCCGTCGGAAGTGAGGGCGAGTAGCGGGCGCTGCACACCGGGTCGGGGCCGTGGCCAGGCGCGGACCGCCTGCCGGAATCTGCTGCCCGGGGTGCAGCTCGATGAAGGCCTCGAACCGGAAGGAGCGGAACGGCCCGCCGTTATCGGTGACCAGCGTGACCACCGGGAGCAGCTCCCCGGTCTCGGGGTCGACGGGGCAGTCGTCGACCAGCGGGTGCCAGAACAACTCCTCGCACTCGGCCGGCGCCAGCTCGACGGCGTCGATCGCGTCGTGCTGGTTCGCGGTCGGGGACACGTGGAACCGGTGCTCGTACTTGCTGAAGTAGTCCCGGCACCCGGCCAGCCTCCCCGCGCGCTGCGCTCCCAGCGGGGGCACCCCCATGACGTCCCTCCTGCGGTGGTCTCGAACTCGGTGGAGTCCAGCTGCCAGACTCCCCCAGAGGGGGCACCCCCAGGTTCGGCCCGGTCGGCTCCTGGGCGAAGGCGGCCTCGCGGCGCTCGGCCAGCCTGCGGCGCTCCCGCTGGTAGGCCGCGGGCAGGATCAGCCCCTTCGGGACTGACTCGACCGCCCTGCCACCAAGCCTGAAGCGCGGCAGGAGTTCGTGGGTTCGTTCGGGGCATGTTCGGGCCGGGTTCGGGCGGGGCGGATCGGGGTTGCGGTGCCGGGGTCGGGGGATACCCGCGGTGTCAGACGGAACCGACACTCCACCGGGGGCCTTGGGGACAAGGCGGGCGGCGGGGGGCCGGTCTTCATCGCACAGTCGCAGCCCGCGGATTCCGTCGGGGCTGCCCGAGCATTCGCAGGAGACAACCATGAGCAAGAACCGCAAGATCGTCGCAAGCGCCGCCGCCGTCGTGGTGGCACTGGGCCTGGGGGCCGCCGCCGTGGGCACCACGAGCAGCTACTTCTCCGACATCAACTCCGGCGGCGCGATCACCATGTCGATGGGCAGCATCGCGGTCAGCGTCGACGGCAACCGCACCACGACCCCGGACCTGGATCTGGGATCGCTGCTGCCGGGCGAGGTGGCCACCGGCGACTTCGAGGTGAAGAACATCGGCCGCAACGCCCAGGACGTGTGGCTGCAGTTCGATCCGAACCACCCGACCTTCAAGGCCGTCAACCAGCTCGGCACCTACGCCGAGATCGAGATCACCGTCGACGGGGAGCGCGTGTTCTTCTCCGACAACCTGAACGGCAACTACCCGCCCGGCACGCCGGGCGTGACCCCGCTGCCGTCGGACCTGCGGCTGACCGAGGGCCTGGTCCCGGGCGACACCGCGACCGTGGAGTTCTCCCTGAAGCTGTCGGAGAAGCTGCAGTCGCAGCTGCCGATCGCGGTCCCGCTGAGCCTGCCCTACAGCGTCGTGGCCACCCAGCCGGGCATCAACCCCGGCGCCTGAGCCGCACCGGGCCTCCGGCAGGCCCGTCCGGCGGGCCGGTCCGCGCACCCCGCGGGCCGGCCCGCCGCGCACCCCTCCCGGCCCGCCGCCCCCCGCCCGCGCCCGTCCTGCTCCTGAAGGGATCCCCATGACCGCCATCACCCGAGTCCTCGGCGTCGTCCTGGCCGCGGCCGCCGCCGCGCTCCTGGTCGCCGCCGGCCTGTTCGCGACCGGTGCCGCGCCCTACCGCGCCTACGTGGTGGAGTCGGCGTCGATGGCGCCGCAGATCCCCACCGGCTCGCTGGTGCTGGTCGACACCGGCGCCGAGCCGGAGGCCGGGGACGTCATCTCCTTCCGCGTCGGCCAGGGCGTCACCACCCACCGGCTGCTCGACATCGACGCCGACGGGACGCTGGTGACCAAGGGCGACGCCAACGCGCAGGCCGATCCCTTCGCCGCCACCTCCCAGGACATCGTCGGCACCGTCGTCGGCGTGTCGCCCGGGCTGGGCATGGCGGTGCAGTTCCTGCAGACACCGGCCGGGCTGGCCTCCCTGCTGCTCGCGGTCGCGGCCGCCGCGGTACTGCTGTCGGCGATCACCGGCCACCGCGGCGACGAGCCGGAACCCCGCGACCAGGAGGCGCAGCCGGAACCCGCCGCAGTCTGACCCCACCTACCCACCAGCCCGATCCGCACTCGCCCGAGCGGGGGCGCGGCGACCACCACGGTCGCTGCGCCCCCGCTCGGCCGTGTCGGGACGAGCACGCACCGACCTGCCCGCCCGCGCGCCCGGCAATGATTCGAGCGGGTGGTGCTGCGGGTGTTCACGCGAGGCTCGGCCACCTCGAGCACCTACGACCAGATGCATCCTCGAGCAATAGCGGGAGCCAGTGAATACTGCCGGTCGGGGACGATGTCGAGCCGCAACCAGTGCCACAGCTAGCCATCGTATGGACGGGGCCGGCTCGGACGCGTCGGGTTCGGTTGAGGTAGGGGGCGGCGATTCGGGATGGCTGCAGAATGGCTGCCGAGTCCTGGCCGGTCGATAACCGCCAGCAAGGGTCGGATCGCCACACTGGGATCTCACCGGTACTGCTGGCTCGGCGTGAGGTTCCACCCGTCGTTCCCATCCGGTCGTGTGCAGGTGACTTGTGAGTCCGCTCAAGCCCTGCGTTCGGCCCAATGACTTCGTCGGAACGATATGCCGAGCCGGGAGGCCCCCGATCTCCGTCCCTTCCTGCTGAGCGCACTCAGCGCGCCTCATCGACCTCGATGCCCTCGGCCGCGGCACGGCGCCTCACCCGGTCCTCCCACCTCTGCAGGTAGCGGGGCAGCCGGTCGTACAGGTCGTCCGCGAAGCGCTCCGCAACGAGTGCCGGGTCGAGGTCGCGCGGGGCATGCGAGGAGGACAAGGCCCAGAAGTGGTCGCAAGTCTCGAGCCACGACTCGCCGATCGCCCGGGTGACCTGGCCGGCTGCGAAGCCGCTGCCGCCGCGCTGTTTGTCGATGGTGGACACGTCGTCATCGACGTCCGTCCAAGCGATAGGGGCGCCCACCTCGCCGGCAGCCTTGACCTTCTTGGCTGCTTTGTTCGCGAGGAGCCCTCCGACGAGCGCCGTCTTCACTAGCAGTCCGGCCGCGACCGCGACCGTCATCCCCGGGATCGGCGCGAGGGTCACGACCAGGATCCCGTCCCTGGTCCGCTTCAGAATGGTCTGGAGCCGCTCGTGCTCCACGCCGACCACACCTCCTCCGTCGTACCCGGAACGTCAGAACCCTTGCCGGTCAGCCCCCGCCGACCGTCGCGCCATACGGACCGAGCAGCGCCGCGCGGTGTTCGGCTGCCACCGCCACGCGGACCGGCTCACCCACGTCGGGAGTCGGAGTGGCCACGGCCGGGTCGTCACCCAGCCGGTGCAGCTTCTTCAGCTCCTCCGGCTCCAAGACCCCGACCCGGGCGGCGGTCACCTGGAAGAGGTCCTCGCTCCAGGCCGCCGGGCTGCCGGGCTGCCGGGCTGCCGGGCTGCCGGGCTGCCGGGCTGCCGGGCCAGGCGAACACGTCGGAGACCCAGACGGCGTGGCCGCGGGTCCAGCGGGTCTTCCCCGTACACAGCACCCGGACCGGGATGTCACCATGCCGTTGCCGCAGCGACTTGTTCCGGTAGACCAGGGCCAGGGA
>CAVPOB010000014.1:0-267274 GCA_963706835.1 uncultured Actinomycetota bacterium
GGCGGTCACCTGGAAGAGGTCCTCGCTCCAGGCCGCCGGGCTGCCGGGCTGCCGGGCTGCCGGGCTGCCGGGCTGCCGGGCCAGGCGAACACGTCGGAGACCCAGACGGCGTGGCCGCGGGTCCAGCGGGTCTTCCCCGTACACAGCACCCGGACCGGGATGTCACCATGCCGTTGCCGCAGCGACTTGTTCCGGTAGACCAGGGCCAGGGATCCCGATGGCGCACAGCCACAGCGGCACCCCCAACAGCGCGAGGATTGCCCAGACCATCTCGCCACCTCCTCACAAGGCCGAATCCTCGACGTTGACGTCGACGCGGGTGACCGCCGGACACCGCCAAGCACCCTCCAGAACCGTGCGCCGGGGGCGGTACATCCGGAGAATGAGGAACCACGGTTGGGTCCCGGAGGTCGGCAGCCAGTTCCCCTCCGCCCCACCGGCCGGTGCCTCCGGCTGCAGGTACAACGTGAGACCACCGTCGGCATCCACGGTGAGGTTGGAGGCGTGGTCGCCGACCAGGTACCGGTCCGCCGGGTTGGGGATCAGGTTGAGATCGGCCGAGGTGTAGGCGGCCAGGGACCAGAACGCATCCACCGGCGGCAGGTCGTCGGCGCCGAAGTGCAGTTGGTAGCGGCCCTGTGGCGCGTACGGCGCCCCGTCGGCGTCCTGGAAGTTCAGCAGGTAGACCGACTCGGCGGGGTCGTTCGCGGCGATCCCGGCCAAGCACTGGTCAGCGGCCCGCCGCAAGAAGTCGTCGCCGAAACGGCCCTCCTCCGCGGGTGGGTAGCGCCAGCCGGCGACCTGCTCGGCCCAGTCACCGCTGACAAACTGCTGCCGTAGCAGCGCCATCCCGGCGGCAGCAGCGCGGCCCAGCGCCTCCTTGACCACTGCAGGTTGCGCCTCCACGTCCAGACCTGGGCCGATGCCGATGTCCCGGACCTGGTCCAGCACCAGACCGTGATGGGGCGGCGGCGGGTTCTCGACCAGCATCGCGTTGAGCGTCTTCCACGGTCCCAGCGGGTCGGATGCCGACGGCGGGGCGTACACGTCCCGACGCTCCGGGACGACCGCGTCCGGGACACCCCACAGGCTGAGCGGGGTGAGCCGGTACTGGCCCTGCAACCCCCGCGCCGCCGGCAGGTCGGCGGACCCGGTGACTGCGGTGCGGCCCAGCACCAGCACCCACGGCGTCGGAGCCGGCTCCACCCGCCGTACCCCTGGTGGCAGGTGGCCGTGCCACCCCGGTCCGACGATGGCGAAGTCGCCGGCGGCGGTACCGGTGGTGCGCTGCCCGACGTAGCCGAAGTTGTCGGAGCTGAACCCGGCCAGCTGGAAGGTGAAGTAGCGCTCCCCCATGTCGGGGTGGGACAAGATCACCGGTTCCTCACGGACGTCCAGCCAGGCGAAGGAGTAGAGACTGTCGGTGCTCGGGGAGCCCCCGTCCCGGTAGGTGGCGTCCAGCAGACGTCCGGCGTGCCAGAAGTGGTTGACCGCCGCGTAGGGAACCACCGCTGGGTCCCGCCTGTTCGTCACCCAGGCGTGCCGCAGCTGGGCGTAGTAGATGTAGGGAAAGCCGTAGACGAAAGCCTGCACTCCGGCGGTGTAGGCGAACTCCTCCCGCCAGTCAGGACGCAGCGTCTGGGCGTCGCTGCCGGACGCGTGCTGTGAGGTGTCTGACATCGTGGTCCCACCCTTTCCTCTGGACCGCTGTCGGCCCTTGTCGTCCCGGCGACCCGAACTCGCGTCGCAGTCGGAGGCCTACCCGTTCCGGAGGCGCTGGTAGTTGTTCTCCAACTCGTCGAGGACGATCGTGTTGGGCGGGTCATCGTCGTAGGTGGCCCGCATGACGAGTTCCTCCTCGAGCGTCCGGGCCCGGTAGGTCCATCCCTGCGGCAACGCCAGGCGCTCGCCGAGTGTCGCCAGCGTGTCGACCGTGTTGTCGGCGTCCACTCTCAACGAGGCGCTCTGCATGACGTACACGATGCTCTCGGGGGACACCAGCTCGTACACCTCTGCGCCAGCCTCGAAGAACCAGGTCGTGGTCCGCCGAGAGACCGTCTCCTGGTAGGGCGTCTGCTTGCCAGCGATGAACGCGTCGAAATCCGGAACGACGAAAGTGCCGTACAGGTACATGGGGATCGGGCCAAGCATGCTGACCTTGCCCCCATCGAAGGCGTCCGCGGTGAACCGGTCGGCCAGGAAACGCCGCGGACCATTGAAGCGGACCGCGTCTCCGCCGTACTCCTCCCTCAGCTTCTCCGGGTCAAGGGCCCGGAAGCGCGCGTCGAACTCCTCGTCGGAGACGTCATCGACCACCCCGAGAGAGTTGTAGTAGTTGCCCGCTCCGCCGGGTCCGTCTGCCTCCCTGTTCATGATGAGGACCTCACAGTGGTGCTTCCCGTGCATGTTGTCACCGGAGACGAGAACGGATTGCTTCTCCTGGTCCTGGCTGGTTGTCATGGTGCCCCTCTTCCCTTCGAAGCTGCTGCTTGGACGCGGCCCGGTGCCCAGTCTCCGCTTGGCGGGCGCTCCGGACAACACCCGAATCAGGTGATTTCCCGCCGGCGCTGTCCTCGGTTCGTCGACGACGATGCTGGGACGCTTACACCCTCAGCGCGACCGCCGTTGACAGGGAAGGGGCGGCCAGGCGCTGCGAGCCCGCCCGGGGGTCGTTTGCCGTCAGTCTTCGGCGTTGCCCGCGTGCAGCGTCCCGGTCTGGCGCGCGGGCAACGCCATGCTCGCGGGGTCGAGGTCGTAGGTCCAGGGCAGTCCTGAGGCCTTCCAGCCGTGCTTCAGGCGCAGGCCGTTGAAGACGCTGTCCGGGTCGTCGACCTTGCTGCCCTCCATCCCGTCGCGGATGTTGTAGGCGTTGCGGTAGTCGGCGGCGACGAGCGTGTTGATCGCGATCGCCGATCGGCCGCCCGAGCGGCAGGAGACGAGAATCGTGTCGTCGGGTGCGAACCGCGCCTGCACGAGCTCGACGAAGTCGGGGTTCAGCTACCCGTAGGGCCGGTTGCGGGCGGTGAGGGGAGCCCGACCGACCATCTCGCAGGTCCAAGCACTGGGGAACGTGGCGAAGAACGGTCAACCGGCCGCGTGGAGGGTCACCGTGCCGGCCGTCCCGTCGACGGTGACGAGTTGCCCGTCGGTCAGCCGACTGGTCGCGTTGCCGGTGCCGACGACGGCAGGCAGGCCGTGCTCGCGGGCGATGATCGCCGCATGGGCCAGCGGCCCGCCGCCATCGGTGATGAGGGCACCGGCGACGCCGAAGAGGATGGTCCACGAGGGACTCGCCGTCGGACAGACGAGGACATCGCCGGGCTGGAGCGCATGGAAGTCGGCTTCCCTGCTCACCACACGGACCCGTCCGGTGTAGTGCCCGGGCGATGCGGCGGTGCCGGTCACCTGTCCGTCGTCGGTGGTCGCCTGCTCGCCGGGGAACTCCATCAGCAACCCCCACAGCATGGCCTCGTTCATCCGTCGGCCGGGCCCGGGCAGGTAGCGCAGGTCGGGCAGAACGCCGGTCTCGCCGACCACGGTGGGACCGGGATGGGCGCGGACCCACGCCTCCTCGTTGCGCCGCCGGGCCGCTGCCGGGGCAACGTCCTCGCCGCGGCCCGACAGGGCCTGCGCCAACTCCTCGGCCGTGCAGTAGACCGCGTCGGCGACCCTGGGCAGCTGGCCGCGGCCCACGAGCCGTTCGCCGGCCTCGAGGACCCATCGGCGCAGGATCCCGCACGGCACGTTGTCGGTCAGCGCCACGTTCTCCTCGCGGACCGGGTAGGCCCGGCGCGCCGCCGCCAATGCGTCGGCGAAGCGCGCGCGATCAGGTCCAGCGAGGCGGGCCAGCGCAGCGCCCTCGGCGTCGGCGGCGACGCCGAAGCCTCCGCTCGGTCGCTGGGCGACAGCAGGAGCCTGGTCACGACGCCGGGACGCTCGATGATCGCGGCCGACCCGGGATCGTAGTTCGTGGTCCGCCAGCCATGCGTCTGCAGCCAGGCGGCCAGCTCGTCGGCCATCTCCGGCGCGACGGGGCGCAGCGCCTGCACCGGATCGGCCGGTGCCGCGCGCAGGGCCTCCCGCGCTGCGGTGTCGACGGTGACCTGCGCCCGGATCCCCGCCAGGTCGCGCATCCCCGCCACGGACGCCGGCGAGTGGCCGGCAAGCAGCTGCAGGGCACGCGGGGCATCCCACCCCAGCAGCTGTTCGCACGCCTTCACCAGGTCGTGGACGGCCAGCGTGTAGGGCATCAGGAGCTGGAAGTGGACGTAGTGACCCCGCTCGAGCAGGGCCCTGGCCCGCTGCAGGTGATCGACCAGCGCCGCATCGTCGAGCGCCGTGAGGTCCTCGCCGAGCAGCGCCCGGGTCTGCTGCTCGAACTCGGCGCGCCAGCGCTGCTCCCACATGGTCAGCGTGCGCTGCGGGAGTTCTGTCTGCAGTGCCCGCTGCGCCGCCTTCATGCGTCGCCGGAGCTTCGGGTGGACGCGCGCCGCCAGCCCCACGAGCAGTGCTGGCGGGGTCGGCCCCGCGGGCTCCGGCGAGCCGAACGGCGGGATCGGCCGGACATAGATCTCGCCGCCGATCGAGACCTGCTCCAGCCCGTCGATCATGAGCCCGAAGTTGTCGGCCATCGGCAGCCCGGCGGCGGCCACGGTCGGTCCGAACAGCGACCAGCCGTACGGGGTGAACAGTTCGGGGTAGTGGGCGGTGTCCTTCTCCCACCCCAGGCCGTCCAACGTGGCGCTCGGCGGCACCGGGAGCGCGGTGATCGTCCGGCACTGCAGCACGTGCACCGCACCGTCGCACCACACCCACTCCACATCCTGCGGGCAGCCGACATGCTCCGCCGCCCGGCGGGCGACCCCAGCCACAGCCACCACCTGGTCGTGGGTGAGGACCGACGCCGCCTCGCCCGGCAGTCGCTGGGCCTCGTCCGCGGCGACCCGCCATTCCTCGGGGTCGGCGGTCCCGTCCATGAGCCGGTCGCCCAGCCCGCGAACCGCCGAGATGCGCACCGCATCGGCGGCGCCGCTCACCGGATCTGCCGTGAACGCCACGCCCGCGGCTTCCGCTGCCAGCATCGGCTGCAGCAGCACGGACATGGCGACGCCCCCGGTGCCGCGGTAGGACGACACCCGGGGCGCGTCGGCGCTGTCGAGGCAGGTGCGCACTGCCGCCAGCACCTCCCGGTGCCCGGCGGCGCCCAGCACCGTGGCGTAGGCGCCGGCGAACGATGCCGCGGCGGCATCCTCGGCGTCCGCTGAGGATCGCACGGCCAGCGGCGCACCGGAGAAGGCCTCCACGGCCTCGGCGACGGCTCGCCTGATCGCCTCCGGCGGATCCTCGCCCGCCCGCCACCCGGCCAGCAGCGGTACCGGCAGCACGATGCCGGCCGGCACCGCGAACCCGGCGGCCCGCAGTTGCGCGAGGTGGGCGGCCTTGCCTCCCACCACCGATGGCTCCAGAGCGGCGGGATGGTCCAGCGTGAGAGTCCCCGTGGTCACGTTGGTCCCCGTGGTCACGTTGGTCCCCGTGGTCCCGTTGGTCCCCGTGGTCACGGAGCCTCCTCGTCGTCGGTGCCGGGCGCGGGCAGGTCGGGCAGGTCGCCGCGCCGGACTGCCGCGAGGATCGTCTCGATGGCCCACCGCGTCAACGGCCCGGACTCGCTGCCGGGGACCCCGAATTCCTCGCGCATCCGCAGCCAGGAGTGCGACGAGCCGAGGCTGCGCAGCAAGCCGGTGAGTTGCATGTGCCGACGCTCGTCGAGCTCGGGAAACGCCTCCCGGACCAGATGCAGCAGCGTCGCCGATGTCCGCTGCGTCTGCGCGGCATAGGACCGCGGGTCGGAGTTGAGCAGGACCTCGGCACGGATCTCCGCAGCGAAGCCGTCGGAGGCCCGGTACATGGCCTCGATCTGAGCGCCGAAGTCCTCGACGCGCTCCGGTACGCCGATCGCACTCCGCTCCCCCATCCTCTGGCCGATGCGGCCGGAGAGCCCCTCCAGCAGCGCCGTGCGATCCGGGAAGTACCGGTACACGGTGGGCTGCGAGACGCCCGCCCGCGCCGCGATCTCCCGGGTCGTGATGTCGTCGGCCCGGCGGTCCTCGAGCAGCCCGGTGAACGCGTCCAGGATCAGCTCCCGGGTGCGCTGGGCCTGCTCCTCCCGCAGCGGCGAGCGGTAGCGGCGTCGCTGCTGCTCCTCCGTCATGGCGCGGGCACCCGCTCGGGGATTCGACTCACAGGACGATCCTACCGCGAGAGGTCCATGTATTGACAATAGATGTATGTAGTCAATATGGTCCTGCTGCCAGGAACCGACTCATCAGGAGCACTCATGACCGATCACCGAACGACCCTGCAGCCCTCCCGTCCGCAGACCGCATCCCGCGCCACCGCCCCCCTCGACGCAGCGACCGCCGGCGCCGCCGAGCACGCACCGGACAACTTCCGGCGCCTCGCCGGAATCGCCGGCGTCACAGCGGTTGCGGTGGGCCTGATCACGATGCCGCTGATGGGCTCGGCGCCCGGGCTCGGCGCCTCCCCCGAGGAGGTCGGCGCCTACTTCGCCAGCAACGGCGACCTGCACCGCGCGACCGTCGTGATCGGCGCCCTGCTCGGCATCCCGATCGTGCTGTTCTTCGCCGGCGTCCATCGCGCCCTCGCCGCCGGCCCGGGGCGACCCGCCGCCGGTTGGGCCACCGTCTTCCTCTACGGCGCGATCATGATGTCGGCCACCGCCGGGCTGCGGGAGGCGCTCTACGCGCTGGGGGTGCGGTACGCGGACAGCGACCCGGACCCGGGCGTGCTGGCGCTGCTCAGCGACGGCGCCAATATCGCGGGCGCCACGCTGGGCGTCTGGTTGGCGGTGACGGTCGGCGCCGTCGGTGTCGCCGCCGTGCGCGCGCAGGCACCGCGGTGGTACGCGGGCCTCTGCGGCCTCGTCTCGCTCATCGCCGTCGTCTCGATCATCGACACCGTCAGCGTCTCCACCGGCAGTGCGCTGGCAGGTGCGGCGTTCGCGGGCTTCATCCTCTGGATGCTCACCAGCGCCGCGGTCATGCTGCGCAGGCCGCTGCTGCCCTGACCACGGCGCACCCCCGCTCGGCCGCGTCCGGAACCCCGGTCCCGGACGCGGCCGACGCGCGGCACGGACCTGTCGTGCTGCCGGGCGCGGCACCCCGCGGCACCCCGGGGAGCCGTGTGGCGCGATGCAGTTGCTGGGTGATGGTCCGGCGCGAACCCGCCGCAGCGATCGCCGGCCGGTGCGCACATGCAGCCCCAACAGCCGGTACTCGGCGTCCACGATCCGCTGCGCCGCCACGATTGCCTTCAGGTCATCGTCCATCGCCGCTGGCCAAACCAGCGTTAGCAGAGCCTCCAGGCGCGCCAGGCTCCACTACCGGCACTCGTCCACGGTGTCCGACTCCGCCGCCCTGAGCGAGGCTCCAACGGCCTTCCACGCGCCGCTCCGGTTCGCGTAGCCGAGTTCGTCGGCGACCCCGTCGTGTGACTTCCCGCGGCCACGAACTCGACGACGTTCGTGCGGCGCTGGAGGCGTGGCGGAGGTGGTACGGCTAACCCGGGGAGGCTTGCGCGGTCCGGGGTCGCCCGGCGGTCAGCCAGGCCCCTGGGCAGCGACCCCGTCGGCCTGCTGCAGGCTGCGGATGCTGACCGGCGGGCCGGTGGTCACCGGTAGGCGTCGCGCCGGTGGGAGATGTGCAGCACAGTCACGACCTGGGCAGCGGTGTCGATCGTGTAGATGATCCGGTACTGCCCGCGCCGGGCACTCCACTTGCCATCCAGGGGAGGCTGCAGCGGCTTGCCGACCCGTTGCGGGTTCTCCAGCAGTACGCCGGTGACGAATTCCACGACCGCTGAGGCGACCGCCTCCGGTAGTCCCAGGTCGAGCGCGCGGGACGCGCTGCGCGCCATGGCCAGCCGATAGGTCACTCGGACTGCGCCCTACGATCCATCAACTTCCGGAGCTCGGCGGCGTCGAGGGTGTCGCCCGCGGCGACCTCGCGTTCGGCCTCGCGCAGCTGGCGCATCGTGTCCTCGTCGGCAAGGATCGCGAGCGTCTCCTCGAGCGACTCGAGGTCCTCGACAGCCACGACCACGACGGTGGGGACGCCGTTCTTGGTCACGGTGACTCGTTCGTGCGTCTGATGGACGCTATCGACCACGGCGCTCAAGTGCGCCTTGACCGATGCCAGGGACTGGGTGCTCATGACCATTATTCTAGTCACGCATGTGGTGCAGGAGCGACGGTGTCGCCGACTGCGCTGGTGGGGGGCCACCCGGGCGTCGCTGCCTGGATCTCGACACGATCAGACAGTGAGGGCTCCGCCCGACCTGCCCGCTATCGCCGCCTGTCGGGCACGTTGGGGCAGGCGGTTCGCCTTCCCGTTGGACTGCACCGTCCGCGCCTGGATGCGCCCATGGCGGCGGGGCTGCTCCGCGTTCTGCCGCCCACGCCCTTGCACCGCCAGGTCGCGACTGCCACGTCGCGATCGGGCACGGCATCACCGCGCCGAGCGACGAGGACCTTCGCCCGCTGATTCATGGCGGCGGGGGCAGCACGATTGCACATGGGATGGCCCACTGCGCGAGGACCAGCGGAAGACGGAGGAGGTGGTTGGCGATGCCGACGTACGACTGTGTGGATGAGGCAGTCATCGACGCGACCCCATCGGAGATCATCACGGCGTTCGCGGACGAGTACGCCGGGCGGACGCAGTGGTGGATGCCGACGTTCCGGGCCCGGGTGCGCGACGGAGGCCAGTGGCCGGAAGTCGGATGTGTGAGGGACATGGCGGCCAGCACGAAGCCGGGTGGCGCCGATCGGCGTGACGCTGTGCGACAGGTGCTTCGAGTGACCGACTTCGAGCCCGACCGGCGGATCGTGGAGGAACAAGTCCGGGGACCGTTCCGGGGAACGGTGGAGTGGGTGTTCACCCCGGTCGGGGACCGCCAGACGAAGGTTGCCGTGAACTGGAGAGGGCGATCGGTCGGGCTGTGGTCCGGTGTGCTGAGGTTCTACGACGTGGAGCAGGAGCACTCCCGGATTGACCAGGCAGGGTTCAGGGCGATGCAGCAGTTCTTCGCCACGCGCAATCGGCCTTGACGCCTTCTGCACAACGACCATCGCCGCGAGTCCTTCGCGCGGGTCCGTGATGTTCTTCGGCCTCGCGGCCGTACTCGGGGCATTCGGCCGGTTCTCCAGCGGAGCGGGTGAACCGCGGCCCGGACCGCGTCCACGGGCCTCACCGGTTGGTGCCGCACCTTGAGGTGCGTCCCTTCGCAGCGCCGTCCCGGTGAACGGCGCTGCGTCACTGGGGCGCGTGTTGGGCGCCTTCGGGGCGGGCGTAGAAGCGCCCGGTAGGGGGCAAACTCGGATGCGTGAGTTGGCTGGGTCTGAGGATCTCGGAGTAGCGCGCGAGCTCGTCGCGCTGTGGAGGAAGCGCCTCCACGAGCGGGGCTTCGGGGCGACCCCCTCTTGTTCCTGCCTCGATCCGGTGTGATGGAGTACTGCGACCGATCGCGGGAGGTGTGCCGAATGGAGAATGTGCCGCACGCGGTGCGACCGTATGCAGATCAAGCGGCGGCCGCGACCGACGCCGTCTGCCTGGAACATCTGGACCGGGAGTACGCCGACCTGTGCCGAAAAGTGGTGGGCAAGCTCGGCCGGAAGCGGCCCTCCCCCCTGCTCCGCGGCGACCTGGATATTTGGGCGGCGGGAGTCGCGTACGCCGTCGGCCAGCTGAACTTCCTGTTCGACCCCGCGC
Organism: uncultured Actinomycetota bacterium; assembly: GCA_963706835.1. Lineage (GTDB taxonomy): Bacteria > Actinomycetota > Actinomycetes > S36-B12 > CAVXYG01. The sequence goes on from CAVPOB010000014.1 coordinate 9,786, forward strand.
AGACTCCGCACGCGAGCGCCGACCAGCTCAGCGGGTGGTTCGGCGTGAAGAAGACCACGATGGCGAACAAGGCCAAACTGATCCGCGACACCCTGCAGCTGAGCCCCTTCGATAGCGAGTTCCTGCGCCGTGATCTGGTTCAGGCCAGCCCGTTTACCTGGCTGCTGCAACTCGACGGCATACCTGTCGACATCCGGCAAGCGCCCGTGCAGTTGCAGGAGCGGGCCTTCGAACTCGGGCTGATCCCGTACGTCCCCGGGATCGCCGGTGACCGGCTCTGACGACGCTGATCGCCTCCTCGATGTGATCAGTCCTGGCACGGGACTTGTACGGCAGCCGTGGCGGGATTCAGACGAGTACCGCCCTCTGTCACGCTCCGGTGTTGCGGAGGGCATGCGGGTCCACACGACTGCATACAAGCTTGACCGGGATGGTTTCAACGGAGGGCGCACGATCGGTGTTCGGCTGGACCGGGGCAGGCTGTAGGCATCATCTCTAGGGGGATGGATTGCGTGTCCCGCGCATGACTGCAGCCCCCAACGCACAACAGGCGCCAGGGCCCCACCGCCATCCGGCGAACCGGATGGCGGTGGGGCCCGTTGGCGTCGTGCTGCCGTTCCGCATCAAGCGGCGCTGTGGATCCCGTTCGACCGCCGCACCTCCGCGGCAACGGCTTCGCGTGCTGCCCTGGTGACGACGCGCCGGTCGTTGCGCGTCGGGACCTGGCGGATGCGCAGGATGCGTAGCAGGTGACGTTCGGCCTCCTCCTGCGCGGCATCGGCCCGCGCCTGCCCCACATCGGACGGAACAGTGTCGGGAATGCCGTGGACCGCGACGGAGCCGTCTGGGCGGATTTCGATGCGCACCTGCCTGACCGCAGCTTCCATGTCGCTCATCTCTTGCGCGGCGACGGGCTGCACCTGCGGTTCCGGCCGTTGCGCGGTGCCAGTTGCGCGCCGCGCCGTGACGGCCAGGCACTTGCGCCTAGCCGTCCGGCCCGTTCTCGTCGTCAGCCGGGGCACCGGGAGGACCGAAGAGCTGATCGAACAGCTCCTCAGCGGTGCTCAGCTTCTTGAACTGCCCCTTCAGTACGACGCGGGTGTTCGGCCTCGCTGTCTTCGAGCGCGGGTTCTTGCCCAAGGTGTCGCCCAAGTCGGGCAGTCGCTGCCCTGGTTTGCCGCCGAAGAACAGGTAGTGCGGAACATCGATGCCGCCCTCGGATTCCTTGAGGAACACCCACACCACGCAGCCGCTCGGCTTGCGCGACAGTGCTACGTTGATCGCCTGCCTCGAGGTGCGCGCCCCGGCGCGGGAGGCTCGGATCTGCGCATGCCGCGTCACCTCGCCGAGTGTCAGCACGACGTCGTAGCCGAATTGATCGGTTTCGGCCCGGCTGACCTCCAGCACGTGGCCGCGCAGCCACGCGACCGTGAGCAGGTCCGCCAAGAGCCGGTGCTCCACGAGCGTCTCCCGGAAACTCGACGTCAGGTAGTGGCGCTCCACACCGGGGGCCACGGCGCCGTCGCCATCGGTCGAACCAGCCACAAGAACCACTCCTCGACCTCGATAAGGACCCCTTGATCGCGGACCTTGCCAGCGCGCAGTGCCAGCAGGACTCGGCGCGATGAGGCGATTCTGCTCCGGGGACCAAGAGGATGGACACGAAATCCCGAAGACGGGACGAAGCCGCGTAGGCCCAGAACGCATCCGTACCCTCCGAGACATGACCGCCGACTGGCTCCGCGTCGACCTGCCGGCCCGGTTCGCGCCCCTGCTGACCGACTATCCTGGCGAGCCTGCGCTGGACGGAGTCCTACTCGACGAGTTGACGCTGCACCGCGAGGGCCGACTGCGGATCGTGTGGGCCCCCTTCGACCGATTGAGCGCCGACGCCCGCCTCGTAATCGTGGGCATCACGCCGGGCCGCGTGCAGGCGGAGAACGCGCTGCGCGGATTCCGCGCAGCGCTGAGGCAGGGGCGCAGCCTCGGGGAGGCACTTGCCGCTGCGAAAGCCACCGGGTCATTCAGCGGGCCGATGCGCTCCAACCTCGTCGCCATGCTCGACCACGTCGGCGCCAACACCGCCCTCGGCGTCGACACCACCGCCGTCATGTTCCAAACCGGCGCAGGTGCGGTCCACTTCACCTCCGCGCTGCGCTACCCGGTGTTCCGCGACGGCGGCAACTACAACGGCACCCCGAACATGCTGCGCACCCCGGTCCTGCGCGACATGGTCGACACGTTGCTGGCCGCGGAGGCCGCCACGCTGCCGGACGCGCTGTGGCTGCCGCTCGGCCCCAAGGCAGAAGCCGCCCTGGACCACCTGGCCTCCCGCGGCATCCTCGCCGCCAACCGGATCCTGCACGGACTGCCACACCCCAGCGGCGCCAACGCCGAACGCATCGCCTACTTCCTCGGCCGCAAGCCGCATGCCGCGCTGTCCGCGAAGACCAGTCCGGAGCCGATCGACGCTGCGCGCGAGGCGCTCCGGCGGCAGCTGCGCTACATGCGCTGACCCACGCTCAGCGGCAAGTCAAGGCAGCGAGCATTGTCCTTGGTCGGCTGCCGCGCCTAAGCCGGGGCGCCCGGCCCTCCCGACGTGGGTGCTCCGTAGACTTCCGAGGGCGCGGCCTGATCGTTGCGCGACGACACTCGGGGGTCGGGGAACAATGGGAGTGCTGCTGGCCGGACTGGCATCGCATCCGATCGCGGCCATCACCTCGGCCGTCGTGGTGCTGGGCGGAGGCGCTGCGACGGCGGCGGTCATCAGTAGCGACCAGCCGCAGGTAACCGTTGCCGGGGTGATCGACGGCGACACCATCCGGGTGGACCGGGGCGGGGACTCGTTCAAGGTGCGGCTGCTCAACATCGACACCCCGGAGTCCGTCGACCCCGACAAGCCCGTGGAGTGCCTGGCCCCGGAGGCCACCGCGTTCCTGAAGCGGCAGTTGCCGGCCGGAACCATCGTGGACCTGCAGTACGACCAGGAGCGGCAGGACCGCTACGGCAGGGACCTCGCCGGAGTCTTCGTCGACGGTGTCCTGGTCAACGCCGAGATCGCCCGCGCCGGGTACGGTGCCGCCATCGTGGTCGGAGGCAACGACGAGTTCTACGAGCAGGTACTGACAGCCCAGCAAGAGGCCGAGCGCGCCGGAGTCGGCCTGCACTCCCCGGAGATCGACTGCACGATCCCCGCCCAGATGCAGGCGATGCAGAACAAGGTGAAGGCCGCACAGTCCCGGCCCGCGCCCGGCCAGGACCTCGCCGCCATCGACGCCCGGCAGCAGGAACTCGACGCACTCAGCGCAGAGGCCGTGGCCATAACCGCACTGGTCGCCGGAAGCCGGTACGAGTTCCCCATGCGGGCCTTCACACCCGATGCAGCGGCACGGCTGAAGACCAGCGCCAACAATGCCAAGACGGCTTCCGCCTCCCTCTCCTCGGCCAACCACGACGCACGCGCCGCAGAGGTCGAGCGGCAGATCCGCGAAGCCGAGGAGGCAGCAAGGCGCGCCGCCGAAGAAGAAGCACGCCGCAAGGCGGCCGAGGAAGAGGCCCGGCGACAGGCTGCGGAGGCGGAGGCCCGCGAACGCGCCGCCGCAGAGGCCGAGTCCCAGCGCCGGTCCCAACAGTCCTCCCCCAGCGGATCCCGGAGCAGTGGCGGCAGTACCAGCGCGGGCGAGCCATGGAACACGCCGGGCCCAGATCTGGACTGCTCTGACATCCGCCGCAAGGTATGGATCAGCGGCCCCGACTACCATCGCCTCGACGCCGACGGCGACGGATGGGGCTGCGAGTCCTACGGGTAGCCAGCCATGGCGGTTGCCTGGGCGCTCAGGTCAGACCGACCAACCGGCAACGCTGGCCGATGACCCGCACGACCGTCCCGACGGCCTTGGTGTCGCCAGCAAGGGCCTCGCCCCAGACGCTCATCTGCAGCCGGTCCAGGGCCCACGACTCTCGGCGACAACGCGGTTCACGTCAGCCCGCCGACGAGGAGTGGTCGGCGGGCGACTGACACGCTGTGCAGCCAACGATCAAACCCACACCGTTGCCAGCCTCCCCATATGAGTACTACAGTACACATATGACAACCGTTGAGCGGACCGAAGAGTTCGCCGAATGGGAGTCGAAACTGAAAGGGAAGGACCTGAACGCAGCGGCGAGGGTGGCGGTGCGCATCCAACGGTTGGCGCTCGGCAACCCCGGCGACGTCAAGCCGGTCGGCGAAGGGGTCTCCGAACTGCGGATCCCCTACGGGCCGGGCTACCGGGTCTACGACAACACCGAGGGCGACCTATTGATCCTGCTGCTCACCGGTGGCGCGAAGTCGACCCAGCAGGCCGACATCAACGAGGCGAAACGCCTGGCGCGGGCCTGGCGGGAGGAGAGGACATGAGCGACAAGCAGACCGTGAAGACCGCACCATGGGACGCGGCCGACCTCCTCGACTCCCCTGAGGCGATCGCCGCCTATCTGGGCGCCGCCGTCGACGAAGCCCAGGACGACCCGGGCTTCCTGCTGACCGCGCTGGAGACTGTGGCCCGCGCGGGCAACTTCAGCGAACTCGCCCGCGAAGTCGGCATCAGCCGCAAGGGCCTGTACAAGGCCCTCAGCGAAGACGGCAACCCATCATTCGCAACCATCTGGACCCTGCTGAACAAACTCGGCGTGCGCATCGAGTTCCACGCAGTCGCCTGAGCACCTCCGGCGAAGGCTGCGACCTGGTCGAGGAGCCCGGTGAACTCCCGCGCTTTGGGGGCTTTGCCTGCCTCAGTAGAGGCCCCTCCTGGGCGTGTTCTCTCGTGGAGGAGTCCTGGCAACGCGGCCATCGCAAGGTTCAGAGCGGTCGCCGCCCAGCGGGCTCACCTTGGCCTGCTCAAGGGAGGCTCAGGAACGGTGGCAGGTCTCGGTGGCAGTCCATCCGTGGCGGCTCGATGTGCTCGTTCTCTGCTCGCGGGCTGAGTCTCAGAACCAGGTGTGGGGGGAACATCGAGTCCGCGATGGCCAGCAGAGCATGGTCTTCAAGCTCGGCCCTTCTGGCTCGATCAGCCCGGAGCCAGTCATCACGGGAGACACTTGTCGGCTTGGGACGGCCCCGGCGGTCCTCGACTCATTCCTGCTGCAGATCGCCCATCCAGCAGCGGCGGCGGCGAGGCCCCGCTAGCTCGGGTTTGGCATGCCGGGCCTGCCGTCTCAGGGACGCTGGCTGGCGCTGGGCTCAGTTGGCGGCCCGCGCGATCGCCGCAATCGACGCGTCTAGCATCCGCCAGTGACGCCCACGACACCTCCCGCGACTCCCGCGGCGGACGCACCACGTCGCGGAGCACCCGCCGCGTGCCGGTCATGGACAGTTCGCGGCTGAGGACCCTGTCTTTCGGCCTTGGCGTGCTGCTCCTGCGGTCCGCACCGCCGATCGTGCTCGACCTGCAAGCTTGGACCGAACGCCGCGATGCTGATGTGGTCATGGATGACCGTGCGGGTCTTGAGCTTGAGTTCCGGGGCGCCAAGGGCAAGTGTTGAAGCCGCGCCGCGCAGTCTGTCGATGCATGACCGGCCTGCCTGGAGTGGGCCTGAAAGCGGTCACATGGATCGCGCAACGCCGACGGCGGAAGGCATCTCCCGCCGCCGCAGGTGGAAGTGGGAGACACGGGCCGGTTCCATCGCTCGATGGCCGTCGCGGCTCCCTCCCTCAGCTGCTTGGTGGCCCTGGCTCTGGCCGGGATCTGCACGGTCGGCGGGGTGAACGACCGACGGCGGCAGGCCGGTTCCCCGAACTCCAAGCGCCGTGCGAGGCACCACAGCTCCACCCGTCGCCCCGATGCCGGCAAGGTCCCTCGATCCGGCGCAGCGGCCGTTCCTCGACCCAGTAGTACAGGACCCCGCAGCCGGGGCAGCCAGCCTCTTGCGCGGACGGTTCGAGCACGACCCGGACGGCCTGGGCCCGACGTGCTGCACGTCGAGCACCACATGGTCGTCCAGGCCGACCAGCAGCGACGTAGTGGCGGACATGCTCGCAACTCCCCGACACCCGCCCGAACCTTGAAGAGCCGTGAATCACCGTCCAACGTACGGGTACGGCACTCCCTCGCACACGCGACGTCAGGGCGGGTTCAGTGCCATGGTTGGCCATGGCACTGAAGGCAGATCAGTATCCGGCGGCGCTCGCGCTGGAGATCGACGGGAACCCCGTCGGGTTTCTCAATACCTTCGAGGGCGGCGGCGCGTTCGCCGAGGTGATCGAGACCCCGGACCCGGGTGGCCCGACGGATAAGTCCATCGGCAGCGCGCGGTACGACGACATCGTCGTGACCTGCCCCTTTCCGGACGGCACGCTGGCGACGTGGGTGGCCGAATTCCTCGAAGGGAAGGCCCCGGAGCACGACGGGGCGGTGATCCTGCTCAATCTCAATCGGCAGCCGTTGCGCCGACTGGAATGGCAGAAGGGAGCGATCTTCTCTGTTGCCTTCCCGCGACTTGATGCCCGCAGTGACCAAGAAGCCTCATCTGTGACAATCACCATTCGGCCGACAACGACCAAGGACACTGGCGGTGGCGGCCAGTTGTTCACGCCCCCGCAGTTGAAGGCCAAGCCGTGGTTGGCCCGCAACTTCGCCTTGTCCATGCCCGGAATCGACTGCTCGCGCCTCGTGAGGGTCGAACCCATTGTTGTGACACAGACCTACCTCGCGCAGGCGTCTGGGAGGGCCACTCCCAAACCAGGCCCGGTGCTCGTGAGTGACCTGGTGGTAACGGTCCACCAAGCCGGCGCGTCCGACTTCATCCGATGGGCTGAGGACTTCATCGTGGCCGGCAACAACACCAAGTCCCACGAGAAGGACGCCACTGTCCGCTTCCTCGATCGGAACCTGCGTGATGACGTCACAAGCCTCCACGTTCTTTCGACCGGCGTCTTTCGCGTGGACAATGCCTCGCAGGCCGTGGGCGTGACCAAAATCGCCTACGTGAAGTTCTCCATGTATGCCGAGCAGGTGCAGTGGGTGAAGACGGCGGAGACGGTCGTGCCGCCAGCGGAGCCGACAGCTCAGCCCAGCACCGATCGGGATGTTCGCGACGTACTCGGGAGGCGGTTGGCTCCCGCTGAGGTGGTTCGTCGATTGCGGGAGGAACCGGAGCCCGAGCAACGCCCCCACGGGATTGACAGCCGGCGCAGATTAGGCCGAGACGTGGGGATTGCGTGGGCGCAACGCTGCGCAAGCCTGGCCGAATTGAGGGAGGTGGCCGCCGCTGATGATCAGGACTGGTCGTCACTCAGTCTTCCCGAGGGCCATTCGTTGGTGGAAACCCTGGCGGCCACGGTCGACATCCCCCTGCTCTACGACGGGAGCTTGGAGCTGCCGCGCGATGCCCTCGCCGAAGGCTTGCTCTCCGGGGTTCTGGAGGCGCTGGCAGAGTTGAACGAGCACTTCGACGTGGGATCCAGGTAGCGCCCTACCGCCTCGTATGGAGGTGCTCACTCCCCCCGGAAGTCGACCGATCTAGGTCCGAAGCGCGGCGGCGGGGCGCCGTTCAATATCCGGGTCGACTGCGCCGCGCCAGTGACCGACGACCACGTGAGCATCGCCCGCGGTGACACCAGCGGGGGCAACTTCTACGACTGGTTGAGCCTGGACATCTGGGCCGACTCGTCCAGGAACGACTCAACCTAGGTGCTGCCCTCCGCCTCCCGGGCGCGACCACCGGGAGCAGCTCCCCGGTCTCGGGGTCGACGGGGCAGTCGTCGACCAGCGGGTGCCCGAACAGCTCTTCGTACTCGGCCAGCGCCAGCTCGACGGCGTCGATCGCGTCGTGCTGGTTCGCGGTCGGGGACACGTGCAACCGGTGCTCGTACTTGCTGAAGTAGTCCCGGCACCCGGCCAGCCTCCACGTCCCTCCTGCGGTGGTCTCGAACGCGCCGTAAAGGTCGCCAATCAGCGCGGCTACGTCACCCGCAACGTCGTGCGGCTGGTCGAGCTGGAGACGCCGCACGGCCGCAGCGGCGTCGCCCTCAACCCGACGAGGCCCGAGCCGTGCTCACCGCGTCCCGCGGCGCTCGGGACCAGGCGCGATGGGTCATCGCCCTGTGTCTGGGCGCCCGGCAGTCGGAGACTCTCGGGATGCGCGTGGCAGGACCTCGACCTCGACGAGGGCGTCTGGCGGGTCCGCGCTCAACTGCGCCGCCGGCCCTGGCAGCACGGCTGCGACCCCCAGAACCCCTGCGACCAGCCGCCGCACCGCTGCCCCCAACGCGGCGGCGGCGGCCGCTACCTCAAGGAACAGACGAAGACCGCCGCCGGGGAGCGCGTCGTCCCCCTGCCCCCGTTCGTCGTCACCGCCCTGCGGGAGCACCGCCAGGAGCAGCAGCGGGAGCGGGAACGCGCCGCCGACCTGTGGGCGCCCACGATCGACGACCTCGTCTTCACCACCCCGACCGGCACACCCGTCGACCATCGCAACGACTACCGGCGGTGGAAGGCCCTGCTCGCCAAGGCCGGCGTCCGCGACGTGCGCCTGCACGACGCCCGCCACACCACCATCACCCTGCTCGCCCAGGCCGGCGTGCCGCGCGGCACCATCGCGATGATCGTCGGCCACGACGACCCCGCCTTCACCGAGCGCGTCTACACCCACATCGACCTCGACGCCGCCCGCCAGGCCACCCTCGCGCTGGAGTCGATCTTCGCGCGGTAGCGCGGACGAGCGCGCAACGACGCGCTACCTCATCCCCCGGCGTCGGAGCTGCTGGGTTGAGGTCGCGCTCGCCACCCCGCTCAGGCTGGTGTGAAGCGCGCCGCCAGCGCATCGCGGACGGCCGCGACATTGACCGACCCCTCGGCCTGGCCGAGCAGCTTCGCCAGGCGCTTGGGCCACAGTGCTTGGATGCCTCGCGTGGTGAACGCGCCGCCGACCAACGGCCAGTCTGCGTCCACGAAGCAGAGCACACCCGTCACCGGCACGTCGCCAACCACCCCACTGACAAGGTCGACCTGCTTGAGCACGCCGTCGACGAGGTTCGTGCAGTCGCGGCGACCGACCAGCAACTTCTCGACCCTGGGCGACAGCAAGCCGCCTTCGATCCTCAACTGCGGCCGGCCCTTGTACCTCTTCGCATCGATCACCCAGACGCCGGCAGCCGTAACGGCGATGTGGTCGATGTTCGCCCTCGACCCCGGGATGCGGCGGTCGTGCAGCACGGCCAGCGACTCCGAGACCAGGGAGTCCAGGCGCGCGCCCAGGCGCTCCTCGCCGACCGCGCCGGCGGCCCATGCCCTGGTGCTCTGCGCTCATCGGAGAGTGCGACCGCGACTCCGCCGAGCCGGCCCCATCTCTGCCGGAGCCGCTCCCCGTCCCGCTCCGTCCTCCGCTGGTACTCGCGCCGCGCAGACGATCCGGCGACGCCTGCGCCCGCCGGCGGGATCCGCAACCGGCAGCGGCACCTCGATGGGTGCTGGGGCCGAGTTCGATGTCGGGCACTCGACGCAGCGCACCGTCCGGGTCGAGCGCTCGTAGACAGCATCCGCCCGCGCGGGAAGTGCCGACCCGCAGACGCGGCAGACCCCGGCGTAGCGGAGCCTCATCCGCCCGATACCGGACTCAACATCATCGCCGGCCACTGCTCCCCCTCACCGGTCAGCGAAGAAGACGGTTCCCCGGCCCTCGGTTGGCCCACGGCAGGCGCGGTCCCGATCGTCTTGAGCCGGCGGGAGAGCCCTCCAAGCCTTCGACGGGATCGAGTGCCAAACTGCACTTCCCCGCCAACAATCGTAGGCGCGCAGCCGACCGCGAACTGACCGAGTCACAGGGCGGCACCGAGGCTGCGCCGACCAAGAAGGCTGCCAGATGGCTGCCAAGCCGCCCAAGATCGCCCCCACAACCGCCAGGCATCACAACCACCAGAACGCCGAAATCCCTTGCAGCACAACGGATTCCGACACAGTGGGCCCCGTCGGATTCGAACCGACAACCTACGGATTAAAAGTCCGCAGCTCTGCCATTGAGCTAGAGGCCCAACGCTGCAACTGATCCTCGGAGGAGGCTGCCGCGTCCTGCCGATTCTGCCAGGTCGGGAGCTTGCAGGTTGCCCCCGCGTTCCCGGCAAGCGCGTCGGATCCCCACAGGCTCCCACTACAGTCGCACTGTGCGGCATCCACTGCGGGATATCAGGGTGCATGAGCAGTACGGCAACGGTCTTGTGCTGCTGCTCGTCACCTACCTGTTCAGCGCAGTGGAATGGCGGTGGCTCGACGAGTTCGCCGATTTCGTCTTCATCCTGATCCTGCTCATGCTCGCGGCGAACCAGCATGTTCCGCGCGCCATGCGGATCACGGCCTACGCGGCGGGCGCCGTGTCGGCTGGGATGTCCCTGGTCCGGGTCGCAACCCCGAGCGACGCCACGATCGCGGCAGACGCGTTCAGCACCATGCTCGTGGGCGCCGTCGCCGTCCTTGCGATCATCTCCCGGCTGATGACCCACACCGAAGTCACGCGCGCCACCGTGATGGGCGCCTTCCTGGCCTATGCCCTGTTCGGCTTTTCCGTGGCCTACCTCTACGTCGGCATCGACGCAATCAGCGCGGATCCGTTCTTCAACCAGGGCCAGGTTCCAGTCGGCGACTACCTCTACTTCTCGCTAGTGACGCTGACGACCGTCGGATTCGGAGACCTCACGGCTGCCAGCGAGTTCGGCAAGCGACTCGTCGTGATCGAGGCGCTCGTCGGGCAGGTCTTCATCGTGGTCCTCGTCGGACGACTGGTATCGCTGTGGAAGAGCCCCGACCCACGTCCCGAGCCCGAGCCGGACTGAGTGCGCCCATGTTGGCCTGCTCCTTCGGCGCCATGGGCAGCGGCAAGTCTGCCTACTCCGTGATGACCGCTCAGCAACGGCACCGGCCCCGGGCGCACGGCCATCCCCAGACGGCCGTGCTGGCCACCACCTGGGACCGGGACGAACGGGGCGCCACCTCACGCACCGGGTTGTGGGCCCCCGCGCTGCGCCTGACGCCGGGCACGCCCGTCCCGAGGTCTTCGGCGACGCCCAGACCATCGTGGTCGATGAGGCGCAGTTCCTGGCAGTGGCGCACGTCGAGGCACTGGTAGCGCTGAGCAACAGCGGCCGTGAAGTCATCTGCTTCGGACTGCGCACCGACTTCCGGGGGCAGCTGTTCCCGGGTGCGCAGCGATTGTTCGAACGCGCGGACGTGATCGGGCAGGTGGGGCTCGAGCCGCGCTGCGCCACGTGCGATCGGACCGCGGTGATCAATGCCCGGTTCGTCCACGGCCGCCTGATGCGGACCGGCTCGGTCATCGTGCTCGGGGACAGCGCCGGACTTCAGCACAACGAGGCAACCCGCTACGAGCCCCTCTGTGTTCGCTGCTAGTACCGCGCCGACGATGGCGCAGCGGACTGATAACGCGCGTCCCGCAAGACGCCCGCGCACCCCGAGCAACGCCCGCGCCCCGAGCAACGCCGCGCCCCACGAACAACGCCCGCGCACCCCGAGACGACCGCACCCCGAACAACGCCCGCGCCCCATGAGACGCCCGCGCCCCCCGGCTACGCAGACGTCGGGGTTGGCGCGACCCCCGAAGAATCAGACCGGCGCCACCGACCGCCCCGGAGGCAATCATCACGAGCCATTCCGCACCGCCGCTGCTCATGGCCCATCCCGCTGCATAGACTCGCAACCGGATCGGGAGGTGCCATGACCATTGGCAGGCGAGTACGGGATCTGCTCGGATCAGCGATGCGGTCGGAGCTGAGCACGGTGGAGGCCGCCGGGCTGGCCAACGCCGTCGCGAGCATCTCCACGTCCTTCGACCGCGGCCTGGTGCCGCGCACCACGCCGCAGCAGGCTGGTCTGACCGGTCTCTGGGGCGCGCTCACGTATGGCATGACCGCCACCTCGCAAGCCTTCATCGAGGCCGCCGTGCGCCGCGGCGGTGCCGACCGACTGGACTCCCCGCAGGCGCGGAGAGCCGCCATCATGACCGCGGACGCCGCGGCGATCGCCACCGGGATCGCGGTGCAGAAGGCCCTGCGGAAGCAACCGGACGAGAAGATGGCGCGGGCCAGCGGCCGGGCGGCCGGCTGGCGGTTGACGCTGGCCGGCGTGGCCGGTCTGGTGGCAGTGAGCGTCGACGCGGTCCACGACACCCTCACCCGCACCCATGAGGAGCAGACGGTCAACGCCGTGGCCACGATCATGGCGGGCACCGGCGTCGCGGGAGCCATGTACCTATGGCGGACCAGGCGCCTCATCGACACCGGCGTGGAGCGCGACGAGTTCGGCGACGAGGTCGCGGACAAGGTCAGCGTGCAGCCGGCACGGGCCGTCGCAGTGGGCGTCGGGGTGACGACCGGGCTGTTCCTCCTCTCCCGCGCCGAGCGGCTCGCTGCCGGTGCCGTCGCCGACGGCATCACCTTCCTGGCACCATCGGCGCGGCCCTACGCCAACGCGCTCGGCCACGCGATCACGCTGGGAGCCTCGGCGGCCGGCGTCAGCCAGGCGCTCGACGTGGTGTACCGAACCACCGAATCCGCCGGCGAGGCCGTGGAGAAGGCCTACGGGGAGGTGCCCGACTCCCCCTTCGTCAGCGGCGGCCCGCGCAGCCAGGAGGACTGGGGCACGTTCGGCCGGGAAGGGCGGCGCTACGTCAACATGGCGCTCACGGCGGCCGACATCGAGGCAGTCATCGGTGGGCCCGCGATCGATCCGATCCGCGCCTACGTCGGGCTCGGCACCGATGTGAACGCCAACCGGCGCGCGGCACGTGCGATGAGGGAACTGGATCGATTGGGTGGCTTCGAGCGGGAGTACATCGCGGTGTTCTTCCCCACCGGCACCGGCTACGTCAACTACGTCGCACTGGAGTCCCTGGAATACTTCACGGCCGGCAACGTGGCCTCCATCGCGATCCAGTACTCGGTGCGGCCGTCGTTCCTCTCCCTCGGCGAGGTCGGGATGGCTCGGGAGTCCAACCTGCTGCTGCTCAACCGACTGGCGGAGCGGCTCGGCGGGATACCGGCGGAGCGTCGGCCGAAGCTGCTGCTGTTCGGCGAGAGCCTGGGCAGCCTCGGCGGGCAGGACGTCCTGGACCCGGAGAGCACCGGGGACTTGGACTACCTGCGCGTGGACCGGGCGCTGTTCATCGGCACACCGTTCGCGAGCAAGTGGCGGCAGCGCTGGCACGCCATCCCGGAGAAGGTGGATCCGCAGGGCATCGTGGCCGAAGTCCAGGGCATCGACGAGTGGCGCGCCCTGCCGGCCGAGCAGCGGGAGCGCACCCGGGTGGTGCTGCTCACCCACAACAACGACCCGATCCCGAAGTTCGGCGGCCCCCTGCTCATCCAGCAGCCGGATTGGATGGGACCGGCCGAGCAGCGTCCGCCGGGCGTGCCGCGCGAGACGGTCTACATTCCGGGCCTCACCTTCCTGATCACCGCCGTAGACCTGCTGAACGCCGACAACGTCACGCCGGGCACCTTCGAGGCGTTCGCCCACGACTACCGCGCCGACCTCGCCGAGATGGTACGAGCCACCTACGGCTTGGACGTGTCGGCGGAGACCATGGCCCGGGTCGAGGCTGCGCTGCGCAAGCGCGAGGCGGAATGGGCCCAGCGGCGGCTCATCACCGAGACCCTCGACGTGGCGGAGAGCCAGATCCGCGAAGCGATCGCCGGCTGGGGCATCGACTCTTCCTCGGTCCCTCGGTTCGTGCAGCCCAAGCGCGAGGTGGCGCCCGATCCGTACGCCGTGCAACCGGATGCGGTGAAGCCCGCCGACACCTGATCCGGCCGCCTGCCCGCCGCCGCAGGGCCGACCGGCGTCCGCACAGGCCGCCTGCACGGGATGCCGGGCAGCCAACCGAAGCGCGCTCAGGCCGCCAGCATCAGATGCCGGGCAGCCAGCCGGCGCGATCAGGCCGCCAGCATCAGATGCCGGGCAGCCAACCGGCGCGATCAGGCCGCCAGCATCAGATGCCGGGCAGCCAACCGGCGCGCCATCAGGCCGCCAGCGTGGCACGCCACGCAGCCCGCCGAGGCCCCATCAGGCCGCCAGCGCGGCGTGCCGCAGGGCCAGCCGGCGGGACAGCCAGGAGTCGACGAGCAGTTGTGTGAAGTGCCAGACCAGGCACGTGATCGTTGCCACGGCGGCGACCGCTGCGATCTCCGGAACCTGCGCGGCGATGATCGCTAGGACGGTCAGTGCCAGGGGCAGGGTCTTCTGGGAGGCGACGAACAGCACGGGCATCGCCTGCCGCACCGGCATCCCGGTCCCGGCCGCGCGCGCCGCCAGCAGCAGCGCGCCGTGCCCCACCAGGGCCACCGCCACCATCGCCGCCACCCGGATCAACGGCATCGCCTGGGCGGCCTCGGCGTTGGTCGACATGTTGACCCACACCACGGCCAGCACGGCGGCCGAGGGCACCACCGACAACCACTCGGGGGGCCGGGGCAGCAGCAGTTTGCGCACGGCGTACCCCACGACGGTGGGCACGACGGCGGTGAGGACGACCTGACCCAGAATCGGCCACGCATCGAGTTCGACATCGGCGGCCAGGAGCAAAGTGACCGCCACCGGTGCGGTGAAGGCGCCCACGATCACCGTGACCAGCGTCAGCAACAGCGCCCACAGCCGATCGCCGCCGACGTTGATCGCGATGACCGCCGCACTAGACAGCGTGGTCGGCACCGCGAGCATCACCGCCATGCCCACCTGCAGGCCCAGCGGCCAGTCCATGATGCGGAACACCACCCAGCCGAGCAGCGGCGCCAGCACCAGGTTGATCGCCAGCACCAGCGGCACCGCTCGCAGCAGCGCCCGTTCCCGCACTCCGGTCAACCGGATCTGCAGACCCATGACGAAGAAGATGATGATCACGCACACGTCGGTGAAGGAGGCGGGACCGACGCTGGAGCCCACCGGCGGCGGTGCCGATGGACGGCAGGGCAAGGCCCGCGAAGATGACGAACGGCAGGCCCACCGGCAGGATCAGTTGATTCACGCGGGCCACCGTCACGCCGCCATTGTGCTGCCCGGCCGACCGCTGCTGCAGCCGAACGCGCGCCGAGCCGCCGAAGCCCGACCTACGATGTGGGGCGAGGAGGCTGCCCGTGCACGAGGACCCGGACGATTCGCCGGCCCGGCACTCCAGCGACCCCACCGGACCAGCCGATACCGGCGACGGCGAGCCCGGCGAGGCCCGCAGCCGGCCTGGCAGCAGCGCCGGCGACGAGGAACTGGCGCCGGCACCCGGCCCGGGCGCGGCGAAGCCGGTGTTCGGCGGCAGGCACATGTGGTCGGACGCCTCCCGCGACTACCAGCCCGGTCCACTCCCGCTGGAGCACGAGGGACCGGCGCGGGTCGTGGAGACCGGCGTGCTGACGGCCGGCCGCACCATCGACCGGTTCCAGTCGCGCCTTACCCCGATCGCCTTCGGCTACGCGGTGCTGAAGAAGTACTTCGACGACGAGGGCAGCCGGTTGGCGGCTGTGCTGGCGTACTACACCTTCCTCAGCCTGTTCCCGCTGATGATCGGCGGCGTCGCAGTCCTGAACCTGGTGCTGCGCAACGACGCGGAGCGGGCCAACGACATCATCACCCGTGTCGTGCCAGAGCAGTTCCAGGATCAGGTCCTCGCCTCGTACGCGGCGCTCCCCAGCGGAGGCACGGCACTGGCGGTCGCCCTGATCGGCCTTCTGCTGGCCGGCACCGGAGGCGGCTTCGCGCTGTATGCCACGCTCAACCAGGTCTTCGCCGTGCCGTACCGGTTTCGCTACGGCTTCGGGCCGCGCTACGCCCGCATCATCGCCGTCGTGTTCATCATGGCCTTCGGCGTTGTCGTCACCAGCGTCGGCAGCGGTGTCGTCGGCGCCTGGTTCGACGTCCCGTTCGCCGGCCGGGCCGCCGCCTGGACGCTGTCCGTGGCGGTGTTCAGCGCGTCGCTGTTCGGGAGCACACGACTGCTGTGCCGACGGCCGCTGACACCCCACGATCTGCTGCTGGGCGCCATCCTGGGCGGAGCCTTCGTCACCACCATCGTGAGCCTCGGGTCATGGCTGGTCAGCTCTTTCGTCGCCACCTCCACCCCGATCTACGGCGCCTTCGCCACCGTGATCGGTCTGATCTCGGTGCTGGTGCTGACCTCCAACGGTCTGGTGATCGCGCTGGAGATCTCCGTGGTGCGGGCGTGGCAGCTGTGGCCCCGCGGCATCGACATCCACCTGCTCTTCCCGGCCGACGAGCGGGCCTACGTCCTGTTGTCGCTGATGGACGAACGGATGCCCAGCCAGCGCAACGACGTGCGCTTCGACGCCGCCGGGCACTTCGATCCGCGGCGTCCCGCGTTCACGACCCTCGATCACCGGCAGCGCGGCGTGCCCCGGACGCCCTACGACGGCACCTAGGGCTCCTGGTACTCGGCGACGTCGTAGGTGGACACGCGCATGCCCTCCGGCCAGGTGCCCGGCACCAGCCCCGCCTTGCGCCACAGCGACGCGATGAATGACGCCTTGTCGGGCAGTTCCCGCCAGACCGACGGCAGGAACGTGGCCCGGTAGCCACCGGCGCAGATGTACAGGCCCGCTGCCCTGCGGCACCCGCTGGACCAGATCCTCGTAGTCGGTGGCGGGGAACGGGACCAGCGGCCCGAGGACGGACACCTCCAACTGCAGGTCCGCGACCTGCCGATCGGTCAGCGGCTCGAAGCGCTGGTCGTGGAAGGCGGCGTCCAAGGCGTGCGCCGCGACGTCGATGCCGAGCGGCCGATGGGCCTCCAGACTGCCGACGCACCCCAGCAGTTGGCCGCTAGAGGCCGAGCGGAGGGTCACGAACGCAGCGCCCGGCTGGCGCAGATCCTCGTCCAGCGACAGCGGACTCGGCAGCGCCTGCCGACCGGTTCGCAGCGCCTCCTCGATGGTGCGCCGCGCGAGTGCCACGACTCGGCGCGCCCGATCTGCCAGGTGCCCGGATTCCGCTTCGGGAGCCTCCTGCAGCAGGAACGCGCCGTAGCCGACGACCCGGTCCCGGGGCCCGGCCGTATCACCGCTGGAGCGCAGATCGAGCTGCCGCACCGTCAGATCCCGCTGGCCGGCGAAGGTGAGCGCGCCGCGCAGCGCATAGCACCCGCAGGCATCGTCGTCGGTGATCCGGTCGACGGCCAAACTGCGAATCGCCTCGGCCGTGCGGTGATCCTGCGCCGCGGCCGCGCGATAGGGCAGGTAGTGGGACAGATCGGTGGACACCACGAGGATCGTGCCGGGCACGTTGAGCGCATCGGCCACGACCTCGGCGACATGGTCGCGGTCGACATGCCCCACGACCATCGGCACCAGTCGCCAGCCCGGGGCCAGCACGCGCTGCAGGAACGGCACCTGCACCTCCAGGCAGTGTTCCCGAGCGTGCGCCATATCGTCCACCACGACGGTGCGGGGGAACTCCTCCTGCAGCCGGGCCACTTCGGCCGTATCGACGGCGACCTCGCCCAGCGGGGTCCGCCACGCCGTAGCGCCGGACGCGGCCATCGTGCGCAGCGGCACGAAGTGCGAGGGCCCGATCAGCAGCACCCGCGCCACCGATTCCGGCAGCAACCGGTACGCCGTGGCCGCGACCGGCCCGGAGTAGATGTGGCCTGCGTGGGGCACGACCACCCCGATCAACTCGGCGGGCTCCCGAGGTCCGGCATCGGCGAGCAGGGCGTCCACCTGCGAGCGCAGGACACTGGGGTGGGCCTCGTAGAACATGCCGGCCACCGCCGGTGGACGGACCCAATCAGCGGTCGGGACGGCGCTCATGGCGCTACCGCTTCGAGTTGCACCGGCTGCCGCTTGCGGCCCCAGCTCCCCGCGGGGCCCTCGAAGACGCCCGGGATCTGGGTCCCGCAGGAGCGGCAGCGGCCCTGATCATCGAGCCGGTAGGCGAGCAACTCGTACCAGTTGCGGACGATGACCTCGGTGCCGCACGTCGGGCACACCGTGGTGTCGCCCGCGTGATCGACCACGTTGCCGGTGTAGGCGAAGTGCACGCCGTTGTCCATCGCGATCCGCCGGGCCCGCTGCAGCGTCGCCGCCGGGGTGCGCGGGACGTCCATCATCTTGAAATCCGGGTGGAAAGCACTGAAGTGCATGGGCACATCGGGGCCGAGCTCGGCGACCACCCATTTCGTCATCCGGTCCAGCTCGTCGTCGGAGTCGTTGTGGCCCGGGATGAGCAGGGTGGTCAACTCCACCCACACGTCGGTCTGGTGCACCATCCAGGTGATGGTGTCCAGGACATCGCGCAGCGACCCCCCGCAGACCCGGTGGTAGAAGTCCTCGGTGAACCCCTTCAGATCGATGTTGGCCGCATCGATCACGGCGTACATCTCCTCGCGGGGGCCCGGGTTCATGTACCCGGCGGTCACCGATACCGTCTTGATGCCCTCGGCGCGGCAGGCCAGCGCGGTGTCCACCGCGTACTCCAGGAAGATCGTGGGGTCGTTGTAGGTGAACGCCACCGAGCGGCACTGCAGCGACCGGGCCGCCTCGGCGATCGTCGATGGCATGGCGGCGCTGGCGAGGGTGTCGATGTCGCGGGACTTGCTGATGTCCCAGTTCTGGCAGAAGCGGCAGGTGAGGTTGCATCCGGCAGTGCCGAAGGACAGCACCGGGCTGCCGGGCAGGAAGTGGTTCAGCGGCTTCTTCTCGATGGGGTCGATGCAGTACCCGCTGGACCTGCCGTAGGTGGTGGACACGATCTGATCGCCGTCGCGGGCCCGGACGAAGCACAGGCCGCGCTGCCCGTCGTGCAGCCGGCAGTGCCGGGGGCACACGTCGCATTGGATGCGGCCGTCCTCGAGGGCGTGGAACCACTTCGTCGGCACGCACGCCGATCCGAACGCTTGGCTGGTGTAGACCTGGTCTTCGTACATCTCGGCCTCCGGGGCTGGCCTGCAGCCCATTCTTCACCCGAATGTGCTGGGACAAAGGTCCCGAATCGTGGCCGAGGTCAATCGGCAGCGTGAGCGTGGGCGCCACCAGGGCCCTGGTGATCACGGTGGTGATGGATCGTGCTCAGATGTTGCGCCGGTACTGCCCCCCGACCTCGAACAGCGCCTCGGTGATCTGGCCCAACGAGCACACGCGGACCGCATCCATCAGCACCTCGAAGGTGTTGCCGCCGCTGGCCGCCACCGCGCGCAACCGCGCCAGCGCCGCCGGGGCCTCGGCGCGATGCTCGGCGTGGAAAGCCGCCAGCCGCTCCAACTGGGACTGCTTCTCCGCCTCGGTGGCCCGCATCAGTTCGACCTGCGTGGTGGTCTCGCTCCCCCTGCGGCGGCAGGAAGGTGTTGACCCCGATGAGCGGCAGCGAGCCATCGTGCTTGCGCTGCTCGTAGCGCAGCGATTCGTCCTGGATCCGGCCGCGCTGATAGCCGGTCTCCATGGCGCCGAGCACCCCGCCGCGCTCGGTGATCCGATCGAACTCGGCCAGCACCGCCTCCTCCACCAGATCGGTGAGCTCGTCGATGATGAAGGAGCCCTGCAGCGGGTTCTCGTTCATCGCCAGGCCCCACTCGTTGGTGATGATGAGCTGGATGGCCATGGCTCGGCGCACCGACTCCGGCGTCGGCGTCGTGACCGCTTCGTCGTAGGCGTTGGTGTGCAGCGAGTTGCAGTTGTCGTACAGGGCGATCAGCGCCTGCAGCGTGGTGCGGATGTCGTTGAACTGCATCTCCTGGGCGTGCAGCGAACGCCCGGAGGTCTGCACGTGGTACTTCAGCTTCTGCGAGCGCTCGCCGGCGCCGTACTTCTCGCGCATGGCCACCGCCCAGATCCGGCGCGCCACCCTGCCGATGACCGAGTATTCGGCATCCATGCCGTTGGAGAAGAAGAACGACAGGTTGGGCGCGAAGTCGTCGATGGCCATGCCCCGGGCGAGATAGGCCTCGACGTAGGTGAAGGCGTTGGCCAGGGTGAAGGCCAGTTGCGAGACGGGGTTCGCCCCGGCCTCGGCGATGTGGTAGCCGGAGATCGACACCGAATAGAAGTTGCCGACCTCGTGGTCGATGAACCACTGCTGCAGGTCAGCCATGCAGCGCAGCGAGAACTCGGTGGAGAACAGGCAGGTGTTCTGCCCCTGGTCCTCCTTGAGGATGTCCGCCTGCACCGTGCCGCGCACCGTGCGCAGGGCGCGGGCGCGGATCTCGGCGTGGTCGGCCGGATCGGCTCCCGCCAGCTGCTGGTCGATGACCGTGTTGAGGTACATCGCCAGGATCGCCGGCGCCGGGCCGTTGATGGTCATCGACACCGAGGTCGTCGGCGCGCACAGGTCGAAGCCGGAGTACAGCGCCTTCATGTCGTCCAGCGTCGCCACCGAGACGCCGGAGGTGCCGACCTTGCCGTACACGTCCGGACGCGGGTCGGGGTCGCGGCCGTACAGCGTCACGGAGTCGAACGCGGTGGACAGCCTGGTCGCCTTGGCCTCCTCGGCCAGCAGATGGAACCGGCGGTTGGTGCGCGCCGGGTCGCCCTCCCCGGCGAACATCCGGGCGGGGTCCTCCTCGGTCCGCTTGAACGGGAACACGCCAGCGGTGAACGGGAAGCGGCCCGGCAGGTTCTCCCGTCGCAGCCATGCCGCCAGATCGGCGCGGGAGCGGAACCGGGGCAGCGCCACCCGCGGCACGCGCAGGTCCGACAAGGTGCGCCGCGCCAACGGCGTGACGGTCTCCCGATCGCCCCGGACCGAGACGAGTTCCTCCCCGGCGTAATCCCGCACCAGGGCGGGCCATGCGGCGAGTTCGGCATCCAGGTCGGCGGGAATCTGGGCGCGGTGCTCGGCGGCGGCCGCCCGTAGCGCATCACCCGCATCCGGGACGAGGTCGGCCGCCGCCGCGAGCGCATCCACGCGCTCCACCGCTGCCGCCGCCCGCTCGGTCGCAGCGTGGTAGGCCCGGACCGTCTCGGCGACTTCGGACAGGTAGCGGACTCGACCGCTGGGCAGCGTGCCGCTCAGACCTGTGGAGACCCTGGTCGTCACTGGTGGCAGCAGGCCCGCACCGCTGGGCAGCCCGCGCTGCACCAGGCTGTCGCGCAGGTGCTGGTACAGCGCGGTCACGCCGTCGTCATTGAACCGCGCAGCGCTGGTGCCGAAGACCGGCATGTCCTCCCAGCTGGCGCCGAACGCCTCCCGGTTGCGCACCAGTTGGCGGCCCACATCGCGGCGCGCGTCCTCGGCGCCGCGTCGCTCGTACTTGTTGATCGCGACCACGTCGGCGAAGTCGAGCATGTCGATCTTCTCCAATTGCGATGCCGCGCCGTACTCCGGCGTCATGACGTACAGCGAGCAGTCCACGCGGCCCACCAGGCCCGTATCGCCCTGCCCGATGCCGGGCGTCTCCACGATGATCAGGTCGTATCCGGCCAGCCGGCAGGCATCGACCATGGCGTCGAGCTGCTGCGGGACCTCCCGGGCGTCTCGGGTCGCCAACGACCGGAAGAAGATCTGCGGGCTGTCCAGCGTGTTCATCCGGATCCGGTCGCCGAGCAGGGCCCCGCCGCCGCGCCGCCGCGACGGATCGATGGCGAGCACGGCGATGCGGATCTTGTCGTCGTAGTCGATGCGGAAGCGCCGCAGCAACTCGTCGGTGAGAGACGACTTGCCCGATCCCCCGGTCCCGGTGATGCCCAGGACGGGCGCCAGGTGCTGCGGCCGCGGCAGGTGCGGCAGCTCGACCGCTTGATGCAGCACGGTCAGCGCTCGGGCCAGCGCCGCCTGATCGCCGGAGGCCACGCCGGCACTGTCGATCGACCCGCCGCGCGCCGGGTCGACATCGCAGGCGGCCACCATCGTGTTGATCATGCCGGGCAGGCCCATCCGCTGGCCGTCGGCCGGGCTGAAGATGGTGACGCCGCGGTCGGCGAGCAGCGCGATCTCAGCCGGCACGATGACCCCGCCGCCCCCGCCGAAGACCTGCACGTCACTGGCCCCGGCATCGTCCAGGGACTGCCGCAGGTAGCTGAAGTACTCCACATGCCCGCCCTGGTAGGACGAGACCGCGACGCCCTGCACGTCCTCCTGCACCGCGGCGCGCACCACCTCGGCCACCGACCGGTTGTGCCCGAGGTGGATGACCTCGACGCCCTGCGACTGCAGGATGCGCCGCATGATGTTGATCGCCGCGTCGTGGCCGTCGAACAAGCTGGCCGCCGTGACGAAACGAACCGGGTGCCGCGGGACGTGGAGCGCCATGGCCTCAGGGTACGGGCGCGCGCCCCGCCGGCGAGGCGGCCGGTTTCAGGGCTGAGGCGGTGGCTAGCGCTGACCGCGTCGCGGCTGCACCCGGCACGGGGGTATGCACCCGCGGCGGGGGCCGTGGGCGCCCCGGAGCGGCAGCAGTGCACCCCGGACGGGGGTGTGCACCCGAACGCGGGGGCCGTGGGCGCCCCGGAGCGGCAGCAGTGCACCCGGGACGGGGGTATGCACCCGCGGCGGTGGCTGAGAGCGCCCCCGGAGCGGCAGCAGTGCACCCGGGACGGGGGTTTGCACCCGCGGCGGTGGCTGTGGGCCCAGATCCGGCCGGTTCCGCCCCCGCGGCGGGTGCATACCCCCGAACCGGGTGCAGAGCTGCACCGTATATCGGACAACCCGCCCCCGCCGCGGGTGCAAACCCCCGAACCGGGTGCAAACCCCCGAACCGGGTGCAGACCGAACCCGTCGCAGCGGGATGAGGCCGCTCACGCAACTGGGTCCGCGGGACACCGGGAAGCGACCGGGCCACCGGCGGTCACCTCGCTCCACCGCAGACGCCGGAGCCCACCACACTCCCCGTTGCGATGAGCCAGTTTCAGCCGGGCTCCACCGCCAGCGCCCGCAGCGCCGCGGCCGACGCCGCCAACCCCCACCGAACTTCAGCCTGCGGGCACCGCCGGCCTCAGTCGCGGGCCCCGCCGGCGAGTGAGCAGGTCTCAGGCCGGAGCAGTGGCCAGCGCCGACAGCGCCAGGATGGCGGCGCCGATACCGATGGCCCGTTCGTCCACCCGGAACGACGGGTGGTGCAGTTCGGCGCGGTGCTCCCATGCCGGGTTGTGGGTGCCCAGTCGCAGGTACGACCCAGGAACTTCGCGGGTGAACCAGCCGAACGAATCGCCGCCCCAGGACTGCTCGGCCTCGAAGAGGCCATCGGCGCCGAGCACGGTCGCGGCCGCTCCGGCGAGGACCGCGGTGGCGGCAGGATCGTTCTCCACCGGCGCCACGCCCCGCACGTAGCGCAGCGACCACTGCGCGCCGACAGGCCGCAGGATGTCGTCCAGCGCCTTCTCGACGATCTCGGGCAGCAAGTCCCATACCTGCAGCGACGGGGTCCGCAGCGAGCCGCGCAGCACCCCGCTGTTGGGGATCACGTTCGGTGCGTCACCGGTGTGGAGCGCGCCGAACACCATCCTGGTGGGTCCCACGCCGGCTACCCGCTCATCGACGATCCGCGGCAGCTCGACCGCGACACGGCTGAGCGCGTCCACCAGGTTCACCGTGAGGTCGGGTCGTGCCGTGTGGCCGCCGGGGCCGGTGACCGTCACTTCGACCAGGTCGCTGGCACTGGTGATCGGCCCGACCCGATAGCCAGCCCTGCCGAGATCCTGCAGCGGCTGGCAGTGCAGCGCGTAGATCCGGCGCACTCCGGACATCCAGCCGTCGCCGATGACATCGACCGCGCCGCCGGGCACCTGCTCCTCGCCCGGCTCGAAGATCAGCCGGACGCCGTGGGTGAGGACGCCATCGAGCGCCAGTTGCCGCAGGATCAGGCCGGCACCGAGTACCGCAGTCGTATGGACATCGTGGCCGCACGCGTGCGACACGCCCGGCACCCGCGAGGCGTAGGGCAGATCGCACTCCTCCTGCAGCGGCAGCGCGTCGATATCGGCGCGCAGGGCCACCGTCGGGGCCCCTGGGCCGACATCGCACACCAGCCCGGTCCCGATCGACAGCCGGACCGGTTGCAGGTCCTCCACCAGCAGCCGCTCGATGACGGCATCGGTGGTCGCCACCTCGTTGTAGGACGGCTCCGGCTCGGCGTGGAGCCTGCGCCGGAAGGCCAACAGTTCGTTGGCGTGGACCCGCACCAGGCGCTGCACATCGCGGACCTGGGCCGGCGGGAGCGCGAGCGGCACGGGGGGTGCCCCGCCCTCAGCGGGGCCGAACTCCGTGGTCTTCATGTAAGGAAACTCCCTGGTCGTATCCCCCAGTGTCCCTGATCATCACCGATGGGCAGGCGATCGCCGTACATCGGATACGTGATCTGCGGAGCACTACGCTGGTCGGCATGACGGGCACGCCCACGATCGAGGCGATGGTGCAGGAAGGACCGCCGGGCAGTGCGGCCATCGCGGCCGGGAGCCGGGGAACGGTCCGGGCCGGGGCAGAGGTACTCGCCGCGGGTGGCAATGCCGCCGACGCCGCGCTGGCGGCGATGCTGGCCTCCGCTGTTGCGGAGCCGTCCCTGACCTCGATGGGCGGGGGTGGATTCCTCCTGGTGCGGATGCCCGACGGCCGGGCCACGGTGGTGGACTTCTTCGTCGACACGCCCGGGCTGGGCTCTATGCCGCGGCGCCCGTCCGCGTTCATCCCGGTGTCCCTGCAGTACCCCGGCACGGTCCAGACCTTCCATGTCGGCGCCGGCTCCGTGGCGGTGCCCGGCTGCCTCGCCGGCCTGCTCGATGCCCACGCCGCGTTCGGACGGCTGCCCCTGGCGCACGTGGTGGAGCCGGCTCGCCGGATGGCTGCCGAGGGCTGGCCGGTGGAGCCGATGCAGCGCGACATCCTGCAGCTGGTCCACGACATCTTCATGGCATCGCCGGAGGGCCGGGCGCTGGT
Organism: uncultured Actinomycetota bacterium; assembly: GCA_963706835.1. Taxonomy (GTDB): domain Bacteria; phylum Actinomycetota; class Actinomycetes; order S36-B12; genus CAVXYG01. The sequence continues at coordinate 34,631 of CAVPOB010000014.1, forward strand.
CCGTCGGCCCGACGGCACCCCGGTGCAGGCCGGCGATCCCGCCCGCCTGCCCGACTACGCGCACACCTTGGAGATGATCGCCGACGGCACCATCACCGGGATGTCCAGTCCGGCGCTGGCCCGGCCGATCCTGGAGACGATGGCGCAGTCGGGGGGGCTGATCACCGCGGAGGATCTGCGGCGCTACCACGTGTTCCACCGCTCACCCATCGCGCTGCACCGCAACGGCAGCGACATCCTGACCAACCCCTCCCCGTCCTTCGGCGGGCCCATCCTGGTCCAGGCCCTGGCCCGCACCGAGCAGCTCGACGGCTCGGCGACCGGCTGGCGCGACGCCGTCCACAACCTGCTGCGCGCCACCGAGTTCTACCGGCGAGCCGAGCTGGGGGCGGGGTCCGTGCGCAGCCAGCAGGGCACCACTCATCTCAGCGTCGTGGATGGCGACGGCATGGTCGCCTCGCTCACCACGTCCAACGGGTCCGGTTCCGGGACGTGGGTGCAGGGACTGGGACTGCATCTGAACAACATGCTGGGCGAGGAGGATCTCAACCCGCAGGGCTTCCACGCCGTGCCCCCGGGCCTTCGCATCGGCTCGATGATGTCGCCGACCGTGGTGCGTCGCGACGACGGCACGCTGGTCGCGATGGGCACCGGCGGCAGTGAGCGGATCCGCTCGGCGCTGTTCGAGGTGCTGCTGCGCACCGTGGATCTGGGGATGACGGCGGCGGAGTCGATCGTCGCGCCGCGCCTGCACCCCAACAACGCCGGGGTGCAGATGGAGCCGGGGTGGCCGACAGCCGTCGTGGACAGCCTGAGCGAGGACCTCGCGGTGAACATCTGGCCGCACGCCGGGGTCTTCTTCGGTGGCGTGCACGCCGTCATGCGGCGCCCGGATGGCCGCGTGCAGGCGGTCGGCGACCCGCGGCGCTGCGGCGCCACGTCTATCGTGACGACGGACGGCAGCATCATCGAGCCGCCGTGACCGGGCGGACCCATCGCAGGCCCGCCCGGCCGTGCATTACAGCGACTTCTTGGCCAGGTACCAATCGGTGAGGTCCAGGGTGTCGTCGGCCAGCCGCTTGGCCAGGTCCACCGTGGTCCGCGGCGCTCCCACGACGACCTCGTCGCCGGGGTTCCAGTTGGCCGGGCAGGACACGCCCTCGCGGTCGGCGGTCTGCAGGGCATCCACCAGCCGCAGGATCTCGTCGATGTTGCGGCCGGCGTTGAGCGGGTAGTAGACCATCGCCCGGACCGTGCCGGTGTCGTCGATCACGAACACCGCGCGCACCGCGTTGGTGCCGTTCGACTCGGGGTGGATCATCCCGTAGGCCTTGGCGACCTTCATCTCCAGGTCGGCGATGATCGGGAACTGCACGTCCACGCCGCTGTTGGCCTTGATGGACTGCACCCAGCCCAGGTGGCTGAAGATCGAGTCCACCGAGTTGCCGATCAGCTGCACGTTGCGCGCCGCGAACTCGTCGTAGCGCTGCGAGAAGGCGATGAACTCCGTGGTGCACACGGGCGTGAAGTCGGCCGGGTGCGAGAAGAGCACCACCCACTTGCCGCGATAGTCGGCCAGCGAGATCACGCCGTGCGTTGACTCGACCTCGAAGTCGGGCGCCTGGTCACCGATCAATGGCAGTCGGGTCTGGGTCTGGGCATCCTCAGGCATAGGTCCTCCAAGTGTGTTGGGAGCGCCGCCGCCGTCCCACCCAGCGGCGCGACCAACATGCTAGACGGTGACCGGGCTGCGCCTATCGCGACCCGCCTCCCGAGTGCTCGAGGCCGTCACCCCGCGCCCGTGTTGTTGGTCGAATGCCCGCGAACCGACGCCCATGGCACGCCGATCAGAGCGCGCTGAGCGTGATCTCCACCTGCTGCTGACGGTCGGAGCGCTGGATGGTCAGGGTCACCGTGTCACCCACCGCATTGTCCCGGATCGCGACGATCAGCTCCGTGGTATCGCCCACGGGCTCGCCATTCACCTCAGTGATGACGTCGCCCTCCTGGATGCCGGCGTCGTCGGCAGGCCCGCCAGCCGAGACTTCGACGACTCGCGCCCCAGCCCCGCTGTTCTCGATCGAGACGCCGATTCCCGGTGTCTGCGCGGAACCGGTGGCGATGATCTCGTCGGCGATCCGCTTGGCGATATCGATGGGAATGGCGAAGCCGAGGCCGATCGAGCCGATCTGGCCGCCCAGCGCACCGCCCAGCGAGGCGATGGCGCTGTTGACGCCCACCACTTCACCGTTCGCGTTCAGCAACGGACCGCCCGAATTGCCCGGGTTGATGGCGGCATCGGTCTGAATGGCGTTGATGAAGGACTCATCGCCCTGGCCGCCGGCCGTCACGGGACGGTCCAGCGCGGAGACGATGCCGGCGGTCACCGTGCCGGAAAGCCCGAGCGGGGATCCGACCGCGACGGCGGTGTCGCCCACCAGCACCGCGTCGGAGGAGCCGAGCGAGACGATCGGCAGGTTGGACCGGTCGACGTCCAGCACGGCCAGGTCATAGTCCGCGTTGGCACCGACCAGTTCCGCATCGGCGGTGCTGCCGTCGGAGAACGTCACGGAGATGTTGTTGGCGCCTTCGATGACGTGGTTGTTCGTGACGATGTACCCATCGGAGGTGATGACGAATCCGCTGCCGGACCCGGAGCCGGTCTCGATGTTGACCACCGCCGGCGTCACCGCTGCCGCAATCGCGGCGATGCTGCCGTCGGCTGGCGGGGAGGCCTGGTTGCCACCCTCGGGGGCCGCGGCGATCGCCGAGCCCGCCGCGCCATCATCGGCAATCTGGTAGCCGACGACGCCCCCAGCAGTTCCGGCCAGCAACGCCACCGCGGCGGCGCCGGCCATGAGGCGCCATGACCGGGAGGAGCCCTGCCGCTGCTGCTGCGGCGGCTGCGGGTCTGCGGCGGTGGGGGGCGGCCAGGCCTGGGCGGGCGGTGGCCAGGTGTCAGAGGCCGGGGCGGACAGCACCGCCGTGTCGGAGGCCGACTCGGACAGCACGGCCGTGTCGGAGGGCGACTCGGACCGCACGGCGGTGTCGGGCGCGACGCCGAGGACGCTCGTGTCGGGCTGGACGCCGAGGACGCTCGTGTCGTGCTGGTGCCCGGCCGCGTCGACGTCCTGGCCTGCTGCCGTGTTCGCGGCGTCGTCGTGCGGCGTTGCGGTGGCGGCCTCCCCCGTGGGGGTCCCCCGGCCTGCGGGTGTCGTGCTGGACTGCCACGAGCCGGGCAACCAATCCGAACTGCGGGTCTGCTCCACGCGCGCCTCCTTTGACTCCTCTCAAGTAGACGCCAGATCGGTCGTGGTGGACCACTCCAATACCGGCCACAGGGCCGATTTTTGCGCAGCGCTTACACCCGGGTGAGGTTCCGGTGCTCACCGATGCCTCCCCAGTGCTGCCGCTGGCATCCTTGGAGTCATGGGCGAAGACGAAGTGCCCCAGCCCCATCCCGGACTGCAGGCCGCCGAGCAGCGCGTTCGAGCGGCGATCGAGGAGGCCAGAGCCAACAAGGAGGCACCGAAACTCGCCCTGCGGCACGCCGAACTCGGTCTCATCCTGGCCGCCCAGCAGCGCCATCCGGCAGCCGTCGGGGAGTACCGGACCGCGCTGGGCTACATCGAACTGCTCCGTGCCGAGGGATCCCACGATCACCAGCGGCTCGTGCGCATGACCTCGTTGTCCGCCCCGCCGCCAGGCGAGGTGGACATCGACCTGGGCCGCGTGGAGGCGGAGATCCGCGTGGCGCTGGTGGAGGCGCATGCCGCCGCAGGCGACATTGCGGAGGCGCGCACCGCGCTGGAGCAGGCGCGACCCTTGACGAGGGGCCTGTTCCGACGCCGACTCAAGCGGCGGCTGGACCAGGTCGCCGCCCAACTGGCGGCAGCGCCGTCGGGCACCGTGGAGCTGGACGAGATCCGTCGGCACATCCCCCGCGCCAGCAGCCCGGAGCAGGAGCGCGCGCTGCGGATGCGACTGGCCAGCGGGCTGCTGGACCGCCACGACTTCGAAGCGGCGATGCGCGAGTCGCTGCTGCTGGTGCAGGCCGCCGACAGCGCCGGGGACGCTCGCATCAGAGCCGGGGCCCGGCAGGTGCTGGCGATGGCGCTGGAAGGGCTCGGTCGCGCCGACGACGCCTTACCGATCCTGAACGACGCCTTCCGCGACCTCCGCGACGCCGACGATGCCGTGAGTCTGATCGGCATGGCCGAGGCGCTGGCCCATCGCCTGCTCCAGGCCGGGGACACCGCCGCGGCGCAGGACGTCCTGCGCACCGCGCAGCAGGCTGCCCGCGCCAGCGGCGACGCCGGGGCCGCCCTGTCCGCCGCCACCATGCTCGGCGTGGTCCTCGACGAGGCGGGCGACGCACGGGGGGCGGTGCAGACGCTGGCCGAGGCGGCGGCCCAGGCCGACCGAGAAGGGCTCCCGTCACGACGCGCCGATGCGCTGCACAGCGCCGCGGTCGCCCTGTCCCGCAGCGGTTCGGCGGAGGATCTGGTGGAGGCGCTGTCGCTGTTGGATGAGGCGAAGCGGCTCTATGCCGAGCAGCACCTGCCCGATCGGGCGGCCGGCTGCGATCACGAGGCTGCCGCCTTCTTGGGCCGGCAGGGTTCCTACGAGGCCGCCGCCGCGCGGTACCGGGCCGCGTTGCAGGCCTACGAGGCATTGCCGGAGCCCATGCGCGACAGCGGATCGTGGCCCGACGAAGTCGCCGACTGCCGCGCGAACCTGGCCTGGTTGACCGGCCCGCGCGACAGTTCGACGGCCGGACTGTTCCGTTCGGGCGGCCACTCCATGACGCACACCGAGGCGTAGGGCGTGGCCGTCCCCATCACCGGCGATCTGGAGCGCGCCGCAGCCGCCCTCGCGCGCGGCGCTCTGGTGGCCATCCCGACCGAAACGGTCTATGGGCTCGGCGCTGCCATCGACCAACCCGCCGCCGTCGCGCGGGTCTACGCGGTCAAGGGCAGACCCGCCGATCACCCGCTGATCGTCCATATCGCCGCTGGATCGGCGCTGCGTGGCTGGGCGACCGGAGTGCCCGACTACGCGCAGGCCCTGGCCGAGGCGTTCTGGCCGGGTCCATTGACGCTGGTGCTCCGACGCTCGGACCTCGTCGGCGACTTCGTCACCGGCGGGCAGGACACCGTGGCGCTGCGGGTGCCGGACCATCCGATGGCGCTCGGCGTGCTGGACCGCCTCGGGAGCGGCGTCGCGGCGCCATCGGCCAACAGGTTCGGACGGGTCAGTCCGACGACTGCCGCGCATGTGCAGGAGGAACTCGGGGAGCTGCTCGATCCCGGCCGAGACCTCATCCTGGACGGCGGGCCGACGAGCGTGGGTCTGGAGTCGGCGATCGTGGACTGCACGGGCCAGCACCCCCGAGTGCTCCGGCCCGGGGCGATCTCGGAGGCTGCGATCACCAGTGCCACGGGACTGCCCCTAGCCACCGGTCCTGGGCGGGCTCGGGCGCCCGGGACCCTCGCCGCTCACTACGCCCCAGCGGCTCGGGTGCGAGTCGGCGCGGACGCCGGACCGGGTCAGGCGCCCGACCGGGATCCCGTGCACGGACTCATCGCCCCTGCGGACATCGATACCCCCGCGGGCGTAGTGCGCCTGCTCGCCGCCCCGACGGTGGAGGCCTACGCAGCCGGGCTGTATGCGGCGCTGCGCGAGGGGGATGCCCTGCAGTTGCAGGAGATCCGCGTCGTGCTGCCTCAGGGCCCCGGGCTCGCCGCGGCGATCAGGGATCGGGTACGGCGGGCGGAAACCGGCACCACGTCGGGGCGCTAGCACTTCTGGCCCTTCAACGGTGCGGTGGTCCAAGGTCTGCCGGTCGTTCTTGGGTGGTCGGCAGATGCTCCGGGGTCGTCGGTGCGCCGGCTGCTCCCGACCGCCGCTGTTCCGCTGCCGGCCAGACCACGCGGGGGAGGCCTGCACCCGGAGTGGGGGTTTGCACCCGGTTCGGGGGCTGCCGGGCCCCTCGTCCGGCAATGCCTGCACCGGTCGGGGTGCCGGGCCTCTCGTCCGGCAATGCCTGCACCCGGGTTCGGGGGTTGCCGGGCCCCTCGTCCGGCAATGCCTGCACCCGGAGTGGGGGCTGCCGGGCCCCTCGTCCGGCAATGCCTGCACCCGGAGTGGGGGTTTGCACCCGGTTCGGGGGTTGCCGGGCCCCTCGTCCGGCAATGCCTGCACCCGGTTCGGGGGTTTGCACCCGGTTCGGGGGCTCCGGGGCCTCGAATCGGGCCACCCAGCCACCGTTGCGGGTGCAGACCCCCGAACCGGGTGCACACTTTGGCCCCGTGCCCGGCCGCCAGCCACCGTTGCGGGTGCAAACCCCCGAAGCGGGTGCAGACCCCCGAACCGGGTGCAGACTTCGGCCCGATCCCGGGCCGCCCAGCCCCGTACGGGGTGCAAGCCCCCGAACCGGGTGCAGACTTCGGCCCGATGCCGGGGGTGCAGACTTCGGCCCGATGCGGGAGGCCGAGACCGTTCGGCCCGATGCCCAGGGCACGCCTTCGGCCCGATGCCGGGCCCGCCCAGCCCGCCCATACCGGGTGGAAACCCCCGAAGCGGGTGCAACGTCGCCCTCTCCCGGCTCGACCGCCTCCCCGCACGGACGAGGCAACCCCGCCAACACCACGGCCGACCAACCAGGTCGCAGTTCCTCACGACACGAGTGCCGGGAGCCGTGCAACGCCGAAGAGCCGCAGCGAACCAGGAGGCTCGGTGGATCCGCGCTCGACCCCCTGAGCCCCATGTCCGGCCCAGCACATCCGCAACCCCGCGTCAGGCGTAGCCGAGTTCGTGCAGCCGGTCGTCGTCGATACCGAAGTAGTGAGCGATTTCGTGCACGACGGTGATGTGGACCTCCTCCACCACATCCTCCGGCGTCTGGCAGATCCGCAACGTCGGCCGGCGGAAGATCGTGATGCGGTCGGGCAGGACGCCCGCGTACCAGCCGTCCCGCTCCGTGATCGGGATGCCCTCGTAGAGTCCGAGCAGGTCCGGATCCGATGGCGGCGGGTCGTCCACCACCTCGATGACGACGTTGTCCACCAGCCGCGCCAACTCCAGCGGCACCCTGTCCAGGGCTTGCGCCACCAGGTCCTCGAACTGCGGTCCGGGGATGTCGATCACGCGGCAAGTCTCCCGCTGCGGGAGAAGGGTAGGCCACTCGGCACCCGCTTTGTCTCAGGGCCGGTCAGTCCCCTATGCTGAGAGCGCACCTCAGCGGATCGTTGCTGCACGGCACCGAGGCCCCCATCGTCTAGAGGCCTAGGACGCCGCCCTTTCAAGGCGGTAGCGCGGGTTCGAATCCCGTTGGGGGTACGCTCCTCTTCGGAGGTGGCCTTGCACACCAAGGCCCCGTAGCGCAGTTGGTTAGCGCGCCGCCCTGTCACGGCGGAGGTCGCGGGTTCGAGTCCCGTCGGGGTCGCTCCAGGGCTGGGCGACCAGCCCTGTTGCTCTTGGACTTCCGAGAGCAACGGCCAGGTAGCTCAGTTGGTACGAGCGTCCGACTGAAAATCGGAAGGTCGCCGGTTCGACCCCGGCCCTGGCCACCATCTGAAATCCCTTGCGCCGCAACGGATTTCGGCTTTCAAGCCTGCAACCTCACGGCCTTCCACGGCCATCTCGACCACTGTTGTCCCAGGACGCCCCCAGGGCGCTCGCATCTCACCAGCGCTCCGCCGTGCCCACGACTAGCGCCCGCCGGTCGTTCTGCGACCACGGCAGGCCCGGGCATGTACGGCCTGGAGCAGGGCGGCATCTCAGTCTCAGGAGACCCCTTCGGCCCTGATCTCCTCATAGTCACCGGACAGGTACTCCATGAGGGCCTTGGCGAAGCCGGGCTTCTCGAAGTAGGCGTTGACGAGCATGCCGTTGGCCTCGTGCCGGTCGATGATCGCGCCCTCGGCGGATTGCTCCAGGAAGTCGGGGCGACTTCGCGCCCGAACCTCGCGCCCTCGCTCTTGCGCTGAGCCATGCCCTCGCGGGTGCGGACAGAGATGAGCGCCCGCTCGAACTCGGCGGCGGCGATATGGCTATCCGCCGAGAACCTGCCGGATGCGTCGGGCGTGTCCATGGCGGTCGCCGTGAGCGTGATCTCCCAGCCCCGCCGTTGTGCCCGCTCCATCAGCCCCGCAAGATCGACCACGGAGCGTTAGACGCGATCCAGCCGCACCGCGAGCAGCACGTCGGCGCCCCCTGTCCAGGCGGTCGAGCGCGGCCAGGAGCAGCGGGCGGCCCTTGATCGACTTCGCGGAGCGGCCGAGCGGCCCTCCTCGCGGATGACCTCCACCTGCCAGCCCCGGCGGTCCGCCTCGGCCCTCATCGCCGTTTCCTGGGCGTCGAGCGATGCACAGTGCTCGGCCTGGTCGAGGGTGGACACGCGGCAGTGGGGCGCTGCCGCATGAGGCTGGCCGCCCAATGCGGTTGGTCGAAAGCCCTGGCGGCCACCAGATCAGGGTACGAATATCGACACATGACCGGTCTGAGGTCAGGCTGGTACACGAAAGGGGTGGGACGCTATGGCGAGCGGGATCGCAGAGGTGAAGGCGGCGCTGGACACCATGCCCGACGGCGACTTCGAGCGCGTCAAGGCAGCGGTTGAGAAGGCGCGCTTCGACCGGCGGGCACCGTCGGTCAACCAGACCCAGGACTACCGTCCGGGATCGGGCACGTTCGAGACCGTGGTCACCCCGTACGCGGTGGGCCGCCGGATCACGCGGGCGCAGTGGAAGGAACTCATGGCGATATGGAAGAGCCATCCCCCGGCGGGTGAGGAGGAGTAGGGCGGCGCTCCCCGATACCCGAGACGGCGGTGGACCCGGCGCATCGCGACTTGCCAGACCACGGCAATCCGTTGGATCGGTGATGCTCTGCCCCTGCCCCTGCCCCTGCGCCTGCTCCAGCACCATCCTGAGCGCGTCCAAGGTGCCTTCGAGGAACGCGCGCTTCGCCGGTTCGACCCCGGCCCTGGCCACCCCCTACCGGCCTCGCGGCTGCGTCGCAGCGCTGGCCCCGGCAGCAGCCGGATCCTCGTCAACGACAACTCCTCCATCGGCCCAGCGCGACCGGGCCAAGGATGGGCGAGTTGATCGATCTGTCATCGCTATGCGCCCGATGGTGCGGCCCCGGCGCCTGCCGACCCGTCCCCGGCGTTCGGACGCGGCCACCCTCAGCAGTCCGCGCCCGGCCAACCAGCCGCCGCGGCGCGACTGATCGCCGGAAGTGCGCTGCAGCCGTAGGCTGGGGGTATGGATCTCGTGCTCATCGCCCTGGTCGTGGGACTGGTCATCATCCTGATCCGCGCCCAGCGAGCACAGGTCAGTCCCAAACCCGACGCCCGTCAGCAGCAACTGCTCGCCGATCGGCGCTGGACGTCGGTGCGCCGGGTAGCCGAGGAGGACGTGACGCAGCTCGGCCAGCAGATCGCCGACACTCCCGTGACCGCCGACTTGCCGGAGGAGGGCCGGACCGACTTCGACGACGCCCTCGGCGCATACGAGCGGGCCAAGGAGGCTCTGGCTGCGGCGCAGCACCCGGATGATCTGCAGTGGGTGACCCGATCCATCGACGACGGGCGATTCGCGCTGGCCCGGCTGGAGGCCCGCCGCACCGGTGCTGCGCTGCCCAGCCGCAAGCCCCCCTGCTTCTTCGATCAGCGCCACGGGATCGCGGTCGAGGACCGGCAGTGGGCGCCGCCGAACGGGGTCGCACGTGATGTCCCGGTGTGCGCCGCCTGCGCGGCGCGACTGGCAGACGGACAGGATCCCGCGGTGCGCATGGTGGAGACCCCCCAAGGGGCCCGTCCCTACTACGAGGCCGGCGCCGAGTACGGCCCCTGGGCCCGCGGCTACTACGCCGCGAGCGGGCTGCACGTCATGAACAGCGTCATGCTCGGCATGCTCCTCATGAACGCGATGTACTTGCCGCCGGGCTTCGATTACGGCGCCGATGCGGGCGACGGCGGGGATCCGGGCGCCGATGCCGGCGGCGACGGCGGGGATCCGGGCGCCGATGCCGGCGGGGACTACGGCGGCGGTGGGTACGAGGACACCGGCGGCTTCGACTTCGGCGGCTTCTAGCCCCTCCTGCGGTGATCAAGTATCTCGGCAGCAAGCGTCGCCTCGTGCCCGTCCTGGGGCAGTTGATCGCTGCCGCACACGCCCAGACGGCGCTGGACCTGTTCACCGGGACGACGCGCGTGGCTCAGCAGTTCTGCCGAGAGGGCGCCCACGTCACGGCTGTGGATTCGGCCAGCTACAGCGAGGTGCTGGCGCAGTGCTTCGTCGCCCTGGACGGCCGCACCGTCGACCGCGCCGAGGTCGCCGCGGCACTGGAGCATCTTGCGAGGCTGCCACCGGTCGCGGGCTACATCACCGAGACCTTCTGCCAAAGCAGCCGCTACTTCCACCCCGACAACGGCGCGCGCATCGACGCGATCCGCGCGGGCATCGAGGACGACTTCGCCGACTCCCCCCTGCGCCCCATCCTGCTCACCAGCCTCCTGCTCGCCGCCGACGCCGTCGACTCCACCGTGGGGCTGCAGATGGCCTACCTGAAGCAGTGGGCGCCGCGGGCATTGAAGCCGCTGCAGTTGGCCGTCCCGGACTTCGTCCCCGGCACCGGGGAGGCGGTGCGCGGCGATGTGCTGGAACTGCTGCCGGCACTGCCGCAGGTGGACTTCGCCTACCTGGATCCGCCATACAACCAGCACCGCTACTTCACCAACTACCACGTCTGGGAAACCCTGGTCCGATGGGATGCACCGGAGCACTACGGCGTGGCCTGCAAGCGCGCCGACAGCCGCGAGCCCGCCACGCGCAGCGCGTTCAACAGCCGCCGCACGATGCCGGACGCGCTGGAGCGGGTGATCGCCGACGTGCGGGCGCGGGTTGTGGCGGTGAGCTTCTCCGACGAGGGGTTCGTCCCGCTGCCGGACCTGGTGCGCATGTGTGAGCGGCGCGGTGATCCGGTGGCCGTGCTCGCCTTCGAGCAGCGGCGCCATGTCGGCGCCGTCATCGGGATCCACAGCCCGGCCGGCGAGCGGGTGGGCACGGTCGGCCGGACCCGCAATACCGAGTACATCGTCCTCAGCGGACCGCAGCGGGACCTCGCCGCGCTGACGGCTGCCGTCGCGCCCGGGGCGGTCCTGGCCGGTTGACCCCGCCATCGCGGCAACGCGCCGATGCCGGGAGCTGTCCAGCGAAATCGGGCGCGGACCGCAACAATGGCGCCATGGGATGGGCCAGGACCGGCGTCGACGGCGTCCTCGGCCACTTCACCACTGACCAGGCCGTGCGCGCTGGGGTGGTCACCGCGGCGTGGTCGGCTGCCGCGAGCTACGCGCCCAGTCTGCTGCCGCGCACGCCGGTCCAGCAGGCCGCGGTCACCGGTGCCGCGGTCGCCTCCTACTACGCCATCGGCGCCACGACGTGGTCCGGCATCGCCACGACGGCGGCGGGCCTGCCCGGGCTCGCGCGCCGGGTACCGCGCGCTGCTCGTCGCCGCCGCAGTGACGGCGGGCGGCGGCAAGGCGCTGGAACTGCAGCTGCGGCCGGACAGCGGCGAGAGCCTCCTCTACGGCGCTGCATGGTCGCAGGCGAAGCTGCTGTCGGTGGTGGGTCTGGCCGGCGGGCTCGTCACCGCCAGCGACATGGTCGTTGCACGAGGTGCTGCAGACGCGGCGATCCCCGGTCACGACGCTGGTGCTGGACCTCACGACGGGCACCTTGATGGCCAGCGGCACGTGGCTGCGGCGACGGCGGCGTGCGATCCGGTATGGCGAAGTCCCCGAGGAGATCCCCGAGCCGGCCCCCAGCGACCCCTGCCGCAGGGCCCGGCGGCCAGCCGCCTTCCAAGCGCAAGCGCACGCTGTCCGGCGTCAAGACTGCGGCCTATGCCGCCGGCACCGTGCTCGGCACCAGCATCGGGCTCGGGGCGTTGGCCGTGGCGGAGCAGGCGGCGGCGCGCGCGGTCTCGGGCGGACTCAACCGATTGGCCGGCGAGGACCTCGGCGAGTTCGGCGCTGGTGCCGGGCACGCCGTGACGTTCGGCGGTTTCGCCGCGCTCGGCTACGTCGGCCTGCGCATGGTGCGCCGGCGCACGGAACGGGGCAGCGGCGTCATCGAGCCCGGCTACCAAGCCCCACCGGCAATCCCCCACGTCTCCACGGGCCCGGCAAGCACCGTCGACTTCGACGCGATCGGCAAGGAGGGCCGGCGGTTCGTCCTGATGACGCTGACCGGCAACGAGATCGAGGCGGTGATGAGCGAGGCCGCGGCTGATCCAGTCCGGGTCGTGATCCCCCGGTCCGGCTCGATCGAGCACCGGGCGGGCCTGGCGGTCTCCGAACTCATCGCGACCGGTGGCATCAATCGTTCGCTCATCTGCATCGCCGCGCCGACCGGTGTCGGCTACGTCAACTACGTCATGGCCGAGGCCCTGGAATACCTCGCTCGCGGCGACTGCGCCATCGTCGTGCCGCAGTACGCCTACGTGCCCAGCGCACTGGCGCTGAACAAGACCGATGAGGGCACTGCATTGCAGCGGGCTGTGATCGAGGCCGTGCGGGCAGAGTTGGCCGACCGGGGCGGCTCGGAGCACACGCGCGTGGTCCAGTTCGGGGAGAGCCTCGGCGCCCAGGTCGCGGCCGACATCGGCGGCTCTCACGGATCCTGCGGCTTCGACAAGGTCGGCCTGGACAGCGGCCTCTACCTCGGCGTGCCGTTCCGCAGTTCGCTGTGGCGGGCCTACCTGCGCAACCCCGAGGCCATCACCGGTACCGGTCGGGTGGCCGTGGTCTCCCAGTCCGACGAGATCGTTCCCGGCCCGCATCCGCATGTGCTCGTCATCCATCACGACGATCCGATCACCAAGTTCGCGTACTCGATGGTCGTGCAGCGGCCGTGGTGGATGGGCCCGCCGGCGTCCCGGCCGCCGGGCGTTCCGCAGGAGACGCTGTTCCGGCCCATCACGACCTTCGTCCTGGCACTGGTGGACCTGATGAACGGCATGAAGATGAAGCCCGGGACGTTCCGGCGCGTCGGCCACGACTACCGCATTGACATCCGCGAGGCCGTGCAGACGCACCTACGGGCTGACCGCCGACCCCGATCAAGCGATCCGAATCGAGGCGGCGCTGCGCACCCGGGAGCAACAGTGGGCTGAGAAGCGGCTGATCGCCAAGACCGGGGAGCGCGCCTTGATGAATCTGCGCGACACCATCAACTCGTGGGGCCGGAGACGGTGAACCTGCAAATCGACGAGGCACCGGCCGACACGGCCTCGTCCCGCCTCGTGGACTACCTGAACGAGCGTTTGGGCAGCAGCACCGACGGCTGAGCGGCACGCCTTCGGTCAGGGCCGCTCCTCGTCGTCTCGTCCTCGTCGATATAGGCGGCGTACGGGTCGTCGTCGTAGCCGTCCTCAGCACTATCGATGCTGCTCGTCGTGCTCGTCGTCGCCCGACCTGCCCTGCAACTCGGCTTCGAGGCGCTCCAGATCGGTCTGGGGCACCCCGTACTTCAGTCGCCGGGCAACCTTGGTCTGCTTCGCCTTCGCGCGGCCGCGCCCCATGGCTCGACCCCCTCGTCCGGTGCACTTCCGGTATCCGTTTCATCGACGCGCAGGCGGAGTGTGCGCTCTCCGCGCGCGGATCGTCCACCGACACTGTACCCGCTTGAGTGCCTCTCAGCGACTAGGGAAGCCTGATCGAAAACGGACGCTGTCGTGGAGTTCCGGCACCGTGCCGACCATCGGTGCGGTTGCCGCGCGGAGGCGATCGGCACCCACGGCCAGGAGCCATTTGGCGCCGCAGCAGCCCGTTCGCTGTTCGCGATCAGGACCGCGGCCGGTGAGCAGCCTCAGGGACACGGCGTCGAGTCGGATCCGACGAATTCGCGACAACTTGTTGCCCGCGTCACACGGTATGACAACGTGCAGGTACGCCGCGGCCCACCAGCCGCGTCGGGCGACAAGGGCCGCAGGGGGTCTGACAAGGAGGGCACCCATGACCGCTCACACCGGCGACGGCGAGGCCTTGCTCACGCCGGCTGAAGTGGCGGCGCTGTTCCGCGTCGACCCCAAGACCGTGACCCGGTGGGCGAAGGCCGGCAAGCTGCACTCCATCCGGACACTGGGCGGGCATCGCCGGTACCGGGCCAACGAGGTGCACGCCCTGCTCGACCGGTTCGCCCCCGAGCCGCCCGAGCCCAGCGCCCCGGCCCGACCAGCCAGCCAGCCATCGGTGGCACCGGCGCAGCGCCAGGCGCCGGTAGCAATGCCTCCGTCGCGGATCGACATCCGCCGGTAGCCGCCTCAGCGGTGCCTCAGCGGTGCTCCGGGTGGACACCGACCACCCTCGCCACACCTCCCGAGCCGCCCTTGGCGTCCGCGTCCCCTGCCTCACCCGGATGGGCGGCACGCACCGACCCGGCGACCCATGCGCCTACCCCGCGCGACTGCAGCAGTGCCAGCGCGGCCTCGGCTGCCGCTGCGGGCACGATGGCCACCATCCCGATGCCCATGTTGAACGTCTTCTCCATCTCGGCCGCCGGGACCGCGCCCAACGAGGCGATCAAGTCGAAGATCGGTTGCGGCCGCCATGTGGCACGGTCGATGTCCACCGCCAGGCCTGGGGGGAGCACCCGGGCGAGGTTGGCGGCCAAGCCGCCGCCGGTGATGTGGCTGAAGGCGTGCACGGGCACCTCTGAGCGTGCCAGCGCCAGACAGTCGGCGGTGTAGATCCGCGTCGGCTCCAGCAGTTCCTCGCCGATCGTGCGGCCCAGGTGCGCGGGCGTCGCGTCCAGGCCCGGGCCCTCCTCGTCCAGCAGGACGCGCCGGGCCAGCGAGTAGCCGTTGGAGTGCAGGCCCGAGGACGCCATCGCGATGACCGCGTCACCGGCCGCGACGCGCTGCGGGCCGAGCAACTCGTCGGCCTCCACCACCGCGGTGCCCGCCGCTGCCAGGTCGTACTCGTCAGCGCGCCATCAGTCCCGGGTGCTCGGCCGTCTCCCCGCCCAGCAGCGCGCAGCCGGCCATCCGGCAGCCCTCGGCGATCCCGGCGACGATGGCGGCGATCCGCTCCGGGACGACCCGTCCGCAGGCGATGTAGTCGGTGAGGAAGAGCGGTTCGGCTCCGGTCACCACCAGGTCGTCGACCACCATCGCCACCAGGTCCTGGCCGATGGTGTCGTGCGCGATCCATCGCCTGCGCGACGGCGACCTTCGTGCCGACGCCGTCGGTCGCGGTCGCCAGCAGCGGGCGCCGATAGCGCGCCAGCGCCGAGGCGTCGAACAGTCCCGGCGAACCCGCCGATCCCGCCGACGACCTCCGGCCGGGTCGCCCGGGCCACCGAGGCCCGCATCAGGGCGACCGCCCGCTCGCCGGCCTCGACATCGACGCCGGCCGCGGCGTAGTCCAGGGGTTGGGTCAGATCGGTCTCCGGGCACGGCCAGCGACTCCTGCAGCACCGCACGCTCGATGCCCTCCAGCACGTGCTTGCCGAGTCGCTCCGGCTCCGGCAGCGGCACCGGGTACTCGCCGGTGAAGCAGGCCGTGCACAGCCGGTCGGCAGGCTGGTCGGAGGCCTCGATCAAGCCGGGCAGACTGACATAGCCCAGCGAGTCGGCGCCGATGGACTCGCGGATCTGCTCCATCGTCATGCCGTTGGCGATGAGTTCGGCGCGGGTCGCGAAGTCGATGCCGTAGAAGCATGGCCACTGCACCGGCGGGGAGGAGATCCGCACGTGCACCTCCGTCGGCGCCCGCCTCGCGCAGCATCCGGATGATGGCGCGCTGCGTGTTGCCCCGAACGATCGAGTCGTCGACGACGACCAGCCGCTTGACCGGCGATGACCTCGCGCAGCGGGTTGAGCTTCAGCCGGATCCCGAGCTGCCGGATGGTCTGCGACGGCTGGATGAAGGTGCGCCCCACATAGGCGTTCTTGACCAGGCCCTCCGCGAACGGCAGCCCGGACTCCTGGGCGTAGCCGATCGCCGCGTACCGGCCCGACTCCGGGCACCGGGATGACGAGATCGGCCTCCACCGGGTACTCCCGCGCCAGCGCCCGGCCGACGGCGACCCGGGTCGCCTGCACGCTGCGACCGGCGATGGTGGTGTCGGGACGGGCGAGGTAGACGTACTCGAACAGGCATCCCTTCGGCGTCGGCTGCGGCGAACCGGGTGGAGCGGACGCCCTGCTCGTCGATCGCGATGAGTTCGCCCGGCTCGATCTCCCGCACGACCGTCGCGCCGACGATGTCCAGCGCCGCCGTCTCGCTGGCCACCACCCAGCCCCGCTCCAGCCGGCCCGAGCACCAGCGGGCGGATGCCCTGCGGGTCGCGAGCGGCGAACAGGGTGGTCTCGTCCATGAACACCAGGCTGAAGGCGCCCCGGACCAGCGGCAGCTCCAGCATCGCGGCCGCCTCGAGCGTCAGGTCGGGGTGCGAGCCGAGCAGCGATGTGAGGATATCGGTGTCCGTCGTCGCCGTGGATTGCCCGAGCGGCAGCTCACCGGACTGCTGGCGCAGTACGGTCACGCGGGACGCGAGGTCGTGGGTGTTGATGAGGTTGCCGTTGTGGCCCAGGGCCAGATGACCGGTCGCAGTGGCGCGGAACGTCGGCTGCGCGTTCTCCCAGACGCTGGACCCGGTGGTGGAGTACCGGCAGTGGCCGATGGCGAGGTGACCGTCCAGCGTCGGCCAGGGCGTCCTCGGTGAAGACCTGCGAGACCAGGCCCATGTCCTTGAAGACCATCAGATGCGGTACCGTCGCTGGCCGCGATCCCGGCCGCCTCCTGACCGCGGTGCTGCAGGGCGTACAGACCGAAGAAGGACAGCTTGGCGACCTCCTCGCCGGGTGCCCATACCCCGAAGACACCACACTGGTCCGGCGGACCGCGCTCCGCCGGGTCGATGTCGTGGTTCAGCCTGCCGTCGCCGCGCGTCACCACCTCAGTGTAGGCGTTCGGGATGATCGTCAGTCCTGCGGAACGGAGCCGCCGGACTCATCGCGGTCCGGGTCTTGCTTCGGCGGGGTCTGGGCGGGGCCGGGTTGGGCGGGGCCGGGTGGGCGGGGCCGGGGTGGGCGGGGTTCGGGGGGGCTGGCCGTCCGTGGGGTGGGCGGGGTCCGCGGCTCCTCCGGGCGGGGACGGAGCTGCGCTTCCTGCGGGTGTCGGCGCCCCGTGCGGGGCTGAGGGCGCCCCCACCGTTAGCGCGACTGTGCACCCGTGCGGGGGTGCGAACCCGCGGCGGGCTCAGGGCAACCACCAGGCGCGTCTGTGCACCCGTTGCGGGGGTTTGCACCCGGGACGGGGGCTGAGAGGCGCCTCCGGCACGGCAACTCGTGCACCCGGTACGGGGGTTTGCACCCGAGACGGGGGCTCTGCGCGCCACACTCGGCCGATTCGCCCCCCGCAGCCGGGTGCAAACCCCCGAACCGGGTGCAGCCCCGGCCCCCACACCGGCCGATTCCGCCCCCGTCGCGGGTGCAAACCCCCGAACCGGGTGCAGACCCGCCCCGCAGACCGCACGCTACGCCCCCCAGCGCGGCGCAGACGTCCCCCGGCGCAGACGTCCCGCCCAGCCCGGCGCAGACGTCCCCCGGCGCAGCGTCGCCCAGCCCGGCGCAGACGTCCCCCGGCGCAGACGTCCCCCGGCGCAGAGGGCTGAGGACGCCCATGCAACTGGACCCGCTGGACACCGGGGACGCGACCCGGGCCCCGCGGTGCCCGCTGACTGCCCCCGGCGACACGTGAGCCCACCACGCTCCCGATTGCGATGCGCCTGTTTCCGTCGCGATCAACGCACTGGGACGGCGGGGCGCGGTGGCCGCCGGTGGCCGGCGCCGCCGGGGCACACTGATCGCTGCGCATCTTCAGGCAGGGGGCCGCAAGAGTGTCGCAAAGCAACGCCCCGCCAACGCAAACCGCGCCGACCGGACCGAGACCAGCCCGTTCAGCGGAAGACTCGCACCGCGCCCGCCACGCGCAGCCGCACCTGATCGCCCTCGCGGGGCACGGCGACGCCGGAGGTGCGCCAGGCGACTGGGAGGATGCCCCCGCCGGGCCGCACGAGGTTGACCGTGACCATGGCGTCGTGGCCGTAGTACGTCACCCCCGCCACGCGCCCGTCCACACCGGCGGCATCCGCGATGAGCTGCTCCGGCCGCAGGACCGCGATCGGCATGCCGGCACCCAGCGCGGGATCCGGCACTGTGTCGGCCACCGGCAGCACGCCCAGTGCCGTGGTGACGAGTCGGTCGTCGCCGTCGGCGGGCAGCTCCACGAGGTCCCCGAGGAATCGCGCGGCCCACAGATTCACCGGTGCTTCGTAGAGCTGCTTGGGGCGACCGGCCTGGACGACGGCGCCGTCCCGCAGCAGGGCCACGTGGTCGGCGATGCTCAGGGCCTCCTCCTGGTCGTGGGTGACCAGGATCGCGGTGGTGCCGCTGGACCGCAGTGCGGCCCGCACGTCGCGCCGAACCGACTCCCGCAGCCCGTGGTCGAGCGCGGTGAACGGCTCGTCAAGCATGACCGCAACCGGATCGCGGTGCCAGCGATCGCGCCACCGCAATCCGCTGCTGCTGGCCCCCGGACAGCTGGTGCACGCGCAGCGGCCCGACGTCGGGCAGGCCGACGAGGCGCCAGCAGCCGCGCCACGTGGCGCCGGTCGAACTTGCCCCATCGCCGGATCCCGTATCCGACGTTGCCGGCGACGTCGAGGTTGGGGAAGAGCGAGACGTCCTGGGGCACGACGCCCGATCCTGCGCTTCTCCGGTCGGATGAAGGTCCCGCCACCATCCACCGACGTGTCGCCGATGACGACGGTGCCAGCGGCGGCGCGGTGGAATCCGGCGATGACGCGAATCATCGTCGTCTTGCCGCACCCGCTCGGGCCGAGCACGGCGGTGAGCAGGCCCTGTCGGCGCCTCCAGGTCCATCCCGTGCAACGCGACATGATCGCCGTACCTCGCGCGGACGCCGCGCAGCTCGATCGCGCTCACCGCTCCTCCAGGCATCTCGGTCCGGGGCACGACGCCGCGGGCCAGGAGGAGCGCCGGCACCGCGGCCACCAGGACCAGGGCCAGCGCGTACGGGGCCGCAGCGCCATACGCTCGCGACGTCGGTGCGGGTCCACAGTCTCGGTGGCCAGCGTGTCGAACCCGGTCGGACGCAGCATCAGCGTCGCCGGCAGTTCCTTCATCGCCGTCACCATCACGAGCAGACCGCCGGCGGCGATCCCGGGCGCGGCGATGCGTCCGGTGACGGAGCGGAAGGCGGCGCCGGCCGACCTGCCCTGGCTGCGGGCCACTTGCTCCAGACCCGGCGGCACGGCCGCGATCGCGGCCCGGGACGATCCGATGGCCTTGGGCAGGAAGAGCACCGCGTAGGCCAGCGCCAAGCGTGGCGATGGTCTGGTAGAGCCCGGGCAGGACGGCCAACGTCAGGAACACCAGCGACAAGCCGACGACGACGCCCGGCAGTGCATGCCCGCTGAAGGATGCCAGCTCCACCAGGCGGGTGCGGGCACCGGGGAAGCGCGCACTGAGGATCGCCACCGGCAGGGCCAGGAGCAGCGCGACGAGCGCTCCCAGCAGCGCGACGCCCGCGGTGGCCGCAGCAGCGCCGCCGACCTCCGCCAGGTCGAGCCCGCCCCGCATACCGGCGACGAGGCGGACGCTCAGCGCCACGGCGGGGACGACCGAGGCCCAGAACCGCCAGCGCCAGCAGTCCGAGGAGCCCGCCGGAGCCGCCCCAGCGCGGCAGTTGGATCGGGCGCACCGGTCGAGGCGCAGCGGTGCCGATCCGCCACCGATGCGCGGTTCCGCGCACCCGGCGCTCGGCCAGGACCAGCACCAGCGCCAGCGCGACCAGCGCGAGGGATTGCACGACGGCGGTCGTGCGGTCGAAGGCTGCGGCGAAGGAAAGGTAGATGTCGCGGGTGAGCGCGTCCACCCGGAAGATGGCGACGGTGCCGAACTCCGCCAGGGTGTAGAGCATGACCAGCAGGCCGCCGGCAACCGCGGCCGGCCAGACCGCCGGCAGGGTCACGGTGCGGAAGACCTGCCAGGGCCCGGCACCGAGACTGCTGGCGACCTCCTCCACCGCGGCTTCGCCCTGGCGCAGCGCGGCGAGGACCGGCAGCACGACGTAGGGCAGCGTCGCCAGCGTCATCACCAGCACCGCGGCCCAGAACCCCCGCATCCCGGGGAACAGCGAGATCCACGCGTACGCGGCCACGTACGAGGGGACCGCCAGCGGGAGCACCAGGACGACCGTCCACCCGCGGCGCCCCGGCAGCGTGGTGCGGCCGACCAGCCAGGCCGCCGCAGTCCCGATCACCACGGCCAGCACGCCCGTGGTCAGCGCCAGCGCCGCGCTCGACAGCAGCGACTCCAGGAACCCCGGCCGGGTGAGGATCGCCGCCACCCGGTCCCATCCAGCGTCGATGGCGCGGATGAGGAGGTACCAGAACGGGATGGTGGCGACAGCGGCGGTCAGCAGCGCGCCCAGCAGCACCGCCAGCGGGGGCCGTTGCGGCGCACGCCACCGACCGGCCCGCGCTGTGGGGGCCGGTCGACGGACGTGCTGCAGCAGGGCCATGCGCTACAGCAGCCCGGCGTTCTGGATCATGTCGATGGTCTCCGGAAGGCTGGACAGGTCCGACAGGTCGATCGCCGGCCCCTGCAACTGGTCCAGGGGGACCAGGGCCGGATCGGCCGCAGCCGCATCGGTCATCGGGTATTCGAAGGTCTCCTGCGCGAAGTAGGCCTGCCCGGCCGGCGACAGCAAGTACTCGACGAGTTGCAGCGCGCGGGGATCCTCGGCTGCCGGGGCCATGATGGCCACGCCGGAGATGTTGACCAGCGAGCCGGGGTCGCCGGCCTCGGTGTAGGCCACGACCGACGCCATCGCGTCCTGCCCGACTTCCGCTGCCCGTTCGAACCAGTAGTAGTGGTTGAGCAGTCCCAATGCGGCCTGCCCGGACTCCACCGCGTCCAAGACCTGGATGTTGTTGTCGTAGGTCTGCACGTCGTTGGCCTGCAACCCTTCCAGCCACTGTTGCGCCACGGCTTCCCCATCGGCTGCGCGCATACCGGTGACGAAGGATTGGAACGACGCGTTGGCGGGGGCGATCGCCACGCTGCCGCGCCAGGCCTCGTCGGTCAACGCATACACCGATGCCGGGACTTCCTCCGCCGCTACCTGGGCCGGGTCGTAGACCATCGCGCGGGCCCGTCCGGTGACCGCGACCCAGGTCCCCTCGGCGTCGCGGTACTCGGTCGGCACGGCATCCAGGACCTGCTGGGGCAGGGCGCTGAGCAGGCCCTCGTCCCGCAGCGCCCCGAGCGCACCGGCGTCCTGCGACAGGAACACCCCGGCCGGCGTCCGGTCGCCCTCCTCGATCAACTGCGCGGCGGTGCCGGCGGTGCCGCCGTAGCGAACATCGACCGCCACGCCCGTCTGCTCGGTGAAGTCGTCCAGCACCGGCCCGACGAGCGCTTCGTTGCGGCCCGAGTAGACCACCAGCGCATCGCCGTCACGGCTCGCCCCGTCATCGGATGCCGCCGAGCAGCTCGTCACCAGCAGCGCCGCGACCAGCGCCGCAGCCATCCCCGCGAACCGTTGCACCGCACCTCCAAGATCCTGGAAGTTAGGTTAGCCTAACCTGCCCCTTCAGCAGAAAGCGGGGGTCGCAGGGGGAGGTAGGGGCTGAGGTCGGAGCGCTCGCCACTGGCGCGCACGGCCCCCGAGGCGACGGCCTGCTGCCACGGCAACTCCCCCAGCGCCAGCGCCAGCCACGTGGCCGGATCCGTCTCCACCACCGCCGGCGGGGTACCGCGCCGGTGCCGGACCCCCGGAATCGCCTGCACGGCGGCCACCGGCGGCACCCGCACCTCGACGCTGTGCCCTGGCGCCTCGGACGTCAACCAGCCCAGCGTCTGCTGCACGGCCGCCCGCACCGTGGCGCGCGGCACCGCCTGCCCTTCGCGAAGCGCGGCGAGCACCTCGCCCGGCGACCGGGTACCCGCGTCCATCAGCGCACTGCGGCGGGGGTAGCCCGACCGGCCGGGACGTGTTCGTCCACCCAATCCAGGACGATGTCCAGCGCGACGCTATGACTGCTGTCCAGCATGACCAGATGTCCGGCCCCCGGCAGCCAGATCGGCCGCACGCCGAAGATGTCGGCGACATGGCGGACATCGGCCGCTGCCACGACGGCGTCCTCGCGGCAGCCCACCACGGCGACCGGGCCGTAGACCGGGCCGATCGCGGGCTGCCTGGCCAGTTGCAGCAGCACCAACGGGGCTTCCGGACCGAATCGGCGCAGATAGGCGGCGCCGGTCGCATGGTCGAGCCCGCAGAAGAACAGGTCCGGATCCGTCGGCAGGCGGCGGGTCAGCACCGCCCGGGCCGTTTGGGCCGGCGACCGTCGAACGTGCGTCCACACCAGCCCCGCGCTGGTCATCGGTGCGGGTGCGACCAGGACGGCAGCCCGGGCCGGGTAGCGCTGCATGACCTGCTGCACCACGGCGGCACCCATCCCGTGGCCGACGAGCACCGGCGGCTGCGGGAGGGCGGCGGCAGCCTGCAGCACATCGGCCACATAGTCCCGGAGGACCACCCGATGCAGCCGCTCCTGACCCGGGGTGCCGCCGTGCCCGCGCAGACTGATGGCGTGCGCGGGGTAGCCCCGCCGGACTGCCGCGCCGAGCCAGTGCTCGGTGAAGTTCCAGGCGGCACCGCCGGCGCTGTGCACGAACAGCAGCGGCGGACGGCGCGCACCGCGGGGCAGTTGCGACCATCCGTCCGGGAAGGCGGAGATGGTCTCCAGCTCCACCCGCCGTGGCGGCCAAGCGGCATCCCACCGACTGGCCACCGTGGTCGGGGCGCGATGGGGCGTACCGCCCCAGGTGGACACCTCGTTCACCGCCATCCCTCCAGCACCCGGATATCGCGCTCCAGGTCGTGCAGGTATCGCTGCCGGTCCAGTCGCCCCGTCGATCCACTCCAACCGATCGGGAGCAACGGCACGTCCTCGACGTACGCCCGGGCTACTGCAGCCCGATCCCGACGGGCCCGCGCGTAGTGCGCGATGAGCATTCCCTGCCAGTGCGCGGTGGGCCATTGGCCGCCGTCGGCCGCCAGGAGCCCGGTCATGGCCAGTTGGGGCTCGCCAGGGTGGAAGACGCCTCTGCCTAGTCCGTCCACGCCCTGCTCCGGCGAGAGGCCGAATGGGACTTCGGCGCGGTACCCGGTCGCGAGGACCACGGCATCGACTTGCGCCGAAGAGCCGTCGACGAAGACCGCGAGCCCCTCATCGAGCCGCTCGACGGCCGGCTTCGGCATGACGCGGCCGCACCCGATCAGTGCGGGCAGGAACGGGTTGCGGGCGGTGGGACCGCCGCGGCCATCGGAGCGGTCGAAGTCCGATCCGAAGCATGCACGGCGCAATCCGGCCTGCAGCAGATCGCGGACCGCCATCGGTACCCGCAGCGCCCCGAGCAGCTCGGCCAGCTGGTCCACCGGGCGGCCGAGCGCCAACGTCGGGGTGACGCGCAGCCCGCGTCGGGTGCTCAGCAGGGCCGCAGCCGCCTCACGACCGGCATCCACCGCGATATCGCAACCACTGCTGCCGCCACCGATGACCAGCACCCTTCGACCCCTCAGCTGCTCCGGCGAGCGGTAGTCCGCGGCGTGCAGCACCGTTCCGGGGAACTGTTCCAGGCCCGGGATTCGGGGTCGCCGTGGTACGCGCTGCGGCCCGGTCGCAATGACCGCTCCGGCATAGGTCGAAGTCGTGGCCTGGCCGGTGAGCACGTCGCGGACCGTGATGTCGACCTGTCCGCCGACCGGGGTCACCGACCGCACCGCGGAGCCGAACCTGATGTGGTCGTAGAGCCCGAAGTGGCTGGCGTAGCGCTGCAGGTAGGCCTGCGCTTGTTCCCCCGAGGGGTACACCGGGTAGTCCAGCGGCATCGGAAAATCGGGGAACTGACTGTTGGCGGCACTGGAGACCATGTGCAGCGACGCATAGGACCGGGCGGCATCGGAGGCGGGATTCCAGAGCCCGCCGACATCTGCGGCTCGCTCGAAGCCCTGGGCGGCGACCCCCACCTGCAGCAGCGCCTTCAGCGCCGCCAGCCCGTGCGGCCCGGCGCCGACCACCGCCCAGGGAAGCGCAGAGCCGGCGGCCGCACGGGGGATTGCCAACAGGGCGCCGGGGTCCACCATGTCGCCACGGTACGTCGTGCGCGACGCGGCGCTTGGGAGTGGGGATGTGCCCTTTGCCACAGGGCGGCGAAGACACGCGACTACCGGCGTTTGGGTCTGGCGCGACTAGGCAACACAATAGTGGTACTGGCGCCCCGCGCGTCAACCGCTCACTACTTGGAGTTGCTATGTCTTTCGGTGAGGTCTTCCTCTGGGTCTTCTGGATCTTCCTCTTCTTCGCCTACCTCATGATCCTGTGGACGATCTTCAGCGATCTGTTCTCCGACGGCGAGATGTCCGGCTGGGTCAAGGCCATCTGGGTCGTCTTCCTGATCTTCTTCCCCTTGCTCGCCTCGCTGATCTACCTCATCGCCCGGGGCCGCGGGATGCAGGAGCGCAAGGTCGCCCAGATGCGGGAGCTGCAGCAGATGCAGGACTCCTACATCCGCCAGGTGGCGGGCGGCGGCAAGTCCGCGGCCGAGCAGATCGCCGAGGCCAAGTCCCTGCTCGACTCCGGCGCGATCACCCAGCAGGAGTTCGACGCCCTCAAGGCGAAGGCGATGGCCTGACCACACGGCTCCGCGAAGGCCGCCGACCAGTCACGGTCGGCGGCCTTCGTCGTTCGGGTATCGGCGCGCTGATCCGGCCAAGGCGGCCCGGGCGCGGCATGCTCGGAGTATGACCGAGCACGAGCACGACCCCTCCCCCGACGACATCAAGGCGAAGATGGCTGAGGCCCTCGACCGCAAGCACGCCAGCGAGCACGACCGCGAGTCGCACCTCGATAGGCACGGCAAGGCCGAGCACCCCCACGGCAAGGAGGGCGGTCCCCAGCAGTTCCGGCGCAAGGCGATCTGACGCCGCGGCGCGTTCGGGGACTGCTGTGACCGGCACGCGGATGCGCGGTGGCCGAGCAGAGGCGCGCCGGCCGCTGGCCAGCCGACTCCCGAACCGGCAATCGGCGCCCGGCAATCGACGCGTGGCGGCAGCGCTTCGTCAGTCTCGGCCGTGCGCTTCGGCCAGGATGCGCGTCACCTCGGCGTCCTCGACCTGCTCGAAGTCGCGGTAGAACTGGCCGACCGCTGCGAAGTCCCAGGGCTGTTGCAGCGCCACGACGCGGTCCGCGATCCGAGCGAAGTCGCCGTCCACCCCAGCTGGCGCGACTGGAACGGCGAGCACGACGCTGCTGGCTCCGCGCGCCCGCGCAACGGTGCAGGCGGCCTTTGCGGTGCTCCCCGTCGCGATCCCGTCATCGACGAGCAGCACTGCCCGCCCCTCCAGGTCGATGGCGGGTGTGCCGGCGCGGAACCGCTCCACGCGCGCAGCCAGCTCGGCCTGCTCGCGCGCCTCGACCGCGCGCACGTCGTCGTCGGACGCCCCCGACATCCGCAGGACGGTCTCGTCGAGGACTCGCACACCGCCCTCGCCGATCGCGCCCATGGCCAGTTCCGGCTGCCAGGGAACTCCGAGCTTGCGGACCACGATCACGTCGAGTGGGGCATCCAGATTGCGGGCCACTTCCCAGGCCACGACGACACCGCCCCGCGGCAGTCCCAGGACCACCGGCTCGCGCTCGCGGTATTCCTCCAGCCGCTGCGCCAGATCACGTCCGGCAGCAGCACGATCTGCGAACCTCATGCTCCGAGTCTGGCCGAGACTCGCCGCTGACTCCTGATGCACAGACCCGCCCAAGGCGTCACCACTCCCGGGGGACCTACGCCCCCACTTCTCGGGACCTTCGACCCCTGAGCCCGGGTCTTCTGCGCGGATACCGCGACCGGTTCAGGCGGACAGTGGTGAATGAAGGGGGTAGTGACTATGCGACGACGATCCACACGAGCAGCCGCAGCGGCGGCGCTTGTTCTTGCCCTGACCGGTGGCGCCGGATGGCCGGCCGCGGCAGCGCAACCGAGCACACCGGATGTGTCCGTCCTCCTCGCCACTGCGGCATCCAGCGGGGTGCAACTGGCGACGACAGCCCATTCCGACGCGGCGGGGGCCGATCACGCCTCCCTCACCTACCGCAATGGCGAGGTGGTGCTGAAGGGTCTCGAACTGCATCGCGTCTGGGTGCCGGGACTGGGCGACGATCACGACCACGAGACAGCTACCGCCGCGACCGAGGAGCCCGATCACAGCTGCACCGACAACGAGG
Source organism: uncultured Actinomycetota bacterium (assembly GCA_963706835.1). Classification (GTDB taxonomy): domain Bacteria; phylum Actinomycetota; class Actinomycetes; order S36-B12; genus CAVXYG01. Next base: position 61,021 of record CAVPOB010000014.1, read on the forward strand.
CCGGGGTCATCAAGGTGCGCGGCCTCAGCACCCAGCGAGGGATCGGCCAGGTGCAGGTGTGGATCGATGTCCGCCCGGGCCATGAGGGCACAGCGATGGTCCGCGTCCGGGTCCGCGCCAAGACCGGTTGCGAGGGGCACGACGACGGGCACGATGACGGGCACAGCGTCGCCGACACCGGCGACCACGGCGAGCCAACCGATGGCGTCGACCACGGCGCCTGGACCCATAACTCGGGATGGATCCCGCTGCACAAGGTGAACGTCCACTCGCGCGCGTAGGGCATCCGCAACGAAGCGGGACCGGCGAGATCGGTGCCGCACGGAGAAGAAGGAGGAATCATGCAAGGTCGAGCAATGCTGCGCACGGCGGGGGCCGGGCTGGTCATCGCCGCCCTGCTCGCCGCGGGGGGCGCCGCTCAGGCCAAGGGCCCGGGCAGCGGAGGCGGCTCCGGAAAGCCACCGAGCGGTGAGTCGATCGGCAACAACCTGTCCTACCCGCTGCTCATCGCGGGCGAGGCGGGCTACGCGGGACCGGTGCTGCGCGGGACCGAGTACGCGCCGCTGCTGGGCACACTGCCCAGCGACTACCTGGTGCTGCCCGATGGCACCCGGGCGTACTACCAGCAGAACGCCAACAACACTTGGCAGGCGTCCAACGCCAACCTGGCGTGCGCCGGCCGATCGATGTCGATCTCATCAACTGGGGCGACAACCTGGAGTCCAAGGACTGGGCCTACCGGCAGATCGTCCGTGTCGAGACCCAGTTGTACGACGCTGTCGGCGCCACCATGCCGGACGGCGGGCCGACGGTCGGCTACGAGATGGCCAAGACCAACGACCTGACCGGCAAGAACGAGATGTGGGGCCTGCACGCCACTGCGGCTGCGGAGCCCATCACGACCGTTCCCGAGACGGCGTTCGTCTACACGGCGGACTCGCGGCTATCGATCCAGCAGATCGACCCCGCAACTGCGGGCGAGCTGACCTGGGAGAACGGCCAGTGGGTCGGCGCGGGCGCCGGGCCAGTCGTCGTGGACGTCGACACTGCCACCAGCGGTGACGGGATCGGCGGCTACAAGGGCGAGATCAGCGTCAGCGGCAACTTCGTCTACGGGTACGTGTGGAACACCCGCACCGACTCCGTGGGTGCGGCCGAGTACCGGCTCACCTTCAGCCTCGACGGACTGCCGAGCGAGTGCGTGAGCCTGGCCGGCGCTGAGATCATGGTGCCGGTGGAGGAGGAGGTCGCCGCGGAGGCGGAGCCCGGTGGCAACGTCCCCGTCGTCGACCGACGTGAACAACCTCACCTACATCGATGTGGGCCTGACCTCTCAGAAGGGCGGCGGGAAGAACAAGTAGTCCCGCGCTCGATCGATCAGTGGCCGAACCTCTCCGCTGCGCAGTTGAGCGGGGAGGTTCGGCCACTTGGCGCGGGCGTCGTGCGATCAGTGGCCGGCGAGGAGGCCCGGCAGCGTCGCGGTGTGGGCCTGGCGCAGCTCGGCGAGCGTCCAGGCGATCGAGGAGCCCCAGACGTTGTCCAGTTGCAGCACCTGGTCGTCCACCCGGCATCGGCGCCGAGGCCGGAATCCACCACGCCGATCCGGGCGAACGGATAGCGGCGGGCGGCGCACATCTCGGTGAAGCGCAACTCCTCCGACCGCGGCACCACCACCAGCGCCCTACCAGCCGACTCGCTGTAGCAGAAGGTGAACGGATCCACGTCGTCGGCGACCCAACAGCGGGCCCCGACCCCGGACCGCAGCGCCATCTCCACCAGCGCCTGGATCAGCCCGCCGTCGGACACGTCGTGTGCGGCGGTGAGCATGCCGTCGCGGGAACCCGCCACGAGAATCTCGGCCAGGACCCTCTCCGCCGCCAGGTCCACCTGCGGCGGCATCCCGCCGAGGTGCCCGTGCTCGACATGGGCCCACTCCGACCCGGCGAACTCCTCCCGGGTCGCCCCCAGCACATACAGCAGTTCGCCATCGGGGCCCCAGGCCAGCGGGGTCCGGCGCGCCACATCATCGATGACTCCGAGCACCCCGACGACCGGCGTGGGCAGGATCGCGGTGTCCCCGGTCTGGTTGTAGAACGACACGTTGCCACCGGTGACGGGGGTGCCGAGCTCCAGGCAGCCATCGGCCAGGCCGCGCACCGCCTCAGCGAACTGCCACATCACCTCCGGGTCCTCCGGGGAGCCGAAGTTCAGGCAGTTCGTGACCGCCAGCGGCACTGCGCCGGTTGCCGCCACGTTGCGGTAGGACTCCGCCAGCGCCAGCTTCGCCCCGGTGTACGGGTCGAGCTTGGCGAAACGGCCGTTGCAGTCGGTGGACACGGCGACCCCGCGCCCGGTCGCCTCGTCGATGCGGACCATGCCGGCGTCCTCGGGCATGGCCAGGGCGGTGTTGCCCTGCACGAACCGGTCGTACTGCTCGGTCACCCACGCCTTGTCCGCGAGATTCGCCGAGGCGAGCATCCGCAGCACCAGGGACCGCAACTCCTCCAGCGTCGACGGCCGGGGCAGCGCGTCCGGGGCAGCGGCCTGCAGCGCGTCCTGCCAGGCCGGCCGGTGGAAGGGGCGCTCGTACACCGGCCCCTCGTGCGCGACGGTCCGCGGCGGCACGTCCACCACCCGCTCGCCGTGCCAGTCCACGGTGAGTCGGCCGGAGTCGTTCACCTCGCCGATCACGGCCGCCTCGATCTCCCACTTGCCGCAGATCGCCAGGAACGCCTCGAGGTGCTGCGGGGTCACGATCGCGCACATGCGCTCCTGCGACTCGCTCATGAGAATCTCTTCCGGCGACAGGGTCGCATCGCGCAGCGGCACGCGGTCCAGCCACACGTGCATGCCGCCCTCGCCGTTGGAGGCCAGCTCGCTGGTGGCGCAGGAGATGCCGGCGCCACCGAGGTCCTGGATCCCCTCCACCAGTCCGGCGTGCAGCACCTCCAAAGTGCACTCGATGAGGAGCTTCTCCATGAACGGGTCGCCGACCTGCACGCTGGGCCGTTTGGCGGGGCCGTCGGCGTCGAACGTCTCACTGGCCAGCACGCTGACGCCCCGCCGATGCCATCGCCACCGGTGCGGGCGCCGTACAGGATGACGAGGTTGCCCACACCGCGCGCCGAGGCCAGGTGGATGTCCTCGTGCCGCATGGACCCCACGCACAGCGCGTTCACCAGCGGGTTGCCCTGGTAGGTCGGATCGAAGACGACCTCGCCGCCGATGTTCGGCAGGCCGAGGCAGTTGCCGTACCCGCCGATACCGGCCACGACACCCGGCAGTACGCGCAGGGTGTCGGGGTTGGCCGGGTCGCCGAACCGCAGCGGGTCCATCACCGCGATGGGCCGCGCGCCCATGCTGAGGATGTCGCGCACGATCCCGCCGACGCCGGTGGCCGCGCCCTGGTACGGCTCGACGTAGGAGGGGTGGTTGTGCGATTCGACCTTGAACGTGACCGCCCAGCCATCGCCGATATCGACCACGCCGGCGTTCTCCCCGATGCCCACCAGCAGCGCGTCGGTCGCCGGCTTCTTCTCGCCGAACTGCCGCAGGTGCACCTTGGAGGATTTGTAGGAGCAGTGCTCGCTCCACATCACCGAGTACATGGCCAGCTCGGAACTGGTGGGGCGCCGGCCGAGGATGTCGCGGATGCGCTGGTACTCGTCCGGCTTCAGCCCGAGTTCGGCGAACGGCTGCTCCTGCTCCGGCGCTGCGGCGGCGGTGGCGACGGTATCCAGGCTCATCGGGCACCCACCAAGGTGTTGAGGACGGAGGTGAAGAAGCCCAGGCCATCAGTCGTCGGGCCGAAGCCGGCCTCCACGGCATGCTCCGGGTGCGGCATCAAGCCGACGACGTTGCCCCGCGCGTTGCTGATCCCGGCGATGTCGCGGCGCGACCCATTGGGGTTGCCGACGTAGCGCACGACGACCCGGCCCTCGCCCTCCAACTCCTCCAGCGTCTCGTCGTCGGCCATGTAGCGGCCCTCGCCGGACTTCAGCGGCACCACGATGCGCTGGCCGACGGTGTAGGAGGATGTCCACGAGGTGTCGGCGCAGCAGACCTCCAGTTCCTGGTCGCGGCAGATGAAGTGGCGCGATTCGTTGCGCATCAGGGCGCCGGGCAGCAGGTGGGTCTCGCACAGGATCTGGAACCCGTTGCAGATCCCCAGCACCGGCATCCCCCGACGCGCGCCCTCGATGACCCGATCCATGATCGGCGCGAAACCGGCGATGGCGCCGCAGCGCAGGTAATCGCCGTAGGAGAAGCCGCCCGGCACCACGACCGCATCAATGTCGGTCAGCACGTCATCGCCATGCCACAGCGGGACTGCTGTGCAGCCGGCGCCGGCGACCGCCCGCCGGGCGTCCCCGTCGTCGAGCGAGCCTGGAAAGGTGATGACGCCGACGCGTGGGGCGTCGCTCATCGCTCGACCCCGCCCTCGTCCACGACATGCACCTCGAAGTCCTCGATGACCGTGTTGGCGAGCAGACTCGCCGCGAGATGGCGCAACTGATCGAGCCGCTCCAAGTCGAGGTCGCCCTCCAGATCGATCTCGAACCGCTTGCCCTGCCGCACCCCGGTGACGCCGCTCATCCCCAGTCGGGACAGCGCGCCCTGCACAGCACGGCCTTGCGGATCCAGGATCTCCGGCTTGACCATCACATCGACGACCACACGCGCCACGGCTGCTCCTCATACCCTCGGGGTGGCACCAGTCTAGGTGGGACGCCGGTGCATGCGACCCGCTGCTGGCCGCGATCAGCGCTGGGGTCGCGGATCACGCCGGAGCCGCTCCCCCGTGCGGTCCCGCGGGGCGATGGCGTTGCGAGGAGCCGGCTGTGGCAAGAACCCAGGCCGTCGGTCCTGCTCGCCGTGCGCGAGGCCCGGCAGGAGGGGACTCGCAGCGTCGTGCTGCTGCGCCGCGGCACGCAGCAGGGGCCCCGGAACCCGAACATGCGCTGCCGGAACGGGGCAGCGCCAACGGCGGCCTCCATGACGGTGGCGACCAGATCAGTCCCGCCTGGTCCCGCCGCTGGGCGATAGTGGAGACATGGCCCTGGATCGGACCTTCCCATCGGCAGTGGACGGCTGGTTGGCCGCCGTACTGGGTGTGGCCGCCGCGCTCGTGCCTGCCCTGCTCGTCACAGCGCTGACCGTTTCGGAGCCGGTCGCTGCGGCGGGTTTCGCGGGCAGCGCGCTGTTCGTCGCCGCCACACTCGCCGGACTCGTGTGGCCCGTGCGCTACACGTTGGCATCCGAGGACCTGATCGTGCGCTCCGGACTGGTGCGCTACCGCGTCCCCTATCGCGAGATCTTCAGCGTGGCGCCCACCAGGTCCTGGCGGAGCAGCCCCGCGCTGTCGCTGGATCGGCTTCGCATCGACTACGGCGTCCGGTGGCTGTTCATCTCCCCCCAGGACCGGCGGGGGTTCCTCGCGCTGCTGCGCCAACGGGCCCCGCATCTGCGGCCGACGCCCGATGGCGGTCTCGCCGGGTGAACCGTTCCAGGGCCCGACGACCGATTGTGCGGAAGTGGAACCGCGGGTGAGTATGGAACGTCTGAGGAATCAGACACAGTACGCACAACTGGGAGATCCATGAGCGACCTGTACACCGACGGGGCCGCGTCGCCGGTCTCGTCCGCCCACCAGCCCTGGTACCGACGCAGGGCCAACCAGATCGCGGTCGCGGGCACCCTCGCGGCCGGCATCGCAGTCGCCGGCCTCGCCCTGGGGTCGAGCGCCAGCGCCAGCGTGGAGCCGCAGGATGCCGTGGCAGAGGCGGCGGAGAACCTGCGCGCACTACCCTCCGGCGTGACCATCTCCGGAGGCGAGCAGTCCCCGGGCGACATCACTGTGGTCCGCACCGACGAAGGGGTGCAGGTCACCATGGACGCGCCCGAGCGAGGCGCTGAGATCGGCGTGGCACTGGTTGACGAGCGACTCTTCCTGCGGGTCTCGGCGCCAGGGCTTGACGGCGTGACCGGCAACCCATTGGCGCTGGCGGCCACCTCGGCGTTCCCGTCCCTGGTGGCGCTGATGCAGGGCGAGTGGGTCAGCCTCGACGTCTCGGCGGACTCCGAGGTGCTCGCCGCGGTCCAGGACCTGCAAGCCGGCCAGGTGGACAACCCGGAGGCCGTCGAGACCGCAGTAACCGACCTGACGGCCGCGCTGCAGGCGATCGGCGAGGATGCCCGTGGCGTGCTGCAAAGCGCGCTGCAGGACAACGTGGAGGTCCTCGAGCCGGTGCAGCCGAAGACCGGGCCTGCCGATTCCACCCACTACGAGGTCGTCATCGACCGGCAGGCCATCGTCGAGGAGCTGGAGCCGACGATGCGCCAGGCCCTGACCGACGCCCTCACCGCCGTTGATGCGTTCGTCGCCGAGGTGGGCGATCAGCTGCCCGGTGGCGGCGCGATGTGGGAGCAGGCCCGCGCCGAGATCGAGTCGAAGGTTGAGCAGTCGCTGACGCAGCGCGCCGATCAGCAGCCCTCCACCATCGATGTCTGGGTCGCCGACGGCGAGTTCACACGGATCGTCGTGGCGGATGCGACCCTGGACTTCGACCCGAGCCCCGAACTGTCAGCCCCCGACGTCGCCGTGAGCATGGACCAGGATCTGCTGGCGCTGCTGCCGCTGCTGGAGCAGTTCGATCCGCAGTCCCTGCTCGGGCAGCAGTTCGATCCGCAGTCCCTGCTCGGGGAGCAGTTCGACCTGGAGTCGATGCTGAGCAACTGAGCCAATGTGCACGTGAACTGGGCCCGGTGGACGATGGACCGCCGGGCCCAGGGTTCGTGCCCGGCGTGACGAATCAGTCGGTCAAGGCACCGAGGGCGGCCCCGATCACCTGGGCATCCGCTCCGAGGTGAGCAATACGGATCTGCGGCCCTTCATTGCCGGGGATGATCTCGCCGTCCAGCGCTGTCAACAGGGCCTCGCGGAAGATGCTGTTTCCGGCCGACTCCCCCGCCAGGACCACGAGGTCTGGTTCCAGCAGGTTCGCCACCCCACCGAGGGCCACACCGAGGGCCGCTCCACCACGTTGCAGAGCCTCAGCGGCGACAACATCCCCCTGCTCGGCGGCCTCCGCCACGACCCGCAGGTAGGGCACATCCCCCGCCGCCATCCGCCGCTGCTCCCGGTACCAGGCCGTCATGCTGGCAGCGGACGCGACGGAGTCGAGGTGGCCAGTGCCGCCGCACGTACAGGGCAGTCCAGAAGCCGCCGCGGACGGGACGTGCCCGAGGTGGCCCGCCACACCATGGCGGCCAGTGAGGATCCGGCCGTCGACCATGATCGCGCCGCCAACTCCGGTGCTGCTGTACGCGAGGACGACATTGCGCTCCCCGACCGCCGCTCCGGCCTCCGCCTCGCCGGTCAGGATGCTCACTACGTCGTTGCGCACGCGGACCGGGATGCCCAGGCGCTGCTGCAGATGGGCGCCGATGCTGGTCCCGCTCCAGGCCCGCAATGCGGTTCGGGTGCCCCGTACCGTCCCATCTGACGGATCGATGACGCCCGGGAAGCCCACGCCGGCGGCAACGACCTCCATCCCTCGGCGCCGTGCACGCCGGGTCAGCGAGATCGCCATCGCCACGAGGCCCTCGAGTCCGCCCTGGGGGGTGTCGGCGTTGGGCACAGAGACCCGGGCGAGCACGCGGCCGTCCCCGGAGACGAGGGCGCCACTGCTATCCCGGGAGCCCAGCAGCATGCCGATCGCGGCTGGCTGCAACTCAGCCGCAGCCCCGCCCGTCATGGCCCCAGCACCATCTGCGGGACCCGGTCGCCGTTTACTGCTGTCACGGCTGTGAGCCTATGGCCGAGTGCGGCGGCGTGGCAGCACCGGGCGGCAACCCGGGCACGGAATGCGCCCAGGATGCGGGGGAGTTGGAGTCGGCTCGCGCGGGTAAGGGCTGGGAAGCCGCGGCTGCGTGCCGTTCTGTCGGGCGTGCGGACGTGGCGGCAGGGCGGGACGGGGGTCTCTTGAGCAGGGTGCCGATCGACCCATGGCCGCGGGCCGGGGCTGGGGCTGCGTCGCGAGGCGGGGCGAACCGGCAGGCACCGGGGGTTGGCTGCACCCGGGCGGCGAGGCGAACGGGCACTCACCGCGGTTCTGGCTGCACCCGGGCGGCGAGGCGAACGGGCAGGCACCGGGGGTTGGCTGCACCCGGGACGGGGGTTTGCACCCGCAACGGGGGCGGATCGACCCGGCCTCGCGCAAAATCTGCACCCGGGACGGGGGTTTGCACCCGCAACGGTGGTCACACCCCCGGAATTCGGGCCGAAAAGCCCCCGCCCCGGGTGCAAACCCCCATTCCGGGTGCAGGCTTGGCCCGTCAAGGGCCCCGGCAGCCCCCGGATCGGGTGCAAACCCCCACGGCGGGTGCAGAGCCGACCCGACGCCTTCGCCGAGCGCTGCGCCCGACTGCGCCCGACCGACCCGGCCCGACGCCTTCGCCGAGCGCTGCGCCCGACTGCGCCCGACCGCGCCGACCGACCCGGCCCGACCCAGGCCGCCGCCACTGCGCCCGACCCGAGACAGGCTGCCGGCAGCAACCGCCCCGCCCGGCCACGGTCAGGTCGACGCGTTCGGAACCGTCGGCCGGTCGGACTCGCGGCGCCGCTGCACGAGGTCGACGACCAGTCCCACCACCAGCACCAGCATCAGGGCAGGTGCGGCCACCCCCATCACCGCGGAGGTGAACGTGTCCAACGAGTCGTGGCCGGTGGAGTCGAGCAGGAGGTAGGTCGTGTACACGATGTAGCACGTGACCAGCAGGGCGCCCTCGAGTCTGGACAGTCGGAACGCGGTGAAGGCCAGCGGCAGCAGCAGCACCCCGGTCAGGATCACCAGGATGAGATCGAACGAGACCGCGGACTGGGGCACCGGCAGGCCGTCGACGGCCAGGCCGGAGATACCGATCACTGCGCCGACGTTGAAGATGTTGCTGCCGACCGCGTTGCCGACCGCCAGGTCACGCTCGCCCCGGAACGCGGCGATGATGCTGGTCGTGAGCTCCGGCAGCGACGTCCCCACCGCGACCACGGTCAGGCCGATCACCAACTCGCTGATGCCCAGCGACCGCGCGATGTCCTGCGCCGACGAGACCAGGAACTGGGCACCGACCACCAGCAGGACCACCCCGACGGCGACGAGCAGGACCGCCAGCAGCGGCGACATGGGCTTGTCCTCCTGCGGCGGTTCGACCGGCCGAAGGCCCTCCGGCAAGTGATCCTCGCTGGCCTCGGCTGCGAAGGAGCCCGGCTCGGCTGGATGCGCCCCGTCGGTGCCCGGCGCGTCGCCCAGCAGCGGTGGGCCCTGGATCGGAATCTTGCGGCCAGCGGCATTCTCGCGGCGGCTGGTCACGATAGCCCGCACCAGATAGACGCCGAGCAGGGCGAGCAGGATCGCGGCCTCGGTGCGGGTGATGGTCAGGTCGTAGGCGAAGACGAAGAGCAGCACCGAGAAGCCGATCATCACCGGGATGTCCTGCTTGACCACGCGCGATCGCACCATCAGCGGAGCGATGAGTGCCGCCCCGCCCAGGACGAGCAGGATATTGGCGATGTTGGACCCGACCACGTTGCCGATGGCCAGTTCCGGCGACCCGTTGCCGACCGCCTCCAGGGTCACCGCCAACTCCGGGGCACTGGTCGCGAAGGCCACGACGGTCAGGCCCACGACAAGGGGAGAGATGCCGATGGTGCGCGCCAGGGACGACGCGCCCCGCACCAGCACCTCACCTCCGAGCACGAGCAGGACGAGTCCGGCGAGAAGCAGGGCGGCAGGCACCGTCCCAGACTAGAGGGCCAGCGGCGACCAATCTGCCCCGGTCAGCCGCCGGTAGGCCGCGAGATAGCGTTCCCGGGTTCCTGCGACGACCGCCTCGGGCAGCGGGGGCGGAGGCTGCGTGCCCCCGCGGTCCCAGCCGGAATCCGGCGAGGCCAGCCAGTCGCGCACGTACTGCTTGTCGAAGGACGGCTGCGGCTTGCCCGGCCGCCACTCCTCGGCGGGCCAGAAGCGCGAGGAGTCCGGGGTCAGCACCTCATCGGCCAGCAGGATCTCCCCCGACGCCGGATCCCGACCGAACTCGAACTTCGTGTCGGCCAGGATGATGCCACGATGGCGCGCAAGGTCGGCGGCGCGCGCGTACACGGCCAGCGAGAGTCGCCGCAGCGACTCGGCGTCCTCCGGGCCGACCGCCTCCTGGACGGCGGCGAAATCGATGTTCTCGTCGTGGTCGCCCACAGCCGCCTTCGTGGCCGGCGTGAAGATGGGAGCCGGCAGTGCCGATCCATCGGTCAAGCCCCCGGGCAGCGACACCCCGCAGACCGAACCAGTGCTGCGGTAGTCGGCCAGACCGGACCCGGTGAGGTAGCCGCGGACCACGCACTCCACCGGGAACATCGCCAGCGGCCTGCAGAGCATGGCCCGGCCCGCGACACCGGGCGGCACGTCCAGGGAGCGGACGTGGCTGCCGACCAGGTCGGTCATCTGCTCGAACCACCACAGGCTCATCGCGGTCAGGATGGCGCCCTTGTCCGGGATGGGCGTGGGCAGCACCCAGTCGTAGGCGGAGATCCGGTCGCTGGCCACGAAGAGCAGATCCCCCGATGGCGTGGTGAACAGGTCGCGCACTTTGCCGGAGTAGGTGTGCCGGTAGCCCTCAGGCAGGCCCAGATCGCCGGCCGTGGTGCGAGGGACAGGCAGGGCCGGGTCGACCAGGCGGAAGCGGATCCAGATCAACTCCTGGTCGTCGTCCATCTGGTAGCCCAGGGACTCCCAATAGGCGACGTGTCCGGCGCGCCACTGCGCCACCGATTCATCGCCCTCGCCCTCGGCCTCGACGAGGTCCCACGTAACCTCGCGGACCCGGCATCGGCGGACGTCGGTCACCTCGATGGTGCCGACCTCGCGACCATCATCGTCCACCAGGACCAGCAGTTCCCCGACTTGCTCCACCTCCTCCTGCTCGGCGGCGTACTCGGCGGGGTGGCCGAACGTGGCGACCTTCGCACCGGACAGGGCCAGGCCATTGAGGCGGGTGCGCATCGCGCCGGGCGACCCGAGTTCCATCGTGCGCCGGCCGCGCAGCCTCGGGAAGGTCACAGGATCGATCCGGGCGCATAAGCGGCCGCTTCGCCGTGCGACCCGACGATTGCCGCGACCTCTTGGGCGACGCGATCGACCTGCGACTGCGCGGCCCCGGTGAACGCCAGCGGCTCGGCGATCAGCGCCGCCAGATCCGCCCTGGTCAGCCCCAGCCGAGTATCGGCGGCCAGCCGGTCGATCAGATTGTTCTGCGTAGCCCCGGTCTGGCGCATGTCCAGCGCCACGGCCACCGCGTGCTCCTTGATCACCTCATGTGCCGCTTCCCTGCCGACCCCGGCGCGGACCGCGGCCATCAGGACCTTGGTCGTGGCCAGGAACGGCAGGTAGCGCTCCAACTCGCGCTCGATAACGGCGGGATAGGCGCCGAACTCCGCCAACACCGTCAGCAGGGTCTCGAACAGGCCGTCGATGGTGTAGAACGCGTCGGGCAGTGCCACTCGGCGCACGACTGAGCAGAAGACGTCGCCCTCGTTCCACTGCGCGCCGGCGAGCTCGGCCGTCATCGAGGCGTAGCCGCGCAGCAGCACCGCCATGCCGTTGATCCGCTCGCAGGATCGGGTGTTCATCTTGTGCGGCATGGCGCTGGAGCCGACCTGACCGGGCCGGAAGCCCTCCGTCACCAACTCGGCACCGGCCATCAACCGGATCGTCGTGGCCAGGCTCGACGGCCCCGCCGCGACCTGCACCAGCAGGGAGACCACCTCATAATCCAGGGACCGCGGATACACCTGGCCCACGCTGGTCAGCACCGAGCCGAACCCGAGGTGAGCCGCCACCCGGGTCTCCAGGTCGGCCAGCCGCTGCTCGTCCCCGCCGAGCAGGTCCAGCATGTCCTGACCGGTGCCGACCGGACCCTTGATGCCGCGCAGCGGGTAGCGCTGCACCAGATCGGTGAGGCGGTAGTAGGCCTGCAGCAGCTCCTCGGCGGCAGTGGCGAACCGCTTGCCCAGCGTGGTCGTCTGCGCCGCGACGTTGTGGCTGCGGCCGGTGAGCGGCTGGTCCCGGTACTCCTCGGCGAGCTCGGCCATCCGCGCCAGCGCCGCCACACTGCGATCGCGCACCAGCAGCAGCGACTGGTGCAGTTGCAGCTGCTCCACGTTCTCGGTGAGGTCGCGGCTGGTCATGCCCTTGTGGATGTGCTCGTACCCCGCCAGCGCGTTGAATTCCTCGATCCGCGCCTTCACATCGTGGCGGGTGAGGCGCTCTCGTTCGTCGATGCTGGCCAGGTCCACCACGGGGATCGCTCGCTCGTAGGCCTGGATCGCATCAGCGGGGATGTCGATGCCGAGGTCGGCCTGGGCGCGCATCACCGCCACCCACAGGCGGCGCTCCAGGATCACCTTCTCGGTCGGCGACCAGATGGCGCGCATCTGCTGCGAGGCGTAGCGCTGCGCGAGGACGTTGGGGATCGGTGGCACGCTCACCACGGCAGTGTGGTCCACGACTGCTCCTAGGCCCACGCGCGGGGATCGGCAATATCGCTTCGGTAGTGGGCGCCGCGCAGTTGGATCAGCGCGGCTGCCTGGTAAGCCCGCGTCCGCGCGTCCAGAACGTCGTCGCCGGTCGCCACGACCGACAGCACCCGCCCGCCCGCGCTCACCGGCCGACCGTCGGCGTCGGCGGACGTGCCGGCGTGCAGGACACTCACCCCGGCAATCTCGGCCGCCTGCGGCAGGCCCTCGATCACATCGCCGGTCGTTGGAGCGGCCGGGTAGCCCTCCGCAGCGACGACCACGTTGACCGCCGCCCCGTCGCGCCATACAGGGTCGGGCACGGCAGCCAGATCCCCGGTTGCCGCGCCGAGCAGCAGCGGCGAGAGCGGGGATTCCAGCAGCGCCAGCACTGCCTGCACCTCAGGGTCGCCGAAGCGGCAGTTGAACTCCACCACCCGCGGGCCGCGCGCGGTCAGGGCCAGCCCGCAGTAGAGGACGCCGACGAAGGGGGTGCCGCGCTGCCCCATCTCGTTGACCGTGGGCTCGGCGACGTCATGCAGGATCCGATCGACGAGATCGGGGGCGGCCCACGGCAGCGGTGCGTAGGCCCCCATGCCCCCGGTGTTCGGACCGGTGTTGCCCTCGCCCACCCGCTTGAAGTCCTGGGCCGGCAGCAGCGGCACGACGGAGGTGCCGTCGGTCACGACGAACAGCGACACCTCGGGACCGTCGAGGAACTCCTCGATGACGACGGGGCCGCCCCGCGCCAGCACGGCGTCGGCGTGCAGCCGCGCGGCCATGTGGTCGTCGGTGACCACCACCCCCTTGCCGGCCGCCAACCCGTCGTCCTTCACGACGTACGGCGCCCCGAACGCTGCGAGGGCGGCGACGACCTCCTCGTCCGTGGTGCAGACGCGGGCAGCGGCCGTCGGGACGTGGGCGGCCGCCATGATGTCCTTGGCGAACGCCTTGCTGCCCTCCAGCCGTGCCGCGGCGGCGCTGGGGCCGAAGCAGGGGATGCCCAGCGCGCGGACCTGGTCGGCAGCACCGGCGACAAGCGGCGCTTCCGGCCCGATCACCGCAAGGTCGACCTCGAGCCGCTTGGCCAGGGCGCCGATAGCGGCAGGATCGTTCAGGTCCACCGGCTCGACGCGCACCTCAGCCGCGATCCCGGCGTTGCCCGGTGCCGCGATCACCTCGCCCACCTGCGGGTCCCTGCTGAGGGCACGGACCACGGCGTGCTCGCGGGCCCCGGACCCCACCACGAGTATCTTCATGGGGTCCAGGGTACGGGGCGCGGTCCGCGGCGGTTCTGCACCGGAGGCGGCCCGTGCCGCGGTCCGCGATCAGCCGACGTTGAAGCGCCGCCACGCGGTGCCCGAGGCGTTGCCGGCATCATCGAAGGCAGTGGCGCTGGAGGTGTACGTACCGCTGCCAGGGGTGTCGAAACTGAAGGACCACGTGGTCTCCGCGCCGCCCGGCGTGCCCAGCACCGCTTCACACTGCCGGGTCGCCCACGGCCCCCAGTTGCCATCTGCCTGCAGCCACTGCTTCGTGACCTTGTCCTGGACCGTGATCTGCACGCCGGTCACGCCGACGTTGTCCGATGCCGTGCCGGAAAGCGTCACCGGCAGCGCCGGGACGGCCTCGTCCTGCGTGGGCGAGGCGTAGGTGAGCGCCGGATCCTCCGTATCGTCGCTCGGCGGCGGAGGCGTCGCGGTGATCTCGAATCCGCGCCACTGCTGGGGGGAGACGTTGCCGGCGGCGTCCCAGGCCAGGATCTGCAGACCGAACCGGCCGTCGCGGCCGGGGTCGAAGGTGTAGGACCAGCCCGTGCTGGTGGTGCCCAGGTCGGCCAGCGTGGCGTCGCGCAGCCGCGTGTCCCAGGGGCCGTACGTCCCGTCGGCCTGCAGCCACAGGTTGGTCTCCTGGTCCCGGATCGCCACCGTGACCCGCTCGACGCCGACGTTGTCCGAGGCGGTGCCCGACAGCACCACCGGCAGCGCCGCGAAGACCTCGTCCTGGGAGGGCACGGCCACCGCCGCGGTAGGCGGCACCTCGTCACTCGGCGGCGGAGGAGGTGGCGGGGTCCCCGTGATGAAGTTCAACCGGAACTTCTGGATCCGGTCGTTCTCCCGCTCCGCGACGTACAGCACATTGCCCTGCAACTCCAGTCCCAGCGGGGCGATCAGCTTCCCGGCACCTCTGCCGTAGCCGCCGAACTCGCCGATGGCGGTGCCGTCGGTGCCGAAGACCCGGATCACGTGACTGGAGGTATCAGCGACGATGACGTAGTCGTCGGTCACCTCGACGTCGAAGGGGTCGCCCAGCGTGCCTTTGCCGACCTGACCGAGGTAGGTCCCTGTCGCGCTGAAGTGCTGGATGTCGTCGCGCCCGGAGTCGGTCACCCAGATCGTCCCGTCGGGGGCCCACGCGGCACCGCGGGGGAATGTGAACTGGCCGGCGCCGGTACCCCTGGAACCGATGGTGCGGACATACGACCCGTCCGGATTCAGAATGACGACGCGGTCATTGTGCGTATCGACGACGACGATCTGCCCGTCACCGTTCACATCGATGCCTTGCGGGTTGCGGAACAGGTCCGGACCGAGGCCGCTGGAACCGATGGTCCAGATGTGGGTCCCGTCGGAGTCATACCGCTTGATCTGGTGGTTGTCGGTGTCGGTGACGAGGAAGTCGTTGTTGCGCGGATCGACCGCCACATTGCGGGTGTAGTTGAACTTGTAGTCGCCGCGACCGCGCGATCCTATGGCGAACAGGACCGACCCGTCGGCCGCGAACTTCTGCAGGCGCCAGTTGTACGTGTCGCCCACCCACACGTTGCCGGAGCCGTCCACGGCCACTCCGCGGGGTCCGTTGAACCCCCCGACCGGTGGGGGCTCCGGCGGATTCGGCACGGCCATGAGGAACGCACCGGTCGGCGAGAACTTCTGCGCCCGGAAGTTCGGCATGTCACCGACCCAGACGTTGCCGTCGGCATCGACCGCGCATTCGCGGCCACCGTCGCTGAACTGCCCGTCGCCGGTCCCCTGGCTGCCCCAGCGCAGCAGATAGTTGCCCTGGCCGTCGAACTTGCTGACCCGGTTGCCCGCGCCGTCGACGACGTACACCCAGTCATGCGCCTTATCGATGCAGAGGCCGCGCATATCTCCGGCGAACTGCCCCGGCGCAGAGCCCTTCGACCCGAAGGCGAACAGCGGCTGGGCGGTGGTGCTCCCCACGGAGAACACCTGGACGCGAGCGTTGCCCGGGTCGGTCACGAACAAGCGATCGGTGCTATCGAAGTCCGCACCGTGCGGACTCTTGATTTGGCCGAGGGCGGGGCCCCAGGACCCAAACTGGTAGAGCTCCGTGCCGGTCTCCGTGTGCGCGACGATGCTGTGGTCCCAGGTGTCGACGACGAAGAACCGACCATCGCTGTGTACCGCGACGCGAGAGGGGTAGCGGAACACTCCCGGGCCGCTGGCAGTGGTGTTGTTCACCCCGACCTTGAACAAGAAGTCGCCGCTCGCGCTGTACTTGATAACCCTGCGGCGATCGGTGTCGGCGAAGTAGATGGCTCCGTCCCGGGGATCACGGGCCAGCCCGTACGGCGACTGATGCTGCTGCTCGGCCCATCCGATGTTCTGGACGAAAGTCCGCACGAAGTTGCCCGAGCGCGTGTACTCGACAACGCGCCGGTTCCAGTAGTCGCCGATCAGCACGTTGCCGTTCTGGGTGGTTGCTGCCCCCCAGCCGTACAGGCCCGCGTGGCCCGGGCCACCGACGAAGCCGATCGGGGTGACGTCCAGCGGTGCTGCCGATGCGCTCGGCGCGGCGACGAGAAGTCCGGTACTCAAGAGCGCGGCCGCAGCGATGGCGGCGATCAACCGCTTCATGGAGGTTCCTTCCCTCGGCCCCACCATGGCGCTTCAGGTGGGGCCGATGCAAGGGGCCAGTAGACTGGATTACTCCGCTGGCACGCACTACTCCTTGCCGCTACTGCTGCAATGCCACCACGCGGTTGTGCCAGAGGTCGCTGAGGTACGACGACCCGCCACTGCCGAAGGCGATGGAGAAGGGCTCGTTGAAGGGACCGGCGTCGACGTCGACACCGCGCACCGCGTAGACCAGCGTCCCGTCCGGCTGCATCTTCACCAAGCGGTTCTCCGCGGCGTCCGTGGCCCAGATGGCGCCCGCATCATCGATCGCGACACCGCGCGGCGAGAACCGGTTCAGTCCCGGGTTCCCGAACACGGTCCACGTTCCGGTCTGCGGGTTCAGTCGCTGCAGCGTATTGGCACCCTGATCGGCCACCCAGACCGCACCATCGGGGGCCACGTCGAGGCCGGTCGGGGTGATCAGCCCGCCGGGCCGGGCACCGCCGAGCCGTGCACCGACACCAGGGTGCCGGTTCCATCGGCCGCGATCGTGAACTGCTGGACCCGATGGTTGTCCGAGTCGAGCACCCACAGGGTCCGTCGGGCGCGAAGTCCAACCCGTTGGGGAACTGGAAGTCCCCGGACGGGTCGTTCGGCATCGCCCCTCGATCCCCAACCGGCAACAGGGGTGCCATCCGATTCGAACACCTCGATCTCATGGCTCTCCCGGTTGGCCACGAAGACGCGACCGGTCCCGGGCTGAATCGCGACGTCCCAGGCGAAGTTCAGCGCGCCCAGCTGCCCGCGCACGCCACGCTCGCCCCATGCGATGGTGCTGCCGGTTGCCGGCTCCGTCCGGACGATGCGCTGGTTCCACCAATCCGAGGCGTACAGCCTGCCTGCCGCGTCCACGGCGAGGCCGCGCGGGCTGTTCACACCCGCCAGCGGAGGATCGCCGCCGAACAGGCTGCGGATCATCGGTCGCGCCGGCTGGCCGAGGTCATACTCCTTCAGCGAGTGGTCCCACTCGTCGCAGATGACCAGGGTGCTGCCGACCACGGAGATGCCCCGAGGGTCGACCAGCCCACCAACCTCGTAGAGATAGGCGCCGGTATCGGCGCTGAAGGCCTGCACCCGCTGATTGCCGTCGTCGGTCGACCAGCACCGTGGCCCCGTCGGGCGTGAACGCGATGCCCCGCGGATCGCCGGCGAACTGCCCGGGACCCGAGCCTTCACTGCCGAAGCGCAGTTGTTCGGCGCCGCCGGCATTGAAGACGATGATCTCTCGGTCACGCGCGTTGACCACGTAGAGGTCGCTGGTCCCGGGCCGCACCGCCAACTGGCGCGGCTCGTTCAGTCCAGCGGCGAACACCTCGATGAACTGGCCCGACGTGGTGAACTTCTGCACGCGGTCGCTGTCCGTGGTGTAGACGACCTCGCCGGTGGCGCCACCGGGCAAGGCCCCCTGGCCCACCGCTACGCCGTACACAGTCTGGAACTGGCCGTTGCCGGAACCGAGGGTGCCCCAACTGCGCAGGTACTCCAGGTCCCCGCCGAACACCTGGACCCTATTGTTCGCGGAGTCGGCCACATACACCGCGCCACTAGCATCGGAGCTCACCGCTCGAGCTGCGCTCAACTCCCCAGGCGCCGTTCCCTGCATGCCGCCGGCTTGGGCCACGATGGCACCAGTTGTGCGATCCACGGCGAGCACACGGTACCGGCCCGGATCCACGACGTAGTAGCGGTTGGCCGTCGCGCGGATATCCACCGGGTACATGTCGGCCAGCGCGGGCCCGAGCACGTCCCGCTCGTACTGCGGCAGGCTGGCACTGACGCTGGACAACTCGAACCTCGCGGTCGAGTTGGTGGACCATTTCCCGGCAATGTCGCCTGTGCGCGCCTGCAGCCAGTACGACACCGCCGGCCACGCCGCCGGTGAACGAGTACGAGAAGCCGGTGCTCATCGCTCCGGGCGAGTCCAGGGACGCATCGAGCCAAACCAGGCCGGCCCGCCAGCCCGCCCCGTCCCACCACAAGCCGGTGGCCCGGTCCTTGACCGCGACCTGGGCCACCGTCACCCCGGTGTCGTCGAAGCCCGAGGCACCGGTCACCACCGGGCCCACCGGATGGACCGACAGATCGGTCGGGTGCAGCGCGGAGACCTCGGGATCGGCGTTGTCCTCGACAGAGGTGCCCATGTCAAAGCGCAGCCCCACCGTCGAAGACCAGTTCCCTGCCGCATCCCCGGAGCGCGCCTGCAGCCAGTACGACCCGCCCGACGTGCCGCCGGTGAACGAGTACGAGAACCCGGTGCTCGCCGCGCCCGGCGAGGCCAGCGACGCATCGATCCACTCCAGGCCGCCCTGCCAGCCCGCCCCGTTCCACCACTGCCCGGTGAGCCGGTTCTTCACCGCGACCTGCGCCACCGTCACCCCGGTGTCGTCGCCGGCCGTCCCCGCCACCGCCACCGGACCCACCGGCAGCACCTCCCCGGAGCCCGGCGACGTCAGCGCCGCCGTCGGCTTGATGGTGTCGCCGCCGGACAGGTCGAAGCGCAGCCCGGTGTTCGGCGACCAGTTGCCCGCCGCATCCCGGAGCGCGCCTGCAGCCAGTACGACCCGCCCGACGTGCCGCCGGTGAACGAGTACGAGAAGCCGGTGCTCGCCGCGCCCGGCGAGGCCAGCGACGCATCGATCCACTCCAGGCCGCCCTGCCAGCCCGCCCCGTTCCACCACTGCCCGGTGAGCCGGTTCTTCAGCGCCACCTGCGCCACCGTCACCCCGGTGTCGTCGCCGGCCGTCCCCGCCACCGCCACCGGACCCACCGGCAGCACCTCCCCGGAGCCCGGCGACGTCAGCGCCACCGTCGGCTTGATGGTGTCGCCGCCGGCCAGGTCGAAGCGCAGCCCGGTGTTCGGCGACCAGTTGCCCGCCGCATCCCCGGAGCGCGCCTGCAGCCAGTACGACCCGCCCGCAGTGCCGCCGGTGAACGAGTACGAGAAGCCGGTGCTCGCCGCGCCCGGCGAGGCCAGCGACGCATCGATCCACTGCAGGCCGCCCTGCCAGCCCGCCCCGTTCCACCACTGCCCGGTGAGCCGGTTCTTCAGCGCCACCTGCGCCACCGTCACCCCGGTGTCGTCGCCGGCCGTCCCCGCCACCGACACCGGACCCACCGGCAGCACCTCCCCGGAGCCCGGCGACGTCAGCGCCGCCGTCGGCTTGATGGTGTCGACGGCCCATGCTGAGAACGGGCTGAGCGGCGGCAGGCTGAGCAGCGCCCACAGTGCGACGGTAACCGCGAGCGCGACTCGCAGCGCTCGCGACGGAGTAGAGGACAAGGTAGTCGCCCTGGCAACGCTCATCGGAGGTTCAGCCGGCCAGGTCGAAGCGGAGCCCGGCGTTGGAGGAGAAGTTCCCCGCCGCATCCCCGGAGCGCACCTGCAGCCAGTACGACCCGCCCGACGTGCCGCCGGTGAACGAGTACGAGAAGCCGGTGCTCGCCGCGCCCGGCGCGGCCAGCGACGCATCGATCCACTGCAGGCCGCCCTGCCAGCCCGCCCCGTTCCACCACTGCCCGGTGAGCCGGTTCTTCACCGCGACCTGCGCCACCGTCACCCCGGTGTCGTCGCCGGCCGTCCCCGCCACCGCCACCGGACCCAGCGGCAGCACCTCCCCGGAGCCCGGCGACGTCAGCGCCGCCGTCGGCTTGATGGTGTCGCCGCCGGACAGGTCGAAGCGCAGCCCGGTGTTCGGCGACCAGTTGCCCGCCGCATCCCCGGAGCGCGCCTGGAGCCAGTACGACCCGCCCGCAGTGCCGCCGGTGAACGAGTACGAGAAGCCGGTGCTCGCCGCGCCCGGCGAGGCCAGCGACGCATCGATCCACTGCAGGCCGCCCTGCCAGCCCGCCCCGTTCCACCACTGCCCGGTGAGCCGGTTCTTCAGCGCCACCTGCGCCACCGTCACGCCGGTGTTGTCGCCGGCCGTCCCCGCCACCGCCACCGGACCCACCGGCAGCACCTCCCCGGAGCCCGGCGACGTCAGCGCCACCGTCGGCTTGGTCGTGTCGCCGCCGGACAGGTCGAAGCGCAGCCCGGTGTTCGGCGACACAGTTGCCAGCAGCGTCCCCGGAGCGCGCCATCAGCCAGTACGACCCGCCCGCAGCGCCGCCGGTGAACGAGTACGAGAAGCCGGTGCTCGCCGCGCCCGGCGAGGCCACAGCGGCGTCGATCCAGGCGAAGGAGCCCCAGGACGATCCGTTCCACCACTTGCCCGTGAGCCGGTTCCTGACCGCCACCTGCGCCGACCGTCACGCCGGTGTTGTCGGTGGCCGATCCGGCGATGGCGACTGGACCCACCGGGAGCACCTCGCCTGCCGACGGGGCATCGAGATCGGCCGTCGGGGCGATGTCGTCGAGCGGCGGGGGTTCCGGGTCGGACCCGTTGGCGTAGACAACGATCCGGTCGTTCTGCGTGTCGGAGACGTAGGCTCGGTCGGCACTGTCCACCGCGACCGATGCCGGAGCAGTGAAGTTCTGGCCGTCCGCCGCCGTCAACTCGCGCTCAAACGCTCCAGCGGCGGACAGCAGGACCACTCGGTGATTACCCGTGTCAGCGACCCAGACTGTGCCGTCGGATTCGGCTGCCACGCCCTCCGGGGTGTCGAAGCCGGACCGGAGAAGCGGCCTGCCACGCGAAGCCGGCGGCCTTGCTGTAACTCAGCCGCACCACCCGGTTGTTGCGGCTGTCGGCCACCAGGATGCTCCCGTCGGCTGCCACTGCGATGCCGCGCGGCTCGAAGAACTGACCGGTCCCACCGCCCCGCGCCCCGAAGGCGTGCAGCGGAGCCTTCGTCGCCACGTCGTAGGCGAGCACGCGATGGTTCCTGGTATCCGCAACGAAGGCGACCCGGTCGCTGGCCCGGATCTCAATGCCCGTGCGGCCAGTTGAACTTGTCGAGCGCCGTGCCCGCCCCGCCGCCGCCGATGCGTGACTGGCTGAGACAGTTCGCCGACCAGCACCTGAAGACGGTTCTGCTTGGTGTCCGCCACCCATCGGTCGCCGGTCACCGGGTCGACGGCCACGTCCCGTGGCCAGTTGATCGAGATGGTCTTCTCAGTGCGCCCGCCGCAGGCGTCGAGCACGCTGCCGGTGTTGGTGATCCGCACGACACGCTGATTCACCGTGTCCACGGCGTTCGACCGTGCCATCGGCGCTGAACGCGATGCCCCGGACCTCGTTGAACACCTGCGTATCCAGCAGTGGAGCCAGCCCGTTTCCGATGGTCTGCGCGTACGTGAAGCCCGATCCCGTGCGTTCGAAGCGGATCGCGCGCGACCCCCACAGGTCCGCTCCCCAGACGTCACCGCTGGCGGCCACCGCCACCCTGCGCATGGTGGTGAACGTGCCGACCTGGTCGGGGTCGCCGTCCGACCCGACAACAGCGCGGAAGGTGCCCGCAGGGGCTGAAGATCTGCACCCGGTTGTTGTTGGAGTCCGCCACGTAGACCGACTCTCCCCACACGGGGTCGTTGGCCAATCGCACGCCGTAGGGGTTCTTGAACTGCCCGTTGCCGGTGCCCTTCGTGCCCCACGTGGCCAGGCAGGTACCGGTCGCCGACAGCTTGAGCATGTTCTGGTTGGTGTAGTTGGCGACGTAGACGTTGCCAGCGGCATCCGCGTCCGCATCCCGCACTGCAGACATCTGGCAGGCGCCGCTGCTGCCGATCGCACGAACCTGCGTCCCGTCCGGTTGGAACACCCGGATCTTCTTCTTGTTGCCGTCGGCGACGTAGATCAGGCCGTTCTTCTCGCTGATCCCGATCGGTGAGCCGATGCAGATCGCCGTTAGGGCCACGCCAGGGGTCTCCCAGCTGGTTGCCCGCAGCGTCGAGTTTGACGATCCGCGCGCGCCCTGCATCGGCGACGTAGATCGTGCCGTCTTCGGCGACGGCGATGTCGCGCGCGTTCTCCAGCGGCCCGTCGTCACCGACCAGTTGCTTGACCTCCCACTGCAGCGAGCCATCCGCGCCGTACTTGGAGACCTTGTCGTTGCCGGTGTCGGCGACGACAACGGAGCCGTCCGGCGCGACTTCCAGGCCGGATGGATACAGCATGGCGTGGCCGGGGCCGCCCAGCGTCCTGGCGTAGGCCGGGTCACCGGCGGCATGCGCGGGTGCCGCCACCAGCGTCGGGATGCAGAGGGAAACAGCCGACGACCCGAAGCCAGCACGACGTTGCGTCGCCGTCCTGTCGATCCCTGTCCGACGTTCATGTGCCCCCCGAGGCAGCAGCGCGGTGATTCCCATATGACGGGATTGGCCCACTCTAACACCCGACATTGAGCCCGAACGCTACGCGCCTGGCGAGCAGTGCTACCGGACGGAGAAGATCAGCCCGACCTGGCGACCTGCTCCGGTTGCCCGCTTCGTCGCTGCCCTTCACCGACATCCAGTACGACCCGCCGGACGCCGCCCCCTCGAACGGATAGGTGAACGTACTGTCCAGCGCTCCCGGCGCAGACAGTAACGCCGGCGCAGCGCACGAACGAACCCCAACTCGCGCGACCGGATCCCACCACAGTCCCGAAGCCCGGTCCTTGATGGCCACATCTACCGACCCCACCGCACGATCATCGGTGATCGACCCGCTGATCACGACGGCAGGTCCACCGTTGCCTTGTGCTGCGGGGAGACCAGATCCAGCACCGGACCGGTCGTGTCGGGGTCGGCCTGGCCGGAAGCTTCGAGGCGGAGCACGCGGTTGTTCCACAGATCGGAAAGGAAGACGGTGCCGTTGGGGCCGAACGCGATGTCGAACGGCTCCAGGAAGCCGCCCGCGCCGATGTCGGTGCCACGGAAGGTCGTCACGATGCTGCCACTCACTGGTGAGGACGTGCACCTCGTTGCCCGCCGCCGTCGGTGACCCAGACGTTGCCGTCGGGAGCCACAGCCACGCTCTTCGGGGTGAAGTACTTGGTGTCCGGTTGCGGCAGTACGGTCCAGGCGCCAGTGGCCGGGTCGAGACGCTGCACCCGGTTGTTCGCCTGGTCGGCCACCCACACCGCACCGTCCGGGCCGACATCGAGCCCGATGGGAGAGCGCAACTGACCGATACCGCCGCCCACCGTGCCGTAGGAGGCCACCCACGTGCCGTCGCCGGCAGCGTCGATCTGGAACCGCTGGAGTCTGCCGTTGCCGCTGTCGGTCACCCAGAGCGTTCCGTCCGGCCGCGAAATCGACCGAGTTCGGGAACGCGAACTGCCCCGGACCCGAGCCGCGACTGCCCCAGGCGGTCACCGGCTCCCCGGACCCTGAGAACACCTCGATCTCGTGGCTCTCGCGGTTGGCCACGAACACCCGGCCCGGTGCCGGGCTGCACGGCAATGTCCCACGGGAAGTTCAGCTTCCCGAGCTCGGTCCTCGTGCCGCGCCCTCCGAAGGACGAGAAGTTGCCGCCTCCGGAGGTGTCGCTGCGCACGATGCGCTGATTCCACCAGTCGGTGGTGAACAGCCTGCCCGCGTCGTCGACGGCGAGCCCGCGGGGACTGTTCACACCGGCGTTCGGCGGCGGCGACCCGAACAGTCGACGGACGAACGTCGGGGCCGCAGACGTCGATGTCGTACAGCTTCAGCGAGTGATCCCACTGGTCGCAAGCCACCAGGGTGGTACCGGAGACGGCGAGGCCACGCACATCGGTGAATCCGGCAATGCTGTAGCGGTACTCCAGCGTGGCCGCGTCGAAGGCCTGGATCCGGTTGTTGCCCTCGTCGCTGACGAACAGGGTGGCGCCGTCCGGAGTGAAGGCCAGGCCACGCGGATCGCCCTTGAACTGGCCGGGATCGGAGCCCTCGCCGCCGAACCGGCCCTTCAGGCCCCCGGCATCGTTGTAGACGCGAATCTCCCGCGCCCGCGCGTTGATGACGAACAGATCGGTCGTCCCCGGCCGCACCTCGCATCTGGCGGGGCTGGTTGAGTCCGGTAGCGAACACGGAGATGAATGCACCGGACGTGCTGAACTTCTGCACGCGCGGACCGTCGGTGGTGTAGACGACCTCGCCGATCGAGCCGTCCGGAGAGCCTCCCGGCACCCACGGCGACGTCGTACACGGTGGTGAACTGGCCCGGTCCACTTCCCCGAGAACCCCACACGTAGGACCGGATTCCAGGGATGGCGAGAAGACCTGCACCCGGTTGTTCGCCGAATCCGCGACGTAGATGCGGCCCGCGCTGTCGTCGTCGATGCCCCGGGCCGCAGAGAATCGGCCGATCGCGCCGCCCTTGGTGCCACCGACCTCGTCGACAACCTCGCCGGAGACCAGGTCCACGGCAACCACCCGGTAGTCGCCCGGGATCGACGACGTAGAACTTGCCGTTCGCCGCGGCCACATCGACCGGGTACATGTCGGCGGCCCCACCGCGTGCACCACCCCGGAGAGCTGCGGGGAGACCAGCGTCGGCCTCGCGTCATGACTGGAACGCACAGCAGACTGCCACGGCGAGGGCGCAGATGGCACTGGCGACCAGCGCCATCTGCGCCCTCTGGACACGTCGCTTCACAGTCATTGCCACCACCCTCCGGCGAACCTAGCAGCCCGCCGCCGGAGAGTGCGCGACCAACGACTCGCGTGCTACTGGACGGAGAAGATCACTCCGATGTTCTCCTGCTCCGGGTTGCCGGTCTCGTCGGTGCCCTTCACCGACAGCCAGTACGACCCTCCGGAGGCCGCACCCTGGAACGAATAGGTGAACGTGCTGCCCAGGGCGCCCGGCGCCGACAGACTCAGCCGACGTGCGGGCGAATGAGCCCCAGCTCGCGCTGGCCGGATCCCACCACAGACCGGTGTCCCGGTCCTTGATGGCCACATCCACCGACCCCACTGCGCGGTCGTCGGTGATGGACCCGCTGATCACGACCGGCAGTTCTACTGTCGAGTTCTGCTGCGGCGAGACCAGATCCAGCAGCGGACCCGTCTCGTCGGGAGCGGCACCACCGTCCACGGTGAAGCGAGTGCTCGGGAACGGCGTCGCGCTGCGGTTGCGCGCCACGTCGTAGGCCCGCGCCTGGGCGAAGTACTCGGTGCCCGAACTCGGGGGCGACGAAGTAGTTCTCAAACGTTCCGTTCGCCGGATCGCCGATCGTGGCAGAGAGGTTCCACACCTTCTTCGGGTCCCACGCCGCGAGGTTGGCGTTCCACCACAGTTTGGTGCCCTCGTCACGGATCGCCACCTCGACGATCCCGATGCGCTGATTGTCGCTGTAGCTGCCGGTGATGGTCACGGGCGATTCCGCCGCCACCGTCGACCGGGCGGCGGGGGCGTCGATCGTGACCGTGGGCTTCTCTGCATCGGTTGCCGGCACCGAGGCCGACGGGTCGAAGACCTGGATGCGGTTGTTGCCGGTGTCGGCCACGTACAGCCGGCCGGCGGCGTCCTTGCTCAGGCCGGAGGGGTCGATGAACTGCCCGGCGTACTTGCCGCGTGTGCCGAAGTCGCCGATGTGCGTGCCCGACAGCGTGAAGGCGCTGACCCGGTTGTTGCCGGAGTCTGCGACGTAGACCGTGCTGCCGATGATCTCCACATCCCACGGCTTCACGAACTGCCCGGCGCCCTTGCCCGCGGAGCCGAAGCTGAACCGGTAGTTGTAGCCGGAGTCGTAGACGCGCACGACATCGTCATGCCAGCTGGCCACGTAGACCCAGCCGTTCGCCGGATCGATCCCGATGCCGCTGTTGCGCGCACTGATGCGCACGAGTTCCCGGCCGTCGCTGGCGTCGAGGACCTTCCAGTACCCCGACACGTAGTCCGACACATACGCACGACCGTTGTGGATCTCGATGTTCAGCGGCCACCGGAAACTACCGCTGCGGGAGGAGTCGATGCCGTCGCCCGCGGTGAACAGGTAGTTGCCCTCGCGGTCATAGATCCGCAGATTGTGGTCGCGGGTATTGGCGACCCAGAGGTTGCGGCTGGACGGGTCCACGGCCATTCCGCGCGGGTAGTTCATGCCGTAGGGCGCCAGCGAGTTGCGGATGCCCCAGGCGCCGACGGCCTTGCCCGTCGCGTCGAACTTCTGGAAGCGGTTGTTCCAGGAGTCGGCGCCCCAGACGGCGCCATCGACCGGGTCCACCGCGACGCCGCGCACCTGGGAGAACCCGCCCAGCGGCGGCGGTGCGGCCGGATCGGGGTAGGTACCGATCAGCGCGCCCGACGGGGCGAACTTGTGGACCCGGTAGTTGCCGTAGTCGGCCACCCACGGGTTGCCGCTGCCGTCGATCTCGATCTCACGACCGCCATCGGCGAACTGACCCGGGCCGCTGCCCTCGGAGCCGAAGGTGCGCACCGGATCGCCCGCCAGGGTGAAGACGTCGACTTCGGAGGCCTGGGCGTCCACGACATAGAGCAGACCCTGCTCCTGGTCGATGGCCACACCGCGCAGGTCCCCCTTGAACTGGCCCAGTGCGGTGCCTTGGGATCCGATGTCGCGCAGCCATGTACCGTCCGGGCGGTAGACATGGACGGTCAGGTTGGCAGCGTCGGCGATGTAGGCGTTGCCATCGGCGTCGGTCGCGACGCCGTGCAGCTCTCGTCCGAACTCACCGGGGGCGCTTCCGGCCCGGTTGCCGAAGGAGTTCAGGAAGGACACGCCACCGGAACCGTCGAGCTGGTAGCGCAGCACGTTGGGGCTGCTGTCGTTGTGGGCATCAGCGATCCACAGCACGCCGGCCGCATCGATGTGGGCCCACACCGGGTAGCCGCCCGACACCCTGATGTCGTTGAGGTAGGTGCCGTCCTTGGCGTAGCGCGCGAAGTGCCCGTACTCCCGACCCTCCGCGAGTTCCGCCACGTAGATGTCGCCGTTGCGGGGATCCACCGAAATCGTGTACGGCTGGCCGTAGCGCTGCTGGACGGATCGGAAGAACGAGCCGATATATGTGCCGTCCGGGCGATAGCGCTCCACCTGGTAGTTCCAGTAGTCACCCACGAGGATTTCGTCGGAGACCGGGTTGTACTCCAGCCCCCACGCATAGACGCCAGGCTCACCTCGGCCGCCGACGGAGGCGACGAACTGCGGGGCCGTCCACGCGGCTGCGGCCTGCGGGGGAGACGGTGGCACTGTCGTGAGCCCCACCGCCACGAGTGCCGCTGTCATTGCGACGATTGCCAGCCGCTTCACACGCGTCCCCCTTGTCTGGACCACATCGGCTGCTACGCGAACGCAACCGCATCGTCCACATTACGTTCCGAGGCCGTGAGGGCCAAGACCGGGTCCGCATGCGCCGAGCGCCGGGCTACTGCCCCACGGCATCGAAGACGCGCAGCGCCTCCCCGAGCACGGCGATCGCCTCGTCGGCCTCGCTCGTCGGTCAGCGTCAGCGGCGGAGCAACGTGCAGGCGGTTGCCCACGACCAGGCCGAGCACGCCGAGTGACACGCAGGGACGCGGCGAACGCGGCCATCGCCGACGGTCGGCATCGGTTCCTTGGTGCTCGCGATCGGTGACGAACTCCAGCGCCCAGAACGCCCCCACTCCGCGGACATCTCCGACTGCGGTGAACTCCGCCCCGAGTCGCTGCAGGCCCGGGCCGAGCACCTCGCGGCCCGAACCGGTCCGCGCGCGCCACCAGTCCTCCTCGGCCAGGGCATGGATGGCCCCGATCGCGGCCGCGCACGCCAGCGGGTGGCCCGAGTACGTCATGCCGCCGGGGAACGGACGGTCCCGGAACTGCTCGGCGATGCGGTCGCTGGAAGACCACCGCCCCCAGCGGCACCGCACCGGCGTTGATGCCCTTGGCCACGGTGAAGATGTCGGGCACCACCTCGTCGTGCTCGAAGGCGAACCATCGTCCGGTCCGCCCGAAGCCGGCCATCACCTCGTCCAGGACGAGCAGGATCCCGAACTCGTCGCACAGGGCCCGCACGCCGGCGAGGTAGCCGGGCGGCGGCGGGATGACACCGCCCGCCCCGATCACGGTCTCCAGCAGCACCGCGGCGATGGAGTCCGGGCCCTCGAAGGTGATGACCTGCCGCAGGTGATCCAGCGCCCGCGCCGACTCCTGCGCCGGGTCCTCCGCCCAGAATGCGCTGCGGTACAGGTGCGGGCTGAAGAAGTGGACGTGGTCGATGCCGTACTCGTTGCCGAAGCGCCGCGGATCGCCGGTGGCCGTGATCGAGGCCGTGGTGTTGCCGTGGTAGCTGCGGTAGGAGGACAGGATCTTGCGCCGGCCGGTCACCGCGCGGGCGGCCCGGATCGCGTTCTCCACCGCCTCGGTCCCGCCGGTGGTGAAGAACACGTAGTTGCAGCCGTCGGGCGCCCGTTCGGCGACCAATCGGGCCGCTTCGCTGCGCGCCTCGACCGCGTAGTTGGGCGCGGCCGTCGCCAGCCGCTCGGCCTGCGCGATGATCGCCGCGATGACGCGCGGGTGCTGATGCCCAGCATTGGTGAAGACCAGCTGCGAACCCAGGTCGAGGTAGCGATTGCCGTGGGCATCCCACACCCGGCAGCCGGCCGCCCGGGTCAGGACCGGTTCGCCAGCCACGCCCTGCTTGCCCCAGGGGTGCCATACATGATCGCGATCGGACGCCAGCACAGCCTCGATATCGGTCATGCGCCTATCGTGCCGGTGGTGGCTGCGGGACCGGCCCTGCGGGTGTCGCGCGCGCTACGCCCAGCCGGGAATCGCGGGTCCGCGGCTCCTCCGCATGCTGCAGCTCCTCCTCGGGCTGCTCGCGCTCCACCCAGGCCCCGTAGCGCTGCGCCAGCGGTTCGGCGGAGAAGCCGTGGGCGATCACGCTCAGCACAACGGTCAGGGAGATCGTGACCAGCACGATCTCCAACTGCTCATCCCGCCGCAGCGTCTCCAGTGCGATGAGCGCGAACACGATCGATGCCAGCCCGCGGGGGCCGAACCAGCCGATGAACGCCACGGTGGGCAATCGCAGCCGAGTGCCCAGCAGCGCGACGGCGACCGGGAGCATCCGCAGCGCCGTCAACGCCAGGACCGCGAATACGACTTCGCGCCAGCTCGCCGCGTCCCACACGAACGGGACGGCGGCGATGCCGAAGACCAGCCACACCGAGTAGCCCAACGGATTGGCCAACTGCTCGGTGAGCTCCAGGACATCCTGCTCGCGATCCACCCGCCGGGCGGCACCGGCGAACGCCGTGCCGGAGATGAATGCCGCCACGAAGCCGTTGCCGCTGAACAGCAGCGCCGCGCCGTAGGCGAGCAGCGGAATCATCAGCACCGCGAGGGCCCGGCTGCCGAGCGAGGAGTAGCCGTGCCGAGCCGACCAGCCCAGGAGCAGTCCCCCGATGCCCCCGACCACGGCCCCGACGGCAACACCGATCAGCAGTTCCACGATGGCGTCGATCAGCGGGGTCTCCGCTTGCAGACCCTCCGAGCCGGCGACGGCGGCGACCGCGAACAGCACCACCGGCGTTGCCAGTCCGTCGTTGAGCCCGCTCTCGACGTTGAGCAGGCGGCGCACCCGGACCGGCACGACCGGGTTCAGGACCGTCGGCGCGCCGAGGCCGGCGTCGGTTGGCGCCAGGGATGCCGCCAGCAGCAGGGCGAAGGGCAGCGACAGTTCCGGGAACAGCAGCATCGCCAGTCCCCAGCCCGACAGCACGGTGAGGGGGAAGCCGATGAGCAGCAGCCGGCCGATAGCGCCACGGTCGGCCTCGATGTCGCGAGGACGCACCGCGGCGGCATCGTGGAAGAGGATCAGCACCAGGGTGATCTCGGCGATGATCTTGATGCCGAGCACCTGTTCGCCCCCAAGGGGGCCGATGACGAAGCCGACGACGGAGCCGAGTGCGACGAAAACCAGGGGCGCGGTCAGCAGCATGCGGCCCAGTCCCCGGCTGATGAGCGCGAATCCGTAGACGAGGAGGCCGAAGAGCACGAAGGCCGCCAATTCCGGCGAGACCTGTTCCATGGCTCCACGGTAGACCCGATGTCGCGCGCCCAGCATGGCGTGGCTGCGCAACCCTCCGACGCCGGCCAGAAATGGCTAGCCTGGCGCTGATGACCGTTCTGCAGTGGCTCACCGCCCTGATGCCCGTGCTCTCAGTCGCGATCCTGCTCGTCGCGCTGCGCATGCCGGCGGCCCGCGCAATGCCGCTCGCCCTGGTGATCTCGGTCGCGCTGGCCCTGCTGGTGTGGCAAGTGGCGGCCGAGTATGTCGCGGCGTCGGTGATCGAGGGCTGGATTATCGCCGCGAGCGTGGTGTGGATCGTGTTCGGCGCGATCGCACTGCTGTACGTCATGCGCGCCTCGGGCGGCGTCGATGCCATTCGCATGGAGTTTCACGACCTGTCGGCCGACTCCCGGGTGCAGGCGCTGCTGATCGGCTGGCTCTTCGTATGCTTCATCGAGGGTGCGGCGGGCTTCGGCACCCCGGCTCCGGTCGCTGCCCCGCTGCTGATCGCACTGGGCTTCCCGGCACTGCCGGCGGTGGCCCTGACGCTCATCGCCGACGTCTCCGCGGTGACCTTCGGCGCCGTGGGCACACCCATCCTGGTCGGGATCGCCCAGGGCGTCGGCCTCGATCCCGCCGTGCCCGAGGACTACGCGGCGCTGCAGGACGTGACACTGACCGCTGCCGGTATCGACATCGGTGCCGGACTCATCGTGCCGGTGGCCATGATGTGGCTGCTCACGACCAAGTTCGCCGCCGAGCCCTCCAAGCAGGCGTTCCGCGAGGTGGTGCCGCTCGCCCTGGTCTCCGCGCTGCTCTACAGCGTCCCGGCATATCTGGCCACGCGATTCGTGGGCATCGAGTTCGGCGGCATCCTCGGCGGCCTGACCGGCATGGTCCTGTTCTACGGCCTCATCAAGACCGGCATGCTGATCCCCGACCGACGCTGGACGATCGACCGCGGCTACGTCGCCGCCGCCGCCCCTGTAGCCGTCGACGATCCGAGCCACCACGGCTGGCCGGCGTGGAAGGTGTGGGGGCCCTACCTGCTGCTGACCATCCTGCTGCTGGCCAGTCGGCTCATCGACCCGGTCAAGGACGCGTTGCAGTCGGTCGCGGTCGGCATGGAGGAGATCCTCGGCACGGAACTGTCCTCCACCTTCGAACCGCTGTATTCGCCCGGGTTCATCTTCCTGATCGTCGTGGTGGTGACGGCGCTGGTGCAAGGGGTGCCCAAGGACAAGGCGGGGCCGACGGCGCGCCAGATCGGCGCATCGGTTGGCGGCACCGCGCTGGTCCTGGCCGCCGCCGTCCCCCTGGTGCGGGTCTTCCTGAACTCCGGGGTCAACGACGCGGGGCTGTCTTCGATGCCGCTGGAGCTGGCCGCTGCGGCCAGTTCCACCATGGGCCAGGCATGGCCGCTGGCGGCGCCGTTCGTCGGCGCGCTGGGCTCCTTCGTCTCCGGCAGCGCAACCTTCAGCCACCTCATGTTCGCCTCCCTGCAGTCGGAGGTCGCAGTATCGCTGAACCTGTCCGAACAGGTGGTGCTCGCCCAGCAGGTGGGCGGCGCCAACGCCGGCAACATGGTGTGCGTGTCGAATGTCGTCGCCGTGGCCGGGGTGACCGGTCTGCTCGGCAAGGAGGGCATCATCATCCGCAGCACCGCGCTGGTGATGGTGCTCTACACGTCCCTGTTCGCGCTGGCCGGGTACTTCCTGGCTTGACGCCTGACGCTGCTCAGTCGATGAGGTCCCGGATGGCGATCGTGGCGTCTCGGTCCGGCCCGACCCCGATCGCGCTGATGGGCGCCCCGGAGGCCTCTTCCAGGTAGTGGACGTAGGAGCGGGCGTTGGCAGGCAGGTCTTCCAGCGTGCGTGCTCCGCTGATGTCGGTGCGCCAGCCGGGCAGGAATTCGTAGATCGGCTTCGCGTGGTGGAACTGCGACTGCGACATCGGCAATTCCTCGAACCGCTCGCCGTCGAGCTCGTAGGCCACGCACACCGGGATGCGGTCCCACTCGCTGAGCACATCGAGTTTGGTGAGGAAGAAGTCGGTGAGGCCGTTGACGCGCGCGGCGTACCGGGCGATCGGCGCGTCGAACCAGCCGCAGCGCCGGGGCCGGCCCGTGGTCACGCCCACCTCGCCCCCGGTCTGCCGCAGCAGTTCCCCGTCGGCGTCGTGCAGCTCGGTGGGGAACGGCCCGCTGCCGACCCGGGTGGTGTAGGCCTTCAGGATCCCGACGGCTCGCGTCAACCGCGTCGGTCCGATACCCGCGCCGGTGCAGGCGCCACCGGTGGTGGGGTTGGAGGAGGTCACGAAGGGATAGGTGCCGTGATCGACGTCGAGGAGGGTGCCCTGGCCGCCCTCCAGCAGGACGACCCCGCCGTCGTCGAGCGCCCGGTTGAGCAGTAGCGACGTATCGACCACCAAGGGCCGCAGCCGCTCGGCGAAGCCCAGCAGGTACGCCACGATCTCCCCCGGCTCGATGGCCGCGCGGTTGTAGACCTTGACCAGCATCGGGTTCTTGCTGGCCAGCGCGCCCTCGACCTTCTGCCGCAGGATGGACTCGTCGAACAGGTCCTGGATCCGGATGCCGAGCCGGGCCACCTTGTCGGAGTAGGCCGGGCCGATCCCGCGGCCGGTGGTGCCGATCTTCGCCTTGCCCAAGAATCGCTCGATGACCTTGTCGAGCACGACGTGGTAGGGCGTGATGATGTGGGCGTCCGGGCTGATCACGAGTCGACTGGTGTCGATGCCCCGGTCCTGCAGGCCGGTCAGTTCGTCGAAGAGCACCTGCAGATCGACCACCACCCCGTTGCCGATGACCGGAGTGACACTGGGCGTGAGGATGCCGCTGGGCAGCAGGTGCAGGGCGAACGACTCCTTGCCGATGACGACGGTGTGCCCGGCGTTGTTCCCGCCCTGGTAGCGCACCACATAGTCGACCCGGCCGCCGAGCAGATCGGTGGCCTTCCCCTTGCCCTCATCCCCCCATTGGGCGCCGACCAGCACGATCGCGGGCATGGCGGACCTCCTTCTTGGCGCGGTGACCGCACGGTGCACCGCTTGTGAGCGTAGCGAAGCCGGTGGTCATTGCGCGGCGATGAGGTGCTCGGCCAGGCAGATTCCGGAGGTGATGGCCGCCCCGATCCGGGGCCGGCCGGCCCAGCCGTCACCGATCGCAGCGGTGTTGGTGGCCGGGTCGTAGCCGAACGGCTCATCGTCGGCGATGGCGGGCTGGGCCAACCGCCAGGTCCTGGTGCGGGACCACTGCGGAGCGGGGAGATCGAGAATCCGAGTGGCCGCGCGCAGCCCGGCACCGGTGGCGGGGGGAGCCGGCGCCGGCCAGGTGGTGGGGCGGCCCGGCTCGTACAGCACCAGCACGGCAGCGCCGTCGCCGGTCCGCGCGCCATCGTCGACGATGAGCGCCAGGTCATCGCTGCCGTTGACGAATGCTGCCTGGAAGTCCGGCCAGGTCCGCTGCTGGAAGACCGCGATCGTCACCGTCACGGCCTCCCACGGCTGCTCGGCGATCCGCGCAATCCAGGGTGCGAGCACCGCCGCCTGCGGCCTTGGCAGGGCCAGGACGCTGTCGCGCTGCACCTGTCGCACCGGCGTGTCGTAGGCAATGGGCAGGTCCGCGGCGAGATGGCGCGCCAACGAACGCAATCCCGCCGGGGCCCGGTAGCGCATCGGCCCAGTCGTCGATCCCGTGATGCCGTCCGGGCCGGCGAGGGCGAACGTGTCGGTCCACTCCTGCAACAGGCCCGCCGCGACCCATGCCGACACCATCTCGGCCACCGGATCGCCGTAGCCGGTCAGGTAGGCCGCCCCCCATTCCACCCGCCGGTCCAGACCGGGCACCTCCGCGCGGGCCAGTCGCCCTCCCACGGCGGAGGTCCGCTCCACCACCTGCACCGAACGGCCGGCGCGGGCAAGAGTCCGGGCGCACGCCAACCCGCTGATCCCGGCACCGACCACTGTGATCACACGACAGAGCCTGCCACTGATGGGCCGGTTACATCCGGGTGACCCCGGCCCGCCGCCACAGCAGCTTCTCCACCTCCACCGCGACGAACATGAGCAGGCCGAGCAACAGGATGAACGCCCAGGCGACCCCTCCGATCGCAGCGGTGGTGAAGATGCCCTGCAGGAACGGCAGGTAGGTCAATGCCAGTTGCAGTACTACCAGCACCCCGATGACGATCCACATCACCCGGTTGCCGGTCAGCGTGTCCTTGGTCAGCGCCGAGGTCGTGAAGCGGCGCGCATTGAACAGGTAGAAGATCTCGCCGCACACCAGCGCGTTGACCGCGGCTGTGCGAGCGACGTCCTCGGCGCTCCCGCGACCGAGTTCGAACTGGAACGCTGCCAGTGTGATGGCCGCCATCAGCGCACTGACGTAGAACACCCGCCAGACCAGCGGTCTGGTCATCAGTGGCTGCTTCGGAGGCTGCGGCGGCCGCTCCATGATGCCCGGCTCAGCGGGCTCGAAGGCCAGAGCCAGGGCGAGCGTCACCGCGCTGACCATGTTGATCCACAGGATCTGCGCCACCGTGATCGGCATCGTGATGCCGACCAGCAGTGTGAAGGCGATCACGGCCGCCTGACCGCCATTGGTCGGGATCATGAAGACCAACGACTTCTTGATGTTGTCGTAGACGACGCGGCCGCGCTCCACAGCCCGCTCGATCGTGGCGAAATTGTCGTCGGTGAGCACGAGATCTGCGGCATCGCGCGCCGCGTCGGTGCCCCGCATCCCCATCGCCACCCCGATGTCGGCCGCCTTCAGCGCCGGGGCGTCGTTGGCACCGTCACCGGTCATGGCCACGTAGTTGCCGTTGGCTTGCAGCGCCGCGATCAGGCGCATCTTGTGCTCGGGGCTGGCCCGGGCGATCACGTCCACATCGTCAGCAATCGCCTGCAGTTCGACGTCGTCCATGGCCTCGATCTGCGCCCCGGTGAGCGGCCGCTCGGCGCGCAGGCCGAGTTCGGAGCCGATCGCCGCTGCGGTGGCAGCATGGTCGCCGGTGATCATCTTCACCGCGATTCCGGCACTGCGGCAGTTCGCCACGGCCTCCATCGCCTCCGGCCGCGGGGGATCCTGCAGCCCGACCATGCCGAGCAGCACGCACGTGCGCGGCAATGTCTCCACCGTCAGGCGCTCCTGCTCGGCCGGCACCTCCACCCGCGCCACCGCCAGCACCCGCTCCCCCTGCTCAGCGGCTGCTGCGACCCGCTCGCGCCATCGCTCCTCGTCCACGTCTTGGCAGAAGCCCAGGACGCGCTCCGGCGCGCCCTTGATGACCACGAAGGAGCCGCCGTGGTGATCGTGGTGCAGGGTCGCCATGTACTGCTGTTCGGACTCGAACGGCACCACATCGATGCGCGGCAGGGTCTCCAGCGTTTCGCTTCGCTCCAGGCCCGCCTTCATGGCCAGGGTGACCAGGGCCCCCTCGGTCGGGTCGCCCACCACCGTCCAGCCCTTCTTCCGGTGCTTCAGGCGGGCGTCGTTGCAGAGCAGTCCGGCCAGCGCGAGGGCACCGATGTCGGGCCGAGCCTCGACATCGAGCGGTATTCCGTTCGCAGCGTGAAACCCGCCCGCCGGCTCGTAGCCCGCACCGGTCACCGACACGTCCTCCTCCGGCAGCAGCAGCCGGACGGCCGTCATCTGGTTGCGGGTCAACGTGCCGGTCTTGTCCGTGCAGATGACGGTGACCGATCCCAGCGTCTCCACCGCCGGCAACCTGCGCACGATCGCCCGGTTGGCGGCCATCGTCCTGGTGCCGATGGCCAGCACGATCGTGATCACGGCCGGCATGCCCTCCGGAATCGCGGCGACGGCGAAACCCACCATCGCCAGGAAGGCGTCCACGGGGTCCATGTCGCGCACCAGCGTGACGAAGGCGAACAGCGCTGCGCCGGCCAGCAGAATGACCCAGGTGATCTGCTTGGCGAACTGCTCTAGGCGCCGGGTCAGCGGGGTCGTGATCGTCGGCGCCGCGCCGACGAGGACACCGATGCGGCCGAGCTCGGTGTGCAGCCCGGTGGCGACCACCACCCCGCGGCCCTGCCCCATCACCACCAGAGTGCCGGAATAGGCTATGCAGCGGCGGTCCCCCAACGACGCATCCGCCGATACCGGATCTACGGACTTGTCCACCGGCACGGACTCACCGGTCAACGCAGACTCCTCCGCCCGAAGGTTGTGCTCGCGGACCAGCCGCAGGTCGGCGGGTACCCGGTCCCCGGATTCCAGCAGCACGATGTCGCCCGGTACCAGGTCGGCGGCATCGATCGTGTGCCGTTCACCATCGCGCACCACGGTGGCCCGCGCCGCCAGCATCGCGCGGACGGCGGCGATCGCCTCCTCCGCCTTGCCCTCCTGCAGGTACCCGATGACGGCGTTGATGACGACGACGCCGAAGATGACGGCGGCGTTGATGGTGTCGCCGAGCAGCAGCGTGACCGCCCCCGCCACCATCAGCACGATGATGAGCGGGTTGTTCACCTGGCCCCAGGCCCTCGCGAGGGGGCTGCGGCGCGGCGGCTCGGGCACCTCGTTGCGGCCGTACTGGGTGAGTCGGACCTCGACTTCTGCCGTGGTCAGCCCGGCGGAGGGGTCGCTCCCCCACTCGCCGGTGACACGATCAGCAGCCTCGGCGTGCCATACCAGCGCCGGGACAGGCATCATCGACCTCCAGCGCGAGGCTACTGAAATGGTGGCGCCCCCGGCAGGGCCCTTCGGCTACAGGACCGCCCACAGCCCCGCCACGATGGTGTCGGGTCGGCCGAAGACGTCTGCTGCCAGTGCGCGTTTGATCCGGATGCCGGTCGCCTCGATGTCCTCCTGCCGCCGCTTCTCCGACTGCAGCACCGTCGGGTCGGTGTACTTCATGGCCCCATCGACCTCCAGGCCCCGCAGCGCCTCTGGCCACAGCAGGTCGACGTAGTAGCGCTTACCGGATGCGCCCATGACGGGTGGGTTCACCTCCGGGATCGGGAGCCCCGATTGGCGCAGATGACCGCGGATATGGGACTCCGGCGGCGAGTCGGCGGCCGGATCCGCCCAGTCCAGGCAGGTGCGGGCGCGGATTCCGGACGGGCGAGGCGTCACTGCAAGCGCTTGGGCGAAGGCGCCCCGGACCCGCTCGCGCACCTTCGGGGAGCGCAGCAGCGCGCGATCGGTCGTGCCCGCCAGCCGACGGGCGGCAGCGTCGACGACGATCAGCGCCTCAGGGATCGGCAGTAGGCGGGCCACATCCACCGCTGTCGTCGGCAGATCGGTGACGTTGCGATGATCGAGCCGCATCGTCGCGCGGGCACCCAGTGTCCAGTTCACCAGGCCGGCTGCCCGACTCAGCGGTCGTTGCGAGGCAAGCACGATGGGCAGCCTGCCCCAGTCCCCCACGGATCCGGGCAGGGGAGATCCCAGCACGCAGCCGCCGCAGTGCCGGCCGCTGCGGCGGTTGGGCGCTCCAGCAGGAGGGCGTCCAAGCGGGCGAGGTAGCCTGCTCGACTGCCGGGCTCCGGTCGGACTGTGCAGAAGCGGCCGTGGCCCACCTTGTGCAGGCCGCCCCGTGCCACCGCGCGCTGCAGGCGTGGCCAGGAGATGCCGGCCGCCTCGGCCATCGCAGTGCTGAAGACCTCGTCACCGAATTCGTCGCGGAGGAGTCTGACGGTGTTGCCGCGCGCCTGCATGAAGGGCAGTCTCCCGAGCGCCACTGCAACACGGAGCGTGGTCGGCGGCTGCTGTGCATGGTCGTGGGGGCTGGGGACGAACGGAAACCACTGTTCCGGGCCGCTCGAGCGGGCCAAAACCGGAGGTTTGCGTTGCCGTCCGCTATCCGGCGCAGTGCGTGGTAGCGCAGCGTAATCAGCACGGCGAAAGGGCCGGCCATCATCGACGGCCGGCCCTTTCGGGAGTTGCCTTGCTACATCTTCTGGCCGGAGGAGCGTAGGTCCTCGCAGGCCCGCACGACGCGGGCGGCCATTCCAGCCTCCGACGACTTGCCGTAGGAGCGCGGGTCATACACCTTCTTGTTGCCGACCTCGCCGTCGACCTTGAGCACGCCGTCGTAGTTCTTGAACATGTGGTCCACGATCGGGCGGGTGAAGGCGTACTGGGTGTCGGTGTCGACGTTCATCTTCACCACGCCATAATCCAGCGCCTCGCGGATCTCCGAGAGCAGCGAGCCCGACCCGCCGTGGAACACGAAGTCGAACGGCCGCTCCACACCGTACTGCTCACCGACCGCCTTCTGGATGTCGTCGAGGATCTTCGGCGTCAGGACGACGTTGCCCGGCTTGTACACGCCGTGCACGTTGCCGAAGGTGGCGGCCACCAGGTAGCGCCCGCGCTCGCCCAGGCCCAGTTTGGCTGCAGTAGCCAGGCCGTCCTCAGGCGTGGAGAACAGGTTGGCATCCGCCTTCGCCTGGACCCCATCCTCCTCGCCGCCGACAACGCCGATCTCGATCTCGAGGATGATGTTGGCCCGATGGCACTTGTCCAGGTACTCCTCGGCGATGTCCAGGTTCTCCGCCAGGGGCACCGCCGAGCCGTCCCACATGTGGGAGGTGAACAACGGCTCCTGGCCGTTGGCCACCCGATCCAGCGAGATGTCGATGAGCGGCGCGATGTAGGTGGATAGCTTGTCCTTGGGACAGTGATCGGTATGCAGTCCGATGTTGATCGGGTAGTGCTCGGCGATCGAGCGGATGTACTCCGCCATCGCCGTAGCGCCGGCGACCATGCTCTTCACGTACTGCCCGGACGCGAACTCCGCGCCGCCCGTGGACAGCTGCAGAATCCCGTCGCTCTCGGCTTCGGCGAACCCGCGCAGCGCAGCGGCGGCTGTCTGCGACGACGTCACATTGATCGCGGGATACGCGAAGTGACCGGCCTTGGCGCGGTCGAACATCTCGGCGTAGACCTCAGGGCTGGCAACAGGCATCTATCTCGTCTCCTCGCCTGGTGGGCTTGCGGACCGGCCGAACGACCGGGATGTTCGCATCCTTGCAGACGCACCGCATGGGTTGCGCGGACATCAGGGGCAGTTCACCGGATTGCCACGACCCCCGCAACCGGACAGCGCGATACGTTGGCGGGGTGGCGAACTCCTCCACTGCCATAGCGGCGCTGACCGGGGTGACGAAGGTCTACGGCGAAGGGGCGGCCGCCGTGCATGCGCTGCGTGGCGTCGACCTGGAAATTCGCGCGGGCGAAGTCGTGGTCGTGCTCGGACCGTCGGGCTCCGGCAAGACCACGCTGCTGAACATTCTGGGCGGCATCGAGGCCGCCAGCAGCGGGGAGGTCCGACTGGGCGGGGAGGACCTGGTCGGCCGGTCCCCCGAAGAGCTCGCCACTATCCGACGCCACAATGTGGCCTTCATCTTCCAGTTCTTCAACCTGATCCAGACGCTCACCGCCGCCGAGAACGTCCAGGTGATCGCCGAGCTGACCGAGCAGGGCGAGGGTGCCGCGCTGCGGGAGCGCGTCGCAGCCGCCCTTGCGGCAGTCGGTCTGGCGGATCGGGCCGACCACTTCCCGGGCCAGATCTCCGGCGGCCAGCAGCAACGGGTGGCGATCGCTCGGGCGCTGGTCACCGAACCGCGCCTGATGCTGTGCGACGAACCCACGGGGGCGCTTGATCTCGAGACCGGCCGACAGGTCCTGGACCTGCTGCAGCGGACCGCGCGGGAGGAGTCGCGGGCCGTCGTCATCGTGACCCACAACTCGGGCATCGCGTCGATGGCCGATCGCGTCGTGCGGGTGCACGACGGCCGGATCGCCGAGCTGGTCGAGCAGCAGGCCGGTTCGGCGCACGATGTGGAGTGGTGATGGCGGGCCATCCCACCCTGCGGCGCAAGCTGAGGCGGGACATCCGGCGCACATGGCCGCTGTTCAGCGCCTTGGTGATCACGGTGATGCTGGGCATCGCCCTGTACGCGGCCGCTGACAACTCCTACCGCAACCTGGTGAACTCCTACAACAACGCGTTTGCGGAGGAGGGCTTCCCGGATCTCTTCGTCACCGGCGCCGATGTGGCCGGGTTCGCAGCCGGTGCCGCCGCGCGCACGGAGGTGCAGGCGACCCGCACCAGGGTGCAGGCGGACCTGCCGATGAGCATCCCCGCCGACGCGGGCGCGGTCGACCGCCTGGTGGGCAGGGTCGTGGGATACCCGGCCGCCGGCACCCCGGAGGTCGCATCGGTGACGGTGCTGTCCGGGGCGACCAATCCGGGGCCCGGCAGTGTGCTGGTGGAGAAGCATATGGCGGGCGATTTCGACCTCGTCGCGGGCGATCGGATCACCATCACCACTGCCGTCGGAGCGGTGGAAGTCCGGGTCGCTGGCGTGGTCGGCAGTGCCGAGTACCTGTGGCCGGCGGCCAGTCGGCAGGCGATGTTCCCGCCCCCCAGGACCTTCGGCGTGCTGTTCGTGTCACAGGAGGACGCCCGGACCTGGAGCGGCGGGCCCGACAACCAGGCGCTGGTCCTGCTCACCGATGAGGCGCGGCAGGACGGCGCAGTCCTGGCCGACCTGCGCGACGCGGCGGTGGCCTCCGGTGCCACGGAAGTCCTCGACCGGTCGCAGCAGCCGTCGAACTCCCTGCTGCAGGAGGATATCTCCGGCTTCGAGCAGATGGCCGTGGCGTTCCCAGCCCTGTTCCTGTCCGCGGCCGCGCTGGCGCTGTACGTGCTGCTCACACGTCGCGTCACCGAGGAGCGCCAGATCATCGGGACGCTACGGGCGCACGGCATGCGCTCGCGCACGCTGGGGTGGCACTACCTGGGCTACGGGCTTGCTGCCGGCCTGGTGGGGGCGGTGCTGGGCCTGCCGCTGGGGATGGCGATGGCGGGGGCCATGTCGCGGCTCTACGTCGACGTCATCGGATTGCCGGAGCAGTTGCAGGTCTTCGGCGGGTACGGCTTGTCGACGGTGATCATCGGCCTCGGCTTCGCCCTGATCGCTACCGGTCTCGCCGGGCTGTTCCCCGCGCGACGCGCCGCACGGATCCTGCCGGCAGAGGCGATGCGGGGCGAAGTCCCGTCGGCACGGGCGGGGCACAGCTGGGCCGAACGGCTCCTGCCGCGCGGGGCCTCGGCGCGCAGCCGCATGATCGTGCGGGGCATCGGACGCAGCCGCAAGCGCACCGTGTTCACCGCGGCCGGTGTGGCCATGGCGCTGATCCTGGTGCTTGTCTCTGGCGGAATGCTGGACACGATGAACAGCCTGATCCGGGTGCAGTTCCAGCAGGTTTCCACGGCCGACTTCCGCATCGACTACGCGGCACCGGTGACCGAGCAGGAACTCGCCCGGGTGCGGGATGTGCCGGGCATCGCCGCAGCGGAACCGGTGACCGTGCAGGACGTCTCGGTCTCCTACCGTGGCGCGGTCTACGCCACCACCCTGACCGCCTACGACGACGACACCGTGATGCACGGGTTCATCGACCCCGGCGGGGATGCGCTGCGACTGCCCGACGACGGCGTCCTCATCGACGAGGCGATCACGGCCCAGATCCCGGATCTCGCGCCCGGGGCGGAGGTCGGTCTGACGTTCCCGGCGCTGGGCACCTCGGTGACCGCAACCGTCGCGGACTTCAGCTATCAGCCGCTCGGCACGTTCGTGCACGCCAGCACGACCTGGGCCGATCAGGCGATTCCCGGGGCCCAGGCGACGACTGCGCTGGCCACCACGACCCCCGATGCCGACATCGACGACCTGCGTCGGCAACTGCTGGCCCTGCCCGGCGTCATCGCGGTGGTGGAGACCTCGGCGCTGGAGGACCTCTATGCGCAGTTCGCCGGGCTCTTCCTGGTCTTCATCGGCGCCATGCTGGCGCTGGGCGGGGCGATGGCCTTCGCCATCATCTTCACCACGATGAGCGTCAACATCGTCGAACGGCAGCGGGAACTGGCGACCTTGCGGGCGGCCGGGGTGCGGCACCGCCTGCTGGCCGGGCTGGTGGGCGGCGAGAACCTCATCGTGGCGGCGTTCGGCATCATTCCCGGCCTGATCCTCGGCTGGATCGCCGCAGACGTGATGCTGCAGACGTACTCCAGCGACCAGTTCACCCTGGATCTGCAGTTCCGCCTCAGCACGATCCTGCTGTCGGTCGGCGTGATCATGCTGGTCGCGGCGCTGTCCCAGATCCCCGGGCTGCGCGCCATCCGCCGCATGGACATCGCGCAGGTCGTCCGGGAGCGGTCAGCGTGAGCGGAGGCGGTAGGTTGAGCGCGTGATTCGGTGGCTGATCGATGTCGTACGCGGTGCCCTGATGGGCGCCGCCGAAGTGGTGCCCGGTGTGAGCGGCGGCACGATCGCGCTCATCGTCGGCATCTACCGCACGCTCATCGAGCAGGCGGCCCACCTGGTGGGTTCGCTGCGGATGCTGGTGAGCAGCGAGGCGCGCCAGGGCCGCGGCGCCCTGCAGGCCTTCTGGGAGGAGATCCGCGCCGCGCGGTGGTCGGTGCTGATCCCGGTCGGGATGGGCATGCTCACCGCGGTGGTGGTCGGGGCCGCGGTGCTGGAGCCGTTGATCGAGGAGTACCCGGTGCAGACGCGCGCGGTGTTCAGCGGTCTGGTTGCCGCGGGCATCATCGTGCCGGCGTCCATGGTGGCGCGGACCAAGGCCGGCGCCTGGCGGGTCAAGGACCTGGCCGTCGCCGGGCTCGCCGCGGCCTTCGCCTTCCTCATCACCGGGATTCCGCCGGGCAACATCGACGACCCCAGCCCGCTGGTCATCATGGCCTCGGCAGCGATCGCGGTCTGCGCGCTGGTGCTGCCGGGGTTGTCCGGGTCCTTCCTGCTGCTCACGATCGGCCTGTACGAGACCACGCTGAACGCCGTCAACGACCGCGACTGGGCCTACCTGGCCACGTTCGCGGTCGGTGCCGCGATCGGCCTGGCCACCTTCGTGAGCGTGCTGGAGTGGCTCTTCGAGCACAAGGCCCGTCCGACCCTGGTCGTGCTCACCGGTCT
This sequence comes from uncultured Actinomycetota bacterium, assembly GCA_963706835.1. Lineage (GTDB taxonomy): Bacteria > Actinomycetota > Actinomycetes > S36-B12 > CAVXYG01. Next base: position 104,357 of record CAVPOB010000014.1, read on the forward strand.
GATGGCGGGATCGCTGCGCGCGCTGTGGCCGTGGCAGACCGAGGACCGCGAGCTGCTGGCCCCCTCCGGCGACGTCGGCCAGGTCCTGCTGCTGTTCGCGGCCGGAGCCGCCTCCGTCCTGGTGCTGCTGTGGCTGGAGCGGCGGCTGCGGCACCGGCTGACCGACGAAGAGGTCGAGGAGGACGGCAGCACCAGCGCCGAACAGCACTGATCGGCGCCGGTTGCCCAGCGCCGATCAGTGCCGCGTGCGGTGAGCGTGCCGACTAGAACAGATCCTGCTCGGCCTCGCGCATGGCCGCGTCGTTGGCCCGTTGCGCGCGCATCGCTGAGGCGATCCCGAGGGCGCCGAGGACCACGAGGAGGACCGGGAACACCAGGGCGCCGCTGAAGCCGAAGTCGACCCATTGGCCGAGGATGAAGGCTGCAGCCAGTGCGACGAACGCCAGGCCGGCGCCCAAGCTGAAGATGTCGAGGGGGTGGCGGTTCATGCTGATTCCTCCGGGGTGAGGGCCGGCGCATCGCTGCCGACAGATGGCTGATCGGTGGTGATGATGCGGATCTCGCCGAGGTCCACGGTGGCATCGATGCGCATCAGTGGGGCGCCGCTGGTGGCGGCTTCAAACGTCAGCACCTCGGGACACGTCGCCACCGTCGGCCACCTGGACTCCCTCCGCGCGGATCGAGCCGAGCCCGACACTGGCGTCGACGATGACGTTCCAGGACGCCGGGACCGTGATCACCAACTCCCCGACCCCGACGCTGGCGGAGACATCATGGGGGGCGGTCTCGGCGTTCCAGTCGACGACGTCCAGCGCCGCCGAGCCGAATCCCCAGGAGAGCTCATCGGCGCCGTCGGCCTGTGGGCCGAACTGGGTCTCGCCGAAGCCATTGGCGGCCCAGTCCACCGCCTCGCCGAGGCGGACCGACTCGGGGACCGCGGACAGCCCCCACACCATCAGGGACAGCGGCAGGGCGAGCAGCACCAGCCACCGGGCCCGGCCGACCCAGGCGCCGATGAGGATGCCGGCACCGAGGATGCCGAGGGTCACGCCGAAGATCGTGACGGCCGACAACGACGTGGCGTCGGTGGCGTTGAGGGCCCATGCCGCGCCGAACCAGATGATAGCGAGGGACAGGGTGATCGCGCCGAGGTAGGAGCGGGCCCGCGGCACTCGCGGCTGCGGGGCGTAGGCGGGAGGTGCCACCGGTGGGTATGGCGGCGCGGGTTGCTGCGGGTAGGGAGTGGCCGCATAGACAGCGGTCTCGGGGAAAGCGTCGGGCATGTGCTCTGCCTCCATCGGTGGTTGCTGCTGCGCCGCTGCCGGGTCGGGTGCGGGCAGGGTGGGGTCGTCCTCGTCGCTGGCTTGTGTCGGCGGAGGGACCGGCTGCAGGTGCTCCGGCGGGACCGCCGCGGGTGCGGCGTCGCTCGGCGAGCGCCGGGCCAGGGCGACGAGCAGGGCGATGAGCCCGGCGACGACCAGGAAGCCGGCGCCGTCGCCGAACGGGAACACCAGGTTCGGCAGGATGATGAGGCCTGCGAGCACGGCGATGACGAGCATCGGCAGGCGGCGCGAGGACGTGATGTCGCTGGTGTCGCCTGGCTCGGGCAGCCAGGCGGCCCCCGCCAGGTACAGCACGATGCCGAGCCCGCCGAACAGGGCGAGCACGGCCACAGCGATCCGCACGACGAGCGGATCCAGGCCGTAGGTCTCGGCGAAGCCGCCGCAGACGCCGAGGATCTTGCGGTTGTCGGCACTGCGGTGCGGCCGTGGCGGGGTTGGGGGCTGGTTTGGTGTCGGTGGTGGGGCGGTGGGAGTGCTCATGCCACCAGGGTCGCTCCGGCGGTGCGCGCGGCACATCGGGGAGTCACCCTGAGCCGACCCTGAGATCGGTCCGGGTCCCTTCAGGGGTTCTCCCTGATGACGACCCGACCGTGCGGCTGGGAAACTGCCGGTATGGAGCAGATCGCCGCGGCCCCGCGCGCCTACCGCGATGGCGGGCAGCGCTGGGTCGCCGGGGTGGCCTCCGGCCTGGCCGAGCACATGGGATGGTCGGTGGCCTGGACCCGTGTCGGATTCGTCGCGCTGAGCTTCGCCGGCGGTCTGGGCGTGATCCTGTATGCAGCGTTTTGGCTGCTCCTCCCGCTGCGGCCCGATGGCCGGCCGACGGCGACGCGGGAGTTGGGACTGCTGCCGCTGCTGGCGGTGGCCGCGCTGCTGCTGGGCGGCTGGCTGCTCGTGGCCGCGGCAGTACCGTCGCTCAGCTCACTCGGCTTCAGCACCATCCTGCTCATCGCCCTGGTCGTGGTGGGCCTCGGCGCGGCGATCATTTGGCGCCAGGCCGACGACGATCAGCGCGGCAGCGGGGCCGGCGCGGCGCGGTGGCTGCGGATTGCGGTCGGGCTGGCGATGGTGGGCGTGGGGGCACTGCTGCTCGTCGCCGATGCCGCCGACCCCGCCCAGGCGGCGCTCGGCCTGCTGGTGGGCCTGGTGGTCGCCGGCGGTCTGGGCCTGTTGGCGCTGCCCTGGATCCGCCAGCAGTGGGACTCGGCCAGCCAGGAACGGGCGGCCCGGATCCGTGCCGCCGAACGCGCCGAGGTCGCCGCGCAGGTCCACGACTCGGTGCTGCAAACGCTCACCCTGATCCGCGCCAACGCCGCCGACGCCGAGGCCGTGACGCGTCTGTCGCGCGCTGAGGAGCGCCGGTTGCGGCGGTGGCTGTACCAGCCCGAGGACGAGTCGGCGCCGACGTTGCGCTCCGCTCTGGAGCGACTGGCGGCCGAGACCGAGGCCGGCTACCCGGCGACCGTGGAGGTGATCGCCGTCGGGGACGCCGCCATGACCCCGGCCCTGCAACCGCTGCTCGCCGCTGCTGCCGAAGCTCTGCTGAACGCCGCCAAGCACGCCGGGGGCAGCATCACCCTGTACTGCGAGGCGGAACCTGAGACCATCGAGCTATCGGTGCGTGACCGGGGCTCGGGATTCGACCTGGCCGCGGTGCCCGGCGATCGGTTCGGCGTGCGCGCCTCGATCATCGGACGCATGGAACGGGCAGGCGGGACCGCCGAGATTCGGGCGGCACCTACCGGCACGGAAGTGCGGCTCTCGATCCCCCGGCAGGAGCGGTCATGACAGCGGTGCGAGTGGTGATTGTCGATGACCATTTCCTCGTGCGCTCCGGCGTCCGGGCACAGCTGCCGCCAGACCTCCAGGTGGTCGGCGAGGCCGAGGACGTGGCCTCAGCGGTACGAGTCATCGCCGAGACGAAGCCGGACGTCGTGCTCCTCGATGTTCATCTGCCCGGCGGCGACGGTCCGGCAGTGATCCGGGAAGCCGCCGCAACGTCCCCGCAGACCCGCTACCTGGCGCTGTCGGTCTCCGACGCCGCCGAGGACGTCGTAGCGGTCGTGCGGGTCGGTGCCCGCGGGTACGTCACGAAATCGATCAATGGCCCGGACCTCGCCGAGGCAGTGCGCCGAGTGGCGGCCGGCGAGGCGGTGTTCAGTCCCCGACTGGCCGGGTTCGTGCTGGACGCCTTCACCGGCGAAGCGGCCACCTCCGACGACGAGCTGGACCGGCTCACCCCGCGCGAGCGGGAGGTGATGCGGCTGATCGCCCGCGGCTACACCTACCGGGAAGCGGCCGGCGAGTTGTTCCTCAGCGTGAAGACCATCGAGACGCACGTCTCCGCCGTCCTGCGCAAGCTCCAGGTCTCCGACCGCCACGAGTTGGCGCGGTGGGCGCGGGCCCACCGGGTCGTCTGAGCGCCGGCCTGACTGGCGCCGGCGGTTCCGCCACCCGGCTCGCCGCGTTCTCGCCGCGCCGCGGGTCCGCGCTTGTGGCGTTGATCGCTACGACCCCGGCGGATGCCGCCGAAGACGTCGCGATCGACACTGGCCGGAGGCGATTCCGCCCAGCCCACGTCGCGGCGGGGAGGTTGGGGGGCGACCCGCGGCGTCGAGTCCGCGGCGGGAAGACTGGCCGCTGATCGCTGCGAAATGCGGCGCTCGTGCGGGGCAGGGCTGCATGGGGTTCGGGGGCTGTGCAGCCGGTTCGGGGGCTGTTGCAGAATGACCTCCTCTTGGACCCCCGTGGAGGAGGATGTCGCACTTGACCCACTTCTGAACGTGCGAGTGGAGGGAGCGCCCTGCAATCGGGCCGGAGCGAAATGGCGCCTACCGGCTTCCATTGTTGCAGCAGCCTCTTCGGGGGCGGAATCGGCCGGTGTGCGGGGCCAGGGCTGCACCCGGTTCGGGGGTTTGCACCCGGGACGGGGGCGGAATCGGCCGGTGTGGGGGCCAGGGCTGCACCCGGTTCGGGGGTTTGCACCCGGTTCGGGGGCGGAATCGGCCGGTGTGGGGCGCAGAGCCCCCGTCTCGGGTGCAAACCCCCGAACCGGGTGCACGGTTGCCGCTCCGGAGGCGCTCTCAGCCCCCGTCCCGGGTGCAAACCCCCGCAACAGGTGCACAGTCGTCCATAGGTACACACAAGCCTCCGCCGCGGGAGCCCCGCACGGGTCACAGCGTCGAGCCCTCCGCCGCGGGTTCGCACCCCTGCAACGGTCGAACTGGCGCGGAACCGCGCAAACCGCGCGCCTGGCGTCAGACCATCCCGGCGGCCTTGCGGGCCGCCATCTGCACCGGGTCCCAGACCGGGGAGAAGGGTGGGGAGTAGCCGAGATCCAGGCTGGCCACGTCTTCGACGGTCATGCCGTTCCAGATGGCCGTGGACGCGATGTCGATGCGCTTGGCGGACCCGGCCATCCCGACGATCTGGCACCCCAGCATCCGCCCGGTGCCCTTCTCGGCGATGACCTTCACGCGGATCTTGCCGGAGCCCGGGAAGTAGTGGGCGCGGGTGTGGGCATTCACCGTCGCCGACACCACCGCCATTCCGAGCTCCTCCGCCTCCGCCTGCCGCAGCCCGCACCGGGAGATCTCCAGGTCGCACACCTTGGAGACCGCGGTGCGCAGCACCCCGGGGAACACCAGGTCCCCGCCGGCGATGTTGGCGCCGATGACGCGGCCGTGCTTGTTGGCGTGGGTCCCCAATGCCACGTGCATCCGCCGACCGGTCAACTTCCCGACGACCTCGACACAGTCGCCGCCGGCCCAGATGTTCCGGAACCCCTCCACGCGCTGGCGGTCATCGGTGAGGATCCCGCCGAACTGCCCGGTGGGCAGCCCCGCCTGCTTGGCCAGCTTGCTGTTCGGCTGCACGCCCAGCCCGAGGACCACGATGTCGGCCGGGATGCTGGAGGTCTCGGTGAGGACCGAGGCGACCCGACCGTCGGAGGCCGCCTCGATGGCCTGCACCGGCTCGCCGCCGCGATACGTGATGCCCATGCCCTCCATCTCCGAGGCGATGAGTTCGCCCATGTCGGGGTCCAGCGATCGCATCGGCTGGTCGGCCAGATCGACGATGGTGACCTCCAGGCCCCGCTGCTGCATGGCCTCGGCCATCTCGATGCCGATGTAGCCGGCTCCCACGACGACGGCGTGCGTGGGGTTGCTCGCGCAGCGATTCCAGCGTGTCCAGACCATCGGTGAGCAACTGGATGCCGTGCACGCCGGGCAGATCGATGCCGGGGATCGGCGGGCGGACCGGCGTGGCGCCCGTGGCGATGACGAGGTCGTCGTAGTCGAGGATCTCCTCCTCACCTGAGACCAGATCACGCGCGGCCACGGTCTGCCGGCCGGTGTCGATGGCCGTGGCCTCCACCTGGGTACGGACCACCAGTCCCCGGGACCGGTGCTCCTCCGGCGGCCGCACCACGAGCCGGTCCGGACCGTCGACCTGCCCGGCCATCCAGTAGGGGATGCCGCACGCCGAGTAGGAGGTGTAGCGCTGCCGCTCGAGGATCGTGACCCTCACGTCGCGCTTCAGCGCCCGCTTCACCGCTGATGCCGCCGATGCTCCCGCCGCGTCGCCGCCGATGACAACTACCTGCCTGGTCATGGCGCCAGTCTGGCAGCGGAAGGCTCCTGATGAGTCACCGCATCGCGTCCCTATCGCCGCCGCCGCTGGTCGCATACGCTGCAGGTGTGCCATGGCACCGCATGACCCGGGGAATTCTCGCCACGGCCCTGGCCTGGGTCTTGGCGGTGACTCTCCTCGCCGTCGTGGCGCCCTCCGGCGAAGCCGCCAACCGGCGCTTCGTGGGCGGCTGGATCCCCTACTGGTCCACGGATGAGAATCTGCAGGCCTTCTCCTCCAACGCCGCGATCTTCTCCGATGTCAGCCCGTTCTGGCACGACCTGACCGGCGACACGACCATCGCGGACCAGGAGCAATCCGTTGAGCGCAGTGCCGTCATCGCCGCAGCCCGAGCGGCGGGGGTCCCGGTCGTGCCGGCGATCACCGATGGGATGGGCAAGGGCAAGGCTGGCCGCGGCCCTGGCCGATCCCGCCCGACGCTCCACGATGCGTGCAGACCATGGTGCGACTGGCCGACGCGCGGGGCTACGACGGCCTCGACTTGGATCTGGAGGGCTTCGCGTACGCCGACGACAAGTCGACCTGGCCGACGACGCGGCCGCATTGGGTGCGCCTTCGTCGCCGAGCTGGGCCGACAACTGCGAGCCCGTGGCCAGGCGCTGCACGTCACGATCCCGCCCACCTACGACAGCCTGCGCAGTTCCACCAGCGGGTACTGGGTCTACGACTACGCGGGGATCGCCCCCCACGTGGACCGGGTCAGGCTGATGGCCTACGACTACAGCGTCAGCGCACCCGGGCCGATCGCCCCGTACGACTGGGTGCAGCGGATCGTGCGGTACGCCGTCACCCAGATCCCCGCCGGCAAGGTCGTGCTCGGGATTCCGACCTACGGCCGCGATTGGGTCACCGGCATCTCGGGCACCTGCCCGGACGGCCAGGAGCCGTCTCGACGCTCGCTGACGGCCAATGCCGCCTGGGCCCTCGCTGAGGAGGAGGGCGCAACGGTGCGCTGGGACACCGCCGCCCGCGAACGGACCTTCACCTATACCCAGCAGTTGACCGACGGCAGCAGCACCTGCGGAGTGGCGCGCACCGTCTGGTTCGTCGACGGATCCGCAGTCTCGGAGCGGGCACAACTGTACTACCGCTACGGGATCGGCGGGGTTGCGCTGTGGACCGTCGGCGGCGCCGACGCCGCGCTCCTGGCAGGCGCTGCGGACGCTAGCCGCGGGTCGGGGCCTGCCCCTGAGCGCCGGGCAGGTGCTCGAGGTGCCCGTGGCGGGCGGTGTCGACGGGGGTGCCAGCGGACGCGGAGGCGGTCACGCTCAACGTGACGGTCACGGAGCCACGGACCTCGGGCTACTTCGGCGTCTACCCATGCGGCACCGCGTGGCCGGGTACGTCCAATGTGAACTTCACCGCCGGGCAGACGGTCGCGAACAACACGCTGGTCGGAGTAGGCCGGGACGGCAAGGTGTGCGTGTACACATCAGCCACCGCGCACGTCGTCGTCGATGCCAGCGGGTACTTCCCCTCCGGGTCGCCCTTCAGCCCCCGACAACCGGTCCGGCTCACCGACACGCGCAGCGGGGCGAGGCCAGCAGCCGGCAGCGATGTCGCCGTCGCAGTGCCGACCGGGATCGCCGCGGCCGCGCTCAGCATCGCCGTGACGCAGCCCGACCGAGGGGGATGGGTGAGCGCGTACCCGTGCGGCACCGCGTGGCCGGGCACGTCCACCGTCAACTTCACCGAAGGTCAGACGATCGCCGCCAGCACGATCACCAAACCCGGCGCGAACGGCAAGGTGTGCCTGCGCACCTCGGCGTCGGCGCACCTGGTCGTTGACCTCATGGGAGTCTTGGGCAGCGGCAGCGGCTTCACGCCGGTGGTGCCCGCCCGCATCACCGACACACGCATAGTGCCGGGCACTCGCATCGCGGGCGGCTCAGTCCTCGCCGTGACCGCCGGGGCAGCCGGGTCGGCGGTGGGTCTGAACGTCGCCGTCACCCAGCCGGTCGCGGACGGCTGGGTGAGCGCCTATCCCTGCGGCGTCCCCTGGCCCGGTACGTCGACGGTGAACTTCGCCGCCGGCCAGACCATCGCGAACGCTGCGATCGTGCGGGCCGACGGCAGCGGCAAGGTGTGTCTGCGCGCCAGCGCCGGCACGCATCTGGTGGTGGACCGCACCAGCGCGTTCGGTCCGAGCGGCGGATACTACGTGGCGACCACACCGAGGCGCCTCACCGACACCCGCGTCCCTTAGCAGGTGAATCTCCGCAAATCGGTTGTTCGAGCGCTGGCCGTTTGGCAGCGTAAGCAGGATGAAACCCTCAGGATCGGCCGGCTGTCCGGCGTCGCCGCAGTTGCGGCCCACCGCCGCTCGGGCCTGCTCCTCGCCCTGGCACTGCGGTCACCGTTTCGCTGCTGCCGGCACCCAGCGCAACGGCCGCCGAGGAGTTGCCGGACCCGAAGCCGACGATCACCCTGCCCTCGCAGGTCGATCTGATCGACGCCTACGAGGGGCAGACGGTCTGCGACCCGCGCCCAAGTCGGGACCCTGAAGCTCCGCGACACCCTCTGGCAGACCTACGGCCGGCGCTCCGGCGAGATCTGGGCGGGCATCTCCCGGGACTGCAACGTCACCTGGGACCAGGGGATCACCGAACACAAGGACGGGCGCGCGATCGACTGGGGCGTGAACGTCCGCAGGACGGGCAAGGCCTTCGGCGACGAGTTCGCCAAGTGGGCGATCGCCAACGATGGGGAGATCGCCCGGCGTATCGGCATCATGTACATCATCTGGGACTCCAAGATGTGGCGCCTCTATGACATGGATCGGGGTTGGACGGAATACCGCAGCTGCAAGTCGTAGGTACACCGCCCCGTCCTATGACACGACCTGCCACCGCGACCACATGCACATCTCGATGACCTGGCACGGGGCCGGGGCATGGACCTCCTGGTACGACGGGACGGCGGTCACGCAACCGGCGTGCCGCGCCGGCGACCCGATTCCCGCCAAGCCGGGCACGCCCGGCTCGCCCTCGCGTGCTGTTCGAGCCCCTCGCCGGCGTCGGCGTGAAAGACGGGATGTCCTGCTACCTCGGCAAGAGCATCCAGACCCTGCGCGTGCCGGTCCCCGAGGGACGCTCCGCGGCACAGCGGATCCGCGTGACCCATGTCCACACCAACGCCCCATCACCGGTCAAGATCTGGACCAGTGCGGGCAGCGAGGTGCGGTTGTCCCACACCTCTCGCGCCTCTGAGCACAGCCTCCGGCTCGGCTCGGACGGGCTGCTGTTCGTTCAGGCGCCCGTCGGCCAGGCCGGCATCCGGATCGAAGGCATCGGCCAGACGCTGCTGACCTCCGCGGTCTCCAGCGGCAGGGTCCTGGAAGTACCGGTAGCCGGCGGTTCGACCGGAGTGCCGAGCAACGCCGAGGCGGTGTCGCTGAACGTGACAGTGACGGAACCCGGGGGACCCGGCTACCTGACCGTCTACCCGTGCGGCAGCACTAGACCCTTGGCCTCGAACGTGAACTACACGGCGGGGCAGACGATCGCCAACGCGGTGGTGGTGGGTGTCGGCTCCGGCGGGAAGGTCTGCGTCTACGCATCGAGCACGACTCACGTCGTGGTGGATTACGCCGGATTCTTCCCCGCCGGGTCGCCGTTGACACCGTTGACGCCGAAGCGGCTCATCGATACGCGTCAGGCCGGGGGCAAGCCGGGCGCTGGCAGCGACACCGCGGTGCAACTGCCGGCCGGTGCCGCGGCGGGCGCGCTGATGGTCACCGTGACGCAGCCATCGGCCAGTGGGTGGGTATCCGCCTATCCGTGCGGTACGCAGTGGCCAGGCACATCCACGGTCAACTTCGTCGCCGGGCAGACGATCGCCGGCGGGGCCATCGTCCCGGCTGGCACGGACCGCAAGGTATGCGTGCGCTCCAGTGTCGAGACCCACGTCGTCGTCGACCTCATGGGCACCATGGACGAAGGCGGCGGGTTCACTGCGAACAGGCCAAGCCGCCAGGCCGACACGCGTCGCGATCCAGGCACGCCCGTGCAACCGGGCGGCGAGCTCGTCGTTCCCACCAATCCCGCCGCGCCCGCTGCGGTGGTGAACCTGACGACCACCGGCAGCAGCAATGCCGGCTGGATCCAGGCCTACCCCTGCGGCACCAAGCCCGCGCTCGCGTCGAATCTCAACTACGAGGCGGGCCAGACGATCGCCAACTCCGCCATCGTGAAGACCGGAAACGGCAAGGTCTGCGTCCGCACCAGTGCCTCGGCGCACGTCATCGTGGATCAGGCGGCGGCCTTGCCTGCCGGGATGTTCGAGCCGGCGCCACCGAAGCGGCTGAAGGACACGCGCCTGAGCTAATCGCCGCACGGGCCGGGCCTGCACGCACCGCCTGATGGGTCGCACGGTCGCCGGTCGATCGCGCCGGCGGCTCCGGGGCACCGGAGGGTCTGCTGTGGCAAGGTGTTGGCGTGACGGCGAGGCTGCTCGTGGCCATCCCGGCCTGGAACGAGGCAGAGACGATCGCCGAGGTGATCGCCGAGGTCCGCGCCGCGGTCCCCGAGGCGGACATCGCGGTGCTCGATGACGCCTCCACCGACGCAACCGGCAAGCAGGCCGAGGCAGCCGGCGCCGTTGTCCTGACACTGCCGCGGCACGGCGGTGTGGGCACGGCCATGCGCGCTGCGTTTCGCCATGCTCGCGAGCACGACTACGACTCTGTGGTGCAGGTGGATGCCGATGGCCAGCACGATCCGGCCAGCATCCCAGACATTGTCGATGCGCTGCGTACCAGCAACGTCGTCGTCGGCACCAGGTTCGGAGGGGAGGGTGGCTACCCGCTGACCGGGCCTCGCCGTTGGACCATGTGGGCGCTTGCCAAGGGCTTCTCCCAACTGACCCGTACCACGCTCACCGACACCACCAGCGGGTTTCGCGGGGCAGACCGCCGCGCCATCGAGTTGTTCGCGCGCCAGTACCCGTCGGAGTACCTCGGCGACACGCTCGGATCGATCGTCATCGCTTCCCGGATGGGGCTGTCCATCGCCGAAGTCCCGGTGCGCATGCGGCCCCGGCAGGGGGGCCGCCCCAGCCACAACCCGATCCAGGCGGCGCTCCTGTTGGGCCGGTCAGCCGGGGAACTCGCAGCCGCACTGGCGCATGGGAGGCTGCGTCGGCCCGGGGGTCGGCAGTCCAGATGAGTCCGCACATGTGCCGAAGCCGGGATCGGCCGCGATGAGCACCGCGGTGGACTCGCGCGCCCGGAACACGGCAGTACGATCCGATGCTCCCTCGCACGCTGCGATGATGGCCGGCTTCGGGGCGGTGGGCTTCTCAGCATTTCTGCTGCTTGCCGCTGGGCCCCGACTCCTCGGTCCGGCCGGGCACACCTCGCTGGCCCTGACGTGGACCGTGGTCACCATCATCGGCATCGGCATCGCGGCCCCGGGCGAACAGACGATCACTCGGGGAATCGCCTCCGGCGCCGGCATGGGCGTGGTGACGGCAGTGGGACGCCGACTGGCGCTGGTCCCGCTCGCCGTGGTCGGTCTGCTGCCGGTGGGCGTCATGGTGCTGGACAGCAAGCTCGTCGATGCCGCACTGTGGACCACCACGCTGGTGATCGCGGCCATCGGATGGGTGGTCGCGGCCGGAATCCGCGGGGTGCTCGCCGGGCGCCACCGCTTCGGCGCCTACGCCTTCACCCTGCTCGTCGAGGCTGCGGCTCGCACACTGCTGGTGTTCGCCGCAGCGGCCTGGGACGACTTCGCCGGAATGCTGCTGGCTGGCGCGATGGGCCTGCCGCTCCTGGCCAGCGCCCTCGCCGGCTGGCTGCTGCTGCGCCGGCACCTGGCGCTGCCCACCCCTGCCATCGGGGAGGACAGCAGCAAGGAACAACTGGCCATCACCACCGTGGCACTGGCGGGGCAGATCTGTCTCAGCAGCGCCCCCTTGTGGCTGCATGCGCAGTCGCCCGACGTGGCGATCGCGGGCGCCTTCGTCTCCGCCACCACCTACATGCGGATCCCACTGCTGCTCGCGGGGGGCATCTACGGACCCACACTGGCCGATGCTGCGCGGCAGTTCGCGCTGCGCAACCGGCGGGGCGTGCAGGTGCGGATCCTGACCGGACTCGCTGGCGGGGTGGGCGTCTCCGTGGCGGTGGTCGCGATGCTGCTCATCGCGGCCCGACCGGCCCTGTTCGTGCTCTACGGCGATGACGTCGACCTCTCAGACGGGGTGCTCGTCCTGCTCGGCTGGAGCACAGTGGGGTACGTGGGTGCCACGGTCCTGACGCAGGTGCTCTACGGCTGCCAGCGTGCGCCCTCGGCCGCTGCGGCGTGGATTCCCGCGGCGCTCATCACCACTCTGCTGTTGTCGCTCGCCGACAGCGACGTCGCGCGGATCGCCGCCGCCATGGCAGCGGGTCAGGTCATCGCCGTGGTGCTGCTGCTGGCGCTCATGCCGCGTGCGCTACCGGAACGACCCCCACGATGACGCCGCCCGTCATCAGTGTCGTGGTGCTGGCCTATGGCGAAGAGCCGCTGCTCGGCGAGGTCATCGATGCAGTGCTGGCCTCCCGTGGGGTGGACGTCGATCTGGTGGTCGTGGACAACGGCTATACCGGCGGCCGACCGGGTGAGTTGGCAGGCCTGCGCTGGGTCGACCCGGGGCGCAACACCGGGTTTGCCGGAGGGGCCAACCTGGGGGCAGCGCGCTCTCGTGCGGCCTTCGTCGCCTTCCTCAACAGCGACGCCGTGGTCGCCCCCGATGCGCTCGCCGAACTGGCCACCGAGCTGGGCGATCCGACGGTGGGAATAGCGACGGCTCAGGTGCTGCTCTACGACGAACCGGAGGTTGTCAACAGTGCCGGCAACCCGGTCCACTACAGCTTGCTGAGCTGGGCAGGCGGTTGGGGGGATCCCGCAGAGCTCCACGGCCACCCGCGAGACATCGCCAGCGGCAGCGGTTGCCTGCTGATGCTGCGCCGCGGCGTGTTCCAGCAACTCCAGGGCTTCTACGAGCCGCTGTTCGCCTATGGCGAGGACGTCGAGTTGAGCCTGCGGGCCTGGCAGGCCGGGCTCCGAGTGCGGTACGTGCCATCCGCCCGGGTCTGGCACCGCTACCGCTACCAGGGCACGGCAGGGAAGTACGCCGCTCTGGAGCGCAACCGTTGGAGCAACATCGCCACGCTCTACCAGCGCGGCACCCTGATCCGGCTGGCGCCGGGCCTGGTCGCGGTTGAGGCCGGCATCTGGTTCGCTGCCGCCCGCGGGCATTGGCTAGGGGACAAGATGCGGTCGGTGGGCGCGGTGCTGCGCGACCTCCCCGCCATACGGCGTCGCAGGCGCTGGGTACAAGACCATCGGATCATCCCTGACAGGCAGTTGATGCCGCTGCTGCGTGCTGCGATTGCGCCCAGCCAACGTAGCGGCGTGTCCGTGCCGGCCGCCGCGAATGCCCTCCTGGCTGCGCTGGGCCGCCTGGGGGGTGTCCCTGCGGAGGAGTCTGCCCGGCCAGTCCAGTTCTCGCCCACTATTCGCCGCTCGGCGCCAACCTCCGCGATCCCCCGCCGGTGAGGCTTACCCGTCGGGCTCTTCAAGAGGCCGCCCACGACGCTAGGCAGGCACGCCCGCGTGGCATCGGTCATCGGGCGACCCGGGCACGGGGGTTTGCCGGCCGCGGGGCCGGACGGCCGGGATGTTGGGCTGGCGTGCACCCGGGGTGGGGGTTTGCACCCGGGGTGGGGGTTTGCACCCGGGGTGGGGGTTTGCACCCGGCGCGGGGGTTTGCACCCGCCGCGGGGGCCAGACGGCCGGATTGTTGCCACCCTCTGCACCCGGGATGGGGGTTTGCACCCGCGGCGGGGGCCAACCGGCCGGATTGTTGGACCAGAAGCCCCTGCGCCGGGTGCAAACCCCCGAAACGGGTGCAGTACTGCCCGTCCGACCGCTCCGACAGCCCCCGCCCGGGGTGCAAACCCCCGAAACGGGTGCAGACCTGCTCTCGCGCGATGGCGCGACGCTGGCGCCGGGGCTCGCCGGACCGCAAGCCCGTGTACGCGGGCCACACCGCGGCACCTCACGGCCCGGCCACGACCGCCCGGCTGCTACCCCTGTCGGTGTGGGCAACTCGGTCCCGCGGTGGAGGGCCTCCCTATCCGACGCGGCGGCGCAGCGCGCCAGGGGCGGAGGCGAGCCCCAGCACCAGATCCACTAGGAGCAGGGAGAATCGCGAGACCAAGCTGACTGTCAGAGCGGCCTGGGATCCGATGACGGGCGTCAGCGCGGCGATCAGTACGCCTTCGCGGACCCCAGCGCCGGCCGGCAGCGGCACGACGAGCAATCCCGCAACGAACGCCAGGGCGAAGGCCCCGGTCGCGACGGGGAGGTCCCCGACGTCGGCGCCGAGCGGTCGGGCCAGCAGCCAGACGTGCAGGCCGAAGAAGCCCCACGCGCCGAGGCTGGCCATCGCCGCCACGGCAAGGGTTCGACCCGGCAGCGTCACCGGGGGCACCGACCGACCTGCCTTCCGGGCGGCCCATCCCAGCAGTCGGTTCACCAACTCTGGCCGAGCCAGCGGCACAGCAACCGCCGCCGCCACCAGCAGGCCGATGCCGAGGATCGGCCACTGATCCGACCCGGCTGATCCGAGCAGGACCAGCAGACCGATGAGGGCGCCGGTGCCGACCGAGATCATCAGCGCCAGGGCGTAGCTGATCAGCATGGTCGTGCCGCGCACTCCGCGCTCGCGGCCCAGTTGCGCCTGCACCGCTGCGGTCCAGACCGAGCCGGGAACGTACTTGCCCAACTGGCCGACGAAGAAGATGGCCAGTGCGCCGGGGAGCGGCAGGGATGCCCCCAGGCCGTGCAGCAACGCCCGCCATGCCAGGCCCGAGCAGGCTGCAGCCGCCGCGCCGGCAGCCGAGGAGGCGGCGATGTCCCCCCACGTGAGCAGGGCGATGTCGGACTGCACAGCCTCCCAGTTGTTGGCCACGGCGAAGATCACGAACGCCACGACGATGGCCAGCAGCCCCCAGGTCAGCGGGCCCGGGCCCTTGCCCGACACCGCCATTTCCGGCGGCTGCTCGTTGCCCGTGCTCGGATCGGCCGATTCCTCCCCGTCGGCCGGATCAGGCATCGGGTGCCCGTGCGGTGAGCACCAGTCCCGTGCCGGACCCAGGATTGCGGCGCTGCACCCAGCGAGCCGGCGCCGACACGACCTGGGTCGCCAGCCCGGCCCAGGCGGGCGGCTGCATGATGGAACTGCTCTGCTCGGTCAAGGCTTCGAAGTCCAGTTCCGGCGCCGCTTCGGTGGTCGACGGCCCGGCCAGGCTCGGATGCTTGGCTGCGGCGCGGTTGCGGACGGCCTCCAGCGCGTACCCGAACGGATAGCCGACGTGCACTGCGGTCGCATCGACCAGTCCGCAGCGCTGCGCGAGACCGCTGAGCTGCTCGGCGGAGTAGCGGCGGAAGTGCCCCGCGATGAGGTCGTGCGGGCCCATCCGATCGGGGTCGGCCGGAGTGGACAGCAGCAGTATGCCGCCTGGCCGGACGCGCTGCGCCCAAGACCGCAGCGCGGACTCATCGTCTTCGATGTGCTCCAGCACCTCGAACGCGCAGACCAGATCGAACTGCTCATCTGGTGCCAACTCGGCCAGCGAGCCGAGGAGGCGACCAGGGGTGCCATGCGCCACGAGCCGCTCGTTGGTGATGGCTCGGGTCCGGTCGGACATCTCTACCCCGGTGTAGTTGCGGCCGATCGCGAGACGGCACGCCATCGCTCCTTCGCCCGGCCCGATCTCCAGCACGCTCGCCGGGTCCGCCGACGCCACAACTCTGCGGATGACATCCCACCGCAACCAGGCGTTCAGGGTCAGCGGCGGCAGTCTGCGCTGCACCGGATGCGACGACTGCCGCAGCGCGGCGTCAAGGTCAGCGACGACTTCAGCCGGGGAGAACTGCTGCGCCCGCTCGGCCGCGCGATGGCGAGCGGCCGCTACGGCGGCGGAATCGCCGGCCAGCGAGCGAAGGGACTCTGCCAACGCAGCGGCGCTTCCGGCCGGGACGGTCAGCACGGCATCCCCCAGCGGGGCGATGGCCGGCGTGTCCGCGGTGACGATGGCGCAGCCCGCGGCCAGGCCCTGGTAGACCTTGGTCGCAATGACGCGCTGGGTCTTGGGCCCCTCGCCGAAGATGCCCAGGCAGACGTCGTGCTCGGCCACGAGGTGCGGCAGATCTGCGGCGTCCACCCAGTCCAGCCAGCGCACATGGGGGTTCCCTGCCGCCGCCTCCTGTGCTGCGGCGAGATCCTGACCATGGCCGATCATCGTGGCGTCGATCGGCTCCTCGGCCAGCATGCCCAGGGCAGCACCGATCACTGGCGCCCCCTGCAGCGGCGTGTACAGGCCGAAGAACACGACGCGCAGACGATCGCCGACCCGGTCTGATGCCTCGGCGGCGCGCCCGGCTGCGAACCACTCCTGCCCCGCACCAACGGGGACAACGATGGCTTTGTCGCGTCCCTCCGGGGGTAACTGATGCGCTTGCTCGGGAGTGTCCACGACGACGATGTCGGCGGCCCGGAGCGCAGCCCGGTCCACCGCATCCAGTGCCTTGAGCTTCACCCCTCCGCCGAGCCCACGATCGCGGACCGTGTCGGCGAGACCCACCATGTGGTCCAAGATGATGACAGCGTCAGGAAACAGGCGACGTGCCAGATGGACATCGGCATGCCCCATGTATCCGACCAGGACCACGTCGGGGCCACCGGAGGCCCGAGCCGCTGTGGAACCCTGCCAGAGCCGCTTCCAGGAGCGGATCTGTTTGGCTCCGAGGCCAACCGCGGCCCCTGCCGAACCGGCGGCGTCCACCTTGTTGGCCGTCGATGCGCCGAGGGGGTGGTTCAACTCCCGCACCGTCCAACCGCGGGCCGCCAGCCCGTCGCGCAGCACGGCCACGCGCGGGTGCAGCGCGGCGTCGTAGGAGCCGAAGATCAAGAGCCGGTTGTGTGCTGTCATCGTCCCCATACTCTGGCATCCTGTTGGCGCTACCGCGCGCGACATACCGTGACGGCTCCGCGGCACACCAGCGCGGGAGGACTGCACGTGCGGCCGGTGCCATGATGAGAGTCCAACAGCCACCCGGTTGCGAGGAAGCGATGAAGCTGATCATCCAGATCCCCTGCCTGAACGAGGCGGAGCAACTGCCCACAGTGCTGGCCGAGCTGCCTCGCGAGGTGCCCGGCTTCAGTTCCGTGGAGTGGCTCGTGATCGATGACGGCTCCACGGACAACACACGCGAGGTCGCCAAGGCCAACGGCGTGGACCACATCATCGGCTTCCCGCAGAACCGCGGCCTCGCTGCGGCCTTCTCCTACGGCATAGAGGAGGGGATCCGGCTCGGAGCCGATGTCATCGTCAATACCGATGCCGACAATCAGTACGACTCCTCCAGCATCCCGGACCTGGTCAAGCCGATCGTTGCGGGCAGGGCCGACATCGTGGTCGGGGACCGCCAGACCAGCCAGGTCGCGGAGTTCGGCGCCGTGAAGCGCTTCCTGCAGACGGCGGGCACCCGCGTGGTGAGTTCGATCGCCGGGGTGACGGTGAACGACGCGACGAGCGGGTTTCGCGCCTATTCGCGCACGGCCGCCCTCTCGCTCGTGATCACCACGCCGTACACCTACACGTTGGAGTCGCTCATCCAAGCCGGCGACAGCCGCCTGGCCGTGGCCAACGTGCCGGTGCAGCGCAACGACAGCACCCGCCCGAGCCGCCTGTTCGGGTCGATGTGGGGCTACGTCAGGAAGAACTCCCTGGCCCTGTTCCGGATCTTCTCCTACTACTCGCCGCTTCGGTTCTTCTGGACGCTCGCGCTGATCCTGTCCGTCGGCGCGTTCTTCTCCTGGCTGCCGTTCCTGATCGATTGGATTCCCGATCAGGAGGCGCCCGGTCACGGACAGTCCGGCATTCTCGGGGCCGTCTTCGCGATCTCCGCCGTCCAACTCTTCGCGATCGGAGTGCTCGCCGATCAGATCTCCAGCATGCGCGCCATAGCGGTGAAGAACCTGCGGGAGTCGCGCGAGATCCATTACGGCGTCCGGGCCACGAGCCAGCTCTTGAACTCCGACCGCAAGTAGCGGCAACTAGGCGCCCGCGGCGACGCTCTCCGGCTGCGGCGCAGGCGCGTCCCCGGCTCCGGTCGCATCACGGCCCGCGGTCGGCCGCGCCAGGATCACCTGGACCGCGATCAGCCCGCCGACCAGCAAGGCCCCGCCCACACCGATCAGGACCAGCGACATCGGACCGAGCGGGCTCCATGCCTGGAGACTGTCGAATCGCTCGAAGCGGGCACCCCCCCAGAACGCCTCGATGACAAGTTGCATGGACATCACGTAGCCGACCACCGCGATGGCCGACATCACCGTCAGGATCCAGCGCGGCCAGCGCCATCCGTACGCGACGGCCACCGCGACCGCCAACGAAGCGAGCGCCGGATACAGGTAGCGGCCCTGCTCGGCGGGGAACAACGAGGTTCGGGCATGAGATTCGTACGAGGTGTAGAAGTACAGGCCGCCCACGACGATCGCCGGCAGCATCATGATCCGAACGTCGAGGCCGAGTCGCGGCCGGACCAGCGTGATGGCGATGGCAAGCACCGCCAGGATCGACAGCATCGTGGTCCACCACCCCGGCAGGTGGATGTAGAGCCACCCGAACCGGCCGAAGAAGGATCCCGAGGTGTTGTGCGCCAACATGGACAAGAAGTCCGACCAGTCCACGACGAATCCCGGCACATCGGGCGGGGCTCCTGGCGGGCCCTGGGAGGGGTACGGGTCGCCGTAGACCAGCAGATTGCGCAGGTAGGTCCAGCTGCCCAGCGTCATGATGCCGCCCACCACCAGCACGCCGCGCCATTGCTGCGGTCGTCGCGCGAGCGCCACCAGGCACACGATCCCGAGGAACGGCCACAGCAGCATCCCGAAGATCTTGGTCTGCAAGGCCAGGGCGCCTGCCGCTGACATCGCCACTGCCCGCTTCATGTCAAGCCCGTCGGTGAGGACTCGCGCCGCAACCATGATGGACAAGCTGGTGGCCAGGACCAGCAGGTTGTCGTTGTTCACAGCGGTACCGATATGGGCCAACTGGGGGATAGTGAGCGGCACGGCCGCCGCCACCCATGTGACCTCTGCGCGCATCTGTAGATTCGCGGCAGTGCGGGCGAAGATCCATGGCAGCGGCGCGATCATCGCCAGAGTGAGCAGCCGCAGCAGCAGCACATACAGATCGTGCTGCCAGACGTCCTTGGGGAGCAGCGCGGTGATCCCCGTGCTCGAGGCACCCAGCAGCGCGTAGTAGGCCGGTGGGTGGTTGGCCAACTGGTTGAGGCCGGTTTCCGCAACGCTGTCGCTGAGATCTGCGAGGTTCGGCTGCGGGCGGGGCGGCGCCTCCTCCACCGTGCGCGGCGGGGGCGCCGGCCGCAGTTGCATGACCCGGGTGCTGGCCATCAGATCGGCGCTGTACTGATTCTCGTCGTACTCCAGGAAGCCGGCGACGGTGGTGTCGAGCACCCGGTCCACGTGGGAGTGCTCATCCGGTGCCTGATAGATCGGCACGACCAGCATGAAACTGATCAAGAAGCCGATCCAGGACAGGCCGATCCAATGGACCGGGTTGCGGACCCATCGTCTCATCAGCGAGGTCTCCTGAGCAGGCTCAGGGCGACCGGAGCACCGGCTCGCCCTGAGGTTGACGGTAGCCACACCTGCGCGTGCAGGCGCGTGGCGCGCGTACCCCCACGTCGCGCCGCGACGCACCGGATCGCGCCTGCCCGATATTTGCTGTGGGCGCAGGTACCTTGTAGGGCACCAGCGTCGGACCTAGGCGACGCTCCGGAGGTCGTCATGCGTAGGCTACTGCTCCACGCCGGAGCCGGGAAGACCGGTACCTCGGCGCTCCAACTGTTCTTCGACGCCCACCGCGATTGGCTGCTGCAGCAGGGGATCGTCTACCCCGAGGGTCCCAACCGGCCGGACCCCGGCACCAGGATTTCCAGCGGAAACGGCGGCTGGCTCTTTGGCTTCCTGAGGTCCGGGGAGTACTGGCGCGAAGTGGTTGACCAGTTGACGGGCACCGGCGGACCCGGCGACGTCATGATCAGCAGCGAACTCGTCGCGCACGCCAAGCCGGCGCGTATCGCCGAGCTGGCGCACCGACTGGCGGCGATCGGGTTCGAAATGCACCCGTTCTACCTGGTGCGCAATCCCGACGAGTGGTACTTGTCGGCCTACCAGCAGAACGTGAAGCGCCACGGCTACACCGGCTCGTTCGCCCATTTCTGCTCCACGTATCCGTTGGAGTTCACCGGGGCGCTGGACCGCTACGAGTCCGTGCTCGGGGAAGGCGCGATGCGGTTGTACTCCTATGAGGTGGGCAAGCGTGACATCGTGCGCTACGTCCTCCAGCACGCCCTCGGCGTGGCCTCCGATCCGCCGCCCCACGATAACCCCAGCATCAATCGCTCCCTGACCGGCGACGAGCTGGCGGTCCTTCGGCTGGCCAACCAGATGCAGCATGATGCCGGCGTCCCGAAGGAGACCATCGACCGCCGCAGCACCTTGATCAGCGATCAGCTGATCCGCTACCGGCCGACGGTCCCGGCGCAGGAGCGCTACTACGAGGCCATGTCGACGGAGGTCGTGGAGCGACTGCGCCCCGATATCGAGCGGATCAACTCCCGACTGCAGGCGGGCCACATCGGCTTCCGATCGGTGGCGACCGTTCCGCAGCCCCGCGAGGCTTCGGCCTCCGACCACTATCTGACGGCCCTGCAACTGCTGATGGCGGCGGAGTTGCGCGACTCCCAGGCGCGCAACTCCGACGAGATCGCTCGCATCCAGACCGAGTCCAGGCGCGCCGAACAACGCGAACAGGCGCTCAACGCTGAGATCGTTGCCCTGCGCAGCTCCACCTCATGGCGGATCACCGCCCCGCTCCGCGCCATGTCAGGGTCACTGTCTGGCTCCCGCAACTGCTAGGCGCGGCCCCCGGCGAGGACGGGGGGCGGTCCATCTCTTAGCGCCGTGCGCCCGGATGCGTCCCAGCAGGTGCCACCGGCATCGGCGCCGGACACAGATCGGCGGCCGATGGACGCGGGCAGCGCTTGGCCGGCCGCCGGAGCTCCCACAGAAGAAGCCCCCGGATTCGCTGAGCCCGTGGAGCACCCAACCGGGCCGACTGGGCGCATCCCACGCGGATCTGGGCACCCGTCGCTTGTGCTGGCCTGGCATCGCCACAGCAGCAGCGCGATAGGGTCGGCTCGCGAGAGTGCGAAACAGTCCGGAAGGGCCGGGGACGGATGCGACAGCTGTTTCTCCACACCGGGGCCGCGAAGACCGGGACATCTGCCCTGCAACTGTTCTTCCACGAGCATCGTGACTGGCTGGCCGAGCATGGCATCCACTATCCGATCGGGTCCCATCACCCAGACCCCAGGACCTCCATCTCCAGCGGCAACGGCGGGTGGCTCTTCGGGTACCTCAGCGAGGGCCGATATTGGGATGAGTTCGTCGAGCAACTGACGGCCGGGACCGAAAGCGGCGATGTGCTCATCAGCAGCGAACTCCTGGCGAAGGTGGCACCGGACCGGATCGCGCTGCTCCATGAGCGCCTCGCCGCTCTCCGTTTCGACCTCGCGGCGTTCTACTTGGTGCGCAACCCTGACGAGTGGTACGTGTCCGCCTACCAACAGAACGTCAAGCGGCACGGCTACGTAGGCGACTTCGACAGCTTCTGCCGACTCCGCGCGCTGGAGTTCCCGATCGCGCTGACCAACTACGAGGCTGCGCTCGGCGACGGTGCTCTGCACCTGCTGTCCTATGAGAGCGGGAAGGCTGACATCGTTTCCTATGTCGTGCGCGAGGGCCTCGGCATCCAGTCGGCGATCCCCGAGCATGACAACTCCAGCATCAATCGCTCGCTGACCGCCTTCGAGCTGGAGGTGCTGCGTCTCGCGAACCACGATCAGCGGGCTGAGGGGGTGGACCCCGAACTCATTGGGCGAAGAGGTACGGCGATCAGCGACCACTTCATCGCGGGCCGCCGCTCCGTCCCGGCGGCAGCCCGCTACCGCGGGCATCCGATGCCCGCCGATGTCGTGGAGCACCTGCGGCCTGCTGTCGAGCAGATCAATACCCGACTCGCCGATGGCAGGATCGGCTTTTCCATCACCGAGGCAGCCCCCGCCCTGGACCAGACTCAGCAGGAGGCCGCGCACATCCTTGCTCAGCTGCTCTGGCGGCAGGCCAGCAGCACCGAGCAGTACGACCTGCTGCGGCGCGAGCAGGAAGACTTGCGGCAGGCACTGACCTCGTGCCAGCGAACTCTTGCCGCCGAACTCTCGGCGCTGCGCAATTCCCATTCCTGGCGGGTCACGGCCCCGTTGCGGGCGCTGACGGCCGCGGCCAGGAAGCACCGTTCGCGGGTCGTTACCTGACAGGGACCTGCCAGCATCAATGCGCCCGGTGGGTGGCGTCGCGCTCCCGCACCCCCCGCGGTGGACTGATCGGCGGTTGGCACGATGATCTGCGTCCAGCAACCTGGCTCATCGCGATCTTCGACTCACCGGCCTCCTGCTTCGGGCGGTGGCTGCGGGTGGGCGCCGTTCCACGGGGATGGGGGGTTGCGGCTCCTCTGGGCGGGGACCGAGCTGTGCTCCTCGCTGGTATCGGCGCCCCGTGCAGGGCCCCCGTAGCGCGGCTGTGCACCCGTTGCGGGGGTTTGCACCCGGGACGGGGGCTGAGAGGGCCTCCGGGACGGCAACTGTGCACCCGGTTCGGGGGTATGCACCCGGGACGGGGGCTACGAGCCCCGATCCGGCGATTTCCGCCCCCGCGCCGGGTGCAAACCCCCGAACCGGGTGCAGACCTGGCCCTGAAACCGACCGATTCCGCCCCCGCGCCGGGTGCAAGCCCCCGAACCGGGTGCAGATCCGCCCCGCACACCAGACCCTCCGCCCCCCTCGCCCGGTGCCCGCGTAGCCCCGGCGCAGGGGACTGAGGCTGCCCACGCAGCTTGACCCGCCGGGCACTGGGGAGGCGACCCGGGCCCGCGGCAGCCCGCTGAGCCCGCCGACACGGGAGCCCAGCACACTCCCGATTGCGATGAGCCAGCAATCTGCAGCGGTCACGACACCACGGAGAGCCATCGCCAGCGCTGCGCGCCTGGCGGACGATCGCCGACGGCGGGGAGCGGAAGCCCCGCCCTCAACGCAGAGCGCGGCCGCAACACGCCGCAGCCTCAACCGGCGCGCAACTCGCGCAGAGGCAGCCGGTGATCTCGCGGCAGAGGCCGTGCTGACTCCAGGAGTCGTGCGCGGGCAGCCGGCGATCTCGCGGCAGAGGCCGTGCTGACTCCAGGAGTCGTGCGCGGGCAGCCGCTAGGGTTTCGGTGTGGTGACACTTCCAGGGTTGCTCGGCAGGCGCAGTCCGTCCGTGCAGTTCGGCCCCGATTCCTCGCCGAAGTTCTCCGTGATCACACCCGTCTACAAGACGCCGCCGGAGCACCTGCGAGCGTGCATCGCGTCGGTTGCGGGCCAGCGGTGGCAGAACTGGGAGCACGTGCTGGTTGATGACGGGTCGGCGTCACCGGATGTCGATGCGGTGCTGGAGGAGGCCGCCAGCTCGGGATTCGCGGGTACGGGTGATTCGGCGACCGGTGAACGGCGGAATCATCGCAGCCTCCAACGACGCCATCGAAGCCGCGACCGGCGACTGGATGGCGCTGCTGGACCACGACGACATGCTGGCGCCGCGGGCGTTGGACCGGATGGCGCTGGAGATTCGCCGGCATCCGGAGGCAGTGCTGGTCTACTCCGACTGGACTCGGATCACCGAGCAGGGAGAGGTGGTCGACAGCTTCCGCAAGCCGGCGTGGTCGCCGGAGCGGCTCGCCGGCAACATGTACCTGATCCATTTCACCGTGATGCGCCTGGACCGGGTCCGGGAAGTCGGCGAGCGTTCCGGCCGGGGTACGAGGGTTCGCAGGATCACGACCTTGCGCTGCGGGTGACCGAGGGCGGGGCCGAGGTCAGGCAGGTCCCCGAGTCGCTGTACTTGTGGCGCATGATTCCCACCTCGACCGCGGCGGATCCCGACAGCAAGCCCTACGCCCGCATCAACGGGGTACGAGCCTGTCAGAACCACTTCGATCGGATCGGACTGCGGGCGACCGTCCGGGAGTCGCGCTACCCCGGGCTGTATCTCATCGACCGGCAGCCGCAACCGGGCTCGCTGGCCTCGATCATCATCCCGACCCGCGGGACCGCGGCAGCCGTTCATGGACGACCCTCGGAGCCGCTGGTCCTCGGCGCAATCCGCAGCATGCTCGAACCTGAGCCGGCGACCCCGCTGGAAGTCGTCGTGGTCTACGACCTCGCCGCCGACCTGGGGTACCTGCAGGAACTGCGGCGGATGCTGGGCTTCCGACTCCGCCTGGTGCCGTACGACAAGCCGTTCAATTTCTCCGAGAAGGTCAACCTCGGAGCCGCGGAGGCCAGCGGCGACATCCTCGTGTTCGCCAACGACGATCTGGAGATCACGTCCCCGTCCTGGCTGGACACCCTCACGGCTCTGGTCCAGCAGCCCGACGTGGGCGCGGCGGGAGCCCTGCTCTTCTTCGAGGACGGCAGCATCCAGCATGCCGGGCATACCTACATCAACGGCGATCCGACGCACGCCTACCTCGGCTCCACCAACGACGTGGGGTATTTCGGGGACCTGCTCCTCGAGCACGAGGTGGTAGGCGTCACAGCGGCGCTGCTGGCGTGCCGGCGGGATGTGTTCGACGAGGTCGGCGGCTTCAGCATGCATCTGCCGGGCAACTACAACGACGTCGACTTCAACCTCAAGGTGCGCGATGCCGGCTATCGGATCGTGCTGAGCCCACGGGTGACAGCGTGGCACTTCGAGAGCAAGACGCGGGATGCCACCGTCAAGCCGGAAGAGGTCGCAACGCTGCGGGCACGCTGGCTCCCCCGCCTCATGACCGACCCGTACCACCGCGTCTGATCGACACGGCACGTCTGACCTCGCCGGGTCGCCAGCCGGCACCGAACGGGTGATCGGCGCTAGGTCGCCAGCCGGCGCTTGACCTTCGCGCCCACGCGGCGAGCGCGCTGCACCTGCGTCGACGGCTGCCAGCGCCGCAACCACGCCACCTTGGCCTCAAGCTCGGCCACCTTCTGCCGCAGCGCCTCATTCTCGGCTCGCATCCCGGCCGTCTCGTCGCGCACCTGCAGTTCGTGCAGTTCCGCGGCGCGCCAACGGTCCGTGGCCTGCGCCTCCGCGACCAGCGGACGCTCCAGGATCTGCGCCAGCGACGGTCGGACCGACAGCAGCGTCAAGGGTCGCGACAGCAGTTCCCGCAGGCCGCGCCGCTCATCCTCAGCAGCGATCTTCTGCACCCGGGACTGCAGTTGGCCCTCGAGCTGGACCGCATCGTCCAAGGCTTCGGCGGGCAGACTGTGCTCGACGATGCGAGCCAGCGCCAGGGCCGCCTCGCCCAACGTCAAGCTCCAGGAGAGCCCGGCGGTGGCG
Source organism: uncultured Actinomycetota bacterium (assembly GCA_963706835.1). Classification (GTDB taxonomy): domain Bacteria; phylum Actinomycetota; class Actinomycetes; order S36-B12; genus CAVXYG01. The sequence goes on from CAVPOB010000014.1 coordinate 129,913, forward strand.
CCGGCCGGCCACAGTCGCTGCAGCACCAGGAACCACATCGCGCGCACCAGCGCCCAGGATGGCGGGGCCTCCTCGGTCCAGACCCACTCCCGGTCCACGTACTGCAGCTCGCCGTCGTCGGTGCGGATGAAGTTGCGCGGCATGATGTCGAAGTGGTACCCGCCGCCCTCCCGCTGCGGATCCAGCCATGGCTGAGCGGCGTTCCACCACTCCCGCAGCAGGGGCTCCAACTCGTGCGGCGAGGCGGCGCGCGCAGCGACCGCGACGATCTCATCCTCCAGGTTCGAACCCAGGATGACCGGCATGTCGGAGCGCCTGGAGGCCAGCGGCGGCAGGTGGACCTCCGCCCGCGTCGTTACCGGATGCAGGCTCCAGCGGTCATCGACGCGGCGCACGACTCTGCGGTCCATCAGTTCGGCAGCCCGCTCCCCGCTGGAGATCCAGAGATCGCCGTCGCCGAGCACCCGCGAGGGCTTGGTGCCGCTGCGGCCCCGCCACGACGAGGAAGGAGTTGGCGGTATCAACGCCGAGACCGGCGCCCATCATGGTCCGGAAGGCGGCGATCGGATCGGCGGTCAACATCGACGCGGCCGAGTAGTCCTGCACCGGATTGCGGTTGAACAGCCGCAGCAGATCGCGCCCCTCCTCGGATGCGAACAGCTCCGAGCGCACGATGAGTGTCGGCATCTTGTAGTCGGGGTACGGCAGGAGCCAGGTCTGCTCGGTGAGTCCGGAGTCGGTGAGCAGGGTTGCCAGGCCGCTTCGGGGCCAGGTTTGGGCCGGGTTGCGACCGGATCGGTAGCCGTCCACGCCCACCCAGGGCAGGCCGCGGTGGTCCTCCGGGTACCAGAGCAGGTACTTCAGGCCGATCTGGTTCTCGATGGCCAGCACCACGACGCCGTCGGGGCGCAGCAGCGACTGCGCCTGCCGGAGCATGGCCGCGGGACCGCCGGCTCCGCCGATATCCGAGCCGGAATACTCCAGGACGCCGCAGAGCAGCACGACCTCGAACTCGCCCTCGTGGCCCTCCTCGATGTACTCCTCCAGGGAGCCGGACACGATCTCGCAGTGCGGAAGGCCAGCGGTCCGGGCAGCCGCGACCCGCGCCCGCGCCAACGACCCTTCCAACCCGGTGACATCGGCGCCCTGCTCCGCCAGGTACCGCGTGAGCACACCGGTGCCGCATCCCACGTCCAGCACGCGCATGCCCTCGGTGACCTGCAACGGCATGAGGAGGTTGCGCCGCAGTCTGCTGAGGTGATACCGCGTCGGCCAGTCCTTGATCCGCGCGGCCAGGTCATCGCTGACCGTGCTGCGATCGGGGGCGGCACTGATGATCTCGTACAGCTCGTCCTCGGCCCCGTCCAAGTAGGGAACGCCCTCACCGAGGATGCGGACGCCGTGCACTTCCACTGGCGATGTCATGCCGCCGATCCTTGCACAGCCGCCCACGCCGAAGCGGATGCTACGGCGAGGGTGTCCTGGTTCTGCCGGCCACCGTTTCGGTGCGCGGATCGGCGGTGCGGCGGTGCGGCGACCTGCCTACACTCCCCGGGCCCGGCGCCCGGTCACGTCGGGTCGGGCCGGGTCTCGGCCTGCTCCCGGTCCCATTCCGCCAGCGCCAACTGCCGCGTGAGCTCCTCGATCCGCTCGTCCATGCGTCGGAACTTCAGATACACGAGGGCGGCCAGCAGCATCAGCGCGAAGGAGGTCAGGTAGAACACCAGGTCGGCTCCCCGGCCGATCCCGATGAAGTCCGCGACGTAGGACGTCGTCCTCGGCGCCAGGATCGTGACGACCAGCAGCACTCCGAACCCGATGAGGAACAGTCGCTTCCAGGCGCGGCCGCGGGCGGTGTCCCGGGAGCGGTACAGCAGAGTGATCACGACAGCGACGAAGAGGATGAAGATCAACTGGGCCATGGCTCACCTCATGAAGCGGTCGAACATGATGTTGACGGAGTTGATCATCGGCTGCCCCTTGGACTTGGAGTAGGCGGTGTACCGAATCTGCACCGGCACCTCGGCCCAGCGCGCCCCGGAGTCCGCGATGTGGCTGAGGATGTCGGAGGCGTGCCCCATCCCCGAGTCCTGGAACTCCAGGTCCTGGGCGAACGCCCGGGTCATCGCCCGCAGCCCGTTGTGGGTGTCGGTGAGCGGCAGTCCGGTGTCCAGCTTGGTGTAGGCGACGGCGAGTTTGAGCACCGCGCGCCGCAGCCAGGAGGCCTCGACCCTGCTCCCGGCGAACCTCGTGCCCAGCGCGATGTCGATGTCACCCTCACGCACCCGCTCCACGAGGGCTTGCGCATCCTCGGGCCGGTGCTGCCCATCGGCGTCGAAGGTGACGATGTAGCGCACGCGCGGGATCGTGAGCGCCGCCTTGATACCGGTGACCAGTGCCGCCCCCTGGCCGAGGTTGACCGCGTGGCGGACGACCCGGGCTCCCGCTGCCCGCGCGGCATCGCCGGTGTCGTCGGTGGATCCGTCGTCGACCAGGATGATCACGCCGAAGCGATCACGGACCGAGGCCACGGTCTCCGCGATCACGGGTGCCTCATTCAGCGCGGGGATGATCACCGCGACATCTGATCGGGCGGCGTCCCCGGACATCCCATTTCCGTTCTGTCAACCCTGCGTCGGTACCCCGAGTGTAGGGGGCCGCTGCGTAGACTCAGCCGCGTCGCGACTCGGGTGTCCGGTGCATGTGGCGCGGCGGCACGGGCGACAGGGGGAGATCGGGGTAAGCATGGCCCATTCCGCGGCTGGTTCGGCCGACATCGATGCCGGTGTCCGCATCGGTCCCGGCACCACGATCTGGCACTTGGCCCAGGTCCGCGAGCGCGCCGTCGTTGGCAGCGGCTGCGTCGTGGGACGCGGGGCCTACGTCGGCCCGGGAGTCGTGATCGGCGACAACGTCAAGATCCAGAACTATGCCCTCGTGTACGAGCCGGCCCGCGTGGACGACGGCGTGTTCATCGGCCCAGCGGCAGTGTTCACCAACGACCATTTTCCGCGCGCGGTCAACCCCGATGGAACGCCCAAAGCCGCCTCGGACTGGACACCTGTCGGCGTGAGGGTGCTCGAGGGGGCGTCGATCGGAGCGCGGGCCGTCTGTGTCGCCCCGGTGACGATCGGCAGGTGGTCGCTGGTAGCGGCCGGATCCACCGTGATCAGGGACGTGCCCGACTTCGCGCCTGGTCGCGGGATCGCCGGCCAAGCGCATCGGATGGGTCGGTCGCGCCGGAGTGCCGCTGCAGCAGCTGACCGCCGACCGGTGGCCATGTCCGACGACCGGCGCGGAGTATCGGCAGACGGCCCCCGATTCCTTGGAGGAGAGCCCATGATCCCCGCAGCGAAACCGCTCATCGGTGCCGGCCGAACGGGCCGCGGTCGATGCCGTCCTCGCCTCCGGCGGACTGGCCCAGGGCCCCCAGGTCGCTGCCTTCGAGACCGAGTTCGCGCAGGTTCGTCGGCGGCCGGGAGTGCGTGGCGGTGAACTCCGGGACCTCGGCGCTGCACATGGCGCTGCTCGCCCTGGGCATCGGCGCCGGCGATGAGGTGATCGTGCCGTCCTTCACCTTCGCTGCCACGGCGAACGCGGTGGCGCTCACCGGCGCGACCCCGGTCTTCGTCGATATCGAGCCGGACAGCTTCTGCATCGATCCCGCCGCAGTCGAAGCCGCCATCGGACCCACGGACCCGGGCGATCATGCCGGTCCACCTGTACGGACATCCGGCCGCGATGGATCGCATCGTCCCGCTGGCGCAGCGCCACGGCTTGCGGCTCGATCGAGGACGCGGCCCAGGCCCACGCGCGCGAGCCTCCACGGCATCCCCGTCGGCGCTTTCGGCGACGCCGGCTGCTTCAGCTTCTATCCGACGAAGAACATGACCTCCGGCGAGGGCGGCATGGTCAGCGCCGCGTCGCCGGAGACCGCGCGGACCGTCCGGCTGCTGCGCAACCAGGGCATGGAGCAGCGCTACCGCAACGAGATCGTCGGCTTCAACACGCGGATGACCGACATCCACGCCGCGATCGGCCGGGTGCAGCTCGGCAAGCTCGCCGGCTGGACGCAGGCGCGGCGGAGCAACGCCGCGTTCCTCGACCGGCACCTGCGAGGACGTGGTCGTGCCGCCGGTGGCGGAGGGGGCCCGGCACGTCTACCACCAGTACACGATCCGGGTGCCCGGCCACGACCGGGACGCCTTCGTGGCGGCCCTCGCCGAGCACGGCGTCGGATCCGGGGTGTACTACCCGGTCCCGGTGCACGCGCTGCCTGCCTTCGACCTGGCACCTGGACCTGCCGGAGACGGCGCGCGCAGCCGCCGAGGTGATCTCGCTGCCGGTGCATCCTGCGCTGAGCCAGGAGGACCTGGTCGACCGTGGCGCAAGCGGTGAACGCCGTGGCGAAGGCGGGTGCCTGATGGCGGCGCTGCGGGCGGGTCTGATCGGTCTGGGCATGATGGGGCGCAATCACGCGCGCGTGCTGGCGAGCCTGGATGGCGTCGAACTGGTGGGCGATCGCCGATCCGGCAGGGGATGCGCACGGCGTCGCCGGTCCGGTGCCCGTCGTCGCACGACCTGGCGGAGCTGCTCGCGCTCGGTATCGACTACGCGATGGTGGCCACTCCCACGCCGGTTCCATCTCGATACCGCACTGGCGCTCGCCGATGCCGGGGTGCATGCGCTCATCGAGAAGCCGGTCACCGTGGATGTGGCGTCTGCTCACCGCATCGCCGATGCCTTCGCCGCGGCGGGGCTGGTCGGGGCGGTCGGCCACATCGAGCGCTACAACCCGGCGCTGCAGCAGGCCCGGACCAGGATCGCGCACGGCGACCTCGGGGAGATCTACCAGATCACCACGCGGCGCCAGGGCCCGTTCCCGGGTCGCATCGCCGACGTCGGCGTCATCCTGGATCTGGCCACGCACGACATCGACCTCACCGCCTGGGTCGCCCAGCAGCCGTACGCCAGCGTGTCGGCACGCACCGCGCACCGGTCGGGGCGGCCGCACGAGGATCTCGTTGCCGTCACCGGCGCACTGGCCGACGGCACGGTCACCAACCACCTGGTGAACTGGCTGTCCCCGGTGAAGGAGCGGGTCACGATGATCACCGGCGACAAGGGCGCCTTCGTCGCGGACACGCTGACGGCCGACCTCACCTACTTCGAGAACGGGATGGTGCCGACCGAGGGGACGCTGGCGACCTTCCGCGGGGTGAGCGAGGGCGACATGGTCCGCTACGCCTTCCCCAAGCCGGAGCCGCTGCGCACCGAGCACGAGCACTTCCGCGACGCGGTCCTGGGGCGCCCGGCCGATATCGTGACCCTGAAGCAGGCCGCCGCCACCGTCGCTGTCGCCAACGCCGTGGCGCGCTCTGCCGCGGATGGCGTGGTCGTCGACATCCCCGAGGGAGCGGTCTGGTGAGGAACATCTGCGTTGTCGGCCTGGGCAAGATCGGCCTGCCGCTGGCCGTGCAGTACGCCTGGCAGGGGACACCGGGTGCATCGGTGCAGACATCAACGAGGCGCACCGTCGCCCTGGTCAACGCCGGCACCGAGCCGTTCCCGGGCGAGGCCCACCTCGCCGAGCGCCTCGCCGCAACGGTCGCGGACGGTCTGCTCACCGCGACGACGGACACTGCCGCCGCCGTCGCGCAGAGCGACGCGGTCGTCATCGCGGTACCGCTGTTCGTCGACGACGAGGCGCGGCCGGATTTCGCCTGGATGGACGCGGCGACCCGTTCGATCGGGGCCGGGCTGCGGCGCGGGACGCTGGTGTCGTACGAGACCACGCTGCCCGTGGGGACGACCCGGAACCGGTACGGGCCGATGCTGCAGGAGCTGTCCGGACTGACGCCGGGGAAGGACTTCTCGCTGGTCTTCTCGCCGGAGCGGGTGCTGACCGGGCGCGTGTTCGCCGACCTGCAGCAAGTACCCGAAGCTCGTCGGCGGCATCGATGCCGCCAGCGAGGACGCCGGCGTGGCGTTCTACGAGTCGGTGCTGACCTTCGACGAGCGGCCGGACCTGCCCCGGCCCAACGGCGTGTGGCGCATGGGCTCCGCGGAGGCGGCGGAGATGGCCAAGCTGGCCGAGACGACCTACCGCGACGTGAACATCGGCCTCGCCAACCAGTTCGCCCGGTACGCCGACGCCCACGGCATCGACGTGATGGCCGTGATCGAGGCCTGCAACTCCCAGCCGTACAGCCACATCCACCGGCCGGGGATCGCCGTCGGCGGCCACTGCATCCCGGTGTACCCGCGGCTGTACCTGTTCAACGATCCGGCGGCCACGGTGGTGGCGGCGGCCCGGGAGGCGAACGCCGCCATGCCGGAGTACGCGGTGGCGCGGCTGGCCGAGGCGCACGGCGATCTGGCCGGGCAGCGGGTCGCGGTGCTGGGCGCCGCCTACCGCGGCGGGGTGAAGGAGACGGCGTTCTCCGGGGTGTTCCCGGTCGTGGCAGCGCTGCGGGAGGCCGGTGCCGACGTCGCCGTGCACGACCCGCTGTACAGCGACGAGGAGCTGGCCGCGTACGGGTGGGCGCCGTACCACCTCGGCACCGCCGTGGATGCGGCCGTTGTGCAGGCCGATCACGCCGAGTACCGCGGGCTGGGCGCTAGCGACCTGCCGGGGGTGCGGACGGTGCTGGATGGGCGAGGCGTGCTCGATCCCGACTGCGTTCGCCGGGGCCTCGGTCGTGGCCCTGGGGCGGGGGGCCTCATGAAGGTGGTGAGCATCGTCGGCGCCCGTCCGCAGTTCGTCAAGCTTGCCCCGATCGCTGAGGCCCTGGCGGCGGCGAAGGCCGATCACGTCATCGTCCACACCGGCCAGCACTACGACGCGAACATGTCGGACGCCTTCTTCGCCGACCTGCGCATTCCCGAGCCGGACGTGAACCTCGAGATCGGGTCCGGGACCCACGGCGCCCAGACCGGCGCGATGCTCGCCGCCCTGGATCCGGTGCTCGCGGACTTGGCGCCCGACTGGGTACTCGTCTACGGCGACACGAACTCCACGCTCGCGGGAACCCTGTCAGCAGTGAAGCAGCACATGCCGGTCGCCCACCTCGAGGCTGGGCTGCGCTCGTTCAACCGACGCATGCCGGAGGAGCACAACCGCGTGCTCACCGACCATGCTGCGGACTTGCTGCTGGCGCCGACTGCCACCGCTATGGGGCACCTCGCCGACGAAGGCCTGGGGGGGCGCTCCGTCCTGGTCGGTGACGTCATGGCCGACGTCTGCCTGCGGGTCGCAGCGGCCGTGGCCGACGACCCGCTGCCGGCCCCCGCGGAGGACCTCACTGCGGAGCGGTACTGCGCAGCAACGATCCATCGCGCCGAAAACACCGACGACCCCGCTCGCCTGCGGGCGATCATCGGCGCACTGCAGCACCTGCCGCTACCCGTGGTGCTCATGGCACACCCGCGGCTGCGCGCTCGAGCGGCCGCCGCCGGACTCGTGATGGAGCAGGGGTCGCTGCGCGTCGTGGACCCCCAGCCGTACCCCGCGATGGTCAACCTGGTGGCCAAGAGCCGCTCGGTGCTCACCGACTCCGGCGGTCTGCAGAAGGAGGCGTACCTACTCGGCGTGCCGTGCACGACGCTGCGGACCGAGACCGAGTGGGTGGAGACCCTCGAGGGAGGGTGGAACGTGCTGCGGCCCGACCTGGACGGGCTTGCAGCAGCAGCGATGCGCCGACCCACCGGTGATCGCAGGACCCCCTACGGCCAGGGGCACGCGGCGCACATCGCGGCGGAGGTCCTGGCGAGTTGGAGCCCGGATGCCGCCGAGGGGTAGCGCCCCGCACGTCGTCATCGCCAGCAGGATCTTCCTGCCCGAGCCTGCCGCCGCGTCCTTCCGTCTGGGCGCGCTTGCTGAGGCTCTGCGCGACGCCGGAGCCGAGGTCACGGTGCTGACGGCAAGAATCCCGCAGTCGCCAGCACCGCGACTGCCGGGCGTTCGCGTGCGCACGTTCCCCGTGCATCGCGACTCGGAGGGGTACGTCCGCGGGTACCTGTCCTACGCCAGCTTCGATGCGCCGCTGGCCCTGCGGCTGCTGGGCATCCGGTCACCCGACGTCATCGTCAGCGAACCACCGCCCACCACGGGAGCCGTGGTGCGCGCCGTGTCGCGGCTGCGCCGGGTGCCCTATGTCTACTACGCGGCCGACATCTGGTCGGACGCCGTCGCGTCCACGCAAGCACACGCAGCCGTGGGCCGCGCGCTGCTGGCGCTGGAGCGCAGCGTGATCGGGTCCGCCTCTGCAGTCATGGCCGTCTCGCAGGGCGTCGCCGACCGACTCGACACCCTGGGGCTGGCATCCCGCACGGTCGTCGTGGGTAACGGTATCGACCTGGCGGCGTTTCGGCCCGATGGCCCGATCGCGCAGATCGATGGCCCCTCCCTCGTCTACGCCGGTACAGCTTCCGAGTTTCAGGGGGCCGGGATCTTCGCCGAGGCGTTTCGCCGCGTCCTGGAGCAGGTGCCCGACGCCCGCCTGGTGTTCCTCGGACAGGGCACCGATCTGCCCCGGATCGCGCAGATCGCCGCCACCCTGCCCACCGGCTGCATCCGCATCGAGGGCCGACAGCCGCCCGACGTGGCGGCACGCTGGCTGCGCGGGGCAGCAGCGTCCCTGGTCAGCATCCGGCCCGGCGTCGGCTACGACTTCGCCCGGCCGACGAAGATCTACGCCTCGGTCGCGTGCGGGACACCAGTGCTGTACGCCGGGCCGCGCGCCACGCAGGACTTCATCCGCGCGGAGGGGCTAGGACTAGCAACCGACTTCGCCGTCGAACCGGTCGAGCGGGCGATGCTGCAGGCCCTGCAGCGACCACCCGACGAACTGCGACGGCTCCAGCTCGCGGAGCAGGCGAGGGAGTCGTTCTCCCTACAGGCCGCAGCGCGGCGAGCTGCCGCAGTCGTATTGGAGACGATCGGCCAGGCGCCATGAGCGCCCGCCGGCTGCCAATCGAGGGGGACCGCGCCGACTGCAGCGGGCGATTCCGGCACACTCGCCCCATGGAATCGGTGCAGCGGGGTGGCGCCACGGCCGGGTGGAGCCGGTGATGGCGCCGGGTGGCGATGCCGTTGCCGACTCGGATCGACCGCTCCGCGTCCTCATCGGGCCGACCAACGTCGCAGATCAAGGACCAGCGCTTGCCGAGGCTCTGCGCGCGCTCGGCGTCAATGCGTATTCCCTGGTCCGATGGCCGCACGGTAGCTTCCCCGCAGCCGACTGGCAGGGTCGCTCCCGCACGCCTGCGACGACGCTGGCGGCCTACGATCGATTCCTCCGCATGGCGCGCACGGCGGACATCGTCCACTTGCAGAGCGAGGGACTGCTTCCTCCCCTGCCGTTCGGGATGCCAAGCGGCATCGAGGAGGCGTACCTGCAACTCGCGACGCGACTGATCCGTGCCCTCCGGCGCCATGGGGTCGTTGTCGCTGTCACGTTCCACGGAAGTGAAATCCGACCGGTGGAAGACATCCGCGCCCACTGGCACGATGCCGAGCGTGTCCTAGGGGACTCCCGCATGCCGATTGAGTCCCGGGAGCGCCTCCTGCGGTATTCCGACTCGCTCGCGGCGCAGGCCGACCTCGTCTTCGTGACAACGCCCGACCTGCTGACCTCAGTGCCGCGCTCGTCTTTGACGCCGGTAGTGCCATCCCGACCCTTCCACGCCGAACTCCAATCCATGGGCGGGCAACTGCCCGTGCCGCCGTCGGTCGGGCACCCGCTGCGCGTTCTGCATGCCCCCAGCGATCCTGTCATCAAGGGATCCTCCGCGATCGCGCACGCCGTAGCCAGAGCCAGGGACACCGGCGCCGATATCGAGTACCGCGTACTCAGCGGGGTGCCCGTAACGGAGGTCGCCCGGGAGATTCGGGCAGCGGACATCGTCGTGGACCAGGTCAACTTCGGCTGGTACGGGGTCTTCGCCGCTGAGGCCATGGCTCTGGGGCGGCCCGCCATCGCACGGTTGGAGACGCGCAACCTGCAGTCCTTCAGCAGCGCCACCGGTATCGGCGCGGACGCGCTAGGCATCCTGAACGCCGACTCCGACACCTTGGCCGATGTCCTGACGGGGCTGGCAGCGGCCGAGGCGGCCACGCGCCGCCGGCTGCAGCTGGCAGCACTGGAGACCTACGAACTTCTCCACCGACCGGAGGCGGCGGCGGGGCTGGCTCTGCAGTGCTACCTCACCGCTAGAGGGAGCCGTGGTTCGGCAAGCTCGGACCCAGTCCTGCGGCGGCAGTAAAGTGCTCCGCATGCTGCAGCGCACGGCACCGGGTGAACGCACGAGGCTCGTCCTCGGCCGCGCGAGCCGGCCCGACCGAATGCTCGCCTGACATGACCACGGGCCGGCAGTTCGGCCGTGAGGCCACGATCTACCTGTTCGGCTTCACCGCGGTGGGCATCTTGCAGTTCCTGGCGCTACCGGTGTATTCCCGCGTCCTCGGCCCCGCCCAGTTCGGGCTGTACAGCGTGACGCTGGCTGCGACCACTGCACTGTCGGCCGTCATGGTGGTCGGCGGAGACGTCACCCTCGCCCGGTTCTGGGCCGACCAGAAGACCGAGGAGGAGAAGCGGCGGCTGGCCTCGACCTGGATCACGTTCCTGGCGGGATGGTCGCTGGCCATCGCGGGGGTGGCGGCGGCCGTTGCGCCGCTGATCAACTGGCCGGACGACTACCCATCGGACTTCGCTGGCCTCTTCATCTTGGGCGTCGCGGCGCTGGTCCCAGCGCAGTTGAGCCGGATGCTGGCCCAGGTACTGCGCAACAGTTTCCGCTCCGCGGCCTATGCCTCGCTGCTGGTCCTCGGCGCCGCACTCGACGTCGGGCTAGGGCTGGCCTTCGTCGTGTGGGCCGGATTCGGCGTCCACGGCATCATGCTGGGCATCCTGATCGGACAAACCATCGCCTCGATGGTGCTGCTGCCCTTCGTGCGCCAGTACGTCGGCTTCAGCTTTGACCGCTCCCTCCTGCCCCCGCTGCTGCGGTTCGGTGTGCCCTTCATCCCAGCAAGCCTTGCGGTGTGGGCCATGAAGAGCCTGGACCGTCTGGTACTCAGCACCAGCGCCACGCCGGAGGAGGTCGGGCACTACGCGTTCGCCGTCTCGCTGATCGCACCCTTCAGCGTCATCACCATGGCCCTGGGACAGGCGTGGATCCCCCGTATCGCACAGCTCGACGCCCGCGACCGGCCGGCAGCGGCCCGAGGGGCAGCGACGGCGATCGTCTGGGCCACGGCCGGATTCGGGGTGGCCGCGATGCTGGTCGGAGCGCTCGCTCCCCTGATCGTGCGCGTGGTCGGTGGCACCGAGTTTTCGCAGAGCGCCCAGGTCATGCCACTCCTGGCCCTGGGCGCGGCGCTGACCGGAGTCGCCGTCTTCGCCCGCACCGGCCTGACCCTCACCCGCCGGACCAAGGCCATCCCGGTGGTGACCGGGATCGCAGCACTGCTCGATGTGGCGCTGCTGCTCGTGCTGGTCCCGATGCTGGGACTCCCTGGAGCGGCCGCCGCCAGCGCAGCGGCATACTGCACCCTGTCGCTGCTGACGCTGTGGGCCGGCAACCGTGTGTACCCGCTGGACCTGCCGGGCTCACGACTGCTGGTGATGCTGCTGGTGCTGACGGTGCAGACGTGCGTCGCCACCGCGAACCCAGGCGCCGCCGCGGTCTGGGCGGTCACCGCCGTGTGCTGTGTCGTACTGGGCATGCAGGTTCGCCGGATGCCAGCAAACGCTAGCGACGGCCGCATCCGCCGGTGACCGCGGCGGCCCGGACCGAACCCCTTGAGGTACGGCGCGCTGCCGCGGGCGGGGGCAGGCAAAGGCGCTAGGTGAACCCTCCGATGGGTTGCGCCGGCCCCGCATTCCGCGCAATGCGATACCCGACCCCGCCGACGCGGGAGCATCCCCCCGCTGGCGGTGCACCGAACAACCAGCGGCTTCTGCAACTCCTAGGCCGGCGGCGCGCTCATCTAGGCTCCATACATGGCGTCTTCGGTTGCTCTCCACATCGGCCCTCAGAAGACCGGTACGACATCGGTGCAGCAGTGGCTGGCGCGGGAAGCCGGGCGGCTTGCGGCGGCAGGAATCCAATACCCGCTTCCGGCGGGGCAGTTCAACCACGGGTATGCGGCGGCTGACTTGCTTCGACGAGATCCGGTCGCCCTGTCGGCGCTGCCAGAACTCAGCCGCAAGGCGCTACAACGATCTCGGCACCGCACCGAGGGCGCATGGAACAGCCTCGTCCAGGCCGCGGCTGCAACCGATGATCGCACCATCATCTCGTGCGGAAGCTCTCGCTGCTCTCACAGGAGGGCGCCCGACAGGCGCTGAGCGATCTCGCAGCGGTCAGCGACTCACCGGTGACCGTCATCGCGGGTGTTCGCCCGGTCTCGGGGCTCATCCCTTCCTACTACCAAGAGATGGCGAAGAAGTCCCTGGCCCCGCCATTCACGGTCGAACTGCCGCGTTTTCTGCGGATGCTGGCAACCGAAGAGATGACGAGATCAGTTGGATGCGGCCGAACTGGCTCGAGGCAACCTGGTCGGACAATGGCGCAGACTACCGCGTGGCGCATGTGCGCTCTCCGGCAACAGCGACTGCAGGGGAGCCAACCGGCCAGACGCTCTGGGGATTGCTGGGGATTGCGGAACCCGACGATCTCCCGCGCTCCAACACTTCGCTGAGCGTGGTCGGCCTCGTTGCATGGCGGGTCTTCATCGCGCGACGCGGGGGCCGCGCCGACCCGGTCACCACGCGGACTCGGGACCTGGTCTACAGCCACCGCCCAGTCGCCACGGACCCCGCCCTAGGGGGACGGCTTCGGCTCAACGCCGAACTCCGAGAGTCGCTGGACCGAACGGTCACCGATGCTGGACAACTCATCGAATCCCCCGATTCGCTGCTCCGGTCCGTCGGAGGTGGCATTGCACACGACATCCCTGAGGGGCTTGCAGTCCGTCAGGAGGCCGAGGAGTTGGTCAGGGCCATGCAGCGCGCTGCTCCGCGGGCCGTGATCCATGTTGCTTCTGCTGCGCTACGCGGCACCTACGGCTCGGTACCGGCGCTTCTCAGGGACGCCCTACCCGGCGCTTCGGAGAGACTCGCCCGTTGAGCAGAACCCAGGGGCCCCTGCACGGCGGTTGAGCACCGCGTCAGCGCGGAGTGCAAGTGGGCTCGGCCTCCGTTTCGCGACGCAGCACCCCGGACTGCTCGGTCGGCCGGAATCCCATCGAGACCAGGGGGTCGATATCGGCACTGTCCGGGACGGCAATCACCGTCACGCCGAGTGCATCCAGCGCTGCTTGCACCTCGAGCCGCAACTCATCCCGGCCGGCGGCGTACCGAGCGACCGCGAATCGCTCCTCGGCGCAGAACCCCGCCTGATCAGCCATGCCTGGGGTGTATTTGCTCCGCGGATTCACCGACCACATGTCGCCTGAGACCGCAGCGATCATGCCTCCCGTGGCCTCGGCGACGCCGATGATGTCGCCGGGCTCCGCGACAGCCGCAATCGCCTCCTGCTCCCGCTGGACCTCGTCAGCCCATTTCCAGGAAGGCCACCCCAAGGTGACACCGTTGGCCGGACTCCACAGCGGCGTGCCGACCAGGGCGACCCCGACCGCCGTCGCCGTCCCGAGCGCGGTCGCCCCGGCCCGACCGAGCCGGCTACCAGCGCCAGCGGCAAACGCGCCCAGCAGCGCCGGCACCGGGACCAGCCACAGCATCCGCCAGCGGATGCTCGACGGCAGATTCACCACATCCATGGCGGCCAGCCCCAGCGGGGAAACCACCAGCGCGGCGGTAGCGACCAGCAGCAAGACCAGCACCCGGGCGTGGCGTTCTCGGATCGCGACCCACCCCAGCAGGGCGGCGAGCAGGCCGACGATCAAGTAGGGACCGGTGCCGAGCACCTTGGTCACGATGTCGGCTGTGGTCGGGGCCAGACTCGCCGAAGGGTCTGCGCCGGGCTCCGCGGGCGCGGTTTCACCGACCCCGGATAGCAACAGCCACACCAAGCCGATGACCACCAGGTAGCCAATCGGCACCAGCATCGGAAGCGCTCGCCTGGCCGCTCCCAGCAGCAGTGTCGCAATCGCGCCGACGGCGAAGAAGATGGGCAGCAGATAGATGGCAGTGGACGTCAGGCCAACGCCGGCGATCGCAGCTGCCGTGGCAAGCGCGGCGTCCGATCGTCGGCCCCACCTGATGCAGCGGACCAGATACACCAGCAAGGTCGGCACGAGGATGCTGATGAAGAGGATCTTGCCCTGCCACATGCGCTCGATCCATGTGTTGCCGAACGACGCATGGAAGGCCCCGCCGAACGCCAAGTACGTCAGCGCGACCACGAACGCGACCTGCGGCCGACGCACGTCCCAACCGGCGAGCAGCCGCCACAGGGCCAGGATCGCCAATATCGAGCCGAGGGGAGGGACGACGTAGTAGGTGATGCTGGCCGCCGGCACGCCGAACACGGCAGCGATAGTCCCCAGGAGTGCTTCGAAGGACGCCACCGGCGGGTACTGCCCCGGGATCATCGCGAAGACCTGGTCGCCGTACATCGTGTCGCGCAGCGGCAGGACGCCCAGCGCCTCGACGGCCGATGAACGGTTCACGTAGAAGACGTCGTCGGCGTCCGGACGATTCGCGATCAGTGACAGCGCAGCGGCCCCGATCGACGCCGCGATGACGACGACGGGGGTTGTGGGCTCCACCGGCCCTTCTCCCGGTGCACCCCTCCTGCGCAGGCGGTAGCCGTGCCAGCCGACCAGCATGAGCAGCACACCCGCGAGTGCGGCGGCCATCGCCGTCGTGCTCGCCGCCCATCCGCCGATCAGCAGCGCCGCGTGGTAGAGCAGCGTCCACAGGGCGAAGCCGACCACAGCTGTGTCGAGCGCGAGCGCAGCCCCCCCGGGACGAGGGATGGCCTCGCCGCGGCGGTCCTGCGCAGTGACGCCGCGCGGCCCCGGCAAGGCGGTCGGCGCTCCTGGCCCATCGGTCACCGGTCCACGATACGAGGCGCCGCCGCGAGGTACGGTTCAGCGCCGCGCCAGGAGCCGAGTCGGCTGGTCGCGCCTACCGGCGCCGCAAGAATCCGCAGGTAACCTTGCGCCGTGGCGAACGAGCAGGCGCGGCAACCGGGGGCAGTGTGAGCGCAACGGGTCCGCTGCGCTGGGCTCCCCCCGGATCCCCGCTGCGGCGCTGGGGGTCGGCCGCAGCCGTTGCAGGCTGGTGCCTGTTCCTCGCCTACTCCGCATTCCAGTCCGCCGTGCTCTTCCTGGCCGGCCTGGGCGAGGCACCGGCCTATGGGGACACCAAGGAGTACTGGGGAAGCGCGGACACGCTGCGCGTCGATGATGTCCGGACATGGGTGTACCCGGCACTACTGCGGTTCGCTCCGGGCGACACCCGCAGTACGGAGTCGATCGCGGCGGTGCAGATCCTGCAACTCGGCGTCGCGCTGGCGGCAGCAGCGTTCTTCGGCTGGGTCCTGGCCCGTCTCCTGGGCCTGCCCGGTCGGTGGCGCGCGCTGGCCGTGACCTCCTGCCTCGTGCTGTCCGGCGCATCACTGATCTCGGTGCACATGAGCCATTCCATCTTGCAGGATTCGCTGGCGGCCTCCGGTTGGCTGGTGATGCTGGGGGCCACGCTGATGCTGTTCCTGCCGGGTCGGCTGCGGCTGGTGCCCTGGCTGGCCGCCGCCCTGCCCGCAGCCGTCCTCGTGGCGGGGCTGCGGTGGGAGCGACTCTATGTGGCGCTCCCGCTGCTTGCGCTGACCGCGGCCATCCTTGCGCTCACCCCGCACCCGGCCGGACCCGGCGCGCCGCGGCGGCTCAGGCTCACCCTCACCGGTGCGCTGGCTGTCGCGATGCTCGGGATCTCGTGGGTGGCTCGCTCCACACTGAACGTCGAGGGCCGGGAACTCCCGGAATCCGGTGCGGTTGCCTCCCGCCTGCTCGACGCACCATTCGTCGTGACGAAGACCTTCCTGGAGTCAGTGGTGAGCCCGATCTCCAGCGTCGTGGCGACCAATACCGCCGATGTGGTCCGCGGCCTCGGCGCAGTCGGATGGACGAACAGCCGACTGCTCGAGCACGTCGGCTACTGGCCGAGCTTCCTGTGGCTATCGTCCGCACTACTGGTGGCTGCGGCGTTCCTCATCGGGCTGATCCTCGGATTGCCGGCGCTGCTGGGCCGGTCCCGCGGCAACTGGCCCGCCTGGCTCATCACCGCCTGCTCGATCGCGGCGGTTGCAGCCCTCCACGCCGTGACCTATCGATGGTTCCACCCCCGCTACAGCCTGCCCATCACCGGTATCGAACTCGCCCTGGCCGCACTCCTTCCCATCGTCCTGCTGCGGTCCTGGCTCTCCGGCAACGACGTCCCCGCAGCCGCCGAACAGGACCCGGTCGAGGAACGCAAAGGGGCCCCGGGAGGCGGGGCGATCGCGCTGGACCGGTTCGCCGGCTCCCGCTACCCGGCGGCGCAACCGGTGCGCCGGGGAGTGCGGCCCTCCCCGACCCTGGACGCAGACCCCCCGCTGGCCGCAAGGTAGCGTCCCGAGATCTCTTCGCCCCGCCGTTCGTGCTGCAGCGTGCAGTCGGGGCGTCGGCGCGCTCGGCCGGGGTGATCAGGCTCATCGCAACTGGGAGTGTGGTGGGCTCCGGCGTCTGCGGGTGGAGCGAGCCGGCCGCCGGGGGCGCCGGGCCGCGTCTGACGTGTCCTGCGGATCCAGCAAGGTGAGCGGCCGTCATGTGCCGCTGCGCCGGGGTGCGTCGGCACCCGATTCGGGGGTTTGCACCCGCCGCGGGGGCGGGGTGTCCGGTATGCGGGCCAGGTCGGCACCCGGTTCGGGGGTTTGCACCCGCCGCGGGGGCGGAACCGGCCGGATCGGGGCCCACAGCCCCCATTCCGGGTGCAAACCCCCATGCCGGGTGCACTGTTGCCGCCCCTGAGGCGCTCTGCGCCCCCATCCCGGGTGCAAACCCCCGCAACGGGTGCACAGCCGAGCCCCGGTAGCCCCGCACGGGGCGCCTGACACCCGCACCCAGGCTGAGCTCCGTCCCCGCCCAGCGGAGCCGCGAAGCCCCCGCAGGCCCGCGGAACGGCACCCACCTCGAGCCACCGCCCGAAGCCGTCCACCCTAGACTGCGATGAGCTGGCAATCAGCCCGACGGCGGCGTCGCCTGCTCAACCCGAGCGGCCGGCATTCCCTGCCCCTCATCGACCCGCTCCGCACGGAGCAACCCGGTCGCCACCACGATCAGCACCCCCGCCGCCACGGTCCCCAGCACCCACACCGCCATCGGCGACACAGCAGCCGTGTAGGCCCACTCGGCCCCGTCGTTCAGATTGATCCCGGCCGCGTCCACCCCCGTCGCGTACCGCCGCACCTGCACATGCAGCGCCAGCGAACTGGCCGCCACCAGCAGCCCGGCGACGACCCACCGCTGCGGCCTCGTGAGCACGGGCGCGCGACCCTCCAGCGGGGACACAGCGATGCCCACGAAGACCACGACCAGCGGCAACACATACCGCGGCTGGAACAGTTCCCCCACCTGCGCCTGACTGGACTGCAGCGACACCAGTGGCAGCACTACCAGCATGCCGGCGACCACGACCAGCAGGGCGGCCTTCCGCCAGCCGAGATGCGCCAAGCCGATGAGGGTCAGCCCGCCGACCGCGATGAGCACCGGCACCCACACCAGGCTGGGCATCGCCGTATCGAGCCACCCCAGCCCGAACGTCGCCCCGAACGCCCCCACCCACAGATCGGGCAGGTCGGCCAGATTGCGCAGCAGCAACTCCCAGCCGACCGGTGCGTCCGGATCCTCGACCGCGACGCCGCCTTGCGCCGGCGCGAGGAACCCCGCCCCCTCCAGCCCTTCGGTCAGCGCGCTGCTCTGCTCCGAGCTCAGGAAGATGGCCATCAGAAAGCCCAGCGCCAGCGCTGCGAGCACCACGGCTGGCCACTGGCGGCGATGCCGGAGCCACAGGCCGAGGACGACCACGAGGATCGCCACGGCCATCGCTGCGGTGTCGGCCCGCACCCCGGCCAGCGTCGATGCCAGCACCACCGCGCCGCCGGCCAGCACGTACTGCCGGCGCCCCTCCGCGTGCAGCAGCGCATACGAGGCCGGCCACATCGCCACGACCCCTGCCACCCCCCAGCCGGTGGGATTGGTGGAGGGGAAGAAGAACATCCACAACGGCACCGATGCCGCGCACCACGCAACCAACTGGGTGTCCCGCAGCAGCGGCGCCGCCCACGCCGCCAACGCCAGCACCAGCATCGCGACGGTCACCGCCACCATGCGCATCACCAGGACCGACCGTGCGATATCCGGTCCCACGAACGGCGCCATCGCCGCGTAGAACGTCGGCGGGTAAGACCCGGCGTTGAACCAGACTCCCTCCGCTGTTCCCTCGCCCGCCGTCTCGCTGCAGGCACCGCTCTGCTCCGGCTCGAAGGCGAAGCACCGGAACCCGTAGAGCTGTTGCGGCACCTGCACCGACAGGTCCGGCGGCGTCACATCGACCTCGACGCACGCTTCCTCGTCGCCCGTGGCGCACCAGATCGATGTCAGGTGGAAGTCGTCGTCGGGCGAGCTGCCCACCGGGGAAGACAACGCCCATGCCAGACCCAGCAGCCACGCCGCTGTCACGATTGCCGCGTAACTCACCCAGCGCGGCATGCGGCTCCCGGCGGCCGTGCGACATGACGACGGCATGCGACGCGCCGACGTGCCCAGGGATCACGCCCATTCGCCACTCGGCCACCTCCCTCGCGCAGGGACCGCCGCCCACGGGTCGCAACGCTGGCTGCCGCCCGGTGACCGCGGCGCCTTGCCGAGGCGAGCCTAGCGACTCGGCGCAACGGGATGCCAGGACAAGAGACGCCCGGGACGCCCGGGACGCCCGGGACGCGCGAGACGCCCGGGACGCCCGGGACGCCCGGGACGCGCCAAGCGAAGCGCGCGATGTCGTCGCGCCGCTAGCCTTCGGCCATGCGAAGCCCCCTGAATCTCGCCATTGCGACGACGACCGCCGTCGCCCTCGCGGCCGCGCTGGCAGGCTGCTCCGACTTCCCCGAGGGCGACCCGAACCCGGCCACGGTGCGCCTCTACCTCGACCGGGACTTCGACCAGACCTGGCAACTGGCGGCGTGCGACACGCCCGATGATCAGTCCATCGCCGTCACCGGCACCAATGCGGCCGGGGATCGCATCGTGATCGACATCGCAGGCGGGACCGGGACAGCGACCGTCTTCGCCGACACCACTACCGTCGCGCTCACCGGCACGATCGACGACTACGACTTCGACAGCGAGGAAGCGCTCTTCGACGCCGAGGGCGAGTACCGCTCCGGCGAGGAGACGGGCAAGCTCGAACTCAAGGGCAACTGCACCCCTGCCTAGCGCCTGCCCCTCACCGCACCTGCTGCCCGAACTCCCAGCGCCGCACCCAGGCGTGCATGGCGATCGCCGCGGCCGCCCCGGCGTTGATGGAGCGGGTCGATCCGTACTGCGCGATCGACAGGGTCGCCGTGCACGCCGAACGGGCCTCGTCGGACAACCCGGGCCCCTCCTGCCCGAACAGCAGGACGCACCGCTGCGGCAGCGGATAGGTCTCCAGCGGCACCGCCCCGGGAAGGTTGTCCACGCCCAGCACCGGCACATCGGCATCCTTCGCCCACGCCACCAAGTCCGCCACCGAGGTGTGATGGCGCACATGCTGGTACCGGTCGGTCACCATCGCGCCGCGCCGATTCCAGCGCCGCCGGCCCACGATGTGGACCTCAGCGGCAAGGAACGCATTCGCGGTGCGGACCACGGACCCGATGTTGAAATCGTGCTCGAAGTTCTCAATGGCCACATGGAACGGGTGCCGACGGAAGTCGAGGTCGGCCACGATGGCCTCCAACGTCCAGTACCGGTAGCGGTCGGCGACGTTGCGGCGATCCCCGGCCGCGAGCAGCCCCGGGTCCAGCCGCGGGTCGTCGGGCCACGGCTGGGCGTGCGGCCCCACCCCGACGGACTCCTCGTGCACGGTGCTCCCCCCGACATGGCCGGTTCGGCCGCCACATCGGGACCGGGTCTGCCACGCTCAACTCTAGGCGCTCAGGAACCGGGGTCGTGAGAGGAGAGCAGTCGTGGGTTTCGGTGAGGCAGTCGGGTCGGTCCTCGGCAACTATGCAACCTTCAGCGGACGGGCGCGCCGGTCGGAGTTCTGGTGGTGGTGGTTGGCGCTCATCCTCGTCGGCGCGGCCTTCGCTGCTGTCGGGGCCGCCTTCGGCTCCGGGTTCTTCGGCGACATCACCCGCATCGGCTACGGGCTGTTCGGACTGCTCACCCTCATCCCGACGCTGGCCGTCTCGATCCGCCGCCTGCACGACATCAGCAAGAGCGGCTGGTGGGTGCTCATCGCCTTGATCCCAGTCGTGGGGGGCCTGATCCTCTTCGTGCTGCACGTGCTGCCATCCACGCAGGGGAGCAACGCGTACGGCGCACAGCCCCGATGACCGCCGCGGACGACTGGGAAACACCGAGGCAGTAGGGCTAGAAGCGAGCCACCGAGCGGGGTGACAGGCCGGTCCCGAGCATCCCGTCCAGTGCCTGCGCAGCCTCGGCCGCCCCACGGATCCGCCCCATCGCCAGCAACTCCCGGGCCGATCCGCCGCCCAGCCACAGCGACCCCAGATCCGCTGCCGTGACCGCCAGATCCGCCGGGCCCGACCCGGGACGCCAGGCGCCGGCACCATCGGTCGCCGCCAGATCGAAGCGGCCCGCCAGGTCCGGGTACTCGGGGTCGGTCACGTCCAGGGCAACGCGCCCCTCAGCAGCGAAGGTTCGGGCCGAGACCAGGGCCTGGTAGTCCAGCGGGCGCAGCCACAAGAAGTCGAAGTGCGCCATCCGCCGCAACTGCCGGGGATCGGCCAGCCAGAACAGCGGCGCGGGATCGACCGGTGCGTAGTGCCAGTCGATCCTGCGCAGCCACGGCAGCGCGGCGATGAAGCGCCACAGGTCCAGCTCCGCCGCGGCATCGGCAGCCACGAGTTCCCGGATCTCGACATCGGCTTCCGCCAGCCCTTGTCGGGCGTGGTCGATGTCGGCGCTGTACAGGACGTAGCCGTCCGACCGCCCGGACACGGTGTGCAGCCCGACCAGCAGCCGGCCACCCCCCTGCCAGGACTCCTCCGGACTCAGCACCTGGTTCCACCAGGCGGAGTTGCGGCGGATGGCGCCGGACCGAGCGGCACCGGCCTGCTGGTAGATCTCGTCGAGGATGTCGTGCAGCGAACTGCCGCGGGCGTGCTCCACATGCACCGCGCCGGAGGAGGGCGCATCGTTGCGCAGCCGGGCCGCGGCCGCATCGATCTGCCAGTTGGCGGTGGGCACGGCGCTGCCATAGCCGAATCGCCCGTACAGCCCGCTCGCCGAGGCCATGAGCACCGACGCGGCATCGCCGCGGGCCCGGCAGTCGTCGAGGTGGGTCCGCACCAGCGCACGCAGCGCCCCATGCCCCTGGGCAGCCGGATCCACGCCCACCGCCGACAGCGCCCCGACCGGCACCCGTGCGCCGCCGGGCAGCGACAGCGCGGTGTCGTAGCGGATCTGGCCGCCGATGATCCGTCCGGCACCGTCCGCGGTGTCGATGACGACCACGTGCTTGTTCTGCGGCGGCACCATCGCGGCCAGCCGAGCCTCCTGCTCGGGGCCCGGCGGGCGGAAGGGGGAGGCGTAGGCGGCATCGACGGCCGCTCGGTGCAGTGGCTCCTCCGGCGGAGTCGGCGGCCGGACCACCAGGGACCAGGGTGGCGGCGGCAGCGGTCCCGTTGGCTGCGCAAGCGCTGGGTGGGGGTGCTCCGGCGGATGGTGCTCGACGCTCACGGATGCATCACACCATGTCGGATCGCGCCAAGACCATCGCACGGCACGGGCAGTACTCGCCCGGCAGATCGCGCACGTGCCGGAAGCCTGCCGCGGACAGCGCCCGCCACGACGCCTCGTTGGCCACTTGCGGCGCGACCGCCACCTCCTGCCAGTTCGGATGGCGACCGAACACCACGTCGGCGACGAACGCGCGGATCATCGCTGCGCCGAGGCCCCGCCCCCGGTACTGCGGCGCCAGCAGGTAGTCGATCGACGCGGCGCTGGTCGGCACCAGGCCGAGCGGGGCGAAGAACGGGCCGTCCTCGGGCATATCCGCAATCCCGTAGCACTGGATCCACCCGATGGGCTTGCCGTCCAGAACCGCGATGTAGTGCTCCTCCGGGTCGTCGGCGGTGTTCCCGTAGTCCCGCAGGACGCCAGCCCAGGACACATCATCGCCCTCCCACCACCGCACCACGTCGGGTTCGTTCAACCACGCGTGCAACCGCGGCAGATCCCCCGCCACGAGGGGGCGAAAGGTCAGTGCCCGCCTTGGGGTCGGCCGTCGCCGCGTCGTCATTGCTGATCGCTACGACTCGCCGGCGTGGCGCTGGCCTGCGTTGCGATGGCCGGCCTGGCGCTGGCCTGCGTTGCGCTGGCCTGCGTTGCGCTGGCCGGCCTGGCGCTGGCCTGCGTTGCGCTGGCCTGCGTTGCGCTGGCCGGCCTGGCGCTGGCCTGCGTGGCGCTGGCCTGCGTTGCGATGGCCTGCGTTGCGATGGCCTGCGTTGCGATCAACGCGGGCGGTCACGGCAGCCTGCTCAGGCTCAGGCCAGGCCGAGGTCGGCCAGCGAGTACGCCGCCAGGTAGGGCAAGCCGGCCTCCTCGATGGCGGCTGCTGCGCCGCGCTCCACGATGACGGCGACCCCTACCACCTCTGCACCGGCCTCCCGCAGCGCCTCCACCGCGGTCAGCACCGAGCCGCCCGTCGTCGAGGTGTCCTCCACCGCCAGCACCCGCCGGCCAGCGACATCGGGGCCTTCGATCCGGCGCTGCAGGCCGTGGGCCTTGCCGGACTTGCGCACGACGAACGCGTCCAGCCGACGGCCCTGTGCCGCAGCAACGTGCAGCATGGCAGTGGCCACCGGGTCGGCGCCCAACGTGAGGCCGCCGACAGCGTCGAAGTTCATCCGCGCGGTCACGTCCAGCATCACCTGCCCGACCAGCGGCGCCGCCTCGGCATCCAGCGTCACGCGGCGCAGATCGACGTAGTAGTCGGCCTCTCGACCGCTGGAAAGGATCACCTTGCCGTGCACGACGGCCTTCTCGAGGATTTGCAGGCGCAGCGCATCGCGGGGTTCCATGCCCCCAGCCTAGTGACCGTGCGCAGACCTAGCGCTTGCGCAGTTCGCTCGCCTTGCGCACCAGCGGCCGCGGCCCGTACTGGGCCAGCGTGCTGAGCACCTGGTACTGCCGGCCCGGCACACTCACGACCCGGCCCCGCTTGGCGTCCTTCAGCCCATCCGCGACGACTTGCGGCACGTTCAACCACAGGAACCCGGGGATGCCGTCCTTGCTGATCCCGGCGCGCTCATGGTGCTCCGTGTGGACGAAGCCCGGACACACCACGGTCGCGGTAACGCCGGTGCCGCGCAGTTGGGCCGACAGCGCCTCGGTGAAGACGGTCAAGTACGCCTTCGCCGCCGAGTAGCTGCCCGCGGTGATGAAGCCGGACATGGAACTGATGTTGATGATGGAGCCGCGGCCGCGTTCCACCATCGGCCCCACCGCCGCGTGGGTCAGTCGCATCGGGGCAGTGACCAGCAGGTCCAGCATGGCCTGCTCGGCGTCGAGGTCACCGCCGACGAAATGCTGCTTCAGCCCCATGCCGGCGTTGTTGACCAGGATGTCGATCGGCCGGTCCCGGTCGGCGAGCCGCTGCTCCACCGCGGATCGCTGCTCCGGACGGACCAGGTCGGCGGGCAGCACCTCCACATGGACGCCGTACTGCCGATACAACTGGTCGGCGGTCTCGCGCAGTCGCGCCTCATTGCGGGCCACGAGGACCAGATCGTGGCCCTCCTCCGCGAGCGCCTCAGCGAACCCGAACCCGAGGCCTGCCGTTCCGCCGGTGATGAGTGCCGTCGCCATGCCGGCCATTCTGTCCCGCGGGCTGGTGTTCGCCGCGGTGCCACGCCACGCCCACCCGTCGCAACCGCGGCTTCCCCGACTCCTGCCGGCTGCGGCGCGGGGCGGCGTTGAGGGAGGCAGCGTTCGGGGGTTGGTGTTGATCGCGACGGATTGCGGGCTGTGGCGGCGGAATCGTTGCGATCAAGGCTCACGGCGTCGGTCTTTCCGCCTGGAAGGCATACGGCGGGCATGCCGACTGCCCTGCCATCCAGTCGAGGCGGTGATCGCCGCGTAATCCCGCGCAGAGCCACCGGGAGTGTGATGGGACCCGGTCGGCGAGTGGAGCGCGCGGAACGCCGTGGGGTGTCGGAGGTCGCGTCGACAGTGTTCAGCGGATCCAGCAACACGAGCGGCCTCAGCCCTCCGCGTTCTGATGGGGACGCCTGCACCCGGTGCGGGGTTGCACCCGCGGCGCTCGCTGAAGATCTTCTTCCCGGAGAACACGCCGAGCCCGACACGCCGGGCGGCCTCGGCGGTGGGCTCCCCGGCCGCCACGTGCGACCAGAACCGGCGCTCCTGCGGGCGGGTCAGCCACGGTTTGCTGGACATGCAACACCTCACTTCGGCTTCAGGTGTTGCGCTGAGCTCGCGCCACCGCTCGGGGCGGAACCGGCCGGTTTCCGGGGCAGGTCTGCACCCGGTTCGGGGCCGTGGCGCTCGCTGCTCGGGGCGGAACCGGGCGGTTTCCGGGGCAGGTCTGCACCCGGTTTGGGGGTTTGCACCCGCCGCGGGGGCGGAACCGCCGGTTTCCGGGGCAGGTCTGCACCCGGTTCGGGGGTTTGCACCCGCCGCGGGGGCGGAACCGGCCATATCGGGGCCCAGAGCCACCGTCGCGGGTGCAAACCCCCGAACCGGGTGCACAGTTGCCGCCCCGGAGGCCCTCTCAGCCCCCGCGGCGGGTGCAAACCCCCGCAACGGGTGCACAGCCGCGCCACTGGGCGCCGACACACCAGCCCCAGCCCCAGCCCCACGCCAGCCCCAGCCCCAGCCCCGCGCCGCGCCGCCGCACCCCCGCCGCGCGGCCCAGGCTTCAGCCGGTGATGGCGCGGCGGCGGGCGGTGATGAAGCGCACCAGGGGGCGGGGGGCGTACTGGGTGGCCGTGCTGAGCAGTTCGTACTGCGGACCGGTGACGGAGATGACGCGGCCGCGGCGCACGTCGCGCAGCGATTTGGCCACGACCTGGTCCACGTCCAGCCACAAGAACCCCGGCAGCTCCATCGCGATCCCGGACCGCGCGAAGAACTCGGTGCGCACTGCTCCCGGGCAGACCGCGGTGGCGTGCACGCCGGTCCCGGCCAGTTCCGGCTGCAGCCCTTCGGTGAACGTCGTCAGCCAGGCCTTCGCCGCCGAGTAGGTGCCCTCCGTGGCCCAGCCGGCGATGGAACTGACGTTGAGGATGAGGCCGGATCCCCGACGCACCATGGCCGGCAGCACGGCGTGGCAGAACTGCATGGGAGCGGTCACCATCACATCGAGCTGCGCCTGCTCGGCACGCAGATCCCCGGCGACGAACGGCTGGTTGGCGCTGAAGCCGGCATTGTTGACCAGGATCTCGACCTGCTTGCCGGGCACCTCCGATTGCAGCCGGCGCTCCACGCGACGGCGCCCGGCACTGGTGGCGAGGTCCGCGGCCAGCACCTCCACGCCGATCCCGAAGCGCTGCTGCAGTTCGGCTGCCGTGCCCTCCAGTCGAGTGCGGTTGCGGGCGACGAGCACGAGGTCGCGGCCCTCCTCGGCCAGGGCCTCGGCATAGCCGCGACCCAGGCCTGCCGTGGCCCCGGTGATCAACGCAGTGCTCATGCCGACCATTGTCACCCGCAGCGCCGGGGATGGTCGTGCGGCACCATGGGCGAGTGGACAGTGCATTGGCAAGCCGGCTGCGCCCCTACACCGCCACCATCTTCGGCGAGATGTCGGCGTTGGCCACAAAACTCGGGGCGGTGAACCTGGGCCAGGGGTTCCCCGACACCGACGGACCGCGCGAACTGCTGCAGCACGCCGCGTCGAACATCCTCCACGGCATCGGCAACCAGTATCCGCCGGCCCACGGCCTGCCGGAGCTGCGCGAGGCGATCGTCGCCCACCAATGGCAGTGGTACGGCTTGGAACTGGACTGGGCCACCGATGTCGTCGTCGCCACCGGGGCTTCGGAGGCGCTGGCCGCTTCTGCCCTTGCCCTGCTCGAGCCGGGCGACGAGGTGCTCATCCTGGAACCGTTCTTCGACCTCTACCCCCCGATCATCGCCATGGCCGGCGCGACCCCGGTTCCGGTGCCGCCGAACCCGCAGACCTACCGCGTGGATGCCGCGGCGATCCGAGCCGCGGTCACCGACCGCACGACGATGATCATCATCAACTCCCCGAACAATCCGACCGGCCAGGTATGGACCGGAGCCGAGCTGGACGAGGTCGCTGCAGTCGCCGAAGACCACGACCTCATGGTGCTCTCCGACGAGGCCTACGAGCATCTGTGGTTCGACGGCCACCCGCACCTGCCGATGGCGACCCGGCCGGGGATGTGCGAGCGCACCGTCACGATCGGTTCCGGGGGCAAGTGCTTCTCGATGACCGGGTGGAAGGTGGGATGGGCCACTGGTCCCGAGCACCTCATCTCCGCAGTCAAAGTGGCCCAACAGCACCTGTCCTACGTCTCCGGCGGGCCGTTTCAGCCGGCGATCGCAGCAGGCCTGCGCATGCCCGAAACCTACTTCGAGAACCTGCGACTCGGGATGCACCGCTCCGGCAGCAGGCTCTGCGACGGATTGGCCGACCTTGGCTTCGGGGTCGCGCCGATTGAGGGGACCTACTTCGCGACGACGGACGTGCGACCCCTCGGATTCGCTGACGGCCGCGAGTTCTGCGACTGGGCCCCCCATCGGGCCGGCGTCGTCGCGATCCCCCATCAGGCCCTGTGCGAATCCGATGCCGGCGACCCGTACGTCCGATGGGCCTTCTGCAAGCAGGATCAGACCATCGACGAGGCGCTGCGGCGGCTGCGAACAGCGCTCGAACAGCGAGGGGCGACATGAGCGCCAGCGGCATGTCGGGCGGCATCGTCCTGGCGATCGACTCCTTCCGACCGTCACTGGTGGCCCGATCCACCAGCCATCAAGCAGCCCTGTTCGGGCTCTCCGCGGCGCTCGGCTACGGGGCGGGCCTGGCCCTGCGCAAGGGACTCGACATCGCCGGGGTCCGCGATCCGATCATGACCAACCGATGGGCGCGTGCCGGACTGTTCGCCGGAGCCCTGGCGGCCTCGACCCCCATCATCATGAGGCGCAGCGAACAGGAGCGGGCCGCGCACGCCGATTGGGGCCAACCGGCCATGCGCCCCGGCCTGGCCGCCGCCCAGGGCACCGCGGTAGCCGCTGGCCTGGTGGGCAGCTCGATGCTGGCCAAGCACGGCATCAGCGCGGCCGCTCAGACCGCCAGCAACCGGTTCGGCGGTCCGCCGGCGGCGTGGATCGGCGGCACGACCGCTGCTGCGGCCAGCGCTGCGGCAGCCGTGGTGCCGCCGGCCCGCGATGCACTGTTCGCCAAGTTGGAACAGGCCGGGACCGACGCAGGACCGCTCCTTCGCCGAGCCGCCGGAGCACCTCAGCGTCAGCGGCGGCCCGGGCTCGCTGATCCCCTACGACACCCATGCCCGCGAGGGCTCGCGGCTGGTGCACCTCGCCTCGACCGCCGATCGGATCCGGTCGGTCACTGGACGATCAGCCCGCGACCCGATCCGGGTGTTCGTGGGGGTCGCCGCCGCTGCGACGCCGGCCGAGCGGGTGCAGCTGGCCATTGCCGAACTGGAGCGCCTCGGAGCGTTCGAGCGACGCGCGATCCTCGCGGTGTCCCCGGCCGGCACCGGCTACAGCAACCCCGTTCCCATCGAAGCGCTGGAACTGATGACCGGCGGCGACTGCGCCACCGTGGCGGTGCAGTACGGGGTGCTGCCCTCCATGTTCTCCAGTTCCCTCATCCCCGAAGCGGCCGACACCTACCGGCTGTTGGTCGATGCGCTGCACGGCCGTGGCCCGGCGGTGTTGGCCTACGGCGAGAGCCTCGGGGCGCAGGCGGCGCAACTCGGGTTGCAGCGCCGGCCGACCCGGTTCCGCTCCGACGGTGCCTTCGACGGGATCGACGCCGCGCTGTTCGTGGGCACGCCCGCGGGCACCGGTATCCGGCGCAGCGCCGAGCACCGCTCCGCGGTCTTCGTCGTGGATCGGTGGCAGGACCTGCCGGACCCGCTCCCCCCGCAGTACCGGGTGTTCCTGCTGGACCACGACGCCGACCCGGTGACCCGCTTCGAGGCGCCGCTGATCTGGAGCCGCCCCGATTGGTTGGCCGCCTCCCCGCGCGGCCGGGGCGTCCCGGAGCAGATGGCGTGGCGGCCGCTCCTGACGTGGACGCAGGTGCTGTTCGATGTGGCTCGTGCCACGCAGCCGCAGCTTGGCAACTTCCAGTCGCACGGCCACGACTACCGCGCTGACCTCGCCCCGATGGTCCGGGCGGCCTTCGTCCCCGAGACCCCCGACGACACGCTCGCGGCCGTGCAGGAGGAGCTGGTGCGCAGCGAGGTGCGGCGCTCGCGATTGCTGGCGGAGTAGCGGCCCCGCCGGGTCGCCGGCTCAGCCGGTGGCGTCGGGCTCGGCTGCGTCGGGGTCGGTAGTGCGGGTTGCGGCGGGCACATGGTCCGCGACATCGACGAGTGCTGGCCCTGAACGAAGGACATCCTCGCCGCCGCACAGCGCCTCGACGTACTCCCAGCCGGAACCCAAAGATCCCTAACCGGCGACCCCGGCAAGGCGACACCGAGGAGCCGGGAGGAAGGCCGACCGCGCCCACGAGCCGGTCGATCAACGACCAACATCAACACGCCGATCTACGGCACCACCGGAACCATCGAGATTGGGGAGATCGGGTCAAACCGCTGCCACCAGGGGGCCGCGGGTGCGCATCGCAGCCATCGGCCGACCAGCATGGGGACAGGACCCGTCGAAGGGAGCAGCGATGAACATCATCTGCTCGATCATCGGCCATAACTGGACGGTCCAGGCCAACGCGGAGGGCGACGCTCAGTGGCGGGTGTGCGCCCGCTGCGGCAAGGAAGCCGTCGCCTACGGCGTGATCGGTGGGTTCGGCGCTGGATGAGGCTCGTGGCGTGGCGACGTGGCAGGTCGACACCGGCCTTCGACGTCGCGGCGCTCCCGGGCTCGGCCGCCTAGGCCGCTGCTCTCACCGGCCCCCTACTCGAGGGTGACCCGGTCAGGACCTCAGCATCGTCTCGGTTGGCCGGCCCGGCCGCCACAACCGGATCCGCAGTTGCTGCCGGTCGTCGGTGATGCCGGTGGTGACCGCACTGCTCAGCTCCACCCGCACGCGGGTGCTGCCCGGCGGGTAGTCCTCGGGCACCTCGACGAACTCAGCGCGGCCCGACACCTTCGCCTCCCCGGCCCACGATCCGTCGGCAGCCGGGTCCCGCGTCGGGCTGTGGATCGCAACCCTGGGGTCGCGCTGCAGGTCCAGGGCCTTGCGCGTGTCGGCTCCCATCCCGAGGTAGACCTCGCCGTCGACGAACTCCACCTCCGTCCCGCTGATGCGCGGGCCGCCGTCGGCGCGGATGGTGGCCATCGTGCAGTGCTTCCCCACAGCGAAGGCCGCCCGCACCCGCTCCGCCATCGCCGGGTCCTCCGCCTCGAACTGCGCCCATCCGGCCATGCCGACAGACTACGGCCATGGGCGCGGAGCACTACGAGCACGTGCTCGTCACCAGCCGGGACGAACTGCGGCAATGGCTGATCGCCAACGCCGACCGGCCTGAGGGCATCTGGCTGGTGATCTACAACAAGGACAGCGGCAAGCCCTCCCCGACCTATGACGAGATCGTCGAGGAGGCCCTGTGCTTCGGCTGGATCGACTCCACCGTCCGCAAGCGTGACGACAAGTCGCGCATGCTGCTGCTCACGCCGCGCAAGCCCAACTCGACTTGGTCGGCGTTGAACAAGCGCCGGTTGGAGCACCTGCTGCCGTCCGGCCGGATGACCGAGCGGGGGCTGCGGGCTATCGAGACCGCCAAGGCCAACGGCTCCTGGTCCATGCTGGACCCGGTGGAGCGCTTGGAGGTCCCCGATGACCTGGCGGCAGCCCTTGACCAGGCCGGGCTGCGTGCGACCTGGGACGGCTTCCCGCCGGGTGCCCGCAAGCAGATGCTGTGGGCACTGGTGAGCGCCAAGCGGCCCCAGACCCGGCAGCAGCGCCTGGACCGGATCGTGGCCGAGGCTGCCGAGGGGCGACGGGCCTGGGGGTAGGTTCCGCGGTTGGTGCTGGCGCGGGGCAGCGCTCACCCTTCGCGCCGCTCGTGTTGCGACCCGAGGGCGGCGCAGCGGGCGGCAGACGACGACAATTGCGGCTGGCTGGGTGCTGTTGGTCCGGTGTGAACCTGCGCATCCGGTGCGGTCGGCTCCTGTTGCGGGAGTCTGGGTCGGGCCCGTGCGGGCACCCGGGGCGGGGGACTGCACCCGAGGCGGGGGCGGCTCCGGCCGGTGCGGGCCGAGGCGGGGGACTGCACCCGACGGGGGCGGCTCCGGCCGGTCGGCACCCGAGGCGGGGGACTGCACCCGCGGGGGCGGAACAGGCCCCAGCCGCCCGATCTCTGCACCCGGTACGGGGGACTGCACCCGAGGCGGGGGCTTGGGAGGCGGTTCTCGGCCGGATTGGCCCCATTACGGGTGCAAACCCCCATGCCGGGTGCAGAAGTGACCGCCGGAGCACTCATGTGACCCCCACCGCGGGTGCAGACCCCCACCGCAGGTGCAGACCTGCCGCCTCGGCCCCACACCCGACGCCGCGCATTGCACCCCGACCCCACGTGCCTCAACCACCCGCGTCGGCTTCACCCCCACCTGCCGTTGGCCGGCCCCGGCCGCCGACGTCAGCGCACCAAAGCGCCCTCGACCCCCAGCTACCCGGAGTCCCGGTTGGCAAGGAACGTGCTGCGCGCCCTGGGGCTGAAGAACACCAGGTGCACGTCCATCGGCTCCTCCGCCGCGGCGAGTTCCTCGTTGAGGGTGCGCCACACGATGCTTGCGGCCCGCTCCGGCGGGAAGCCGTAGATCCCGGTGGAGATCGCGGGGAAGGCGATGGATCGGGCACCGAGGGCGGCGGCCGTCCGCAGACTGTTGCGGTAGGCCGCTGCCAACGCTTCCTCGGGTTCAGGATCGCGGCCGTAGATCGGGCCGACCGCATGGATGACGTGACGAGCGGGCAGTGCCCCGCCCGTGGTGGCAACCGCGCCCCCCACCGGCACCCCGGACGGGAACTGCTCGTCGATGATCACCGCGCATTCCTCGGCGATGCGCGGTCCGCCGGCGGCATGGATCGCGCCGCACACCCCGCCGCCCGGCATCAGGTACGCGTTGGCAGCATTCACGATCGCATCGACCTGCCACGTGGTGATGTCGCCGACTTCGACGGCGATGTGCCCGGCCATGCCTGATTGTGACGCTCAGATCGGCTCGTTCGCCTCAGCAACCTCCGCGACGGCCTCAGCAACCGCCTGCTCCCCCTCCAGCAGCGAGAACGCCTTGTAGACGAGGAACGCCGGCCAGACCATGCCCTTCACGACTGCCAGCGCCTTGCCCTTCGGGCTGTCCGCGCGCTGCCAGAAGTACGCGGCGGCACCGAAGATTCCCACCGCATAGAGCGCATCGCCGGATCCACCACCGGAACTCGCCATCTTCTGCTCACCCATGCGACCTCCTGTCCGCGCCCTCACGCTAGGCCGGTCCATCAGCACAGCGGAAGGGACTTTCGGCCACAGGGGGCGCCCCTACGCTGGTCACATGAGCACCGAGACCCCAGGCCGCGTGCTGCCCGGCTTCGCAGTGCTGCCCGTGGTCGGCATCCTCACCGTCGGCGGACTGGCCGCTGCCATCTGGGCCGGCATCGAATCCGAGCGGGACTCCGGCGCCTTGCCCTACCTGTGGGCCGCGATCGGCGCACAGGCCATCGGGTGGTTGATGGCGATCGGCTTCTTCACGCTGCAGCCGAACGAGGCGCGGGTCCTGGTCCTGTTCGGCAACTACCGCGGCACCATCCGGCGGGCGGGCTTCCACTGGGGGAACCCGTTCTACTCCAGCATGGCCGTTGATCCGCGGCGCCTGGAGACGACGGAGGAGAAGGCGAAGGCAAACCCCATGAAGCGCGGCGGACTGTCCCGGTTCAAGGTGTCGCTGCGGGCGCGCACGCTGCAGGGGGACCACTTGAAGGTCAACGACCGACGCGGCAACCCGGTCGAGATCGGCGCGATGGTCGTGTGGCGGGTCACCGACACCGCGAAGGCGGTCTTCGACGTGGACGACTTCCGCCTGTACGTGAGCACCCAGTCCGAGACTGCCCTTCGCCACGTCGCCACCCAGTATCCGTACGACCGCGGCGACGAGGAGGACTCGGCGGCCATCACGCTGCGCGGCAATCCCGACGAGGTTGCCGGCACCCTGCGGGACGATCTGGAGCGCCGGTTGTCCGTGGCGGGCGTGACCGTGGAGGACACCCGGCTGACGCATCTGGCGTATGCGCCCGAGATCGCGCAGGCCATGCTGCGGCGGCAGCAGGCCGAAGCGGTCATCGCTGCTCGGCGCAAGATCGTGCATGGCGCCGTCTCGATGGTGGACATGGCGATCGAGGAGTTGTCGGAGCTTCGCGCACTGGACATGACGGACGAGGCGAAGGCGGACATGGTGGGCAACCTCATGGTGGTGCTCTGCGGGGAGGCCGACGTCCAACCGGTGCTGAACACCGGGCGCTAACCCAACGCCGCCGCCGGTCGCGGCTCAGCCGGACAGCGGGAGCACTGCGTTCGTCGGCACCCGCACGCCAACCGCGTCCCCGACCTGCGCGTCGCCGCCCATGGTCCACACGTCCAGGGCGCCACCGGAAGCCAGGCGCACCGTGACGACCGATAGCCCGCCCCGGAAGGTCGTGGCCGTCACCCGTCCCGCGAGACCCGTGCCGTCTGCGACCAGTTGGAGCCGATCGGGACGGATCAGGTAGTGGCCGTTGTGCTGCGCGGTCGCCGGGACGGCGGGATGATCGGCACCGACGATATTGGCCAGCCCGAGGAAGCGCGCCGTCCACGCCTGCTGCGGATCGGCCCACACCTCGTCAGGCGTTCCGCGCCGGATGATCCGCCCGTCGCGCATGACCGCGACCTCGTGGCCGAATCGCAGCGCCTCGGACTGATCGTGAGTGACCAGGACCGCCGTGGTGCCGGTGGCGGCGAAGGCCTCGATCATGTCGCCGAGCAGGTCCTCGCGCAGGGCTCGGTCCAACGACGACAGCGGTTCGTCGAGCAGGACCAGTCGCGGCCCCGGCGCCAGGGTGCGGGCAAGCGCCACCCGCTGCTGCTCCCCTCCGGAGAGGTCGCCGATCGCCGATCCGCCCCGCTCGGACAGCCCGACCAGTGCCAGCATCTCGGCCACCCGGGCGCGGGCGCGCTCACGTGGCCAGCGGGCCATCCGCAGCCCGAAGGCGACATTGCCGGCCGCTTGGAGGTGCGGGAACAGGGCGTGGCCCTGGAACATCATGCCGAGCCCGCGGCGGTGGGTCGGCACACCAGCGGCATCCCCGCCGGCGATCCTGACCGCGCCCGACGCCAACGGCTCCAGCCCGGCGACGGCCCGCAACAGGCTGGTCTTGCCGCAGCCACTCGGGCCGAGCAGCGCCAGCCGACGGCCGGCTCCGACCGCCAGGGACACCTCCTGCACCGCCGCGACCCCGCCGTAGGCCACGCCGACCCGATCCAGCTCCAGCATCGGCTCAGCCATAGCGCGCCCCGACCCGCAGTCGATCGGTCAGCAGCACGGCGGCGGCGGTCAGCGCGATGAGAATGCTCGACAGCGCCATGGCCTGGCCGACGTTGGCCTGGCCGGGCGTGGCCAGGAAGCGGTAGATCGCGATCGGCACCGTCGGCCGGTCCGCCGGGGCCAGGAAGACCGTGGCACCAAACTCCCCCAGCGAGATGGCCAGACCGAATCCGACGGCGACCGCCAAAGCGCGGCCCACGATCGGCAGATCGACCCACCACAGCGTCCGCAGCGGAGACGCCCCCAGCACGGCTGCGGACTCGTGGATCTGACCTCGGATGGCACGCAGCACGGGCAGCACGGCGCGCACTACGAATGGGATCGCGATGAGCGCCTGTGCGATCGGGACCAGCACAGCGGTCCCGCGCAGCGCCAGCGGCGGGCCGTCGAAGGTGATGAGCATGCCGAACCCCAGGGTCACCGCCGACACTCCGAGCGGGAGCAGCCAGACGCTTTCCCGCAGCGTCTCGGTGCGCCGTGCCAATGCCAGTGCCACCAGCAGCCCCAGGGTCGTGGCGAGCACGGTCGCGGCCGCCGCGAACCCCAGCGAGTTCGCGACCGCCTCAGCCGGGGGCACGAACACCACACTGCCGACGCGACTGTCGTCGAGCGCGGCGAAGTTGTCCCAGCCGTACCCGTCCCCCGTGCGCAGCGCCCGTTCGAACACCAGGAGCACCGGCCCGAGGAGCACGGTGAGCCAGCCGATCAGGAAGGCCGCCACCGCAGAACGGGCCCGCGTCGAGGTCGGTCGCGGCAGGCTTGGCTCGACAGCCAGATCCTGCTCGACCGACACTCGAGCCGTCAGCCGGGACTGCACGACGAGCGCCGTGACCACCATGGCGATCTGGACGATCGACAGCACGGCCGCGGTCGGCAGGTCGAACAGGAACAGCACCCTGCGCTGGATCTCCACCTCGACCGTGGCCTGTCCGAACTCGCCGAGCAGCAGCACGATCCCGAAGGAGGTGAGGGTGAAGAGCAGCACGATCGAGGCGGCCGCCCAGATCGACGGCGCCAGCGCCGGCAGCGTCACATGACGCAGCCGCTGGGCCGGGGAGGCGCCGAGGACCGCGGCTGCAGCCGGCAATCGCGGGTCGAGCTGGGCCCAGAAGGAACCCACCATCCGCAGGACGACGGCGACGTTGAGGTAGACGTGGGCCGCGAAGATCGCCGTCAGCCCCCGGTCAGCGCCATCGGGGAGCAGCCAGCCGAGCGGTCCGTCGTCGGCGAGCGCAGCACCGATCGCCGTTGCCACCACGACGGTCGGCATCACGAAGGCCACCACTGCCAGCGCCTCCACCAGCCCCCGGCCGCGGAAGCGGTAGTGGCCGAGCACCCAAGCGCCGGGCAGGGCCACCAGGAGCGTCAGGATCGTGGAGATCACGGCCTGCCAGACCGTGAACCACAGGACCTCCAGGATCCGCGGATCGGTCAGTGCGGCGCCGAAGGCCGACAGGTCCCATCCGCCGTCATCGGAGCGCAGCGCGGTCTGCAGCAGATTGGCGACCGGCCAGGCGAAGAACACGGCAAAGAACACCGCCGGGAAGAGCCACAGCAGCCAGGCTCCGGCGCGCGATGCGCGGGCGGCAGTGGGCCCGCGAAGGGCGATACCGGGCACCGCCTACCCGGACCCCATGAGATCCGACCATTCCGCCACCCACCGATCCCGGTTGTCGGCCACCTGCTGTGGCGGCAGGGCGACGGGGTCGGAGGGTTGCGGCGCGAAGGTCGTGAACTCCGGCGGCAGCTGCGCCGACGGCAACGCCGGGTACACGAAGTTGTTCAGCGGGATGTCGTTCTGGTAGGTCTCGGTGAGCATGAAGTCCACCAGGCGCTTGGCGCCCTCGGGGTTGGCCGCGTTGGCCAGGACGCCGGCGAACTCGATCTGCCGGTAGCAGCCGTCCAGTACTGCCGCAGTCGGAGCGGTGTCGGTCGGCGGGTCGGCGAAGAGCACCTCGGCGGCGGGGCTGGAGGCGTAGGACACCACGATCGGCCGGTCGCCCTCCCCGGATCCCCCGGAGAAGGCGCCGTAGTAGGCCTCGGTCCAGCCGCTGACGATCTCCACCCCGTTGTCCTTCAGCGACTGCCAGTAGTCCAGGTAGCCGTCCTCGCCGAACCGGTCGATGGTGGCCAGCAGGAAGGCCAGGCCGGGGGACGATGCCGCCGGATCCTCCACGACGAGTTGGTCTCGGTACGCGGGTTCGGTGAGGTCCTCCAGCGACTGCGGGGGCTGCGCTCCGCCGGCCGCTGCGTAGTACTCGAGGTCGACGTTGAGGCAGACCTCACCGGTATCGACGGGCGTGACCCGCTCATCGAGTCGCAGCTCCGCGGGGATCTGTTCGACACCGGCGGCCTGGTAGGGGACGAAGAGCCCGCCGTCGAGGGCCCGGGAGAGGAGCGTGTTGTCGATGCCGAACAGCACGTCGGCTTCGGGGTTGTCCTTGGTGAGCAGCGCCCGGTTGACGACCTCGCCAGCATCGGATCCCCGCAGGATCTCCACCTCCAGACCCGTCTGCTCCGTGAAGGCCTGCAGCGTGGAGTCGGAGATGGCGAAGGAGTCGTAGGTGAGCAGCCGGACCGTCCCGGGTGCATCATCGGCGCCACCGTCGGAGCCGCAGGCAGCCAGGAGCATGATCGCGCCCGCGAGCATCGCCGGGATTGGGCTGAGACCGCGCATGTGTTCCCTCCGCTGGCATTACCCAGATCAGGTCGCGGGTCGGCGGGGGTGTGGCGCGGTGGATGCGCCCATGCCCGCCCTCTCAGCCCGGCTCGCCCGAGCTCCCCGAGGTACACCCCCAGTATGCCGCAAGGGGCGGGGGCGTCCGGGTGGTCTGGGTGATCGGCCGGGCGGGGGTGCGGCTGAACTGGCGGCGCGGCTTCGTGAGGGTTGGCTCGAGACACGGGCGCGGATGCGGCCCGATCCGGCCAACGTCTGCACCCGTC
Organism: uncultured Actinomycetota bacterium; assembly: GCA_963706835.1. Classification (GTDB taxonomy): domain Bacteria; phylum Actinomycetota; class Actinomycetes; order S36-B12; genus CAVXYG01. The sequence goes on from CAVPOB010000014.1 coordinate 166,793, forward strand.
GCGGGGGTCTGCACCCGAAACGGGGGCGCGAAGGGCCCGATCCGGCCGATGTCTGCACCCGTGTCGGGGGTTTGCACCCGAAACGGTTGCTGACAGGGCCTGTACTGGGGCTGCCAGCCCCCGTTGCGGGTGCAAACCCCCAAACCGGGTGCAGAAATGCCACTGACAACCGTCGCATCACAACCGGAACGGGTGCAGACCCCCGCAACGGGTGCAGAGGTCCGCTCCCGACGCTCCCGACAGGACGGCACCCCGGCACGACGGCACCCCGGCACGCCGGCGACCTCGGCACGACGGCACCCCGGCACCCCGGGACCCCGGCACGACGGCACGAGATCGCCCCGAACGGCCCATGGGGACCAGCCCGGGCCCCCTCCCGCCCGGGCGTCTCAGCCAGCTCGCGCAGCCGGACGCACCGACAGGCCCGCCACGCCGTCCTCGGCGACATCGACCAGAACCGTGTCCCCGTCGCGCACCTCGCCGGACAGGATCCCCCTCGCCAACTGGTCGCCCACCGCCGTCTGCACCAAGCGACGCAGCGGCCGGGCACCGTAGCTGGGGTCGAAGCCGTTCAGCGCCAGCCAGTCCCTCGCGGCGGCGGTGACGTCCAGAGTCAGCCGGCGATCGGCCAGGCGCTGCTGCAGCGCGGCCAGTTGCAGATCCACGATCGAGGTCAGCTCCTCGGTGGACAGCGGCTGGAACATGACCGTGTTGTCGAGGCGGTTGAGGAACTCCGGCTTGAAGGACGAGCGGACAACCTCCATCACCAGCGCGGCTCGCTGGTCGAAGTCGAGGCTCTGGTCCACGAGGTACTGCGACCCCAGGTTGGACGTCAGGATGAGGATGGCGTTGCGGAAGTCGACCGTGCGGCCCTGCCCGTCGGTGAGGCGCCCGTCGTCGAGCACTTGCAGCAGCACATCAAAGACTTCCGGGTGCGCCTTCTCCACCTCGTCCAGCAGCACCACGGTGTAGGGCCGGCGCCGCACCGCCTCGGTGAGCTGGCCGCCCTCCTCGTAGCCGACGTATCCGGGCGGAGCACCGACGAGCCGCGCCACGCTGTGCTTCTCGCCGTACTCGCTCATGTCGATGCGGGTCATGGCGCGCTCGTCGTCGAACAGGAACTCCGCCAGCCCCTTGGCCAGCTCGGTCTTGCCGACGCCGGTCGGCCCCAGGAACAGGAAGGAGCCGGTGGGGCGATCGGGGTCGGCGATGCCGGCCCGGGCGCGACGCACCGCGTCGGCGACGGCGCGCACCGCGTCCGCCTGCCCGATGACGCGACGACCGAGCTCGTCCTCCATGTGCAGCAGCTTCTCGGTCTCACCCTCCAGCAGCCGACCGGCGGGGATCCCGGTCCAGGCCGAGACGACCTCGGCCACGTCATCGGGGCCGACCTGCTCCTTGACCATGCCCTCCCGGGCCTCAGTCTGAGCGGATGCCTGCGCCAACTCGCGCTCCAGTTGCGGGATCTCGGCGTACAGCACCCGCGATGCCTGCTCGAAGTCGCCGTCGCGCTGCGCCCGATCGGCCAGCGAGCGCAGATCGTCGATGCGAATCTTGATCTCGCCCACCCGGTCCAGCCCGGCCTTCTCCTGCTCCCACCGCGCGCGCAGCGCGGTCAGCTGCTCCTCCTTGTCGGCAAGGTCCGCGCGGAGCTTCGCCAGCCGCTCCACGGAGGCCTCGTCGGTCTCCTTGGCCAGCGCCAGGTCCTCCATCCGCAGCCGGTCCACCGAGCGCTGCAGGGCGTCGATCTCCTCCGGCGAGGAGTCGATCTCCATCCGCAGCCGGGAGGCGGCCTCGTCCATCAGGTCGATCGCCTTGTCCGGCAGGAAGCGCGCGGTGATGTAGCGGTCGGACAGCGTCGCGGCGGCGACCAGCGCGGCATCGGCGATGGCGACCTTGTGATGGGCCTCGTACTTCTCCCGCAAACCGCGCAGGATGCCGATGGTGTCCTCGACGCTGGGCTCGCCGACGAAGACCTGCTGGAACCGACGCTCCAGGGCAGGATCCTTCTCGATGTGCTCGCGGTACTCGTCCAGTGTGGTGGCGCCGACCATGCGCAGCTCGCCGCGGGCCAGCATCGGCTTGAGCATGTTGCCGGCATCCATCGCGGACTCGCCCGTGGCTCCTGCGCCGACGACGGTGTGCAGCTCGTCGATGAAGGTCACGATCTGCCCCTCGGAGCGCTTGATCTCCTCCAGGACCGCCTTCAACCGCTCTTCGAACTCCCCGCGGTACTTCGCTCCGGCGACCATCGCTGCGAGGTCCAGCGCTACCAGCCGCTTGCCGCGCAGGGATGTCGGCACGTCCCCGGCCACGATCCGTTGGGCCAGGCCCTCCACGACGGCGGTCTTGCCGACCCCGGGTTCGCCGATGAGCACGGGGTTGTTCTTGGTCCGGCGGCTGAGCACCTGCACGACCCGCCGGATCTCGGAGTCCCGCCCGATGACGGGGTCGATCTTGCCCTCGCGGGCACGAGCCGTCAGATCGTCGCCGTACTTCTCCAGGGCCTGGAAGGTGCCCTCGGGATCCGGCGAGGTGATGCGCTCGCCACCGCGCAGCTGCGACAGCGCTTCCACCAGCCGTTCCGGGGTGGCCCCGGCGTCCCGCAGCAGCCGGCCAGCCTCGTCGTCGGAGGCGATGCCGATCAGCAGGTGCTCGGTGGAGACGTACTCGTCGCCGCGCTCCTTGGCCAGATCTTGCGCCCGTGTCAGCATCCGGTAGGCGGCGTTGCTGAACTGCGGCTGGGCCACGGTGGCGCCGGATGCCGATGGCAGATCAGCCACCTCCCGGTCGACGGCCTGGAGCAGCCCGGCCCGATCCACGCCCAGGGTCTCCAGCAGCGCCAGGGCGATCCCCTCCTCCTGCCGCAGCAGGGCCTGCAGGATGTGGGCCGGTTCGACGTTCGGGTTGCCGGCGGCGGCAGCGGCGCGCACCGCGCCGCCGAGCGCCTCCTGACTCCTCGTGGTGAAGTTGATGTCCATGAATGTTCCTCCGGTTCGGCTACCGGCGCCGTTGCGGCCGGTAGACCACCAATGCTGTGGATCGCTGCTGCGCGGAGAGCTCCTCGATCCGCGACCGCAGCGCGGCGACCTCCGCCTCGAGGCCGAGGATGCGCCGGATGCCTTCCAGGTTCACGCCGTTCTCGCTGAGCCGCTGCACCTCGCGCAGGCGGTCGATGTCGCGGGCGGAGTACAGGCGGTTGCGGCCCCCCGTCCGGGCCGGCGACACCAGGCCCAGCCGGTCATACTGGCGCAGCGTCTGCGGGTGCATCCCCGCCAGTTCCGCCGCGACCGAGATCACGTAGACCGGGGTGTCCGCCGTGTGCTGGAACACCCACTCCGTCTTGCTGGCCATGCGTCACCTCCTACGACTCTTGCCGCTGCGTCCGGCGCGCGGACTGCGCGGCCAGCGCCATCAGATCGGCCCGGGGATCGTGATCGGCCGTGGCCTCGCCGTAGGCACGCAGCGCCTCGGCTGCCTTGGACCCGAGGTTCTGGGGGACGGCCACCTCGACGGTGACGAGCAGATCGCCTTGGCTGCCGTCGCGGCGCCGCACGCCGCGCCCGCGGACCCGGAACGTCCGGGCGTTGGCAGTACCGGGCGGCAGCTTCAGTTTCACGGTGCTGCCGCCGGGCGCCGGCACGACGATCTCGGCGCCCAGCGCGGCCTCGTTGAACGTGACCGGCACGCTCACCGTCAGGTTGTCGCCGGTCCGGCCGAACACCGGGTGGGCCCCGACGTTGACCCGGACATGGAGGTCGCCGCTGGGCCCGCCGTTCTCGCCGGGCGCGCCCTTGCCCGCCAGTCGGACCCGCTGCCCGTCCTTGACACCGGCCGGGATTCGGGCCCGGACGACTCGGCTGCTCTGCGCCCGGCCGGAGCCGTGGCAGGTCGGACAGGGATCGTCCACCGTCAGGCCTCGGCCGTGGCACTGTGGGCACACCTCGGGGATGGCGAAGCCGCCCTGATTGCGGACGATCTGACCGGTCCCCTCGCAGCGCTCGCACACTCGCGGGGTTGAGCCTGCCTGCTGCTCCGGTGCCGCGGCAGGTCTGGCAGGGGCCTTCGCCGGTCAATCGCAGCGGCACTGTGACGCCGTCGAGGGCGTCCTCGAAGGTGATGGTCACCTCGGCCTCGACATCGGCGCCACGGCGCGCCATCCGTCCGGCCCCCGGCGGCCGCGTCGAGGTCCCGGCACCGCCGCCGCGGTTGAACAGCCCGCCGAACAGGTCGCCGAGGTTGCCGTTGCCGAAGATGTCGCCGAGGTTCACGTTGCCGGCCGACTGGCCGGACCCGCCACCGCCGGGGAAGTGGAACCCCCCGCCGCGGTAGCTGGCCCGGACCTCGTCGTACTCCTTGCGCTTGGCCTCGTTGCCGAGCACCGCGTACGCCTCGGAGACCCCCTTGAAGCGCTCCTCGGCCTTGGTGCTGTCCGGGTTGCGGTCCGGGTGCAACTCCTGCGCCAACTTGCGGTAGGCCTTCTTGATCTCGGCCGCCGAAGCGTCCTTCTTCACGCCGAGGACCTTGTAGAAGTCCTTGTTCACCCAGTCTTGGGCCGCCATCTCACACTCCTTCCGTGATCCTCGGCGTCGGTCGCGCTAGCCGTTGTCCACGACTCCCACGCGGGCCGGTCGCAGCAGTCTGCCGCGCAGCCGATACCCGATCTGATACACCACCTGCACGGTCGGCTCGCTGACCTCGTCGCTGGTCTCGGAGGTCATCGCCTCGTGCTGCGCCGGGTCGAACGGCTCGCCGGACCGTTCCGAACGGCTCGAGCCCGAACTTGTCGGCCACGGCCTGCAGCGCATCTGCGACCGACTTGAAGCCGCCGGTGAGCTCGCCGTGCTCCTGCGCCCTGGCCACGTCGTCCAGGATCGGCAGCAGTTCGCCAAGCACCGACCCGATGGCGACGTCCCGCTGGACGTCACGGTCGCGATCGACTCGGCGCCGATAGTTCGCGTACTCCGCGGCCACCCGCTTGGCATCTGCCAGGGCCTCCTCGGCGCGGGCATTGGCCTCGGCCAGCGCGACCTGCTCCTCCGCCTGGGTGGGCGGGGGCAGCGCCTCCTCCTCGGCGGCCCCGGCGGCGGCAGCCGGGGTCTCCGGCTGCCGCGCCTGGAAGGTCACCGGGTCGATGCGCCGACGGTCGCTGATGCGGACGCCTTCGCTGCGCTCCTGCTCCTCTTCCGGGTGCTCGGGGCTCACTTCTGCTCGTCCTCGTCGATAACCTCGGCGTCCACGATGTCCTCGTCGGCCGCGCCGGCCGCCGTGTCGTCCGGCCCGAAGTTCGGGTCGGCGCCGGCGCCCTGCGCTGCTGCGTACATCGCCGCGCCGAGTGCCTGGCTCGCCGTGGCGACCTTGTCGACGGCGGCCTTGATGGCCTCCACATCGGTGCCCTGCAGCGCCTTCTTCAGCTCATCGAGCGGGCCGCCCACGTTGGCCTTGGCGTCCTCGGGGATCTTGTCCTCGTTCTCCTTCATGAACTTCTCGGTCTGGAAGACGAGCTGCTCGGCGGAGTTGCGGACCTCGGCCTCCTCGCGCAGCCGATGATCCTCGGCAGCGTGCGCCTCGGCGTCGGCCGTCATGCGCTCGATGTCGTCCTTGCTCAGCGCGGAGCCGCCGGAGATGGTCATCCGCTGCTCCTTGCCGGTGGCCAGGTCCTTGGCGGAGACGTGCACGATGCCGTCGGCGTCGATGTCGAAGGTGACCTCGATCTGCGGCACGCCGCGCGGTGCCGGCGGCAGGCCGGTGAGCTCGAAGGTGGCCAGCCGCTTGTTGAACGCCGCCATCTCGCGCTCGCCCTGGTAGACCTGGATCAGCACCGACGGCTGGTTGTCCTCCGCAGTGGTGAACACCTCCGACCGCTTGGTGGGGATCGTGGTGTTGCGCTCGATCAGCTTGGTCATGATGCCGCCCTTGGTCTCGATCCCCAAGCTCAGCGGCGTGACGTCGAGCAGCAGGACGTCCTTGACCTCGCCCTTGAGCACGCCGGCCTGCAGGGCGGCGCCCACCGCGACAACCTCATCGGGGTTGACGCCCTTGTTGGGCTCCTTGCCGTTGGTCAGCTTCTTCACCAGCTCGGTGACGGCGGGCATCCGGGTCGAGCCGCCGACCATCACGACGTGGTCGATCCGGTCCACGGAGACGCCGGCGTCCTTCAGCACCTGCTGGAAGGGGGCCTTCGTCCGGTCGAGCAGGTCGTGCGTCAGCTGCTCGAACTGCGCCCGGGTCAGGGTCTCGTCGAGGAAGAGCGGGTTGCGGTCGGCGTCGACGGTGATGTAGGGCAGGTTGATCGAGGTCTGCGTCGAGGAACTCAGCTCGATCTTGGCCTTCTCGGCAGCCTCGCGCAGCCGCTGCATCGCCATCTTGTCCTTGGTCAGGTCGATGCCGTTGGCGGCCTTGAACTTGTCCACGAGCCAGTTGACGACCCGCTCGTCCCAGTCGTCGCCGCCGAGGTGGTTGTCGCCGCTGGTGGCCTTGACCTCCACGACACCGTCGCCGATGTCGAGCAGGGACACGTCGAAGGTGCCGCCACCGAGGTCGAAGACCAGGATGGTCTGCTCCTTGTCGCCCTTGTTGAGCCCGTAGGCGAAGGCGGCCGCAGTCGGCTCGTTGATGATGCGCAGGACGTTGAGGCCCGGCGATCTCACCGGCCTCCTTGGTGGCCTGCCGCTGGGAGTCGTTGAAGTAGGCCGGCACGGTGATGACGGCGTCGGTCACGTTCTCACCGAGGTAGGCCTCGGCGTCGCGCTTCAACTTCTGCAGCACGCGGGCGCTGATCTCCTGCGCGGTGTAGCTCCTTACCGTCGATGTCCTCCGTCCAGTTCGTGCCCATGTGGCGCTTGACGGAGCGGATGGTGCGGTCGGCGTTCTGCACGGCCTGGCGCTTGGCCACCTCGCCGACGAGCACCTCGCCGTTCTTGGCGAAGGCGACCACGCACGGCGTGGTGCGCGCGCCCTCGGCGTTGGCGATCACGGTGGGCTCGCCACCTTCAAGGATGGCGACGACGGAGTTGGTCGTGCCCAAGTCGATTCCGACAGGTCGGCTCATAGTTGCGGTACCTCCAGAGAGTTGGGAGTGGAGCCTGATGGTTTCTATGGTGCACTCAGGTCAGAGAGTCTGTCAACTCATGCGCTATTACGTTGAGTCTGTCCGACTCAAGTCTCGTTATCGTTCCCCTTGCACCTCCGGTGTCGGCGCCCGCGCGACGCCTGGGGGCGTGCACAGCGCACAGTCGGTGGGGCGCCCTCAGCCCTAGCTCGGAGCAACGACACCCTCAGGAAGCGCAGTTCCGTCCCGCCCAGTGGACCCGTGCATCCGTCATCCCCCGGAACGGCGACCAACCCTGGCCGCCGCCAGGAGCAAGACGCCCTGGCCCCCTGCGCGGGAGACGTCTGCACCCGCCGCGGGGGCATAGCGTCTGGTGCGCGGGGCGAGTCTGCACCCGGCGTGGGGGTCTGCACCCGCCGTGGGGGCGTAGCGTCCGGTATGCGGGGCGCCGCTGCACCCGGTTCGGGGGTTTGCACCCGGCGCGGGGGCGGGATCGGCCGGATCTAGGCGACGAGCCCCCGCCCTGGGTGCAAACCCCCACGCCGGGTGCACAGTTGCCGCCCCGAAGGCGCTGGCAGCCCCCAGCCCGGGTGCAAACCCCCGCCACGGGTGCAGAGCCGGCCCAACGGTGGCGCTCGCAGCCCTCGCGCCGGGTGCACATTGCCCGCGGCGTGACACGACCCCGGCGCCAGGCGCCCAAGCCGCTGCGCAGCGCTCTGTCCGCATCAGACCCCCTCCAGCTCAGCCTCCACGGCGGACACCCACACCGCGGCTATTGCCGCCAGGGCGGAGACCGCGCCGATCACGAACGCGGCGGACTTCCAGTTGCGCCCCGCGTCGCCCATGACCGCCGCCAGCGGCTCCGTTGCTCATCACCGAGCCGGCCGATCCGTTGCTCATCAGCGAGCCGAACGATCCCGCGGACATCAGGGAGCCGAAGGAGCCGACCGAACCGACGCTGAACATCGAGCCCGCGGACCCGACCGATCCGATCGACAGGAAGGATCCCACCGATCCGATCGACAGCGCCGAACCCGTCGATGCCACGCTCAACCAGCTGTTGCGGCCCATCAGAACACCGCCCCGAGCTCGGTCGCCACTTCTTCCAGCGTCATCGAGTCGCACAGCCCGAGCTCCAGCGCAATGGCCGCGGCCTGCGTGACCGAGTCCACCGCGTGCACCGGGATCCCCTCGGCCCGGGCCTGCTGCGCCAGCTCCTTCACCTCGGCGTCGCGCTCGGGGTCACCGACGGGCAGCAGCACGATGAGGCGCACCTGCTCCGGGAAGTGCCGCGCGGCATCGGTGTAGGCGTCGAAGTCGCCCTGGCCGGTATCGCCCACCATGACGAAGCCCGTACCGCGGTAGGCCTGCATGAGGCGACCGATCGTGTGCTTCTTGTGCATGGCCCCGGAGCGATGCAGGTGTCGGTCGGTCGGTCCCCAGTCGGTGAGGAAGAGCGGCCCGCGCGGGAAGCCCCGCAGCTGCAGGAATTGCACGAGCATCTCGTAGAACGACCAGCTGCCGGTGGAGACGTAGAAGAAGCTGGGTTCAACGCCGTCGACGCTGCCGGCGCGCGCCATGCCCCGGTACCAGGAGGACATCCCGGGGATGGCCTTGCGGGTGTGCTGGTCGCCCAGCAACGTCCGGCGCATGGCCGCCAGGCCCTCGGTCAGCCCGGAGCGGATCACGGTGTCGTCGAGGTCGCTGATGACCGCGAACGGCGCCTGCGGGTGCGGCTTGAAGAATCGTCCGGTGCAGACGACCTCGGTGATGATGTCGTCGCGCTGCGGCACCGTGGCGACCTGCACCTCGTGCCAGCCGGGCTCCAGGTCGGGCAGCTTCAGCGTCAGCGCCGCGAACCCGTGGCGATCGGTGATCGCCTCCACGGTCAGATTGCGCAGTTGCGCCCGCACCACGACGCCGGGCAGGTCCAGCGACAAGTGGCGGCGGACGTTCGCCTTGGCGACGTCCATGTACGGCACGGCACTGGCCTCGGGGAGCCGTGCCGTCTCCGCGGTCTTCGCGACCAGCTTGACCGTGTCGCCGTAGGCATAGCCCCGGTGCACGGTCAGGTTCGTGCCCCGGAAGGTGTCTTTGCCGAGCTTGCGGGACATGCGCTGCTCGGTGAGCCAGTCCTCGGCCGCCGCGACCTTCTGAGCGGTCTCAGAGCTGCGCACTGTTTCGTTGAGCTTCTGCAACGCTGAGTCGGCAGCGCTCTTGGCCTTGTCGGACAACCCCATGGGGACAGCGTGCCAACTGCGGGGCTGCGACGCGAGGGCTGTGCGAGTGGCATTGGCGGCCATCGGCCACGTGCTTGCGGCTGCGGCCGTACGCCCCCGGACTCCCGCTGCCGCATGCCGCGATGGTCGGGCCCATGGGTTCGACTGCTGGGCGGGAGGGGACAGGGTCGCTGCCCTGTGCCATCCCGCTGGCCGCTTCAGGCCAGTCGAGCGATCCCCCGGCGCGCCAACTCATCGGCGCGCTCGTTCTCCGGGTGGCCGGCGTGCCCCTTCACCCATTCCCAGCGCACCTCGACGTGACCCGCCACCGCATCGTCCAGCGCCCGCCACAGGTCCTCGTTCTTCACCGGCTTCTTCGCGGCCGTGCGCCAGCCGCGGCGCTTCCACTGCGGCAGCCAGGACGTGATCCCGTTCTTCACGTACACCGAGTCGGTCGTCACCACGACCGTGCTGGGCCGGTTCAGCGTCCGCAGCGCCTCGATGGCCGCCGTCAGCTCCATCCGGTTGTTCGTCGTGGCGGGCTCGCCGCCGAACAGCTCCTTCTCCTGCCCGCGCCAGCGCAGCACCGCGCCCCAGCCGCCGGGACCGGGATTGCCGGAGCAGGCGCCATCGGTGAAGATCTCCACCACGTCGGTGTCCATGCCAGGCAGTGTGCCAGGCGCATCGGATCCCGCTGCATCGTGACGAAGCCCACGCAGGGGGCAGACCGGGCACAAGTTACCCGTCGGTATCCTGAGGTGGAGGCGAGTCGGGAGGCGCTCTACCCGTCGCCCTCCAGTGACGCACCCGGACTTCCAGGAGGAACCGTGGAACCGTACATGATCGTTCGGGCTCTGTACGGCACCGTCATCGTGCTCATGCTCGTCTGGTTCGCGATCGCGCGGGGCCACTTCCTGTTCCGCCACATCACCAGCGGACAGCCGGCGGCGGGCCGGCAGGAGTCACCCGGCGCCATCGCCCAGATCGAGGTAGCCGAGGTCCTCGGGCAGAAGAAGCTGCTGAAGTGGCTCGTCCCGGGCGTGGCCCACGTCTTCGCGTTCTGGGGTTTCCTGGTGCTCGGCATCACCGTGGCCGAGGCCTTCGGCGAGCTCTACATCGAGAACTTCGCGTTCCCGGTCATCGGCACCTGGCCGGTGGTCCGGTTCGCCGAGGACCTCTTCGCCGTGCTGGTCCTGGTCGGCATCGTGATGTTCGCGATCATCCGCCTGCTGAACAACCCGGCGAAGGAGGGGCGCAAGTCCCGCTTCTTCGGCTCACACCTGTCCGGCGCCTGGGTGGTGCTGGGCATGATCTTCCTGGTCATCTTCACCCTGCTGGCCTACCGCGGGGCCAAGGTGGGCGCCGCGCTGGCCAAGGGTGAGACCGCCGGCGATGTCGGCATGAATGGCGCGTTCGCCTCGCAGTGGGTGGGCAACCTGTTGGAGCCGCTGGGCACCACGACCAACCACTGGATCGAGACCGTCTTCGTCCTGGGCCACGTCATCGTGATCCTGAGCTTCCTGCTCATCGTGCTGAACTCCAAGCACCTGCACATCTTCCTGGCGCCGATCAACGTCGGTGCCTCGCGGCGGCCCAACGGGCTCGGTCCGCTGCTGCCGATGTACTCCGGCGGCGAAAAGATCGACTTCGAGGATCCGGCCGACGACGCCACGTTCGGCGCGGGCCAGATCGAGGACTTCACGTGGAAGGGCCTGCTGGACTTCGCCACGTGCACCGAGTGCGGCCGCTGCCAGTCGCAGTGCCCGGCGTGGAACACCGGCAAGCCGCTGTCGCCCAAGTTGATGATCATGAACCTGCGCGACCATTCGTTCGCGAAGGCGCCCTATGTGCTGGCCGTCCAGGACAAGCACGGCAAGAACCTCGAGCTCGGCGAGGTCGACGAGGACGTGCTGGCCGGACTGTCCGAATCGGTGCAGGCCGAGGTGGCCCGGCCCCTGGTCGGTTCCCGCGAGGGCGATCCGCACCGGGCCGACGACGGCTACGACGCTGAAGGCCACCGCATCAGCGAGTACGCCGTCATCGACGAGGACGCCCTGTGGTCGTGCACGACCTGCGGCGCCTGCGTCAACCAGTGCCCGGTCGACATCGAGCACATCGACCACTTCCTGGATATGCGCCGCCATCAGGTGATGATCCAGTCGGAGTTCCCGGCCGAGCTGAACGGCCTGTTCAAGAACCTCGAGAACAAGGGCAACCCCTGGGGCATGAACGCCAGCCTGCGGACCTCGTGGATCGAGGAAGTGGACTTCGAGGTGCCGGTGTTCGGGATGAACGGCGAGGAGAAGATTCCCGACGACGTGGAGTACTTGTTCTGGGTCGGGTGCGCCGGGGCCTACGAGGACCGCGCGAAGGCCACCACCAAGGCGGTGGCGGAACTGCTGCACACCGCTGGCGTGAAGTACATGGTGCTCGGCGACGGCGAGACCTGCACCGGCGATCCGGCGCGGCGCGCGGGCAACGAGTTCCTGTTCCAGATGCAGGCCATGCAGAACGTCGAGGTGCTCAACGAGATTGGCGCCAAGAAGATCGTCGTGACCTGCCCCCACTGCATGAACACCATCGGCCGGGAGTACCCGCAGGTCGGCGGCGAGTACGAGGTGGTCCATCACAGCCAGCTGCTCGCCACGCTGTTGAGCGAGAAGCGCCTCACGCCCGTGCAGCCGGTCGAGGGGACGCTCACCTACCACGACCCGTGCTACCTCGGCCGCCACAACAAGGTCTACACGCCGCCGCGCGAGTTGCTGCAGTCGCTGCCCGGGGCCAACCTGGTGGAGATGGAGCGGTCCGGCGAGACCTCCTTCTGCTGCGGCGCCGGCGGCGCCCGGATGTGGATGGAGGAGACGCTCGGCGAGCGCGTCAACCAGAACCGCGCCAACGAGGCGATCGACACCGGCGCCTCCAAGGTCGCCGTGGCATGCCCCTTCTGCTCGGTGATGCTCAACGACGGCGTGACCTCGCGGCAGGCCAAGGGCGATGCCGAGGGTGTGACCGTGGTGGACTTGGCTACTGTGCTGCTGGACTCGGTCAAGAGCGGCGACCGGGCGCCCGCGAAGCAGTCCGCGGGCTGACGCGTTCGGGTCGGGCTGCGGCGGGTGCTGGCAGCGCTGATCGTGCCGACCGAATGCAGCGGCGCGTGGAGCATGAGCAGCGGTGGAGCGGTGGACCCCGAGCAGCGGCGCATCGGGAGCAGCGGTGCATCGGTGGACCCTGAGCATCGGTGCATCCCGAGCAGCGGTGCAGCGGCGCATCGGTGGACCCCGAGCAGCGGTGCATCGGTGCAGCGGTGGACCCCGAGCAGCGGCGCATCGGTGCACTGCGCTGTGTCGCCGCGCGCGATCGCTGAGCCGTTCCGAGCGTAGGCCTCAAGCGCACGGGCTCGCGCTGGCAACGCGCCGGCGCCTCATGAAGCGGCTCTGCACCCGTTGCGGGGGATTGCACCCGGGATGGGGGCTGCGAGCGCCTCCGGGACGGCAACTGTGCACCCGGTTTGGGGGTTTGCACCCGTAGCGGTGGCGCTGGGGCCTGATCCAGCCGGTTCCGCCCCCGCGGCGGGTGCAAACCCCCAAACCGGGTGCAAACCTGCCCCGAATCCCACCGATTCCGCCCCCGCAACGGGTGCAAACCCCCGAACCGGGTGCAGACCTGCCCCGGAAGCCGGCCGGTTCCGCCCGCCCCGCGCCAGATGCCGACGTCCCCCGGCGCAGAGGGCTGAGGCCGCCCACACAACTGGGGGCGCCGGACACTGGCGGCCGGACCCGCACACCCCCTCCCCGCTCGCTCCACTCGCCGACACGCGAGGCCACCACACTCCCGATCGCGATGAACCGCGTTGCCCCGTGGACGATCTCTTCAGCGCTGTTCACGTCGAGCCAACGCCGGCTGCGTCTGGCACGACTCCGCGGCGAATCCCGCCGATCGACCCCGGAACCGGACGGCTGGATGCACGCCATACCGCCGGAGCGCGTCGGGGGACCGTGCAACTGTCGGGCGGTGGGACCGGTCATACCGCGATTGGGGGTTGTGCGGGGTGTCCGAGTCGATCATGCGCGCTGTCGAGGCGCTGGATGTGTCGGGGGAGCGCGAAGCTGAGCGGCGGCGCCGGGACCGGCGGCGAAACGCGGGGATCGTCGGCGGGGTGGCCGGGGGCATCGCCCTGGCCGGTGCCGTGGCCGGTGCCGTGGCCGCCGTCTCGGCCGCGAGCAGCCCGCTCCCGCCCGGCGAGCAGACCCAGGACACCCTCGAGGAACGACTGCGCCGCTCGCATTGGCGCGGATTCACTGATGGCGGCGGTCAGGAGTCCCCTAGCGACGTTCGAGGCCTGGGCTGCGGAGCAGGAGCGCACCCTCGACGACGAACGCCAGCGGCGATCAGCGCGGCGCGGCACCGCGTTCGCTGCCCTGGTGCTGGGCGCGGTTGGCGCGGTCGCCCGCCGGGCCGCGGCGGTGGCCAACGCTCACCTCTGAGGCGCGGCGGGCTGCCGCCACGGAGGCGATCGCACGCCGAGCCGGCCTGCAGGCCCTCGCTGCCCCGCTCGACTGACCCCGCTACGGGCCCAGGACGAAGTGCAGCACCGTGCTGCCGCTCGAGAGGGTCAGGCGATCCGGCGTGTGCTCGCAACTCAGGCGACCGGTCAGGGCGCGGGACACGCGGTCCTCGCAGGAACCGGCGGGCGTGCCCCACGGCGCGTCGGTAAGCGACACTCCCCGGTACACCAGCCCGTCGCGCGCGGCGCCCACTACCCCCTCCACGGTGATGCCCCCGATGGAAACCGACGCCGAGCCATCGCCGTCGATGGTCAGCGCGCAGTGCATGTCGACGGAGCAGGCCACCGTGACACCGTCGACCCGGAACTGCTGGCACATCCATGTCGTCGACGCCACGGTCGCCGTTGTACTGGAGTCGCCCTGAACCACTGTCATGCCGATCCCTTCCGATGCTGCATCACATCTATGCCACGCCGGTGACGAATAGGAGGAGGCAGCGTGACCTGCGGTCGAACACGACCCGCACAGCGGATGTGAAGCACGAATCGCGCTACCAGGCACCAGCGCTGCGGGAGGCATCGGCAAGACTGGGGCTATGGTCGAAGCGCCCGTCCTGGAGTCTTCCCACCTGGTCAAGCAGTTCGGCGATCTCACGGCAGTCAACGACGTGTCGTTCACGGTGGCCCCCGGTGAGACCTACGGACTGCTCGGCCCCAACGGCGCCGGCAAGACGACCACGATCTCGATGATCGCCGGGCTGCTGCGGGCGACGTCCGGAAAGGTCCATGTGCTCGGCTCCGAGATCACACCGGCCGCGAACCGGGCGAAGGGCGCCATCGGGCTGGTCCCGCAGGACATCGCGCTGTACCCGGACCTGTCCGCGCTGGAGAACCTCACGTTCTTCGGGCGCCTGCAGGGGCTGTCGGGCAAGCAACTCAAGGAGCGCATCGATGTCGTCCTGGACGTGGTCGGGCTGACCGACCGGGCCAAGGATCGTATCGACACCTACTCGGGAGGCATGAAGCGTCGGGCCAATATCGCGGTGGGCATGCTGCACGAGCCGACGCTGCTCATCCTCGACGAGCCGACGGTCGGTGTGGACCCGCAGAGCCGCAACTCGATCCTGGAGTCGGTGGATGCGCTGGGCGCCAGCGGCATGGCCGTCATCTACACCACGCACTATATGGAGGAGGCCGAACGCCTCTGCGACCGAATCGGCATCATCGATGAGGGCCAACTCATCGCCGAGGGCACCCGGTCCGAACTCATCGCGCGGCTGGGCGAGGCGACCTCGGTGGCGATCCGCATCGAGGGCACCGGGCCCGCGCTGCAGCAGTGGTCCGGCGAGGTCGGCGCCGCCGCGGGTGTCCTCGGCGTCGAGGTCCGCGAGGAGGGCGCCACCATCACCTGTTCCCACGCCACCGATGCCGTCGCCGCAGCATTCGCGGCCGCCGAGCGCAGCGACCTGGTGATCGGGGGCGTGGACATCGCGGCGCCGGACCTCGAAGCGGTGTTCCTGAGCCTCACCGGCAAGGCCCTGCGGGATCACACGTGACCGCGGACGCGCCGCCGCGCCCACCCAGCACGATCGGCCAGGCGGCACTCATCGGTCGGCTCGATCTGCGACGGCGCCTGCGGGACCGCTCCATCCTGCTGCAGGTCTTCCTCGCGCCGATCCTGCTGGCGCTCATCGTGGGCGGCGCGTTCGGCGGAGACACCAACAGCTACACCACCACCATCCTCATCGCCGACGCCGACCAGACCCCGACCTCCAGCGCTATCACCGATGCCATCGCTGCGGCGTCCGAGGACGGCGGCGTCGTCTTCGCCGCCCGCGAGGTTTCCGGAGTCGATGCGGCGGAGCAAGCGGTCCTCAATGACCAAGCCGGCGCGGCCGTCGTCATCCCCGCCGGCTTCAGCGAGGACGTGGCGGCGGGCGGACCGGCCGAACTCCTCGTGGTGGGCGGGGCCAGCGACGACATCGATCGCAGCATCGCCCAGTCGGTGGCCGATGGGATCGCCGCGAACGCCCAATCCCGCCGGGTCAGCGCCGCCACAGCAACGGCGGCCAGTGTGCAGTTCGGCATCCCGCTGGCTGAGGCGGACCTGCAGCGCCTGCTCGACGCGCCCCCCATCATCGTGCTGGAGGACGCCCGCTTCGAGAACACCTTCAGCCTGATGGCCTTCTTCGCCCCAGGCATGGCGATGATCTTCCTGTTCTTCGTGATGGGGGCCGCCGCGCGCTCATTGCTCACCGAGCGCCGCGAGGGCACCCTGGACCGGGTCCTGGCAGGACCGACCGCGCCATCGGCCATCCTGCTCGGCAAGGCGTCGGCGGTGTGCGCACTCGGATTGTTGAGCATGCTGACCGTCTACCTGGTCACCAGCCTCGCTTTCGGCGTCGACTGGGGCGACCCGGTGGGTGTCCTGCTCGTCATGACGGCGGCCGTGATCGCGATCGCCGGGTTCTCGCTGATCATCACCGGTCTGGCCCGCAGCGAGGAGCAGGCCGAGGCTCTGACGATCATCGGGACTCTGCTCTTCGCGGTCTTCGGCGGCACGTTCGTCTTCGCAGCCAGTGGGCTGTTCGCGCAGCTGCGGGTGTTCACACCGAACGGCCAGGCGCTGATCGCGTTCATCGAGTTGTCGGCCGGTGAGGCGTCCTGGCAGGACGTGCTGCCGCACGTGCTGATCCTGCTGGCCATGGGGTTGGCCAGCGGCCTCATCGGCCTGCTCGCAATCCGGAGGGGGATGGCACGATGAACCTCCGCGTCGTCGGCAGCATCGGCATCTTCGAGGTCCGCCACTTCCTCGTGGACAAGATCGCGCTGTTCACCACCGTGGCACTGCCGCTGATCCTGGTGTCGGTCATCGGCATGGCATCGGGCAACCAACCCGACGCCTTCCCGGTCGGCGTGCTGGATGAGGACGGCACCGCGACATCGGAGGCGTTCGTCGAGGAGCTCGCCGAGGCTGCGCTGGAGACCTCCGCCTACGACAGCGAGTCCGACCTGGCCCGCGACATCCGGTTGGGCTTCCTCAGCGGTGGTGTTGTTATCCGCGAGGGCTTCGGGACCACGCTGCAGGCTCCCAGCGGGCAGGCGACCGTCACGCTGGCCCTGGACGCCGCCTCGACCAACGGCCCCGCGGTAGCCGCGGCCATCACGTCCACAGCCGCGGACTTCGCCCTGGAACCGACGGCCGTGCGGGTCACCACTGCGGCGCTCAGCCTGGACGCCTCCCAGCAGGCGGAGACCGAGGCCATCGCGGCAGAGGTAGTGGCCGGCATTGCGCCGATCACGACGGATTCGGTGACCGTGGGCGAGGCCGACCCCGCGCAGGACAACGGGTTCACGCGGGCAGTCACCACCCAGTTCGTGCTGTTCGTCTTCCTCAACGGGATGCTGGCTGGTCAGACGCTGGTGATGTCGCGCCGCCTCGGGGTCGCTCGGCGGATGCTTTCCACGCCGACCGGTATCGGCCCCCACATCCTGGGCGTGGGACTCGGGCGCTGGTACCTCGGGCTGCTGCAGGCCGCGATCCTGTTCGGCGGCGGCGCTGTGCTCTTCGGAGCCAGCTACGGCGATCCAGCCGCCACCGCGGTGCTGGCCGTGGTGTGGACCGCGCTGTCCGCGGCGGTCGGCATGGTGGTGGGCGCGGTGGCCAAGACGGCGGATCAAGTGACCGCGGTGGCGGTGCCGCTGGGCATCGGCATGGGCATGCTGGGCGGCTCCATGTGGCCGCTGTCCGTGGTGCCCGACTTCATGCAGACGCTGGGCCACCTCACCCCGCATGCGTGGGCCAACGATGCCTTCATCACCATCACCGAGGACGGCGGCGGCCTGGCGGACATCACCACCGAGCTCGGCGTGCTGATCGCGGTGACGGTCGTCCTGTCGGCACTGGCCGTGGCGCTGCTGCGGCGTTCGCTGTCCCGCTGAGTGCGCCTGCCGGCTGCCGCAGTGGCCGAACCCCGCCTCTCGCGATCCGCAGCGCGGCGGTTCGGCCACTAGCCGGGCGATCTGTCGGACCCCTTGGCCATCCTGGGCTTCTGCGAGCACTGAGGGGGACGATGTGGAACTGACAACGGCACAGCGGCAGCGGGCGATCGGCGCTGTCATCGGTATGGCCACCGGCGATGCGCTGGGGGCCGGATACGAGTTCGGGCCGGCGCTCGCCGCCGACGAACCGGTCGGCATGGTCGGCTCGTCAATCTTCGAACCGGGGGAATGGACCGACGACACCTCTATGGCCATCCCGATCCTGCAGGCCCTGGCCGAGGGCCGGGACCTGCTCGATGAGGCCACCATGGATCGGATCGCGACACAGTGGTTCGAATGGTCGCGCGACGCCAAGGACGTGGGCATCCATACCAGCGAGATGATGGCACGGGCCCCCCGCCCGGTCACGGCCGCGGGGCTGACAGCGACCGCGGCCGCGAAGTACGCCGCTGGTGGCGCATCGGCGGGCAACGGCACCCTGATGCGGACGGCGCCGATCGTCCTGGGCTACCTGGACGACCCCGATGGGCTCACGCGCGCCGCCACCGCGTACAGCCTCATGACCCACGGCGACCCCATGGCGGCCGAGGCGTGCGTGCTGTGGAACCACGCCCAGCGCCACGCGATCATCACCGCCGTGCTGGACATCCGGGTCGGCCTCGGCCACTTGGACCCGGAGGCCGCGGAGACCTGGTCGGTATTGCTGGACGAGGCGGAGGCCCGCCGACCGGTGGAATTCCACCAGGGCAACGGTTGGGTCGTCCGGGCGCTGCAAGCGGCCTGGTCGGCTGCCACCCACGCTCCGGTCCCGGAGATGGACACCGATGCTGCTGCGTTCCCCGCCGATCACTTCGCCGAGGCGCTGCGCACGGCGGTGCGCGTGGGCAACGACGCCGACACCGTGGCGGCCATCGCAGGGGGCCTGCTCGGGGCGGCGTGGGGGGTCTCGGCCATCCCGGCCGGATGGCGGCGGCCGCTGCACGGCTGGCCGGGGATGACCGGTCAGGAGTTGCTGCGCCTCGCGGGGTCGGCGGTCAACGGCGGGGAACCCGACGGGCAGGGGTGGCCCACCGTGGCGCGACTGGACTACAGCGGTTGGCGGCCGACCGGTGCCGCCGTGCCGCACCCGCACGATCCGGGCGTGTGGATCGGTGATGTGGCCGCACTGGACTTCCCGCCGATGGGGGTGGATGCCGTCGTCTCGCTGTGCCGGCTCGGGAGCACGCAGTCCCCGGCGGCCGGGGTCGCGGCTGCGGACCATGTGGAGGTCTGGCTGATCGACGAGGAGGACCGAGCCGAGAATCCGCATTTGGAGTTCGTCCTGCACGACACCGTGCGCACCATCGCCGATCTGCGGGCGGAGGGCCGGACGGTGCTGTTGCACTGCGTGGTCGGCAAATCCCGCACCCCGACCGTGGCAGCCCTGTACGGCGCGCATGTGGCCGGCATCCCGGCCGCTCAGGCGCTGACCGAGGTACAGGTCGTCTGGCCGCGGGGGCGGCCGAACCAGACGTTCGCCGAAGTGCTGCAGGCCTGGTGATGCGGCAGTCGGCGCCGCGGTCGCTGCGTGCGTCACGCGGTGCCAAGCAGGCGCCCGGTCGATGGATGCAGTCGTGTCCTCGACCGCGGCGATGCCGTCGTGCTAGCCGTCGAGGGGAGCGGCAGACCCCGGGCAGCAGCGAACCGCGCACCGGCCGCCCTCTAATTCTCGCCACAGCCGCTTGCGAACCTGGGCGCCGCGCTGTCGCCCCGTGACGGCAGCGACAACCTACTCGACGACCCGCAGCGTGCCCGGCACATCCATGCGACGCAGGCCCCTGCTGGCCAGCAGCGGCGCCACCGAGACCGCCAGGATGCCCATGCCGATCGCCAGCAGCACCGTCTGGCCAGAGATGTCGGGGAGCACGCCGATGTCGGGCAGTGTCTGCGGCAGCTGCACAAACACGATGTAGCGCACCACGAGGAAACCCAGCGCCAGGCCCACCAGCGTCCCCAGCAGCCCGATCAGGATGCCCTCCACCACTTGCATGGTGATCACCCGGCCGACCGGTAGCCCGTAGGCCAGCATCGTCGCGTGCTCGCGGCGGCGCTCCTCCGCGGCGATGCTGGCGGAGTTGAACGCGATGAGCAGCGCCAGGATGAGCGTCACGACGGCGACCACCCCGAGGATGCTCAGGATCTGGTCCAGCGCGGCGGAGAACTGCTCGATCGTCTCGGCCTGCGAGGTCACGGCCCCGACCGCCGGGATGCCGAACAGGCCCCGGCGCACCTCATCGACGTCGGCGCCCGGCTCCGGCACGACGGTGAGGCTGTTCGTGACACCGGTGAAGCCCAGGAAGCCGGCGGACGCGGTGTCGAGATAGGCGTAGGACCGGATCGGGAACGGGTGGACCCCGGCAACCGCCACCTCGCTGTCGGTGTAGCGGATCGACGGCTCGGCGCCGGCCGCCTGGACCAGTTCGGGGTGGCGCAGCCGCACCACATCGCCCGGCCCGATGCCGAGGTCTGAGGATGCCGCCTGCGCCAGGACCAGTCCGCCGGACCCCGTTCCGGATTCGATGCTCGGCTGCCACGGAGCATCGGGGCCCAGCACGTGCAACAGCAGGTCGATCTCCTCCCCATCGGCGCCGGCCGCCTCGGCTGGCAGCACCAACTCCGGGGATGCCGTGGCGACGCCGTCGACGGCCGCCACCTGTTGCACGAGCGGATCGTTGGCCGGCCGGTAGTCGACCAGAGTCGCCGTCAGCCGCTCCGGTGCGCTGCGCGCGCTCTCCCGCGACGCCGCGGCCACGGTGGCGTCGAAGCTGTCGAGCAGTCCGCCGAGTGTGACCAGCACGGTGATCGAGGCGCCGATGCCGACCGCGGTGAGCAGCGTGCGGCGGGGCGTGCGCACCACGTTGCGGATCGGCATGTTCCAGTACGACCGGCCGGGCATGGGGATGTGGCGCAGAAGCCCGGCCCAGCCGGCGCCGGCAGCGGCCAGGTGCCCGACGCGGATCGCATCCACCGGTTCCACCCGAATCGCGCGCAGCACCGGGAACGCGACCGCCAGGAGCGGCACCGCGACCCCGACCGCCGAGGCGACCAGGAACGGTTCGAGGACGAACGGCGTCTCCCAGACGGGCAGCGGCAGCAGGCTGGTGTACACCGCGCTGAGCGGCAGCACCAGCAACCGGCCGACGATCACGCCCAGCACGACCCCGAGCACCGCGATGGCGACCCCGAAGGCGAGGGGACGCACGGCCAGGGCCGGCGACCGCTTGCCCAGCGCCATGCCGATCCCGATCTCGCGGCGCTGCCCCTCTACCACGCGCACGGTGAGGTTCACCGCGGCGAGCGTCGCACCGAGCAGCATGAGCACCGAGATGATGATCCAGAACTGCTCGTCGCCCTCGATGTCCTCGTACAGCACGTTGTAGGCAACCTCGTCATCGCGGGTGGTGACCGTGGCCCCCAGCGGCGGCTCGGCTGCGGCGAACGCCCGCGCCAACCCGGATCGAACCGCATCCCGGTCTGCTGCGGGGTCCAACCGCAGCACGACGTTGTTGACCACCGGGCCGCCGGCGACGGCCTGGGCGTCGGCCAGCGACAGATAGACCGTCGCGTAGCCGGCATCGGCGAGGATGAAGCCGATGCCGCCGGTGTTCACGATGAAGTCCTCCGGCCCGGAACCCACGCCTGTGTAGGCGATCTCGGTGCCTCCGCTGACCGTGACGGTGCCCTGATCGGGAAGTCCGTTGGCTCCGGCGAACTTCATCTCCAGCACGCCGGTCGGCCGGGGGTCGCCGGCCTGCGGGGCTCGGCCCGCGGACACCCAGACCAGATCGACCGCGCTGTCCGGATCGTCGTGCCCAGGTGCCGGACCCGACGATCTTGCCCGGCACGATCACATCGTCGACCACCACTTGCGTCGGAACGACCAGGCGCTCCTGCACCGCCACCGCCTCGTCGGCCGCGACCGATGCGACCAGGTCCGCCAGCGTGCCGACCGGTGCCGTCGTCCCCGGTGCCAGGCTCACCTCCAGATCGTGCATGCGCTGCTGCTCGAAGGACGCGTCGTTGGAGACCATGCGCCAGGTACTCGTGCCCAGCAGCGCTGCGTAGGTGCCGGTGCCCAGCGCCAGGACCAGCGCGATGGAGGCGATCAGCAGCCAGCGCTGCCGCAGGTCCCGGGCGATCCAGCGCATCCACAGCGACCCCATCGCTGCCCCCTCACCAGCGCAGTTCGGAGATGTCGGCGCGTCCGCCGCTCGGTGGCCCATCGGCGACGATCCGGCCGCTGGACAACTCGATGACGCGGTCTGCGACTCGGGAGATCTCCCGGTTGTGGGTCACCACGAGCACGGTCTTGCCGGCCTCGGCCTGGGCGCGCAGCAGTTCCAGGATCTGCACCCCGGTGTGGAAGTCGAGCTCCCCGGTCGGCTCGTCCGCCAGCAGGATCGGGTTGCCGGTGGCCAGGGCCCGCGCGATGGCCACCCGCTGCTGCTCCCCGCCGGACAGCTGGTGCGGGAAGTGGTTGGCGCGATCGCTCAAGCCCACCTGCCCCAGGGTCAGGCGGGCAGCATCGCCCGCCGCGGGGCGCCCAGCAGCATCGGCACCGAACTGCACGTTCTCCAGCGCGGTGAGCGCGGGGAAGATGTTGAAGCTCTGGAAGATGAAGCTGACCGTGCTCATCCGGACCTTGCGCCGCTGCGCCCGCGAGGCCGCCGTGATGTCGATGCCGTTGATGCGGACACTGCCCGCGGTCGGGGTGTCGAGCGCCCCGATCACGTTGAGCAGCGTCGTCTTGCCGGACCCCGAGGCACCGAGGACCACGACGAACGACGTCTCATCCACGTGCAGATTCGCCGTGTCGAGCGCTCGGACGACCGTGTCGCCCACTTCGTAGTAGCGGCACACGTCGTCGAGGTCGATGCGCGTGCCCTGGGGGCCGGACCGAGTCGGGGCAACCTCCTGCATACGCCCATCGTCGACGCTGGGACCGGGGCCGAGTAGGGCCGATCGTCCAGCAACGACCGTGCTGGACGGACACACTCGGTCGTGGAGGGAGGGTTGCCGGATGCCACGGAACTACCCGCCAGTCCCCGACTACACCTCGCCGGGTGCCGCTGCCGAGCGGGAGGTGTGGGAGGCGCTGCAGTCGTTGCCGGAGGAGGCTGCGGTCTTCGCGCAGGTGCGCGTGCTCGATGAGCACCGGATCATGCGGGAGGCGGACTTCGTCGTGGGCTGGCCGGGGGTTGGCGTCGCGGTGCTCGAAGTGAAGGGCGGCGGGGTGTGGACCGAGGGCAGGGAGTGGTTCAGCCAGGACCGCCACGGAGAGGTGCACGCGATCAAGGACCCAATCCGGCAGGCACAACGGGCCGGCTACGCCCTGCGCACCTTCGTCGAGCGACAGTCGGCATACTGGCCCGACCACTGGGTCACCATGGCCGTACTGCCCGGCACGAGACTGCCCAAGTGGTTCTGCACTCCGGACGCGCCACCCGAGCGCTGGGTGGATCGCACGGGATTGGCGGCGCTGGCCGCCCGTATCGAGGCAGTGGCCTACGACGCACTCGCCTCCGACGCCTGGGGGGTGGCCGATCTCGAGGCGCTGGTCCGGGTGCTGGAGCACCAACTGCCGCGGCCCGCGGCACACGATGTTGCCGCTGCAGCACAGGCGCGGGCCGACCTCATCACGCGAGACCAATACGCCATCCTGCGGGCCCTGCGGTCGAACAACCGGATCACCGTCAGCGGCGGCCCGGGCACCGGCAAGACCTGGCTGGCCATGGAGCACGCACGAGCCGAGACGCTGCGCGGGGCCCGAGTCGCGCTGCTGTGCTACAACCGTGCGCTGGCGATGGCGCTGCAGCAGACCGCTACGACCTGGCCCAACGATGAGCAGCCCGCCGTGATTGCCACCTTGCACCGGCTCGCCCTGGACTGGACCGGCGAAGCGGTGCCGGACCCGGTCCCCGACGGCTTCTTCGACGCTCAGCCCGGGAGACTGCAGGAGGCCGCCGCCGAGCGGGAGCCGCAGGAACGGTTCGACATCGTCCTGGTGGACGAGGCGCAGGACTTCGCCGCGCCTTGGTGGGGCGCGGTCCACGCCCTGCTCGCCGATCCGCAGGACAGTCAACTGGTCGTCTTCCGCGACGATGAGCAGTCCCTCTACGGCCGCCCGCCGATCACGCTGCAGGATGCGGTCGCCGTGGAGTTGCGGGAGAACGTGCGCAACACCCGGCAGATCGCCGACCTGCTGGCCGCCATCCCGGGCGGCGAGCACGACACCTGTCGGGGCCTGGACGGCCCATCCGTGGAGTTCCACGAGACTGCTGCGGAGGACGTGGCCGATCGCGCCGCCGACATCGCCGATGCGCTGATCGCCTCCGGAGCGTGGCGACCGGGGGACGTGGCGCTGCTGACGACCTGGCGGCGCCATCCCCGGCAGCAGGGACTCGCCGCCGAGCTGGGACCAGAGGGCTTCAGCGCCCTACTGGCGGACGACCGGGATCTCGCCGTCAGCACCGTGCAGTCGTTCAAGGGACTCGAACGGCCGGTGGTGGTCCTGGCGGTGAACGGATTCCACCCCGGCGCCGAGGCCGACGATGTGCTCCGGGTCGGGGCCTCGCGCGCCACGCATCTGCTGATCGTGGTCGCCGACCGAGCGGTCCTGCGCGACAGCGTCGGGGATCAGGTACTGGCGGCCCTTGGCGGTTGAGCCCGGTTCGCCAAGCTCGCATGCCAAGCCAGCCGCGCCCGTCTACGGTTAGCCCCATGAAGAAGGTCGTCGGGGTGCTCGCCGTCGCGCTGGTGGTCCTGCTCGTGCTGGTGGCGGCGCTGTCGTGGTTCTTCTCCGGCCTGGTGCTCGACGGCGCTGAGATCAAGGGCGACGACGCGGAGTTCGACAAGGAGATCGTTTCCGTCGACACCGGATCCCGCCGGGGACACCGGCACGCTGGTGTACCGCGTGCGCGGACGACCTCGAGGACCCGGCAACCGATCGCAACACGGTGACGCGGGTGGGGATGCTCTTCGCCGATGGCGGATACCTGCAGCTGGACCAGGACGCCGCTGTCGACGGTACCGAGATCACACGCAGTTACACGCTGCTCGCTGGTGAAGCTCCTGAGCCGGGCGAGTTGGGCAAGTGGGACTGGCCCAGCTACCCGGACGCGACGGTGATGGGCCTGCAGCAGCGCGAGGTGACCTACGACGCCCCGCTCGGTTCCACCCCGGCGATCATCGTCGAACCAGCAGCGTCGGCACCGCCGTCCGACACCTGGGCGATCGGCATCCACGGCCGCAACAGCAGCGTCCGCGAGCCGCTGCGGATCGTGCCGCGCCTGGCGGAGCGCGGCATCACCTCGATGCTCATCAACTACCGCGATGACCGCAAGGAACCGGACGTGCCGGCTGAGGATGGCCTGGCCAACTTCGGCGTGACCGAGTGGCCCGACGTCGAGGCAGCCGTCGACTACGCACTGGCGAACGGGGCGCAAGACGTCCTGCTCGTCGGCTACTCGATGGGGGGCGCCCTTGTCGCTGGCTACTTGGAGCGGGGCGCCAATACCGATTTCGTCAGCGGGACGATCCTGGACTCACCGGATGGTCAGCTTCCACGACATGACCGTGTTCGGGGCGGAGCTGCTGCGGATACCCGACCGATTTGCTGACGCCCGTCATCTGGCTGGCAGAGCGGTTCGTCGAATTGCGCTCCGACATCGACTACAGCGGAGCTGAGTACGTCGACAATGCCGCGGACTGGCCGGTGCCGGCATTGGTCACTGCCGCGACCGAAGATGACTTGGTGCCGCCGGACGTCGATCGAGGAGTTCGCCGACAGCGCTGCCGGACGGGACGTTCGAACTCTTCCAGGACGCCTTCCACACCGGGGAGTGGAACCAGGACTGGGTCGCATTCGACACTCTGGTGACCGAGTGGCTCGACGAGTACTACCCGGTGGATCAGTAGCGCTCGGCACGGCTGGATCGCGGCGCAGGTCCCGCTCAGCCGCCGCGCAGGTCCCGGCGCGCGAAGACCGGGACCCCGGTCGCCACGAACGCAACGCCCAGCGCCAGCGGCAGTGCGGTGTTCAGCAGGTTCGGCTCGGTCACGACCGGGTTGTCCTTCAGCAGCCAGTACCACGGCGAGGCCCACCGCAGCGTCTCCAGCGTCTCGGTGATCGCGCCGAGGGCGTTGAGCAGGAAGCCGACAACCGCGACCGCCGACCCCAAGGCGATGGCCAGACCCTTGGACCCGGTGGCGGCCCCGACCGCGAACGTGACGGAGGCGCAGACCATGACGAAGGCGAAGGTTTGCAGTCCGGCGCTCCAGTAGCCCCACCAGGGCACGCCCTCGTCGAGGCCGAAGGCGGGTGCCAAGAGCACCAGCACCGCCGTGGACACGACCGTCACGGAGGCGACTATGAGCGCTGCCCCGACGTAGCGGGCCAGCGCGACCCGGGTTCGGCTGGCCGGATTGGCCAGCACCAGCTCTAGCGAACCGTCGTTCTCCGACCCCGCGACCGACCACGCGGCCAGTCCGAGAGCCAGCACCAGGATCACGATCGGATACAGGTTGGAGTAGAGCTGACTGGTCAGGTAGCCCTCGGGGCTGGCGATGCTTGCCCCCTCCAGGCCAAAGGCCTGCCGCAGCCCCTCCGGCAGGCTGGCCACGTACTCGTCCAGCGCATCACCGGTCTCACGGATGGACGGGTACGTCGCCGCCATGATGACGACGAGCACGGTGATGCCGAAGGTCCACCACAGCAGGGACCGGCGGCGGTCGCCGATCATCCGGCGCGTGATCGCCGTCCACCCGGCACCGGTGGGGACCTCTGCCGCCGTCGCGGTCATGCGTCGGCCTCCTCTGTTCCGGGCGCCTCGCCGGCGCTGGCGTCGTAGACCCCGTAGAAGATGTCGTCCAGCACCAGCGGATCGGTGCTGATGTGAGCGGCCTGAAGTTCCGCCAGCCGCTGCAGCAGCGGGGCCGCGTGACCCTTGATGACGATGTCGGCCGTGCTGTCGTCGGCGACCACGCTGACCAGCCCCGGCACCCCGTCAAAGTCGGCTGCGGCCACCGACCGCTCGAAGCGGACGTGCATGGACTGCCGCGCCGTGATCCGCTGCAGCCCTTCGACGGTGTCCTGCACCACCATGTGTCCGGCGCGCATGATGCCCACCCGGTCGGCGGCCTCCTCCACCTCGAAGATGATGTGGCTGCTGAACAGCACGGCGGCCCCGTCGTCGCGCCGCTCGGCCACCAGCCGCATCACTTCGCGCTGCATCAGCGGGTCCAGGCCGCTGGTGGGCTCGTCGAGCACGAGGACGTCGGGCCGATGCATGACCGCCTGCACCACGCCGACCTTCTGCCGGTTGCCCTTGGACAGTTCGCCGAACTTCCGGGAGGCGTCCAAGGACAGCCGCGCGCAGAGGGTGCGGATGTAGTCGCGATCGACGCCGCCGCGCAGGTCGGCGTAGAAGTCGAGCAGCGAGGACACCTTCGCCTTGGACTCCAGTCGGAGGTCCCCGGGCAGGTATCCGATACGGCGGCGGATCGCTGGTTCGGTCGCATCGCCGCCGAGCACCTGGGCGGCGCCGTCGTTGGCGTTCAGGTAGCCCAGCAGCGTCCGGATCGTGGTCGTCTTGCCGGCGCCGTTCGGCCCGAGCAAGCCGTAGATCTCCCCCGGGGCGACCGAAAGGTCAATGCCGTCCACGGCCTTGACCTTGCCGTAGTGCTTACGGAGCCCTCGAATCTCGATCGGTGGCGCAGCCATACCTTGAGCCTAGCCGCCGCTAGCAGCGGGGTCAGTGGGCTGGTGAGGTGGGGCGGTGCCGGTGCTGCCGGGGCGGGCGGCAGTGGGGCGGTTCGGCGGAGGGCAGTGGCGTGCTCGGTAATGCCCTGGCGGCGTGCGCTGGCGGAACCGGCCCGCTCGGCGCGGACTCTGCACCCGGCATGGGGGTTTGCACCCGAAACGGGGGCGGAACGGGCCCGCGCGGCGCGAACTCTGCACCCGGTTCGGGGGTCTGCACCCGAAACGGGGGTGGAGCAGGCCCGAATCGGATCCCAAAGGCCCCGCAGCGGGTGCAAACCCCCGAACCGGGTGCAGTCGTTGCACAGAATCGGCCGTCATCACCCCCGACTCGGGTGCAGACCCCCGAATCGGGTGCATTCCTCGCCTGCGCGCGTCTCCGGGCCCCTGCAGGCAGCCGCGACCCACCGGCCCCGGGCGCCAGCCGAGCAAGCCGGCCTCCGCTACCGCACCGAGGTGCGGTGGAAGTTCACGTGCGACCGGCTCGGAGTTGGACCGCGCTGCCCTTGGTACCGCGAGCCGTACGCTGCCGACCCGTAGGGATGCTCGGCCGGCGACGACAGCCGGAACAGGCACAACTGCCCGATCTTCATCCCCGGCCACAACGTGATCGGCAGGGTCGCTACGTTGGACAACTCCAGCGTGACGTGGCCGGAGAAGCCCGGGTCGATGAAGCCGGCCGTGGAGTGGGTGAGCAGCCCGAGTCTGCCCAGGCTGCTCTTGCCCTCCAACCGCCCGGCGATGTCGTCGGGCAGCGTGACCACCTCGAAGGTGCTCGCGAGAGCGAACTCGCCCGGGTGCAGCACGAACGGCTCATCGCCGGTCGGCTCGACCAGACGCGTGAGATCGGGCTGATCCGCTGCCGGATCGATGACGGCGTACCGGTGGTTCTCGAACACGCGGAAGTACCGGTCGAGCCGGACATCGATCGACGATGGCTGGACCATCGCCGGCTCGAACGGCTCCAGCACCACCCGGCCGGCGGCAACCTCGGCCCGGATGTCGCGATCGGACAGCAGCATGCCGCCTCCCACCCTCGGTTGGCCCAGACAGTACCGTGCGCGGTCCGGGTCGAGGTCCGGCAGGCAACACCGCACCCAGCCCGGTGTCGCGGCACCCGACAGGCGGCAGACGCCATCTGGCATGCGGCACCGAAACCCAGACAACTGGCAGAAGCGACCCGCATGGCCGGCATCCGGCATCCGGCATCCGGCATCCGGCGGTGCACCATGCGCCTGGCCCAGTTCCACACCTACTCGGCGCGCAACGTCATGCTCATCCTCGCGCAGAACCCCGACGCCACCCGGGTCGCCGGGTTCCGGACCTGGGGCGAGCTCGGCCGCCACGTCCGCAAGGGCGAGAAGGGCCCGCAGATCCTGCGGCCGGTGATCGCCGTGCGGCGGGACGACGCGGACGGCGCCACTGAGCAGCCGACCGCCGCCGGCACGACAACGAGGGCCGCCGCCGACCCAGCAGCGCGCCGAAGTGGCTGGACTCCCCGACCGTGCAGGTGTTCGACAAGCAGGCCGCCGCCTTCCGCGCAGGACCCGCCGGCGCCGGCACCGTCATCGTCACCGAGGGGGCCTTCGACGCCATCGCCGCCGCCGAGCACCAGCCCGACGCCAGCAGCTTCGCCCCCGCGGATTCTGCTGGTAGGTGCTCGTATTCGTTCGCCCCTTCTCAGCGCTTCGTTACTGTGTAACGGCTAGGCTCGGGGCATGGCGGCGAGGTCGAATGCGGAGCGGCAGGCGGCCTTCCGGGCCAGGCGCTCCAGGCGGTGCCCGGGAGGTGCAGCCGTGGCTGGGGGACTCCGAGAAGCTCGCGCTGTCGCGGCTGGCGAGGCACTGGGGAATCAGCCAGGCGGAGGTCGTGTCGAGGCTGGTGCGGCGGGCCGACGACGAGACCCTCGCGGACCTGGACGACGCCGCGTTCGAGGCGTACCTGCGATGACAGCAGCCGTTACTGTGTGACGTCCGCGCCCAGCGCCCGTGCAGCCCCGGCGGCGCAGCCGTTGAGCGCCCCACGGGCGCTTCCAGACACGCCTTGACATTCTCGGGAATGCGACCCCCCACCCTCAACGGCCCGGTCCGATCCGGGGTCGTCCAGAAGGCGGTCCAGCGCTCGCTCGCGGTGGGCCCTGTGTCGTGCCTGCCGAAGTACCATTGCGAAACAGTCGGGACCATCTTCCCTTGACAGTTCGCCCGTGTCATGATCCAGGCGGGAGGGGCTCCTCCCAAACAGGAGGAAACCCATGAAGAAGTCGCTCATCGCGGCTGTCGCAGTCGCGCTCGCGGCGGGCGGGTTGATAGCCCCTGCCGCTGCTAACCCCCCCGCGCCACCAGAACCCCTTGCGACGGTTACCGGCTACGCGCCAGGCGCCGAAGGATCCAACGACGCTTCCTTCTGGTGTGGCGACGGCGGAGGCGAAAGGATCGACAGCGAACCGGGCATCGGCATCGACTACCTGCTCCTGCCAGACCCGCCGACCGGTGCCCAGTACACGCTCGCCGTCGTGAAGGCCGGGGGCGGTGAGCGCGAAAACACCATCTTCGGCTCGCCCTCAGCCGGTGAGTACGTGTGGGCCGACACCGACGGGAACGGTCAGTGGAACCCCGGCAGTGGCGATCTCCTCATCACCCACGTCATCTACTGCTGGGAGGACCAGGTGCTGTGCCCGCCCGGGTCCTACTCGCCGACCGGCAACGCCCCTTGCACGGAGGCGCCGCCAGGGACCTTCGTCAGCACGACGGGAGCGACCCAAACGACCTCGTGCCCGGTCGGCACCTACCAGGATCAGGCGGGCCAGGCCTCGTGCATCCCGGCGCCGCCAGGGACCTTCGTCAGCACGACGGGAGCGACCCAAACGACCTCGTGCCCGGTCGGCACCTACCAGGATCAGGCGGGCCAGGCCTCGTGCATCCCGGCGCCGCTTGGTTCGTTCGTCAGCACGACGGGAGCGACCCAAACGACCTCGTGCCCGGTCGGCACCTACCAGGATCAGGCGGGCCAGGCCTCGTGCATCCCGGCGCCGCTTGGTTCGTTCGTCAGCACGACGGGAGCGACCCAAACGACCTCGTGCCCGGTCGGCACCTACCAGGATCAGGCGGGCCAGGCCTCGTGCATCCCGGCGCCGCTTGGTTCGTTCGTCAGCACGACGGGAGCGACCCAAACGACCTCGTGCCCGGTCGGCACCTACCAGGATCAGGCGGGCCAGGCCTCGTGCATCCCGGCGCCGCTTGGTTCGTTCGTCAGCACGACGGGAGCGACCCAAACGACACCGGCACCTCTGGGGACTTATGTCGACACGATCGGGGCTGCGTTCCCGACGGACTGCCCGAGCGGGACGACCACCCGCTCCGTGGGGTCCGACAGTGCTGATGCCTGTGTGCCGGTCTGGACGCTGAGCGGCTTCTACGAGCCGGTCGACATGGGTGATGTGTGGAACAACGTCAAGAGCGGCTCGACAGTGCCGCTGAAGTTCGAGGTCTTCGCCGGGGCGACCGAGTTGACCGATGTGGCCGTTGTTGACAGTTTCGTGATCAAGGGTGTGACCTGTGAGGCCGGCATCGTCGGCGATGACATCGAGTTCACGACCACAGGTGGCACCGCGCTTCGCTATGACAGTACCGGTGGCCAGTTCATCCAGAACTGGCGAACGCCCAAGGGCAAAGCCGGACAATGCTACGAAGCAACCCTGACGACTGACGATGGGTCGTCCATATCGGCGTCCTTCAAGTTGAAGTAGCGCCCCTCAACTCAAAGCGAAGATGCGCCGTGCGATCAGGATCCGGAGCGCACGGCGCATCTTCGCGCCCGGGTCGGGGGAGAGCTGTGTCGGGCACTCGCACGCATCGACGAACTCGGACGCGACCAGGAGAAAGCAGGCTTGTTCAATTGGGGCAACATGACGCGCGTCTTCGGGCTGAAGCCGCTGGGGCCAGCCCCAGCAGACCGGACTGATGACGCGCTCCGCACGCGAGTGGACGAGCCGCCGGTCGCGGCAACAGGCTCCGCCCCGATCGCTCCCGTCACGTTCAGCTTCACCCGGTCGGCGGTCCACGTGCCCGCCGTCGTCCTGATCCCGACCCCGGATCCATCGGAGGGGACCAGATCCAGCGCGCGCGGAGAGACGCAGCCCCCGCAGCTGCAGGGAGTCGAGCAGGTCGTCGCAGAAGTCGGAGAACAGCTCGGTGCCCGGCCGGCCGATCGGCCCGGAGAACTCTGCTGAACGCCCGTGCCGGCGGGCGTAGTCCATCAGTGCCTAGGGATGCGGGTGCGGGTGGTGCACGATGGCCGATCGGAGCATGGCGATGCGGCAGGCGGCGAACTGCCGGTGCCAGCGCGCCAGCCAATCCTCGGTGTCGAACACCACGGTCCGCTGCAGCGTCTCGGGGCGCTACTCGGCAAGGTAGCCCAGCAGGGTCAGCGCCTGCGGCCCAGCGCCCACCACCCCGAGTTCGAGGTCGCTCACCGGTCCTCCCCGCAGCCGACGGGGCGCCGCGCGATCGGGTCGCGCCTGCGCAGCGCCAGACGAACGCGGTCGTTGCGACGGTTCCTGCCGGTGACAGCGGTGAGGCCGGTCCGGGCCGTGGGGCGAAGTTTCACGATCGGAAGGTGCTGGTCTGGTCTCGCCACGGTACCCCCACCTTCGTTATTAAGAATGATTCTCACACATATTCCCACATGAGTCTGCCGATCACCATGCTGTGCGGCCTGGACCGCACCGCCACCGCAGCGACCGGCCGGGGCCTGCTCGGCGACCGCCCCGGCCACCAGCTCGTGATGCACTGCCTGGACCAGCTCGAGGTCGGAGGGAGAAGAGTCGAGGCGTAGGGCCCGGCTTCTTGGATGGCTACAGGTCGAGCACGCGGCGTATGCCCTGATCGACTTCGGTCAGCAGGTAGCTGGGGAGTTCGCCGGCCATCTCGGTGAGATCATGCTCGTCCAGCGTGACCATCCCGGTCACGTTGACCACCGAGTCCCGAGGCAGCCCACTGGCCGAGGCTGG
Source organism: uncultured Actinomycetota bacterium (assembly GCA_963706835.1). GTDB lineage: Bacteria > Actinomycetota > Actinomycetes > S36-B12 > CAVXYG01. The sequence goes on from CAVPOB010000014.1 coordinate 199,373, forward strand.
CACAAACACGTTGCCGGGCATCGCAGCCAGCGCGGTGTTCGAGGTGAGTACGAGGGCGATCACGGTCGACAAGGTGCTGGCGTTGTAGGCGTCTGACTGGACCACGAGCACTGGTCGGCGCTTGGCAGGCCGGGTCCCTGTGGCCTCGCCAAGGTCAGCCCAGTACACACCTCCGCGGACGGTCACCAGTCCTCACCGAAGGACAGCCGTCGCCGGCCCACGGCAACCGCCGCAGCGGCCGACTGGTCACTGCCCGCTGCTCGAAGCGCGTGGTCGACCTGCTCGGTGATCGACTCGCGGTCGAGCTCGTCCAGGTATCGGCGGGCGGCCAGGGAGAAGAACTCCGATCGGCTCATCCCCAGCTTCTGCGCACGCTTCGTGGCGGCCTCGAACGTGTCGTCGGGGACCGAGATCGCTGTCTTCACACCCCGAGTATTACCCGGTACTACCGCCCCTGCGAAGGGGACGCCCGCACAGTCGTGAGCAGACTGCCCGCGTCGATCCGCCCAGAAGGGGCGCCATTGGACCAAGACACTGATCAGTTCCTCGACTCCATCAGCTGACTGATCTCAGGTCGCGAACGACGCAAGACGCTAGCAAGTGCTCTCGCTCACCAACGCGTCGGAGTCGGTTCGGAGGTAGTCGGAAATCTCTCCTGTCAAGAGGCTGTACCACTCCATCACCCAGTAGCCTTTGGCCATTCTGGGGGTGCCAGTCTTGTCGACCACATACTTGAAGTCGGCGCCGCTCCTTTCGGTGAGCCCGTACCGTTCAACCTTCTCCTGCAGAATCCACCGCCTGTGGACGCGCTCCTGCCGCTCCTTTGATGGCCTGCCCATGCGTGGAGCATGATGAGGTCATGGCAGCTAGGCCCGGCAGCCCTGCGCCGGGTGACCTTCCCCCTGGACAGACCGTGACCAGTCCCGTGCCTGGCCTGGGGCCCGGCTGGTCCGCACCGGAGGTACCGGCGGGCGTGCTGGACCTGCTGGCCGAGGCCGACCGGCGCCTGGCTGACCGCCCGGCCCGGGCCGCACGACTGCGCAACGCGGTCCTGACGACGCTGCGTCGCGCGGTGCAGGTGGATCCCGACGGGCTGGGGTTCGTGCGCACCGGCGACATCCCAGCCATGTGGCTGCGGGACTCAACCTGGCAGGTGCGCCCGCTGCTGGCCGCTGCTGTGGGGGATCCCGAGACGACGGCGCTGATCGCGGGGGTGAGCCGCCAGCAGGCACAATTCGTGCTCGTCGATCCGTACGCGAACGCGTTCAAGCTGGACCCCGCCGACGTGCCGTACCACCTCGACTTCCCCGACCAGCACCCCCTGGTGTGGGAGCGCAAGTACGAGCTCGACTCGCTGGCCGCCGTCCTCGACCTCGCTGTGCGGCTGTGGCGGGTCACCGGCACGATCGTGCACCTGGACGACGCCTTCCATGCGGCGGCCCGGCGTATCGTCGAGGTCCTGGCCGCCGAGCGGGAGCACGACCCGGCGACCTACCGGTTGCACCGGCCGGGAGCCGCCGCGCATGACCACCTGGCCCATGACGGCCGAGGTGCACCTGTGGGTCCCACGGGGATGACGTGGAGCGCGTTCCGGCCCAGCGACGACGCCTGCACCTACGGCTACCTCGTACCCGCCAATGCCGCCGCAGCGGTGGGCCTCGACGGGTTGGCAGAGCTCGCGCGATGCGTCTGGACCGACGAGGAGCTGGCGAGGTCCGCGGCCGAGCTGGGGGCGGGGATCCGCGCCGGGCTGGCCGAGTACGCCGTCGTCGCAGGTCCGGCAGGCAGACCGATCTGGGCCTACGAGGTCGATGGGTTCGGCCGCGCGCTGCACATGGACGACGCCAACGTGCCCAGCCTGCTCGCTCTTCCCTACCTGGGCTTCTGCGCCCCCGACGACCCGACCTACCTGGCCACCCGCGACTTCATCCTCTCCCCTGCCAACCCCACCTACGTCTCGGGGCGGCAAGCCTCAGGGGTGGGCTCCCCGCACACCCCCGCCCGGCACGTGTGGCCGCTGGCGCTGGCCATCGCCGCCCTGACCGCGACGTCCGCGGACCTGACGGCCTCGATCCTGGACACCCTGGAGACCACAGACGCCGGCACCGGGCGCATGCACGAGTCGTTCCACGTCGACGACCCCGGGACCTACACCCGAGCGTGGTTCTCCTGGGCGGACATGACCTACGCCCACCTCGTGCTGCGCAGCATCGGACTCTCTCGGGGCGCCGACTGAGCTCACCACGATCAGCCCTCTGCGGCACCCGACCAGCCCACCAACCCGGCAGGGCGAACGCGGATGGCGAACATGCCGCGAGCCGTCCCGGTGGGCAGCAGGCCGCCCCACACCGCCGCGTGCGGACGCAGCGTGACGAGAGCGGACCTGGTCCTCGGGCCAGCGTCGCTAGTAGCCCACTGAGGGGAAGGTCGATGACCGTATTCGAGCCGACGACAACACCCTGAACGCGCTACAGATCCTCGCCAGGAGTTCAGGACCGCGCCGTCAGCGACTTCGATCGAGATGCGCTCAGCGTGTCGTGACCGTCCGGGTAGGCCGTCTTGCGTTCAGGACGCGTTGGCGGGGGCGGATCGCCGGCTGATGTGGTCGAGGACGATCGGTCCCAGGCGCGGGTTGGCACACGTGGCGTCGTGGCCCTTGCCGGGATACCAGACGAGGGTGCTGTCGGGGATCAGGTGCGCTGTCTGCTCGACAAGGTCCTTGGGACAGCTGCGGTCGCGGTCACCGTTGATGAGCAGCACCGGGACGCGGATGCGGGGCAGGGCCTCTCGCGAGTCGAACCGGATTGCGGCGTCGGATTCGATGGCGTAGTCGTGCTGGAAGTGCTCGTGCTGGTCGGGCCCGGTCTGCCAGTCCCATATCCGCGCCGCCAGTGGGACGAGCAGGCGACGTAGCCAGCCGAGCCTGCGACCGGGAAGCATCTGTTCGGCTGTGGCCAGACCTCGTTGGGTGCGGTCGCCGCTGGCCACCACGGCCGCCTGGCGACGGACCAGATCCTTGGACCCCTCGGTGACGTCGCACGCCGCACCCAGCACCACGAAGGTCCCGGCACAGTCGGGATGGTTCGCCGCGAGGTACTGCACGATCAGGCCGCCCATCGACGAGCCAATGACGATGTCCACGTGGCCGCCGAACTCCGCGGCGATCACGGCGGCGTAGTCGTCAGCCATATCCTCGATGCTGTGCCCGTCGGGCAGGTTGCGTGGCCGGGTGATCGCCCACACCGTATAGCCGGCGCTGACCAGGGGGCGGAACAAGCGTGCCCCCACGATGCGCAGCGGCCCCTCCGGCAGCGTGTTGCCCGGCCCGCCGGGCACGAACAGCACCGTCTTGGTGCTGTCGCCCCACCGCGCGTAGGCCATCGAGTTGTCGAACACACCACGACTCATCCGTAACTTGCTCATGGCCACCACCTCCGACGCTCCGCGGCCCCGGCGCCCTCCTTGACGATGCGCCGCTCACCTGCCCAGGTCCAGGGCCGAATGACGCAGGCTGAGCGCCTCGTCCACCCGATCCGCAGCGAGCCGCCCCGCTCGCGAACCGGTCGACAACCGCACCAATCGCGGCAGTCGGACTCGAGAAGAGGGGTGATCCGGTCCGGGACCTCCCAGCACGCAGCGGTCATCGACGAGTCCGAGAACCGTTCGCATGGCACCAGCCCGCTCATCGGCTGAGCGAGCGACGCGCAACCCGATCCACCACGTCGGGGATCTGGCCCACTTCGCCGCAAAGGACTGTCCGACGCGAGGACCTCACCCCGTCCACGGGCGGACATACATCCGATCGCTCAAGGCCGATCTCACTCAGCGTGACCGCGATGCGCGTCGCCGACGTCCGCGTCCGGACCCTGCGGCGAAACCGTCGCGGTGGGGTGCACCCGAACAGCACGTGTCGCCCAGCGTGACCGGCGGTCGCGATCTCCAGCGGGGTTGCACCCTGGGGTAGCGGGTGACGTTCGTCCCTGCCGACGCGGTCGCGAGCCGTGCTACGCCAATTGGGTCAGCACACGACCGGATGCGCTTCTGGGCCTGCGGGCTCGGGGCCGGGAGAAGGCACACAGAGAGGAGGGTTCATGCCCACGTTCACCGTCACACGCTCAATCGAGGTAGCAGCCCCCGTCGAGCAGGTATTCAGGTTCATCTCCGACCCGTGCCGACGGATGTCGGCGATGTCGCGCGTGTACGAGCGCCGCGAGGCCGTCAGCGACGTCGAGGCCTCACCGGACGGGGTCGTTACGCGCTACAAGGTGTCGACGCGATTCTTCTGGCTGCCGTTCAGCACGACCATTCCCATGATCCGAACAGAGCACGTGGCCAACCAGCGCATCGTTGAGAAGGCTCACGTCTTCACGAAGGATGTCGACGACTTCACGCTCGAAGCATCGGGGAACGGCACCCGGCTGACATGGCGCTACGAACTCACGACGCCGCGTGCTCTCATCAAGATCCTGGGTCTCCTCAGCGCCAAGGGCAAGACAAGCCAGGAGCGCCAGATGGACGACAACCTGGCTCGTTTCAAACTGGAGCTCGAGAGCGCACCCAAGCCTGCCTGATCGAGACACGCACCCCGGCGCCTCGCAGGGCTCGACAGGGCGCCAACCTCCCGACACCACCCCGGCGTCGATGCCGGACTTCATCAGGGACGCGCCATCCGGCGGTTGCACGCGCACCCGGCACCCGGCACTCGGCATCCGGCACGACGCACAGGCCAGACCCATACGCAGAGTCCAGACGCCACGCGCCACCCGCCACCCCACCCGCGGTCAGCCCAGCAGCCCCTCCACCGCCGCCCGCACCCAGCCGTAGGTGACGAACTCCTGCTCCAGCCGCACCCGGTCGCCGTGCTCGCCGCGCAGCAGGCCCCCATACAGGAGCGCTTCGGCGTCGGTGAGCCTGGGCAGGTCGCGGGCGACCTGCTTCTCCTCCGTCACCCATGAATCACGGTGCGCGAGCAGGGTGTCGACGTCCATCATGAGGCTGGCCGTTCGCGGCAATCGAGCGCGGAACCGGTCCAGGATCGCGAAGCCGTGGGTGTCGATGTCGCCCCAGTAGTGCAGCTGCACCTGCTGCAGCCAGGGGACCGCGCCGAGCAGCTCGGGGGCCTCATTGCCGGACCCGAAGACCACCAGTGCGGCGTCCGTGGACGGGAACGTGAGGAAGTTGATCTCGTTCTCCGTCACGAACACCCGCCGCACTCCTCCAGCCGCCAGTGCCGCGAAGTCGTCGGCGGGCAGCGTCACGTCGGTCAGTCCGGGCAGGGGGGCGCGCGCGGGATCGAGTTGCCGGAATCGGATGAGTGCGGGCTTGGTGCGGAAGCCGTAACGACGCTCGAACCAGTGCGAGCCGCCGGTCTCCTGGGCAATAGGTCGCACCTGATCCACCAGCGCGGCGATGAGGCGGCGGCGGCGCTCCAGCACCTTGCTGTGGACGCCCGGGATGTCGGCCTGCCGCAGATAGATGCCGGGGGTGTCGTGATCGGCGATCCACTGCGCGGCGGCGATGATCGCCGGCCAGTCTTCCGCTGCCTCCAGGGCGCGCAACGGGCCAGTGGCCAGGACTGGGCGGAACTGCGGGGGCGTCGCAGCGCACAGGCGGTCGAATGTCGCGGCGGCCCGGGTCTTGCCGATGAGCGCCAGCGCCGGAGCGGGACCGTCGAACACCACCGCGACCGGCAGCGTCTGCGCACCGAGCACGCGGTTGCCGGTCGGCGCGACCTCGACGCGGCCGTGCGGGATCGCCGCGATCTCGGCGGCCCAGGCGCGGACCTCGTCGAAGCGGTCGACGACTTCGCGGCTGCGCGGTCCCCGCACCGGCACGCGCAACGGGAAGGCGGTGCCGCGGTCGGCCCCGGCGACACGCGCCGCCAGGAGTCGGCCGCGGTCCCACTCCCGCATCACCGCGGCCCGGATGTCCGCAGCGCGGGTCCAGCCCTTCATCCCCGTGCCGCAGCCTTTTCCCGGCGGTACTGCTCGATGCTGAGGTTGCGCAGTTTGGAGGTCGTCCCGCCCTCGTTGTGCACGAACCCGACATGCGCCACGTACGGCTCGATGATGTGGATCTTCTGCAACGGGGTGACGACGAGCAGTTGCAGGTGCAGTCGCTTGAACAGTTCCAGGCCGAACCGGGCCGAGTCGTCGGACCCGCGGCCGAACGCCTCGTCGATGACGACGAACCGGAACGTCCGCGACTGCGAGGCGCCCGCGGCCAGCCCGAACTGGTAGGACAGGCTGGCGGCGAGGATGGTGTAGGCCAGCTTCTCCTTCTGCCCGCCGGACTTGCCGCCGGAGTCGGAGTAATGCTCATGCTCGGTGTCGTCGCTGCGCAGCCGCTCGCTGGCGGCGAAGGTGAACCATTGGCGCACATCGGTGACGCGCGCGGTCCACCGGCGGTCGGCCTCGGTGCGGCCCTCCCGACCGGCGAATCGGCTGATGATCTCCTTCACCTGGAGGAACTTCGCCTCCGAATACTTGTCATCGGTGGATCCCGTGACGGAGTCCTGCGTGCAGGCCAGCAACTGCGCCCGGAACTCCTTGATGTCAGGCTCGGGACTCTGCGTGGCCTCCAGCCGGATGTAGGTGTCGGGCTGGTAGTCGATGCGCTCCAGCGACTCGTTGATGACGGCCACACGCCGGGCGATCTCCTCCCGCGCCGCCTCCAGCGCCGCGCGGAAGCCGACGATCTCCCGGATCGCGTTGACGTTGAGCTGCCGTTTGAAGTTCTCCTCGAACCGCGGCAGATCGTCACTGACCAGGCGCTCCAACAGGGTCCGGTACTCCTGCCCGGCACCGATCGCGACATCCATCTCCGCCGCCGCCAGCGGCCAGCGGCTGCGGAAGACGCCCATGTCGCGCAGCACCCGCTCGCCGGCTCGGCCCATGCGCTTGTCCTCGCGCTCCACATCGGCCTGCAGCCGCTCGCGGATGCGGCGCTCGACGGCATCGCAGTGATCGACCGTCAAGCCGTGCGCGCCTTCCTCCTCGCGCTCCAGGCCCTGCAGCTGCGGCGTCAGATCAGCCTCCGGATCGGGCACCTCCTCCGCCTCCAGCTGTGCCGCCAGTTCCGCGTCGGCCTCCAACTGCCGCTTCAGACCGCCCACCTTCTCGGTGACGGAGGTGTGCTGCGCATCCAGCTCGGCCCGGCGCGCACGGACTGCGGCCAGCTGGGCCTGCAGCTCGCGCAGCACGTCGTTGGACTCCTGCAGCGCGGCCAGTTCGGCCGCCATCGTGGCGATTCGGGACGCCTCGGACTGCCAGTCGAAGGCGCTGAAGTCGCGCTGTGCCAGCAGGACGGCGTAATGCTGCCCCCGCAGCGCCAGGCCGCGCTCCTCCTGGCGCAGCGTCGCCGCGCGTTCCCGCACGCCGCGCAACCCCGCGGATAGGCCTGCCCGCTCCTCCTCCAGCGCCCGGCGCTTGGCGGCGTTGTCCCAGCCGAGCACGTACCGGCGGCGGTCGGTCAGGTCATGCCGGTCGTCCTTCTCGTGCCGATCGCCGCCGGACTTGATCTGGCCGTTGCGGGTGATGGCGTGGCTGGCCCGCGCGAACTCCTCCGGGGTGCGGGCGCACACCAGGTCGAACCTGCGGACCAGCTCGGCGGACAGCCACGCGGTCAACGGCAAGCCGGGCTTGACCTCGAGCTTGTGGACCAGGGAACGGTCATCGGTGGCGGAGCGTTCCGACCCTCGACCCCGGACCCGGTAGTACACCAGCCGGCCGCGCAGGTTCGTGGCATCCACCCAGCGCGCGACCGCCGGGTACTGCTGGTCGGGCACCAACAGGGACAGCCCGAAGGAGTGCAGCAGCCGCTCCGCCGCGGGCTCCCAGGCCGGATCGGCGACGCGGAGCAGCTCGCCCACGAACGGCAGCTCGGCGGGGTCGAGGCCCAGCTCCTCGCACAGCCGCGCCCGCACCGCGACCATCCGCTGGTCGATGTTGCTGTCACGCTCGGCGAGGCTCTTCACCTCGGTCTCCACCTCGGTCAATCGGCCGGCGGTGTCCCGCTCGCGGACGGCCAACTCGTTGAGCTCGTTGCCGATGTCGGCCTGACGCCCGGCCAGGACCTCCTGCAGACGGGCGATCTGGTCGTGCTGGGCCATGAGCGAGTCCTGGCTGTCCGCCGGCTCCAGGTCGACCTGCGCGCACAGCATCCGGTACTGCGTCGCCGCCTGCTGACGCTGGTCGCGGCTGGTCTGGGCCGCGGCCACGTCTCGCTCCAGCTGCACCAGCCGGTCCCCGCCGCTGCTGGCGATGGCGGCTTGCAGCGACACGGCCTCATCGGCGGCCGACGCCTGGGCCGCGGCCAGATCCGACTGTCGCGCGACCTGCCGGGCCAGTTCTTGGGACCGGCGCACGGTGCGGGCCTGCAGGAGTTCCAGCTTGCGGCGCACGAAGTGCCCGCGCAGGGCGGCCCGCAGCCGCCGCAGGTGCTCGGCGGCTGCACTGGCCTCGGCGTGCTCGTCCAGCGATGCCACGAGCGGGCTCAGCACCCCGATCTGCTCCTTGGCCGTGAGCACCGCATCGTGGGCCCGGGTGAGGTCCTCGAAATGGCTGATGAGCCCGGCGATGCGCTCCTCGACGTTGGTGGGCTCCAGCATGTGGGTGCGTACGAAGTCGGTGAGGTTGCCCACCGACTTCATCGACACCGTCTGGTGGAACAGTTCCAGGGCCTGGGCGTGGTTGATGCCGAAGCGGCGGCGGAAGTCGGCGGCGTAACGGGAATGCGCGTCGTACAGCGATGCCCCGCGCTCGCGCAGCCGATGCCGCAACCGGGCGATGTCAGGGCCGAAGTCGGAGAAGTCCTCGGCGATGGACAGCGCCCCGTCGGCCACGACGTACAACTTCGCGGGGGTTCCCGAGCCGTCCCGGAACCAGAAGACCTGCGCCAGGGTCACCGTCTGGCCGAGCGAGTCGTTGCGGAACACCGCGAGCAGCACCGCGTACTGCTCCGCGGAGCGCAGGGCAACCGGCTTGCCCTTGCTGCCGTGCTCGGACCGCTCGGACTTGTAGTGGCCGAGCACGTAGGAGGCGAGCGAGCGCTCCTTGGCCTCTGCACCCGCCGCCTTGTTGTAGCTGACGCGGTTCGGCGGCACTAGCAGCGTGGTGATGGCATCGACGAGGGTGGACTTGCCGGAACCGATGTCGCCGGTGAGCAGCGCGCTGTCCCCGCCGAGGTCCAGCGCCCACACGCGGCGATCGAAGGTGCCCCAGTTGTAGATCTCGATCCGCTCTGCTCGGAATCCGACCAGACGGTCCTCGAAGAGATCCAGTTCCATGCTGTCGGTCACGGCGAACCCCCAGAGGCAATCTCGGCGTACTCGGCGAGCTTGGCGTCGAACTCGCCCAACCACTGCGCGTCCACGAACGCCCGGATGATCCGGCGCACCTCGTAGGTGTGCGGCTGATCGCGCAGCGCCCGCAGGAACCCCAGCTCGATGATCTTGCGCAGGTCCGCCTCGACCTCGTCGGCAAGCTTGGCATCGTTGCCGCGGGCCGGGTGGAAGGTCCGCACCAGTTCCACCGCCTCGTCGCGGGTGATGATGAGGCGGGTCTGGTCGCCCTGGGCATCGAACTCCAGCAGCCGCCGGCGCAGCAGCGCCAGCAGCAGGCTCACCCGGTAGGACAGTTGGCGGCGTTGGATGAGCCGCGGCCGGTCCGGGTCGTCGGGGTCCTCGTGGGGCACGACGAAGGCGTAGCCCTCGGCCTCGTCGATGCGCACCTGCAGGCCCAGCGGCAACAGGTAGTCGCGCACCTGCGGGCCGAGCGCCAGCAGCGCCTCCCACGCCTTGGGGTGGCTGTCGGCGTAGACCACGCCGCGCAGCAGCGGCACGCAGGCGTCGGCCAGGGAGGGGTCGCTCATGATGCGGCCTCCGGGTTGGTGAACACGATCAGTGGAACCTCCACGCGATGCTCCCGCGCGTCGTGGGGATCCTGCCAGGCCAGGGTCTGGCGCTGTCCGGCGTCGAAGGACGCGTTGCGGTCGCCGTCGGCGATGCTCAGGTAGGTCACCACCTCGGCCAAGCCCTGGCTGATGGGGTGGGCGTCCACCACCTCGGCAAGCGTGGTCTGGCGCCGCTGCCGCAGGGTGGCGCGCACTGCCGACTGCAGCCGGTCCCGGTCCACCACGAACTGCTCGAACAGCGCCCCGGTCGCCACGTCTTCCTCGCCGGCGACCAGTGGACCGGTGTCGAGCACGATGCTTCGCGTGGGTTCATACAGCCGCCGGGCCATGGGAGCGGCGACACTGGCGCGCGGCACGTCGAGCTCGGCCACCGTGCCCGCCGGCTGCTGGTCCCGCAGCGCCAGCGCACTGGTCTCGATGGACCGGACGAGTTCGGCGATCCGGCGGTTCTCCAGATATGCGCGATCGTCGAGGAACCGCCGCAGCTGGCGCGACAGGTGCGCCACCGTCACCTGCACGGCGTCGGCGGCCTTCAGCCAATCGCCCATGACGTGGCGCAGCCCCGGGTCGTGCTGCTGCAGCGCCGGCAGCGCCAGCACGTCCTGCAGCATGCTGGAAAACGCCGCCTGCCGGTCCGCCGCCATGAGGAAGTCCCAGAACGCCTGGAAACTGGCGCCCTGATCGGAGTCGGCGATGGCGTCGCGGTCGCCGAAGACGTCGTCGAGCAGCGCCCCCCGGGAACCCTCCCAGCCGGCGATCTGCTCCCGCACGCCGCGGTCGAGCATCCGGAAATTCTCCTCCACCTGCCGGAAGTCGGACAGCAACTCCTGGGCGGTCACGCTGAACTGCTGGAACCGGTCGCGCACCGCGGCATCGCCGAGCACGCGGATCTCGCCGCGCTCAACGGCCGCGATCTCCTCGTCGAGTTCGGCGCGGCGCCGGTGCAGGATGGCAAGCCGCTCCTGGGGGTCCTCCTGCGACCCCTCGACCAGCTGCTGCAGCAGCCCGAAGAGCGTCCACAGCCGCGACTCGGTGCCGACGAAGGAGCGGTCGGTCAACGAGGCCAGCCAGGCCAAGGCCTTCTCTGCACCGGGGGTCAGGTCGTAGGACGGGACGTCGGAGCCGGGCGGATAGAACTTGCGCAGCCAGCCGCGCTCCACATCGGCCCAGTCGGTGACGTACTGCAGCGCGGTGCGCGGGTACGGGTCGGCCCCCGGGCCGCCGCGCAACTCGAAGAGGAAGTCGTCCACAGCCTCGACCAGAGCGTCTTGCGTGAGGACCCGGGCGTTGCCCGCGACGAACACCCGGTGCAGCACGGCGGCGACAAAGGGCGCCGAGTCGGCGCGCAGGAGCTTCCACGCCGGATGGTGCGCGCGCAGTGTCTGCAGGTGGTCGTGGTCCATGAATCCTCCGCTTGCGACACCGTACGTGACGGCGGCGACGCGGCGGAATCCGCCGCTCATGGCGTGCCGGGCCTGACCCCGCGTGGGGCTATGGTGGGTGCCCGGCGCCGTTGTCGCGCCGCCGAACACCGCGACAGGAAGGGCAGTGCGATGACGTCCGGTCTGCGCCGTTGGCAGCAGCGCGCCCTGGCCGAGTATTGGGCCCATGACCGGCCGCCGGAGGACTTCCTGGTCCACGCCACACCTGGCGCCGGCAAGACCCGATTCGCCGGCGAACTGGCCCAGCAACTGCGTCAGCGGCGCTGGATCGAGCGCGTCATCGTCGTCACCCCGACCGATCATCTGCGCAAGCAGTGGGCGGCGGCGATGGCAGCGCTGGGGCTGGACCTCGCCGCCGATGCCGACAACGCGGCGGCCCGGCTGCGGCCGGATGCCGACGGGGCTGTCGTCACGTACGCACAGGTCGCCATGAAGCCGTCCCTGCATCGCGGACGCGCGACGGCCAAGCGCACGCTGGTGCTGCTGGACGAGATCCACCACTGCGGCGATGCCGCGACGTGGGGTGAGGCGGTCGAGGAGGCGTTCGGCGCGGCGCGGCTGCGCGTGGGCCTCACCGGGACCCCGTTCCGCAGTGCCCCCGGTGAGCGCATCCCGTTCGTCCGCTACGCCGAGGGCGACGAGCCGGGCGAACTGGTGTGCCAGCCGGATGTCAGCTACGGGTACGCCGAAGCGCTCGCCGACGGGGTGGTGCGACCGGTGGTCTTCGCGGCATACTCCGGCACGACCCGGTGGGCGGTATCGGAGTCGGAGGAGTTCGCGGAGAAGGAAGCGGTGCTCGGGGAGGCCGGGCTGTCCCGGGCCGACGAGGACGCCGCCTGGCGAACGGCGCTGGACCCCTCGGGCCGATGGGTCCGCCACGTACTGGCGGCCATCGATGACCGGATCAGCTACCTGCGGGCCAACGGCATGCCGAGGGCCGCCGGGCTGGTGCTGGCCTCCGACCAGGAGTCGGCGCGCGGATACGCCGCAGCTGCCGCCGACGTGCTCGGGTACGAGCCGGTGGTCATTCTCTCCGACGACCCGGGGGCCAACCAGCGCATCGCGTCCTTCGGCCGTGGGGATGCCCGACTGGCCGTCGCCGTGCGCATGATCAGCGAAGGCGTGGACATCCCGCGGGTGGCGGTGCTCGGCTACCTCAGCCGTGCCGCCCGCGAGCTGATCTGGCAGCAGTCCGTGGGTCGAGCCCTGCGCAAGTCGTCGCCGCAGGCCGCGCACGAGGTCGCGACCGTGTTCCTGCCCGCCGTCCGGCCGCTGCTGGATCTCGCTGCCCGGATGGAGGAGGAGCGCAACCACGTGGTGCGGGTGCTCGACGACGACCTCACCGAAGTCGTGGTGGAACCCGCGCAGACCGAGGGCGGCATGGGGGCGCAGTTCGTCGCTCTGGGCGCCGAGGCGAGCTTCGCCCATGTCCTGCATGCCGGCCGGGCGGTCATCGGCGATGTCGTCGACCTGACCGAAGACGATGCCGAGTACCTGGGCCTGCCCGGGCTGCTCTCGGCGGAGCAGACCGCGACGCTGCTGGCCACCCGCGACGCCCACGTCAAGCAGCTGGCCGGGCTGCCCGAGCCGGCGGCCAAGCAGGCCGATGTGGCCACGCTGCGGCGGGAGGTGGCGGCCCTGGCGGCCCAGGTCGCCTCACGCACCGGCAGCACGCCGCGCGCCGTCCACGTCGAGGCGCGCCGGGCCGTGCCCGGACCGGCATCGGCGCAGGCACCGCTGCAGGTGCTGCGCGACCGGCGGGATTGGCTGCTGGGGCAGTTGTAGCCGACCCGACCGGCGCGAACGACGGCGGACTACTCCGTGGCGTCTGCGCCTCGTCGCTTCAGGACGAGGACTGCGGCGACCGCCCCGACGACGAGTCCGACCACAACCAGTGCTGGGATGCCTTTGCTCATGCCCCGACGCTAGCCGCAGTCCCCTCCCGGACGCGCGTCGCCGACGCAGGTCAGGCGACCGCGCATGATCTCGACCGCGGTTCCGGCCACCCAGGTGGCGCCCTGCGCATCGGCGCGCACCGACAGGTGCGACGGCCGTCCCAGCTCCCGACCCTGGTCGATCGCCCATGTGCCCGGCCCTTCGCGCTGCGCCAGCAGGCCGGCCAGGACGAGCGCAGCGCTGCCGGTCGCAGGGTCCTCGGGCACACCGGCCCCCGGGGCGAAGACCCGCACCCGCAGCGGGTTGCCCCGCTGGTACAGCAGCACGCCGGTCGCGCCGTGCCCCTCGATCGGCACGACCGGGCGCGCCGTGTGGAGCACGCTCACCTCGGCGACGGCGAACGGCGCCCCGCAGGTGGCCACCACCGGCTCGCCGACGATGTCGTGCTCGGCGATGCCGCACGCGGCCGCGACCTGCTGCCGTGTCAGCGTCCCGAGCACGCGAAAACCGGTGGGTGCGGCCACCTCGGCGCGACTGTCGCGCACGGTGATGCGGACCGGGCCGGCACCCTGCTGGAACCGCAGCGTGCGGTCCCCTTCGGCGAGCACCAGGGCGGTCCCCACGTTGGGATGGCCGGCGAACCCCAGCTCCATCGTGGGGGTGAAGATGCGGACCCGGGCGTCGAAGCCCTCCTGGTCCGGCTCACAGACGAACGTGGTCTCGGAGTAGCCGAACTCCGCCGCGATCCGCTGCATCTGCTCGCTGGTGAGGCTGTCGGCCCGCAGCACCACGGCCAACGGGTTGCCGCCGAACGGCCGGTCGGTGAAGACGTCGCAGGTCACGTAGCGCACGGTTCACCGCACCGGCGCCGGCTGCACCGCCGTGGCGGCTGCGCCAGCGAAGCCGGAACGCCGCCAGGCCTCGTAGACCACGACCGCGACCGCGTTGGCCAGGTTCAACGATCGACTCGACGGGACCATCGGGATGCGCAGCACGCGGTCGGCGGCGAACTCCCCCAGCAGCCCGTCCGGCAACCCGTCCCGCTCCCGGCCGAACACCAGCACGCAGTCCTGGCCATAGTCGGCCGCGGCGTGGGACACGGTCCCGCGGACATCCACCGCATACCACGGGATCGAGGCGCCCAGTGCTGCCCGCAGCGCCGACCAGGAGTCGTGGACGTGCACGACCGCACGGTCCCGGTAGTCCAGCCCGGCCCGGCGCACGGCAGCCTCGGACAGATCGAAGCGGACCGGCCCGACCAGGTGCAGCCTCGCCCCGGTGTTGGCGCACAACCGCATGATGTTGCCGGTGTTCGGAGGAATCTGCGGCTGATAGAGCACGACGTGCAGCACGTCGATCACCCCCGCCGGAGTCTGGGCAGGAACCGCCCGGTCCGGCGCCGGTAGCCGGCGTACTCGGGGAACTGCCGCGTCAGCATCCGCTCCTCCCACATCGCCTTGCCGCTCAGGATCGCCAGCAGCACCAGCCACCAGAACAGCGGCCACCAGCCGGGACTGCGCAGCACCACGCCCAGCATGACCAGCAGCACGCCGGTGTAGATCGGATGGCGGATCCTGCGGTACATCCCGTCCTGGCGCAGGCCAGCCCCGTTGGGCACCGGATTCGGGGTCAGGGCCGCGCCCAGGTTGATGAACGCGAGCGCCAGGACCGCCACCCCGGCCAGCAGTGCCAGCAGGCCGACCCAGGTGAGCCACTGCGGGCCACCGGTCGATGAACCCGTCGCCACCAGGATCGCGGCGATGGCGGCGAACTGCGCCGCCACTGCCGCCCAGCCGAGCAGCCGACTGCGGCGCGGCCGGGCTCACTGGACGTCCAACGTCACCGACTTCTGCCCCGGCTGCCACTGGTCATCGCCGACCAGGGTGACCTCCACCGATTCGCCCGCCGGGATCTCCGGCAGCTCGCCGGAGGCGGTCCCGATCGGCTCCCCGTCGGCGTAGATGAAGACGGTCGCAAACCCGTCGGCAGCCTCCTCGCCCCGGTTGCGGACGTTCGTGCGCACCGACATCGTCCCGTCCTCGTTGTTCACGATCTCCCACCCGGCGAGCACGAAGTCGCCGGAGGACGCCACTTCCCCGGGCGGCGGAGCCGATGGCGTGTCGGCGGGCGTCGGGGTCGCGGAGACATCCGGGTCGTCGACGGCGGGATCATCGCCGCCGTTCTGCGACCAGAACCACAGCCCGGCCAGCACGGCGGCCAGCACCAGGGCCAGGCCGACCAGCCGTCCGATCCCCCGCCGACCTTGTGCCGGCGCGGGCGACGCTTGTGCCGCTGTATCGGCCGCCGGTGCCGCGACATCGGCCGCGGGCACGGCAACGGTGGCATCGACCGCCTGCTGCGGCGCAGTCTGGGGACCAGGTACCAAGACTTGGGTCGCGGCCTGCGGACCGGTCAGATCGGCAGCGCCGACGGGCGGCACCGGCGGCAGATGAACGCCCCGCCGCTTCGTCATGGCCAGCACCTCCCGCGCAACGGGCCGCGCCGCCGGATCCTTGGCCATGAGCTGCTGCACGAAGACGCGCTGCTCATCGGACAGGCCCTCGGTATCTGGATCCCGGGTGCTGATCGCCAGCAGCACGGCCACGTTGGCGCCCTGCCCGAACGGCGGCCGACCGGTGCCCGCGAACACCAGCAGCGATCCCAGCGAGAAGACATCGCTAGCCGTGCTGATGGGCTGCAAGTTCGCCTGTTCCGGCGAGAGCCAGGACGGACTGCCGGTCACCAACCCGGTGCCGGTCAGCGACTGCGCGTCCTCCGGCATGGCGATACCGAAGTCGATCAGGACCGGGCCGTGCTCGGCCATGATGACGTTGGCTGGCTTCATGTCGCGGTGGGCGATGCCGTGCACCTCCAGCACCGCCAGAGCCTGGGCCAGCCCCCTCGCCAGACGCCACCAGATGGTCTCCGGCAGGGGCCCGCGGGTGGTGACGTAGTCGCGCAGGTTCGGCCCGTCGATGAACGCGGTCGCCAGCCACGCCGGTTCGGCGCTGAGGTCCGCGTCCAGGAACTCGCTGATGTGGACGTCCCGCACGCGGCGCAGCACCTCGACCTCGCGCTCGAAGCGCGCCTGCACGGCCAGGTCGTCCAACAGTCCGGGACGGATCACCTTCAGGGCGGCAATCCGGTCGCCTCGAGTGGCCCGGTAGACCACGCCCATGCCTCCGGACCCCACCTGGGACTCGATGGTCCACGGTCCAATGGACTGGGGGGTTGCGGGGGGCAGCGCTGCTGAGTCGGGCATCATCCTCACTTGCTCCATGAACCCCACCAATCTACGGGATGGGGCCGCCGGAACCTCTCCAACACAGCGGTGGATCCGGCAGGCGCATGTCTCGGCAACCCGCCCGGAGCACCGGGTGCGGATCAGGAGGGTGCGGCGAGGAGTCGGAAGCGCCCGGAGCCGGCGACCTCCGCCCAATCGGCGACGCAGGCGGGAGTGGACGCGCCCCGGAGCACGACCCAATCGATCTGCTCGGCCGCCAGCAGGTCGCAGTACCGCTGCGGATCCAGCTGTGCAGCTTGGACGGCATCCAGCCGACGGAACCACTCCACGAGATCATCGGAGGCGTAGGGCGGCGACTTGTGGTCCACGAAGAGGGCGGCCCCGGCGTTCAGCCGCACGTTGTCCGCGTGATCGAGGGGCACCAGCCCGACGCCGGCCGGCTGCGCACCGGCCACCAGCGCCGTCACCTCGTCGGGCGCCGCGCTGTGCCGCTCGACGGTCTGGACGATGCCGCCCGCCGCCAGCACCGCGACCAGCGGCACCGCGATCCAGACTGCGTTGCGCTGCAGCCTCGGCCCGAAGTCGCGGGCGAGCAGCCACCGGATGCACCAGGCCGCGGTGGCCGCCATGGCCAGCGGCACCAGAATCACCGTGGCTCGGGCGGGGAAGGCCAGGGCCAGGCTGGTGTTGCGGGTGACCTCGACGATCAGCGCCAGCCCGAGCGCCAGGGTCACCGACAGCACGAGCCAGCGGGCCAACCACGACGAGGTCCGCCACCACAGGCCGGCGGCGACGAGGATCACTGCGACATAGCGCAGATCCCAGATCCCCCATTGCGAGATGAGCGTGTGGTGGCCGATGCGCTCGAAGGCGAAACGGGACACCACTGAGGTATCGCCGGCGGCCAGATCCACGATCGCCGGGTTGGCTGCGATGCCCGCGACAGCCAGCACCGCCACGATGCCGGCGTAGCCCGCGACGAGCCGCATCGAGCGGCGCCCCGCGGCGAGATCGACCAGCATGGCGCTGAACAGCAGCAGGGCGGCGACGAGCAGGTAGGTCGGGTGCAGGGCGCAGCCGAGCGCAGTGGCCGCCAGTGCGGCGTACCCACTCGCGGGTCGCACCGCCTCCGGCCTGATCCGGGCACGCAGCGCCAGGGCCGCCCCCACGAGCACCAGCGATCCGGCAGCCGCGGGCTGGTAGAACATCGGCTGTTCGAGGATGTATTGGCCCGGCCACGCCGCCGAAGACGTTCGGCATGAAGGGCAGGTACTGCGCCGCGGCCACGAGGACGGTCGCCAGCACGGCAGCGGAGCGGTTCCGGCCGCCGAGCAAGTCCCGGGAGAGCAGATACAGCGCCCACCAGGCGAGCGCGGCCGCCGCGATCGCGCCGACCAGGAACGCCGGCTTGCCACCGGCCGCGAACAGCGCGCTGCTGACCGCGGTGAACAGCGGATAGGGATCGACGGTGCTGAGGAGCCAGTCATCCTGCAGCGCCCCGATCGTCGGGCCCACCACCGGCAGCAGGTATTGGTTCTGGTTGCTGATGTAGGCCTCGTGCAGGGGCAGCGCCAGGGCAAGGCCCACGAAGACCAGGACGAGCCCGAGCGGACCCAGCAGGCGGCGTCGCGGTTGTGCCGCGGGCTGCTCACGCTCCGGAGCCAACGGCCGCGCGTCGACCGCTGAGCGGTCCGATACCGCCGGCGGAGCGGATACGCTCCGCAACTCCACACTGCTCATGCCACATCCCCCGTACCTATGGCGCGCCCCCGGCTGGCCCTGCCCCTCACCAGAATAGCGCCGACTCCAGACACCGATTACAAAGCGTTACAGCTCGTCGGATGCTTCGGCGCTCAAATGACACATCTCGGGCACCGGCCGGGTACGGCGATACCGCTATGTAGTCGATCCGCATCGGGTCTACTGCGGCACGGAACGGGGGTAGGTGGTCTTGGCCCGCCGCGCCCGCGCCAGATCCACCTCGCGGGTCAGCACCGGTTGCGATTGGTCGGTGAGGCCGAGCACATCGGCTTCCTCCGGGTCGATGATCCAGGATCGCCCGCCCATCGACGCCTCGGCGTACGCGCCGCTCTGGTTGGCTGAGACGCAGAAGGCTCCGGAGACCACCGCCGCCGCCCGACCACCCGCCACCCACTTGTCCACCGAAGTGGCGGGCGTCGCCCGGGGCACGGTCAGCACCTCGATCCCCGCCGCGCCCAGGTCGCGGGCGTGCTCGAAGAACCACAGTTCGGTGCACAGCACGACGCCGATCCTGCCTACCGGCGTGTCCACCGGTTCGAAGGCCACGGGTCCGCGCTCGTACCAGCTCGCCTCCCAGTAGCCGGGCTCATCGGGCAGGTAGGTCTTGCGGTGCGCCGGGCCGAGCAGTGCGCCGTCGCACCAGACGAAGGACTCGTTGTAGCGCCGCCCACCCGCCACGACGGGGCGCGAGCCGACCACGACACGGGCATTCAGTGTGCCGAGGCGGTCGATGAGCGCCTCGTGCCGAGCCGCCGCATCGGTCCATGTCGCGTGGTCCACCGCACGCGTTCCCGGCAGCCAGGGCGACAGGCCCAGCTCCGGCAGCACCAGCAGGTCCGCGCACTCGCCCGCGATCCGGTTCCACAGCCCCGTCGGTTCCCGGGCGTCCCACTGCACCGTCGTGATCCGCACCGGCCGAGTCTGTCAGTCGGCCGCCCGCGGGCCGGGACCGGCCCTGCGGGTGGCGGTGCGGGTGGTGGCCGTGCGGGTGGCGGCTGTGCGGGTGGCGGCGTGCGGGTGGGCAGCCGCGCAGGCCCTCCAGCACCACATCGACGCCGTGCATGAGGTCGGCCTCCTCGATGACGATCGGCGGCGCGATCCGCAGGGTGTGCACCTGGGTGTCCTTGGCGATGACGCCGTTGGCCAGAGCGCGCATCGCCGCGGGTCGGACCGGACCGTACTCCGGCTTCACCTCCACCCCGGCCCACAGTCCACGGCCGCGGACTTCCCGGACGCTGTCGGGCGCGTCGTCGCGCAGCCGTTGCAGCATCGCGGCGCCCAGTTCCTGGGAGCGCTGCTGCATCTCGCCGGTGCGCAGCATGGCGACGACCTCGCGGGCCACGGCCAGCGCCAGTGGATTGCCGCCGAACGTCGACCCGTGCTCGCCGGGCCGCAGCACGCCGAGCACCTCGTCGCGGGTGGCGATGGCGGAGATGGGCAGGATGCCGCCGCCCAGCGCCTTGCCCATGATGACCACGTCCGGGGTGAGGCCGTAGTGCTCGATCGCCAGCGTGGTCCCCGCCCGGGCCAGTCCGGACTGGATCTCGTCGGCGATGAAGAGCACGCCGGCATCGGCACAGGCCTGCGGCCGCGGCCGGCAGGTACTCATCCGACGGGATGACCACGCCGCCCTCACCCTGGATCGGCTCCACCATGAACGCCACGACGTTCTGGTTCACCAGCGCCGCCTTGAGGGCGTCGATGTTGCCGTAGTCGACCGAGACGAAGCCCGGCGTGTACGGGCCGAAGTCGGTGTAGGCGTCGGGGTCGTCGCTGAAGGAGATGATGGTCGTGGTGCGGCCGTGGAAGTTGCCGTGGCAGACGACGATCACCGCCTGGTTGGCCGGCACGCCCTTGACGCGGTACCCCCAGGCGCGGGCCACCTTGATGGCCGACTCGACGGCCTCCGCGCCGGAGTTCATCGGCAGCACGCGGTCCTGTCCGACGAGGTCGCCCAACTCCTCGCAGAAGGGCCCGAGGTGCGAGGAGTGCACGGCGCGGCTGGTCAGGGTGACCTTGCCCATCTGCTCCTTGGCGACTTCGATGAGCCGCGGGTGCCGGTGGCCGAAGTTCAGCGCCGAGTAAGCGGAGAGGAAGTCCAGGTAGCGGCGGCCCGTCACGTCGGTGACCCAGGCGCCCTCCGCCGGATTCCACCACCACCGGCAGGGGTGGTAGTTGTCCGCTCCGCGGCGGTGCTCGAGGTCGATGTAGAAGTCGGGATCCATACTCGCCACGGTAGGTCTGGGGCTCCTCGTTGGCGGCATAACGGGACGGCCGGATGGCCGCCACTGGACTAGTATCGCCGTTGATGCCACCCCCGCTCACCCTGACGACGGTTCGCGATGACGCGCTCGGCGACAGCGACGCGACCGACCTCGTCGCGCGACTGCGGCGCGGGCGAGGTCTCAGCCGGCGAGCTGCGCCAGTCCGCCGCTGCAGCGGATGCGGGACTCGGCTGCCGCGCTCAACGCCACGTGGGCGAGATCGACGGCGTGGCGGATGGTGCCCCCAACCCGGATGGACCGTTCGCCGGAGTCCCATTGCCCATCAAGGACACCGACGACGTCGCCGGGTACCCGACGCTGTGGGGCTCCTACGCCTTCCCCGAAACGCCCGCCCGGCCATTCGTCGGCATTCGTGCGGCATCTGCTGGACCTGGGCTTCGCGCCGCTGGCCAAGACGACCACTCCCGGAGTTCGGGCTGACGGCCACCACGCAGTCGGAGCGCTTCGGCGACACCCGCAATCCGTGGGACTTGCGACGATCGGTGGGCGGATCCTCCGGCGGCTGCCGCGGCGCTGGTGGCAGCCGGCGTGGTGCCCATGGCCCACGCCAACGACGGCGGCGGATCGATCCGGATTCCGGCCGCCAGTTGCGGGCTGGTGGGGCTGAAGCCCTCGCGCGGACGGCTCGTGGATCGCCCGGAACTGGGCGAGGCCCCCGATCAACCTGTTCACCCAGGGGATGCTCACCCGCAGCGGTGCGCGACACCGCACTGTTCTACGCCGAGGCGGAGCGCCGATACGCCAACCCGGGGCTGCCGCCTGTCGGCCACGTCACCGAGCCGCTGCGGCAGCGACTGCGCATCGCGGTGGTCGATGATGGGCTGGCGGGCATCCGGCTGCAGCCCGCCGCCCGCGCCGCAGTTGCCCGCACCGCACAGCTGTGCGCCGATCTGGGGCACCACGTGGAGCCGGTGCCCAATCCCTACCCGGACCAGGTGGCACGGGACTTCCTGCGCTACTGGTCGATGCTGGCCTGGCTGTTCAAGCACTTCGGCGATCGCATCGTCGGACCCGGGTTCGACGGCTCCCGTACCGACGCCTTCACCAACGGGCTCGCGGCGATGTTCGCCGACCGGGCCGAGCGCATCCCCGGCTCGCTGCGACGGCTGCGGCGACTGTCGGCTGAAGGCTCACCGCTGTTCGGCACCTATGACGTGGTGCTCAGCGCGACCCTCGGCGACGCGCCGCCGCTGTTGGACCAACTGGGCCCGACCGTCCCGTTTCGCACCCACCTGATCCGCCTGATCCGCCTGGTGACCACGACGCCGCTGGAGAACGTCACCGGCTCCCCGGCTATCTCCCTGCCGCTGGCGCGCACCGACGACGGCATCCCGGTCGGGCTGCAGTTCAGCGCGGCGCTGGGAGGGGAGGACCGCCTGCTCGGCCTTGCCTATGAGTTGGCGGAAGCCGCGCCCTGGCCGGCCACGCCGCCGGTCACGGGACCGGTCACGGGATGAGCACGAAGGCGCCGGTCACATCGCCGTCGCGCAGCCGGCGCAGACCCTCGCCCGCCTGTTCCAAGGGCAACGTCTCATACGCGGTGCGCACCCCGGCCGGGCCGGTGATCGCGAGGAACTCGGTCACGTCGGCGCGGGTCACGTTCGCGACCGAGCGGATCTGCCGCTCCCACCACAGGTCCCCATAGTCGATCGGCCCGATCGGGTCGAGGTGAATGGCGTTGATGGCCACGACACCGCCGCGGTCGAGGTCCTGCAGGGCGCGCACGACCACCCAGCCCGCCGGCGCGAACGTGATCGCGGCATCCAGCGCTGCCGGCAGCGCCTCCTCGTACGTGCCGGCCCAGGCCGCAC
This sequence comes from uncultured Actinomycetota bacterium, assembly GCA_963706835.1. Classification (GTDB taxonomy): domain Bacteria; phylum Actinomycetota; class Actinomycetes; order S36-B12; genus CAVXYG01. The sequence goes on from CAVPOB010000014.1 coordinate 221,724, forward strand.
CCAGGTCTCGGGCCCGGGCGGCCTCGCCCGCCGACCGAGTGATGACCGAGCACTCCACCCCCCAGTACCGGGCTACCTGGATGGCCAGTGAGGCAGATGCCCCGAACCCGTACAGGCCCAGCCGCGCCCCGGCGCTGTCCGGGCCGATGCCGGCGACCCGCAACGATCGGTAGCCGATCACCCCGCCGCACAGCAGCGGCGCCAGTGCCGCGTCATCGGCGTCCGGCAGGGGGAAGGCGTAGTCGGCGCGCGCGAGCACCTGCTGCGCCCAACCGCCATCGACGTCATAGCCGGTGAAGGTCGCCCGACGGCACAGATTCTCCCGGCCGGCGCGGCACCATCGACAGGTGCCGCAGGCCCCCGCCAGCCAGCACAGTCCGACACGCTGGCCGATCCGATCGGGTGGGCCTGCGATGATCCGTCCCACCACCTGGTGCCCGGGGATGACCGGGCTGCGGTGCGGGGGAAGGTCGCCGGTCGCGATCTGCAGGTCGGTGCGGCACATCGCCGATGCCGTCACCTCGATGAGGACCTCCCCGTCGGCGGGCCTCGGGTCCGGGACATCGCAGACGGCAACCGCCCGGACCGGGTCGGGTCCCGGGTCGGTGACCAGCACTGCGCGCACGACGCCGACCTACTTCGCGGGCAGGGTGCCGACGAATGCGGTCGCCCGCGCGACCCATCCGGCGACCTGCTCGGGCTGGGCGACGTGATCGGCCTGCACGGTCACCAGGCCACGCATCGGCCGACCGGTGAACTCCATCTCACGGGCGCCGGGCTGTTGCAGCGCCGACTCGTAGCCGTCCGGTCCCACCCGCACCATGAGGTCCTCGCCCAACACTCCGGCCAGCATGTTGCCGCGCCACATGACGGCGTACCCGCCGAACATCTTGCGCGTGGTGATGTCGGCCAGCGGCGCGACGGCATCCAGCAGGCGCTCGGCCAGGTCGGTGTCGTAGGCCACGCGCCCAGACTGCCATAGCGGCCGCTGCGGAGCCGATCAGTCGGTGACGGCCGCACACGCTGCGCACGTGCCGAACAGTTCCAGGGTGTGGCTCACATCGCTGAAGCCATGCTCGGCTGCGACGCGGTCGGCCCACTGCTCGACGCCTGGGCCGGCCACCTCGACCGTGCGCCCGCAACTGCGGCATACCAGATGGTGGTGGTGCTGCTGGCTGCACTGCCGGTACAACGCCTCGCCATCCTCGCGCTGCAGCACGTCCACCTCGCCGAGCTGGGCGAGCAGGCTGAGGTTGCGGTACACCGTCGCCAGGCCGATCGATTGCCCCTGCGCGCGCAGTTCCGCATGGATCTGCTGGGCGCTGCGGAAATCCGTGCGCTCCCGCAGCAGGTCGGCCACGGCCTGGCGCTGCCGGGTGGCGCGCGGCGGGGCCTGGGACATAGCGCAACGGTAACGCACATCCGGCGAGAACCGTTCTCACCTGCACCTGTCCGGCACCGCGAGAGCCAGCTCCGAGGGGCACCGAGACGCGGCCGCCGGGGGTTTCGCCGCTCATCGCTATCAGCGTGTGGCGCATCGGGCCGTGGCTGGGAGTAGGCACCGGTTGCGGGAATGGTGGGCTTCGCGACGCCTCCGGGCGGGTGGTTGCACGCCTCCAGGGCGGCACCCTTGCACCCGGAATGGGGGTATGCACCCGCGGCGGGGGCTCACAGCACCTCCGGCACGGCAACAATGCACCCGGAATGGGGGTATGCACCCGCGGCGGGGGCTCTGCGGCCCATTTCGAGCGATTCCGCCCCCGCGACGGGTGCAAACCCCCGAACCGGGTGCAGACCTGGCCCGCATACCGGACGCATGGCCCCCACGGCGGGTGCAAACCCCCAGAACGGGTGCAGGCCCGCCCCGCCCACGAGACGCCCAGACCCCCGAACCGGGTGCAGAAGTCCCCCGGCTCAGAGAACTGAGGCCGCCCAGGCAACCGGGCCCACTGGGCACCAGGGCAGGGCCCGGCCGCCCACCGGGCAGGACCCGGCCCGCCTGCGGCCCGGCCCGCACACTCCCCCCGCAGCCATGGGAGCCCACCACACCGTCGATTGCGACAAGCCGGTTGCATCCGCTCAGGTGCGCGCGCCCCGGCGCAGCGGAACGGCGGCGAAGGCCAGGATCGCGAAACCGGCCAGTGCCAGCAGCACGATAGTGGGGCCCGGGGGCACGTCGACGTAGTAGGACACCAACAGCCCCGCAACGGCCGCAATGCCGCCGATGCTCATCGCCAGCACCAGCGTGCTGCGGAACGAGGACGCCACCTGCTGGGCCGCGGCCACGGGAACGATCATGATGGCGCTGACCATGAGCAGGCCCACGATCTGCATGCCCACCACCACCGTGATGGCCGCCATGATGGACAGCAGTCGGCTCATCCAGCCCACGGCGATGCCCTGCACCGCCGCGATCTCCGGATCCAGCGCCACCACGAAGAGTTCCCGGCCAAACACGGCGGCACAGACCAGCAGAATGGCCACCAGCGCCACCAGCGACCACACGTCCGTCGTCGACACCGTCGACAGCGAGCCGAACAGGTAGCTGTTGAGCACCGCCGTGGCCTGGTTGGAGGACAACGACACCAGCAGCACGCCGCCGGCGATGCCGCCGTAGAAGATCAGCGCCAGCGCCAGGTCGCCGGCAGTGCGCGAACGCTCCCGGATGACCTCCACCAGCAGCGCGCCGGCGGCCGCGACGACCATGGCCGTGGGAATCGGCGTGGTGCCCAGCAGCAGTGCCAGCCCGATCCCGGTCGTGGCGATATGGCCGATGCCGTCGCCGAGCAGGGCCATGCGCCGCTGCACCAGGAAGATCCCGACGATGGGAGCCACCGGGCCGAACAGCACCGCCGCCAGCAGCGCCCGCTGCATGAAGGAGTACTCCAGGAAGTCCAGCATCAGCCCTCCAGGAGACTCGGCGGGGTCCGCTCATCGCTGCTGTGATGACCGATGTCCGACCAGTGCTCGGGAGCGCTGGGACCGTCGTGCACGATGCGGCCCTGGTCGAGCACGATCGCGCGCGTCACCAGATCGGCGATGGCGCCGAGACCGTGGGACACCATGATGATGGTCCGCCCTCGCAGGGATCGCAGCAGCCGGGCCAGGGACTGCTGGCTGGCCAGGTCCACCCCAGCGAATGGCTCATCGAGCACGAGGACGTCGGACTCCTCCGCCAGCGACCGGGCGATCATGACGCGGCGCTGCTGGCCGCCGGACAGGGTGTCCATGCGGTCGTGGCGCCGTTCCGCCAGACCGACGGACTCCAGCGCCCCCAGCGCGATCCGCTGGTCGGCACGGTACGACGGGCGCCACCTCGATCGCGGTGAGATGCGCGCCGACCGGACCATCTCCAGGGCGGATACCGGCACGCCGGTCGCAGCCGGCACCCGCTGCGGCACGAACGTGATGTGCTGCCAATCCCGGTACCGCGCCAGCGGCACGCCCTCGATCCGTACCGTGCCCGTGGTCAACGGCTGCAGGCCGAGCATGGCCCGTACCAGAGTGGTCTTGCCGGAGCCGTTGGGGCCCAGCAGCACCACGAAGGATCCCCGCTGGATCGCCAAGTCGACACCGCTGAATACGGTGACGCCGTCGAAGGCGACCGAGCCCGATCGGACTTCGAAGACCGGCGCGCCGCTCGCCTGTTCGCCATCCGCGCGCTGGCCCTCGTTCACGAACAGGATTGTCCCGCCTTCAGGCTGTCGGTGTTGGACTTCATGATGGCCGAGTATCCAGCATCGTCGGTATTGCCCTCGATCGGATCCAGCAGCGCGGTGGTGGCACCGGTCTCGGCGGCGATGGTCTCCGCGGGCGCCGACGACACCAGCGACTCGAAGTAGATGGTGGTGACGCCCCGGTCCTGGACGAGCGTGCTGATCTCGGCCAGGCGGGCCGGGCTGGGCTCGGCATCGGGGGACAATCCCGCGATGCCGACCTGCTCGAACCCGTGGGCAGCAGCCAGATAGGCGAAGGCCTCATGGCTGACGACCATGGTGTCGATGGCGCAGGAGCCCAACGCGCTGGCCATCTCCTCGCCCAGTTCGGCCATCTGCTGCTCCAGGCCGGAGGCATCAGCGGCCACCCCAAGGTCGGCCAGCGCCGCGGCGACGTTGCCGCCCATCACCGCCATGTTCGCCGGATCCAGCCACACGTGCGGGTCCCACTCCTCCTCGCTGTGCTCGTCCTCGCCCTCGTGGGCCGCTTCCTCCTCGGTGTGCTCCTCGTCGTCCCCATGGCCCTCGAGCTTCTCGATGCCCGCGCTGACGTCGACGAGCTGCCCGCCCTCCTGCTCCACGGCTTCCTGCACCGCGGGCACCATGAACGGCAGGTAGGCCACGAGATCGGCGTCGGCGATCTGCGCCACTTGCTGCGGGGACAGCTCGTAGTCGTGCGGCTCGATCCCCGACGGGGTGAGCTGGATGACCTCGACATCGTCACCGACGACCTGTTCGACCGCGAAGGTGGTGGGGTAGAGGTCGGTGACGATGGTGAAGCTTGTCGAGCCACCCGCGTCGGATTCTTCAGAGCCGGAGGCACAGCCGGCCAGGACCAATGAACCTACGGCGAGGGCGCCGATCACGGAGGCAGAGCGTGTCATGCGCAGCAGTATTGCTGCTACTGAGAATCATTGTCAAAACGCCTCAGGCCGGCTCGGCGATGCCGTCCCGTACCCGCTCCTGGCGGAGGTCGTAGAACTGCAGGGTGAGCGCCACGCCGAAGATCGGCAGCGCCACGGCGAACGTGACGGCGACGAGCGCGTTCACCACGGCGAACGGCAGCGGCGTCACCAGCAGCAGCACGGCGCCGGCCAACGGCCCGGGGACGCTCAGGGCCACCAGGAACAGGGCCATCAGCAGCAGGGTGCGCACCCGTTTGCGGTGGGTCAGCTCGGCGCTGCGGCCCAGCGCCGAGCGGAGCGACTGCCCCTCGACCATGGCGGCCGGACCCGCCGACGCCCACCGGGCTACCAGCCAGAGCGCCAACGGCAGCAGGACGACGGTCGCCGCCAATGCGACGACCACCAGATAGGTGCCGGCCAGGAGCAGCGCCGTCGTCGGCGGCACCACGGCGCGCCGCAGCGCATCGGCGATCCCCACACGACGTTCCTCTTGTGCCACCACGGCGATCGCGGCCGCAACGACGAGGACGATCACCGGTCCCCGCACCGCCAGCGCGACCGCCGCCGACAGTCCGACGGTCAAGGCGTCCGTGGCGCCCTTGGTGTCGATGAGCGAGTCGGTCACCGCAGTCTGCAGGATTCGGTCGGACAGCAGCAGCGCCAGCGCCGATGCCGCGAGGAACACCGCACTGAGGCCGCCGAGCACCGGCAGTCTGCGCAGATAGATCCCGATGGCCGCCGTGAGGATCTGCCCGGAGCGACGCTCGCGGTCATATCGGCTGACGTCGGCGCCGCGCCACACCGTGCCCCGGATCAGCAGCAGCAGCGCCGCGACCAGTGCCGCCGCTGCAGCGACGGTGAGCACCGGCTGGTCCAGCACTTGCAGGAAGAGCAGCGAGCCCCCCGTCGTCACTGAGCAGAATGCGCCGACTGCAGGGCCGGGGATCGCCGGGATCGCGACGGCGCCGCTCCGTCCCTCCTCCTCCTGCCAAGCGATGGGCTGCGTCCATTGGCGCTTCGTGTTGGGGCCGGTCGGCCCGTTGTTGAACGACGGCGCCTGTTGCCCCCAGCGCCCCGGGTATGCCAGCCATTCCTGCCCTTCGGCCTCGGGACCGCCGAGTACCTCGATCTGCGGCTGCCACAGCACGCCCGGAACCGTCGGCGACACCGAGGTGTCGTCGCAGCCGAAGCCGGCCGCCGCGCTCTTGCCGAACCATCTGGCCTGGTCGTAGTAGGCCGCGTGGGATCCCTCGCTGGGGTAGACGACCGGATGCGTGCCGTCCTTGCGCAGCTTGAGGTCATCCCACTGCGCGGTCTCGCTGCCTTCGTGCTGGGCGAAGGCGACGCTGGTCGGATCGACCTCCAGCGCCTCGGCCGCAGTTGCCGCCGGGAAGATGATCTGGATCATCTCCCAATCACCTTCGTGCCGGTTGTTCCAGTCGTTGAACACCCAGTAGAACCAGTACTGCAGCGCCAGCTGACCGGGGTGCCCCGGGTCGGTGGCGGCGTTGGCGTACAACGTCGGCGGCGTCGCGCCGGAGACCTGCTTGGACCATTGGTCGTAGTCGCACCCGGGGTCCAGGGGATTGCCAGGAAGGTCCAGATGGGTGTCGGCATCGGCGGTGGCCAGGTCTTGCGCGGCGGGTGCTGGCAGCCCGCTGCCGTCGACCGGGCGCAGGGTGACGTCGTCGCGGCCCAGCACGTCGGCCACGTCGGCGGGCTGGTAGGCCTCGCCGGGACCGCACGCTTCGGCCTGCTCCCGGACCACTACCCGGGGCGCGTACCGCTCGGCGAGCGCCGCGAGCGCCGCAGCCTCGTCGGCATCCTCCTGCGCTGCAGCGGCCGGGATGCCAGTGCTGAACAGCAGCGCCGCGAGACCCGCGGCCAGCAGCCGGTCGCGCATCATCATGCCGGGGACGTGCTCGCCAGCAGCGCTGCCATGCGCTCCTTCACGGCGTGGATGGCCGACAGCGGGCGCAGCATCACCTTGAACTCGGTGATCCGGTCCCGGTCGTCGAAGCGGATCATGTCGACGCCGTTCACGCTCAGCCCGTCCACGACGGTCTCGAACTCCAGCACGGCAGTGTCCCCGGACGCCACCTCGCGGACGTAGCGGAAGTCGGTGCCGACGCCGAGCACATGCATGGCACCGGCCAGGTACAGCATCACCTGGTCTCGGCCGATGACCGGACGGTGCATCACCGGGGAGGCGAAGACCGCGTCGGCGGTGAGCAGCTCCATCAGGAGGGCCGGGTCCTGCTGGGCGACGACCTGGTGCCAGCGATGCAGTCCTGCTTCCATGGGGATCCACAGTACGGGCTGGCAGTCGCAGCGATGCGTCCTACGCTGGAACCGTGACTGCGGTCCGCTGGCTCCTGCTCCTCGTCCTGCTACTTAGCGGCTGCAGCGGGGGACGCCCCGACGCGACGATCCCCGACTCGGCCGCGACGCGTCCCCTGGCCATCCCCCCGGTGGCCGAGTCCACCGTCGTCGATGGGGTCAGGCGGTTCGGGCTCACGGCGCAGTCCGGCACCACGGACTTCGGCGATGGACGGCTGGCCCAGACCATCGGGCTCAACCAGTCCTACCTCGGGCCCACCCTGCGCATGGCGCGCGGCGAGACCGTGGCGGTCGAGGTCACCAACACCCTTTCGGAGATGACCACGCTGCACTGGCACGGCATGCACGTACCGGCGCAGCAGGACGGCGGACCGCACCAGATGATCCAGCCCGGACAGACCTGGCGGCCGAGTTGGACGATCGATCAGCCGGCGGCAACGCTGTGGTATCACTCCCACCCGCACGGCGAGACCGCCCAGCAGGTCTACCGCGGCCTGGCGGGCATGCTGCTGATCGATGATCCGGCAGCCGAGCCGGACGGACTGCCGAGCACCTACGGCGTGGACGACGTGCCGCTCATCGTGCAGGACAAGAGCTTCGATGCAGCCGGGGAGCTCATCGTCGATCCCGCAGGGTCCGCCACCACTGGGTTCCTCGGCGAGACGCTGGTCGTCAACGGCACCATTGCACCCTACTTCGAGGCCACGACCAGCCTGCTGCGGCTGCGGCTGCTCAACGCATCCAACGCCCGGGTGTACCAGTTCGGCTTCTCGGACAACCGCGAGTTCTCCCTGATCGGGACCGATGGCGGCTACTTGGAGCAGCCCTGGCAGACGACGGGGGTGCAGCTGAGCCCCGCCGAGCGGGCCGACATCGTCGTGGCCCTGCAGCCGGGCGAGACCGTTCAGCTGCGCTCGACCTCGCCGGACCTCGGCAGCAGGGTCGGCTCCCGGCACCGGTTCGGTCAGGGCACGTTCACGGTGGTGGAGCTGCGAGCCGCCGAACAGCTGGTCGAGGGGACGGCGGTGCCTGCCGCACTGGCGACGATTCCCCGCCTCGACCCGGCAGAGGCCGCCGTGACCCGGACCTTCCGGATCACCGGCCGGGCCATCAACGGTCGACCCATGGACATGGGGCGCATCGACGACGTCGTCACCGTCGATCAGACCGAGATCTGGTCGGTGACCAATGCCGACCCCCAGCCGCACAACTTCCACGTGCACACGGTCCAGTTCCAGGTGCTGGACATCGACGGCCGCGATCCGCCGCCCGACCTGGCCGGGTGGAAGGACACCGTCTACGTCGCTCCCCGCAGCACCGTGCGGCTCATCATGCGCTTCGAGGACTACACCGATCCCCAGTGGCCGTACATGTACCACTGCCACCTGCTCTGGCACGAGGACATCGGCATCATGGGGCAGTTCCTCGTGGTGGCGCCCGGCCAGCAGCCCGGCTCGCCGCCTGCGGCTGGGGCGGCTGCGGCTGGGCGGGTGCGGCTGGGGCGGGTGCGGCTGGCGGCTGGGTGGCGGCTGGTGGTGGCGGGGCTGGCGGAGCTCATGCTGCTGGCGGATTGCGGGAGGCCCAGCTCTGACCGACACACGGCCCGTACGTCGGCTCGGGGCACGATAGGGCGCGGATCGGGCGCCGGTCGGGTGCGGCCTCAATCGCGGACACCTCCAACTCGCCAGTGTCCCGCGCCTGCGCCACGCCGTTGGGCATGGATGCCGCGCTGCAGGCGATGCGAGGGCCCTCTGCGGGAGGGTGTCCGGGTCGGAGGTCTGCACCCGGTTCGGGGGATTGCACCCGCAACGGGGGCTGTCGGCGCTGTTGGTCGGTCGAGTTTGCACCCGGTTCGGGGGATTGCACCCGCAACGGGGGCTATGGCGTCCCGATTCCGGCTATCCAGCCCCCGTGCCGGGTGCAATCCCCCGTAACGGGTGCACTCCTGTCACGAAATCCGACGGATTCGCCCCCGAAGCGGGTGCAAAGCCCCACTACGGGTGCAACCCCCAGCCGACAGCTCCATCGACCTGCTCGCCTAGCGTCAGTCCGGCGGCAACAAGAACCAGTCTGGGACGAACGCTCGGCCAGCAGCTCGCCCCGCCGCGTTTGGGCAGCCGGTATCAGCCGTGCCCGCCGCCAGACCGGCACGCAGCCACGCCGCCGCACGAAAGCGCCGCCGCACGAAGGTACAGCCGGCCACCACACCAGGACGGGGCGGTGGCCGGCTGCGTTGCGTTGCGTACTACTCGGGCCGGGTGGCCGCCAGGTCGTCGATGCGGTAGGTGATCGGGGCGTTGGTCGCCGAACCGGACACGTACACGAACAGGCCCAGCCCGCCCGGCTGCTGCAGCGCCGCGGTGGCATCGGTAGCGACCACGGACCAATCGGGCTCCTCCGCGCCGACCGGCCAGACCTTCGCCGCCAACTGCGTCGGCGCGGCGCCGACTGCCAGCACGCGCACCCGCAGCGCCGAGCCCGCGGCCACCGTCAGCCCATCGAGCTCAGTGGTCGCCAGCAACGACTGCCCGCCGTTGATGACACGGACCAGTTGGATCCGGGCCGTCCCATCGGCGCGCACCAGCAGCTTCGCGCGATAGGCGTTGCTGGCGTCACCGCGCACCGCCACGTTCAGGTACGTCCCGCCGCCATCGGCGATCGCCCCGGGCTCCCAGGTGAACACCAGATCCTGGTCGAGCTCGGACACCGCGCTCAGGTACGCCGAAGCGCTGCGACCGGCCGCCGGCACCGTCAGCAGGCCCGCCGAACCATCCACCGCGAAGTTCTGCGACCCGCCGCCCAGCGACCATTCGCCGCCGATGTCCGCCGACCCCCAGCCATCGGAGACCGACCTGCCGAAGGTGTCGGCAGCGAACGTCGCGGCCTGACCCGGCGGGGCGACCGACACCGACTGCGTGGTGCTGGCCGTGGCCCCTTCGTTGTCGGTGACCGTCAGCGTCACGTCATAGGCTCCGCCGGCCGCATAGGTGTGCGAGGCCGTCTGACCGGTTCCGGTCGAGCCATCACCGAAGTCCCATGCGTAGGCCGTCACGGAGCCGTCCGGATCCGACGATGCCGAGGCGTCCAGTGCCACCGACAGCGTGTCCACCGTCGCCGTGAACTCGGCCTGCGGCGCCTGGTTGGGGTCGGAGATGCCGCCCGCGGCCAGCACGTCGTCGATCCGGTAGGTGATCGGGGCGTTGGTCGCCGACCCCGACACGTACACGAACATGCCCAGCCCGCCGGCGCCCTGCAGCGCTGCCGTGGCATCGGAGGCCTGCACGGCCCATTCCGCCGGCTCGACACCAGCCGCATCCCATACCTTCGCCGCCAGAGCGGTCGGCTCCGAGCCCAGCGCCTGCACGCGCACCCGCAGCTGAGTGCCCGCTGCCACGGACAGCTCCGGCACCTCCGCGGTGGCCAGCGTCGACTGCCCACCGTTGACCAATCGCACCAGTTGCACCCGCACCGACCCGTCGGCGCGCAGCAGCAGCTTGGCCCGGTACGCGTTCGACGCATCCCCGCGCACCGCCACATTCAGGTACGTCCCGCCGCCGTCTGCCACCTTCTCCGGCACGAACGTGAAGACCAGGTCCTGGTCCACCGCCGACACCTCAGACAGGTAGGCCGCAGCACTGCGACCCGCCGCCGGCACCGTCATCAGCCCCGCCGAACCATCCACCGCGTACTTCGCCGACGCACCGCCGACCGACCACGAGCCGCCGAGATCCGCCGAGCCCCAACCGTCCGACACCGACCGGGTGAACCCGTCCGAGGCGAACGGCGCGATCGGATCATCCGGCTCTGCGACCGTCACCGGCACCGTCGCGCTGCCGGTGGCGCCCTCGTTGTCCGTCACGGTCAGCGTCACGTCGTAGGTGCCACCTTCGGCATAGGTGTGCGAGGCCGTCACGCCACTGCCGGTTGCACCGTCCCCGAACTGCCATGCGTACGACGCCACCGAACCGTCGGTGTCCACCGAGGCCGACGCGTCGAAGGCAACCTCCAGGTCGCTGGGCTGATAGGTGAACAGGGCCTCTGGCGCCTGGTTCGGGGGCCGCTCCACGGTCACCGATCGCGTGGCGGTGCCGGTGGCACCGGCGTCATCGGTCACGGTGAGGGTGACCTCGTAGGTTCCGGCGTCGCCGTAGGTGTGGGAAGCCGTCTGGCCGATGCCGGTAGCGCCGTCGCCGAAGTCCCAGTCGTAGCTGGTGATCGCGCCATCGGGGTCCACCGAAGCGCTGGCGTCCACTGCGACCTCCAGGCCGGTCCCCACGGCCGAGAAGGCGGCCTGAGGCTCCTGATTGGGCGGGGCAATCCCGGACGCCGCGGCGAAGTGGTCAGAGACCTCATCGGCGGTCAGGACGCGGTGGTAGACCGCGACCTCGTCCAACTGGCCAACGAAGCCGTCCGAGCCGGGGCGATCGGTCCAGTTGCTCAGCGTGTCCCGGCCAATCCGCCAGTGCCCTTGGATATCCATGGCGGCGGTCACGTCGTTGCGCGCTCCGACGAGATCGCCGTCGACGTACAGCCGCATGCCGTTCGGGCCGAGCGTGCCGACCACGTGGTGCCACTGGTTGTCGTCGAACCCGGGGGCGGAGTTGATCGTCCGCTTCAGTCCGTCGTTGACGCCGAAGTAGACGCGACCGCTGTCGCTGAGATACAGGTGCCGATCGGTCCAGTCGGTCTTCGAGGTTCCCGAGAACCGGTCGCCGTAACCGACGATCCGCCCACCTCGGTCCGTCTTGACCCATGCCTCCACGGAGAATTCCTGGGGACCGACCTGGGACACCTCGGTGGCGGCGTAGGAATCGGTCGCACCGTCCAGGCTCACCGCAGTGCCGCCCTCCTCGATGGCCCCTTCCGAACCGCCGGTGATGGTCGCCGGCGCGAACGCCGTCGCCGACCCGCGGCTGTCGTCGAGCCTGGCGCCGCTGGCATCGTCCATCCGCCACCAGTGCTCCGGCTGGGACCCCAGCACGGCCTGTCCGTACGGACTGACGGTGGAACTGCTGGCCACCGTGATGGTGGTCTCGCCGTTGCGGATGTTGTTCCCGGCAGCGTCGAATGCGTAGATGCGGTAGGTATGGGTAGCGCCCGGCTGCAGCCCGGTGTCGCTGAAGGTGATCGTCGGGCGGTCCCAGGGCTTGGACTGCACCACGGTGGTGTGCACCGGGGCATTGCTCCAACTGGTGAAGTCGCGGTAGACGCGATACTCGATGGCGCGGCTGTCCCGGTCGTAGGTCGCCTGCCAGCCCAACTGGACCTGCCCCTCCCGGACCGACACCGCCGCCGGCGCGAGACCGTCGGTGCGCTGCGGGGCCACGCGGTTGTCCACCATGCCGTGCCGGGCGAACCGGACCAGGCCCTGCTGATCCCGCCCGTTGATCTCGGTGAACTCGCCGCCGTAGATGACGTAGTCGTCGTTGCCCGTCACGTGCCAGCCCGCCTGGTCCTGGCCGGTGAACGAACCGACACTCCAAACCGGATACCAGTGCAGCAGCCGCGGGCTGGGCTGGCCGTCGAAACTCGCGTACTTGTAGAGCGCGTTGTACTCGTTCGGAGCCACCGCCTCCTTCGTGTACGCCGAGGAGCTGTAGTACGTCCAGGGATTGCTCTGGGAGAACCCGTCGGGGATGTTGGCGCAGTAGTGCGCGTGGCCGGTGTCGTAGACCACCCCGCCCTGCGGGAACGCCGAGTAGTGGTCGCCGTGGCAGTCGGCCAGCCACTGGACGGCGCCGGTATCGCCATCGGCGCGGAAGGTGCCCTCGAAGTTGCCCCCGGAGCCGAAGACGTAGCCGGTGCCGTACACCGAGTCCCCATCGGCGACCAGCGAGTTGATGGATGCCTTCTCGCCGGCATTGCGAACGACCGACTCGATGGCCCAGGGCCGCTGCTGCCCGGTGACGGCATCCACCGCACCCATCCCGTAGGCGGCCCCGCCGCCGAGGGTGGTGAAGCGACCGCCGGCGACCACCAGAGATCCCGAGGGGTTCAGCGTCATCGCCGTCACCGAGGCATCGGCACTCGGATTGAAGGGCAGCAAAGCCCCGTTCGAGGGCTGGACGGCGGCGATGCGAGACCGTGCAGACCCGTTGACCGTCTGGAAGTCGCCGCCGAGGTACACCGCGCTATCGCTTGCCGTGACCACGCGCACCGTCGCCCCGGCGTTGGGCGCGAAACTGCCTATCAGCGTCCCAGTGGCCGTGTCGAATGCGGCCACGCGCCACCGGCCCGACCCGTTGACGTTGGTGAACTCGCCGCCGACGAAGATGCGGGAACCGTCCGGCGACTTCGCCACCGACAGAACCTGCCCGTTGAGGACCGGCGCGAAGTCCGGATTCAGTTCACCGGTGCGAATGTCGTAGGCGAGCAGGTGGGTGCGGGTGACCTCGTCGGTGCCGGGTGCCGCCCCTGCGGGCCGAGCCGAGGTGAAGTTGCCGCCCGCGAACACCGTGTTACCGACCACGACCTGGGACCAGACCACACCGTCGATCTGCACGGTGGGCAGGGGGTCGCCGGTCACCGTTGCCGGAGCACCTTCCACGGGTTGCGGGTCCGCCCACGCACTGGGCGGCACCGCGAAGGCGAGCAGAGCCAACACGGCTGACACCGCCACAACGATCCGCAGACGCGGTTGCACGAGCACCATCATTCCCCCGTCTCAGCGCGTCCCACCGTGAGCTGCGCCAGCGCACTTCTCATGTTCCATGTCTTGGATGGGCCCGCAAGAGCCGATCGCTGTCTCATCACGTTCGTTTGGTCACAGAGCCAGCTCAGCCGAGCCCCCCTGAGCGACGAGCGCGGTCCGGGCCCGTAGGAGCACAGCGGACCGCTAGCCGCCACGGCCACGACAGCACATGGCTGCGGCACGGCTGCCCTGCGCTCCAGCCTGTTCCCGGCTGCCCGGCCCAGACGGATCCGGGCTGCGCAACAGCGTCGGGACGAGCCCGTGCGCAGCACCCGCGTGGAAGGCCCCCGGTCAGTCGATGGGACCGGTGAAGACGACAACGGACAACTCCGGGTCGAAGGCGATCGTCAGCGTGACCGAGTCGCGCGCCTCCGGCGGAACCCGGAAGACGTAGGTGCCGGTCACAGATGCCCCGGGCGCGATGCTGCCGGTCAGCGGATCCGCATTGGGATCGCCGAGCAGCGGGATGGCGGGCGAGGCTGTGCTGTCGTAGAGGTTGACGACTGCTCCGGCCGTCTTGAGGACGTTCTTGGTGTCGTTGGTCAGCGTGATGGTGAAGGCGAGCGCCGGACCGCTGATCTCCCCGATGCCCTGTCCGACCCCATCGATGGCGCGGATCTCATCCACGGTGGCGCGGAAGGACGGCGCGATCTGGACCTGCTCCTCGAAGGACACCGGCGGAGCGACGTTCTTCTCCGGCAGGGCCACCCCGTTGACGACGGTGACCGGAACCTCGGCCTCGCCCTCATCCGACCCGGCTCCGTCCTCGGCCGCATCTGCGGCGGCCTCAGAAGCCGTCGGGGAGGCCTGCGGCGACGGATCGGCAGCGCCCTCTGACGACGACGTGTCCTGCGCCGTGCGCTCGGCGTCACGGGCCGAAGTGATACCCCAAGCGCCGATGGCGATGAGGACTGCGGCCACAGCCGCTAGGACGACCCAGAGCGTGCGCCGCTGAATCCCCGAAACCCCGTTACTCTCCGTCACGGGTCTAGCGTACGTCCTCGGTGGGGAATGCCCAAATGGCGCTCGTGACCGTTACGCGTGGCGACCACTCACGCAATGGCAAGGCGCTGTGCAGGTCGGTTGAACCGTTTTCGGGTGGCCTCAACGGCGTCCTGCGGGCTTGCAGGCGGACCGGCTCGGGACTTCCGAGCGGGCGCGGTGGCGGACGCGGTGGCTGGCCCGAGGCGGCGAGCTCCGGAGAGGGCGGGGCTCGCGCGGTGGCTGGATGGTGAGGGCCCCCGGCGGGCGCGGGCGGGCTGGCCGGCGGCGCGGGGAATCAGCAAAGAGCACGGTCGGTACTGAGCGTGAGGGGACACCCGACGCGCTTCCGCTGCCGAGATACGGCCGAGTGCCAGGCGGGTTCGGGGCCTGAGGCGTGAACCGGCGGCCAACCTGAGGGTCGAGCGTCCGGTTCCGATCCAGGTCTGCACCCGTTGTGGGGGTCTGCACCCGTAAGGCGGGCCGAAACGCCCGTTGCGGGGGCGGGTCTGCACCCGTTGTGGGGGTTTGCACCCGTAGCGGGGCCCGGGAGGCCGGATTTCGGGCCCGACAACCCCCGCGCCGGGTGCAACCACCCCTTCCGGGTGCAGACCCGACCGCCCAACAACCACGACAGCCCCCGCCTCGGGTGCGAACAACGCAATCGGGTGCAATCGCTGCGCCGGCCGGCGCTGAAGCCACCTCGAATCGGCACGCTCGACGCCCAACAACGACCGACGGAGGCGCCCGAACAGCCGCTCGGGCGGCGGGTCAAGAACAGGTTGATGCACAGCAAAGCAGAGCAGCACGGGCAGGCGTACCGGGAACCAGGCGAAGCCAGGAACCACGCGAGCCAGGAGCCAGCCGAAACCGGAGCCAAGCAAGCCGGAGCCAGCCGAAACCGGAGCCAAGCAAGCCGGAGCAAGCCGGATCGTCAGAGTCCCCGCACACCTGCCGCAGAGCATCCGGACACAATCCCCGACACCCGGTCGCCCGTATGACGGTCCGCGGTCACGCCTCGGTGCCGGCCCCCGCTCCTGCCAGCGCGGGGGATTCCGCAGACTCAGCGTCACTCTGCGTCGCCTGCTCGCGGCGCCGACGTCGCACGTACAGGGCGTTGGCCAGAACCTGGAACACCGCCACGCTGGCCGCGGAGCCGATGACCGGTCCGAGCGCACCGAGTTCGCCGGCGAGCCAGATCGACAGCGCGATGTTGAACGGGGTCATCAAGCAGACCATGATCGCCTGGAACTTCAATCCACGGCTGTCGGTCATGAACATGCCCAGCGGGAACTTCAGCCCCTGCATGGCCATGAGCGCCACGAACGCAGCCACCAGGCCCCAACTCAGCGCGATCTGCCCCCCGGAGGCGACCTCGGTCAGCCACGGCGAGGCGGCTGCGAGCAGCAGGCTGGCGGTCAGGGCACCCAGGCCGAACAGTGCGGCGATCGGATAGGGGCTGAGCTTGCCGCCGGTGTTGCGATCCCGAGCGAAGATCGGCCACAGCGTCATCCCCGAGGCGGCCACGAGGGCCCACACCGGGGTGAAGATCTGGGCGGCCAGGTTGTAGGTCGCCAACTCGCTCACGCCGGCGACGTGGCTGAGCACCAGTCGATCGGACTGCATGCCCAGCGGCAGAGCGGCCGACATGATGATCATCGGCCAGGCGACGTTCATCACGCGGGCGCCGGGCTCTGAACTGCGCCGGGCAGCCGCGCGCACGACGCCGCGCGAGATGGGTCGCAGCATCCGCAGCGCGACGACGCTTCCGGCCAGGGCCAGCAGCAGGGCCACGGCGTAGGGGACGACCGCCAGGAAGGAGCCGATGTCCCAGCCAGCCCACACGGCCAGGGCCACGGTGCCCAGCATCAGCGGCGGCTGCAGGCCGCCGAGTCCGATGGTGACGTAGTTCTTCCCGAGGCCGGTGAGCATGCGCTGGCCGATGCCGAACGGCATCGCGACACCGATCAGGACCAGCGCCAGCGTCGCGGCTACTGGACCGGTGCCCGGAACGAGTCCCTCGCCCAGCAGCGTCGGCCACAGTCCGCTCACCCACAGCACGACGGCGAGTGTGGCGATGACGGCGGCGGCCATCGTGAGCACGCGGATGGAGGTCACGATCACCCGTCGCACGTGTTGGTCACGGCTGGGGTCGTCGGAGCCGCCGATGGCGTTCATCAGCGCGGCGCCCATCCCGAGGTCGGCGAACGGCAGCAGCAGGGCGATGGCGACGAGCAGACCGTACTGCGCGTAGGCAGCCTGACCGTAGTTGTCCAGGATCAACCGCGTGGTGAGGATGCCGAGGACGGCCGAGCTGCCCATCGCGACGATCTTGACGCCTGCTGACAGCCCGACTCCGCGCCACACCTGCGCTTTGCGCCCGGCCACGTCAGGCCGTCCGTTCCACGAGCCGGGGCTGCTCAGCGAGGAACGCTCGGCCATCACGGACACCGCGCACTGCAGCCCGGACGGGCATCGCGGGGCGCAGGAACTTCCGACGGCCACCGATCAGCAGCGTCTGATACGCGCTGCGCCAGGCGGTGGCGTCCCACTGGGAAGCCTGCTCCGCCGTCAGATTGCGCGCCGCGAAGAGCAGGCGGTTGCGGATGTTGAAGTAGTAGTAGGACTCCGACCGGGTCCACGGCGCGGCAGCCCGCGTGCCCGAGCCCGCGGCCTGGGTACCGCCCTCATCGTGCACGGCCATAGCGTCCTCCACCACGACCAGTTCCGCGCCCAGGCGCAGCGCGCGGGCCGACAGATCGACGTCCTCCCAGTAGAGGAAGTACTCCTCCGCGAAGCCCTGCAGGTCTCGCCAGAGCGCGGCCGATGTCACCACAGTGGCACCTGAGATCCAGGGCATCGTGTGCTGCAGCCCCAGGGCCTGGGCCCGCCGGGTCGACAGCGTGCGGCCAGCATCGAGGTCCACCACCGCACCGTCGAACCAGGTCCGGCCGAAGGGGGTCACCACCCGCGGCGACAGCAGGGCCCACGGCTGGGCGTGGGAGCGCGCGATGACGCGCTGCAGGTCGGCTTCGGCTATCGCTGCATCCGGGTTGAGAATCGCAAGGGTGTCGGCACCGGCACGGATCGCGGCCGCTGCCCCAAGGTTCACCCCGCCCCCGAATCCGGCGTTGCGGTCGTTCAGCACCGCTGTCCATCCGTGACGGGCCGACAGCGCCAGGACCTGTTCGGCCTCGTCATCAGTCGTGCGGTTGTCCACTACGACGATCTCTGGTCGGGCGGACCACGAGGATGTCTGCTGCAGCGTTTGCTCCAGCAGCGCGCTTGAGCCGTAGTTCACGACAACGATCGCGGCGTCAGACAGAGTCGCCATCGGATCCTGCACCTCCCCCGTGACATTTCGCGATGCTCCGCCACCAGGATAGGTGACGCTGAGTAATCGATGCGCTTCAGAGACTTGCGCTGTGTGGCTGCGCAACGGTTGCCGACTCGCTGCGGCGGTACTCCTCGAACTGCCGCCCGGTGGCCCCCGCGGCCATTCCGGCCCCGCGCGCCATCAGGGTGGCGCCCCTCGCGTCGCGGGCCTGCGATCCGGTGAGGGCGCCCAGGGCACGCAATAGTGCCCCGACGGCGGCCCGCGCTGCGCCGCCGAGCACCAACTGCACTCTCAGCAGGAGCCGGCGCACCGCGCTGGATTCCAGCGCCAACAGGCAACGGCTGTGACTGTTGCCCATCCGGTAGCGCCGGTTGAGGACCCACTCGCGCGTCATCCGATCGACCGGAACCAGATCGGTGACCGGGGCCTCGTCGCACCAGATGATCCCGCCACCGGCCCTGCCGAGCTCCATCGTGAGCATGGTGTCCTCACCCCCGGCCATGCCGAACTCGTCCCGGAAGGCCAGCCCGTGCTCGCGCAGGAAACGCAGGTCCAGCAGCAGATTGGAGGTGTGTCCGGCGGGCCGGGGTGTGCCGGTGGGGAAGCGATCGCGCTCGAAGAAGCGACCGGCCGCGATCCAACCCGGGACCGGCCCCTCGTACCGCGCGAGGATCGGCCCGACGACGGCGGGGGCGCCGAAGCGCGCCTGGGCGCCGACCAGCTCCGCCAACCAGTTGTCGCCAGGCTCCTCATCGTCGTCGATGAACGCCAGTAGCGACCCGTTGGCATGGCGCAGGGCTGCGTTGCGCGCCGCTGTCAATCCGGGCCGGGGCTCGTGCACATAGCGCACGGTGGGATGATCCGACGCCGCGACCACTGCCGCGGCGTCGCCGCGCGGGTTGTTGTCGATCACCAGGACTTCGGCGGAGTAGCGTGCGGGGTCCAGCGACTCGGCCTGCTGCACCAGCAGCGGCAGGACCTCGCGCAACTGCTCGTTGCGTTGGAAGGTGCACACCGCGACGGTGACTGCGGTGACCGGACCGCGGCCGGCATCGTCGGCTGCCAGGCTGGTGGTGGGCCGCGCAGTCGACGCAGCGCTCTGGCTAGTTGCCACTGGGCACCTCACCGGCCCGACGGTCCGGACCGGCCAACGCCTTCACGCCGGCCACGAGCTGCTTGCCGCCGTTCCGGAGGGACTCGGTGCGCGGCGCCATCCGATCGTTGGGGTCCGCGACGACGCGCGCCTTGGACTTCCCCGCGCCCTGCTTGGTGTCGCGGCCGTAGTAACTGCTGGACTTGCTCAGCCGGACCCCGTTCACGACGACGCCGAGCAGCTGGGCGTCGGCTTGGCGGAAGGCGTCGACCGCGGTGTGCAGATCCTTGCGGTGTACCACCCCCGGACGGGCGACCAGCAGCGCACCGGTCGCCATGCCTGCGACGACGGCGGCGTCGACCACCGGCACGACCGCGGGGGTGTCCAGGATGATGACGTCGAAGTCGGGGCTGACCTGCTCCAGGAGCGCCCGCATCTGGGGCGAGGCCAGCAGCTCCACCGGGTTGGGCGGCATCTGACCGGCGGGCAGCACGTGCAGCGGACCACCGGCGGTGCGCACCTTCTGCACCGCGTCGGCAAACTCGACCTGGCCCGTCAGCACTGCGGTGAGGCCGACGCCCTGATCGACGCCGAACAGCGAGCTCATTTGCTGCTTGCGCAGGTCGGTGTCGATCACCAGAGTGCGGTCGCCGGACCGGGCGTGGGTCAGCGCCAGGTTCGTCACGGTCGACGTCTTGCCCTCGCCCGCGACGGCTGAGGTCACGGCCAGCACGAGCGGCTTGCGCCCGATGGCGACGAACTGCAGATTGGTGCGCAGGCGGACGTACTGCTCCAGGGTCGGGTCGCCCTGCGTGTGCGCCAGCACCGACTGGCCGCGGCCCATGCGGGCGTTGGTGGGGATCTCGGCCAGCAGCGGCACCTTCGCCGCCTCGACGACCTCGGCACCATTGCGGACCCTGGTGTCCAGAGCCGTGCGCAAGAAAGAGAGTCCGATACCCACGAGCAGGCCCGTGAACGCACCGAGCAGGATGTTCCTGCTGGTCTGGGGGCTGGTCGGTGTCGAGGGCGGGGCCGCAGCCTTGACCGTGGACATCACAACCGAGGGATCACCGTTCTGATCCTTCGGCGCGAGGTCGAGCGCCGTGACGGCGAGTTGCCCGGCCACCTGGTTGGCAATGTCGGCCGCCAGTTGCGGCGAGGGGTCGGTCGCCTTCACGGTCAGCAGCGTGGTGTCGCCTGGGATGGTCACCGAGATCTTCCCCGCGAGCTGAGCGGCCGACATGGTCAGGCCGAGCTCCTCGATCACCGGATCCAGCACGGTCGGTGTCTCGGCGAGCTGGGCGTAGGACTCCAGCTGGCCCCGCACGTAGACGGTGCCCTGAGTGAGCTCGCCCGGGGAATTGCCGAACGACAGCGAGACGAACGATGTGGCGGAGGCGGTATAGACCGGAGTCGCCGCGTTGCTCAGGCCCCAGGCGCCGATCATCGGCACCAGGACGCAGACCACGATGAGCAACCAGCTCTTCTGCAGAACCCGCAGGACTTCGTCGAACCCCATATCTATCCCCCCGTACCGGCCATGATGGGCCGCACTGTCGCGGTTTCGGCCACCGATGGCCGAGCCCTACTCGGAACTTCTGCTGGCTCTGCTTCTTGTGGTCGTGTCAAGGCGTACCCCGCCAGGCCTGCAACAAACCAGAACAGCGCTGCGTACTGCGTGATGAGCGCCACAGTCAGCAGGGCCGGGCCCTGGGAGACCACTGCGATCGTGGCCGGTCCACCGCGGCGCCGTAGCACCGCCAGGCCCGCCGCAAGGTAGGCCACGATTCCAAGCACCAGCGCCACCACGCCGTGGTTCAGGCCCACGAGCAGGAAGGCGCTGTCGATGGAGTCGAACTGCCCGTACAGCGAGCTGCCCGACGCGGTGATGCTGGTGGCATCGGACTGGCCTACCAGCGAAAGGCTGCCGAGCAGGGAGAGCAGCGCCTCCCGGTACGCGCCACTGTTCGCGGCTTCGTCCCCGGCGTCGACGAAGACCCGGGCGACCAGCGGCTGCAGCGCCGCCACCGCGAAGATGCCGCCGATCAGGACGCCGATGCGCACCCGTCGGCTGATGGACGCGCGAAGGGCATAGATCGACAGCAGCAGCGCCAGTGCGCCGGCCACCATCGCAGCTCGGCTGAACGTCACCGCGATCCCGGCGATCAGCACCAGCACCAGCACCAGCCGCCACTTTGTGGCCAAGCGGGAACCGATGGCGAACGGGATGGCCATCGCCAGCGAGGCGCCCAGCGCGATGGAGTGACCGAAGGCTCCCTCGGCCCGCAGGACCCCACCCCGCTCCTGCAGGCGTGACCAGACAGAGAAGGATCGGTCGCCGCCGCCAAGGGGCGGAATCTCCACGAACGGGTTCCACGACAGCGCGAACTCCGCCAGCGCCGCCACGGCCACGGCGCCCATAGTGATCGCAAACGCCTTGGTGATCCAGCCCAGGTCGACACGCAGCGGGATCAGCCGGCCAACCGTGAAGGCGAGGATCCAGATCGTCACCAGCGTGAAGAACACCGGGGTCCGCAATGACCCCAGCCCGAGCGGCAGCAGGCAGGCGGCGAAGAAGGCGGCGGCCAACAGGTCGGCAGTCCCCAGGCGCGGGATCGTGAGTGGGATGAGCGATGCCAGCACCGCCATGGCGACCAGCGTCGTCGGCGTCAGGTACGGCCCCGCCTTGACGCCCAGCCAATCGGGCACGAACGCGACGACGCCGAACCAGGCCACAACCCCGACCCGGGGCCACTTGCGCATGATGAGGACTGCGGCAACCGCCATCGCCGCAGCGGCCAGCATCAGGCTGAGCCGGTCGATCTGGGGGGCCGCGATGGCCAATCCGTTCACGAGGCCGCCCGTGCGGCCTCGCCGAAGCCCCATTGCTCGATGTCGAACCCCCACTGCCGGTGCAGTCGTGCCATGTCGGGGGCGAGGGCGGTGCGCAGCTCTTCAGCGATGTCAGCAGGCATCACCGGGGCGGGCGCCGCCCCGCGCGATGAGGCTCGGCGCAGCGTCTCCTTGAGCCCTGGCGGTACGGATGTGGCAAGACGGGCCAAGCCACCGCGGCGCATGAGTCGGCGTTCCCAGTCCGAGCGTGGCCGCGCCGCATTCTTGGCCGCTTGCGGCACCGCTACGTCGATCGGCTCCACGTCCAGGAATGCGAAGACCGACCGGGCAGTGCCGACCGGGTCCCGCTGCAGTCGGCCGTGATCGACCAGCAGGATGCGCTCGGCGGGGAACACGGCCGTGAACTGGTCGAGCTGTTCGGCGTACTTGCTGAAGGCCAGCGCCTGCGGATCGCGAAAATCTGCCTGGGCGCCGCGGCGCCCCCAGGTGGCATACGTGACCTGGGAGGAAATGCGCTTGATCGGATCCCGCAGGACGTAGACGAAACGCGGGTACAGCCCAGCAGCCGCGATCCGCTCCGCGACGCCCTGTTCCTGCGGGTACTTCGCATAGCCGGTGGAGGCCTCCAGGGCGACCCGGTGCCGCTGCGGATCGAAGTCCCACAACTGCCGGTAGTGCTGGACCGCCAGGCCGTGGCCCTGGTGCGTCGGAGAAGTACTCCGGCTCCTTCACCCGCGAGGGACAGATCGAGGGGTGCTGGCTGAGCAGATCGAACAGCGCGCTCGTGCCGGACTTCATCGACCCGATGATGAGGGTGTACTGGTCATCCGCCGGACCCGGATCCACCATGCTCATCCCCCACCATTGAAAGATCACGCAACGTGATGTTGTTGACTTTCAGTGACAGTGTAGCGGAGATTGGCGACGCGACTACCCCTCAGCCTCAGCCGCCCTCGGCTTCGCCCATCAGCCAGTCATCGGCCGCGAACCGGCTGTCGCGGGGCGGCAGCGAAGCCAGCACGCCATTCGGGTCGGGCGCGCGCTCGGCGGCATCCACCAGCGCCCCGGCGCCGGTGGCCGGATCGGTGTCGGGGGCCAGAACGGTGTGACCATGATCGCTCAGCCAGCCCGCGATCCCACTCTCGGTCGTCGTCACGATGCGGCAACCATGCGCGAGGCCCTCCACGATCGGCAGGCCGACCTGCTCGCGCCAATCGCCGACGCGCTGGGACAGCAGCACCACGACACTGGCCCGCCGATACGCGCGGTGAATGTCCTCCCGTGGGGGATCCACGGTCAGTTCCACATCGTCGCGACCGGTCGCCCAGGCCTCGACGGTGTCGAGCATCGCCCCCTTCCCGATCACGTGCAGACGCAGCCCCTCGGCGCGTCCGGGGACCTCCTCCCACCATCGCAGCAGGTGTTCGATGCCCTTGCGCTCATCGAAGGCCCCTACGAAGAGGACGCGGCCGGGCTCGGGCTGCGGACCCTCCGGCGGCAGGCATTCGCAGGCAGCCGGCAGCGCGGGGAAGTACCGCGCCCGCGGTTCCACGAGTGCGGGCGAGACGTACCGCTGCAGCGCGTCGCGCGAAGCCTCCGTGCCGAAGGCCAGCCGGTCCATCTGCCCGACCAGCCAGCGCAGCATCAACCGGCAGTAGACCGCGTCCAATGCCGGGGGGAGACGCTTGCGCCCGCGGTGGGAGGCCACCGGGTCCCGCAATCCGATGCAGTAGGCACCGATGACCGGCTGCTCGCCCCTCAGCCCACCCCGCAGTCGCAGCGCCGCGATCTGAGCCACCAGATCCCACCAGCGCGGCCGCAGCAGCGGCTCGTTGACCTCGGCGTAGTCGTAGGTGGTGCGCAACAGATGCCGCACCGTCGCGACCCGACCCATGCGGCGCGGCGGGTTGTCGGCGGGCAGCAGCGAGGCGTCGAAGTCGTAGCGTTGCGCCCGGTAGAGCACGTCGGCAGGCGCCATGCTGCGCAACCGCTCCAGATGGGCGGTGCGGATGAAGTCGTACAGCCGTACCCTGCGGACCGTGCGGTTGGCGTGCTGCTCGTGCCGGCCCGGTGCCGGGGCTGTGGTGGATCGCAGTCCAGTCATCGTGTCCGTGGGGAGGGGTCGGTGGGTAGGGCCAGCGTAGAGGCACCCGGACCGTCGCAGCGCACTGGTCGCCGGCTGCCCGAGGACCTCGCTACCCTGGACGCAGGAGCGGTACGGCCCTTGGTCCGCCGACTGTGATCCCCCAGCGAGGACGTGAGGAGCTGCCATGCGCGATTCGGCATCGCAGTACTTCAAGACCTTCCGCCGGGCCTACCGGCGCAACGGCCTCCGCCCGGGCGGTGCGCTGAGCGCACCGGACCCACGTTGGCTGTTCGTCGTCGGCAGTCCACGCAGCGGCACATCCTTCACGGCCGAGTCGCTGGGGAACATCGACGGGGTGTGGGACCTCGGCGAGGTACCGCGCTTCAAGGCGATCCTGCCCGCCGCGTACGCCGCTGCCCGCGACGGCCGCCGCGACGAGGCCGCGCTGCGCATGGGTGCGGTGCTGCGGCGGGCGGCCCGCGCGGGGATGGGGGGCGGCCAGCGCTGCCTGGAACAGACCCCGGAATCCACCTTCCTGATCGCGGAACTGGCGACCGCATTCCCCGAGGCGACCTTCGTCCACCTGATCCGGGACGGCCGCGATGTCGCTGCCTCCCTCATCGAGCGCGGCTGGCTGGCCAGCGGGGCCGCATCGAACGTCGTGGACGCGGCCGGAACGCTCGCCGACGACGCCGGGCAGCCGTACGGCGACTACGCCCGGTTCTGGGTCGAGCCCGATCTCCGCGCAGAGTTCGAGCAGTCCGGGGAGGCGCGTCGGTGCGCCTGGGCCTGGCGCCGGTACGAGACGGCCGCCCGCGAGGCGCTCGCGGCGCTGCCACCCGGGCGCAGCATCGACATCCGGTATGAGGATCTGGTGCGCGACCCGGCAGGGACGGCTCGGACGGTAGCCGCACGGCTTGCCGTGACGGATCGCACCGATCAACTGGCCACGGCCTTCGGGTCAGCCCACACCTCTTCGGTCGGCCGGTACCGCAGCGTCCTCGATGATGCGCAGGTAGCCGCCATCGAGGGGGAATCGGGTGAGTTGCTGGCCGATCTCGGCTACCGCTGAGCCGCCGGAGCTACTGCTCCAACAACCCCAGCAAGTAGGTTCCATAGCCGCTCTTCACCAGCGGCTCGGCCAGCCCCGCCAGGGCCTCGTCGTCGATCCAGCCGTTCCGCCACGCGATTTCCTCCAGGCAGGAGACCTTGACGCCCTGGCGATCCTCCAGGACGCGCACGTACTCGCCGGCGTCCTGCAGGGAGGAGAATGTGCCGGTGTCCAACCACGCGGTCCCGCGCTCCAGCACCGTGACGTGCAGGCGGCCCTGCTGCAGGTAGGCGTCGTTGACGGCGGTGATCTCCAGCTCGCCGCGGGCGCTCGGCTTGATGGACTTGGCGATCTCGACCACACCGGCGTCGTAGAAGTACAGGCCGGGGACGGCGAACTTGCTCTTCGGCTTCGCCGGCTTCTCCTCGATCGACAGCACCGCGCCGTCGTCGGCGAACTCCACCACCCCGTACTCGGTGGGATTGGCAACCTGATAGGCGAAGACGTGGCCGCCGTCGATGTCGGTCAACGAGCCCAGACGGGACCCTAGTCCGGGCCCGTGGAAGATGTTGTCGCCGAGCACCAGTGCTGCGGCGTCACCGGCGAGGAAGTCCTCGCCCAGCAGGAAGGCCTGGGCCAGCCCCTCCGGCCGCGGTTGCACGACGTAGTCGAACTCCATGCCCAGGTCACGGCCATCGCCGAGCAGGCGCTGGAATGCGGACTGCTCCTCCGGCGTGGTGATGACGAGGATCTGCCGGAGTCCGGCCGACATCAGCGTGCCGATCGGATAGTGGACCATGGGCTTGTCGTAGACGGGCAACAACTGCTTGCTCACTCCGCGCGTGATCGGCCACAGCCGCGAACCGGTACCGCCTGCCAGCACAATTCCCTTCACGGGCGACACCCTATCGCTGACTGCCCAGCGAACGGGGCTGCTGCGTCGCTAGCCTGATGCGTATGCGAATCCTGGTCACCGGCGCAGCCGGGTTCATCGGCTCGAACTACGTGCGGCGCATGCTCACTGGCGCCTACCCGGGGCACGAAGACACCGAGGTGACGGTGTTGGACCTCCTCACCTACGCCGGCACGCTGACGAACCTCGCCCCCGTCGCCGACAATCCGCGATTCCGGTTCGTGGAGGGCGACATCCGCGACGGCGATCTGCTGGCCGATCTGGTGCCCGGTCACGATGCGATCGTCCACTTCGCGGCCGAGTCCCACGTGGACCGCTCGATCACTGGTGCCGCAGACTTCGTCCTCACCAATGTGCTCGGCACGCAGAAGCTGCTCCAAGCAGCCCTCGACGCCGGCACCGGGAAGTTCGTCCACGTCTCCACCGATGAGGTGTACGGGTCCATCGATGAGGGGTCCTGGACCGAGGACCGGCCGCTGGAGCCGAACTCCCCATACTCGGCCTCCAAGGCCTCCTCGGATCTGCTGGCCCGCGCCTACCACCGCACCTTCGGCATGCATGTGTGCGTGACGCGGTGCTCGAACAACTACGGGCCGCACCAGTTCCCCGAGAAGGTCATCCCGCTGTTCGTCACCAATCTGATGGACGGCAAGAAAGTGCCGCTCTACGGCGATGGGCTCAACGTGCGCGACTGGCTCCACGTCGATGATCACTGCCGCGGCATCCAGTTGGTGCTCGACGGCGGGCGCCCCGGCGAGATCTACAACATCGGCGGCGGCACCGAGTTGACCAACAAGGAGCTCACCGGGGAACTGCTCGAGGCGATGGGCGTCGGCTGGGAGATGGTGGAACCGGTAGCCGACCGGAAGGGCCACGACCGGCGCTACTCGGTGGACATCGGCAAGATCTCGGCCGAGCTCGGCTACGAGCCGCAGGTGCCGTTCTCGCAGGGGCTCGCCGACACGATCGACTGGTACCGCAGCAACGAAGCGTGGTGGCGGCCGCTGAAGGAAGGGACGGCTCCGGCGCGATGAAGTGGCTCATCGTCGGTTCACAGGGACAGTTGGGCAGCGACCTCATGGAGCTGCTCGGCGATGACGCCGTGGGCGTCGACCTGCCAGACATCGACATCACATCGCAGGAATCGGTGAACGCGGTGCTGCAGCGGGTGCAGCCGGACGTCGTGGTGAACGCGGCCGCATACACGGCCGTGGACGCGGCCGAGTCCGACGAGGCGACCGCGCTGGCCGTCAACGGCACCGGCCCGGAGCACCTGGCGCGGGCCTGCGCGGCACTGCCGGACACGCGCCTGGTGCAGGTCAGCACCGACTACGTCTTCGCCGGCGACGGAGTCGGCCCGTACGACGAGGACGCGGCACCCGGCCCGGTCTCCGCCTACGGGCGCACCAAACTGGCCGGCGAGCGGGCCGTCCTGGAGGTGCTGCCGGACCGTTCCTACGTGGTGCGTACTGCGTGGCTGTACGGCGAGCATGGCGCCAACTTCGTCAAGACCATGCTGCATCTCGAAGCCACCAGGGACACCGTGTCGGTCGTCGATGACCAGCGCGGGCAGCCGACGTGGAGCCGCGACCTGGCCCAGCAGATCCTGGCGCTGGTCCGCGCTGACGCTCCGAGTGGCATCTACCACGGCACCAACAGCGGAGAGGTGACCTGGTACGGCTTCACGCGGGAGATCTTCCGCCTGGCCGGCGCCGATCCTGAGCGCGTGCTGCCCACCACCAGCGCCCAATTCCAGCGGCCCGCCCCGCGACCGGCCAACTCCGTGCTCGGGCACCGCCGCTGGCAGGAGGCCGGGATCGACGAGATGCGGACCTGGCAGGTGGCGCTCGCCGAGGCGCTGCCCAAGCTGCAGCAGTCATCGTCATAGGGCGGCGGCTGGCGTCCTGCTTCTGCCCGAGACCCGATTCGTGGGTGACCTGGGTCAGGCATGGCGCGGGGCTGCTCCGGCGGCCGGCACGGTTGGCCAGCCCCGCTGAGGCCGAGGACTTCGCTGGCGCGGGGCATGTCCGTCCCGCTGAAGTCCGGGGGGTTTGCACCCGGGACGGGGGTTTGCACCCGCGGCGGGGGCTGAGAAGACCCAATATCCGCGAACTCTGCACCCGGAATGGGGGTTTGCACCCGCGGTGGGGGCTAACGAGCCGGATCGGGCCCGATTCACCACCGCGGCGGGTGCAAACCCCCGAATCGGGTGCACACCTCTCCTCCAATGACCCCGACTTCCCACCAAGGCGGGTGCAAACCCCCGAATCGGGTGCACACCTCGGCCCCGATCGGCCTGCAAGCCCACCGGCCGGGTACCGCAATCTCCACGCAGCGGCCGGCCCCGCCGCACGTCTCGGCCCCGCCGCACGTCTCCGCGCCGCCGCACGTCTCGGCGCCGGCCCCGCCCAACGGACTCGTGCACATTTCGATGCTTCCAAGACCGGCAATCCGGCCCAACCACCCCAGCCGCACCCCAGCCGAGCCACGACAGCGCCACCAACCCGCCGTACGGCCGCACCGCAGGACCCCCGAGAGACTCACCCCGGAAGCCGCAGCGATCCGCTCCTAGCCGCCGAGCGCGCGCCGGGCGTCGTCCAGTCGCTGCTCCAGCGCGGAGACGCGGTCGGCCAGTTCGGAATCGACCAGGGACGCACCCACCTCCTGCAGCGGCTCTGCCCGACGAGCGAAGCGCAGGTAGCCCAGGCCGACGGTCAGGCCTAGCGCCAGCGTCAGCACCAAGAACCGATCGATGCCTTCGCCGCCGGCGATGGTCAGGCCGATGCCGCCGACCATGGTGAACAGCCCGCCCAGGAGCAATCCGTTGCTCAGGACGATGGCGCGGTCCCAGCGGATCAGGGACAACGCCAGCAGCAGTGTTGCCAGCCCTATCAGCACCAGGCCCGCGACCCGAGACCAGTCGCGCTGCGCCTCGTCCTGCTCCGCCCACAACGCCTCGCGCTCGACCTGCAGCTGGCGCAGCTCGGCCTGCTCGTTCGCCGTCAGCTCGCAGTCGGACTCCCCCGGCGGACAGGCGAAGAGTTCCCGCTCATCCTCCTCCAGCGCCGCCAACTGCTCGGCGTTGACATCGGGCGCGGGGTAGAACGTGTTGAGACCGACGACGAGGAACGCGGTGATGATGCCGCCGAGGAAGAGCGCGTACAGCGCCTGCAGGATGGCCTGCTGCACTGCTTGAGCGGGTGATGCTGAGGGCCCCATGACGGGGAGTATCGCACTAGGCTGCAGCCGTGCCGGAGCTCCTGCGCTATGGAACGCCAGCGGCCCGACCGGCCCTCGCGGCCACGATCCTCGCCAGCGGCATGGCCTTTCTCGACGGCAGCGTCGTCACCGTCGCCCTGCCCCGGATCGAGGCTGATCTCGGTGGCGGTTTCTCCACGATGCAGTGGGTAACGGACGCCTACTTGCTGACCCTCGGGTCGTTGGTCCTGATCGGCGGGGCGCTGGGCGATCTTCTGGGACGGCGCAGGGTCTTCCTCTGGGGGATCGTCGGCTTCGGGGTGACATCGGTGCTGTGCGGGCTGGCGCCGACCGCCGGCACCCTCGTCGCGGCTCGGACGCTGCAAGGCATGGCGGCGGCATTGATGGTGCCGGCGAGCCTGGCGATCCTGTCCTCGGTGTTCGCCGGGCCGGATCGGGGACGCGCGATTGGCCTGTGGTCGGGCCTGTCCGGCATCACGACGGCCGTGGGTCCGGTGGTCGGCGGCTTTCTCGTCGATCTGGGGACTGGCGGATGGCGGGCGGTGTTCCTGCTGAACGTCCCCCTTGCCGCGCTGAGCATCTGGTTGGCGCTGCGGGGCATCCCGGAGATCCCCGGCAGCCGCACCCCGGGGCCGCTGCGCGCACAGGTCGATATCTTGGGCGGTGCCCTCGCCGTATCCGGGCTGGCACTGCTTGTAGGGTCGTTGATCGAGGCCTATCGCATCGGCGCGATCCTCGCGGTCGCCGGAGCGGCTGCCGGCATAGCGCTGCTGGCGGCGTTCCTCGCCGTGGAGCGACATCGCAGCCAGACCCGTCGGCCGCCCCCGATGATGCCGCCGCAAGTGTTCCGCATTCGCTCCTTCGCGGTCGCCAACGTGCAGACGTTCGTGGTGTACGCGGCCCTCAGCGGCGTCCTGCTGCTGTTCACGGTGACCATCCAGGTCGGACTGGGCTGGTCTGCGCTGGCCGCCGGGGCGGCGGGCCTGCCGATCACGCTCATCCTGGCTGCAGGTTCCAGCCGCGCCGGCGGGCTGCTGCCGGTGCTCGGCGCTCGGGTCATGCTGACGACCGGGCCGGCGGTGATGGCGGTGGGGATCGGCTGTCCTGGCGACCGTGGGGCCCGGGTCGAGCTACCTCATGCCCATACTGCCTGGCCTGGTGATCTTCTCGCTGGGCCTGACGCTGGTCGTGGCGCCGATCACGACCACAGCACTCGGCGACATCCCTGAGCGGCAATCCGGCGTCGGGTCGGGCATCAACAACGCCGTGGCCCGCATCGCCGGGCTAGTCGCCATCGCCGCGGTCCCGCTAGCCGCTGGCTTCGACACCTCGGCATCTACCGAGGAACTCTTCGGCGCATACCGCACGGCACAGTTGATCTCCGCTGGCCTGTGCCTGGCGGGCGCGGCGGTGGCCTGGCTCGGCTTCCGATCCGGCACCGGTCGCGTCGCCGAACAGGTGTGACCGAGGGGCAGCGGTGTGGGTACTCGGCGGGGCGCGGTCAGCCCGCCCAGAACCACGGGCACACTGGAGGCATGACGATCCGCGTATTCCTGCTGGATGACCACGAAATCGTCCGACGGGGGCTGGCCGAACTGCTTGAACTCGAACGCGATATCGAGGTGGTGGGAGAGGCCGGCACGAAATCCGACGCGCTGCACCGGCTGCCCGCGTGCCGCCCGGATGTCGCCGTCCTCGACGTTCGGCTGCCCGACGGGTCCGGGATCGAGGTGTGCCGTGAGTTGCGCGACTCCATGCCGCAGACCCATGCCCTGATGCTGACCTCCTACGCCGACGACAACGCACTGTTCGACGCGATCATGGCCGGGGCCAGTGGGTACGTGCTGAAGGAAATCCGCGGGACAGCACTGGTTGACGCGGTGCGCCAAGTGGCTGCGGGGCAGAGCCTGCTCGACCCGGCGGCGACGCAACGGGTCCTCGAGCGACTGCGCAAGCGCGACGACGAGGAAGGTGAGGATGACGAGGAGCTCGCCGGCCTCAGCGAGCAGGAGCGCCGCATCCTGCACCTCATCGGCGAGGGCATGACCAATCGGCAGATCGGCGACGAAATGCATCTCGCCGAGAAGACGGTGAAGAACTACGTCTCGAGTCTGCTGGCCAAGTTGGGGATGTCCCGGCGCACCCAGGCCGCCGCCTTCGCGGCCCGCCACGCCGCCGAGCACGAGCACGAGCACGGGCACGGGCACGGCCACGGGCACGGTTCCCGCTGACGGTCACAGCTGCTTCGACTGCAGCACCCCGCCGGAGCCGACGGGCAAGGGATCTCAGGGTGCCGGCCGGTGGGGAATCCACCAGCGCAGCCTGCTCCCCCGACCATCCGGTCCTGGTTCCAGCGCGCTGCCACCCCCGCGCTCTTCGGCCCTTGCAGCGAGATTGGCGATACCGGAACGCCGCGTCAGGATCTCCGGCGGCCCGATGCCGTCGTCGGTGACCGTGACCTCAGCACGGCGGTCCTCGACCGCGACCTCCACCACCACGGTGCAGGCCCGAGCGTGCCGGGCGGCATTGCTGAGACCCTCCCGCACCGCGGCCAACAGTTGGGCCGCCGTGCGCTCGGACAGTCGATCCAGCTTCCCGCTGACCTGGACCTGCGGCTGATAGCCCAGCAGCACCGACGACTGCGCGATCTCTCGCTGCAGGCGCTGCTCCAGCGATGCCGTGGAGTCGTTTTGCGCTTGGAGATCGAAGATGGTGCGCCGGATCTCGCTGATCGTTTCATCGAGGTCGTCGACAGCCCGCTCGATGCGCTCCCGGACCGGATCGGGGACCGGCGCGAGGCCCAGTGCGCTGTGCAGCGACATGCCGGTGGCGAAGACGCGCTGCACGACGAGATCGTGCATGTCGCGCGCGATGCGATCCCGGTCCCGGTACACCTGCAGCCGCTCGTACTCGGTGCGGGTCTCGGCGAGCATGAGCGTCACCGCCGCTTGGGCCGCGAACGCCTCCGCCACCTCCGTGGCAGGACCGGTCAATCGCGGCGACTCATGGTCCCACAGCAGGCCGAGCACGCCCAGGCTGCGCTCGGAGGTGCGCATCGGAATGGCGACCGCGGTGGCGAACGCATCGGCTCCGGGCGCCCGTGTCGGCGCGCCTTGCGGACCGGGTGCGAGCATCGATTCCCCCGAGGCGAAGGCTGCTCGGAGCAAGCAGGTGTCGTCGCACGTCATCCCGCGCCACAGCAGCGCCGCTTCCAGGTGGTCCTCGCGGCCCGCCAACCGCCGGGAACGATCCACCGACCATCGGGCATGGCCGACGGCCCGGGCATTGCGCACATCCACGATGCGCACCACGAGCGGGGATCCCTCGGGCAGCGCGATCATGGCCACATCCGCACCGGAGAGCCGGCGCGCCTCGGCTGCGATCAGGTTCAGCACGTCGCTGGGCGGCGATCCGGCGAGCACGGCGTAGTCGATGGCGGTCGATGCGCGCAGCCATCGCTCGCGCTGCTCCGTGCGATGAAACACCCGGTAGTTGCGCATTGCCACGCCCACCGCGTTTGCCAGAGCTTCCACCAGTGCCTCGTCCTGCGGGGTAAACGGCCCGTCGTGCTTGTCGGCGAGGTAGATGCTGCCCTCGGGCGCGCCGTCGATGGTGATGGGGGCGCCGAGGAAGCTCGTCATCGGCGGGTGGTGGGCCGGGAAGCCGACCGAGTCGGGGTGATCGCCGACCCGTTCCAGTCGGACGGGGCCGCTGCCCCTGGCCAGGAGCCTGAGCACGCCGCGACCCGTCGGCAGCGACCCGATCCGTTCCCGCTGCTCATCGCTGATCCCGCGATAGACGAAATCGCTGACGCTGCCGTCCGGGCCGTACAGGCCCACCGCGCCATACCGGGCACCGGTGAGGTCCATTGCCGCATCGATGGCCCGCTGGACCGACACCATGGTGTCCAAGCCCTCCGCCACCGAGAGCACCGCGGCGAGCGGATCCGGGACGGGTCGCGGATCGGTCACATCGACCACCGCTCCCTGCTGAGCGCGGTCGCCAGAAAGAGGTCATTGGCCGCCGGTTCCGCGATGCTCACCCGCACCCCTTCGCCGGGAAAGGCGCGCACGGTGAAGCCGCGCTGAGCGCAGGCGGCCGCGAACTCCTCAGCGCGTGCTCGCAGCGGTAGCCACACGAAGTTGCCCTCGGCCTGCGGAAGCCGCCAGCCCTCCTCGTACAGGGCAGCGACCACGCGATCTCGCTCAGCCACGATGCTGGCCGCCCGGCTGCGCATCTGCTCCTGCTCGTCCAGCACGGCAACTCCGGCGGCCTCCGCCACCCTCGAGACGCCGAAGGGCAAGGACACCAGTCGCATCCGCGCCATGAGATCGGGGTGGCCGACGCCGTATCCGACGCGCAGGCCGGCCAGTCCGTACGCCTTCGACAGGGTCCGCAGCAGGAGCACATTGGCACGGGACCGCGCGAGCGCGAGGCCGTCGACCGCCGCCGGATCGGTCACGAACTCGTGGTATGCGTCGTCCAGCACGACAAGGAGATCGCCGGGCACGGAGTCGAGGAACTCGACCACTTCGCGATGCGGCAGCGCGGGTCCCGTCGGGTTGTTGGGCGTGCACAGGAAGACCAAACGGGTGCGGTCGGTGACGGCAGCGGCCATGGCGGCCAGATCGTGCCGGCCGTGCTGGTCGAGCGGAACCGCGACGGACCGGGCGCCGGCTGCCTGGGTGATGATCGGGTAGGCCTCAAAAGACCGCCAGGCGTACAGCACTTCGTCCCCGGGACCCGCGGCGGCAGTGACGACCTGTTGGCACAGCGCCACCGACCCCGTCCCGAGCCCGATCCGGGAGGCGGGCACATGCAGGAACTCCGCCAGAGCCGCCACCAGTGCGCTGTTGCTCGGATCGGGGTAGCGGTTGGCCTGCCGAGCTGCCCCGGAGATCGCCTCGAGGACCGCGGCACTAGGCGGGAAGGGGCTCTCGTTGCTCGCCAGCGAGTACGTCGGACCATCGCCGTCGGGTCGTTGTCCGGCGCGGTAGGCGGGCAGCGACCCGAGATCGGATCGCAGGCGGGGCAGCACCTGCCCTTGGCCGCTGCCCGAAGCCGTGTCGTCCACTGTCCCAGCCTAGTCCGAGGGGCCGGATCCGGACCGGACAGTCCCCGGCCAGGTGTCCGCCCACCCACCGCTGGCCCGCGCGCCGCTAGCCTGCAAGCGTGAGTGTGCGCAAATCGACCTGGCTGGTTGCACTGGTCGGCATCGCACTCATCGCCGTGATCACGGTCTTCCTGATTCGCGGTGCGATCCTCAGCTCCAACGCCGTCGATGACGTCGGGCTGGTGTACGACCCGGCCGCGGACCAGGCGGCGCTCCTGGACACCGCGCTCAGCGACATGCAGCGCGGCGTCGCCAACTATCTGCTGACCTCCTCGGAAGACGACCTGGGCCCCTACGTGAACGGCTCGCGTCGCTCCGACCTCGCGCTTCGGCAGTTGCAGTCGCTGCTCGCCGATGATCCGCCGCTACAGGATGTCCGCATTCAGGTGGCGCGCCTGCGGGAGGTATGGATCGCCGATGTGGCTCGGCCTACGATCGACGCGGTCCGGGCCGGGGACGCGGCCGGTGGTCTGGCGATCTTCACCACCGATGCATCCGCCGAGGCGTTCGTGGCGCTGCAGGCGGAAACGGCCACGCTGCAGGCCCTCATCGATGAGCGACGCCGCTCGACCTTCCTCGACTTGGCCACGTCCTCCTACCGTCTGCTCTGGACCGTGGTGGTGACGGCGGCGCTGCTGGCCGGGTCGCTCCTGCTCGCCTTCACCCTGGCCCGCGGCAAGATCCTGGCTCCGCTGGACAACCTGCGGCGCCAGATCCGCGTCATCGCCCGTCGCGGGGAGCACACCCGCACGATCACCCCGTCGGGACCGGCGGAGCTGCGTGCCGTGGGCCGGGACGTGGAACTGCTGCGGCGGCAGCTGGTCTCTGAGATCGATGAGGCCAACGCCGCCCGGGAGGCGCTGGAGCAGAAGGCGCCGGTCGTCGCCGCGATCCGGCGGGAGTTGGCGGCTGGATCGGCCGTGTCCGTTCCGGGACTGTCGATCCACGGCTCCCTGCAGCCGGCTGAGGGCGTGCTCGCCGGCGACTGGTGGGACTCCGCCGTACTGCCGACCGGGGAGGCCGCGGTTGTGCTGGCCGACATTTCCGGCCACGGCCCGGCCGCCGGAATCGCGGCGATGCAGCTGAAGCACGCCATCGTCCACGACCTCGTCGCTGACAAAGAGATCGACGAGGTAGCGCGGAGCGCGGCCCAGCTCTTCGCCGACCACCCGGACCACTTCGCGACGGTGGCCGCAGTGTGCATCGATCCCGGAACCGGCGCTATCCGCTACATCAACGCCGGCCAT
Organism: uncultured Actinomycetota bacterium; assembly: GCA_963706835.1. Taxonomy (GTDB): domain Bacteria; phylum Actinomycetota; class Actinomycetes; order S36-B12; genus CAVXYG01. The sequence continues at coordinate 257,269 of CAVPOB010000014.1, forward strand.
CATCCGCCGCTCATCATCGCCGAGGACGGCGATCTCGTCGGGGATTTGCCGATGACCGGGCCCATCCTGAGCTGGCTGGGCGGGCCCTGGCGGATCGGCACCGGCCACCTGCGGCCCACCGAAACGCTCCTGCTCTTCAGCGATGGCTTGACCGAGTCGCACGATGCCAGCGGGGCGGAGCTCGGCGAGGACCAGTTGCTGGAATGGGTGGCGGCTGCTCCGACAGACCAGCGACGCCCGGCCGCGCTGGTTCCCTGGCTGGTCGGTCGGGCTCGGGAGCGCGCGATCGACTGGGAGCGCGACGACGTCACCGTGGTCGCGGTACGCCGCGACGGGACGCCGGAAGAGGGCTCGGCGCCGGTGCGTCGCAGTCGGCGACGCCGCCACACGCGGCCCCCGGGGTGAAGTCCGACGTCTGCGCGCTTTGTCGCCCGCAGCAGTGGGCGCGCGAGGCAAACTGCGACCCAACTGGGAGCGGCAAAGGCTAGCGATGGGACACGGAACGGGAGCATGCTGAGGGTGTTGGAGGGGTCCCGCGAAACTGGGAGGTGCCATGACGATCACGATCGATCCCGCCGTGGGCGGTGTGTCGGACCTCGTGTCGCGAACCGAATCGCTGCTGAGCCACCGGCGCAGCATGGCCCAGTGGTGGGTGGAGCTGGTCGCTCTACTGGACGCGCTCGGCGCGCGGGTGACGACGTTGCGCCAGGGCCAGGGCGGGGGTTCGACGCTGGCTGAACAGATCCGCATGGATGCGCCGCACCTGTTCAGCAGCCTGCGCCGACTCGATGAGGAGTCGGAGGCGCTGCAGGAGGATCTGCTCCAGGTGCGCATTCGCACCGGGGAGTCGATGGGCGACGAGAGCCGCTTGAGCGAACTCTCGACGGAGATTCGGGGCGTCCTGCACCGACTGACCCGCCTCGAGCACCGGTCGAACTCGGTGGTGCTGGACGCCTACGACCGTGACATCGGCGGCGAATAGCCTCAGACCCTGGTCATGCTCTGGGCGGATCCGTGGAGCAGGTGCTGCTGGCCACACGCAGTGCAACGGGTCAGCAGATGCTCAGTCATGGGTCCGCGCGTCGTGGAGTAATCGCGGAAGCGGTCGATGATCTCGACCGGGTTCCCACATGCGGTGCAGACATCGTTGCGAGGGTTCAGTGCGAGCGCCATGACTCAAGTATGACGCTCGCCACACCCGGAATACAAGCACCGCCGCGAACAAAATGCGACACAACTGCGACACGCTCGTTCGCGCTGGCTGCTTCAGACTGCCGGGCGGCCGTAGCCCGTCAAGTGGTTGGCCCAGTACCCGGAGTTGACCGGGTCCACCGTCACGCCGGTGCGCGGATTGGCCGCGTGCACCATCATCCCGTCGCCGACGTACAGACCAACATGGTCGGCACCGTTGGCGAAGAAGAAGACCAGATCGCCCGGTTGCGGCTGCCGCTCGCCGGCGTACCAGCTGTCCACGGCGTTCCACTGCGCGTGGGTGTTGTGCGGCAGCGACACCCCGAGCGCCTGCTGGTAGACCCACATCGTCAAGCCGGAGCAATCGAAGGCGTTCGGGCCGGAAGCCCCGTAGACGTAGGCGTCACCCACCTGGGCGTAGGCCAGGTCCACCACGGAGTTCTGTTGCGCACGTTGCGCAGCAGCAGCGGCCTCAGCGGCGGCAGCGGCCTCGGCAGCAGCGCGGGCCTGCGCCTGCGCCTGCGCCTCTGCGGCAGCCACTGCGCCCGACACCGGGCTCGCCGCAACATCGGGCATGGCAGCCGGCTGGCCCCAATCGTCGGCCAGTGCGGGGTAGGCGACGGCGAAGGCCGTCAGGACGCCCACTGCCCCCGTGAGCAATGCGGGGCGGTTGATACGACCGATTCGGCTGGTCATCGACATCACCTCCTGGTTCGGCGCGGCGTGTGCCGTGCGATAAGGCGGGGATGCCCGTCCCGGGTCGCGGTCAAACCGGATATGGCGCACCTCACAAGCGACGCGGTTCGACCTGAGCGCGGCAAGCGGACCCGCGCCGTGGAACGCTAGGGGACAGGAGGCGCACGTGGAGTCCTTGATGCACGCACCGGCGGTGCTCCTGCACGGCTTCGGTGACTCTCCGGAATGCTGGTCGCCGCTGATCGCAGCCATTGACGACGATGTCTCGGTCACCACACCGGCCGCGCCGGGGCACGGGCAGGAGCCGATGCCGCCCGGCGCTGCCCTGGAGCTGGGATACCTGGCGGCAGTGGCAACCGTGCATGTGGCGGCCGCCGCCCGGCGTGCGGGCCGGCCCGTGGTGTTGGGCGGCCACTCCATGGGGGCGGCCACCGCAGCCGCCGTCGCCGCCGCCAACCCGGATCTCGTCGCGGCCCTGTACCTGGAGGACCCGCCGTGGTCCTGGCCGCCCAGCGATGAGCCGGATCCCACCGTTGCCGAGCAGACCGCCGAGTACGCGCAATGGATCGCCGGCCTGCAGGGCTCCAGCCAGGAGGACCGGGTGCAATGGTGCTTGGACCACAACCCGGGCTGGCCGCACGACGAATACGACATCTGGGCCCGCGCCAAGGCTGACGTCGACCCCGCAGTCTTCGCCCACCCCATCGACCTGGGCCGCCACGCATGGCAGCCACTGGCACGCCTGATCCGGGTGCCGGTCACCCTGCTCGTCGGCGACTGGCATCACGGATCGACGTGTATGCCGGAGGTCGCCGACGCAGTCTCCGCCCTGCCGAACTGGCGGGTGATCCGGGTACCCGGAGTCGGCCACGACGTCCGCCGCCTGCGCCGCGATGCCGCTATCGACGCCTTCACCGCAGTCCTGCGCGCCGCCGCGTAGCGGCCCCTTCCCCACGGAGCCGGACACGGCGCGAACGCGGCAATACCCGATAGTCGGACCTTGGTGGGCAAGACTGACCGCATGGACAACCGAGACGGTGCCCATACCGTGGCCACGTGGATTCGGCAACCGGAGTCGTGCGCCGCGGTCGTGGCGGTGGTCGGACTCAATCTCCTGGTCGCGAGCCTCTTCGTCCCCGTGGGCGTCGGGAACCTCGCACTGACCGTCGCGGGGGCGGCGTGCCTCGTCACGGGGACGCTCACACTGCTGGTGCACCTGGGTGGTCGACTGCTCGGCCTGGGGCGGCGCGCGGAACGCGTGGTCGCGCGAGGGCGTCCCGAAGCTCTGCTGCCGGGCGTCCGCCCGCCGCAGATGTACGTGCACCCCAGGTCGTCGGCACCGGCCCCGGCAGCGGCGGTCAGCGTGCCGCGGCCCGCGTCGGCGATCGACCTCACCGATGACGCGCCGGGCGTCGGCAGTCCCACAGTGCCGCAGCACCCAGCCGCTCCCCCCAGAAGAGCCGGCAGCGCCGTCGGCTGACGTTCACGGCGACTCGTCCTCAGCCTGCGTACCGGCCGATCATCTGACAGGCTGAGCGCAATCCAGGACCGACCTGTGGAGCGCACATGAGCCACGAGCCGCCGATCACCCAGACAAACCTGCATGACCCCGAGGAGTTCGCTTCCGTCTTCATGGACGAGTTGCGGTACAACCAGGGCGTCTCGCTGGCCCGTTCGAGCGCGAACGACCGATATTTCGCGCTGGCGCACACCGTGCGTCGGGCCTTGATGGCGCGATGGCTGGACACCCTGACCACGCAGATGGCCGCGGGCAAGCGGGCCGTGGCCTACCTGTCGGCGGAGTACCTGCTGGGCCGGCAGTTGGACAACGCCATGCTGGCGGTCAACCTGCACGAATCCGCCACGCAGGCACTGACCAGCCTGGGGCTGGATCTGGACGAGTTGCGCGAGGTGGAGGTCGAGCCGGGGCTGGGCAATGGCGGCCTCGGCCGGCTGGCCGCATGCTTCATCGATTCCCTGGCCACGATGGAGATCCCGGCGGTCGGATACGGCATCCGCTACGAGTACGGCATCTTCCGGCAGGAGTTCGTGGACGGGTGGCAGCGCGAGCAGCCCGACCCGTGGCTGGAGTACGGATCGCCCTGGGAGTTCCCGCATCCGGAGATGGCCGTGCCGGTCGGCTTCGGCGGCAGAACCGTGCAGTACACCGATGAGGACGGTGCGCAACGCACGCGGTGGTTGCCCGACACCAAGGTCGTCGGCATCCCCTACAACTACATGGTGCCCGGATATCACACGCGCACCGTCAACACGCTGCGCCTGTGGAGTGCCACGAGCCCGACGGAGTTCCGCCTCGACGTCTTCAACGCGGGCGACTTCGAGGCGGCCGTCCACGACGCAACGGCGGCAAGCAACATCAGCCGGGTCCTGTATCCGGAGGACTCCACGCCGCAGGGCAAGGAACTGCGGCTGAAGCAGCAGTACTTCTTCGTCGCCTGCTCCATCAGCGATTTCATCAGCAACGTGCTGCCCAAGGGCTTCGACCTGCACAACCTCGGCGAGCGCGTGATCTTCCAGCTCAACGACACCCACCCGGTCATCGCTGTGCCGGAGTTGATGCGGGTGCTCATGGACGAGCATCACTACGATTTCGACGAGGCTTGGGCGGTCACCCAGGACTGCTTCGCCTACACCTGCCACACGCTGCTGCCCGAGGCGCTCGAAGTGTGGCCGGTCGAGCTCATGCAGCGACTGCTCCCCCGCCACACGGAGATCATCTTCCAGATCAACGACCACTTCCTCGGGCAGTTGCGCCAGCAGTACCCCGGCGACGAGATGCGCGTGCGCCGGATGTCCATCATCCAGGAGCACCCCTACCGGGCAGTCCGGATGGCCTACCTGGCAACCGTTGCCGGCAGCAAGGTCAACGGCGTGGCCGCACTGCACAGCGAGCTGCTGCGCACCCGGGTCCTCGACGACTTCGCAGAGGTCTACCCGGACAAGTTCACCAACGTCACCAACGGGGTCACCCCGAGGCGCTTCCTGCGCCAGTCCAACCCCGGGCTGTCCGAACTCATCACCGAGCACATCGGGGACGCATGGGTGAAGGATCTCGACGAACTGCAGGCTCTGGTCCCACTGGCCGACGACCCGCAGTTCCGTGCGGCGTTCCGGGCCGTGAAAGCGGCCAACAAGCAGCGCCTCACCGAGCACCTGGCAGCCCGCGATATCGCCATCGACCCCAACACGATGTTCGACGTGATGGTGAAGCGGCTGCACGAATACAAGCGGCAAACGCTGAAGGTGCTGCATGCGATCGTGCTGCACCAGCGGCTGCGCGACGGTGAGGACATCCTGCCGCGGACCATGATGTTCGGCGCCAAGGCAGCCCCCGGCTATCGGATGGCCAAGGACATCATCGGCCTGATCAACCACGTCGGGATGGCCGTCAACGCCGACCCGGTGTGCCAGGGCAAGTTGGCGATCGCCTACCCGGCCAACTACAACGTCACACTGGCCGAGGTGCTCATCCCGGCAGCCGACCTCTCCGAGCAGATCTCGCTGGCGGGCAAAGAAGCCTCGGGAACCGGCAACATGAAGTTCGCCCTCAACGGGGCGCTGACCATCGGCACTCTGGACGGGGCCAACGTCGAGATCCGCGACCTGGTCGGACCCGAGAACTTCTTCCTGTTCGGGATGACGGTGGAGGACGTGCACAACGTGTCGGCGGCGGGCTACCAGCCGTGGACGTACTACGAGAGCGACCCGGTGCTTCGGCGCGCCCTCGACGCCATTTCGGCCGGGGAGTACTCCAGCGGCGACGGCTCCGCCTTCGCCGGAGTGGTGGAGAACCTCGTTCACCAGGACCGCTTCATGGCCCTGGCCGACTTCGAGGCCTACATCGAGGCACAGGATCGCGTGGAAGATGCCTACCGCGACGCCGACGCCTGGAGCCGCATGGCGATCCTCAACGTGGCCAACGTCGGCTTCTTCTCCTCCGACCGCTCCATGCGGGACTACCTCGATCGGATCTGGCACAGCGAGTCGGTGCACGTGGCGACACGGTTCGACAAGCCCGCGTCGTAGGACGCGACGCCCAGGCGCGTCACCGCGAGCCGGGATGCCGTCGCGGAACCGACGGTGTCGCGGCGGCCCGGGATCGCGGGGCGGGCCGCCCGGATGTCCGCGCGTGCCTATCCTGGCGGCATGACCAACGCGACGGACCGCGGCCGTGCCGACCTCGCCGATTGGCTGGCGGCACAACCGACCGATTGGTATGCAGCTGACCCCGATCTCGCTGCGCTCATCCGATGCCACGGCATGCTGGACCGCGAGCCGGCGCTACACGCAGCAGGGATGGCCGCAGCCGGTCCACTGGACCGGGCGGCACGGGAGAACGACCTGCCGCGCAACCACCCGGTGCTCGACGATTGGGACGGCATCGGCCGGTTCACCGGCGGGGTTGCGCATCACCCCAGTTACCGCGCGGCGGGCCGCGCCATTTACGGGACCGGCGTCATGGCGGCCTACGCCGAGGCCGGTGCCACTGGCAGGCCCTTCGCACGGCCTGCTGCAGCCGCGCCGCACCGGTTCATCCTGTCGCTGTTCTACTTGACGGCGCAGGCGGGCGAGGCCGGGCACAACTGCCCCCTGGCCTGCGATGCCGGTGCCATCCGGACCCTGCAGTACCTCGGCACGCCGGAGCAGCAGGCGGCGTTCCTGCCGGGCCTCCTCGACCCGGACTACGACCGGACCTTCACGGCGTCGCAGTTCCTCACCGAGGTCCAGGGTGGCTCCGATGTCGGCGCCAACGCGATGACCGCCGCTGCAGTGGGCGATCACGACGGCGAGGCAGGGTCTCCCTGGACGGTCAGTGGGGAGAAGTGGTTCTGCTCCAACGCCGACGCGGACGTCTTCCTGGTCACCGCGCGGGTCGCCGACGCGGGCACCGGCACCAAGGGCCTCGGCCTGTTCCTGATTCCCCGGCGCCGCCCCGATGGCACGACCAACGGATTCCGCATCCGCCGACTGAAGCACAAGCTCGGCACCCGTTCGATGGCCTCGGCGGAAATCGACTTCACGGATGCCCACGCGACCGCGCTGGGACCGGTTCGCGACGGGTTCGTGCACACGATGGAGTTGGTCATCACGACATCCCGGCTGTTCAACGCCGCCGGGTGCGCCGCCCACGCTCGCCGCAGCTGGGTCGTCGCCAGCACCTACGCTGCGCACCGGCGGGCCTTCGGGCAGCGGATCGGGGAGTACCCGCTGGTCGCGGAGACCCTGGCGTGGATCCGTGCCGACGCAACCGCGAGCCTTGCCGGGACGCTGCTGCTGGCAGAGGTGGCCGAGCGCATCGACGCCGGCACGGCATCGGACCAGGAACGGGCATTCTTCCGAGTGGCAGTGAACCTCAACAAGCTGCAGACCTCGCTGCTGTCCCACGATGCGGTCAACCGCGGCATCGAGGTGCTGGGCGGGAACGGGGCCATCGAGTCCTTCAGCGTGCTGCCCAGGCTGCTGCGCGACAACGTCGTGTACGAGAACTGGGAGGGCAGCCACAACGTGCTGCGCGCCCAAGTCCTGCGGGATTGCGCCCGGTTGGGGGTGCATGAGGGATTCTTCGACGAGCTGCGCGACCGGCTCGATGCCGAGGAACGGGGGGAACTAGCCGCCGATGAGGCGGCGCTGATCAGTCTGCTGGAACAGCCGCCGGCGCAGCGGGACCTGCAGTTCCGCCGACTCGCCGGCAGGCTGGCGACCTGGGTCATGCTGGCCGCCTTGCGGCCGGTGGCCGAGCTAGACGCGGCCCGCTTCCTCACGAGGCGTCACCTGCGCGAGCTGGCCATCGGCGAGGACTACCTGCAGGCAGTCAAGCAGTTGCAGCGGCGGTGATCGGCGGGGTGATCGGCGGCGGTGATGGCGGCGGATGGTGGTGGGCGGTGGAAGTGGTCGGTGGAAGTGGTCGGTGGAAATCGGTGGAAATCGGCCGCGACCCGATGGCGCGGCCGGTTGTCGTCGGGCGTCTGTGTTGTATCATGAGACCAGGTCCTGACGGCAACCCCCGTTAGCCTCAGGGCCCCAGCGGCAAGAGCGCAGACTAGCCGCCATCAGAGTGGCCGACCGTTTCTCCCCCGTAACGGTCGGCCACCACTCTTTTTCCGGGCCGCTTCCAGCGACTAGGACCTGCGCCGCGGGCGGATTCCTCAGCCCTTCCGCAAGAAACGGTTCTGCACCCGGTTTGGGGGTTTGCACCCGGCGCGGGGGCGGAGGGTCCGGTTATCGGGTGGAGTCTGCACCCGATCTGGGGGTATGCACCCGGCGCGGGGGCGGAACCGGCCGAATCGGGCACCAGAGCCCCCGCCGCGGGTGCACACCCCCGTACCGGGTGCACAGTCGGCGTACCGGAGGCGGGATTCAGCCCCCGTTCCAGGTGCAAACCCCCGCCACGGGTGCACCGTCGCGTCCCGGTCGGCGCGCTCATCCCCCGGACGGGAGGCGCCTGCACCCAGCGCGGGGGGTCGCGCCCGGCGCGGGGGGTCTGCACCCGGTTTGGGGGTTTGCACCCGGCGCGGGGGCGGAGGGTCCGGTTATCGGGTGGAGTCTGCACCCGATCTGGGGGTATGCACCCGGCGCGGGGGCGGAACCGGCCGAATCGGGCACCAGAGCCCCCGCCGCGGGTGCACACCCCCAAACCGGGTGCACAGTTGCCGCCCAGGAGGCGCTCTCAACCCCCGCCGCAGGTGCAAACCCCCGCTACGGGTGCACCGTCGCGTCCCGGGCGGCGCGCTCAGCCCGCGCACACGCGGAACGCCTCGATCGTGATGAGTCAGGTGTGCGGCACGGATCGTAGCCGCGAGACCGCTCCTGCCTAGACCGTTCGCCCCCGTCCGCATCGAAGGGGCATCGCCCGGCGCCCTGGCCATCCCCGTCTCCGGTACTGCGGTCAGCGGGGCCCCAGCCGTGATCCTCTCCGCCGGCATCCCCGATGAGTCACTGGCGCTGGGGCCCCCGAAGAGCCCGAACGAGGGGGCGGCCCGGCCGCCGCCCCCAGCCGTTCGGCGATACCTACCGCAAGTGCCCGGCGTCGACCACGACCCAGACGTCGCTCGCAGCCTCAGCAGGCTACGCAATCAGCCGTAGGTGCCGCCCGACGCCGCGAGCTGCACCAGCGACGCCGGCGGGGTGAAGCGCTGCCCGTAGGCCGCGGCGAGTTCCTCGGCCCGTGCCACGAAGCCGGCCGGGCCGCCCGGGTATCCGTTGATGTACTGCAGCACGCCTCCGGTCCAGGGGGGGAAGCCGATGCCGAGGATCGATCCGATGTTGGCATCCGGCACCGAGCGCAGGACACCTTCATCGAGGCACTTCACGCTCTCGATGGCCTCGATGAACAGCATCCGCTCCTGCATGTCGGCCACTGGCATCTCCGGCGACTGCGGGCCGCCGGAGGCCGCACCGAAGTGCTCGGCGAGCCCTGGCCACAAGCCGACGCGCTTGCCGTCGGCGTAGTCGTAGAACCCGGCTCCGGCAGCCCGGCCGCCCCGGTCGAACTCCAGCACCATCCGGTCGATGACGGCGTAGGAGGGGTGCTCGTCGAAGGACCGGCCCTCCGCAGCGGCAGCCTCGCGCGCCGCCTCGCGGATCCGGCGGCCCAGGGTGAGTGACACCTCGTCGTTGAGCGCCAGCTGGCCGGTCGGGTAGCCCGCCTGGAGCGCCGCCTGCTCGATGGAGTTCGCCGGCACCCCCTCGGCCAGCATCGCGACTGCCTCGCCGATGACCGTCCCGATCACCCGGGAGGTGAAGAACCCCCGGCTGTCGTTGACCACGATCGGCGTCTTCTTGATCTGGCGGGCGACGTCGATGGCCTTGGCGATCGCGGCATCGGAGGTCTGCTCCCCGACGACGATCTCCAGCAGCGGCATCTTGTCCACCGGCGAGAAGAAGTGCAGGCCGATGAAGTCCGCCGGTCGGGTGACGCCCTCGGCCAGCTTCGTGATGGGCAACGTCGAGGTGTTGGAGCCGAGCAGCGCATCACTGGCCAGCAGCGGCTCGATGTCGGCGTACACCGCGTGCTTCAGGGCCGGATCCTCGAACACCGCCTCGATGAGGAGGTCGGCGCCCTTCGCCTCAGCCATGCTGTCGGTCGGAACGATGCGCG
>CAVPOB010000015.1:0-273814 GCA_963706835.1 uncultured Actinomycetota bacterium
GGCCTCGTGGGCCTCCTGGGCATTGGCGCTCTTGCCCTTGTAGGTGCGCACCGACGGATGCACATAGTCGGCGCCGTAGAGCTGCTCGGCCTGGGCCCGCGCAGCCGTGATGGCCTGCTGGCTCAACTGCACGGAGTCGGTGCGCATGTAGGTGATGTAACCGCCCTCGTACAGCCCCTGCGCCACCCTCATGGTGCGCTCCGAGCCCCACCGCAGTCGGCGCCCCGCCTCCTGCTGCAGGGTGGAGGTGGTGAAGGGCGCTCCCGGCTTGCGGGTCAGGGCGACCTGCTTGACCTCATCGACGGTGAACCGGGCGGGCAGCAGGTCGGATGCCAACTCCTCCGCCTGCGGCAGGGTCAGCGCGATGGCATCGCCGGTGAGGCGCCCCTGGTCGTCGAAGTCCTTGCCCGTGGCGACCCGACGGTCGTCCAGGCCCACCTGCCAACTGGCCCTTGAAGCCATCGGGGGCGAAGCGGCCCCGGACATCGCTGTACTGCGCCGAGGTGAAGGCGATGCGCTCGCGCTCGCGCTGCACCATCAGTCGCACCGCCACCGATTGCACACGTCCGGCGGACAGGCCGACTGCGGACCTTGCGCCACAGCACCGGCGATACCTCGTAGCCGCACAGGCGGTCCATGATGCGACGGGTCTCCTGGGCGTCGACGAGGTCGTGGTCCAGCTCGCGGGTGTGCGCCGCGGCGTCCTGGATCGCCTCGGGGTGATCTCGTGGAACACCATGCGGCGGACCGGGACCTTCGGCTTGAGCACCTCAAGTAGGTGCCACGCGATGGCCTCGCCCTCTCGGTCCTCATCGGTGGCCAGCAACAGCTCGTCGGCGTCCTTCAGCGCACGCTTCAGATCGCTCACCGTCTTCTTCTTCTTGGGGGAGATGACATAGATCGGCGCGAAGCCGTGCCGTGTATCGACCGCCAGCCGCGACCAGGGCTGCCCGCAGGAAGGCCTCCGGGACTTCGGCAGCGTTCTCGGGCAGATCGCGGATGTGACCGACCGAGGCCAGCACTTCATAGCCCTTGCCGAGGTACTTCGCGATCGTCTTCGCCTTCGCCGGCGACTCCACGATCACCAAATGCTGCTGAGAGGCTGCCGTACTGGGCACCCCACCACATCCCTTCCGACCGACTGCCCCACGACCGGGGACCGTGCAAACGGCGACGATACGCCACGGCGCGGCGGTTGCGTCAAGAACGAGTGTGAACGATGACCGGTACGGCGGTGTCGGCCGGTCCGCGTCGGGGGCTGGCCCAGGCTCCAGGCCGCGACCGGGGCGGTGCCAGGACCCCCGGCCGGATCCATCCCGATTTCGTCGCGGTGCCGGCCCGGTAGCACGACACCCGGCGTCGCAGGTGCCGCCCGGGGCTGCCCGAGGTGAATGCTTGGCGATTTCCGGCCGTGGCGGGTCTCGGGCTGCACACTTATCGCATCGTCACGCAGGAGGTCGCGATGCCGAGCACGGATGAGAAGGTCGGCCAACCGGCCAAGCAGCGCCGTTCGTTCGCCTTCCCCAGCGCCGTCACGACGCTGGCGATCGTCACCCTGCTGGTGTGGGTGGCGGCGCTGTTTATCCCCGCCGGGGACTATCAGGTGGATCAGGACGGTTCGCCCATCCCGGGGACCTATGAGCAAATCGACGCTCCGCTGTCCTTCGGCGAGAAGGTCCAGCAACTGGTGCTGGCCCCGGTCAACGGTATCTACGGGCTGCTGATCCGGATTCCCAGTTCGTGGACACCGAGACACTGGGCACGATGTTCGGCCAGATCGGGGTCATCGTCTTCATCATGTCGATCGGCGCGTTCATCTCGGTGAGCTTCCACACCAGGGCGTTGGAGGTGGCGGTGGCCGCACTGGCCCAGCGGCTGCGCACCAGGGGCTGGCTGCTCATTACTGCCGTGATGGTGCTGTTCTCGCTGTTGGGCTCCACCATGGGGTTCTCCGTGGGAGACCCTGGGGTTCTACGCGCTGTTCATCCCGCTGATGGCTGCGCTGGGCTACGACCGGCTCACTACGGCAGCCATGATCATCCTGGGGGCGATGGCCGGGGTGATGGCCGCCACCGTCAATCCGTTCTCGATCGGAGTGGCCGCCGGGGAGGCCGGCGTCGGCATCGGTGACGGGATCGCGCTGCGACTGCTGCTGTGGGTGGTCGTCACCGGAATGGCCGTGGCGTGGGTGCTGCGCTACGCCGCGAAGGTGCGCTCCGATCCGCAGGCCTAACTGGTTGGTTGGGACGAGCCAAGCGAAGCGGCCACCAGCGCCAGCCCGGACGCCACGCTGAGCCGCACGCAGAAGATCGGGTGCTGGTGATCACTGCCCTGGCGTTCGGCTTGATGATCTTCTCGGTCATCCCGTGGACGAGCCTGCTGGAGTCGGCGACCGGCGAGGCGAACTACTACCTCGATCACGAGGCCCCGATCGCCGGGGAGCCGCTGTCGGTCGACCTTGGCTGGTGGTTCCCCCAACTGTCCATGCTGTTCCTGATCGCCTCGGTGCTGGTCGGCATCGTGGCGAAACTGCACGAGAAGGAAATCGTACGACTCATCGCGGCAGGCGCGGCAGACATGCTCGGCCCCGCCATGGTGGTGCTCCTGGCCGGTGGCGTGTCCGTGATCATGACGAACACCGAGACCCTCGACACGATCCTGCACGCCATGGAGAACCTGATCTCGGGCGCCTCGGCCGCGGCCTTGCCGTCGTCACCGTGATCGTCAACATGCCGCTGGCCTTCCTCATCCCTTCCAGCTCCGGCCATGCCGCCCTCGCCATGCCACTGCTGGCGCCGCTGGCGGACTTCGCCGAGGTGAGCCGAGCCACCACGATCACCGCGTGGATCACCGGCCACGGCCTGACACTCGATGTTCTCGCCGACCAGCGTGGTCGTGGTGGGTGGCCTCGCGATTGCCAAGGTCGGCTACGACCGCTACCTGCGCTTCGTCTGGCCACTGGTTCCTGGGCCTGTTCGTGGTTCTCGGCAACGATTGTGGCAATCGCGGCCGAGCTGCGGGATGAGCCCGTGAGCGATGCCGCCATCAGCCTGCTGATTCTGGCCATCACGGTCGCCCTGTTCGTGTGGAACCGGTACCCGGTGGAAGTGGTCGCGATCGGCTCGGCGCTGGCGCTGTACGCCACCGGGGTCATCACCTTCGACCAGTCCTCAGCGGCTTCGGCGACGCGGCCGTCATCATGATCGCCGCCCTGTTCGTGGTGAGCGAGGGGCTCGAGGCCAGCGGCGTGACGGCTTGGGCCGGTCAGGCGCTGTCCCGCAGCGCCGGCGGGAGCGCGACCCGTGCGCTGTTGCTGACCATGCTGCTGGTCGCGATTCTGACCGCCACGATCGGGCTGAACGGCGCCGTGGCCGCGCTGCTGCCGATGGCGGCGTGGTGCTGGCCAGGAGGGTGGTCCTGCCGACCTCGCGGATGCTGATGCCGCTGGCCTTCGCCGGCAGCGCAGGCGGATTGCTGCTGCTCACCGGATCGCCGGTGAACGTGGTGATCTCGCAGGCGGCCGACGACGCCGGGCTCGGCGCCTTCGGACTGCTGGAGTTCTCGCTCATCGGCATTCCGATCGTGATCGCGGCACTGGCCGTGATTCTGCTGATCGGCCCTCGGCTCCTGCCCGATCGCACCAGCGCCGCGCTGCCCCCGGATCTGTCGGCGCACGCGCGGACCCTGGTGGAGCATTCACTGGTGCGAGCAGGTCTTCCACCTGCGGGTCACGGCAGACTCACCGCTGGCCGGACGCACCAGGCAGGAGGTGCTGGCCAGCCCCCGCGAGGGGCTGCGCATCATCACGGTGCTCGATGGCGCGGCTGGGTTGCCCTCGGCCGATGGCCGACCTCACCCGGGGGATCGGCCGACCGTCCTGGGCGACCACCGGCTGGTCGGTTCATTCGCCGCCGAGACCGGCACGGCGGTGGAGCGGATCCGTGACGCACGGAGGATACTCCGCGGAGCTCCTCAACCGAGAAGTGGGCGTGATCGAGGCGGTCGTCCCGCCGCGATCGCGGTACTTGGGCCGCGAAGTCCATTCCGGTAGCGTCCTGGATGGCGCGGTCACGGTCCTAGCGGTGCAACGCGGCGGGGTGGACCGAGGGTTGTCGGATTCGACGCTGCGCACCGGTGACGTGCTGCTGCTGGAAGGCCCCTGGTCCATCCTGGATGAGTTGGTCCAGGACCACAGCCTGCTGCTGGTCAACGCACCCGACCTGGTCCGCCGCCAAGCCGTCCCGCGCGGGCGCGGCTCATCGCGGGCGCTGGTGATTCTGGCGTGCATGGTCCTGCTGCTCGCAACCGGGCTGGTGCCGGCCGCCATCGCTGCCCTACTCGCCGCCGGGGCGATGATCCTGGCGCGCGTGGTGTCGGCACCGGACGCCTATCGCACGGTGTCCTGGAGCACCGTCCTGCTGGTCGCCGGGATGTTCCCCATGGCGATCGCCATCCAGGAGTCCGGCGCCGGCGCGATGATCGCCGGGATCGGCTCGTCGATGCCGTCGGCGGTGCTGGCCCGACCGCACTGCTGGCGGACCTGGCAGCGCTGTCCCTGGTGTTCGGCCAACTCATCAGCAACACGGCTACCGCATTGGTCATGATCCCGATCGGCCTGTCGGCGGCCGAGCAACTCGCCGTGTCCGGCCGCACAGTGCTCATGTCCATCTGCGTGGCCTGCGCGGCCGCCTTCATGACCCCTGTTGCCACTCCGGCGAACCTGATGGTGATGGGCCCGGGGGGCTATCGCTTCGGCGACTACTGGAAACTGGGCCTGCCACTGATGGCGCTGTTCTTCCTGGCGGCGGTGTTCGTGGTCCCGCTGATCTGGCGCTGGTGACCCCTGCCCCCTGCTCCCGCGCCGCGATATCGGCCATGAGCTCAGCCACCCGCTGGGTCCAACACTGCGCCGGCAGCAACTCGTCGGCGTCCTGCAACGCCCGCTTCAACTCGGTGACCGTCTCCTTCTTGCGCGGCGAAACCACAGAGATCGGCGCGAAGCCGTCATCGACGTTCACCGCCAACCGCGCCCACGGCTGGCCGCGGTAGGCGTCGGGAATCTCCGAGGCACCCTCCGGCAGATCGCGGATATGGCCGACCGAGGCCAGTACCTCCTATCCCTTGCCGAGGTACTTCGCGATCGTCTTCGCCTTCGCCGGCGACATCGGCTGGTCCGGGCTCGGGCCGCGCCATGGGCAGCCGGGAGCGCCCGGGCTACGCCCCCGGCTCGGCGCGGTCCCAAGCCGGGTCGGTATGCAGCTCCACCGTGATCCAGAGGCTGCGGCCCGGCTGCTGCAGCCGCTGCAGCAGCACTCGCCGGACAATGTCGGCCTCCGCTAGCGAGTAGCCGGCGTCCTCGGCCACCAGGTAGTGGACCTCCAGGTAGATCTTGCGGCCCAGCTTGCCGATCCGGGCGGTGGGTTCCGGCAGGCCGCGCTGCCGGCTGAGGTCGTGCACCACCGACCTGATCGGGTCGGCCACCTCGGCCGGTCGCGGGGCCTCCAGCATCTCTCGAGCGGTCTGCCGGAGCATGCGCAGCGGGGTCGGCGCGATCGCCACCGCCGCGACGATCACCATACCGGGATCGATGAAGGGCACGATGCCGGCGGCGGACGTGCCGTCCAGGATGAGCGCTGCCAGGAAGCCGACAAACATCCCCAGCGACAGCAGCACACCTGCCAGCCAGGCGGCGGCTTCGGCAGCCACTAGTTCGGAGGACCGGTGGCGCCGCAGCACCCGCCAGAGCACGAACCCGATCGTCGCGCTGGCGACCGAGTACGCCAGCGCCGAGCCGAACGCTGTCGCGCTGCCGCCGGTGAGGAGGACTTCGACGGCATCGAGCACCGCGTAGCCGAGCGAGCCCAGCAGCACCAGCCCTTGCACCCCCACCACCAGGGGGGCCAGCGCCTCGCGGCCGAACGGATAGCGCACCGTGGGCCCGCGCTCCACCAGCACCGCCGCTCGCAACGACAACCCCCCGAGCAGCACCCCGATCAGGGCGTACACGCCGTCCAGGACGATGACCTGGGAGGCCGCCAACCAGCCCCAGCTGATCGCCATGGCAGCGAACAGGCCCGCGGAAATCGTCGATAGGCGCAGCAGCCGCTGCTCGGTGCGCGCGTCCCCGGCTCGACGCGGCTCGTCGGCGGCCAGGCTCATCGGGTCATTGTGTCGAAACCGCGGTGGCTCGGCGAGCCGTTCGCAGCCGATCAGCGCGAGGCGTCGGACTGCGGGCAGCGCCGGGTCGCCCGTCCGTCGAGCGGCGCCCGCGCTGCGCGGCGCTACCCCGTTGGCCCATCCAGGCTGACCATGCCGGCGCCGACCAGCCGCCGCACCCCCACCAGGGCGCGTGCCGCCAACTCGTCGGCCCGATCGGCGTCGCCATCGGCCTGCCGTTCGATCCGATCGGCCAGCGATCCGGTGTCGGCGAGCAGGTCGGCCACGATCGGATCGATGGTCTCGGTCGGGCGCCAGGCCCGGGTGGCCACGAAGTCTGCCCCGGCCTGGCCGGTCGGGTACCAACTGCGGTGCAGCTCGGTGTCGGGCCGCCAGGTCGGCGCCGAGGCGAGCAGCCGCACCGCGGTGGCATCGTGCAGCGTGCTGAAGTCCGCCAACTGGGCCTGCACCTCGGCCCCGTTGGGGAGCCGCTCGGCGTCGGCGACGTCCTCGGCGACGAACCAGGGCGATGCGCTGCGCCGCAGCACGATCCAGCCGAACCCGATGGCGGAGGCCGCCAGGTCGTCGAAGTACGTCAGCCACTCGGCGTACCGGCGGGCATGGTCCGGTCCGCCGTGCTCGGCAGCGTCGCGCAGCCAGACATCGACGTACTCCGACGGGGTCAGCCGCTCCCGCTGGGCAACCCACATCTGCGTATCCGGCGGCGCCCACGAGGCGAGGCGGTCGTGCCACGGCTCATCGGCGGTGTGCAGCCAGTTGGCCAACAGCACCGCGATGCCGCCCGGTCGCAGGTGCTCCGCGGCCTGCTGCACGATGTTGCGGCTGAGGTCGTCGGCGCGCAGCGGCGCCTCGCGGTAGGTGTAGCGGGTGTGCGGGGAGATGACGAACGGCGGGTTGGCCACGATCAGGTCGAACGTATCGGCTGCGACCGGGTCGAACAGCGATCCGGCGCGGCAGTCGAAGGGCGTGCCGGACAGTGCGGCGGTCAGTTGTGCCATGGCCAGGGCCCGCTGGCTGAGGTCGGTGGCCATGACGCGCGCGCTGTGTCCGGCGGCGAGGAGCGCCTGCAGTCCGCAGCCGGTCCCCAGATCCAACGTCTGATCGACCGGATCCCGCGGCGTGATGGTCGCCAGCGTGATGGTCGCGCCCCCGATCCCCACCACGTGATCGGGCCGCAGGCCGCGCCCGCCGGTTCGGCCCATCCACGCCGGCAGATCGGACACCACGAATCCGTCGCCCGACGGCGTCGGGTAGGGCTGCACATGCACCCGGGCCCGGACCTGCTCGGTGGTGCCCTCGGCCACCTCGGCGATGAGGCCCAGCAGTTCGGCGTCATCGAGCGGCACGGTCGCCTCCAGCCGACTGGTCGGCACCACTTCACCGAGCAGGAAGAGCCGGATCAGATCGGTCAACCCGTCGTCGGCCCGATCCGCAAGGGCGTGGCGGACCGGCGCCGCCTCCCCGCGGCCGAGCGCCGCGAAGGCGTCCGGACCAAGCTCCGCCAAGACGCCATCGGCGGTGAACCCCAGTTCCAGCAGTGCTGCTCGTAGCGCCCCGGCATCCGGTGCCACAGTGTCTCCTCCCGCTGCTTCGCCCCCACCGTAATGGCTGTCGGGCAGGGCGGGTAAGGACCGTCCGACATGGGTCGAGGCCCCTCCCGAACCGGAAGGGGCCTCGACGGGTGCGGATCGGATCAGTGCGTGCTCTGCGGCAGCGCCTGATCGCTCTCCTGCGTCTCTTCGCCAACGGCGATCGGCCGACGCTTGCTGACCACGATGGCGATCACGATGATCGCCGTGGCTCCCAGTGCGATCGCCCAACGGAGCGCATCCTGCCCATCCAGCGCCAAGGTGACCACGGCGGGCGCGATCAGCAGCGACACCAGGTTCATGACCTTGATCAGCGGGTTGATCGCCGGGCCGGCGGTGTCCTTGAACGGATCGCCGACGGTGTCGCCGATGACGGTGGCCTCATGCGCCTCGGAGCCCTTGCCGCCGAAGTAGCCATCCTCGACGTACTTCTTGGCGTTGTCCCAAGCACCGCCGGAGTTCGACAGGAACACCGCCATCAGCACACCGGTGGTGATGGTGCCGGCCAGGAACGCGCCCAGCGCGCCCACGCCGAGCGAGAAGCCCACGGCGATGGGTGCCAGCACGGCCAGCACACCGGGCGTGATGAGCTCGCGCAGCGAATCGCGCGTGACGATGTCGACGACCTTGCCGTACTCGGGCTTCTCGGTGCCCTCCATGATCCCCGGGTGCTCCCGGAACTGGCGGCGCACCTCGAAGATCACGGCACCCGCCGCACGGGAGACCGCGCTGATGGCCAGGCCCGAGAACAGGAACACCACTGCGGCACCGATGATCAGGCCGGTGAGGTTCTTCGGGTTGGACACGTCCAGGACGCCGACGTACTCCAGCAATCCGCCGCCAGCGCCCTCGGCCGCCTGCACGATGGTGTCGCGATAGGCGCCGAACAGCGCGGTCGCCGCCAAGACGGCCGTCGCAATCGCGATGCCCTTGGTGATGGCCTTGGTGGAGTTGCCCACCGCGTCCAGGCTGGTGAGCACCTGGGCGGCCTCGCCGTGCACATCGCCGGACATCTCCGCGATGCCCTGGGCGTTGTCGGAGACCGGGCCGAAGGTGTCCATGGCGACGATGACGCCGACCGTGGTGAGCAGGCCGGTGCCCGCCATCGCGACGGCGAACAGGCCGAGAATGACCGAGCCGCCGCCGAGGGAGTAGGCGCCGAACACGGCGGCACCGATCAGCAGCGCCGAGTACACCGCCGACTCCAGGCCCAGCGAGATGCCGGACAGGATGACCGTTGCCGGGCCGGTCAGCGACGACTTGGCCACATCGTCCACCGGGCGCCGGTTGGTCTCGGTGAAGTAGCCGGTCAGCTGCTGGATGGCAGCTGCGAGCACGATGCCGATGATCACGGCACCCAGTACCAGCCAGCGCGGGTTGAACGACTCGAAGCGCACCAGTTCCATCCCCAGCGATTCGGCGCTGATGGTGTCGATGCGGACCAGGGTGTCCGGGAGCCAGATGAAGACTGCAGCGGTGACCAGGACCGCGGATGTCGCCGCGGAGATGAAGAAGCCGCGGTTGATGGCACTCATGCCGGAGCGGTCGCCGGGCCGCGGCATGACGGCGAAGATGCCGATCACCGCGGTGATGACGCCGATGGCCGGAACCACCAGCGGGATGACCAGGCCGATGCTGCCCAGGGCAGCCTTGCCGAGGATGAGGGCGGCCACCAAGGTGACGGCGTAGGACTCGAAGAGGTCGGCGGCCATGCCAGCGCAGTCGCCGACGTTGTCGCCCACATTATCGGCGATGGTGGCGGCGTTGCGGGGGTCATCCTCCGGGATGCCCTGCTCCACTTTGCCGACCAGGTCGGCGCCGACATCGGCGGCCTTGGTGAAGATGCCGCCGCCGACTCGCATGAACATCGCGAGCAGGGCGGCGCCGAAACCGAAGCCCTCCAGCACCTTGGGCGCCTGATCGGCGTACACCAGGACGACGATCGCAGCACCGAGCAGCCCCAGGCCGACGGTGAACATGCCGGCGACGCCGCCGGTGCGGAAGGCGATCCGCATCGCGTCCTGCTCACCGGAATCCTTGGCCGCCGCGGCCACGCGGACATTGCCGCGCACCGCCAGCCACATGCCCATGTAGCCGGTGATGCCCGAGAAGACCGCACCGACGACGAAGAAGATGCTGCGGCCGATGCGCTCCTCGTTGGTTTCCGCGGGGAGCAGGAACAGCACGAAGAACACGACGGTCGCGAAGATCGCCAGGGTCTTGAACTGGCGGTTCAGGTAGGCGGAGGCCCCCTCCTGCACGGCAGCGGCGATGCTGCGCATGTTCGGGGTGCCTTCGCTGGCGGCGAGAACCTCACGGACGAGCAACCCCGCCACACCGAGCGCGGCCACTGCGATCAGGGCGACGACGATGACGGTGGCCTGGTTGCTCCCCGTCAGTTCTACCTCCGCTGCTGCGGCAAGATACTGCACGGACATTCACTCCTCGGATATCGGATTCAACACCTGGCAAGCGCTTCCAGGTCGTTGATCGTTGCGATAGCGACACATCGAGGTCCGGACGGGGTCGGGACCAGCGCGTCTTGCCGATTCTACGCCGTGAGCGAAGTGAGGTTTGCTGCCCCCCTTGCGGGGTAGTCGCAGCGGGTGTTCAATCCGCCGCGACGTCGTCCAGCGGCCAGACCAGCCGGATCCGCTGCTGGCCATCGGCGGCGGACATCCAGCTCTGGGGGACGACCGATTGGGTCAGCGCCACCGAGAGGCCGTCGTCATCATCCGGTAGGTCTGGCGGCGAGAGATCCACGATCTCGACTTCGAACGACTCCGGGTCATCCCGCAGCGCGATCTCGACCTCATGGGAGATGCCAGCCCGGCCGTGCCGCAGCACCACCCGCGCCACTGCCTCCCCGACGGCGAGCCTGACGTCGTCGATGAGTTCCTCCGGCACCCGACCGCGCCGCGCGGCTGCCCCCGCGACCATCCGTGCCACACGGACGTGCTGGGTCTCCGGCGGGATCGCGATGGTGGCGGTGGGCACGTCAGCTCCCGGTTGCCTCGGCGCGCGTCTGGTACAGCGACAGCACGCCGTCCAGGCCCGTCACCCGGAAGACCTTCAAGACCTTCTCGGTGTTCGCCACGATGCGCAGCGACCCGTCGTGCTCGCGGGCCCATTTCAGTGCCTTGATCAGCAGGCCGAGCCCGGTGGAGTCCATGAACGTGACCTCGGTGAGGTCCACGACCAGGTCATGCTTGCCCTCGTCCACCAGATCGCCGAGCGACTCCTCCAGCACCGGGGCGGTATAGACATCGAGCTCACCGGTCACCGCGACAACCGCGTAGTCACCGTCCTGGGTGGTTGACACGCCGAAATCCACGCGCTCCTCCTCATGGCCGCGCATGCTGCGGCCCTATCTGGCCAACCTTGGCACATCCGACGACCTGACGCCGCGCCGAGTCGCCGTCGCAACCGCGCCGGTTGGGTTTGCCGCAGGCTGGAGGCACTATCGACGGGTGGAGTGGGATCCTGCTGCAGCGTGGGCCGGCGTCGCCCGCGAGGCCGGGCTTGCCGAGGACGCGCCCAGTCTGCACCTGTCACCACAGCCGCTGCGGTACGCCGATTGGCCCGACTGGGTGCCCTCGCGAGTCCGAGCGCAGCTGGGCGCATCGGGCATCGACCGGCCGTACGCCCACCAGGTGAGCGCCGCGGAGACTGCTTGGCGGGGCGGAGATGTCGCGTTGGCGACCGGCACCGCGACAGGCAAGTCGCTGGCCTACTTGCTGCCGATCCTTGCGGCGATCGGCGACGACGAGGCGATGCCGGCGACTGCCCTCTACCTGGCCCCGACGAAGGCCCTTGCCCACGACCAGTTGCGGCGGCTGGCCGGCATCGACCTGCCGGGGCTTCGCTGCGCGCCCTACGACGGCGACACGCCGCCCGAGGACCGCCGGTGGGCCCGGCGCCACGCGACGCTGGTGGTCTCCAACCCGGACATGCTGCACGCGGGCATCCTGCCGAACCACCCCGCCTGGCAATCGTTCCTGAAGCGGCTGCGGTTGGTGATCATCGACGAGTTCCACGTGTATCGGGGCCTCTTCGGCGCGCACCTCGCGGCCGTGCTGCGCAGGCTGCTGCGGATCACCGAGCACTACGGCGGGGCCCCGACCGTGATCGGAACCTCGGCGACGGTCGACGATCCGGCGGCGACGCTGGCCACGCTGACGGGCAGACCGGCGGCGGCCGTTACCCAGGGCGCCGCACTGACCCGGGCCGAGACCCGGCTCATGCTGGTGCCATCGGACGGCACCGGACTCATCACCCGCACGGCCGCACTGCTGGCGGCGCTGGTCGCCCGGGACGTGCGCACCCTGGCCTTCGTGCGGTCGCGACGGGGGGCCGAGGTGGTGGCAGCGATCGCGCAGGATCGGCTGGCGCCGCTTGGCCTGGCCGGACGCATCGCCCCGTACCGCTCGGGCTACCTCCCGGAGGAGCGCCGGGCCCTGGAACGGGATCTGCGCGAGGGCACGACCGTAGGGATGGCGGCGACATCGGCGCTCGAGCTGGGCATCGATGTGAGCGGGCTGGATGCCGTGGTCGTGGCGGGTTGGCCCGGGACCCGGGCCGCACTTCGGCAGCGGCTGGGACGCGCCGGACGGTCCGGCCGCCCGGCGCTGGCGGTGTTCCTGGCCGATGACAACCCGCTCGACGCCCACCTGGTGCGGCACCCGAACCGCCTGGTCGAGGGCTTGGAGGGACTGGTCATCGACGCGGCCAACCCCTACGTGCTCGGCCCCCACCTGTGTGCGGCGGCCGCGGAGCTGCCGTTGACCGAGGACGAGACGCACCGGGTCTTCGGCGCCGCGGCGACCTCGCTGCTGCCCGCACTGGGAGAACGCGGCCTGCTCCGGCAGCGACCCAGCGGGTGGTACTGGACCAGGCCGGGTCGGGCTGCCGACCTGGCCGACCTCCGCGGGGCCAGCGGCGACCCGGTGGCAGTGGTGGAGTCGGACACGGGACGGCTGATCGGCACGGTCGACCGCGCCGGCGCGGACCGATCCGTGCACGCCGGCGCGGTGTACGCCCACCGCGGCGAGGCCTACCTGATCGCCGAACTGGACCTGGACCGCGGCGTGGCGCACGCGTCTCCTACGAACGCCCCGTACTCGACGCATGCGCAGACCGTCCAGGACATCCGCCTGCTGCAGACACTGCGCAGCACGGCCTGGGGACCGGTGGGGCTGCACTATGGCGTGGTGGAGGTGACCGCTCAGGTGACCTCCTTCCTCAAGCGCCGCCTCGCCAACGGCGAGGTATTGGGCCAAGAACCGCTCACGCTGCCGCAGCGGACGCTGCGCACCAAGGCGGTCTGGTGGACCATCCCGGACCCGGTGCTGGCCGATGCCGGCGTGGCCACGACGGCCCTGGCGGGGGCAGCCCACGCCGCGGAGCACGCGGCGATCGGCATGCTGCCCCTCTTCGCGCACTGCGACCGTTGGGATATCGGCGGCGTCTCTACGCCGCGGCACCCCGACACGGGCGTGTGCACCATCGTGGTGCACGACGGCTTGCCGGGCGGCGCGGGCTTCGCCGAACGGGGTTTCGCTGCGGCGACGCCGTGGTGGGCCGCGACGCTGCGAACGGTGTCCGAGTGCGTCTGTTCGGCCGGTTGCCCGGGATGCGTCCAGTCCCCCAAGTGCGGCAACGGCAACGAGCCCCTCGACAAGGGGGCTGCCGTGGCGCTGCTGCAGGTCGTGGCCGCTCACGGTGGGGGCGGCTGAGGCCGAGACCCGTCGGATCCCCGCACGAGCGACGGCAGTCGGCGCCGGCAGCGGCCACATCCGCGCCCAGCTGCGCACGCGAACATGCACGTCGGCGCCGCCGACATGGCACTGCACCAGCGTCGCGCTGTTCGCCGACGCGATCCGGCGCCCGGCCGAACAAGGATCACCGGCGAGGTCGATCAGCGCTCCCGCCGCAGCCAGGGCCGCGAGGTCTGCGGCGGCAGATGTGCGGAGCTGGAGCACTGCGACCCGTCCGATCTGACCCACCGCGATGACGCCGACCCCGACCACGGCGCACAGCATCATCGCCGCAAGTGCGGCGGCACCGCGGTCCCGCACCGGCCGGTTCATCGCAGCCCCGGCTCGACGGCAGCGACCGCCACCGCCCGATGCTGCACGGCAGCGGCCGAGAAACCGGGCAGCGGATGCGACCTCGTGCGCACCGTCGCCGTCACCGTGTCCGCCGTTCGGTTCACCACGACATCGGCGTCCGGCCAGCGGGCCGCGACCCGGTCCGTGGACTCCCCGCGGGCAGCCTGCAGCGCCGCCTCGCGGGCCGCGGCCACCGCAGCGATCTCGGTCGTGGCGACCCGCGCCGCCCCCAGGCAACCCAGGGCCACCGCCAGCAGCAGCGGGATGGCCAACGCTGCTTCCAGCAGCACCATCCCGGCATCGCGCGGGCCAGCGGGGAGCCGGGTAGTCCCGACCCCCCGCTGGCCCGACTCGGCGCGCTGCGTCACCCGAAGATCACGGAGAAGGCGCGCTCGATGATGCGCATCAGCATGTCGAACAGCCACTCCGAGGTGAGCAGCTTGACCAACAACCCGCCGAGGCCGGCGACGGCGACCGTCCCCACCGCGTACTCGGCGGTCGAGAGGCCGTCGTCGTCGTGCCGCAGCTTCAGCAACGAGGTGCGCATAGGAGTTCCCCCTGGATTCACCCGGCTGAGCGGCCGGTCCGCATCGCCGCCCGGCGGCGACTCGGCAACCCTGCCCAAGCCCGACCGTCCCCGGGCAGGTCTCAGCCTCTGCTGTGGAGCCGGGTGGGTCGTCCACAGCGCTACGGCAGCCCGACCGATCCCAGGAGGCCGGCGACCAGCGGGGCCACACCGAGCAGGAGGAAGGCGGGCAGGTAGCACAGGGCCAGCGGGATGACGGAGCGCACGGCAGCGGCGCGAGCCTGCGCCGCCGCTTCGGCGTACCACACGTGCAGGGCATCGTCAGCCTGTCGGCCGAGCAGGTCGGCCAGCGGGGCACCAGTCGAGGCGGAGCGCACCAGGGCCGCGCCGAGACCCTGCCACCCCGCGCTGCCGGGTCTGGCCAGGACTGCGGCGATCTCCGGCGGCGGGGCACCGAGTTCGCTGGCACGGGCCGTGCGCCACAGCAGGCCGCGCGACGGCTCGGGCACGGCGTCGGCGGTGATCCGCAGGCTTGCGGGAAGCGTTGCACCGGCGGCCAGGCAGGCTGCGAGCAGGCCGGCGACCAGCGGCAACTGCTGCTCGAGCTGCTCGCGCAGCCGCACCTGGCTGCCGCGGTCCAGCCGGGCGACCACCTCCGGCAGCAGCCACCACAGGGCCACGCCGGCGGACAGGCCGATCCACGGGTTCCAGAGCACCGCGGCTGCCCCGGCAGCGACCACGCCGGCAGGTCTGGCCAGCAGCGCCGGCGGCAGCCGGGGCAGCCTGGGCATCGGTGCCGGGTTGCGTCGTCGCGGGGACGGACGGGCGTCGGCGTGCAGCAGCAGCGCCGCCGCCCCCCAGGCAGCGGCCGCCAGCCACCAACTCATGGCCGGGGCACCATCGGCCGCGGCTGGGCCCGCGCGACGATGCGACTCGACCACAGATACCCGGCGAGCTGCATCAGCAGACCGATGACCAGGCACGCCCGGCCCGGTGGGCTGCCGATCAGCCACACCAGGGGATCGGCTCCGAGCAGCTGGCCCAATCCGACGCCGATGACGGGAAGGGCCGCCAACGTTCGGGCGGTCGCACGCGGGGCAGCGGTCTCGGTCGCCAGGTCGGCGGTGACCCGCTGTTGGGCCCGGGCCAGCCCGGCGGCGCGCTCCAAGCCATCGGCGAGACCGGCGCCGCTATCGGCCGCCGCCGACCAGGATGCCGCCGCCGCTGCCAGGGCCGCTGAACGCGCAGCGCTCGCATCCCGGGCCAGCGCCGGGGCGATCGGTTCGCCGATGGCCGCTGCGGCTCTGGCGCGCGGGACCAGTGATGCCCCACCGGCCACCAGCAGGGCGCGATGCGGCGGTGTGCCGCACCGCAGCTCGGCCGCCACGGCCGTGCACAGCGACCCCGCGTCCTCGGCACTGTCGGTCCGCGACACCGCTCGCACGATCCGATCGGCGACCCTGCCCGCCAGCGATGGCCCGCGACGCCGCAAGCGGCGCATCGCCCTGCTGCGGCGGGTCGCCATCAGTGCCGCCGCGCACGCCAGGCTCAGCACCGCGGTCAGCACCGGTGCGCCGCCAGGCGAGCCACCAGATCCGACCCCGGGTCGAGGATTCGCGGAGCATCGGCCTGGAATCGGATCACCTCCACGGCCGCGCTCAGCCCGTCGGTGCCGCGCCGGATCTCGGCGATGGAGGCAACACGGCGCTGACCGTCGCGACGGTGCAGGTGCACCACCGCATCCAGACCTGCCGCCAGTTGGGCATGGGCCGCGGGCCGCTGCAGGCCGGCCGCCAGCGCCAGCGCTTCGATGCGTGCCGGCACCAGTTCGGGGCCGCCTGCGTGGATCGTGCCCGCCCCGCCGTCGTGACCGGTGTTGAAGGCGGCCAGCAGCGCCACGACCTCGGCGCCGCGGACCTCGCCCACGACGATCCGGTCCGGCCGCATCCGCAGCGCCTGCCGGACCAGGTCGCTGAGGCCGAGGGCGCCCCGCCCCTCGATGTTGGCGGTGCGGCCGTGCAGGGCGCACACGTGCGGGTGCTGCGGCCGCAATTCCGGCGCGTCCTCCAGCACGACGATGCGCTCGTGGGGCGCGACCAGTTCCAGCAGCACCGACAGCACGGTCGTCTTGCCGGTTCCCGTGCCCCCGCTGATGAGGAAGGTGGTCCGGGCGTCGATCAGTGCCTGCAGCCAGGTGGCGCCCTGCGTGCACAGGGATCCCCGTTCGACCAGGTCCTGCAGCGTGAACCGACCGCGTGGCGGCAGTCGCAGGCTGATGAGGGTGCCCGGCGCAGCGACGCAGTCCAGTGCGGCATGCAGCCGGGTGCCGTCCGGCAGCCGGGCGTCGCAGAACGGCTGCGCGTCGTCCAGCCGCCGACCTGCAGCAGCGGCCAGCCGTTGCGCCAGGCGCCGCACTCCGGCGGCGTCGGCGAAGGGGTTCGGCACCTGCCGCAGTCCCGACCCGTCGTCGACCCAGACGCCGTCGGTGCCGTTGACCAGCACGTCCGTGCACTGTCGGGAGGCGAGCAGCTCCTGCAGTGGCCCGGCGCCGGTCAGTTCGGCACGCAGCACCTGCAGGACGTCGAGGATCTGAGACGCGCCGACGACGGTGTGTCGATCGCGCAGGGCCGCCATGACGGCCGGCGCTTCCGGCGCCTGGGCGTTGTCGACCAGCCAGCGCCGGACGTCGCCGACGAGACTGTCCGGGGCTGTGGTCATGCTGCGGCGGAACGGTCGGCGACGGCGGCCAGCAACTGCCTCGCGCAGCGTGCGACTGCAGACCGGCCGCGGCTGCCGGGGGGCCGGCCCTGATCCTCATCGTCGATGACGCCGGCATCGAAGCCCAGATGCACCACGCGGTGATCGGCGAACTCCCGTTCCCAGCTGCGCGGATCCGCCCGGCCACCCACGTCCCGGAGGACGATGACCGGCGTCTCGTCGAATGCCCCCGCCAGCGATTCCAGCCGGAACCGGGCGGCCAGGATGCCCCGCCAGGTGCCGGGGACGAGGAGGGCGGCCCGCGTGAGACGGGGCAGTTCCACCGACGCTGCGGCGTCGAGTCCGGCATCCAGGACGACGACATCGTGCTGGTGCCGGCCCGCGGCGACCACGGAACTGAGGGCGCTCTGCCACAGCGGCACCTGGCGCGCCCCGCCCCACCCCAGGCACCGGACGCCCTCCAGCACCGGCAGCGGCGCCAGTTCCTGCGGTGCCAAGTGGCCGCGATAGCCGGCGAATCGCGACCAATGGTCGGCCGCATCCGGCTCGCCGAGCAGCAGGTCCACGCCGGCAGGTCCCGGATGGGCATCGATCAGCAATGGGCGCAGGCCGGCCCGGGACGCCGTCACGGCCACCGCCGCCGCCAGGGTCGAGCAGCCGACCCCGCCGGCCGCGCTGTAGAGGGCGGTGACCACGCCGTTCGCAGTGTCGCCCGCCCGGGGCGTCCCCTGCAGCCAGTGCACCAACCAGGCCCCGCCGGAGGGCAGCCCGACGACCCCGGCCACCGGGAGTTCGCCCGCGGCCCGCCACAACTGGCCCTCCCGGCCGTCGAGCCCGACAAGCACCGCCTCTCGGCTGCGCGGCAGTCCCGTGCGATGCATCCGCTCCAACGCATCCTCCCCGACCAGCAGTGCTGTGGCCTGCCCCCACTGATCAGGAGTCCCCGCGTCGCACACCTCCAGCCGCAACCCCGCAGCGGCGACCGCGTCGCCGGCCCGAGCCACCAGCTCGGGGTCCTGCGACAGCAGTGCAACCACCTGACCGCGTCCTTGCTCCATGCCGCCTCCTGAAGTCCTGTCAGGGCCATCGTGCTGCGGCCCTGCGAAGCCGGGCGCACGCTGCGGCCCGGGCTGTGGACGCGCCGCGGGTGTCGGCGATCTGGGGAAACCGGCTCATCGCACTCCTGATTGCGATGCGCCCGGAAACCCCGCAGAGCGAGCCGTCAGCGGCGCCGGAGCCCTAGGCTGGGCCCGTGGATGAACAGCCCGACCCTGGGGCCGCTGCAGACTCGCCGGACCCGGCAGCGATCGTGCCGCCCACCGCGCCATCGGCGGCCTTCTTCGACCTCGACAAGACGATCCTGGCGAAATCCAGCTCCCTGGCCTTCGCCAAGCCCTTCTACGAAGGCGGGCTGATCGAACGGGGCGATGTCGTCAAGAGCGCATACGCCCAGTTCGTGTACCTGGTCTCCGGCGCCTCCCACGATCAGATGGACCGGATGCGCGCCTACCTGTCGGCGCTGGCTTCCGGGTGGGAGGTCGACAAGGTGCGGCGCATCGTCGCCGAGACCATCGACGCCATCGTCGATCCCATCGTGTACGAGGAAGCGATCACGCTCATCCGTGCCCATCAGCAGATGGGACGCGACGTCATCGTGATCTCCTCCTCCGGCAACGAAGTCGTCGAGCCCATCGGGGAGCGGCTCGGGGTGGATCTGGCGATCGGGACGCAAATGGCCGTCGAGGACGGCCGCTATACCGGGGAGATCCTCTACTACGCCTACGGCGAGGGGAAGGCCGAGGCGATGCTGGAACTGGCTCAGGAGCGGGGCTACGACCTGGCCCAGTCCTACGCCTATACCGATTCTGTGACCGATCTGCCGATGCTGGATACGGTCGGCCACCCGATCGCCACGAACCCGGAGGCCGAACTGCGCAGGGTTGCCCGGCAGCGGGGGTGGCCGATCCTGGAGTTCCGCAGGCCCGTGACCATGCAGACGCCGCTGGAGAGCCAGTCCACCCGCCGAGCCGCAGCGGCGGCGGTGGGCGGGGCAGTCGCCCTTGGGCTGGCCTGGTACGCCGGGCGACGCTCGGCTCAGGGGTAGTCGGCCAGCCCTACGCGACGCAGGGAAGGTCGGCGAGCGTGCGCAGCGCTTCGCGGTCCGGGGCACCGATCGAGCGGCTCTCCACCGCGATCTCGGGAATCATGATCGACTCCTCGTCCTCGGTGTGCGCCAACCCCAGCGCGTGGCCGAGCTCATGGATGTACAACTGCAGCCGGCGCTGCTCGGTCGGCAGGCTGGTGGCGATATCCGGCGCGTCGATGATCACGTAGCCGGACTCGGCCCGACCGTCCTGTTCTGTGCCACCGCCGGCGAGTACTGTCAGGCCGCCGTACCCCGCGGTTGCGCCCTGCAGCACATCGGCGGCATGGCTGGCCGCCACCGTGCCGGGAGCGCCGCCGTAGGTGATCGCGATGGCGAACGGGGGCACGTCGGCCACGTCCACGACGGCGCTGCCATCCCCGGCGCCGATCGAGGCGTCGCCGGCATCGGTCAGCCGATAGGCGCCGCCGCTGGCAGCGGTCCAGGCAGCAGCGGCATGCACCCAGAGTCGGCGCTCCACGGCTGCGTCGAGCCCTGCAGCCGCAGCCTGGGTCACGTCGAACACCAGCGGGATGGTCCCGGTGCACCAGCGGCCGGGCAGCTGCGAGGGCTCGCCGGGGATGAGGAAGGGGTCGCGGTCGGCGAGGCGACCTTCGAAGTCGGCGATCGGGCTGCCTGCCGTCGGCGGTGAGGGCCGAATCGCCCGGCCGGGATCGGTGAGCGGGGCCATCGTGCGATCGAGCAGGTCGTCGACGGCGGTCACGGCGTCGATCGCGAGCTTGGCCAGCCGCTGCAGGATGGATGGCTGCGGGGGAAGGTCCTCAGCGCCTTCCCGGGACGGCGCGGCCGCGGCCTGGGCGGAGCATGTCCGGTCTGCGCAGGATTCCGTCGGCGGCATTCCGGAAGGCAGCGCGAAGCCTGCCACCGCTGCTACTGCAGCCAGTCCGGCACCGACTCGGCGCGGCACACCCACGACTCGCCTCAACTCGCTCTGGGCGGAGCCCGCGCTCCGCCCTCCTCCCCCACACTGTCGGGGAGTCCGCGCAGGGGCTCCACTGGGGCGGCCGTTGTCACCCGATAGGCCTAGCCTGCACCCTGCAGCAGGCGGCTACGGCAAGTCGGCGGCCAGTTGCTGGGCCTGGGCGGCGCCGGCACCGACCGCTGCGGCGAACCAGGTCAGCCATGCCGCCATCCCCTCTGGCGATCCGGAGGCGTACTCGCGCAGCGCCCGCACGTACTTCGACCGGCCCAGGGCCAGCAGTCCCGCCTCCGGGATGGTGAGCAGGTCGGGGTCCAGCCCCCGGGCTGCCAGCGCCAGACGCACGGTGGCCCGCGCAACGGGACCCGAGGCGTGCCGAAAGGGTCGCAGCACGGCGAGCTCGCCGTGCACGACACCGGCGGCGACGATCGCCGGGGCCGACGACGGCGCCACGATCACGTCGGCCAGTCCGGTCAGCCGCTGTCTGGCATCCATGGCCAGCGGCACTCCGCCGAGGCGCAGCGGATCCTCCGCCTCGGAGTCGGCCCGGGGCCGGCCCACCTCGGGCTCCGGGGCCGAGCCGGCCACGAGCAGCGTGTTCATGCGGGCCCAGGCCTGCAGCGGCGAGCGAGCGTAGATGTCGACCAGATCCGGCAATTGCACGGTCATCGCCACGACCCGGGCGATGCGGCTCGCCCATCGGCGATGCATCGATCTCGCCGGCGAGCACGATTCGAACGGCATCTCGGCCCCGTCCATGGCCGCGTTGGCCCAGGCGCCGCGCAGCGCGGACTGCCGGGCCAGTTCGGCGCCCACCGACCGCGCGTGCCGATCCCACAGCAGAGCGTCAACGGCCGCCCGGCCTCCTCGGCGGCCGCGGCAACGCCGGGCAACTCGGCCAACTGCGCCAGCACATCGGTGGGCATGCCCCCGACGGTACCGAGGCGATCCTCACACGAGCCCACCGGTATCGACTACCCTCGTCGGCACGACCGGCCACCCGAAGGAGACCCATGAGCAACGAGACGCTGGAGAACCTGCTCGCCGAGGACCGGGCGTTCCCACCACCTGCCGAGTTCGCCGCCCAGCCAACGTGACGGCGCAGGCCTACAGGGAGGCCGCGGCGGATCGGCTGGCGTTCTGGGAACAGGCGGCGCACCGGTTGCAGTGGGACGCGACTGGGACGAGGTCTGGACTGGTCGGAGGCCCCGTTCGCGATGGTTCGTCGGCGGCCGGTTGAACGTCGCCGCCAACTGCGTGGACCGGCACGTGGCCACCGGCCTCGGTGAGCGCACGGCGATCATCTTCGAGGCCGAGGACGGCAGCACTGAGCGCATCACCTACGCCGACCTCCTCCGCAGGGTGTCCCAGGCCGCCAACGCGCTGCACCACCTGGGCGTGCGCGCCGGCGACCGGGTCGCGATCTACCTGCCGATGATCCCCGAGGCGGTCGTGGCCATGCTGGCCTGCGCGCGGATCGGCGCCGTGCACTCGGTGGTCTTCGCCGGATTCTCCGCCGAGGCGCTGCGCACCCGCATCGACGACGCGCAGGCGAAGGTCGTGATCACCGCCGACGGCCAGCACCGCCGGGGCAGCGCTGCGCCGCTGAAGCCGGCGGTGGACGAGGCCGCCGATGCCTGCCCCAGCGTGGAGCACGTCCTGGTGGTGCGCCGAACCGGCGGCCCGGTGGTCTGGCACGAGGCCGCGACGTGTGGTGGCACGAGGTGGTGGACGCCGAGCCGACCCACCACGCGCCGCAGGCCTTCGACAGCGAGCACCCGCTGTTCATCCTGTACACCTCCGGCACCACCGGGAAGCCCAAGGGCATCCTGCACACCTCCGGCGGCTACCTCACCCAGGCCGCCTGGACCCACCACGCCGTGTTCGACCTGAAGCCGGAGACCGACGTGTACTGGTGCACCGCCGACGTCGGCTGGGTGACCGGCCATTCCTACATCGTGTACGGGCCGCTGGCCAATGGCGCCACCATGGTGATCTACGAGGGCACCCCGGACACGCCGCACCAGGGCCGATGGTGGGAGATCGTCGCCAAGCACCGGGTCAGCATCCTGTACACGGCGCCCACGGCCATCCGCACCTTCATGAAGTGGGGCGAGGACCTGCCCGCGGCTCACGACCTGAGCAGCCTGCGGCTGCTCGGCTCCGTCGGCGAGCCCATCAACCCCGAGGCCTGGATGTGGTACCGCGAGATCATCGGCGGCGGTCGCTGCCCCATCGTCGACACCTGGTGGCAGACCGAGACCGGGGCGATCATGATCAGCCCCCTGCCCGGTGTCACTGCCGCCAAGCCGGGCTCGGCGATGACGCCGCTGCCGGGCATCGGTGCCGAGGTCGTCGATGACGCCGGGGAGGCGGTCCGGCCCGGTTCCGGCGGCTACCTGACCCTGACCGAGCCGTGGCCGTCCATGCTGCGCGGCATCTGGGGCGATCCGGACCGCTACCGGCAGACCTACTGGTCGCGCTACGCCGGTCGCTACTTCGCCGGCGACGGCGCCAAGCTCGACCACGACGGCGCCATCTGGCTGCTCGGCCGCGTGGACGACGTCATGAACGTCTCCGGCCACCGGATCTCCACCACCGAGGTCGAGTCCGCCCTGGTGGCCCACCCGGCGGTCGCGGAGGCCGCCGTGGTCGGTGCCGCGGATCCCACCACCGGGCAGGGCATCGTCGCCTTCGTCATCCTGCGCCAGGATGCCGCCGAGGACCCGTCGGCACTGCCGGCGCTGCTGCGCGACCACGTCGCACGCGAGATCGGCCCGATCGCCAAGCCGCGGCAGATCCTCACCGTCGCCGAACTGCCCAAGACGCGCAGCGGCAAGATCATGCGGCGCCTGCTGCGCGACATCGCCGAACACCGGCCCCCCGGCGACACCACCACGCTGGCCGACGCCGGCGTGATGGCGCAGATCCAGGAGGGGCTATCGGGTGGACCCGATAGCGCCTAGCCGTCGCGGTGAAGCGTCGGGCGCCGGGAATGCACGGCGCCCGACGCTTCGGCGGGGCAGGTTGGCTAGGCTCAGCCCGACAGCACGGCGCCGACGAGGGGAGGGGTGGTGGACAAGCCGACAACTCCGTCGCCGAGCGGCGACGAGCCGGTCACCGAGGTCTTCGAACGTCCCACGTTGAGCCAGCGGCAGTGGCTGCTGCGGGCGCTGCGGGACGAGACGGTCGGCGGCATCCTGCTGCTGATCGCGGCAGTCGCTGCCCTGATCTGCGCGAACTCTGGGCTCTACGACTGGTACTTCGATCTGGCCACCACCAAGATCGGTCCGGAGATCAACCTCGGGCCGATCCACCTCGACCTCCACATCAGCGTCGCGCATTGGGCCGCGGACGGCCTGCTGGCCATCTTCTTCTTCGTGGCCGGGGTGGAACTGCACCACGAACTGCGGCTGGGCACCTTGGCGAACCCGGCCAAGGCGGCGGT
Organism: uncultured Actinomycetota bacterium; assembly: GCA_963706835.1. Classification (GTDB taxonomy): domain Bacteria; phylum Actinomycetota; class Actinomycetes; order S36-B12; genus CAVXYG01. The sequence goes on from CAVPOB010000015.1 coordinate 23,652, forward strand.
GCCGCTGATGGCAGCGATCGGCGGCATGGTGGTGCCGGCGCTCTTCTACGCGATGGTCAACGTGGTTGCGAGGATGGCGAGCCTTCTGGCTGGGGCATCCCGATGGCCACCGACATCGCCTTCGCGCTGGCTGTGCTGGCGGTGGTGGGTCGAAACCTGCCCGTCGCGCTGCGGGCGTTCCTGCTGTCGTTGGCCGTCGTCGACGACCTCGGCGCCATCATCGTTATCGCGGTCTTCTACTCCAAGGGCTTCGACGCGACTTCCTTCGCGGTGGCGATCGTCCTGCTTGCGGTCTACGGCTGCTGCAGCGGCGGCGCTTCCGGGGCTGGCCGGTCTACGTGCTGCTGGCGGTCATCGCCTGGGCCTTCCTGCACGAGAGCGGGGTGCATGCCACGATCGCGGGCGTGGCGGCCGGCATGCTGACCCGGGTGGTGCCCGATCCGGGCGAGGAGGAATCGCCAGCACACCGAGCCGAGCACGTGGTGCGGCCGATCAGTGCGGGGCTGGCCGTCCCGCTGTTCGCGTTCTTCGCCGCCGGCGTCCGCTTCGTCGACTCCGATGCAGCCGACATCATCGGCAACCCGATCACCATCGGCGTGATGCTCGGCCTGGTCGTCGGCAAGCCGCTGGGGGTGGTGGCCACCGCGTGGCTGATGGCGAGGTTCACACGTGCCGAGTTGCCCCCCGAGATCCGATGGCGAGACATCACCACCGTCGGCCTGCTCAGCGGTATCGGCTTCACCGTGTCGCTGCTCATCGCGGAACTGGCCTTTGACGAAGGGGCCTTCGAGCTTCTCAGCGGCCAAGCTCGCGGTGCTGATGGCATCCACGCTCTCCGCGGTGCTGGCCACCTTCGCCATCCTGCGGCGCAACCGCTTCTACCGCGCGGTGCATGCCGCTGAAGAGCAGCAATACACCCAGGAGCTGCAGGCAATCGCCGAGGGGGATGATCGGCGCGGGGCCCAGTAGCCGCTGGTCGCTGCTGGCAATCGCCACCGCCCGCCCCGTGGCCGCCGGTGACCCACTAGCCTGTCGTTGGAACCAACCGCAGTTCACCGTGTGGAGGCCCGGATGAGCCAGGACAGCAAGCAGATCGGCGATCAGGTCACCCCTTCGATCCGGCAGCTCGTATCCGAGGTGGCCAAGGACGCCAAGCACCTGGTCCAGGCGCAGTCCGAACTGGCCAAGGTGGAGCGCAAGGACACCCAGAAGCAGGCTGCCGCCACGGGTGGGCTCTTCGGCGTGGCAGCAGTGACCGGCGGGCTGGGCGGGCTGTTCCTGCTGGTGACGATCGCCTACGTCCTGGTCGCCCTCGGACTGCCGACATGGGCGGGATTCGGCATCGTCACGCTGACATTGCTGCTGATCGCCGCGGTCGCGGGGCTGGTCGGCAAGAGCAAGGCGGGCAACATCAAGCCGTTCGTGGCGACGAAGCTGGAGTTGGAGCGCACCAAGCAGGCGCTGTCCGGCGGAACCCCCGGCACCGATGTGGCGACTGCGCCGGGCACCTTGCCGCAGCAGCGCTGAGCCGTGTCCGCCCACCCGGACCATCCCACCCCCGAGGAGGCCGTGCGCGCCCCGGGTCCCTGGGAACACCGCAACGTGGCGGCCAACGGCGCCCGTTTCCACATCGCCGCCATGGGCACCGGACCGGCGGTGCTGCTGGTGCACGGCTTCCCGACGTACTGGTACACCTGGCGCAAGCTGCTGCCGGTCCTGGCCGACGCGGGCTACCGGGCCATCGCGATGGACCTGCGCGGCTATGCCGGCACCGATCACACCCCGCGCGGCTACGATCCGTTCAGCCTCGCCGCCGATATCCGCGGTGTCATTCGCTCGCTGGGGCACACCGGCGCCGCAGTGATCGGCCATGGCTGGGGGGCGTTCATGGCCTGGACGGCGGCGGCCCTGCATCCGGACACGGTGCAGGCCCTGGTCGCGGTGGCCATGCCGCATCCGGTGCGGCTGCGCCACGCCATCACGCACGACCCCGAGCAGCGGCGGCTGTCGCGGTACGCCATGGGGTTCCAGGTCCCGCGGTCCCCCGAGCGACGCCTCCTCGCTGACGATGCCGCCAAGATCGAGCAGTACCTGCGCGAGTGGTGCGGTCCGGCAGGATGGCCGGACGAGGATGCGCTGTGGTACTTCCGACGCGCGTTCCAGTACCGCGCCACGGCGCACTGCGCACTGGAGTACCACCGTTGGGCCATCCGCTCAGTCCCGCGGCCGGACGGGGTTCGCTACGTGCACCGGATGGAGCAACCGATCATCGCACCAGTGCTGCACCTCCAAGGCCTGGCCGATGGTGCCGTACTGCCGCGCAGCGCCGATGGCTCCGACGACTTCGTCACAGGCGACTACCGTCGCGCAGACCTGCCGGGAATCGGCCACTTCATCCACGAGGAGGCCCCCGACACCTTCGCCGACCTGGTGATCCCGTGGCTGGAGCAGCACGCCCCGGCGCCGGTGGCCGCCGGAGCCGGCTGGTCGCAGCGCTAGTCGATCGGGACGCAGGGGCCAGTGGCGGCGGCACCATCGGTGGCCACCGTCGCGAGCACCTCGCGCACGGTCGGCCACGCTCAGGGCGTACCCGGTCTCCCCCTTGTGCTGCAGGGTCGCGGCGAAGGTGAGGCCGACCATCTCTCCGGCGTGGTTGAGCAGCGGCCCTCCGGAGTCACCGGGCATGACCGAACCGGCCAGCACCGCCACCGTGCGCTTGGCCCGGCCGGCCCCGTAGATGTCGGTGCTGGTGGCCTTCACCGTTCCACGGACGGTGGCCGGCTTGACCGCCTGCGGGCCGCCGTTGGGGAACCCAGCCACCGCGATCTGTTCGCCGCTGGCCGGATCCTGCCCCAACTCCACCGCCGGCAGGGTCAGGCCGGGCACCCGCAGCAGGGCCACGTCGAGCATCGGGTCGTAGAACACCGGCACCGAGCGCGCCCCCACCGCATCGTCCTCGGCGAAGACGTAGGGGCGACTCATCCCTGCGACCACATGCGCATTGGTCATGACCAGTCCCTCGCCGACCACCACGCCGGAACCGGAAATGCCGGTCCCGCATTCGGTGTTGCCCGCCACCCGGACCACTGACACCTCGGCCACCCGCTCCGCCGCGGGGCTTGCCGGCCCGTCCGGCGGTGCCAGCCGCGGCACCGGGAGCAGCCCGAGCCCGGTGAAGACGCCGGCTTCCTCCAGTCCGGCCGTGGCCTCGAACTGCTGGAAGACGATCCCGGCGTCGGCGGGCAGCGTGCGGTCCAGTTGGAGGAGCACAGTACTGCCGCGCATCAGCGACGCCAACTGCACCGAGGACGGCGAGACCAACGTGAGTGCGGTGGCCAGCATCCACACCAGACCGAGGGCGAACCCGAGCGTGATCGCGGCGCCGCCGGCGCCATTGACGTGCCGCCACCGTGTCGCGATCACCGCCTCGTGCAGCGACCGCAGCGGTCGTGCCGCCAGCGCCTGGCCCAACAGGATCCCCGCCACGACGGCGAGCATGAGCACCAGTGCGCGCGACTCGCGGGACCACTCGCTGGCGGCTGCGGCCTGTCGGCCCAGCAGGAAGCCGGCCGCGCCACCGACCGCAACGGCCAGCATCGACACCACGGTGCTGGCCAGGCCCAGTCGCCACCCGAAGATGATCGCCAGCGCGGCCGCAGCCAGCAGCGCGGCGTCCAGGGCGTTCATCCGTCCCACCCGATCTCGGCGACGGGTGCGGGCTCCCAGGGCTGCTCCAGCCCCGCGGCGCTGAACATCCGGGCCAGCAGGCCCCCCGTGAAGCCCCAGATCAGCATGCCCCGGACCCGGAATCCGGGGCCGATGTAGCCGGAGGGGTGCCGTACCCGCACCCGGTTGGCGGGGTCGAGCAGTTCCGCCCACGGGATCCGGTGCACGGCCGAGACCTCCCGCTCGTCGCGCACCGACACCTCCGATGGCGAGCGCCACCAGGCCAGAACCGGGGTCACGACGAAGCCGGACGGCGGCAGCCAGAGCGCGGGAAGCGCCCCGAACACCTCCACGCCGGAGGGGTCCAGGCCCGTCTCCTCGTTGGCCTCGCGCAGCGCGGCAGCCTCCGGGCCGTCATCGGTGGGATCGACGGCACCACCGGGGAAGGCCGGCTGGCCGGCGTGCTGGCGCATGTCCTTGGCCCGCTCGATGATCAGCACATCCGGCCCGTCGCTGCCGTGCCCGAACAGCATGAGCACCGATCCGCGGCGCCCCCCGGTGGGCGGCGGCAGGAACAGCGACAACTCCTCCGGCTGCACCCCGAGTGCGGCATGCACGATCGGCGCCAGCCAAGCCGGCGCACGCTCCAGCGCCTCCGGCAGCACCCAGCCGTCCCGGTCCCGGTCGGACAGCACCAGATCGCCGCTCATGCGATCCCCAAGTGCTGCTCTGCCAGCGCGGCCCACTCCTGCGCCTCGGTGACAGCTCCGTCGTGGCGGTACACCACCGTGCCGTCGGCCGCCACGAAGTACGTCACCGGGAGCCCGATCCAGCGCAAAGGGGCCCGGGTGGCCCCATCGGCGTCGACCACCGACGGGAACGGCATGGCCAGCTGCGACCACAGCGTCGCCGCGGCTTCGCCATCATCGAGGGCGTTCAGTCCCAGCACCGCGACCTCCCCGCCAGCATCTTCGGAGAACGACGCTAGCGCAGGCAGTTCCGCACGGCATGGCCCGCACCAGGAGGCCCAGGCATTCAGGATCATCGGCGTTCCCCGTAGTCCGGACAGCCTCACCGGGTCGCCGGGCCCCAGGCACGGCAGGGTGGTGGGCGGCAGGCCCCGGGCAACCTCTGCTGCCCCGCTGCTGGTCGGGCATGGCGGCAGGGACGCCCGCAACTGGTCAGGAACCGCGCCGGACCCCGTCGCCGGGGCATCCTCGGTCGGTACCGGTTCGCTGCCCGCGCTCTGCGTGACATCGGACGGCGTCGAGCAGCCGGCCAGCACCAGCGCGGCGGCGCAGACCAGCGGCACGGCACGGCGCAGCATCATGGGTCGACATCCTTCACCAGGCGGGCCGCCACCTCGGGGTCGGTGGGGCCGATGCCGTCGCTGGGGCACCAGCGCGCCACCGGGCAGGCGCCGCAGGCCGGGCGACGGGCATGGCAGCGGCGCCTGCCGTGCCAGATGAGCACATGGGACAGCATGGTCCACTCGGCCTTCGGGAACAGCGCCCCGACCTCGGCCTCCACCTTGTCCGGATCGGTCTGGGCCGTCCACCCCATGCGCCGCGACAGCCGGCCGAAGTGGGTGTCGACGGTGATGCCGGGGACATCGAAGGCATTGCCCAGCACGACGTTGGCCGTCTTGCGGCCCACCCCCGCAAGCGTGACCAGGTCCGCCAGCCGGCTGGGGATGTCGCCGCCGAACTGCTCGCAGACCGCTGCGGACATGCCCTGCAGCGATGCCGCCTTGTTCCGGAAGAATCCGGTCGAGGCGATGATCCGCTCCACATCCGCGCGCGGCGCGGCCGCCAGCGCCGCCGGGTCGGGGTAGCGGGCGAACAGCTGCGGCGTGACCATATTCACTCGGGCATCGGTGCACTGGGCGGACAGGATCGTGGCCACGAGCAACTCGAACGGGCTGGAGAAGTCCAACTCGCAGTGGGCGTCGGGGTAGGTGTCGCGCAGCACGCGATACATGCGGCGGGCACGGCGCTTTCGGGCCAGCGGGGTCTCCTCGGCGCCACTCACCGACCCAATACTAGTCGCGGCTGCGCCGGGCGCTGCTTCGGGACGCCGGACGGGCGGGCTGCGGCGCCTTCGCCCACCAAACGGCAGCACCGTAGGTCACACTGGAGTGGATTCCCAAGGAGGAAGAGTGGTCGACGACGTTCTCATGCAGGCGCCGCTGTTCTCCGCGCTCGATCCCGAATCGGCGGCCGCGCTACGCGCCGCCACCTCGGTGACACGGCTGGGCAAGGGCCAGGTGCTCTTCCACGAAGGCGAGCGCGGCGACCGGCTGTACGTCGTGGAAGAGGGCAAGGTGAAGCTGGGAACGACGTCCGGCGACGGCCGCGAGACGCTGCTGGCGGTGGTCGGGCCCGGCGAGATGATCGGCGAACTGTCCCTGTTCGACCCCGGTCCCCGCACCGCGACCGCCACCGCGCTCACCGAGACCGTCCTGCGGGGCCTGGGCCATGACGCGCTGCGGCCTTGGCTGGCCGGCCGCCCGGAGGTCGCCGAGCCGCTGCTGCGGGCGCTGGCCCGCCGGCTGCGCCGGACCAACGAGGCCATGTCGGACCTGGTGTTCTCCGATGTGCCCGGCCGGGTCGCCAAAGCGCTGGTCGACCTCGGCGAACGGTTCGGAGAGCCCGACGATGAGGGCCTGCGCGTCACCCACGACATGACCCAGGAGGAACTGGCGCAACTGGTGGGCGCATCCCGCGAGACCGTCAACAAGGCGTTGGCCGATTTCGCCCACCGGGGCTGGATCAAACTGGAGTCCCGGTCGGTCACCATCAAGGACCAGGACCGGCTGGTCCGGCGCGCCCGCTAGTACCGCGCCCACTGCGCACTACCCCTGCCGCAAGTAGTCCAACTGCGCCCTGACGCTGAGCAGCGCCGCCGGCCAGGCAGTCCGCGGGACATCGGCATACACGGCCGACACCACCTCCTCCGGGGTCTCGGCACCCTCCGCCAGCGCGCGGCGGACCTGATCCAGCCGCGCCCGGCGGTGCTCCAGGTAGGCATCCAGCAGTCCCGCGGGATCCCCCAGTGCCGGTCCGTGCCCGGGCAGCACTCGCTGCGCTGCTACTGCCTGCGACAGGTCGCGCAGCCGCCGCAGGGATCGCAGATAGTCCGACAGTCGGCCGTCCGGGTGCGCCACCACGGTGCTGCCCCGACCCAAGACGGTGTCGCCGGTGAGCAGGGCCCGATCCTCCTCCAGCAGGAACGTCAGCGAGTCGGCCGTGTGGCCGGGCGTGGCGATCACGCGCAGGGTGACGCCCGCATCGACCAGCACATCGCCTTCCCCCAGCCCCTCCTCGCCCAGCCGATGGGCCGGGTCCAGCGCCCGCACCGCGCAGCCCAGCCGCTGGGCCAACTCCCGCGCCCCGGCGCTGTGATCGGCATGGCCGTGGGTGAGCAGGATTCCGGCTGGCGCGGCGTCCGACTCCGCCAGCGCTGCTTCGATGGCTGCACCGTGCCCCCCTTCCAGCGGGCCCGGGTCGATGATCCAGCGGCGAGCGCTCCCCGCGTCGCCGAGCAGCCAGGTGTTCGTCCCGTCCAGGGTCATGATCGATGGATTCGGTGCGAGCAGGCACCGGGCCAGGCCGGTGACCGGACCACCGGCCCAGGGCTCCCCGGACCCGAGAACGGGCAGCGGATCGCTCACCGAACGTCCAAGTCCCGGCCGGTGTAGCCGTCCACCAGTCGCCACGTGACCGCCGCGTCATCGGCATCGCGGAACGGGTGCGGCAGCACTGGCCGCAGTCCGCGCCGGTGACCGGCAGCCAGGACCGCGGCGGCATCCGGGGCGTGCTGCAGTGCTCGCAGTGCCGCGATCGTCGGCGGCAGCATGACCACCTCGCCGGCGCTCATCCGGTCCAGCATGACGCCCGGGCGGACCCACCCGGCGTCCTCCGACTCCCCAGACGCCGAGCGGGCCTGCTGCCCGGGCGGCAGGGCAGCGACGAAGAACCGGGTATCGAAGCGCCGCACCTCCACCGCCGGGGTCATCCAATGCGCGTAGGCGACCAGGGAGGAATAGGTCAGGCGCGCCCCCACCCCGGCGAGGGCCGCTGGCAGCGGCGTGTCGGCGAGCACCGCCTCCCGCACCCGATGCACCTGCTGCTGCGAGACCGGGCCGGCGTCGGTGACGGCCAGCAGCACACCGGCCTCCTCCAGGGTCTCCCGGATCGCGGCCACGACCAGGCCCCGATACATCGAGGCCTCGTCCTCGGCGCGGGGCACGCCCAGCACGATGTCGCCGCCCACCGCGAACGGGATCGGGCGGGGCTGGGGATCGGCGAAGGGCAGCGCCTCGTCGCGATCGGCCGCCTCCACCCGGCCACCGGGGAACACGTACATCCCGGCGGCGAAGGCGAGGGTCCGGGTCCGCCGCTGCAGGTAGACCTGCAGGCCATCGGGGCCGTCGCGCAGCAGCACCACGGTGGCCGCGTCCCGCAGCGGGACCACGTCCAGGGTCCCGTCCAGCAGCGCGGCGGCCCGTTCGCGCACCCCGTGCGGCAGGTCCTGCAGGTCGGGCAGTTGCCTCATGGCGCCCGCAGCGCGGCCGTGACCTCCACCTCGACGGGCGCATTCAAGGGCAGCACGCTGACACCCACGGCAGACCGGGCATGACGCCCGGCTTCCCCGAAGGCTGCCAGCAGCAGGTTCGAGGCGCCGTTGACGACGGCCGGCTGGGCGATGAAGCCGGGCGCCGAGGCGACGAAGCCGGTCACCTTGACGATGCGCACCACGTCATCGAGGTCGGCCACCGATGCGATAGCTGCGATGGCGTTCAGGGCGCACTGGGCCGCCGCGTGCTCGGCCTCCTCCGGCGCGACGTCGCCGCCCACGGCGCCGACCGCGGTCAGCGCACCTTCGCGCAGCGGCAGCTGCCCGGCGGTCATCACCAACGTCCCTGCGCGCACGGCGGGAACGTAGGCCGCCAGCGGCGCCACGACCTGCGGCACCTGCCAGCCCAGCGCGGCGAGCCGATCGGCGACCGCGCTCACGCCACCGGCCGCTTCAGGTAGGCCACCACGTTCTCCGGATTCGGGCCCGGGACCACCTGCACCAACTCCCAGCCGTCCTCGCCCCAGGAGTCCAGGATCTGCTTGGTGGCGTGGATCAGCAGCGGCACGGTCGCGTATTCCCACTTGGTCATGGGCCGACGATATCGCTTGCCCGTTAGGCTGGGCAGCGTGCCCGAGCCCGCGGAACCGCCCGACGCCGATTACCTCCAGGCCCGATTGCACGTCGTCTCCGGCAAGGGCGGCACCGGGAAGTCCACGGTCGCGGGGGCTCTGGCGATCGCCCTGGCCACAGGGGGACGCAACGTGCTGCTGGTCGAGGTGGAGGGCCGGCAGGGCATCGCCCAACTGTTCGATACGCCGCCGCTGGCCTACGGCGAGCAGCGCATCGCTGCTGCCCCCGGCGGCGGCAGCATCTACGCGCTGGCGGTCGAACCCGAGGCAGCGATGCTGGAGTACCTGCAGATGTTCTACAACATCAAGCGCGGCGGCGCGGTGCTCAAGCGCGTGGGTGCCGTCGACTTCGCTACGACCGTGGCACCGGGCCTGCGCGATGTGCTGCTGACCGGGAAAGTGGGGGAATCGGTCCGGCGCAAGAGCGGCGGTCGTTTCATCTACGACGCGGTCGTGCTCGACGCCCCGCCCACCGGGCGCATCGCCCGGTTCATGACCGCCAACCACGAGGCGGCCGAACTGGCTCGGGTGGGACCCATCCGCAATCAGGCCGACATGGTGATGAACGTCTTCCGCTCCAGGCAGACCGCCGTGCACCTGGTCACTCTGCTGGAGGAGATGCCGGTGCAGGAGACCATCGAGGGCGTTGCCGACCTCCATGCCTACGGGCTGCCGGTGGGGGCGGCCATCATCAACATGTCGCGCCCGCCACTGGTCACCGACGAGGAGGAGCACGACCTCGCGGAGATGACCGATGCGCAGTTCGCCGACGCGTTGACGCGCGCCGGCCTGGCATGGGTGGCCGAGGACCAGCAGGCGCTGGCCGGACTGCGGGCCGAGCACGACGACTACGCCGTCCGGCGCCAACTCGAACAACAGGAGCGCGCCAAACTGGAAGTGCTGGGCTGCCCGCAACTGGAACTGCCCTACACGCCGGAGGGCGTGGATGTCGGCACGCTGTATGAGATGGCCGAGTCCCTGATCGAGCAGGGGGTGCGGTGATGGCCGGCGGGGCGCACAGCGGCGGTGCCGGAGCCCCGCGGACCCACCAGCCCCCGCGGTTGGAGGTGGATGCCCTGCTCGCAGATCCCGGCACTCGCATCGTGCTGTGCTGCGGCAGCGGCGGCGTCGGGAAGACCACCACTGCGGCAGCCCTGGCGCTGCGGGCGGCCGAGCAGGGACGCAGCGTGGTGGTGCTGACGATCGACCCGGCGCGTCGGTTGGCCCAGTCGATGGGCCTGACCGAACTGGACAACACTCCGCGGCCCGTCGTCGGCATCGACACCTGCGGCTGGTGGCCGGCTGCTGGCCATGATGCTCGACATGAAGCGCACCTTCGACGAGCTTGTGGAGGCGCACGCCGAGCCGGAGCGGGTCGAGCAGATCCTGGCCAACCCCTTCTACCAGTCGCTGTCGTCCAGTCTGGCGGGGACGCAGGAGTACATGGCGATGGAGAAGCTTGGCCAGCTCAGCGAGCAGGCCAAGCGGGAGGGCGAATGGGACCTCATCGTCGTCGACACCCCGCCCTCGCGCAACGCCCTGGACTTCCTGGACGCGCCGGATCGGCTCGGCACCTTCCTCGACGGACGGTTCATGCGGATCCTGGCGGCCCCGGCACGCGGAGCCGGGCGGGGCATCGGCCGTTTCCTCGGCACCGGCCTCAGCGTCGTCGGGGGACTTCTGCAGAAGATCATGGGAGCCCAACTGCTGTTGGAGATCTCCATGTTCGTGCAGGCGCTCGACTCGATCTTCGGCGGCTTCCGAGAGCGCGCCGAGCGGACCTACTCGCTGCTGCAGCAGGAGGGGACCGAGTTCGTGGTCGTCGCCGCGCCGGAGCGAGATGCGCTGCGAGAGGCGGCCTACTTCGTCGACCGGTTGCAGGCCGACGCAATGCCATTGGCCGGCCTGGTCCTCAATCGGGTTACCGTGCCGCGGGTGCCCGACCTCGGCCTAGAGTACGCAGTCGCCGCATCGAACCACTTGCTCGATTCGGACCCGGGACCGCCCGACATCGCCACCGCAGGGGTGCTGCGGCTGCATGCCGACCGGGTCCGTACCAGCAACCGCCAGCAGCACCTGGCAGAGCGCTTCACCTCGGCACATCCAGCAGTCCCCGTGGCGCAGATTCCCGCTTTGGCCGATGACGTGCACGACCTGGCGGGACTGCGCGAAATCGGGGAGCTCCTCGCGCGGGGTGCTCAGTAGCGGCCTACCGACGAGCCGCTCTGCGAGCCTCGCGGGGCACCGGGACGGCAACGTAGCCCGCGGTGGCTTCGGCACGGTGCAGGGCCTGCCCGGCCGACGCCGACATGGCCGGCTCCCCGATCTCGACGGCACCCGGGTCGCCGACGGCACTGCGCTCGTACTCTTCCTGGGCCGTCTGCAGCAGGTTTCGCCAGGACGTCACGTTCGGGCGGCGCCGCAGCAGGGCACGGCGCTCGCGCTCGGTCATGCCGCCCCAGACCCCGAACTCCACGCGGTTATCCAGGGCGTCGGCGAGGCACTCGGTGCGCACGGAGCAACCCAGACAGACCGCCTTGGCCCGGTTCTGCGCAGCGCCCTGGACGAACAGCGTGTCCGGATCGCTGCCCCGACACGCCGCATCTGTCGTCCAATCGCTGTTCCAGCCCATGGCGAGGGTCCCTTCAACATCGTTGGCCGGCCCCGATTCGTATGGGACCGACTACTGGTTGTTACCCCGTCAGCGCCGAACCTAGGGGAGATCATGATCATGACCACAGGTCTAAATGGACCATCTTGGATGATCCGAAAGGACTAAATGCTGCCCTTGACAAGCCGCCACAATCCGCCGATTCCTGGCATGGAACCTTTCCGGATATCCTGCCGTCTGATGAGCGTGCATCAGTCCCCCGACGCTGCCACCAGCCGGTTCAGCACCTGGCCGAAGATCATCGCCGCGTTTGCAGCAGTCGCGGTCGTCGCCGGCGTGCTCGCCGCCGGCGTCGCGATGCCCGCCCTCGGCGCCGCCGGTGCGGTCACCAATGCCGCCGTGGCCAGCTTCGAATCCCTGCCCGATGACCTCTCCGAACCGAAGTTGCCGCAGCGCACCTACTTCACCGATTCCGGCGGCGGCATCATGGCGGTCTACTGGGGCGACGAGGGCAATCGGATCTCGGTCCCGCTCGATCAGATCTCCCCCTACGTCCAGATGGCCATCATCGCCGTGGAGGACGCGCGCTTCTACGAGCACAACGGCGTCGATGTCCGGGGAACGGTGCGCGCCCTAGCGACCAACTCCGGCGCCGGCGAGATCCAACAGGGCGGCAGCACGATCACGCAGCAGTACGTCAAGCTCGTCCTGCTCACGACCGCCGAGACCCCGGAAGAGCAGATCGCGGCGACCGAGCGCACGCCCCAGCGCAAACTGCGCGAAGCCTCCTACGCGATCAGCCTGGAGAAGACGAAGTCCAAGGACGAGATCCTCGAGGGCTACCTGAACATCGCCTACTACGGCGCCGGGGCGCACGGCATCGAGGTGGCCGCCGAGCGCTACTTCAGCACGCGGGCCCGCGACGTGACCCTGCCCCAGGCGGCCGTGCTGGCCGGTGTGGTGCAACAGCCCGGCGCCTTCGACCCCCTGGTGAACCCCGAGGCCTCCGAGCAGCGCCGCGACGTGGTGCTCAGCCGCATGGTCGAGCAGGGACTGATCACGCAGCAGGAGTACGACGAGGCGGTGGCGACCCCCATCGAGGAGACGCTAAAGCCGCGTGAGATCCGCAACGGCTGCCCGGCCGGCCGAGCACCGTTCTTCTGCGACTACGTGGTGAAGTCCCTGCTGCTCGACCCGACGTTCGGCGCGAACGGTGCCGAACGCAAGCGCCTGCTCGACCAGGGCGGGCTCGTCATCAACACCACACTGGACTCCGCCACCCAGGCCGCGGCCCAGCAAGCGACGCTGGACGCCATCCCGGCGCAGGACCCGTCGGGCAAGGCGGTCGCGATCAGCATGGTCGAGCCCGGCTCCGGACGCGTGCTGGCGATGGCACAGAACCGGACGTGGGGCATCGAAGGCGTCGGCGCGACGACCTACAACTACAACGTCGACATCGCCCACGGCGGCACCCAGGGCATGCAGGCGGGATCGACGTTCAAGGTCTTCACGATGATGGCGGCCCTGGAGAGCGGGATCTCGCCCTACAAGACCCTGAGTTCGCCCGCCAAGAAGACCTTCTACGGATTCCGCGGATGCGACGGGGCGCGGTTCCCACCGTACGAGGTGGAGAACTCCACCCGGTCCGGATCGATGAACATGTACACCGGGACGGCGTACTCGGTGAACACCTACTACGTCGGCCTCGCCGAGATCACTCCGCTGTGCCGCATGGCCGAGATCGCCGAGGGGATGGGCGTCACCAAGGGCAACGGCGAGAAGCTGGAACGCGTCCCGTCCTTCCCGCTCGGATCCAACGAGGTCACCCCGCTGGGCATGGCGGGCGCCTACGCCGCCATCGCCAACCACGGCCGCTACTGCAAGACGCACGGCATCGACTCCGTGGAGCGCTACATCGGCCGTGACACGCGCGAGCAGATCTACAAGGCCGAGGTGCAGTGCAACCAGGTCGTCAACGAGCGCGTCGCCGACACTGCGGCAGCGATCCTGGTCAACGTCGTCGAGAACGGCACCGGCCGTTCTGTGCAGTTCGGTCGCCCGGTCGCCGGCAAGACGGGCACCACCGACTCCAATGCCGCGGTCTGGTTCACCGGCTTCACCCCACAGGTGGCCTCGGCGGTCTGGGTCGGCGATCCTCGCGGCGGCTTCCGCTACCCACTGCGGAACCTGGTCATCAACGGAACCTTCGTCGAGGCCGGTTTCGGCTCCACGCTGGCCGGTCCGGTGTTCAAGGAATCGATGATCGCAGCGCACGAGGATCTGCCCTGGGAGAACTTCGACCTGACGCGGACGTACTACTCCGCGCCCGAGCCGCGCAGCAGCAACTCCTCCCGGTCATCGGGAACGTCGAGCTCCGACGACGAGTGACCGGGAACCCGGGCACAGCCGGCTCGTCCCGAGCGGTGGCCGCCGGTTCGTCCCGAGCGGTGGCCGCCGGTTCGTCCCGAGCGGTGGCCGCCGGTTCGTCCCGAGCGGTGGCCGCCGGTTCGTCCCGAGCGGTGGCCGCCGGTTCGTCCCGAGCGGTGGCCGCCGGTTCGTCCCGAGCGGTGGTCGCCGGTTAGTCCCGAGCGGTAATGCGGGCCCGAGCCTCTCGGACGTCGATGACGACCGATGACGTGGTCTGCAGCGCATCGCTGCCGGCCGCCCCAGTCGATGCGGTCCACGCGACCTGCCACCCGGTAGCGGCGGTCACCTGATAGGTGCCGGGCGAGCGGTAAGTGTGCGTGCAGCCCGTGCCGGATGGCGCAGGGTAGGGCTCACCGCGCCCACAGGTCACGACCGACCCGTCCCCCATCGACCACGTGACCGAGGTGGCCCGGGCCGTGGCAGTGACGCTGACCCCGCCCGCGGCCGCGGTGGCGCTGATCGGTCCCCACGAGTTCTCGCCCGGGTCGGCCGCCCACAGCCACACCGGGGCATTGACGAGCGCCTGGGTGCCGGGCGGCGGCGCCATCCCGACGGTGATGCCGCGCAACCCCATGGCCTCAACCGCCTGATCGGCCAGGACTGCGGGATCGGGGGCATCGGCCCCCAGCGGCAGCCACAGGAAGATCGCAGCCGGGCCAGCACCCCAACCGAGCGGCCCCGGGTCGCACCGGTAGCGGCCCTCGCCAGCATGGTCGAGATCATCCGGTTCCGCCGCAGCGACCAGCTTCAAGTAGCAGTCGTAGGTGGCAGACCACCAGCCCAGATCGCTGGAGCACGGCACCCGCTGCCCATCGTCGCGTTGGCACTCGGCAGGGCCACCACCACCGCCTGCTCGCCCGGCGCCCGTGACCACGCGGCTGTCCTCAGCGGTGAGGGTGACGGTCGCGCTACCGTCGCGTTCGTTGCTCGTTACTGAGGCGAAACCGTCCCTCGCAGCGGCGCAGGTGCCCGAGCAGCACCGTGAGCAGGTCGCGAGCAGAGCTATCGGAACCCGGTAGCACTGGCCCTGAGTCGTCGTGACTCCGTCGAAACTCACAGGCGCCATCCGACCGTCCGGTGCTCTGCGCTGTCCACACGGAGTCAGCCCCCGGTCGTCGAACGGATGCTGGCTCACCGGTGCCACCGTCCGTACCTCGGGCGGTGAGCGTCTTGCACACCTCAATCGTGGCAGGCGGGTTCACTACCGAGGTCTAATCGCGTGACGGTCCACTGAGTGGACGACTGCGATCCTGCTCTCCAGCGTGTGGCCGGCATTGCGGAAGCTCAGGACGTCGGCGACGCGTGCGGCTGATGCCGGGTTGCGCAGGTACGGGTCGAGTGCGGCGCTGGGGTCGCTCGTGGGATCCAGGAAGACCGCGTTCTCGGCGGCGTAGTAGTCGCGCACCAGGCGCTCGAGGTCAGCCTTGGCTTGATCGTCCGGCGTGATCGGCGCCGACTCGGTGGGGGTTGGGACACTTCCAACGCCCACCGATGGCGATTCCTCCCCCGAAGCCGGTGCCGGGTCGCTCGTGCACCCAGCCAGCAGCAGCGCCACCAGCATCGCGCCAGCCGTTCCCCCGCGTAGAGCGCGCAGTCTCTTCATGCCTGTCTCCCCCAGATCGAGTGTAGGTCGGCCGGGAGACAGACCATGCGCCGGTGTGGACGGACGCTATTTGCCCAGCCCCAGGGCCGCCTTCACGTTCGCCGCAAGAGCAGCCCCTTCGACGCGCCCAGCCGTTGGATCCTTCAGCAGGCCCATCACCCGGCCCATGGCCCGACCTCCGCTGAGGCCCTCGGAAGTGGCCGTTGCGACCGCACCGGCAACGAGTTCCTGCAACTCCTCATCGGTGAGGGGCTGCGGCAAGTAGCGCCGCAGCACCTCGGCCTGGGCCTCCTCCTCCAGCGCCGACTCCTCCCGGCCGCCGGCGCGAAACGCCTCGGCACCCTCATCGCGCCGCTTCACCTCGCGTACCAGCACCGCGATCACTTCCTCGTCGGTGAGGGTCTTGGCCTGCTTGCCCGCCACCTCGGCGGTGGTGATCGCCGCCAGCGCCATCCGGATCGCGGCGACATCGACGTGGCGGCGCGCCTTCAGCGCGGCGGTGAGGTCCTGCTGCAGGGTCTGCTTCAACTGGGCATCGGCCATAGCGCCAGTTTGCCCAATCCCCGCACGAGCGGCAGACTCGGCCGACATCGACAATGGTGTGAGGGCGGAGGGAGTCGACATGGGTGCGGTCAAGGCAGCAGCCGGGCTCGCGTTGGCCGGTGGCGCCGTAGCCGCATATTCGATGTGGGAGGCCCGCCAGTACGGGTTGATCGACGAGACCCTGCCGATCCTGCCGCGGGGATCGCAACCGCTGCGGATCCTCCACCTGTCCGATCTGCATCTGACCCACCGTCAGGAGCACAAGATCCGCTGGCTCGATGCACTCCCGAGCATCGTGGACCCCGACCTCACGGTCGTGACCGGGGACTTCATCGCCGACCCTGACGCCGTGCCGATCGTCCTGGATGCGCTGGCCGGCGTGATGGCCCAGCCGGGCGCCTTCGTGCTGGGAAGCAACGACTACTTCGCGCCTCGCATCGTCAATCCCCTCAAGTACCTCACGGCGCCCAGCGAGTTGGAGGGCACCCGCCCTGAACTGCCCTGGGGCGACCTGGTTGCCGGCCTGCGTGGTGCGGGCTGGGCCGATCTGGACAATGCCGCCGCCGAGATGCGGCTGGGTCGGCAGCAGGCGCCGGTCGCGCTGCGAGGGGTGGACGACCCCCACATCCAGCGAGATCGCTACGACGAGGTCGCCGGTGCTTTCCCGGCGGACGCCGTCATCCGGATCGGCGTGACCCACGCGCCGTACCTGCGCGTGCTGGACGCCATGGCAGCCGACGGTGCCGACCTGATCCTTGCCGGCCATACGCATGGCGGCCAGGTCTGCCTGCCCGGCAACCGCGCGCTGGTCACCAACTGCGACCTCGACACCGCTCGAGCATCCGGGGTTTCCCGGCACGGCGACGCCGTCCTGCACGTCTCGCAAGGGCTCGGCACCGCTCCGTCCGCCCCGTTCCGGCTGTTCTGCCCGCCGCGGGCGACGCTGCTGACCCTGCTGCCGGCGGATGCCGCGACCGGGTAGACCACGACACTCGGCGCGTGGAGTGCTCTCCGACAGGGTCCGCGATCGCGTTTCGCTGTCCATCGTGGTGGGCGGGCGGCGCGACTGTCGGCCGAGATCGAGCAGCAGCACGATCAACGTGCTCGTAGTGCCGGCTGTACCCGGCTTATCGCGATCAAGCAGTCACTGCTTCGGCGGCGGCTGGACCGGGCGCCGTCCCGCGCGGTGGGGGATGCGGCTCTTGTCGGCGGGGACGAGCCTGCGCTTCCTTCGGGTCTCGGCGCCCCGCGGGGGGCCTCGCAGCGCGACTGTGCACCCGTTATTGGGGTTAGCACCCGGGGCGGGGGTTCTGGCCCCGAGACGGCAACGATGCACCCGGGCGGGGGTTCTGGGCCCCGAGACGGCAACGATGCACCCGGTTTGGGGGTTTGCACCCGAGGCGGGGGCTGACGGTGCCTCCAAGACGGCAACGATGCACCCGGTTCGGGGGTTTGCACCCGGGACGGGGGCTCTGGGCCCCGATCAGGACGGTTCCGCCCCCGCAGCGGGTGCAAACCCCCGAACCGGGTGCAGATGTGCCCCGGAAACGGCCGGTTCCGCCCCCGCCGCGGGTGCAAACCCCCGAACCGGGTGCAGACGTCCCCTAGCACCGAACGATGCGCCCCCGAACCGGGTGCAGACGTCCCCTAGCACCGAACGATGCGCCCCCGAACCGGGTGCAGACGTCCCTTAGCACCGAACGCGGTGCAGACGTGCCCAGGCCCTGGCGCAGCGTGCCGACGACGGGGCCCCAGACGCCAACAGCCGGACCCCTCAGGAGGGATCCGGCTGCATGGTCGGGGTGGCGGGATTTGAACCCACGGCCTCTTCGTCCCGAACGAAGCGCGCTACCAAGCTGCGCCACACCCCGTTGCCGTGCGACCGCATCAGTGTAGCGGAGACGGCCGCCTCGACTGGAATCAGGCCCTTGTGCCTGGCACGCGGCTACGCGGAGAACTCCTGCGCGACGACCTCGGCGATCTGCGCGGTGTTCAGGGCGGCGCCCTTGCGCAGGTTGTCCCCGCAGACGAAGAAGTCCAGCGCCTCCGGGAAGTCCGGCGCCTGCCGGATCCGACCGACCACTGTTGGGTCGGTCCCCACGACATCCGCCGGCGTCGGGAAGAGCTTCGCCGACGGGTCGTCCACAACCTCGACCCCGGGCGCACCCCGCAGGATCGCCCGCGCCTGCGCCGCACTGACGGGGCCGGCGAAGCGGGCGTGCACCGCCAGCGAGTGCGTCGTCACGACCGGCACCCTGACGCAGGTGGCCGATACCCGCAGATCCGGCAGACCCAGGATCTTGCGGGACTCGTTGCGGACCTTGAGTTCCTCCGAGGTGTAGTCGCCGTCCTTCAGCGACCCGGCCCAGGGCACCACGTTGAACGCCAGTGGCGCCGGGAAAGCACCGTCCACCGGCGCCCCGGCCTCCACCAGCGCCTCGCGCACATCCCCCGCCACGACGCCGATGTCCTTGCCGGCCAGAGCCGCCACCTGCTCGCGCAACTCGTCGACGCCAGGCTTGCCCGCGCCGGAGGCGGCCTGGTAGGAGGCCACGACCAGTTCCTGCAACGTCCAGCGGCGGTGCAGCGCACCGAGCACCACGATCATCGACAGGGTGGTGCAGTTCGGGTTGGAGATGATCCCCTTCGGCCGGTTGGCCACTTGCTCGGCGTTGACCTCGGGCACGACCAGCGGCACTTCGGGATCCATCCGGAACGCCCCGGAGTTGTCCACGGCGACGGCACCGCGGCCCGCCGCGATGGGTGCCCACTGCGCGGAGACGGCGTCCGGCACGTCGAACATGGCCACATCGACACCATCGAACACGTCCTCGGCAAGCGCCTCGACCACGACGTCTTCACCGCGGACCTGCAGCACCTTGCCCGCACTGCGCGGCGAGGCGATCAGTTTGATCTGCCCCCACACATCCGGCCGAGTGCTCAGCAGGTCGAGCATGACCGAACCCACCGCCCCGGTCGCACCCACAACGGCCAGCGTCGGCTTGCCCATCTCGACTCCTATCGTCCGGATCCGGCGTATACGACGGCCTCTTCGTCGGCGTCGAGGCCGAACGCGGTGTGGACCGCCTGCAGCCCGCGCTGGGCATCGGCGCTCCGGGTTACCACGGAGATCCTGATCTCGGAGGTCGAGATCATCTCGATGTTGACTTCGGCCTCGGCAAGGGCTGCGAAGAACCGGGCGCTGACGCCGGGATTGGACCGCATGCCGGCGCCGACCAGGGTGACCTTGGCGATGTCCTCATCGGATGACAGGCTCTCGAAGCCGATCCGCTCCTTGGCATCGAGCAGGCTCTGCATGGCCCGGGCGATGTCCGGCTTGGAGCACGTGAAGGTGACATCGGTGCGGTCCTTGGCCGGCCCGGAGACGTTCTGGACGATCATGTCCAGGTTGACCTGGGCGTCGGCGAGCACCTGGAAGATGGCGGCCGCCTCGCCCGGCTTGTCCGGTACCCCGACCACGGTGACCTTGGCATCGTTCTGATCGGCGACGACGCCGGAGATGATCGGCTGTTCCACACCGTCCTCCTGCAACTGTTGTGATGACGTGACCCAGGTGCCGGGGTTCCGGCTGAATGAGGAGCGCACGTGGATCGGGATCCCGAAGCGGCGGCCGTACTCCACGCAGCGCAGGTGCAGCACCTTCGCGCCGGCAGCCGCCAGCTCCATCATTTCCTCGTAGGTGATGTGATCCACCTTGCTGGCCAGGGGGACGACGCGGGGATCGGCGGAGAACACCCCGTCCACATCGGTGAAGATCTCGCAGACATCTGCGTGCAGCGCCGCTGCGAGCGCCACCGCGGTGGTGTCCGAGCCGCCCCGTCCCAGCGTGGTGACGTCCTTGGTCTCCCGGCTCACGCCCTGGAAGCCGGCCACGATCGGGATAGCGCCCTCGGCCAGCGCCTGCTGGATCCGGCCGGGCGTGAAGTCGACGATGCGGGCCGCTCCGTGGATCGCGTCGGTGATCAGGCCCGCCTGGGACCCCGTGAACGAACGCGCCTCGAAACCGAGGTCATGGATCGCCATCGCCAGCAGCGCCATCGAGATCCGCTCGCCTGCGGTCAGCAGCATGTCCATCTCACGGCCAGGTGGGTTCGGCGAGACCTGGTTGGCGAGGTCGTGCAGCTCGTCGGTGGTGTCGCCCATCGCCGAGACCACTACGGCGACCTGCGACCCCGACCGGGCGGTGTCCACGATGCGGCGCGCTACCCGCCGAATGCTGACCGCGTCGGAGACGGAGGAACCCCCGTACTTCTGCACGATGATCCCCACGGGGCAACTCCTCCATCGACGCCGGTCCGTAGCGCTCACCAGGGTATCGGCTCCCGGCGCTGGAACCGTCCTGGAAGGGTTCAGCCCGGCAGATCCTCGCCCGGGGAGCCCATCGGCGAGCCGAGCCGCACCATCGCGATCAGGGACTGCACGGCCCGCAAGCAGGCGCTGGCGCTCGGGCCCCAGTGCGCGAGGTAGGAGTACTGCCACCATGCCAGCGCGTCGTCGTAGCGGCCCTCCGAGTACAGCGCGAGCCCCTGCAGCAGATCCCCGGCGATCCCGGCGAGATCACTCGACAGTTCGGCGGAGGCCACTTCTTCCCCCAGGTAGGGATCGACCGTTTCCCAGTACTGGTCCACCCCGCCGAACTGCTCGGCCAGCGCCGTGCTCAGGGCCCCGGTACTCGGACCGTCCCCCAGCGCAGCCGCCTGCGCCGGTCCAATCTCCGACTCCGCGGCGGTCGGCACGATGTCCTCCTGCGCGCCGAGTCTGGCACCGGAGGACAGCAGGCCGGATAGGGCCAGGATCAGCACCGAGACCGCCGCGCTCGGATTGGTGCCGGCGGCCACGGATTCGACCGCGGCCACGAATGACGCGGCGTCGGCGGCGAACTCGTCGGCGAGTTCCACACGCGCATCGCTGGTGGTCGCATCACTGGTCGACACGGCGCCTCCCCTCGAAGGCCCGTCCCAGGGTCACCTCGTCGGCGTACTCCAGGTCGCCGCCGACGGGCAGGCCCGACGCCAGCCGGGTCACCGTCATGCCCATACCGGCGACCAGGCGGGTCAGATAGGTGGCCGTGGCCTCGCCCTCCAGGTTGGGATCGGTGGCCAGGATCAACTCGGTGACCTCCTCGTTTGCGAGGCGGGCCATGAGTTCGCGAATCCGCAGGTCGTCCGGTCCCACGCCGTCGATCGGCGAGATGGCCCCGCCGAGGACGTGGTAGCGCCCCCGGAACTCGCGCGTGCGCTCGACGGCGACCACATCCTTCGGCTCCTCGACCACGCAGATCACATGATCATCGCGCCGCGGATCGGAACAGATACGGCACAACTCGCCTTCGGCGATGTTGCCGCAGCGCCGACAGAAGCTGACCCGCTGCTTGACGACCGCCAGGGTTCGCGACAGTTCCGCGATCTGTTCATCGTCGGCCTGCAGCACGTAGAACGCGATGCGCTGCGCGCTCTTCGGCCCGATACCCGGCAGCCGGCCGAACTGGTCGATGAGGTCCTGGACGATCCCCTCGTACATCAGGCCTCACCGATCTCGCCGATGCGCACCGCACCGAGTTCCCGAACCACCAGGTCCACACCGGACACCTCGCTGCTGCCGAGATCCGGGTCGTCGGCGGATGCCGCCTCGTCGTCCGGCTCGGGGCCCGCAGCCCGGGTGGCCAAGACCGGTTTGACGCGTACATCCACGCGCAGCACGTCGATGAGCACCTGACGCAGCAACTCCTCCCGCCGACTGGCGGTGATACTCGTCAGCCGCCCCTGATCGGCCACGCCGACCGTCATCTCGCCATTGGCCAGCGACAGCGGGAGTGAGGACTCCCATAGCGTCCAGGCCACCCGCGAGCGACGACCCAGCTCGGTGAGCACGTCGGCCCAGCCGTCGCGCACCGACGCCAACCCGGGGTCTGATGCCGCCGACGCGGCGGGGGCGGCGGGGGCAGCCGGGGCAGCCGGGCGGCCGGGCCAGCCGGGCCAGCCGGGGCGGCCCGGCCCGGTTCGCTCGTCGGTGCCGGCTGCGCCGATTGGTCCGCCTCGGGGTCTGGTGCCGGCGCCTGCGGCCCGTGGGGCTTGGCGGGGGCGGCAGTGGCCGGGGCCAGATCCGACAGCCGCGGCGGGGGCGTCGGGCCGGCACCGGCGCGGGTGCGCGGCCGCGCTCCCCGGTCGGCGGGCTTGGGACGCGACTGCTGCGAGGCGGCTGCAGCCTCCGGTTTGCCCTGCGGTGACGATGGCGCCTGGGCCGCTGCCGACGCCTCGGGCCGCTGCTCCTGCGCCGCCGTCGGCTCTGGCTTGGCCCGGTCGGTCCGCTCGCCGGATGCCGTCCCCGCTGCCTGCTGCGTGCCCGGCGCATGCACCACGCCGGCCGCCACTCGGCGTTCGAGGCGATCCAGCCGAGCGGCCAGGCCCTCGGTGCCGTGGTCGGCGCTGGGCAGCAGCAGCCGGGCCAGCAACAGTTCCAACTGCAGGCGCGGCGCCGTGGCGCCCTTCAACTCGCTCAGGCCCGCACTGACCAGGTCGGCGGCCCGCGACAGTTCCGATGGTCCGAACAGCCCGCCCTGCTCGCGCAGCGCGTCCACCTGCTCGGCGGGCAGCTGCAGCAGCGCGGCGTGCTCCTCGGCAGGGACGTGCTGCAGCACGATGAGATCGCGCATGCGCTCCAGGAGGTCGGTCAGGAACCGCCGGCCGTCGTGCCCGGACTCCACGACGGCATCGACCGCCGCGAAGGCTGCGGCGCCGTCCCGGGCCGCGATGGCGGAGACCACCCGATCCAGCAGTACCGCATCGGTCAGGCCGAGGCCCTGGGCCACCAGGTCCTGGGTCAGGCCGGCCTCATCGGAGCCCGCGATGAGCTGGCCCAACAGGCTGAGCGAATCGCGGACGCTGCCCCCCGACGCCTTGGCGATCAGCGGCAGCGCGCCCTCGTCGTACGGCACATCCTCGGCCCGGCAGACGGCGGCCAGGTGGGCGCTGAGCACGCTGGTCGCGACCAGCCGGAAGGAGTAGTGGAAGGTCCGGCTGCGGATCGTGCCGAGGACCTTCTCCGGCTCGGTCGTGGCGAAGATGAAGCGCACGTACTCCGGCGGCTCCTCGATCACCTTCAGCAGCGCATTGAAGCCCTGCGTGGTGACCATGTGGGCCTCATCGATGATGTAGATGCGGTAGCGGGAGCGGGCGGGGCTGTAGATCACCCGTTCGCGAAGTTCCCGCGTGTCGTCGACGCCGCCGTGGCTGGCCGCGTCGAGCTCCACCACATCCTCCGAGCCGGGGCCGTTCGGCGCCAGCGCCACGCAACTGTCGCACTGGCCGCACGGCTGAGCGGTCGGCCCTTGCTCGCAGTTCAGCGATCGGGCCATGATGCGCGCGGTCGAGGTCTTGCCGCAGCCGCGGGGGCCGCTGAACAGATAGGCGTGGTGGATGCGGCCGGTCTGCAGCGCTCTGGCAAGAGGGGCGGTCACGTGGTCCTGGCCGACCACCTCCGCCAAGGTGCCGGGCCGGTAGGCGCGGTAGAGGGCCAATGTCACCCCGCAAGCCTAAGCCCGCCCCCCGGCACCTTCGGGCACGCGCCCTGCGCGGGTGTGCTTGCACCCGGCGCGGGCGTCTGCACCCGGCGCGGGAGTCTGCACCCGGCGCGGGCGTCTGCACCCGGCGCGGGCATCTGCACCCGGCGCGGGGGTCGTGTGCGGCCCCGGCGCGGGGCGTCTGCACCCGGCGCGGGCGGTCTGCACCCGCGTCGCGGGGGTCTGCACCCGGCGCGGGGGCAGATCGGTCGGGTGCGACCCGGCGCGGGGGTCTGCACCCGGTTTGGGGGTTTGCACCCGGCGCGGGGGCAGATCGGTCGGCGTGCGGCCCCGGTCTGCACCCGGTTTGGGGGTTTGCACCCGCCGCGGGGGCGGAACCGGCCGGATCGGGGCCGACAGCCACCGTCCCGGGTGCAAACCCCCAAACCGGGTGCACAGTTGCCGCCCAGGAGGCCCTCTCAGCCCCCGTCCCGGGTGCAAACCCCCGCAACGGGTGCATCGTTGCCGTTCCGAAAGAGCCCCACCCCCGCAACGGGTGCATCGTTGCCGTTCCGAAAGAGCCCCACCCCCGCAACGGGTGCATCGACCCGGCAGATGGCGCAGTACCGGCCCCGCCCAGTCGGGCGCCGACACCCCAAGCGCTGCGGAACGGTCACATGGTCAGCAACTGCCGCCGCAAGGCACCCGGGATCGCGACCCGGAAAGCGCCGCGGCCGGGACGCGGGCGAGCCACGAAACCGCGCCGGCCCAGCACTGCTACCGGCGCGAGTTGCCCAGCGCAGCCAGCAGCGGGACCAGCACCACCGCCAGCGGCCAACTCAGCGGCACCACGAGCAGCGTCCACCAACCCAGCGCGAGGACGACGGCCCCCGCGATGAGCAGCCGTGCCCACGTCGGTAGCGGGAGCAGATACGTGAAGGCCAGTCCACCGAACAGGATGGCCAGCAGGAAACCAACCAGCGCGCTGCGGCGGGGGCGGGGGCGCGGCGCGGCGCCGTACGGCGCGCTGCTGCGGTGGTTGGTCCAGGCGGCACCGTCCCAGTAGCGCAGCCCGGTGGGGTCGTAGGGGTCTGCGTACCAACCGGCGGCAACAGCAGCCGTCCGGGGCATCAGCACCACCGTGTCCTGCCAGCCTGCAATGACCTCGGTGTCGCGCCAACGGGGGTCGGTCGTGGCCATCAGACCTCCCGGAGCAATCAGGGACCCCTCGCGCACCCGCCAGAGCCCGCTTACCCTTGCTGCCTTCCGGCCCTGGGGGAGTTGGGCAGGATAACGCCGCGCGAGGGGTCTGCCACCAGTGTAGGCGATACCGCGCAGCGCGGGCGAGTCCCGATCGAGGCCCGCCAGATTTCCCCGCCTCGGCTCTGTCGCGTACCCTACGGCGTGGAGGATTCGCCTAGAGGCCTAGGGCGCACGCTTGGAAAGCGTGTTGGGGGCAACCCCTCGCGGGTTCGAATCCCGCATCCTCCGCCAGCGCTACCGGTGCGGTGAGCGGCCCGTCACGGCAGCCGCCAGATCGGGATCCTCTTCGGACTCGATCAGGGTGTCGATGAGCCGCTTCAGGTCCTCCGGCGTGTCCGGCGGTTCGGGCAGTCCCCTGGTCGGTGTGCCGTGCAAGTGCGTCACGTCCCACGCCTTCACGCCGCCGACGATCCCGATGTCATTGGGGACGACTGTGACCCGGGGACCCAGCGCCCGCAGGTGCTTGGGGAGGATCTTGACCGCGTTGCCGCCGCCGAGGAAGAGGTGGTCCCACTGCAGCATGGGTTGCAGGCCCAGGACCGCGTCGCGCACCCGTAGCGACCACGCCGTCTGCCCGATCGCCTTGCGCGCCTTATCGCCGATGTACTCGTCGTAGATGCGCCCGCGCCGGACCGGCGAGCGCGAGATCTCCAGGTGCGGCAGCAGCACGCCGTTGTCGAAGACCGCGTTGCCCAGTCCGGTGCCGAGGGTGAACACGACCTCGAAGCCGTAGCCGCTCACCGCCCCGGCCCCGGCCACCTCGGCATCGTTGAGCACCAGGGTGGGCAGGCCCAGCGTCGACTCCAGGGCGTATCGGGCGTCAAACCCGCGCCACGCCCGCTCCAGGTCCGCCTGCACGGGCGAATGGGGACCGCGCTTGGTGATGTAGTGCGGGGTCGCCACCACGCTGCCATGCCGGATCATGCCGGGCATGCCGACCGTCACGCGGTCCGCCGCGGGCAGGCGCCTTGCCAACTCCTCCAGCACCCCGACGAACCGGTTGGGCGGCAGCGGGTACGGGGTCTTGACGCGGATGCG
Organism: uncultured Actinomycetota bacterium; assembly: GCA_963706835.1. GTDB lineage: Bacteria > Actinomycetota > Actinomycetes > S36-B12 > CAVXYG01. The sequence continues at coordinate 49,532 of CAVPOB010000015.1, forward strand.
CTTGGCGATCATCCGGCCGTCGTCGTCGAGCACCGAGCCTTTGATGCCGGTGCCGCCGCAGTCGATCGCAAGCGTCAGCATGATCCCCATACTGCCCGTGCTCGCCCGCTGTTGATCGCGTGTGACGCGGTTTGCGCTGGTCGGGGGTGCCCACGAAGGTCCCGAAGCGGCCTGGTTACCCTTCAGTAACAACAGATTTCGCGCAGTGGGGGCGTTCCGGCAAGACTGCGCTCCGCTGTGACCGGTGCGGCTGGAGGCAACCGTGCGCGTGTTCATCCCCGCAGAACAGCGGCCCGGCGAGAAGCGTGTCGCCTGTCTGCCCGACGTTGCTGCGAAGATCGCCAACCTCGGCTACCAAGTGGTCATCGAGTCGGGAGCTGGCGATGCCGCCTTCGCCTCCGACGCCGACTACATCGAGGTCGGTGCGCAGATCGCGCCGCCCGGAAGCGCGGCGCAGGCCGCCTCCGAGGCCGACGTGGTGGCCAGCGTGCGTCCATTGGATCCGCAGCTCGCCGGTGCGCTGCGCGAGGGCGCCATCGCCATGTCCTTCCTCTCCCCCGGCGCGGACACCGACACCATTCGGGCAATCGCCGACCGCAAGGCGACCGTCCTGTCCTTCGACTTGGTGCCCCGGATCTCGCGGGCCCAGTCCATGGACGCCTTGACCTCGCAGGCCTTGGTGGCCGGCTACCGGGCCGCCGAGGTGGGCGCCGCGCGACTTCCCCGGTTCTTCCCGCTGTTCATGACCGCGGCCGGCACCATCCCGCCGGCCAAGGTGCTGGTCCTCGGGGCGGGGGTGGCCGGTCTGCAGGCGATCGCGACGGCCAAGCGGCTCGGCGCCGTCGTGTCCGCCTACGACGTGCGGCCGGCCAGTGCCGACGAGGTCAAGTCGATGGGCGGCAAGTTCATCACCCTGGATCTGGACACCGTCGAGGGTTCGGGGGGCTACGCCCGGGAGATGACCGAGGACCGGGCCAAGCGCCAGCAGGAGCTGCTCACGCCCGTACCTCGCCGAGTCCGATGTCGTGATCACGACCGCTGCCGTGCCGGGCCGGCGCGCCCCGCTGCTGGTGACCGAAGAGATGGTCGCCACGATGCGCCCGGGCTCGGTCGTGGTGGACCTGGCGGCCGAAACCGGCGGCAACGTGGCCGGATCACGGCCGGGCGAGGAGGTCCTCACCGATGGCCGAGTCACCATCTGGGGCGGTCGCGACGTCCCCAGCTCGATGCCGGTGCACGCCTCGCAGTTGTACGCGATGAACGTGCTGGCGCTGTTGGGGCTGATCACCCAGGACGGCGCGGTCGCCCTCGATCCCACCGACGAGATCGTGGAGGGCTGTGCGGTCGTCCTGCAGGGCACCGTCCGCCATCCGGCCGCCATCGAGGCGCTGGGGCTGGCACCGCCCGAGACGGCGGCCACCGAGGAACGGCCCTCCACCAGCGAGGAAGGGAACTGACATGACGCTGGGATTCGCCGCGCTGCCCACCGCCGACGCGGCCGCGAACGGCTACGGCGGGGTGGCGCTGCTCACCATCTTCGTCCTCAGCTGCTTCGTCGGCTACGAGGTCATCTCGAAGGTCTCGGCGGTGCTGCACACCCCGCTCATGTCCGGGGCCAACGCGATCCACGGCATCATCCTCGTCGGCGCGATCATCGTCGCCGGCGAAGCTGAGGGCGCCCTGCAGCTGATCCTGGCCGGCATCGCCATCGTGCTGTCCGCCATCAACCTCGTCGGCGGATTCGTGGTCACCGATCGAATGCTGGAGATGTTCAAGCCCCGCGAGAAGAAGGCTGTCGCGGAGTCCGGAAAGGACGCGTCATGACGCTCATCCCAACATGGGCGCAGCTGGCCAACCTGGCCGCTGCGGTGATGTTCATCCTCGCGCTGAAGGGGCTGTCGAGCCCCAAGACCGCCCGGCAGGGTGTGCTCATCGGCGCGGTCGGCGCGCTCATCGCCTCGGTCGTGGTGTTCTTCAGCAACTACGAGCTGGACAACATGCTGCTGATCCTGCTGTGCGTCGCGGTCGGCAGCGCGATCGGCGCAGTCGCGGCCAGGCGGGTCCAGATGACCCAGATGCCGCAGATGGTGGCGCTGTTCAACGGGGTCGGCGGCGGCGCCGCGGCTCTGGTGGCCGTCATCGAGTACCTGCACATCGACGATCCGGGCGCGTTCGACCTGGTCGCCACGGTGTTCACCGTGATCATCGGCTCGGTGTCGTTCTCCGGTTCGGTCGTGACCTTCCTGAAACTGCAGGAACTGGTCGCCACCAGGCCGGTGGTGCTGCCCGGAGCGCAGATCTTCACCCCCGGCCTGGCCATCGCCGCGATCGGCCTGGCGATCTGGCTGATGGCGGGCGGGCCGAACTGGGTGCTGCTGGCGATGATGCTGGTCTCCCTGACGCTGGGCGTCTTCTTCGTGCTGCCGGTCGGCGGAGCCGATGTGCCGATCGTGATCTCCCTGCTCAACGCCTTCACCGGCCTGGCAGTGGCGGCATCCGGCTTCGTGCTGGGCAACGTGCTGCTGCTGGTGGCCGGCACCCTGGTCGGCGCGGCCGGCACCCTGCTCACCCAGCTCATGGCCTCCGCGATGGGCCGTCCTATCACGAACATCCTGTTCGGCGCCTTCGCCGGTCCCACCACGGCCGGGGCCGGGGTCGCCTCCGACCGGCCGGTGCGCTCTGGTTCGGCGCAGGACGTGGCCATCATGCTGGGCTACGCCAACAAGGTCATCCTGGTGCCCGGCTACGGCCTGGCGGTCGCACAGGCCCAGAGCACGCTGCGCGAGCTGGCCGATCTGCTCAGCGAGCGCGGCATCGAGGTGGACTACGCCATCCACCCCGTGGCCGGCCGCATGCCGGGCCACATGAACGTGCTGCTGGCGGAGGCCAACGTGCCGTATGAGCAGCTCAAGGAGATGGACGACGTCAACCCGGAGTTCCCCGACGCCGATGTCGCGCTGGTGGTGGGCGCCAACGACGTCGTGAACCCGGCGGCCAAGTCCGACCCGAGCGCACCGATCTACGGCATGCCGATCCTGGACGTGAACCAAGCCGGACAGGTGGTCTTCCTGAAGCGGTCGATGCGCCCCGGCTTCGCCGGGATCGAGAACGAGCTGCTCTTCGACCCCAAGACGACGCTGCTGTTCGGCGACGCCAAGGACTCTCTGAACAAGGTGGTCACCGCGGTCAAGGGGCTGTAGGCGCTGCGCTGGCGCGAACCTGGCCGGTCGGCTACTGCTGGCCGGTCAGTGCGCACGCGTCGATCTGCTTCAGCTCCAGGATCCGCGCCACGGCCTCGTCCAGCCGGTCCTCGGTCAACCGACCTGCGGCAACGGCCTCCTGCAGCCGGGTCACGATGGCCTCCACCTCGCTGGTGGAATCCCACAGCACCATGTCGACCCCGGCGATGAGGGCCAGTTCGGCCGCCTCCGGCAGGTCGTAGCGGGAGGAGACGGCAGCTCCGGACAGCGAGTCGGTCATGACCACCCCGTCGAAGCCCAAGTCGCTGCGCAGCAGGTCCACCGCCGCCGCAGAAAGTCCGGCCGGCTCGCCGTCGGTGAGGTCCGGGATCACTGCGGAGCCCATCATCACGGCGACCGGCTCGTCGGCGAGCAGCGCTTCGTACGGCAGCAGGTCGACGGTCCGCAGCTGCGACAGCGGGGGCGAGGTGGCTGGCTCGAAGTCGGTGTTCCCCGAGGCGGATCCGATGCCGGGGAAGTGCTTGAGCACCGGGATGATGCCGGCTGAACGCAGCCCCTCGGCGTAGGCGCCGGCGTAGGCGGTGACCTCGTCGGGATCCTCAGAGAAGGCACGATCGCCGATGACGGCATCGTCGGGCTGGCTGCTGACATCGGCTACCGGCGCCAGGTCCATGGTCAGTCCCAGATCGGCCATCGCCTCTGCGGTGCTTGCGGCCATCGCCTCGACCTCTTGCGGCGTCATCGTGGCACCCATCTCGCGGGCGGACGGCTGCGATCCGATGAGGCCGGCCAACCGCTGCACCCGGCCGCCCTCCTGATCCACCGCCAGGAACGGCGCGATGTCGCCGCCCTGTTCCGTCACCGCGGCCAACTCGCCGTTGGCGTAGACCTGCGCATCGTTGCCGAGGAAGTTCATGCCCCCGACCCCGGACGCGGCCGCGAAGGTGGCACTGGCGATCGGGTCCGGTTCCCCGGTGAAGACCCCGGCGAACAACACCTGGCGCAGGCGCGTGTCCAGCGCGATGTCCGACACGGCCTGCCGATGCTGGCAGGTGGCCGATGCGCTGGGCGAGGGATCCGGGGCGTTGGTCGGCTCCGGATCGGCGGGGGTGCTGCTGCAGGCGGCGAGGGTGCCGCTGCAGGCGGCGAGGGCCACGGCCGCGGCGAAGGGGGCCAGTCGTCGCATCAGACCACTCCGTACAGCCGGTCGCCGGCATCGCCGAGCCCGGGCACGATGTAGCCGCGGTCGTTGAGCCGGGCGTCCAGCCCCGCGCAGACGCAGGACACGCGCACGTCCCGGCTCGAGTAGGCCTCCTGCAGCCGGTGTAGCCCTTCCGGGGCGGCCAACAGGCAGATCACGGTCACATCGTGGGCGCCCCGCTCCAGCAACAAGTCGATGGCCGCTACGAGCGTGCCGCCGGTCGCCAGCATCGGATCGAGCAGGAACACCTGCCGCCCGGTCAGATCGGCCGGCAAGCGGTCGGCGTAGGTGTGGGCGACCAGTGAGGCCTCATCGCGAACCATGCCCAGGAAGCCCACCTCCGCCTGCGGCAGCAGACGGCGCATCCCGGCCAGCATGCCCAGACCGGCCCGCAGGATCGGCACCACCATCGGTACGGGCCGCACCAGCCTGGCGCCGCGCGCCGTGGTCAGCGGCGTCCTGACCTCGACGGGTTCGGTCACCACGCTGCGCGTCGCCTCGTACGCCAGCAGGGTCACCAACTCATCGACCAGTGCGGCGAAGACTGGAGTCGGCGTGTCCTCGTCGCGCAGCAGGGTCAGTTTGTGCTCGATCAGGGGATGGTCGGCGATGAGCGTTCGCATGCTCGCAGCCTAGGCAGTGCGGGGCAGTGCTTGCGGCACCGGATCGCGTTGCTCGCGCCGACGGGCTGGCGTTGCGCCGTCGGCGGGCGCCGGCGGGCCGCAAGTGCGCTGGCGGCCGGGGTACCGGCGGGCGGGGGTGCGCGGGCGGGGGTGCGCGGGCGGGGCGCCGGCAGGGGCGCGGCTGGGCGCGGCGCCGGCCGGGGGCGCGGCGGGGCAGGCGCCGACAGGGGGCACGGCGGGGCGCGGGCGGGCGCGGGCGCCGGCAGGGGGCGCGGCGGGGCGCGGGCGCCGACAGGGGGCACGGCGGGCGCGGCGCCGGCAGGGGGCGCGGCGGGGCGCGGGCGGGCGCGGGCGCCGGCAGGGGGCGCGGCGGGGCGCGGGCGCCGACAGGGGGCACGGCGGGCGCGGCGCCGGCAGGGGCGCGGCTGGCGCGGCGCCGACAGGGGGCACGGCGGGCGCGGGCGGGCGAGGCTGCACGACAGCCCCGTACGAGCTGTGCTGCTGGGGTCCGAGGTGGGCTGGGCAGGACTCTGCACCCGATTCGGGGGTCTGCACCCGGCGCGGGGGCTGTACAGGCCGTCACGGGCTCAACGCTGCACCCGCGGCGGGGGTCTGCACCCGGAACGGGGGCTATACAGGCTCTATTGGCGGTCCCGAGCCCCCGAATCGGGTGCAAACCCCCATGCCGGGTGCAAACACTTCCGCCACGAGGCCGATTCAGCCCCCGTACCGGGTGCAAACCCCCATGCGGGGTGCACAGCACCGGGACGGCGCACCGGGGCGGCACCAAGACCCGGGCGTTCCGCGACCGCCGACCGACACCGCCGACCGACACCGACCACCAGCCCGACAACGACCGCCCGGACCAGATGCGGCGCGCGTGTGGTTGGCGCCGCCCGGCACGGGCAGACTGGAGCGATGCAGGTTCGGGCTGCCGACGCCACCGCGGTGCGGGCGGCGCTGGCCGTACTTCGCGAGCACGGGAGTGCCGGTGGCGACATCCCGGTGGGCGCTGTGGTGATCGGACCCAGCGGCGCAGTGATCGGACAAGGCTGGAATCGCCGCGCCGACAGCAACGACCCCACCGCGCACGCCGAGATCGTCGCGCTGCGCGAGGCGGCACGGCACCTGCAATCGTGGCGGTTGCAGGGGTGCGTCTTGGCGGCAACCCTGGAGCCGTGCCCGATGTGCGCCGGGGCGGCAACGGCGGCGCGCATCGACCGCGTGGTCTTCGGGGCTTGGAACCCCGACTACGGGGCCGCTGGTTCGCTGTTCGATCTGCTGCGCGATCGGCGCCTGCCGCACCGCTGCGAAGTGGTGGGCGGAGTCCTGTCCGAGGAGTGCCGCGGGCCGCTGGAGGACTTCTTCGCGCTGCGCAGGGCCGCCGCGCAGTCGGAGTCCTGATTTCGCCCGGCGCCGATCGGGGCGGTACCCTCGTCAGCGGTGGCGTGTCCGAGCGGCCAAAGGAGCACGCCTCGAAAGCGTGTGTGGGGGCAACTCCACCGTGGGTTCGAATCCCACCGCCACCGCCCCCGACCTCCCCTGGCGATCCGTGCATTCCCGTGTCACTTGCCGGTGGAAAGTGTGTCGCAAATCTGTCGCATACTTATCCCAGGAGGTATCCATGGGGAGCCATTTGTCCGGTGCTCGCGCCGGTGTGACCGTTGGCGCCGCAACCGCGCTGCTCGCTGTGGCCGGTCTCGCTGGCGCTGCTGGCGGAGATGGTCAGTCGAGGGCAGTCGGACGCGTTCAGCAGCCAGTCGCTGCGGTTGCCGGACAACTGCCGGTCGCAACGGCACACGCGCGACCGGCAGCACTGCGCGAGCCGGACCTCGCCGATGCTGCAGCCCCGGTATCCGCTCAAGTGCGGCCCACGTCCTCGGTCGGGACTACCGAGGTGCTGGCGCTGGTGCGGCAATACTTCCCCGCCGATCAGGTGGGCAACGCGATGGCGGTGGCCCGCTGCGAATCCGGCCACTCCAACGCCATCGGCGCCACCAACAACAACGGCACCACCGACTGGGGCGTCTTCCAGCTCAACGACGGCGGCACCCTGCAGGGCGCCCTGCGCCGCATCGGCACCGGCTTCACCAGCACCGCCGAGGCCCAGCAACTCGCCCTGGACGCAGAGACCAACGTGCGCGCCGCCCGCGCCATCTACGACAACCGCGGCTGGGCGCCCTGGGTCTGCGCCTACAAGACCGGCATCGTCGCAGCCCTCTACAGCAGCACCCCCGGCCCCATGGCCGGCCGCTACGACGAACAAGGGACCAGCGGCGTCTCGTTCACCGTGGAAGATGCGCCGCCGGATCCGCCCGCACCATCGGCCTCTCCCAAACCCGAGCCCGGCTCGCCGAGCCCCGCCGGCCCGGCAACGGCTGCACCCTCTCCCAAGCCCTCATCCCAAGCCCACGCCGACACCCACCCCCGAAGCCGACGCCAACCCCGACCCCCACACCCGAGGCGCCACAGACCGCCCCGCCCGAGGAGCAGCCGCTCCCGCAGCCGGAGGCACCACCGGAGCCCGGCGACGTCGAGCCTGCCGAGGTCGCGGCGCCCGAGCTGGCGTAGGCACGACCAGCCGTTGCCACGGATGCACCGTCCATGACAGTGTGTCGGGGCAACGCGAACCTGGGAGGCCTTCGGTGGATGCCGCTCGTCGCGCTGCCCAGCGCGGGGTCATCGCGTGCGCCGGCGTGGTCCTGCTGACCGCGACTGCTGCGACTGTCGGGCTGCCACCTGCCGGCGACAGCTCCGCTACGACCCGGCCCGTAGCCGCCGCACCGACCCCCGGGCCGCTGTCCCTGAAGGACGAGGCCGTCTGGCTAGCCGAGTTCGGGCGCGGGGCTCCTGCAACGCCTTCCCCAACCGCATCGCAACGCGCTGCGGCTGCGCCCGCTGCTGACAGCGCAACCGCCGCCGAAGGCGAAGATGAGGACGAATCTGCACCGGCCGGGGGTGAGACCGCGAACCCGGCCGACCAGCCAGAGGTGCGCACGATCGCGTACCGTCCGGGCCCGTCGATTCACACCGAGGCCGTGCTGGCGCTGGTGGTGGAGCACTTCCCCGCCGATCAGGTGGGCAACGCGATGGCGGTGGCCCGCTGCGAATCTGGCCACTCCAACGCCATCGGCGCCACCAACAACAACGGCACCACCGACTGGGGCGTCTTCCAGCTCAACGACGGCGGCACCCTGCAGGGCGCCCTGCGCCGCATCGGCACCGGCTTCACCAGCACCGCCGAGGCCCAGCAACTCGCCCTGGACGCAGAGACCAACGTGCGCGCCGCCCGCGCCATCTACGACAACCGCGGCTGGGCGCCCTGGGTCTGCGCCTACAAGACCGGCATCGTCGCCGCCCTCTACAGCAGCACCCCCGGCCCCATGGCCGGCCGCTACGACGAACGCGGGCTCGTCGGGCAGGTGGATCTGACCCGCACCGTGCCGGATGGCGACGCCGCGGTGCCGACCCCGGCAGCGCCTACTCCCACGCCGAAGCCCCAGAAGCCATCCGCCACCCCGAAGCCGACCACCTCGCCGAAGCCGACCACCACACCGACACCATCAGGGACGCCGAAACCCTCTGGGACGACGACCGCGCCGGCTCCCACACCCACCGCCGCGCCGACCAAGTCTCCGACCGAGTCGGCGACCCCCTCCGGGTCCGCGACCCCCTCCGGGTCCGCGACTGCCTCGGCAACGCAGTCACCCACAGGGTCGGCCGCACCGTCGAAGTCGGCCGCTCCCGGGGCATCTGCGACTCCGAGCGCTTCGGCGGCGCAGACACCCATCGGCGCGGCCACAACGAGGGCCCCCACCTCCTCGAGCACCACGACCGGTTCTAGCGCAACGCCCTCTCCGAGCAGACCCGACGTGACGACGCCCCCGGCCGAGTAGACCGGCGCTGGACCGCCTAAGGCCGCTGCTCGAAGATCGACGGCGGCATGGGCACGTCCGGGAGCACGCGCGCGACGAATGCACGGACCCTATCGTCGATCTCCCCGATGGCCTGCCGCATCTCCTCGCGGTTGAGCCCAGTCATGTGTTGGATCGGCCACCGCTCGATGTCCGTGTCCGGCGGCACCTGCGTGTCGTTCGACCCGACGAGCACGATGTGGTCGGCGAGTTCCACGTACTCCGGCCGCAGCCGCTTGGGGTAGTCGGTGAGTTCGACACCGCGCTCGCGCATGTACGCCACCACCTCGGGATTGGTCTCCTCCGCCGGATTCTGACCCGCCGAGACGACCTCGAGATGTCCCGGCGCATAGAAGCGCAGCAGCGAGGCGGCGACCTGGGAGCGGCCGGCGTTCGTGCCGCACACCAGCAGCACCTCAGTGCTGTCGGCCCCGTCGCCCTCGGCGAGGCGACGGCGCGCATGCAGCAGCAATCGCGCTTGCCGCATCGTCAGGATCGGGATGAACTGCTCGATCCGCGCCCCCTGCGACACCTCCTCGTACGCCTCATCCACCAGCGCACGGATCTGTTCGCGGTCGACTGACCCCTTGGTCTCGTTGACCAGCGAGTTGACCACGTGATTGAGGTGTCCGCGCATCACCGGATCGATGTCACCCATGGCGTCACTGTATTCCAGCCGCTCCCCGCCGAGGCTCGCGCAGGCGCAGGCGTTCACGTTGCGTTCAGGCGGGCTCTGCCCAACCCTGCGCGAACACCCAGGATTCCTGCGGCCGCCGCACCCGCGGCGCGGCCTCCCGCCTGCGAAGGTGACCCGGCAGTGCGTCCGCATCGCCCGGTACGCCCACGGCCAGCACGACCATGGGCGCCAGGTGCCGTGGAATCGCCATATCGGCGATCAGCTGCTCGGCGTCGAACCCGCCCATCTGGTGGGTGATCAGACCCATGGCCTCGGCCTGAACGCCCAGCTGGCCCACCGCCAGGCCGAGTTCGTACGCACGCCCGGCAGACGGCGCCTGCTCCTGCGAGCCGCTGTCCACCATCGCAACGATGAGTGCCGACGCAGCGGGGGCCCACAGCTGGTTGTTGCCGTTCAACGCGTCGGCGATCGCCTTGAACGTCGCGTCGCCGCGGTGGCCGACGAGGAATGCCCACGGCTGGCGGTTCATGGCGCTCGGCGCCCACCGGGCCGCCTCCAGCAGGATCGCCATCTCCTCGGGCGCCAACGCGTGGGTCGGATCGAAGGCGACTGCGCTGCGCCGACGTGCAATGGCATCGATGAGCATCCGGCACCTCTCGGATAGATGATTGAATGCTCAATCAACAACGCTGGACCAGGTGCGGCTATTCCACCTCCACCCAGGCGGCGGCGTCGTCGGGCAGCAGGCACTTCACGACGGGTTCGCTGGACAGCACCAGCCTGCCGCTCGGAATCGGGACCGGGTCGCCGGAGAGGTTGACCACCACCTCGATCGAGCCGCGCCGCAAGTGCAGGACCCCGGTGTCGCTGGGCAGCCACTGCAGCCCATCCACGGGCAGCGCGCGTCGGGCGGCGATCGCGCGACGGTACAGGGTCAGCAGCGAGTGTGGGTCCTGCTCCTGCGCGGCGACGGTCTTGGCGGCCCAATCGGGCGGCATGGGCAGCCACGGGTCGCCGGTCGTGAAGCCGAACGGCGGACCGGCGCCCTCCCACGGCATGGGGATGCGGCACCCGTCGCGGCCGCGGTTGGTGTGCCCGGACCGCTCCCAGATGGGGTCCTGCAGCACCTCCTCGGGCAGGTCGTCGATGTTCTCCAGCCCCAGTTCCTGACCGTTGTAGAGGTAGGCGCTGCCCGGCAGTGCCAGCAGCAGCAGCGCCATGGCCCGACTGCGCCGCAGGCCCAGGGCGATGTCGACCTCGCCCTCGGGGCCGGTGTTCATGGTGCCGGGCACGTACTCGCCGGCCAGTTCCACCATCGCGCCGTACCGGGTGACCGACCTCGGCGTGTCGTGGTTGTCGATCACCCATGTGGTGGGGGCGCCGACCTCGGCGTTGGCCGCCATGGACGCGTTGATCGCCTGCCGCAGCCGGTCGGCGCGCCAGCCCGCCTTCACGAATCGGAAGTTGAACGCCAACTGCATCTCGTCCGGCCGCAGGAACAGCGCGACCACCTCGTCCGGCGCCCCGGTCTCGATGACCGCCATCGGGTCGTGATCGTAGGAGTCGAAGAGCCGGCGGAATGCGCGGTAGATGTCGTGCACGCCCGATGCGTCGTCTTTGGGGATGACCGGTTCCCCGGTCGGAGTGTCGGGAAGGTTCACATCCTTGATGAGCGCGTCGGACACGTCGATGCGGAACCCGTCGACTCCTCGGTCCAACCAGAACCGCAGGACGTCGACGAACTCGTCGAGGACCTCCGGGTTGCGCCAGTTCAGGTCCGGCTGCTCGCGCGCGAAGAGGTGGTAGTACCACTGGCCGTCGGGGGCCTGCGTCCAGGATGGTCCGCCGAAGACGCTGCGCCAGTTGTTCGGCGGCCCGCCATCCTTGCCGTCGAAGAACAGGTACCGCTCCCGTTCCGGACTGCCCGGGGCCGCCGCGAGCGCCGCCTGGAACCAGGCGTGCTGATCGCTGGTGTGGTTGGGGACGAAGTCGACGGTGACCCGGATGCCCCGGTCGTGCGCCGCGGCCACGAGTTCGTCGAAGTCGGCCAGCGTGCCGAAGAGCGGATCGACGTCGCGGTAGTCGGCGACATCGTAGCCGTGGTCCACCTGCGGTGACTTGAAGAACGGGCCCAGCCACAGCGCATCGACGCCGAGCTCGGCGAGGTACTCCATGTGCTCGGTGATGCCCCGCAGATCACCCGTTCCATCGCCGTCCCCGTCAGCGAAGGAGCGGGGATAGATCTGATACACCACGGCATTGCGCCACCATTCGGCCTGCTCGCTCATGCCCGCCAGCGTATTCGGCGGCGCCTCCACACGCCCTCCCAGTTGTGGCCGAACCCGCCGACTCACCCTCCGCAGCGCACTGGTTCGGCCACTGCCCCGACACCATCGCGGGTACCGCGCCTGCGGTGCGCTGTGGCCGAACCCGCCGACTCACCCTCCGCAGCGTGACCGTTCGGCCACTTCGCCATGGCACATCCACAGCGCCGCCGGACTCCACTGGTCGGCGACTCCTGAGGCGCCCCGAGGCCGCGGCGGGGCACAGTGGCGCCGTGTTCCGCCGCCTGCCTCCGGACCTGCTCGCGCTGCTGCGCCGTCAGCGATGGGTGCTGGGCACGTGGCAGCCTGAGATGGGGTCACTGCCCGCCAGAACGATCCACAGGGCGCTTATGGAAGGGCTCTGGCGCACGATCACGCCTCGCACCCTCCTGGCACTGCCCATCGAGCCGGAGCCCGGGCACTACCGGATGGCCGCGGTGCTGGAACTGGGGCCCTGGGCAGTGCTGGCCGGAGCATCGAGCCTCGTGGAGTGGAAGTGGTCCGGCGATGACCCGGGGTTCACCGATGTGCTCATCCCGCACAACTCGAACCTCCGCAAGCGCCGACTACCGCCATGGATCAGGCCCCGGTACGCGCGAACCGAACGCACCTGCGTCGTGCGGGACGGCCTGGCGCTGACCAACGCGGCGGACGCAGCCGTCGACGCCGCCAGCTGGGCGAGGTCGGCCCGGGAGGCCAGCTTCATCCTGGTCAGCGTGGTGCAGCAGCGCTTGGCGACGCCTCAGGAGCTGCTGGAGACCCTGCAGCAGCGGCCGAGGTTGCGTCGCAGCCGGCTCATCGCCGAGGTGGTGGCGGAGACTGCCGGCGGGGCGACATCCATCCCCGAGTTGGACTTCGTCCGGGAGTGCCGGCGCCGAGGTCTGCCGCAGCCCAGGATGCAGGTGCGCCGACGGGACGCGACGGGCGAGGCACGGTGCACCGACGCCGAATTCGCACTGCCGGACGGCGGGCTGCTCATCGTCGAGATCAACGGCCGTGGGCACGAGGCACCGTCCCGCAGCGCCGATGACACGGTGCGCAACAGCGCGCTGGCACGGGCGACGGGCGCCCATTTCCTCCCGGTGCCATCGTGGCAGCTGCGCGCCGATCCGGATCCGGTCTTCGCCGAGATCGCGGCGTGGACGCGCCCGCCGGCATCGTGACAGCGCGCATCATCCGGAGCCGTCGTAAGCCTCGACGGCCCACCGCGCCACCTCGTCGTCCACCTCATCGATGGATCGCACCTCCAGGTGGTGCAGGAAGCGGCCGGGGCGCACCTGCACCACCTGCTTCCACCGAGGCGAGTCATCACGCCGGGACAGGTCGAAGGACAGCACCACTTCTGCGCCGCGCTCCCCCAACCAGCGCCGGGGGCTCCACAGGAACGCGAAGCCGCGGCGGCGGGCCCACCCCAGCTGCGTGGCCGCCACCCGAAGCTCAGCCCCGCCCTGCTCCTGGACGATCTGCGCCACGCGCTGGAACACCGCCAGGCCCAACTCGTCGCTGGACAGCCATTCCTCGGCATCGGCCGCTGAGGCGAACCGCTCGGCGACCATCAGGGCAGCCGCCAATCCACCGGCTCCGCCCCCGCGGCCACCAGCGCCTCATTGGCACGGCTGAAGGGCCGGGAACCGAAGAATCCGCGTGAAGCCGACAGCGGCGAGGGATGGGGGCTGCTCAGACACTCGACCCCGCCGGCCCGCAGCGACGGCTCCAGCGTTTGCGCGTGGCGCCCCCACAGAATCGCCACCAGGGGGGCCCCGCGGGACGCCAGCACCTCGATCGCGTGCCCGGTCACCGCCTCCCAGCCCTTGCCGCGGTGGCTGGCCGGCTTGCCGGGCTGCACCGTCAGCACTCGGTTCAGCAGCATCACGCCGTGCTCGGCCCACGGCCGAAGGTCGCCGGAACCGGGGGGATCCACTCCCAGATCGGCGACCAACTCGCGGTAGATGTTGACCAGGCTGCCCGGCAGCGGTCGGACATCCGGGGCCACCGCGAAGGAGAGCCCGATGGGATGGCCCGGCGTGGGATACGGATCCTGGCCCACGATGAGGACCCGCACCTGCTGCATGGGGTACCCGAAGGCCCGCAGCACATCGCTGCCAGCCGGGAGGTAGCCGCGGCCCGCGGTGTTCTCGGCGCGCAGGAAGTCGCCCATCGCGGCGATGCGCTCGGCCATCGGCGCCATCGCCTCGGCCCAGTCCGGTGCCATCAGATCTGCCAGCGGTGCCACCCGTCGACCCTACCCAGGGCTCCCATCGGCCCCGCAGCGGCGTTACCGTGCGAAGGGTGACCGATGGACCGCAGGGACGGGACAACCCGGCGATCGGGATCGACGGCTACCCGGACGCCGCGGTGACCCCGCTCCAGGCCGGGCTGCGCGCCGCCGACATCCCCGCCCGGCCGCCGCTTCCGGACGCCGCCGCAGCGGACGACCTCCCACTGGTCCCGGCCGATCCGCCGGACCAGGACGAGCCACTGATTCCGCTGACGCACCTGCCACGGGTGAGGGACCTGGCGACCTACCATGCGGCCGGATGGCCCGGATGCGATCGCGCAGGGTCACGCCCGCTCCGGGGCGGTGTCCCGTCTGGTCGCGGCCGCCCACCTGCTCCCGGACGGTTTCGGCTTCGCCGTCTTCGACGCCTGGCGGCCGCTGTCGCTGCAGCGTCGCATCTTCGGTCACTTCTACGGCCGGCAGTCCCAGCTTGAGCGCGGCTTCGTGAGCGCTCCCTCCCCCTCCCCGGCGACCCCGCCCCCGCACCTCACCGGCGGCACCTTCGACCTGACCCTGACCTGGCAGGGACAGCCCTTGGCGCTGGGTACCGCCTTCGACGAGTTCACCGTCCGGGCGCACACCCGGGCGCTGGAACACGAGGAGTCGCTGGAGCGCGGACTGCGGCGGCTCATGGTCGTCGGCGCTGCTGCGCGTCGGGTTCGTGACCTACGCCTCGGAGTGGTGGCACGTGGAGTACGGCACGCGACGCTGGGCCGCGCAGTGGATGACCGTCCCGCGCTACGGCGTGGCGAGCCTGGATCCGGAGTAGCAGATGCGCAACGTGGACGTCGTCGTGGTGGGCAATGCGGGCCTGGACACCGAGGTGTTCCTGCCGCCAGGACAGCATCGACCTGTCGCTGGACAGCCAGTTCACGACCAACCGGGACGTCGTCGGGCAGGCTGGCGCCTACGCCGCCCGCGGCTTCGCCAGGCTGGGTCGCTCGACCCGGTACTTCGGCGCGCTCGGCGACGATGCGGCGGGCACCCTGGTCCGCCGAGCGCTGGCCGGGGACGGCGTGCTGCTGGATCTGGTGTTCGCCGATCCGCATGGCACCGCCCGCAGCGTCAACCTGATGACGCCGGACGGTCGGCGGCGCGCCTTCTACGACGGCCGCGGTCACATGACGCAGATCGTCCCGGACGGGCTGATCCCCCTGGCCCTGCAGGATGTGCCGCTGGCGCACGTCCACCTGGCGAACTGGGCTCGGGGGGCCCTGCTGCCCAGCATCGGCACCATCGCGGTCGATCTGCAGGACGTGCGCGACCTCGACGATGAGTACCGTGCCGACTTCGTTGCCGCCGCGGACATCGTCTTCATGTCCGGCGCCCACCTGGTCGATCCCGAAGCAGCGGCACGCGAGATGGTGCGGCGGGGCCAGGTGCAGGCGGTGGTGGTGGGGCTGGGAAGGGCGGGCGCGCTGGCGGTTGCCCGCGGCGATGAGGTGCGCCGCTTCCCCGTGCCGCCGCTGGACCTGCCGATCGTGGACACCAACGGCGCCGGTGACAGTCTGGCGGTGGGGTTCCTGGACGCCTACGTCTTGGACGGCACCGACCTGGCCGAGGCGGTGCTGCGCGGCCAGATCGCCGCCCGCTGGGCCTGCACCGAGCCCGGCAGCGACCACCTGATCACCCGGGAGCACCTGCTGGAATTGACGGCTGCGTCTCGCGCCGGGCAATAGGAAGCGACACACTGCGGGTATGGATCCCGAGGCGCTCGCCCGTCGATCGCTGCAGGCCGACGGCGGCTTCTGCGTGACCGCGGGCACGGTCGTGCTGGTCGCCCGCAAGACGGCTGCGCAGGCACTGGGCCTGCCGGTGCCCCTCGTCGTGGCCGCTGGCGGCGCGACGACGATGTGGGGAGGCGGGTTGCTGCTGGCCAGCGGCATGCCGGACTGGCGCACCCCGACGGCGACCGCTGCGGCGGTCAACACCGTGGCCGCCGATGGACTCGGGCTGCTGGCGCTGGTTCGCGGACGCGGCGGCCCCCGGACCGGCACGCTGCTGCTGGCCGGGGCTGTTGGCGCGTTCGGGCTGGTCCAGGGCTACGCCTGGTGGCGGAGCCGCGGGCAGGATCAGCGGGGGCCGACCGATGATGCGCCGGTGGCCTCGCCGAGCACCTCGCCGGGGCTGCCGTCGTAGCGGATCGTGGATGCCCCCGACGCTGCGGCGTCCAACGATGTCGTGACGCTCACCGCCACGGTGCTGGCCCCCTCGGCGACCACCGTCGCCTCGCTGGCCGTCAGCCCGAACAGGTGCAGTGTGGACGCGCCCAGCGCCTGCGCCTGCAGCGATGAGGCCGTACCGGTCATGGTGATCGTGCTGGCACCCTCTGCTGAGACTTCCAGCGCATCTGCCACGACCGGCATCGCCACGGTGCTGGCGCCCTGGACCTCGACGGTGAGGGCCGAGGCGCTGAGGGTCTCCTCCGCGCGCACGGTCGATGCCCCGCGCACCCTCACCTCGGCCAGCTCCTGAGCCGGCAACGTGACATCGGCCTCCAGGGTGGCGCTGCTGACCGAGCCGTCAAGGCTGAGCACGAGGGTGCCGCGGGAGACCTCGGCCCGCACCCGATCCAGGACGTTGTCGTCGGCGCGCACCTGCAATGCCGTAGTCCCCCGGCGCCAGGCGCACAACGAAGGCCGACTCCACCGACAGCGCCTCGAACGGTTCGATCGGCGGCGTGCTGGCGGTGATGTCACCAGATCCGACGACTGGGGCGGAGCAGGCCGCCAGCGTCGCCGCAGCAACCGCCAGAGCCAACCCCGCCAATCGCGGCATGGCCGCCACCACCTTCCGCTGCCGAGGATCGCGGCCGCCGAGATGCGGCGGCTAGGGCCATCAGGCCCCCAGCGCAGCCGACACCACGTCGCGGGCCTCCGCCTGGATGCGGGCCAGATGGTCGGCGTCCTCGAACGACTCCGCGTAGATCTTGTAGACGTTCTCCGTCCCCGAGGGCCGCGCGGCGAACCAGCCGCGGTCGGTGGTGACCTTCAGCCCTCCGATCGGGGCATCGTTGCCGGGGGCCCGGGTCAGCTTCGCCGTGATCGGGTCGCCCGCCAGTTCGACCGCGGTCACCTGCTCCGGGGACAGGCTCTTCAGGACCGCCTTCTGCTCCGGCGAGGCGGGGGCATCCACGCGGGCGTAGAGCGGAGCGCCGTACTGGTCGGTGAGGGCGGCGTAGTGCTGCGACGGCGACCGACCAGTGACCGCCTGGATCTCGGAGGCCAGCAGGGCCAGGATGATGCCGTCCTTGTCGGTGGTCCACACCGATCCGTCGAGGCGCAGGAACGAGGCGCCGGCGCTCTCCTCGCCGCCGAAGGCGATGGAGCCGTCGAGCAGTCCGGGCACGAACCACTTGAACCCGACCGGCACCTCCACCAGTCGCCGGTCCAGGCTCGCGGCCACCCGGTCGATCATCGAGGAGGACACCAGCGTCTTGCCGATTGCGGCGTCGGCGGGCCACCCGGGCCGGTGGGCGAACAGGTAGTGGATGGCCACCGAGAGGTAGTGGTTGGGGTTCATCAGCCCGGCGTCCGGGGTGACGATGCCGTGTCGGTCGCTGTCGGCATCGTTGCCGGTCGCGATGTCGTAGCGCGTCCGGTTGGCGATGAGTGAGGCCATCGCGTTCGGCGAGGAGCAGTCCATCCGGATCTTGCCGTCGGTATCGAGCGTCATGAACGCCCACTGCGGGTCCACCGACGGGTTGACGACGCTCAGATCGAGGCCGTACCGATCGCCGATCTCCGGCCAGTAGGCGACATTGGCCCCGCCCATCGGGTCGGCCCCGATGCGGATCCCCGCCTCCCGGATCGCCGCAAGGTCCACCACGTTGGGCAAGTCGGCCACGTAGCGGTCGAGGAAGTCGTAGGGCACGGTGTCGGTGGCGCTGCGGGCGCGCTCCAACGGGATCCGGCGCACCCCGTTGAGGCCGTTGCGCAGATAGTCGTTGGCCTGGTTCTGGATCCATCCGGTGATGTCGGCCCCCGCCGGACCGCCGTCGGGCGGGTTGTACTTGAACCCGCCGTCGCGCGGGGGGTTGTGCGAGGGCGTGACGACGATCCCGTCGGCCCGGGCGGGATCGTCGAGGCTCAGGCCGTTGTTGGCGCGCAGAATGGCGTGCGACACCGCGGGGGTGGGGGTGAAGCCGTCGCGGCTGTCGATCATCACGGTGACACCGTTGGCGGCCAGCACCTCCAAGGCCGTCTCCCAGGCCGGCAGGCTCAGCGCATGCGGGTCCCGACCGATGAACAGCGGCCCGCGGATGCCGGCGCCGGCCCGGTAGTCGCAGATCGCCTGGGTCGTGGCAGCGATGTGATCGTCGTTGAAGGCGCCGTCCAGGCTGGACCCCCGGTGGCCGGAGGTGCCGAACGCCACCTGCTGCGCCGCCACCGACACATCCGGGTGGATGTCGTGGTAGGCCCGCAGCAGGGCATCGATGTCAACGAGGTCTTCGGGGAGTGCGACCGTCCCGGCGCGAGCATGTGCCATGGTCCGATCCTGTCGCTCCGCCTCGCACGTGGGCAACTGCACGGCCGAGCAATCTGACGGCCGAGCAATCTGGCAGCCGAGCGCAGGCCGCGGCGGGCGCGGACCGGCAACCAGCAACGCCGCTACTCGTAGGCCCCGGCCGAATACGTCAACTCGTCGCTGTGGCTGTAGATCTCCAGTGCAGTGTTCGCGCAGGGTCCGACATCGGGGCCGGGCCGGGTGCGGGCGCCGCCGCGAGCGGATGCCGGCACCGCAGTCTCGCGGCGGGAGGCGGCGCCCCGACACGACCCTGCGCTGGGTCCCGTCCTGGTCGGCACCGTGACCGGGCGGCCCGACGACACGGCGGCCGGAGCGGCCGGCGCCGGGGGTACCGAAACCGATGCTCCCGGGCAACGTTCGGCCCTACACAGGTCGACCAGAGACCGACACCGTGGGACGGGTAGCGCCGGCGTGCCGGGGCGCGCCGAGAACGGGAGGGACCGATGAGGCCCACGCGCGCAGCACTGCTCGGTGCGGGTGCCGCCGGGGTGGCCCTCGGCGCCGCAATGGCGGTCCGCGGCTGCTGCGGAGCCGGTCGGCAGGCCGGGGATGCCCGCCCTGATGCCGCATGGCCGCCGGGCAGCGACGAACTCCTGGCCTGCCCCACCTGCCGGGGATCGCTGCAGTGGGACCACGGCCCCGCGCACTGGTGGTGCCCCACCTGCTGCCGGGGCTACCCGGTGCGGGACGGGATCGCGCACTTCCTCGAAGTGGACGAACTCGGTCCGATGGACCGCCGGTTCGCGCACCTCTACGACGGGTTCTCCTGGGTGTACCCGGCCTTCTCCCGGGCAGGGTTCGCCATGATCGGCATGACCGAGGCCCGCGGGCGCCGCGAGGTGCTCGACCGGCTCGACCCCGGGGGTGGGCGGGTGCTGGAGGTCTCCGCCGGGCCGGGATCCAACCTGCCGTACTTGGTGAGCCGGTCCGATGTCGGCGAAGTTCACGCGCTGGACATCTCGATCGGGCAGTTGCGGCGCGCCCGCGCGATGGTCCGCCGGCACGGCTGGCGGGTCCCGCTCTACCTGGCCAGCGGCGAGGCGCTGCCTTTCGCCGACGACGTGTTCGACGCGGTGCTTCACATCGGCGGCATCAACTTCTTCGACGACAAGGCCCGGGCGCTGGCCGAAATGGCGCGGGTGGCCAAGCCCGGCGCCCGCGTCGTGGTCGTCGATGAGCAGGAGCGCGCGGCCCGGGGGTACGAGCGCACCTTGCCCGGCTTCGCATCGTCCTTCGACGGCGAGCGGGCCCCAGTGAGCGCGCCGGTCGCCGACCTGCCGGCGGACGTCGAGCAGATCAGCGTCACTGAAGTCTGGCGCGGCTGGTTCTACTGCCTGGAATTCGTCGCCGCTGCCAGCACTGCGCGGCAAAGGTCGTGATGAGCAGCGGGCACCGGTTCGGGGTGCGGCGGCCCATCAGAACGCAGCCGCGCCTGGGCGAGGCTCAGCACGGGGGTCGGTGTCGCGCCTACGATGGCCGCATGCTCCCCGCGCGCCCCGCGATCCTGCTGGAGGCCGATCTCACCGCCCCGACGCCCGGCCCTGGGCTGGCGCCGATATCGCGCTGGGCCTACCGCGGCCAACCGCCGCTGCGGGCGATGGTGGAGTCGCTGCGGCGCGCCGCACGGGACGAGCGGGTGGTGGGACTCATCGCGCACGTCGGCGACTCGCCGCTCGGACTGGCGGACATGCAGGAGTTGCGCGGGGCGATCCGGAGCTTCGCGGCATCCGGGAAGCCGACCGTGGCGTGGGCCGAGTCCTTCGGCGAGTTCGCCCCGGCAGTCCCCGGCTACGCACTGGCGACGGCATTCGACACGCTCTGGCTGCAACCATCGGGAGCGGTCGGGCTGCATGGGTTGGCCGTGGCAGTGCCGTTCCTGCGCACAGCCCTGGACAAACTCGGCATCGAACCGCGGTTCTGGCAGCGCTACGAGTACAAGAACGCGGCCGACTCGCTGCAGCGCACCGGCTTCTCCGACGCGCATCGCGAGGCGGCGACCAGTCTGCTGGAGTCGCTGGCCGAGCAACTCATCGCAGACATCGCCGAGGGCCGGGGCCTGACCGAGGCGGCAGTGCGGGAGTTGATGGACGCCGCACCCATCGCCGCGCAGCGGGCGCGGGAAGCCGGTCTGGTCGACCGCGTCGGCTACCGCGACGAGGCCTATGCCGCGCTGCTGGACTCCCTCGGCAGCCCTGCGCCACGGCGACTGCTGCTGGGCCGGTACTCACCGGCGCCCATCGATCGCGCCGGCCGGGCCGCGACCGGGGCGCTGCGCGGCGACAAGCGCGACGTGGGGCTGCTGCAACTGTCGGGCACGGTGCGGCAGGGGCATGCGCCGGCGCTGCCGTTCTCGACCGAGATCGCCTCGGGGACCGTGGTGGCGGCGCTGACCCGTATCGCCGAGGACGACCGCATCGGGGCGCTGGTCCTGCGGGTGGACAGCCCCGGCGGCTCCTATGTCGCCTCCGACGCCATCTGGCGCGCGGTGGCGCAGGTGCGCGCCTCGGGACGCCCCGTCGTGGCGAGCCTCGGCAACACGGCGGCATCCGGCGGCTACTTCATCAGCATGGGGGCCGATCGGATCGTGGCCGGTGCCGCCACCGTCACCGGCTCCATCGGCGTCTTTGCCGGCAAGTTGCTCATCAACGGCCTGCTCGACAAGCTCGGCGTCGATGTGGACGACGTCGGTGTCGGACGACGCGCGTTCCTGTCAAGCCCCGTGCACGACTACGACGAGGACCAGGCCGCGGCGCTGTCGGTGTGGCTCGACGACGTCTATTCCGACTTCGTCGCGAAGGCTGCCGCCGGGCGGGGTATGAGCCCGCAGCAGGTGCACGAGGTTGCCAAGGGCCGGGTCTGGACCGGGCGGCAGGCGCTCGGGCACGGGCTGGTCGACCACCTGGGAGGCACTCGGACGGCACTCAACATGGCCAGACGGCTGGCCGACCTGCCCACCTCGGCCCGGGTCCGCGAGATCCCGTTGATCAGCGCCTGGCAGGCGGTGCGCGGCCCGCGAACCGCCGACGACGCGGCGGCGGGCGTCGGCGACTGGGGGCGCTTCGCGGGGGCGGCCGCCCGACTCGGGCTGCCATCCGCGGGCCCGCTGGTCATGCCGTGGCCCGGCACGGGTATCCGCTGAGCCCCGGGCGGCTGGTGCGCATGGCAGCGGGTCCGGCGGCCGGCTTCTGACCGAGGCCGCAGGCGCAGGTCGTCGATCACTGGCTCATCGCGATTGGGAGTGTGGTGGGATCCCGCTCGGGCGGTGGACTGGGAGGGATGCCGGGGGCCCGGTTCGCGTCCCCGGTGCCCAGCGGGTCCAACTGCGTGGGCGGCCTCGGATCTCTGCGCCGGGCGAGTTGCACCCAGTTCGGGGGTTTGCTCCCGGCGTGGGGCTGGAGCGGGCCGGTTTCCGGGGCAGGTCTGCACCCGGTTCGGGGGTTTGCACCCCTGCGCGGGGGCGGAGCGGGCCGGTTTCCGGGGCAGGTCTGCACCCGGTTCGGGGGTTTGCACCCCTCGCGGGGGCGGAACCGGCCGGATCAGGGCCTACAGCCACCGCCGCGGGTGCAAACCCCCGAACCGGGTGCACAGTTGCCGCCCCAAAGGCGCTGTGAGCCCCCGCCGCGGGTGCAAACCCCCGAAACGGGTGCACCGCCGTGCCAGGGGGCGCCGAACGGGGCCCCGACACCCGCACCCGAGGGCAGCCCGTCCCGCCCGGCGGAGCCGCGAGGCCCCGGATCCCCGCGGAGCGGCACCCACCCCAAGCCACCGCCAGACCCGGTACACCTGGGATTGCGCTGAGCCCGGCTTCTCTTCGGCGGCGCACCCGCAACCTTCGGGTGTGAACTACGGCACAGTGCCCCGACGTGCGGAACAGTTTCGGGTGGGCGACCGTTTACTGAACTGTTCAGTTTCGTTATTCCCACTGAGGAGCACGACGTGCCCACCCCTTCGAAGACCGCGACGGTCACCCCGCAGGTCCACCAGCGCCGATGGCTGATCCTGGCAGTGCTGTCGCTGGCACTGCTGGTAATCGGCCTCGACAACACCATCCTCAATGTCGCACTCCCCACCCTGCAGCGCGATCTGGGCGCCACCAACGCCGAACTGCAGTGGATCGTGGACGCCTACACGCTGGTCTTCGCCGGCCTGATCCTCATCGCCGGCGTCTGGGGCGACAAGTACGGCCGTCGCCGGGCCCTGTACGCCGGCCTGGTCATCTTCGGCGCCGCCTCGCTATGGGGTGCGCTGTCCGGCGACGCCGCTTCGCTGACCGCCGCCCGCGCCCTGATGGGCGTCGGGGCCGCGCTCATCATGCCCGCGACGCTGAGCATCCTCACCAACACCTTCATCGACCCGGCCGAGCGCAAGACCGCCATCGGCATCTGGGCGGCCGTGTCGGGCCTGGGCATCGCGATCGGACCAACGCTGGGCGGTTGGCTGCTCGAGCACTTCTGGTGGGGCTCGGTGTTCCTCATCAACATCCCGGTCGTCGTGGCCACCCTGGCGCTGGGCAAGGTGCTGCTCGTGGAGAGCAAGGACCCCAACGCCGGCCGCATCGACGGCGTCGGGGCAGGACTGTCGGTAGTGGCGCTGAGCTCGCTGGTGTTCGCCATCATCGAGGGCCCGGTCAAGGGCTGGACCTCGGTGGAAACCGTGGGCGCCTTCACCGTCGGCGTGATCGCGCTGACCGCCTTCGTGCTGTGGGAGTTGCGCGTGCCCGAGCCGATGCTGGACCTGCGCCTGTTCCGCGACCGGCGCTTCAGCGTGCCGGCCGGGGCCATCACGCTGGTGTTCTTCTCGCTGTTCGGCACCGTGTTCTTCCTGGCGATCTACCTGCAGGCGATCCTCGGCTACTCCGCTCTGGAAGCAGGGGTGCGGATGTTGCCGATCGCCTTCGGCCTGGTCATCGGTTCGCCGCTGGCGATGGCGATGGCCCAGCGGATCGGTGAGAAGTGGCCGACTGTGCTGGGGCTGGGTTTCCTGGCCGCCGCCTTCGCCGTCATCGCCTCCACCACGACCGAGACCGACTACTGGCCGCAGATCCCGATCCAGATGCTGCTCATGGCGTTCGGGATCGCCTTCGCGATGGGGCCGGCGACGGAGGCCATCATGGCCGCGGTTCCGCGCGCCAATGCCGGCGTGGGTGCTGCGGTCAACGATGCCGTTCGCCAGGTCGGTGGCGCGTTCGGCGTGGCGGTGCTGGGCTCGCTGCTCGCCTCGGCCTACTCCTCGCGTATCGCCGACGCTGTGGACGGTCTGCCCGGCGATGCCGCGGCAGCCGCCGGGGACAACGTCCAGGGGGCCTTCGCTGTGGCCGCCACGCTGCCGCCGGAGCAGGCCGCCA
Organism: uncultured Actinomycetota bacterium; assembly: GCA_963706835.1. GTDB lineage: Bacteria > Actinomycetota > Actinomycetes > S36-B12 > CAVXYG01. Next base: position 73,580 of record CAVPOB010000015.1, read on the forward strand.
ACCTCATCGCGGCCGCGAACGAGGCCTTCGTCGGGGCGATGACGACCACGACGCTGGTGGGCCTGGCCGCCATCGGAGCCGGCATCGTCGTGGTGGCCGTGCTCATGCCGAGTTATGGTCGAGACGTGGATGCCGAAGCGCTGCAGGAGGAGTTGCGCACCCTCGACGGGGCGGGCACCCCGGCGTGACGCAGGCCCTCGACCGTCCGCGTCGGGGTCCGGGGCGACCCCTGGACCCCGACGCGCACCGGCGCATCCTGCAGGCGGCCACCCGGCTGCTCGGGGAGCGCGGACCGGCCGGCTGGTCGGTCGCTGAGGCCGCGGCCGAGGCCGGTGTCGGCAAGGCCACGATCTACCGGCACTGGGACGACAAGGAGTCGCTGGTCCTCGATGCCCTGCAACACACCCTGCTGCAGGAGATCCCGGTGCCGGACACCGGGTCGCTGCGGCAGGATCTGGCCGAGGTGTACGCCGACGAGCTTGCGTTCGCCGGTTCGGCCACTGGCTCGGCGTTGATCCGCTACCTGGTCCATGAGGCCACCCGGGACGAGCGCTTCGCCGAGATGTTCCGCTCCTCCCTGCAGGCCAGCCGCGACGCCGCCGACGTCATGGTGGACCGCGCGGTCGCCCGCGGCGAGCTCGCCGCGGACGTGGACCGGGAGCTGCTGTGGGAGTTGCTGCCGGGCCGGCTGATGCTGCGCCTGGTGATGGGGGAGCCGTTGCCGCCGCCGACCGCCGCCGGGGCCATCGTCGCGCGGGTGCTGGAGGGCTTCCTCCCCGCTGAGGCGCCCCGACGGCCCGGCCTACCAGATGCGCACCCGCTCGGCCGGCTCGCGCCACATCCCGTCGCCGGGCTGCACGTCGAACGCGGCCACGAAATCGTCGCTGTTGACCAGCACCCCGAGCACCCGGAACTCCGGCGGCGAGTGGGGATCGGTCGCGACCCGCCGCACCGTCTCCTCCTGGCGGGTCTTGGCCCGCCAGACCTGGGCATAGCCGGCGAAGAAGCGCTGCGGCCCCGTCATGCCGTCGAGGACCGGCGCCTCCGCCCCGCCGAGCGAGCGCTGGTAGGCCCGATACGCCACAGCCACACCGGAGACGTCGGCGATGTTCTCGCCCAGGGTCAGTTCCCCGTTGACCGGGTGGCCCTCGACCGGTTCGTAGGCCGCGTACTGATCCACCAGCGCCTTGGTCTTGGCCTCGAACGCGTCGTGGTCGTCCTCGGTCCACCAGTTGCGCAGGTTGCCCTCGCCGTCGTACTGCGAGCCCTTGTCGTCGAAGCCGTGGCTGATCTCGTGGCCGATCACCGCGCCGATCGCCCCGTAGTTGACCGCGTCGTCGGCGGCCATGTCGAAGAACGGCGGCTGCAGGATCGCGGCCGGGAAGACGATCTCGTTCATCTCGGGGTTGTAGTAGGCGTTGACCATCTGCGGCGGCATGAACCACTCGTCGCGGTCGATCGGTCCGCCGAGCTTGGCCATCTCGTAGTCGTGGTCGAAACGTCCCGCCCGGATCGCATTGCCCACGACATCGCCGGGCACGATCTGCAGGCCGGAGTAGTCCTTCCACTTGTCCGGGTAGCCGATCTTGGACCGGAAGGTGGCCAGCTTGGCGTGGGCCTGCTCCTTGGTCGCCTCCGTCATCCAGTCCAGCCCGTCGATCGACTCGCCGTACACCGCCAGCAGGTTGTCGACCAGTTCCAGCATCCGGGCCTTGTGCTCCGGCGGGAAGTGCCGTGCCACGTACTCCTGACCCAGCGCCTCGGACATGGCGCCCTGCACCAGGTCCACGCCCCGCTTCCACATCGGCCGCTGCTGCGGGATGCCGCGCAGCCGGGTGCCGTAGAAGGCGAAGTTGGCCTGATCGAGCTCGCTGGTCAGCAGCGCGGCGAACCCGGTCACGAGGTGCAGGCGCAGATAGTCCTGCCAATCGGCCAGCGGCAGCTCGGCCAGCAGCAGGCCGAGGTTGGTGACGAAGTCCGGCTGCCCGACGTTGACCTCGCTCACCCGGCCCGCGACCTGCGCGCCGGCCAGGAAAGCATCGACATCCAGCGCGGGAGCGTCCAGCTCGGCAACGGCGGTGAGGTTGTAGGTGGCCTGCGGATCGCGGTTGCGGACCTTGTCCCAATGGATCTCGGCGATCCTGGTCTCCAGTGCCACGATGCGCGCCGCGGCGTCGGCGGCATCGCCGGGCAGCCCTGCGAGGTCCCACATCCGCTCGATGTGGCTGCGGTAGTCGGCCAGGATCTCGGCGAAGCGCTCGTCGAGATAGTAGTCCCGATCCGGCAGGCCCAGACCGGACTGGCGCACGTCGAGCAGGTACCGCGTGGAGTCCATGTTGTCCTGGTGGACGAACGTGCCCAGCGGCGCCCCCACGCCGTCGCGGTCAAACTCGCCGAACAGCCGCGACAGGCCGGCCAGATCGGTGACGGCGTCAACGCGGGCGAGCAGCTCGGCGATGGGGGCAAGGCCGGCAGCATCCCGGGCATCGGTGGCGGTGAAGTCAGCGAACATCGTGGCGATCTTGCCCGCGGAGGTGTCCACCGGCGGCTTGGTCGCGGCCAGCTCCTCGATGATCGCCCTGAGCTGCTCCTGCGCCGCATCGTGCAGCTTGGTGAACGAGGCGTACTCGGCCTTGTCCGCAGGGATCTCGAAGGTGTCCAACCAGCCGCCGTTCCAGGCGCGGTAGAAATCGTCCTGGGGCCGGACCGCCTCGTCGCGGCCGGAGGTGTCCATGCCGGATGCCAGGTCTGTCGCGTCAGAGATCACCGACCCAGCCTACGGGCGCCGGCCGATGCGGGCGAGTGGCCCTTCGCCCCCGACGCTAGGGCAGCGCAGCGGCAACGGTGACGAACCCGTAGCCGCGCTGCCGCAGCTCGGCGATGATCGTCGGCAGCGCCGCGGCGTCCAGCGTGGAGCCGTCGTCGGGGTTGGCGCCGACGTGCATGAGCACGATCGCACCGGGTCGCAGCGCGGCGATCACCCGGGACACCACCGACTCCACGGACTGCCCGCCGCTGGTGCCCTTCCATCCCAGCGTGTCCACGGTCCAGCCGATGCCGGCGTAGCCGCCGGCGTTGACCCCGGCGATGGCGGCCGCGTCCACAGCGCCGAACGGGAAGCGGAACCAGGGCTGCGTGGTGCCGGCGATGAGCGGGCCGATGACCGATTCGGCGTTCGTCAACTGGGCAGCCAACTGCGCGGCCGTGAGCGTGGTGAAGTCCGGGTGGGTGTCGCTGTGGTTGCCGACGAGGTGCCCGGCCCGCGCCATGGCGCGCACGGCGTCGGGGTAGCGCCGGGCGAAGTCGCCGGTCACGAAGAACGTCGCGGTGACCCGCTGCGCCGCCAGGGCCTGCAGGATGGACGGCACCCCGGCATCGCTGGCGCCCGCGTCGAAGGTCAGCGCCGCCACCCGGGCCGTGGTCGGGATCACGGTGACGACCGTGCCGACCAACGCCTTCGGCAGCCCCGGGACGGCGGTGCCGGACGGCGTGGGGGCGATCGGCGTTGCGGGGGCAGTCGGCGTGGGGGCGGCGGAGGGCGTGCCGGTTGCAGGCGGCGACAAGGTGGCGGACGGGGGCACCGTCGCGGACGGGGATGCCGTGGCGGACGGGGGCGCCGTCGCGGTCGGGGATGCCGTCGGGGTGGGGCTCGGTACCGGGTCCGCGCCGGAACCGCAGCCGGCACCGGCCACCAGGGCCGCCAGGATCAGGAGTGCGACGCGCTGCCTCAGCACACTGCCAGCATCGGGCTGATCAGGGCGCCCGCACAGGGCCGAACGTCGCATTGTCGCGCGGCCGCTCGCCCATCATCGACGCAACCCGTTTGCCAGACTCCTGTCATGGCCACCGACACCCCCGATGCCTGCCGGCACGCCGTGCTCTACCAGTGCTTCGTGCGCCAGCACGGCCCCAACGGGACGCTGGCAGACGTCACCGCGGATCTGGCGCGCATCGCCGAGCTCGGGGTGACCGTGCTGTACCTCATGCCGATCCAGCCCATCGGGACGGTAGAACGCAAAGGCACACTAGGCAGCCCCTATGCCATCGCGGACTACCGGGCCATCGACCCGGCGCTCGGCACCGAGGACGATTTCGCCGACCTGGTGCGTGCCGCCGAACGCCTCGGGATGCGCGTGATGCTCGACGTGGTCTTCAACCACACCGCCCGGGACAGCGTGCTGGTGCGCGACCACCCGGAGTTCTTCCACCGCGATGCCTCCGGCCGGCCGGTCAGCAGCGTGCCTGCCTGGAGCGACATCATCGATCTCGACCACAGCGCCCCCGGACTGGCCGACTACCTGATCGAGACGCTGCAGGGCTGGGTCGGCCGCGGGGTGCGCGGCTTCCGCTGCGATGTGGCCTCCCTGGTCCCGCTGGCCTTCTGGCAGCGCGCCCGGGCAGAGGTGGGCAGCGACGTGTGGTGGCTGACCGAGTCCCCGCACCCGAACTGGGTGACCGAGCGCAACGAGGAGGGCCTGCCGACCTCGGCCGACAGCGAGATGTTCGCCGCGTTCGACATGGGCTATCAGTACGACCTGTGGCCCATCTGGCAGTCGGCGGTGCGCGGCTTCGTGCCGGTGGGGCGCTTCCTGGAGATGGTGCGCTGGCAGCGGGCCACGCTCCCCGACCACGCGGTCAAGCTGCGCTACGTGGAGAACCACGACAACTACCGGATCACGCGGTTCGCCCGGACCCCGCAGGCCGCGCTGGCATGGACGGCGCTGATGGCGTTCCTGCCGGGACCGTTCATGCTGTACGCCGGCCAGGAATCGGGAGCGGACCGCTGGCCGGAGCTGTTCGAGCGGGACCCCATCGCGTGGGACGGCTACCCGCTGACCGACTTCTTCCAACGGTTGACCGCGGTGTCGGCGGCCCGCAGCGGGAAGTGGCGGGTGGTGGCGACGGCGCCGGTGGTGCAGCTGGCGTGGAGCGATGCGGCCGGCGGACTGCTCGGCCTGTTCGACCTCGACGGGGTGGGCGCGGCGCAGGTGGACCTGCCGGACGGCAGCTACGAGGATCTGTACGGCACCGCCGTCGAGGTGGCGGATGGCCGGGCGGCGCTGCCGGGGCCCGCAGTGGTGCTGCGCTACGACGGACAGCGCGAGTACCGGCACGCGTTCAGCCGGCTGCTGGACACCTTCTACCAGGTCGAGCTCGGCGATGACCTCGATGAGGAGCACGATCCATCGCAGGTGTGATCACCATGCACGAGGTGACGCATCGTGATCATGCCGGATCGGGAAACGGGGTGGGGGGCGGCACCGATGCCAGCAGCCGCCTCGTCGTCGCCAACCCCCACGCATCGAGGTCCTGCAGCCGGTCGCTGGCGGCCCGCAGTCCGCCGTAGCGCGCCACATGGGCCGCCCAGACCTCCCGCTGCTCGATCCCGGGCGCGGCGATGAGGCAGTCGGGGATCGGCCCGTAGTTCGGCGACCGCCTGCCAGGCCATGGTCAGGCGGTGTGCACGGCGACGGCGCCCGCATCGGCCATCTGCGCCAGCGCTGCCTCGCCATCCTCCGACTGCACGTTCACGGCCCGCACCGCGTCGGCGAGCAGCACCACGTCGTAGCCGAGGCGGCGCGCATCGAGCACGGTGTTCAGCACGCAGTAGTCGGTGGCCAAACCGCCCACGAACACCCGGCGCACGCCCAGCGGCCGCAACTGCTCATCCAGGTCGGTGCCCTGGAAGCCGGAGTAGGCGTCCTGCGCCGGATCGCTGGCCTTGGAGATGATGATCGCCTGTTCCGGGATCCGCAGCCCCGGATCGAACTGCGCCCCGTGCGTGCCCTGCACACAGTGCGGCGGCCACGGCCCGCCCTGCGCAGCGAAGGAGATGTGGTTGCCGGGATGCCAATCGCGGGTGGCGACCACCGGCAGCCCCTGCCGAGTGAACTCCTCGATCATCGCGTTCAGCGGGGCGATGATGGCATCGCCGTCGGCCACTGCGAGGCTGCCGCCGGGCAGGAAGTCGTGCTGCACGTCCACCAGGATCAGCGCATCGCCCTGGCCGGGGCGGACGCCGGCATCGCTCATCCCTTCACGGTAGTCCAGCGCCGCCGGCTGTGCGAGGCTGCGATGGATGGCCGCCGCGACGGGGCGGAGGGGAGCCGCGATGCAGCAGCAAGATCTGGACCGCCTGCTCCGCCGCACCGTGGGCAACGCTGACATCGCCGGTGCGGTGCTGTACGTCGGCAGCGGCGACGGCGGGACCGACCTCGTCGCCTCGGCCGGTGAGATCCGGCACGACAGCCGCTACTACATCGCCAGCATCAACAAGCTGTTCATGTCCTCGCTGATCCTGGACCTGGCGACCCGGCGCCTCCTGGCGCTGGATGATCCCTTCGCCGCGTTCGTCGACGATGACCTCGTCGCCGGACTCCATGTCCTGGACGGCACCGACTACTCGCGGGCTATCACGCTGCGCCACATGATCTCCCAGACGTCCGGGCTGCCCGACTACATGGACGACCGGCTTCCGAACGGCCGGATCACGCACGAGGATCTTCGGGCCGGCCGGGATCAGGCATGGCCGGTCCAGCGCGTCCTCGACACGGTCAAGCAGATGCAGCCGCACTTCCCCCCGGGCCAGCCCGGCAAGGCGCACTACATCGACACCAACCACCAGTTGCTCCAACTCGTCGTGGAACGCGTGACCGGACGGCCCACGGCCGATGTGCTGCAGGGCCTCTTCGCCGAGCTCGGGATGACCAGCACGTCGGTGGTCCGCGACCCGGACGACTGCAGCTACGTCCCGGTCCGCTACCGAGCGGCACCGATCGGCATCGGCACGTTCCTCAGCTCCACCGGCAACGACATCGTCTCCACCGCCGCAGACCAGATGCTGTTCCTGAAGGCGTTCTTCGCCGGGCGCTTCTGGCCGGTGCAGCGCATGGCCGAGCTGCAGCAGTGGCGCCGGGTCTTCTTCCCGTTCCACTACGGCGTGGGCCTGCAGCGGTTCTCGGTGCCCGCAGCGTTCACGCTGTTCCGGCGGGTGCCGCCGCTGGTCGGACACGCCGGCTCGGTGGGGTCGGTGGCCTTCTTCGTGCCGGAGCGGGACCTGTACTTCACGGGCACGGTGAACCAGGAGGCCAAACCGAGCGCGATCTATCGCGTCATGCTGAAGGTGCTGGCGAAGGTGTGACTACGGCTGGTCCACCGGGACCGCGCAGTTGCGGCCGTCGATCGTCTGCTGGGCCTCGGCGGCGGCGATCGCCTCGGTGACCAGTTCGGTGAGCGCCTCGCGGTCCAGTGCGTCGAAGCGGCGCAAGCGCAGGCAGGTCTTGCCGTTGCCGCGGCCCAGTCGCTCCCCGAACGCCGACACCAGCGGCACCCCGCCGCGGTGCGCCGCCACGTACATGCTGACGTGGTGCTGCTGCGGGGCGACGGCGATCACCGGCCAGACACCCGAGGAGGACATGTTCCGCCAGACGAGCTCGCCGTAGCCGATCATGGTGATGCTCGCACCGCTGAACAGTCGTCGCGGCAGCTGCGGCGCAGTGGCGGTGAGGAACTCGTCGATGGCCCGCATCTCATCCGGGCGGGGCGACTTGGCGATCAGCTCCTCGATCGTCGCGGCGGCCACCTTCACCGAACCAACCTACCCCCGCCGGGCTCCGAGACGCTCCGACATGCCAGCGGTCGGGGGCTCTGCAAGCATGGTGCACACCGAGCAAGGAGGCGGCATGCCGACAGTCCTGATGACCGGCTTCCCAGGGTTCCTCGGATCGGCGCTGCTGCCGAGAATCCTGCACCGCCGCCCAGACGCCGGGGCGGTCTGCTTGGTGCAGCAGCACCATCTGGCCACGGCTGAGCAGCGGCTGCACGACATCGAGGCCGAGCACCCCGAAGTGGCGGGCCGGGTGGGCCTGGTGACCGGCGACATCACCGCGGATGGGCTGGGACTGGCCGAGCCACTCGCCGACGTGACCGAGGTGTGGCACCTGGCCGCCGTCTACGACCTCGCGGTGCCCGAGAAGGTGGCCTGGCGGGTCAACGTCGACGGCACCGCGAACATCATCGCCTACTGCCGGCAGCAGCCGTCGTTGGAGCGGCTGCAGTACGTCAGCACCTGCTATGTGAGCGGCCGCTACCCGGGCGAGTTCACCGAGGAGATGCTGGAGGAGGGGCAGCAGTTCCACAACCACTACGAGCGCACCAAGTACGAGGCGGAGCGGCTGGTCCGGGCGGCGATGGCCGACGGACTGCCAGCAACCATCTACCGGCCCGGCATCGTGGTCGGCGATTCGCGCACCGGCGAGACGCAGAAGTACGACGGGCCCTACTTCGTGGCCGACTACATGAAGCGGGTGCCGGGCGCGACGTTCCTGCCCGATGTCGATCCCGAGGTTCGCGCCTCGCTGGTCCCGCGCGACTTCGTCGTGGACGCGATGGACGTCCTCAGCGTGCTGGACCGCTCGCTCGGCAAGACCTACCAACTCACCGATCCGAACCCGCCAACGGGACGGGAGGTGGCTGAGATCATCGGCCGGCACCTCGGCAAGCACCTGGTGTGGCTACCGGTCCCGGTCAAGATGATCCGGGGGCTGCTCGACACGGTGCCGGGCCTGGAACTGCTGACCGGGCTGCCGGCGGAGACGCTGGACTACTTCTCCTTCCCCACCACCTACGGGACTGCGCAGACCACCGCCGACCTGGCGGGCACCGGCGTGTCCTGCCCCAGGTTCGGCGACTATGCCGGAACACTGCTGGACTTCATGGCTGCGCACCCGGAGATCGACGCCAAGGCGATGACCTGAGGAGGACACATGTCGGAGGCACTGGTCGTCAACATCAGCCTGAGCGGACCGGGCGGGGACTTCGACGAAGCCGTCGACTTCCTGGGCCGCCAGATCCGGATCGTCCGGGTGGGCACGCAGGGCAGCGTGGATGCTGCCGCGGCCGAGCTGGAGCGCTGGACGGGAACCGCCGATGCCATCGCCATCAGCGGTGTCAGCGATGCCCGGACGGCGGGCACGCTGCGCGGCGATCCGCACCAGCTCGGCGCGGTCGTCGGCAACGTGACGGGCACCCCCGTCACCAACGGCCACCGGCTGCGCGACGTCCTGCAGGAATGGACCATCCGCCATACCAGCGGTGAGATGCCCGGCTACTTCGCCAACGCGCGGGTGGTGGTGCTGGGCGGCCGGAACCACTACCGCACCTCCCGCGTCCTGGCGGAGAACACCGACAACCTGCAGTTCGCCCATCCGGCCATCGGCTTCGGCCTGCCGTCGCTGCCGACCTCCTTCTCCGTCTTCGACCGCTTCGTTTCGGCGTCCGGTTGGGTCGCTGAGAAGATCCCCGACACCCTCGTGTCGGCGGCCACCGCGCCCGGCCGAAAGCTCAACGACTCCAAGGTGCACAAGGCGCTGCAGCACAGTGACGTCCTGGTGGGCACGTTCGAGGAGCTGGCGCAGTTCGAGCTGGACGACCTGCACGGCAAGACCCTGATCACCTCCTCCATCGACGACGAGCGCCTGACCAGCCTGCGCGATCGGGGTGTCGATCTGATCCTGGATGCGGTGCCGCAGCCGTTCGAGGGGCTGGTGGTCAACGAGGCGATGCTGGAAGCGCTGATGCTGGTGGCGGGCGAGGCCGAGGAGGCCCGGCTGTCCGACGACGACCTGGTGGACATGATCCAGTCGGCCGAACTGCACCCGCGCGTGCTCTACCCCAGCGGGTTCCGCCGCAAGTCGCGCTTCGCCTTCGTCATCCACCCGCTCTCGCAGGAGTACTTCCGCAATGTGCGGCCGCTGGACACGGTGGCCAAGCACTCCCCCGGCATCGTCATGGACGGTGTGGAGAAGCTGCTGGCGCACGCCCCGCCGTTCGTCTACAGCCCGATCACCGGGATCACCTCGCCGACCGGCGCACAGGCGGAGGGGTGGCTCATCACGGTGGGCGGTACGCCGAAGGAGTTGATGGCCCACGACCCGGAGTTCACGTACCGCCGGCTGCTGGCGGCCGCGGAGATGGCCAGAGGGATGGGTGCCCAGATCATGGGGCTGGGCGCCTTCACGAAGGTGGTGGGGGATGCCGGGGTGACGGTCGCCAAGCGGGCGCCGCTGCCGATCACCACCGGCAACTCCTACAGCGCCTCCGGAGCCCTCTGGGCGGCCCACGACGCGGTCCGTCGGCTCGGCATCGCCGAGGTGGACCACGAGGGTCGGCTCAAGGGCAAGGCAATGGTCGTCGGGGCCACCGGCGCCATCGGCTCGGTGTGCGCCCGGCTGCTGGCGCTGGCCAGCGATGAGCTGTGGCTGGTCTCCATCGAACCGGCGAAACTGCTGGCGCTGAAGGCGGACATCGAGCGGGAGAACCCGCGGGCCACCGTGCACGTCTCCGCCAACGCCGATGAGCACATCGCCGACATGGATGTGATCGTGACCGCGACCTCCGGGGCCGGCAAGCGGGTGCTCGACATCATGCGGGTCAAGCCGGGCGCGGTGATCACCGACGTGGCCCGACCGTTGGACCTGTCGGCGGAGGACGTCGCCAAGCGACCCGACGTGCTGGTCATCGAGTCCGGCGAGATCGAACTGCCCGGAGCGCCGCAGATGAAGGGAATCGGCCTGCCGTCCGGCGTGGTGTACGCCTGCCTCGCTGAGACGATCGTGCTGGCGCTGGAGGGCCGCTACGAGAACTTCACGGTGGGCCGCGACATCGAGTGGGAGAAGGTGAAGGAGATCTACCGGCTCGGGCTCAAGCATGGGATGCGACTGGCGGCGATCTCCGGCGTCAACGGCGTCTACACCGATGAGGACATCGCAGGCATCCGGGAGTTGGCATTAGCGAAACGCGCGGAGGCGTCCCAGGGATAGGAGGAGGCTGCACGGTCGGCATATCCTGGAGGCACCATGACGACTGCGCAGCAGGCGCCGGAGCTGCCGGTCGCCGAACCAGACCCCGCCCCCCGCCGCCATACCGGCGCCTGGCTGGAGATGCTGATCAGCAGCATCCTCGGCCTGACCGCATCCCTGGTGCTGTCCATCGACGCCCTCAGGCTGGCGGAGAATCCCAACGCCGACTTGTCGTGCAACGTGTCCGCCACGATCTCCTGCGGCACCGTCGGCACGAGTTGGCAGGCCAGCCTGCTGGGCTTCCCCAACGCGTTCCTGGGGTTGATGTTCGAGTCGGTCGTCATCGCGTTCGCGATCGCCGGCCTGGCCCGGGTCCGGTTCCCGCGCTGGTACATGCTCGGCGTGCAGGGGATCTACACCATCGCCGTCGCCTTCGCCTACTGGCTGTTCTTCCAGGCCTACTTCGTGATCGGCGCGATGTGCCCGTGGTGCCTGCTCATCACCTTCACCACGCTGTTCGTGTTCACCTCCATGACCCGGATCAACATCCTGGAGGGGAACTTCGGGCCTGGCGCGCGGCGCCGACTCCAGCCCGCCCTGCGCTACGGCCTCGACATCTACAGCAGCATCCTCATCAGCGCGGTCATCGCCGCGATGGTCATCGTGAAGTACGTCTGAGGGCCGCTGCGAGCCTGCCGGGCACCTCTGGCACTCTGGAGAGATGGCACTGTCCCTGCCCGGCGCCGATCATGTCGCCGGTCTCTTCCACCCCGCGGGGTTCCACGGGGGCAATCGAGCCAGCCAGTACTTCGAGGGCTGGTACGTCAAGATCGTCAGCGCGGATCGCGCGGCACGGCTGGCGGTGATCCCCGGCATCTTCCTCGCACAGGAGGACGACGGTCCGCACGAGGCATTCGTGCAAGTCCTGGACGGGGCCACGGGCAGGAGTTGGTACGTCGCCTACCCGGTGGAGGAGTTCGAGGCGGCCTCGGACCGATTCGAGGTGCGGGTCGGACCGAACCGCTTCTCCGCCCGCGGCGTCCACCTGGACCTGCCCGAGGTGGGCCTGACCGCCGACATCGACTTCACCTCCGCGCTGGACGGCTGGCCGGTGAAGGTCACATCGCCCGGGGCCATGGGTCCCTACGCATTCGTCCCGTTCATGGAGTGCTACCACGGCGTGGTGTCGTTCGGCCATCGGCTGTCCGGGACCATGACCCTCGGCGAACGGACCTGGGACCTGAACGATGGCAGGGGCTACATCGAGAAGGACTGGGGCAAGAGCTTCCCGGCCGGCTACCTGTGGATGCACTCCAACCACTTCGATCACCCCGGCACCTCGATCATGGCCTCGATCGCCCTGATCCCTTGGATGCGCGGCATCTTCCGCGGCGTCCTCATCGGGCTGAAGCACCAAGGCCAGCTGTACACCTTCGCGACCTACAACCGCAGCCGCACGAAGTACATCGGCATCGACGACAAGCGGGTCCGGTGGACGGTGCGCCGCGGCGACGGGTACCGCATCGACATCACGGCCGAACGATCCGTCGGGGCGCTGCTGCACGCGCCGATCCGCACCGAGATGCACAAGCGCGTGGAGGAGACGCTGAACGCGGTCCTGCACGTGAAACTGACGGCGCCGGACGGCGTGGTCGTGATGGAGGACACCGGCACCGTGGCTGGCCTGGAGGTGCACGGCGACGTCGGGCAGCTCCTCACGACCGGTGACCGGATGGGCATCCTGCGGCGGCCCGGTCGATAGCGACCGCAGTTGCCGCAAGCCCACCGGCTGCCGCTACACTTGCTACGCACCAAGCGCCCGTAGCTCAACGGATAGAGCATCTGACTACGGATCAGAAGGTTAGGGGTTCGAATCCCTTCGGGCGCGCGCTCTTCTTCCCAGCACGAACACCCAGCAGTGGCCACCAAGGCCCGCTATCGGGACAGCATCCGGCCCCGATCCAGGGTTGGCGCTCACCATTGGCTAGCGCACCTGTGAGCAGGGCCCACACGGCCGAGATGTGTCTGGGGTCAGACGCGATCGCCTCGCGTCGCGAGTAGTGCCGACCGCAGGGCAGGACGGGTGATCCGCCGACCAGGGGTGGAGGAAACTGACCCCGGAATGGTCGGATTCCTCCATCCCTCGCGTTCGTCTGCGCCGAACAGTGGCGGCGACCGCAGCCCACTGCTTCGGCGCCGTGGAGTACGCCGAGCGCGCCTCGGGCGATCCGCTCTTGGTCAGTCACGCCGATGCTCGGGGGTCAGGCGCCGGGCTTCCCGCCGAACCGCTTGATGAGGAACGATGCGACGAGGGTGACCACGATGGCACCAATGATCGCGCCGACAATGCCGCCCCAGTCGAACTTCTCCGCGTCCCCGATCCCAAGCACGCTGGTGAAGAACCACCACCCCAGCCAGGCCCCCGCCAGCCCCAGTACCAGCGACACCCCCCACGACGCCGGCCCGGACATCTTGCTGAACGCATCCCCGGGGGTGAGCGCCCGGGCGACCGCACCGGCGACGAATCCCAACAGCACGATGGCGATGATGCTGCCGAGGTCCATGTCTTCCTCCTACGGTTGACAGCGAGGTGGCCGAAACACTAGCAGCCCAGCACACCGCGCCGCGGGCGAGCGACGGCTCAGATTCCGACCGCGCTGCCGTGCCGACCAGGCCCGCGCACGCGTCGCTGGCTGTGACGGGGCGAGCAGGCGGGTGGAACTACCGATCGGACGCCGAGGCTTTGATGCCGCGTGATGGGATCCGATGCGTGAGCAGTTCGCCGAACAGCGCCCCGGAGGCCAGGGCAAGCATCCGCACGGCCGCCTCGAGGAGTACGACGAGACCCTCGACGGTCTCGTTGCCGGTCAGCAGCAAGGTGCCGCGGTACAGCGTCAAGCCGGGCAGCAGGGGCAGGATCCCGGGCACCACGAACACCAAGGCCAGCGTGTGCCATCGCCGCGCCGCGAGACCGGACACCATCCCCACCACCACGGCGGCGGCGCCGATCGCGATCGTCGTGCTGTGCACCATCGAGGTGAACAGGTCGGCTGCCAGGAAGCCGACCGCGCCGATGCCCAAGGATGCCGCGACCAGGCGCCACGGCGCCTGGTACACCACAGCTGCCGAGGCGGACGCGACCGCGCCGGCGACAGCACGCAGGGCCAGCGCCGTCGGTTGCCCATCGTCGGCCGGGATGATCTGCATCGGTATCGACGCGGAGCTGGCCACGGTGAGACCGACGAGCACGCCGGCGACGATGCCCGCGACCACGACGGTGCCGTCGATCGCACGACCGGTCGCCGTCAACGGGAACCCCACGAGCGCGTCGCGCACGGAACCGACCAAGGCCACGCCCGGCAGCAGGACGACGATGCTCGCCGCCACGACCAGCGAGGGGCGGACATCGAGGTCGAGACCGGTGAGCGCTGCCGAGGAAGCCACCGCGACCACTCCGCCGACCGCCGCCAGGAAGAAAGCCGGGACCCGCGGCCCGGCAAGTCGCTCGACCAGCCAGATGATCGCCAATCCCGTCAGCAGCGCGACCAGCGCGACCGCCCAGCCAGCCCCCAGGGACACGGCCACCGATCCGGCCAGCACACCGTTGGCCAGCAGGGTGACCTGCCTTCCGTGCGCTCGCCGTGCACACTCCAGCTCGGCCAGGCGCGCGCGTGCCTCGGCCAGGCCCGACGTGCCATCGACGATGTCGGTCAGCAGCTTGTGCACCCTGGTCAGGCGCTGGTGGTCCGGCGTCCCCTGGCGCAGCACAAGGTGGCTGGCCACCGGACGCCCGTCCTGGACGGCGGTGACCCACAGCGACGTGTAGGTCACGTCCACTTCGACCTGCTGCAGGCCCAACGTCGTGGCTGCCGCGTGCATCGCGGACTCCACGTCCACCGCCGCCGCACCGTGGGCCAGCAACTGGGCCCCGCACCGCAGCGCGAGATCCATCACGTCCTGGACGCGAGCGTCAGCTTCGGCGCGCGGCACACCGGGGCGGTATGCGCCGCGGTCCAGGAATGCCAGAGGCTGCGACGGCGGCCCGGTGTCGATGGCGAGCCGGGACACTCGAGCGCGGAGTTGGCCGGTCCACGGCATTGCGCTTCTTCCTCCCTCTCGGCGCTGGCGACCCACGACGCCGGCGCCCAGCGCGACCGGTCGGGGAACTCATGGCCTCCGCAAATTGTCGCCTGTTCGGAGGGTGTCCAGCGCCACTGTTGCGTGCGGCCCCGGCCTACCGAGAACACCGAGGATGCCCAGGACCGGCTCATCCCGATCCGTGGTGGACTGCTTCGGGCGGCGGGCGGAGGTGGCCGCCGTTCCCGCCCGGATGGGGGATGCGCGGCCCATCCGGGCGGGTGACCGAACTGCGGTTTCCGCGAGATTCGGCGCCCCGCGAGGGGTTGAGGGCACACCACCACCGGTTGGGCGGCTGGGCGGTTGGCACCAATCGCGGGCGTGCGGACCCGGGAGTGGTTTGAGGGCACCCTCGTGGGAGGGACTGTGCACCCGTCGCGGGGGTTTGCACCCGTTGCGGGGGCTCAGAGCGCCTCTGGGGCGGCAACTGTGCACCCGGCATGGGGGTTTGCACCCGGGACGGGGGCTGTCGGCCCGGATCCGGCCGGTTCCGCCCCCGCGGCGGGTGCAAACCCCCGAACCGGGTGCAGACCTGCCCCGCATACCGGCCGGTTCCGCACCCGCTTCGGGTGCAAACCCCCGGACCGGGTGCAGCCCCGCCCCGCACACCGGCCGCCCCCCTGAGCGGCGTCGCGTCGACGATCGCGATCACACCGCCGATGAACGAATCGGCTCGTTTCTTGCTGGCGCGGGACTCAGCAACCCCCGCGCGAAGACAAGCGCCAGCGCGGCGAACGCCAGGTGCAGCACCGTCCAGACCGCCAGGACGGCCGGCAACCGGTCGTTCAGCGAGGCGTCGCTGTTCACGAAGATCAGCAGGACCAGGAACGGTGAGAGCCACGTACCCAGCACAAACGCGACGAAGCCGCCGTACCACGTGCTCCACACCTCACCGGGGCGACGATCCGGCTGCCTCGCGTAGGCGTAGGCAATGAGGGTGCCCGACCCCACCGAGATCGCCCCGATCACCAGCGTCGCAATACCGCCGAAGCCGGGCGCACTGACCGAGCCGATGCTGCCCGTCGACGCCGAATACAGGATGCCCACCGTCGGCAGCATCCCGACGATGAAGGTCATTGCCCCCGCCAGGATGCCCTGGCGGACCGCGGACTTCCTGCTGGTGCTCATTGCTGCCTCCCTTCGACGTCGAGGGTCACCTCGTCGAAGACCGTCCCGGTGACGTCGATGGCCTGCACCGTCATGAGCCCGCCGTCGATCTCGACCAGCATGAACTGCAGCACCTTCGCCGACAGCGCGGTGAAGTCGCTAGTGCCGATGTCACTGAGCTTCGCGCCGGCGCCGGTCACCACGTAGGTGACGTTGTCCTGCGGGAAGGTCCGTTCATAGAGGTGGTCGTGGCCGGTGAGCACCAGCTGCACGCCGTGCTCGACGAACATCGGGTGCACGATCTCGCGGATCTCGGTGTAGGAGCCGCGCTTCGGGCTGGAGGAGTAGGGCGCGTGGTGCATCACGGCCACCTTCCACGCCGCGTCGGACTTGGCGAGGGCCTGCTCCAACCAGGCGCGCTGCTCGCCGCTGCGCTCGCCGGTCATCAGCGGCGTGGCGGTGTCGAGGAAGAAGAAGTCGACAGGACCGTAGGGGACCACCCGGTAGGTATTCTCGTAGCCGAACTGCGCGAGGCGTTCGGCGATCCACTCCTCGACATCCTCGCTGGCCTCCTCCTCCAACTCGTGATTGCCCAGCGCAACCTGGAACAGCACACCGGCGTCCAGCAGCGGCTGGTACGGCTCCTGCCACACCTCGGGCCAGCGATCCACGATGCTGCCGTAGTAGGAAACGTCGCCGACATGGGCGACAAACCCGTACGGGGTCGCCTGGTAGGCGTCGACCATGGCCTGGGCGACGTCCATCTGGTTGCGCCCCCCGGTGCCGGTATCGCCGACCGCCGCGAAGACCACCGAGTCGTCGGTGATCTCCCATGCTTCGGCTTCCAGGACGTCGGTGGGGGCGGTGCCGGGGAGGAAGTCCTCGGTCCAACGGACGAACTCCCAGGCCCCGAGGAAGACGAAGGCCCAGCCGCCGACCACGAGCGCGAGCGTGCCGCCGACGAACGTCATGATCTCGCGACCTGTGAACGCTGCGGGTTGCCGCTGCTCGGTGGACACCAGCGCCACCTCCTGCGGCCATGATCGTCCGTGCTGGACGCGCTCCACAGGGCCTTTCGAGGGTCATCTCCGCAACGCGACACCGTCAAGACGTGGAGGATTTCGACCTCTCAGTGGTCGAAAACCTCCATCTCTCGCCCGATCGGCACTGATGCCGCGCCGAGATTTCCTCTTCGCCTGCCCGCCACCGCAGTGCGGTCCAGAAGATCAGCAGGTTGAACAGCACGTGCGCGAGGACCGCGCTCATGTTGGCGCGGCCCCGACACGCTCCGCGAGGCCGGAGTCGATCGCCGGCGGCCGTAGGGTCGGGGCGAGCCAGGAATCCTGTGGAGGTACCCGTGCGCGTGCTGTTCACCGCCGACCATCCGATCGTGGTGGACGACGACCCGGTGACCGGCGAGGAGGTGGAGCACGTCATCGCTCGGGGCAGCGTGCTGGACGTGGACGGCATCATGCATGTGGCGGGCGAGGAGTGGGCCGACGTCTGCGTGCCCGGCTTCGAAGACATCACCACACCGGTGCCGATCCGGGCGGGATTGTGCCGCTGGCAGCACCCCGAGGAGCCGTGAGCACGGCCTGCTCCGGTGCAGGGTTGCCGCAACGGCGCGAAGGGCCCTTCGTCCTTGCCGCTGGCCCCGCCTGTCGCGAGATCGTGGAGGGACCATGAAGGCATCGCACCAGTCCCCGCCACTACGGCCCCCTGGCGTCGGGACCCTGGCCGCAGTGCAGGGGGTTGCACTGATGCTGGGTCACGCCCTGGCCACTCCGGCCATCGGAGCCAATCGGCTGCGCTGGGGGACGGTGGGCAGCGAGGCCACCGATCCCTTGCCGGGCGACGACTTGGTCCCCACCCCCAAGTGGTCGTACACGCTCGCCGTGCCCATCGCCGCGCCGCCGGAAGCGGTATGGCCATGGATCGCCCAGCTCGGCCAGGGCCGCGGCGGCTTCTACACCTATCAAACGTTGGAGAACGCGGTCGGCTGCCAGATCACCAACACGACTCGGGTCCTGCCCGAGCATCAGCATCCAGCAGTCGGCGATGAAATCTTCCTGCACCCGCAATCACCACCATTGCGGATTACCGTCGCTGACCCGCCGAACGCCCTGGTGCTGTTCGGGTCCCCGGCAGACGTCGGCGGCAGTGAGCGCTGGGGGGTGTCGACCTGGCAGTTCATCGTGAACGCCGGCCCCGGTTCCACCAGCCGGCTGCTCACGCGCGGCAGGTACGACCACTCCCCGGACTGGCAGAGCCGACTGGTGTTCGGGCGCTTCCCGATCGAGGTCATCAGCTACGTCATGAGCCGCCGTATGATGCTGGAGATCAAGCGGCTCGCCGAGAGCACCCAGACCGCGCCGGGCAGCCGGACCGGGCACTAGCAATCCGGCCGCACGCATACCCGCGCCCCGGCGTGCAGGGTGTCATCCCCTCGGTCACGATCGATCCATGTCCCGACCCCTGCCGACGAAGACCTGTGCGGGTTGCGGACGGACGATGACGTGGCGCCGCGCCTGGTCGCGCACCTGGGACGAGGTCCGATACTGCTCGGACCGCTGCCGGCGGCGGGGGCGCAGGCCGATCGATGCGGAACTGGAATCCGCACTGCGCCGACTCCTGGCCGCCCGTCCCGCCGGTGGCAGCGTGTGCCCGTCCGAAGTCGCCCGTGCGGTGGATGCCGAGGAGTGGCGCAACCTGATGGAACCAGCGCGGTCCGCTGCCCGGCGCCTGGTGGCCGCCGGCGAGGTCGAGATCACCCAGTCCGGCCGGGTGGTGGACCCCTCGACTGTCCGAGGCCCCATTCGCATCCGCAGGGCGTCATGACCGGCACGCGCCTTCCGACGCCGGCCGCGGCCGACGCGGTCAGCTGGGTCCGGCGGCACGTGGGCCACCTGGTCGCCGAGGACGCGACGGACATCCGGGGCAGCGCAGCCTTCCGCGGCGGACAGTCCGCGGCCGATGCCGCCCTGGCCTCGTTCGACGTCACCGGATACGCCGCGACCCGCAACGAGGTTTGGCCGGCGCAGCGCCGCGGGGCGAGTCGACTGTCGCCGCTACATCCGCCACGGCCTGCTGCCGCTGCCGACGGTCTGGCGCCATACGGCCGACGGGCCGGCCCGCGATGTGGCCAAGTTCCATGACGAACTGCTGTGGCAGGAGTACGCGCGGCATCTGTACGCGCGCCTCGGCCGCCGACTCGCCGAGCCGTTGCGTTTCGAGCCGCCACGGCCCCCGCCGGCGCAGCACTCTCCGTGGGACGGCTGGCCTGGCGTGCATCGACCTGGCGGTCACCGAGCTCCAGCGGGACGGCTGGCTGCCGAATCAGACCAGGATGTGGCTGGCCTCGCACTGGACGGTGCGCGCCGGCTGGGACTGGCGGGACGGCGAGGACCTGTTCTTCACCCACTTGCTCGACGGCTCCCGCGCGGCCAATCGACTCGGTTGGCAATGGACGGTCGGTGCGGGGACGGGTCGTCCCTACGGGTTCAGCCGCTGGCAGGTGCGCAAACGCGCCCCCGGGCTCTGCCGGGGCTGCTCGCTCGCGCAGCGGTGCCCCATCGAGGCCTGGCCGGACGGCGATCCCGGTCCTGCGGTGCAGCGGCATCCCGACCTGCGCAGAGACACCGATCCCGAACGGACGGCCGGACCCGCGCAGCCCTGGACGAGCGCGACTCCCGAGGCGGTCTGGTTGACAGCGGAATCGCTCGGCGAAGCCGACCCGGCCAGTCGGGCCCACCCCGACCTACCGGCAGTATTCGTCTTCGACGAGCCGCTGCTGGCACGGCTTCGGCTATCGGGCAAGCGCCTGGTGTTCCTCGCCGAGACGCTCGCCGAGATCGAGCAGCAGCGTCCGCTGGAGGTGTATCTCGGGGATCCGCGGATCGTCCTGCGGGGCCGGGCGGTCGCAGTGACGTTCGCCCCGGTCCCCGGCTTCGCCCACCGTGCCGGCATCGTGCAACCGGCGCAGGTCCATCCGTTCGACTGGCTGGTCCGGCCAGGTTCCGGTCCTGTGGCCAGCTACACGGCCTGGCGCAAGGGCCTGCGGTCGCCGATCGGCGAGGGGTCCAGATAGGGCTCATCGCCATCGGGAGTGTGGTGGGCTTCGGCGTCTGCGGGTGGAGCGAGCGGGCGGCCGGGGGCCCGGTCGCTTCCCGGTGTCCTGCGGATCCAGCGACGTGAGCGGCCTCATCCCGCTGCCGGGGGACGTCTGCACCCGGTTCGGGGGTTTGCACCCGGCGCGGGGGCGGAATCGGCCGGTGAGCGGGCCAGACCTGCACCCGGTTCGGGGGTTTGCACCCGGCGCGGGGGCGGAACCGGCTGGATCGGGGCCCTCCAGCCCCCGTCCCGGGTGCAAACCCCCGAACCGGGTGCACCGTCGCCGCCCCGGGGGGCCTCTCAGCCCCCGTCCCGGGTGCAAACCCCCACGCCGGGTGCACAGCCGCGCTACAGGGCCTGCACGGGGCGCCAACGCCCGCACCCAAGCGCAGCGCCGTCCCCGGCCGGCGGGATCGCGCCACCTGCAGCCGCGCGTATTGACCAGCAGCGCCAGACTCCGCGGTTCCCCGCCGGGCAGGTCTGGCGCACCGAGTCGTCCATCCGTCGCCCCGCATCAGGCAGGATGGTGCAGTGAGCGAGCAGGAGTTGCCGGGCGAATCCACGCCGGACGATGCCCCCCGGAGCGGCAGCGCGTGGCTTGGTGGAAGTCGCTGATCGGCCTGGTGGTCTCGGTCGGCCTCATCTACTGGGTCTTCTTCGAGTTCCTGCCCCGCAGGGTGGACTTCGCCGAGGTGCGAGATGCCTTCGGCGACGTCGAGCCGTCCTTCTGGGTGCTGTTGGTCGGTGCCACGGCAGCCTGGCTGCTGCTGGTGTGGTGGACGATCGCGGTGACCCTGCCCGGGATGCAATACCGGGAGGCGATGCTGTCGAACCTGGGGTCCACGACGATCAACAACACCGTCCCCGTGGTCGGCGGCGTGCTCTCCCTCGGCGTGAACCTGTCCATGTACTACTCCTGGGGCCTGCCGCCGGATGCCTATGCGCTGGGCGCGCTGGTGAAGGGCGTCTGGGACAACATCGTCCGGTTCGCGCTGCCCGGGGTCACGCTGGTGCTGTACCTGGTGCTCGTGGGCCCCCTCGGCGATGGGTGGACACCGGTCTTCTGGATCGCGCTGCTCGCGCTGGTGATCGTCGCCGTCCTGGTGGCCCTGCTCATCGCCATGGTGAAGCGGCGCGACTTCGCGATCTGGCTGGCCCGAGTCTCCGACCAGTTCGTGAACTGGCTCATGGGGCTGGTGCGGCGGCCGCGCGCCGACCTGCAACCCGGGATCCTGCAGTTCCGCGACAATCTGAGCCTGGCGGTGTCGGGCAACGCCGTACGCATCACCGTCCTGGATGTGGCCTATCAGCTCGCGATGGCATCGGTGCTGCTGGTCAGCCTGCGCGCGGTGGGCATCGACTCCTCCCTCGTCCCGATCTGGGGGGTCCTGGTGTCGTGGGCCTTCACCCGGGCGGCCACGGTGATCCCGATCACCCCGGGCAACGTGGGCATCGCCGAGACGCTGCTGATCCTGACGCTGACCTCGCTGGCCGGCGAGGCTGCACCTGCGGGCACCCAGGAGCTCATCACCGCCGCCGTACTGATCTACCGGATGCTCACCTACCTGCTGCCGATTCTGCTCGGCGGCTTCGGCTACCTGTTCTGGACCCAGAACTCCTCGTGGCGGCAATCGGTGCGCAGCCGGGCATGGCGCACCTCGGTGAAGGGCCTCGTCGGGCCCTCCGGACGTGTCGACTGATCGGCGCCGCGAGCTCGCCGCCGCCGCCCACCGAGGAGCGGCATGCGGACTCTGGTCGCCACGACCCAGGAATGGGGGCCGCTGAGGTGTCTGCATCGACTGACGCCGCCGACAGTCATGCCCGGATGGCTGCCCGCGAGTTCTTCGCCTCCGGCCTCTACATGGCCCTGGTACTGCTGGCTGTGCTGGTTGCCGTGCCCGTTGCGGATGTGCCCGCGGACAATGAGGTCGTCGCACTGCTCATCGGCAGCGCGATCGGGCTGACGCTGGCCCACTGGCTGGCGTTCCGGTTGGCCACGCATCTGACTGAGGATGGCGGATTCGCCGCGGACCCCGCCGCCCGGGAGGCGGTCGCGCAGGTGGCGGGCGGGTTGGCCGTCGCGCTGCTGGCCGCAGCTCCATTCCTGCTGTTCGACGGTGCACGATCGGTGAATGCCTCGCTGGCCCTCCTGGCCGCGCTGCCGGCACTGACCGGTGTGGCGATCGCCCGTCTGCGCGGACGGTCGTGGACCTGGAGCCTGATTGCCGGCGCGGTGGTCCTTGCGCTGGCGGTTGCGGTCGTACTGATCAAGACGGGCCTGGGGCATTGATCGGCGCTGGCACCGGTGCATCAGCGGCCACTGCACCGGTACCCGCCGGCGGGTGGCATCCCGGATGCGAAACCGGCGACCCGGGCCCGCCCGACCGCCCCGCCAGCGGCAGCCAGGTCCCGGTGCGAACTGGCCCAACCGGCATCATCGAGCCATGACGCCGCCCCGGTTGCAGCCCGTCCGCTGGCATCCCCCCAAGGCGCCAGCCAGGGCGCGCCGCTCCACCAGCGCCGTGCCGCTGCCGCCGTTGCGCGTCTTCGACGTCGGCGGGCACGGCCCGGAGGATGTGCTGGTCGACCCGGCCGACGGCACGGTCCTGACCGGCGTGGACGACGGCCGCATCCTGCGCCTGCAGCCAGGTGAGGCGACGGTGACCGAGGTGGCCGATACCGCCGGGCGCCCGCTGGGGCTGGAGTGGCTGCCCGATGGCCGCCTGCTGGTCTGTGATGCGCATCGGGGCCTGCTCGCGGTGACCACCGCCGGCGGCGAGGTGGAGGTGCTGGCCGATGTCGCCGACGGCCTGCCGATCCGGTTCTGCAACAACGCCGCTGTCGCGCAGGACGGCACGATCTGGTTCAGCGATTCCTCGCAACGCTTCGGCATCGATGTGTGGAAGGCCGACCTTCTCGAGCACAGCGGGACCGGGCGGCTGCTGCGACGCGATCCAGCCGGCGAGGTCCGGGTCGTGGCTGACGGGCTGCATTTCCCCAACGGCGTGGCGATCGCCGGTGCATCGGCGCAGGTCTACTTCGCCGCATCCGGCTCCTACGATCTGTCCCGCCTGCCGGATGCTGACCAGGCACCGGCCCCCGTGCTGGGCAACCTTCCGGGCTTCCCCGACAACATCGCCACCGGCACCGACGGCCTGGTGTGGGTCGCCCTGGCCAGCCCGCGCAATCCGGTCGTGGATCTGCTCGCGCCGCTGCCCGGCGTGCTGCGGCGGTGGGTGTGGGCGCTGCCGGAGGCCATGCAGCCCAAGCCCGCCCACCAGATCTGGGTGGTGGCCCTCGACCCCGACTCCGGCCGGGTCGTGCACGACCTGCAGGGCAGCCATCCCGATTTCGGGCTCACCACCGGTGTGCGGGAGCATGCCGGGACGGTGTGGCTGGGCAGCCTCGTGGGCACGACCATCGCCTGCTTCGAGCGCTGAGGCCGCAGGAGGCTAGAACCCGGCGAGGACGATCTTGCCCCGGGTGGTGCCGGACTCGATGCGCGCGTGGGCGGCCCGCAGGTCCGCCGCAGTGATCCTGCCGGCCACCTCGGTGAGGGTCGACCGGATGCGACCAGCTTCGACCAACGACGCCACGCGATCCAGCAACTGCCCTTGCCGTGCCATGTCGGGGGTCTGCAGGACCGGTCGGGCGAACATGTACTCCCAGTGCAGCGACGCCGATTTCGGCTTCAAGGCTGCGGCGTCGAGGGCCTGCGGATCATCGATGAGTCCCACGCGGCCCTGCGGCGCGAGCAACTCGGCCACGTCCGGGAAATGGTCGGCGGTGTGGGTGGTGCAGAACACCAATCCCGGAGGCCCGAGGCCGAGAGCCGCCACCTGGGGGGCCAGCGGGAGGCGGTGGTCCAGGACATGGTGGGCGCCCATGTCGAGGACCCACTGGCGCGTCTCGGGGCGAGAAGCGGTGGCGATCACCGTCATGTCGGTCAAGGCTCGCAGCAGTTGCAGGGCGATCGATCCCACCCCACCGGCACCGCCCACGACCACGATGAGATCTGCGCCCTGCGCCGTCGGCCGTTCCACCTCGAGCCGGTCGAACAGCATCTCCCACGCCGTGATCGCGGTGAGCGGCAGCGCCGCGGCCTCGGCCATCGTCAGCGTCGCCGGCGCATGTCCGACGATGCGGGCATCGACGAGCTGGAATTCCGCGTTGCTGCCGGGCCGGTCCAGCGATCCGGCGTAGAAGACGGCATCACCGGCCGCGAAGCCCCGTGCGTGCGGGCCGGCCGCGACGACCACGCCGGCGGCGTCGTAGCCGAGCACGCCGTACTCGCCGGCGGGCTGGCGCCGGGCGCGGAGCTTCGCATCGACCGGATTGACCGACACCGCCTCGACCCGCACCAGCAGGTCATGACCCTGCGCGGATGGAGTGTCCAGGGTGATGTCCACCAGAGCGTCCGGATGATCGATGGGCCCGGGGGTGCGGTAGCCGACGGCCTTCATCCTCGTACTGAAGCACACCTTGCAGCGCTCTCCGGGATCGGCCAGGATCCAGTCGTGGGGCGCACGAGCAGGGTGGCAGCGGCCGGTCTGCTGACCGCGGCCGCGGCGTTCGGCGGCTGTTCGGCAACCGACAGCCCCGGGCCATCGGCGCAATCGCAAGCATCGCCCCCGGGCGTGCCGGCTGAGGGTGAACAGCTCTACCCGGACGTCCTGGCGGCAACCCTCATCCCGCGCCCCGCATCATCGACCTTCGATCTGGAGGTCACCATCTCCTCGCCGTACGACACCCCCGAGCGATACGCCGACGGGTGGCGCGTGCTGACGCCGGACGGCGCCGAGATCGGCTCCCACACGCTGCTGCACGACCACGCCGGTGAGCAGCCGTTCACCAGGCGGCAGCCAGACCTGCTCCTGCCCGACGGCGTGGCGAGCGTGATCGTGGAGGGTCGCGATCTGGTCAACGGGTACGGGGGCACCACGGTGGAGATACCCGTGCCTGACCGGTAGGTCGACGGAGGACGGCAGGGGGTGCGCTGCGCCGCTACCCGATCGCGACCAGGGGCAGCGGCGCAGCGCCGATCCTCACGGCAGCTCCCGCACGACGAAGTCGTCGAACAGCAGCGACAACGGCCGGGTCGCCGAGCTGGACTGATACGCGTACAGCCCCGCCCCGCCCGGCTGCTGCAGGGCGGCGGTGTCGTCGGTGGCCGTGAGCGCCCAGTCAGCGGGTTCCTCCTGGCCGTCGAGCCACGCCTTGGCCCGCAGTTCAGTCGGGGAGGTGCCCACCGCCTGGACCCGGATGAGGACCCGCGATTCCTGCGCCGAGCCGGCGACACCGACCAGCCGGGAGGCGTTGGCGATCACCGTCTCTCGACCGCTGGCATCGACTCTGGTCAGGGAAAGCGTCGCCGTGGCATCGCTGCGCACAAACACTTTGGCCCGATAGGCCGAGCCGTCGCTGAGATAGCGCGGCAGCACCGACAGGTAGATCCCGCTGCCGAGGACGGCCTCGTCCGATCCGACCTTCACCACGAGGTCCGCCGCGTCGGTCGGGGCGTCGGACAACGTGGCCCGCCGGCTCTTGCCCGGTTCCAGGCTGAAGACGCCCTCGGACCCGTTCACCGAGTAGCCCGCGGTGCCCCCGCTCAGCGCCCAAGTCCCGCCCACATCCGCGGCGCCCCACGAAGATGCCGCGGTGCGGTCGAACGCATCCTCGAGGATCGCCGGCGCCGGCGGCGGGGCCGACCCGGGCGTCTCGCCCGGCACGACTCGGAACTCGTCGAACAACCATTCCACCGGAGCGGTGGCGGTACTGGACAGATAGGCGTACAGGCCGGAGCCGCCAGCCGTCTGCAGCCCAGCCGTGTCGTCCTGCGCGGTCACCAGCCAGTCGGCGGGCTCATCCTGCGGTGCCGTTCCAGATCTTGGCCCGCAGTGTTGTGGGAGCCGTGCCCAGCGCCTGCACCCGGATCGCCAGCGGCGTTGCTGTGGTGATGTCGGTGGGCAGGTCGGCGGTCGGCGCCGTCGCGATCGTCGTCTCCTGTCCGCTCGCGTTGATCCTGGTGAGGGCCAGGGTCGTCGATCCATCGGCCTTCACCACGACCTTGGCCCGATACGCCGCGCCGTCGGGCAGGGTCCGCGGCATCGCCGACACGCGGATGCCGCTGCCGGTGAGGCTCTGACCGGTTCCCGTGACGACGGACAGGTCCGCCTGTGTCGTCGTGGCGTCGTTCAGCACCGCCCGCAGCGCCTGGCCGGGATTGAGCTCGAACGCGCCCCGTTCGCCGTCGACGGAGTAGTTGGCCGCCTTCCCGGACAGTGTCCACGGCCCGCCGACATCGGCGTCGCCCCAACCGTCGAGCTGCGCCCGGGTGAACGTGTCGTCGGCGATCAGGTCGACGTTGGGATCCAAGATGACCACCGTCTTGGTCGCGATGTCGAAGGCGCCATTGGTGCCGACCACGCCGAGGGCCACCGTATAGGTGCCCGGCGCCGCGTAGACGTGCTCCACCTGGCGGCCGACCGCGATCCCGGTGTCGTCGCCGAAGTCCCACAGGTAGCCGGCGATCGTGCCCTGATCGTAGGTGGAGCCGCTGGCGTCGACGCTGACCGTGTCGCCGGTGACGGTGGCGACGAAGGAGGCCGTCGGCAGGTTGGCCGGGATCTCGCCCTCATTGCCCTGGCGCAGCGCGCCGTAGTGCACCGTGCCGGCACTCAGGTACGGCGTGATGCTCGGCTTGTTCGGCACGGGCGCAGCATTGCCGTGCAGGCCGACCAGCTTGGCGGTCTCCTGCCCGTCGGGGGTCACGAAGCCCAGACCGGCCAGGCCCTTGCCCTCCACGTTCAGCCCGTAGAACGCCGAACCCAGCCCAGTGCTGCCGCGCAGCTCGGCCACCGACTGCGCCGTGAAGCCGCCCTGCTGACCGGCCGACGTCAACACCTCGGCGACCTCGCCGTCGGACTGGTAGATGTTGCCGTTCATGATCAGACCCTTGGGCAGGATCTCATTGGCCGGGATCTTCAGTTCCGGGTTCGACGACGGGCCCGAGTAGGCCTTCACGCACAACGGGTAGCCGCCCGGGCAGATTCCGCCGGACCCGGGGACCGGATTGGCGAAGATGTTGTTCTGGATCACCGACGCCGAGGGCACCCAGTCCAGTTCCGGCGTCAGGTTCGGACTGCCGAACGCACCGGGACGGGCCTTGTCCAAGTCGCTGGACAGGGCTGGCGGGCAGTCGGAGGCGATGCTGCCGCCCTGGCGGTACCGCTCGGTGTGCTCCGCGCAGGGCCGCTTGCTCGCGCCGTAGGACTTCGAGCGCGGGTCGCCGGCCAGCGCGAACGGCACCTGGCCGCCGACGATGGTGTTGTTCACCACGATCACCCCGGAGGCACCGGCCAACCGGACCGTGGGGCTGGAGGAGGGCGAACCGTTGCGCGTGACGATGTTGTTCACCATCGCCAGGCCGTGGCTGATCTCGTAGAACAGCGCCGAATCGCTGTTGTCCCGAAGGTCGCTGTTGGCCAGCGTCGCATCGTAGTTCGACTGATCCCACCAGATCCCATGCCCGTTGTTCATGGAGATCTCGGAGTTGACCACGGCCATGCGATGCGTCTTGGTGGCCTTGATCCCGCCCGACTTCGGA
Source organism: uncultured Actinomycetota bacterium (assembly GCA_963706835.1). Classification (GTDB taxonomy): domain Bacteria; phylum Actinomycetota; class Actinomycetes; order S36-B12; genus CAVXYG01. The sequence continues at coordinate 101,339 of CAVPOB010000015.1, forward strand.
GCGGTGGTGAACTCGCGGTGGTAGTTGGAGTGGGTGATCACCGAGTTGGAGATGGTGGCGTCATCGGTGTACAGCTGCGAGGTCCCGATCCAACTGGAGTGGTCGATCGTGACGCGGTTCATCGTCGGGTTGTCGTTGATCGCGCCGCCGCCCGCGCTGTCGCCGCCGGCCACCTTGGTCGCCACCGAGGCCACGTAGGAGAACTCCATGTCCTCTGCGGTGAAGTCATCGGTGTTCGCGGTCACGGTCATGGCGAAGAACGGCCACGCCGGGGAGTGCCGCCGCACCTGCAACCCGCGGACCGTGACGCCCTCGCCTTGCACGATGAGGAAGTTGTCGTTGGACTTCGATACTCGCACCTTGCTCATATCCGCGGCATCCGCGGCCGACAGGTACAGCCTGGCGGGCCCGGGGGTGGCATCGGTGGCGGAAGTGCGCGGCACGTAGAACGTGCCCTGCTTCACCCGTGACTTGTCCAGCACCTGCACCAGTGGTTTGCCATCCACCCAGACCTGATCGGGGTAGAGCCCGGTGATGACGCGCGGCGTCGTTCCTGCTGCACAGCCCGACCCGGCCGCCCGGGTGCGCGGGGCGTCGTAGGGGATCTCGATCTCAGCATCCACCGCGGTGCGGGAATAGGTGCCGCTGGAGGCCACACATTGCCAACCGCGTTCCTTGGCCAGCCCGGTAGGCGCACCGGCAGGATCGAAGCTGGCCTGCGGCAGTTGGCTGATGTTGAGGCCCTCGCCGGACCTGGCGGGCATCGGCAGGTAGTCGACCCACTTCAGCGAGCCCTCGCTGGCGACCTCGGTGGGTGCCGGCATCGAGCCGTCGAACACGGGGGTCTCCCCCGGGTAGGCCGTCAGCGTGATGTTCGCCTTGGTGATCGCGGTCTTGGCGATCTCGTAGGTCCCGCCCCGCACGACGACCGAGTCGCCCGCGCGGGAGACGTCCAGCGCGCGCTGCAGGGTCCGATACGGCTTGGCCTCAGAGCCGTCGCCGGTCTCGTTGGAGCCGTTGGGTGCAACGAAGCGCTTGGTGCCCGGAAGATCGGACAGGTTGTAGATGATCGGCAGTTGCGCGCCGCGGTCGGCAACCGGGCCACTGGCGCCTGCGATGGTGACGCTCTTGGTGCTCGTGTTCTGTGCTCCGTTGTCGTCGGTGACCGTCAGCGCGACGCTGTACTCGCCGCCGGCTGCGTAGGTGTGGATGGGCGGCACCGCGCCGGTGGCCGTCGCCCCGTCGCCGTAGTCCCATGCGTACGACACGATCTCGCCGTCGCTGTCGGTGGAGAACCGGCCGTCGACGTACAGGCTGCGGTCGCGGGAGGTGAACAGGAAGCCCGCCACTGGTGCCTCGTTCTGCGTAGCGACCACCTGCTGCTCCGCGCTGCCCTGGCCCCCTCGATCGTCGGTGACGGTCAGCGCGATCGTGTACTCGCCCGCCGCGGCGTAGGTGTGCGGTTCGGGCTGCTGCAACTGCGATGTCGCGCCGTCGCCGTACTCCCACAGCCAGCCCACGACCTCGCCGTCGGTATCGGTGCTCTGCGATGCGTCCACCGTCACCGTGAGGTCATCGATGGCGGTGGTGAACGATGCGACCGGCAGAGCATTCTTGGCGCTGACGACGACATCCTGCGTCGTGGTACCCGTGGTGCCGCCATCGTCGGTCACGGTCAGCGCGACCGTGTAGGTGCCCTCAGCGGCGTACGTCTTGGGGGCCGGCGTGGCACCGGTGGCCGACGAACCATCGCCGAAGTCCCATTCGTACGTCGTGATCGTGCCGTCGGGATCGGTGGAGGCCGAGCCGTCCACCGTGATCGTCAAGCCGTCCGCGGCGACCGTGAAACCGGCCTCCGGAGGGAGGTTCTCGCCCTGCTGCAGCAACTGGAAGTCATCGAAGGCGACCTGCAGGTACGGGGTGTCGGAGGCCGCTTCGGCCATCAGGCCGATCGAGCCCGAGTCGGGCAGATCCGCTTCGAGGGCCCTGACCTGCCAATCGACCGGCGGTTCCTCGCCGTCCAACCAGGCCTTCGCCGTGACCAGGGTGTCGTCGACCTCAGAGCCGACGACCAGCGAGACCGTCCCGCCCGCGACGGTGCGTCCGAGCCGCACCTCCGGGGTGAGCAGCCAGGCCACGCCCCCCTCCATCTGCCCGCGCACGGCGAGGAAGGCATCGCCGGTGGGCATCACGCGCACCCGTGCGTAGTAGAGCCGCTCGCCGTCTTGCCGCAGGGTCACGCCCGCGGAGGCATCGCCGGTCGATGGCAGTTCCGGGAAGGAAAGCGTTGCCGTCACGCCTGCAGGCCCCGTGATGGTCCCGCCCAGCGATGCGGTCCGGGTCCCTCCCTGCGGCACGCCGAGCAAGCCTTGGCTGCCGTCCACCGACGCCTCGCCGGAGCCCGCCAGCTGCCAGGTTCCCCCGGTCTCGGCATCGCCCCAGCCGGCAGCCGAGGTGCGCGAGAAGGTATCGGACTGCAGGACCACGGTGTCGTCCTCTGCGGCAGCCGCCGTTGGGGGGACTGCCGTGGCGAACATCGCGGCGATCACCGCTGCCACGAGCACCCAGATACCGATCCCCTTGCGGGCCGTAGCGGCCATAGCACTGCCTCCTCGCAACGGGGCGGCCTGCACTGGACCCGCTATCCCGTCAGTTGCACGTCGTCCGCCATCTTGCACCACCGAATCGCTCCTGGGAAGGGCTACTACCGGTTTTCTGTGTCGGTGATTGTGCGGAGCGCGACGGTCTGCTATGAGAGCCGGTGATGCTGCATGGTCAGGTCAGTCCGCGAATCGGCGCTTGCTGCGCCTCTGCGGTCTCGATGCGGACAACCCGGTGTGCGCCGGCTCAGGGACCACCTGCCACACGGGGCGCCGCGAGGCGCGCATCGCATGGTCCGCTCACCCGTCGGCGCCACGGTGGTGCAGCGCTGCCGCCAGGTCCCCACGAGCATCGGCGAGCGACACCGTCTCCAAGCCGAGCCAGGCAGCCAGGTCCGCCAGGTCGCCTGCCAGGTCCTCGGCATAGGAGGCAGGCGGCGGGGAGTCCGCCGGCAGGCCATGCTGCGACCAGCCCGAGCGTACGAGCAGTCGGCCCGATGAACGGTCGGCTTTCAGATCCAGGCGCGCCACGAGTCGACCCCGGTGCAGGTAGGGCAGGACGTAGTAGCCGAATTGCCGACGCCCTGCCGGGGTGTAGATCTCCAGCCGGTAGCGCATCCCGAACAGCCGCTCGGTGCGGGGACGGTTCCAGATCAGCGGATCGAACGGCGCCAACAGCCCCGACCCGTGACCGGCCCGCGGCACAGCAGCGTCCCGGTGCCGGTAGGCCGGCGGCCACCCGGGCACCTCGACCGCCCGCAGCACATCCAGCTCGACGAGGTCGCCAATGGCTGCGGCGGTGTCGGCTGCGGACAGCCGCCAGTAGTCGCGCAGGTCGGCTTGGGTCGCGACCGCCAGCGCCTTGGCCGCCGCCTGCACGAGGTGCCGGATACTGTCGGCCCGGTTCGGGGTCGGCGTCGCCAGGATGGCTGGCGGTATGACCCGTTCGGTCAGGTCGTAGCGCCGGGCGAAGGTGCGGTCCCGGCCCGCGGTGGAGATCACGCCGCAGCCGAAGAGATACTCCAGCGCGCGCTTGGCGTCCGACCAGTTCCAGCCCCATTGGTAGTCTCTGGTCCGCGAGTGCTCCCCTGCGACAGCCCGCTCCAGTTGCGCGGTCGTGAGCGGGCCGGCGTCGGCGACCGCAGCCAACACCTCGGCGACCAGCCCCGGTTGCTCCCGCGCCACCCGTCGCGGGCCGGACCACGCATGGCCATCCGCCATGCGCCAGCGCAGGAAGGGCTGGGTCTGCACGGGGATGAGCGACGCCTCGTGGCCCCAGTACTCGAACAGTCGCCGCGGTGCGACATCGCTGAGCCGGTCCAGCAGGTCGCGATCGTAGGGCCCAAGCCTGCTGAACAGCGGCAGATAGTGGGCGCGCACCAGGACGTTCACCGAATCCACCTGCAGCAGACCGAGCCGACGAATCGTGGCCAGCATCGTTCGGGCGCCGACCTGCTGCCCGGCAGCAGCCGCGCAGCACAATCCCTGTGCTGCCACCGCTGCACGCCGTGCCTCATCGACCGACATGGTGTCCCGACCCACGGCCGCGATTCTGGCACGGCTGCGGGACTGCGGCCGTGGCCGAGCCCGACGCACGACGCATCGGCGCTACTGAGGTGGCAGCACCACCAGCACGACAACGAAGGCCACCGCCAGCAGCACGCTCAGCGCCGTCGATACCGGCACGGCCAGCGCCAATCTGCGCCCGAGCGGCCCCGCCCGCAGGATGGCGGCCTCCCGGACCGCCCAGGTCCAGCGCAGCGAGCGGTAGGCCTGCGCGAGTCGCCAGCGGTCGATGGCCCTGCGGTAGAGGCTGCCCCGGGCGCCCGCGGTTCGCGCTTGGTCCCACTTGCTCAACGGCCACGCGGCGGCGAGGGCGGCAAGGCCGACACCGACCCGGATCAGGATCGCCAAAGCGATCCCGGCCAGGGGCGTGACGAGTGCGCGGAGCAGATCGTCGGGGCTGTCCCATCCCGTGCGCCCCACGTCACTGGGCTGCAACTGGCCGGTCGCCCAGCCGAAGATCAACCCAATGAGCAGCAGCGGCGCGAACAGCCAGCGGGCCGCCCACAGGGTCAGCACCACGACGGCATCGGTGCTGCCCGGGCGCAGCGCAGACTCCGGGTCCGCGTAGAGCGTGTGCTCATCTGGCTCCGCCGGCGTCATTGCGCCATGGTGCCCACCGCGCTGCTGCGGGGCAACGCGGTACCCACCCCCGGGCCGTCGCCGCGGTCCCCGCAGGTGCGATGCGCGCCATCGGCGCTCGGCGTGGGGCCGCGACCAGCGGCAGGATCAAGCCTCAGGTCTGCGCCGGTCCGGCGATCCGAGCCGCACCATGCGCTCGGCGACGCTGTCCCAGCTCCATAGCTCCTGCACCGCTCGCCGACAGCCGGCCCGCAGCGTCACGACGTCCTTCGACGGCAGCGCGAGGATTTGGCTCAACCTGCCCCGCAAGCCCGCCGCGTCGCCGCGCTCGAAGGAAACCAGCCGAAGATGGGCCGGCAGGCACGATTCCAGCCCCTCGGCGATCTCGGCCAGGCCGCTGTGGCGCGCCACCACCGGCGGACAGCCGCAGGACGCTGCTTCGGCCGCCACCATCCCGAATGCCTCCGGGAAGACGCTCGGTACGACGCTCGCCGCGGCCAGCGGCCACAAGCGGCACAGGTGGCGGTGCTGCAGCGGACCGGTGAACAAGGCATCCACGCCGAGCCGAGCGGCCTGCGCCTCCAGTTCGGCGCGAGCCGGACCGAAGCCCACGATGATCGCCCGCGCCGGCAGGCCGACCAGGGCCTCCAGCAGCAGCGCGACGCCCTTCTGCTCACTGAGCTTGCCGACATAGATCACGATCGGTTCGTCGCCGGTCCGGAAGAACTCGGCGAACCGCCCGGCGTTGCCGTCGTCCGGCAGCCGCTCGTTGAACCGCTCGGGCGGGTTCGGCGCGTCTGCGGCGGCCTCGGCGATCAGGTGCTCAAGGGCGATCAGCCGGTCCTGGGGCCGCATCTGCTCGGTATCGACGCCCGGCGGGATGATGACCACATCGTCGCGGATCCCGGCGACATCGGCCAGCACGTCGCGCACGTGCTCCGAGCCGGCGATCACGGCCGCGGCGCCCGCCACCGACTCGCGGGCCCAGGCGCACAGGCCCGCATGGCCGCGCATGGCGTACTCCAGTTCCGACCCGTGCGCCTTGACCACGAAGGGCAGTCCGCTGGCGGCACCGACCGGGCCGCCGAGGAGCACGTGGTTGCAGATCAGCAGGTCCGCGGGGCCCTCGGCACGGATCGCCCTCGCCTGCGCCGCGACGAATGCCTCCACTTCGGCCCGCGGCATCTCGGGCAGCAGAGCCGGTTGCATGCCCTCATAGGCGTCCAGGACGAACACCGGCAGCCGTCCCGGCAGCGCCGGGCGGCGCACCTGGGCACCGCCGAGATCGATGTCGCGCGCGTCGTCGGCGCAGAACACGGTGACGTCGTGGCCGTGGTGCGCCAGCGTCCGGGCCAGCGCCCGGGTGTACTCGTTGGACCCCGTGCCGTGCAGCAGGTAGCCGTGCCAGATGAAGATGCGCACACTTGACCGTAATCGCCATGGCGCCGAGACGGTCCGGCCGACGCAAGGCCAGCGGGTAGTCGCGCCTCCTCCAAGCCGGCCCCGCGGGCGGCGATCGACCGTAGACTGCGCCGGTGGTGCATCTCGGCGTGCTCGGCGAACGGCTCCGCTCTCGGCTGTGGCCCATCCCGGCCCTGGCCGCAGCGACTGCCTGGGGTTGGGCATCGGTGTCGCGCTGCGACCGCACGGAGGTCCGACCGATGCCGCTATCGATGCGGCGTCCGCGCGCAGCATCCTGGAGGTCCTGGCCGGCTCTTCGCTCACCGTCGTCGCGCTCGTGCTGAGCCTGCAGGTAGTGGCCCTGCAACTGGCGGCCAGTCAGTACTCCCCCCGACTGCTGCGGACCTACGCCCGCGACTGGGTCGTCCAGGCGTCGATGGCCGTCCTCATCGCGACGTTCGTCTTCAGTCTGGTCACCCTTGCGCTCTTCGGCGCGGCTGTGCAACCGCCGGTCGCCTCCGCGATCGTCGCACTGCTCCTCGCGCTGGGATGCGTCGTCGCGCTCGTCGGCGTGGTGGCCCACATCGTGACCTCGCTGCGCATCGAGACCTCGATGGCGGGGCTGCACGCGGATGCAGCGTCAGTGATCGAGGACAGCTACCGGACGGCCCGCCCGAGCGCGAACACCGCGCGGTTTCTCACGCAGGGCGTTCCCTTCACCGCGCGGCGCTCCGGATTCGTGCAGTCGGTCGCCACGGGTCAACTCGCCGAGTGGGCGCGCGCCCGCGACGTGCTGGTCCGGGTGGATTCCGCCCGGCGACCACGTCCTGACCGGGCAGGTGCTCGGCGCGGTGATCGGGCAGCAGTCCGCCGAGGTCGCGGACGAACTGCCCTCGGCCGTCCTCATCGGATGGGAACGCACGCCGGACGCCGATCCCGGCTTCGGCCTGCTGCAACTGGTCGATATCGCGCTGCGGGCACTCAGCCCGGGGGTGAACGATCCGACCACGGCCAAGCACGCCCTCGGCCATGTGACCAGCCTTCTGTTGCAGATCGCCGACCTGGGCGCAGGGACCATCCGGATCACCAGCGACGACCAGGGCGACATCCGCGTGCAGCAGCATCTGCCGGGTCTGGACGAACTGGTGCGCGAGTGCTGTCTGCCGCTGGCGCGCGCGGGCGGGCACGACCCAGATGTGCTGCTCGCACTGCTGCGCCTGCTCCACGTCGTCGGACAGGCCTCCCCCGCGCACCTGCGCCCGGGCATCGACGCGGTCACCGGGTTCGTCGAGCGGACAGCGGCGCGCGACCTGGCAGACCCGCAAGACCAGCAGACCCTGCGCACCGCGATTGCCGCGATGCGCGCCTCCTAGAGGCGCAGGCCATCAGGGGCCGCGCGTGCAGCGGATGGGCCGGGCCGCGGCCGCACGCGCGTCTAGGATCGCGGCATGAGGGCTGCAGTGTGCACCGAGTACGGGCCGGCCGACCTGGTCCGCATCACCGATGTCCCGCGGCCCGAGATCGCGCCGGATCAGGTCCTGGTCCGCGTCGATACCGCGACCGTGAACCGCACCGACGCCGCCACCCGGCTCGGCCACCCGGTCTTCACCCGGCCCGTGACCGGGCTGCAGCGGCCCCGGGCCACGGTCCTCGGCTGCGAATATGCCGGCGAGGTGGTCGAGGTCGGCTCGGACGTGACGACATTGCGCCCCGCCGACCGCGTGTTCGGCTTCAGCGAGTGGGTGTTCGGGGCCCACGCGGAGTACGTGGCGGTTCCCGCCGGCGGGCCGATCGCAGTGATCCCGGCCGGCGTGTCCCATCAGCAAGCCGCGCCAGGCACTGAGGGCGCCCACTATGCCTGGGCCTTCCTGCGCAAGGCACGCGTGCAGGCCGGCCAAGCTGTCCTGGTCAACGGGGCCACCGGAGCCATCGGCTCGGCCGCCGTGCAGTTCCTGAGGGGCCTGGATGTGCAGGTCACCGCCGTCTGCGCCGGCGAGCACGCCAACGTGATCCGCGGCCTCGGTGCCGATCGGGTCATCGACTACACCAGCGATGACTTCACCGCTGACGACCAGCGCTTCGACGCCGTCTTCGACACGGTCGGCAAGAGTTCGTTCGCGCCAATGCCGGCGCCTGCTGCACCCGCACGGGGTCTACCTGTCCTCCGAGCTGGGGACGCGCGGTCAGAACATCATCATGTCGCTGGCTTCGCCGCTGATGGGTGGCCGCAGGGTCCGATTCCCGTTTCCGCGCATCGATCAGCCGTTGGTGCGCCACTTCGCAGCACCTGATGGCTGCGGGCGACTTCACGCCCCTCATCGATCGCAGCTACCCGCTGGACGACATCGTGGCTGCCTACGAGTACGTGGAGTCCGGCCGCAAGCTGGGCAGCGTCCTGCTCGACATCGGCGGCTGAGGAGCCATCACGCGGGCAGCGTGAACAGTTCCATCTGCTCGCCGTCGAGATCCAGAACACGGTCCGCCGGCTCCACGTTCTCCCGTCCCGCCGTGAGCGCGGCGACCGTCGAGGCGTCGATGAGCACCCGGTCGGCCCCCGCCAGCGATGCCAGCGCCAGTGCGCGGCGGACCGGCTCCCCCCACGCGCCGAACGTCAGCGCCCCGGAATCGAGCACGCCGGTCGCCACGGCGCCCGTGGCCAGCCCGATGTGCAGGTGCAGGGCGAGTTCGGCCTCATCCTGCAGGCGGCGCCGGAATTCTTCGGCGAACCGCAGACCGGCGTCGGCTCCGGCGCCTTCCTCACCGATGCCGGAGAGGAACAGCGATCGGTCGGCAGCGCTGCGGATGCGTTCCAGTCCGGCCTGCGCCGCCACTTCCTCGGCGAGGGCTGCAGCCCAGCCCAGGGCCTCCCCGGCGAGCTCGGCATCCACCCGGTCGTCGGCTGGCTCGACGGTGACGGCCACCACGGTGCCCTGCTCGACCGCCTCGCCGGTGCCGGCGACCTGCCCGTCCTCATCGACCAGTTGCGGCGGGAGCACAGCGAGCAGCAGCTGGCGCTTGCGCTCATACTCCGCCGCCAGGTCTGCCTCCCGCTGACCCAGCCAGGCGGCCATCGCGGTCAGCCGCCGGGCCAGATCGCCGAATTCGTCGCTGCGGCTGGTGTCCAGATGCGGGTTGCGCTCCCCCGCCGCGATTGCCTCGGCGGCCTGCACGGTTGGTCGGATCGGCCGGGTGAGGATCCGCGCCAGCAGCACGCCGAGACCTGCGACGACGGGCAGCACGATGGCCAGCACCACCAGGATCCGCGCCACGTACGAGGTCAACGGCGCCAGCGCCACTGCCCGGGGCACCTCGGTCACGGCCAGCCACTGCCGCCCGCTGGCGTCGAAGGCCTCGGCAGCCGTGAACGTCGCCTCACCGAGCGGGTTGCGGGCGCCGCCCCGGAACGTGTCGCCGTCCACTGCCGTGCGTACCGGCTCGGTGTCGATGCGCTGGATGCCGACCGGGGACCCGAACACCTCGATGAGATCCGCCTCCGCCTGGTCCTCCTCGTCGCCGGCCCGCAACTGCTCCAGATAGGCCTGCGGATCCTCGGTCCACGAGCGGGGCTCGCTCTGCAGCAGCTGATCGGCCGAGACGATGTAGCTGTCGCCCTCGGGCAGGCCGATGCCGTCCCAGTCGCCGCCCGCTGTCGCGATGCGGTTCAACGCTGCCACGGGGATCTCGACAGCGATGGCCCCAGCGACCCTCCCGCCGCTGCGCACGCCGCTGACGGCGAACAGGGCGGGGCGACCGGTGGGGGTGATCGTGAAATCGGTGATCAGCGTGGTGCCGATCCTGGCTTGCGGCAACCGTTCGGTCACCAGTTGCGCCAACGCCGATCCCGCGTAGGGGCCGGTGATCAGGCTCGTCCCGACGTCGTTGCGCTTGTCCAACGAGTAGACGATGGTCGCCTGATCGTCGATCAGGAGGATGTCGCCACCGCCCTTGGCCGCGGAGAATGCCTCGGCCGCCGGCTGAATCCGGGCGTTGAGCGCGGAGTAGTCCGTGCCGTCCCCGGCGTCGATCGGGGCCGGGGCCCCGGCCGGCCGCACGGTGTAGTGGTACTGCAGCCATTGCGCCGCAGGGCGGACCGGAACGACGCCGTCGACCCGCAGCGGCCCCAGTCCCGCTGCATTCAGCGGGTCCACCACCCGCTCCTGATACCACTGCTCGAGCTCCGCCAACTGCTCCTCGGTCAACTCCTGCTCGTCCAGCGCGGCGAAGGCCTCGCGCAACGCGCCCAACGTCCCCACAACGCCCGGATCGTTCGAGGCAGCGGAGATCTCCCCGACCAACCGCCGGGTCCCGGCCTCGATGGACTGCGCCCGCGTGGCGCCCACCGCAGCCAGCTGCTCCTCGGTGCCCTCCACGAGGAGGTTCCTTGCCGCGTAGTAGTTCAGACCGCCGAAGGTCGCGACGGCCAACAGCGCGGTGAACACCAGGGCGAACGCCAACTGCCGACCGAGCCGGCGCGGCCGACGCCACCACGGCAGCGGCGGCGCCGACATCGAGCGCGGGTCCGGGGCCGGCGCGGTCACGACGGCTCCGCCTCGGTCGTGCTGGTCAGCGCTGCCAAGCGCCGATCCACGAGGCGGTTGATCCGCCGCTCCCGCAGCGCGGCGACGCGGTTGAAGGCCGCCACCAGTTCGGCGTTGCGGGAGCCGACCTCATCGGTGATGTCGGACGGCAGCACGATGACCACACAGTCGGTCACCGCTCGCAGGGCAATAGTGCGCACGTCACCGCGCACGGGATTGAGCAGCCCCACCACATCGCCCACGGCCATATCGGTGACGACCGCCTCGTCGAAGCCCGGCTCCAGCAGCACCAGGACCGCCTGGCCCTGCGCGATGACCAGCAAGTCGCGTGCCTCGGAACCGGCATGGAACATCAACTCGCCAGCCCGGTAGCGCTCCCGGCGGCATGCCTGGGCCAGCCGATCGAGTTCCTCGTCGGGCAGCTGCGCCAGCAACGGCGCGGAGGCGACCGCACTGCGCAATTCGGCAAGCGTCGGTTTGGCCGCCTCCGCCTCCGCCGCCGGGTCGTGCAGGAAGATGTCCTGCGCCGGGCTGGGCAGCGGGACGTTGTGGCGATGCGACTGGTACCAGACCAGCGCGCCGAAATCGCCCTTCACCCGGGGGACGATCGCGTAGTCGTCGACCCACAAGTGCACGTCGTAGCCCATGAGCGGATCGTCGATCGCGGTGACGATGACGGCCGGCGGCGGGTCGCTGAGCACCCCGGGAACGGATCGAGCGGCGTCCAGGAGCATGTCCTTGGCCAGCGTGGGCGGATTCGCGAAGGCCACCTGCAGCGAGACGACCACCCGGTGCAGGGGCTGCGGGGAGGTGTGGTTGACCAAGCTCGCGTTGGCGAGCTGACTGTTGGGCACGACGATGATGTCACCGTTGCGGTCCCGGATCCGGGAGGTGCGCCAGTTGATGTCGACGACCTCACCCTCGGTGTCGCCGGTACTGATCCAGTCGCCGGGCTTGAAGGGCCGGTCGCTGAGCAGCAGCACACCGGAGGCCAGCCCGCTCAACGTGTCCTGCAGGGCGAACGACACCACCAACGAAGTCACGCCCAGCGCGGTGAGCGCGGCCGACAGGTCCACCCCCCACACGCCGCCGATCAGCAGCGCTGCGGTGCCGATCACCAGCGCCAGCCTCGGGAAGGCCAGGACCAGGGCGGGAACCGGCCGGCGGCCCGGCTCGGACGGCCTGGTGCGCAGTCCCTCGCCGATGACCCGCAGCATCTGCCACCCGGCCACGGCCAGCGACACCAGCAGGCCGGTCTCGACCAGGCGCAGGTACCAGGCCTCATCAACCCCGAGGACGGGCACCATGAGCGCCCAGGCCGCGAAGAACGGCAGCACCAGGTTGCGCAGCGTCCGCAGCGGCGCCTGCAGCGGCGATTCCGCCTGGCGCAGCCGCTCCTCGACCTCGGCGGCGCCGACGATGACCAGCGGGACGGCCACGATGACGGCGAAGCTCCACAGCACCTGGCTGGTGAAGAGGTTGTTCATGGCCGCACTCCCGTCCCCGAGTGCGGCTGGGATTCCAGCGTCACCGCCCACAGGGCGCTCTGCCCATCGGCCGGCTCATCCTCGGCACCGATGATCGATCCCCGCCAGGGTGTCACTTCGATCTCCTCGGGCAGCCGGGCCCGCGTGGCCTCGGTGATGACGATCTGGCCCGGTTGAGCCGACCGCGCCAGTTGGTGCGCCGTGGTGACCGTGGGGCCCCAGACGTCGTAGACCAGACGAGCCCCGCCGGACATCCCGACGGTGACCGGACCGGTCGTGAGGCCGATCGCGGTGGTCAGCCGGACGGGGGCGAGCCGGGACAGGCTCGCGACAGCGTCGTGGACCGCCTCGGCGAAGGCGACCGCTCTGGGGGCATGGTCGATGTAGGGCTGATCATGACCGCACGCGGCGAAATAGGAGTCGCCCAGCACCTTGATGCGGTTCAGCCCGTGCTCGAGTGCCCGGTCGTCGAGTTCGGCGTGCAGTTCGTCCAGCAGCTGCCGGTCGCCGTCGCTGCTGGCCGCCACCAAGCCCCCCAGACCGAGCACCACGACCACCACCACGGTGGCACTGGGCACCTCGTCGAGGTTCTCGATCTCGCCGCGGGCGATGCGCTGCGCAACCGCGGGGGGCAGCATGCGCTCCATCACCTGCAGCCGCTCGGCCCGGGCTTGCTGCAACTGTTCCTGTTGCCGGTGCAGCCCCCGCCCCATCTCGGTGAGGCTGCCCGCCAGCCGGTGGAACTCGATCGGGCTGCGCTGCGGGATCTCGACCGGTTGCACTCCGTCGCGGGCAGCGCTGGCGATCGCAGCGGAGCTGAGGCGGTCGGAGATGATACGCACCGGCCGCATCGTCTGGTTCGCCCAAGCCACGGCCAGGAAGGCCAAGGCCACGACGAACGCGGCCGCGCCGAAGAGCAGCACCTGACGGAAGCTGGTGATGGTGGCTTCGGCGCTGGCGCTGCCGATCTCCGCGATGGCATACCAGGTCAGACCCTCGAAGGGCACCTCCTCCACTGCGGTCACGACCTCGGCCCCGGTCATGCCCAAACCCTGCATGGGCTGCGCGGCGCCGTCCTCGGCTGCGTTGATCGTCGCCCCCGTCGCCGGCACGACGAGCACCGTTGTGCCGGTCCGTTCGACGGCGGCCTGCTCACCGCTGGTGATCAATCCGTTGGCGCTGACCGCGTCCAAGAACGCCACGGGGTCGGCCAGGTAGTCCTGCGGATCGCTGCGCACCAGCCCGTCGGGGCCGATGAGGTAGAGCGTGCGCGGCCCGGCGTCGTCGGCGGAGCGGCTCGCCTCAGCGATGCCGGTGAGCAGCTCGGTGTAGATCCCGGCGTCATAGGTGAGCACGACGAATCCGGTCAGCACGCCGTCCTCGATGACGGGGGCGGCAGCAGCACCCAGCGGTTGCCCCGGGTCTGCCCGGTAGTAGCTCACATCAGTCACCACAGGGCCCTCGGTCTGCTGCGCAGCGTTGACGGCGCGGGCGACCAGCGATCCGCTGTATGGGCCCACCTCGAGGCTGGTGCCGAGATCGGGATTCTTCGCCACGGTGTACACGATGCGCTCGGTTGCCGCGTCGACGAGGAGGACGTCGCGCAGGCCGCCCTGGACGACCGCAGAGCGGAAGAAGCCGTGGGAGCGGGCATGGGCGGCGCTGAAGTCGCTGCCGTCACCGGCGTCGGAAACCGTCGTGGGGTCGGTGACCGGTTCCTCCGGCACGGAGTACAGCGCCTGCAGGATGATCGCGACCGCCGCGTTGGACAGGATGTCGTCCACTTGCAGGGACTCGCCGGCGTCGGCCGCCGGCTGGAAGAACCGCTCTTGATACGCCTCGAGCAGCACCGCCCGCTGTTCCTGCAGATCCTCCGGCGGGGGTGCCTGCTCCAGGGCAGCAATAGCGGCGGCGAACTCGTCGATCGCGAGCTGCGTCTGTCGGCTGGTCGCCAACTGCCCGGCCAGCCGCTCGTAGTAGCGCAGCTGCGAGGCGGCCTCCAGCGCACCTGAGGTGCCTTGGGAGCGCAGAGCGTCCGCCACGATCCCGCGGCCCAGGCTCTGCCCGGCCGTCACACCCACTACCGTTGCGGCCACCAGCGATGCCAGCCCGACGGCGAGCACTGTGGCAGCAAGCCGTGTGGCCAGGGAGATGCCCCATCCGCGGCGTTCCTCGCCCGGTCTCGAGCCAGCAGCACTGCGGCTGCGGAGACGCCTGACCATGAGGAGCAAGTGTAGGCGCGCCGGAGCGCCCCTGAACCTGCTTCCGCATGCTCGGCTCCCGGTGCCAACCGGATCCGGCCGGCAAGTGCCAGCGCCAGGCCGCTCGACACGGGCGGTCGGGCAGCGTCTACCGTTGCGGTCACGGCTGCTATCGAGGAGGACTGTGTGGACGCTGCCGCGCTGACCGCGATCTTGGCGCAAGCCAACGAAGACTTCCAGATCGAGCAACTGTTTGAGTTCGACTTCTGGACCGACAGGTTCCTGCCGGCTGCGATCCGCGTCCTGGTCATCGTCGCCATTGCGCTGGTGGTCCGCTACCTCATCCTCCGCGCGCTCAAACGCCTGGTCCTGACCACCGTCGCGCATCAGAAGGCCGGGACGTTCACCAACGCGCGCGAAGAGATCATCGCCACGCGCAAGGCACAGCGGGCCACCACGCTGGGCAAACTGTTCCGGAACATCGTCAACATCGTCGTGTTGGGCCTGATGGCGCTGCTGGTCATGGGCGAGCTCGGCATCAATCTCGGGCCCCTGATCGCCGCGGCCGGCGTGGTCGGCTTGGCGATTGGTTTCGGCGCGCAAGCGCTGGTGCAAGACGTGGTCTCCGGCGTGTTCATCCTGCTGGAGGATCAGTACGGCGTCGGCGACGTTGTCGATGTCGGCGATGCGACGGGAACCGTCGAAGAGGTGCAGCTGCGCGTAACGAAGATTCGTGCCATCGACGGCACGCTGTGGTTCGTGCGCAACGGTGAGATCATTCGCGTGGGCAACATGAGTCAGGACTTCTCCAAGGTCGTCCTCGACATCGGCATTTCCTACAACTCCGACATCGACAAGGCCACCGAGGTTCTGGAACGAGTAGCCCGCGACTTCGCCGACCACCCCGAGACGCAGGACGTCCTGGAGACTCCGCAGGTGCTGGGCGTGCAGTCGCTAGCCGCGGACTCCGTCGTGATGCGACTGACACTGACCACCAAGCCGGGGGAGCAGTGGGCGGCGTCGCGTGCCATGCAGGAGCGCATCAAGAAGGCCTTCGACGCCGAGGGGATCGAGATCCCCTTCCCGCAGCGCACGATCTGGGTGCGCAGGGAGCGCGACGCCGACGGCGCGGCCGAAGCGGCTGCGACGGATCTGTAGACCTGCGCCGCGCCTGGTAGGCGGCGCCCCCGGCCCTCTGCCAGGCGTCCTGCGCTGCGACCGGAGGTGACTGGTGGCCCGATGGGGGAGGGCCCGGCGCTGCGCTGTGGCAGCACCCGGTTCGGGGGTTTGCACCCCGGGCGGGGGCTGAGGGACTCCCCACGCCGGGGAGTCTGCACCCGGTTCGGGGGTTAGCACCCCGGGCGGGGGCTGAGGGACTCGAAATCGGCCTCATAGGCCCCATAGCAGGTGCAAACCCCCGTACCAGGTGCAGAATCGACGCCACCCGAGGCTGTGGAGCCCCCACAACGGGTGCAGACCCCCGTCTCGGGTGCAGACCCCCGTCTCGGGTGCAGACCCGCGTCTCGGGTGCACACTCGCCGAGCACGCCCTCACAGTGATCGCAGAGATCGCGCTGGGCTAAGCCGCTGTCCGCACCACAACAATCTCCCCGGCGACGGTGACCTCGGGCTCGCCAAAGCCTGCCGCGACCAGGAGTTCGCGCACTTCGCCCTCGGTCCACACGGTGATCCCTATCGCCTCCGACGTCCGGTCCACCGGGGCGTCCGGTTCGGCGAATGGCGCCAGTCCGAGCACCAGCCGTCCCCCCGGCTGCAGCACGCGATGCATCTCGGCCAGCGCCGCACCGGGGTCGTCGAACCACTCCAGACTCCCCATGCAGGTGACCGCGGTGAAGGTGTCCGCCTCCCACGGCAGCGCGGTCGCCTCGCCGACCGCCAGTTCCGCCGTACCGGCATCGATGCGGTCCCGGAGCCGCCGCTCGGCGAACCCGATCTCCACCTCCGAGAGGTCCAACCCGGCGACGCTCGCGGCAGCCGAGGCGAAGCCGTGCAGGAACGAACCGCCCCCGCAGGCGACATCGAGCACCCGGTCCTCGGGCTGCACGTCCAGCGCATCGGCGACCGGGCCGTAGAACACCTTGTGCACCCACGGCATGCTCCACGCCATCAGCCACCCCAGCGGCCCCTTCGGCACGACCACGCGATCCCGCAAACCAGCCATCACGCGGTTCGGGTCGGGGGCCGGGGCCGGGGGCCACTCGGCGACCGGCACGCCGTGGAGTTCCGCATCGGCCGGGAAGGGAAGCGCGGTCAGCCCCTGGTCGACGGTTTCCTCCCGACCGTCACGGACCCGGATGAAGGGTTCCTCCACCTCCGCGCTTCCGGCCGGCAGGCCTGCGGCGGTAACGTCCTCGGCCACGACCTGCGGTGCCGACAACGTGACAGTGGCGTGGCTATCCACCTGCAGCACGGAGCCGTTCGACGCCAGCCGCAGCGACCGCAGTTCCTCCGCCAGGGGTCCCGACCCGCAGCCGGACTGCCGCCAGCCGCCGGCCGAACCACCATGCGGGTTTCGGTGGTCCCGTAGTCGTAGACCCAGCGCACCAGGTGACCATCGCGTAGGCCGTACTCCAGGAAGACGTCCGCGCTGGGTCGCGGTCGTCCTTCGGTGCGCATCGCGATATCTAGAGCCGGCTCGCCATCGATGATGCAGGTTACGCGGTCGAGTTCTCTGCGCTCCTCCCAACGCAGTCCGGCGACCACCGGGCGGTACCCGATCATGGCGTAGATGTCGCGGACGAATCGGTTCGTCACCGGCCGGAGCAGGTCGAATGTGCCGACCCCGAAGGCCGGCTCGGTGGTCTTCTGCAGCACGCCTGGCAGCGCCACGCCCGGCGGGAGCATCCGGTCGCCATGACTCACCCAGGCTGAGATCTCGACCTCGCCGAACCTGACCGGCGGCAGAGCGCCCAGCGCGATCTCGCCGTCCGCCGCCACCACCATGACCCAGGCACGCCCCGGCCGCGACAGTACCGGGCTGATCCCCGCGGGCAGGAGTTGGCGCAACGCCTTCGCATCGGCGGTCAGGAACAGCCCCGTGCTGCGACGCAGCCGCCGCCGCATCTCAGGCACCTCGACATGGTGCTCGGCAGCGCGGAACGAGAACGGGCCCATGGCGTGCTGGGGCTGTGCGGTCATCACAACCTCCTCGACCCGCCACGCATATCGGGCTGGCGGCCGGGCGTGCCAGGGCTGAACGTCCCCCCGTACTGCTCCCCGGCCGTCAGCTCGGCTGGGTCGTCAGGTGGATGTCCTGCACCGCGTGCAGCAGGTCGACCGCCTCATCGTGCGGCCGCTGGAAGGAGTTGCGGCCCATGATGGTGCCGAACCCGCCCCCGAGCGCCGTCTGCCGGTTCTCCTCCAGCACGGCTTCGGTGCCCTTCGCCGCGCCGCCGGAGAAGATGACGATGCGCCGGCCATCGAAGGCCGATTCGATGACGTGCCGCACCCGATCTGCAAGCGTCCCGATTGGCACCTCCGCCTTCTCCAGCGCGGCGCGGGCGGCTGCGAGCTCGACGTGCTCGCTGGGCGGCTTGACCTTGATGATGTGAGCGCCGAGTTGGGAGGCGATCTGTGCCGCGTAGGCCACCACATCCACCGCGGTCTGGCCCTCCTTGGAGATGCCGGATCCTCGCGGGTACGACCAGATCACCACGACCAGGCCCGCGGCCTTGGCCTCTGCGGCGAGGTCCCGCACCTGCTGGTACATCTCGTTGCGATGCGCCGATCCGGGGTAGATGGTGAACCCGACCGCCGCAGCGCCGATGCGCAGGGCGTCGTCGACGGAGGCGTTCACGGCCGGGAACGGATCAGCATCGCTGTACAGCGAGTCGGCGTTGTTGACCTTCAGGATCAGCGGCAACTGTCCGGCGAACTCCACCGCGCCGGCCTGCAGCGAGCCCAGCGGTGCGGCATGCGCACTGCACCCGGCATCCAGGGCCAGTTGGAAGTGGTAGCGCGGGTCGTAGCCGGCACGGTTTGGGGCAAACGACCGGGCCGGCCCGTGCTCGAAGCCCTGATCCACCGGCAGCACGACGAGTTTGCCGCTGCCACCGGTCCGGCCGTGCATGAGGATCCGGTGCAGGTTCGCCAGGGTGCCCGGCGTCTCCCCCGCATACCAGGACAGAATCTGCTGTACCCGTGCCGTCGTCGTCATGCTGCCTCCTACCTGCCGTGCTCCACGCTTCGCGGGGCGGTCGGTCGGGGACAGGGGCGAAGGTCCCGAGCCGCAGGCAGTCGTCGATCCGGGGCCACGGTGAAGGCGTCCGGCGGCGCCGCTAGGACTCCAGCACCGTCAGGCGCACCGTGACCTCTGAGCCGTCGGCTAGGTCCTCAGCGGCTCGCACGGCCTTCTTCACCGGAAGCAGATAGGTGCCCGAGCGGGTGTCCGGGAACAGCGACGTCGTCCAGGACGTCGCGCCGACCTCGACTTCGACCCGGACCGAACCGAACGCGCTGGCACGCTCGGAGACCCGGTCGGCGATCTCATCGGCTATCTCGGTGGGCAGGCTCAGGAAGTGCCAGGCGGCGGGCCCATCGTGCATCCACACCGTCGAAGGGAACGACACCGAGTAGGGGGCCACGCAGCGACGGTAGCCGACCGGCGCGCAGGGTCGGCACCCCTGCTGCGGTCAACTGCGCCGAGTGCGGGTCAGTCGCCAGCCGGCCTGCGACGCCGTCCGCGCACAGCTCCCCACAAGATCACGGCTGTGCCACCCACGGCGAGGGTGAAGGACATGGGCGGCACCCAGGACGGCGCCGTCGCTTCGTCCGGTGCAGGAGCCTGCGGCTGCTCCGATTGCAGCGGGAAGGCAGCGCCCGAGCCAACTCCGTGAACGGTCTCGGCAGCGACTCGCAGACAGCACCCGACGAGCTGTGCGCCTGCGCCGGTCGACCGGTCCGCTGCCCACACCGTCGTCGCGGCGATCACCCACCAAGCCAGCGCCAGCGCCACGGCAAGCGCGGCCCGTGGGCCTGCGCGGCGAGCGCGCTGGGTCATCACCATGCCGATGAGTGTGCCATCGTGCGCCATCCGGCCCTGGGCCGCCGAGCC
Source organism: uncultured Actinomycetota bacterium (assembly GCA_963706835.1). Classification (GTDB taxonomy): domain Bacteria; phylum Actinomycetota; class Actinomycetes; order S36-B12; genus CAVXYG01. The sequence goes on from CAVPOB010000015.1 coordinate 120,784, forward strand.
CGTGACCAAGGTCCGCAGTCTGGCAGTGGCTACCCGCGTAGGCTCGACCCAAGGAGGCGAAGCGATGAAGCGCGTAGTCCTGATCGTCCTAGGTGTCATCCTGTTGCTGTTCTCGTTGCCGATGCTGATCGGTGGCACGGTTCTGGCGGCGTGGGCTTCCGGCGACGATCCAACGATTGCCGGCCGAATCGGGCGCGTGGAGGCCGTCGGCTATGCCGTGGTCTCCGATCGCGTAGAGGTCGATTGGGACTGGCCGCTCGCCGAACGCTGGGACATCACGCTGGGCGTGGAGCACGCGAGCTCCGATGAGCCGGTCTTCCTCGGCTACGGACCGGCGGAGTCGGTCGACGCGTACCTGGCGGGCTCGCCCTACACCCTCGTGTACAGCATCGGCACCGGCCAGAACAGCGGTCGCGGGGACGTGGACGTGCCCGGCACTGAGGCGCCGGAACCGCCCGGTGACCAGGATTTCTGGGTAGACCAGGCATCCGGGGTGGGTCGTCAAACGCTGGAACTGGCACCCGATCAAGGGGACTACCGCTTCGTGGCGATGAATGCCGATGCCAGTCAGGGCGTCTCCCTGGCGGTGTACGGGTCCATGAACGTACCGTTCCTGCGCCCGATCGGGATCGGCATGGCGGTGTTCGGTGGGTTCCTGGCCATCCTCGGTCTCGTGTTGTTGGTGCTGGGCATCCGGTCCCAGCCGACCCCCTCCGGATACCCCCAGGGCGGACCGGGCGGAACGTATCCCGGGCACGCCGTCCCAGGGCGGGCCCTACCCCGGAAGCCAGCAGCCCGTCCAGCAGCCGTACTACGGCCCACCGGCCGCGGGGGCACCCCAGCGGACCCAGCCGCCACCCGCCCAGCAGCAAGGAGTCGTGCCCGCGCCCGGAGCCTCACCCCCGCCGGACGCGCCCCCGCCGGACGCACCCCCGCCAGACGCGCCCCCGCGCTGACACCGGATCGCGGGCTGGCGGACTATCGGCACCGCGTACAGCTTGGTGTGCTCCCAGACGCTCTCGTTGACCGGGCTGATGAGCCCCACCCACGGTTGCTCGCCGGACCACTCGTAGGCGAAGTGCAGCAGGGTGCCGGCCACCACGAGCAGACACCCTTCGACCACGGCGCGCTGGCGCATGCGCCCACCGTGCTCCGCGGCCAGACCAGGCCGCTACCGGCGATGGGCCGGGAATGTTCCGCGGCAGCGACCCCAGGCAGGCTTCGCACCCGGCCGACGATGGCCGGGTACGCAGCACCTGGCCGCTACCGGACCCTCGGCAGCACCCACCAAGCCGGGTGTTCCAACGCCCGCTCATGCGGCTTGGCCTCCCCCGGCCGCCGCCGTCGCAAGGCCCAATGCCCGAGTTCCACGAGCCGGTGATGCACGAAGCAGACGCTGGCGAGATTGGCGATGTCCGTCGGACCGTCCAGCTGCCACGGCGTCACGTGGTGCGGCTGGGTGTAGGCGGCGCCGATGGTGCAACCGGGGATCACGCATCCGCCGTCGCGCAACTGCAAGGCCTTGCGCTGGGCCGCGGTCGCCAATCGGACCGTACGTCCCACCGCTAGCGGCTCGGCCCTGGTCGCCGCGATTCGGCCGAGCAGTCCCGTCGGCCTTGGCTGGTCGGTGAGGACCGGCGTGACGGCCGCGCAGCACATCCCGAACCGCACCGCGGCATCGCCGGCCGGTCTCCCGTCGGCCGTGGCCGCACCGCGCTGCCGGGCCTCGAACGAGCCTCCGTGCTCCGCTGGGTCCTTCGCCGCCACCCGCGCGGCCTCATCCAGCGAAACCGTCAGCGTGACCGAGGCGGGCAAGCCACCCCCGCTGGGCAGGCCGTTGGTCGCTGCGATGTCCACGAGCTGGAGCAGCGCGTCAGCATTGCGCTGGGCCACGGTGAGGCCATCGCCCTCGACCCGGGCGGCCTCCGCGACTGCCTGAATGGCCGCGATGAACTTCCCCGCCTCCACGCTCGGCAGGTAGCCCTCGAAACTGATCCCGCCGCGGAACTGTGACCACACCAGACTGCGCTGCTCATGGTCGCGCCGCTCCTCGTTGTCCGGGTCGCCGGGGTCGATCAGGTCCAACGTCGCCGCGATCAGCCGCCGGGTCTCGCGCAGCGCAAGGTTCGGCAGGTGCGGCAGCACGAGCTCCACCAGTTGGTCCCGCTGCGGTGTCGTGGCGAGTTTCTTTGCGCCGTGTTCCACCGCGGCAACCTGATCGGTGGAGATCCCGCCGCTGCGCCACGCCTGGGCCAAGTCCGGGTAGTGGCCCGCGAAGACTCCGAGTCGCCGCAGGCTCGCCGCCTGGGAGCTGGGTACCCCGGCCCGCACCGCATCGCCGCGGACATCGGTCACCGGAGGCCCTTCGCGCTCCAAGGCTGCCATACGGACGGCCAACTCCCGCTGCAGCACCGCGACGGCGGTGGCCAGCGTCTCGACTTGATCGGTCAGCACATCAGCGGCCCCGAGCCCCGATGGGCGAGGCAAGTCCGGGACTGCCGCCACGGCAGTCGACAAGGCATCCAACGCGGAATCCATGAGAACCCCCCGATTCTCGGCACGATTGAGCATGCGTCGGGATGTTGATCATCATCACGCTCAACCGGCCGAAACCGGGAGGAACTTCCCAATGCCGCTCAGCGGCCCTTATCACCCGACACCCAAACCGTACAGGTGTTCGAAGCCGCACGCAAGTCCGGCGCGCGGCGTGTCGCGCAAAGAATCCCGCCCACTACGCAGCGTCGAGGAAGTCCTGATAGCGCTCACTCAGCCGATCGGGGTCCGGCCGCTGCCGGATGGCTCGGGGTAGCCACAGCAGTGGCTTGCCGTGCAACTCCTGCAGGCCGTGTTGCAGCATCGGCCCGTCGCGCTCGAGCAGCACCGAGCGTTGAATGTCCACTGTGTAGTCCGGTGTGATCCCCATGATGTTGCTGTCGTAGGCCGCATGGTGGATCTTGCACAGCGCCATGCCATTGGTCACGACCGCTTCGCCGCGCGGCTCGGTGTCCGGGATGATGTGGGCGGCGTCGAGCAGGGAAGCGTGCTGAATGCGACAGACGGCGCAGTGGGTGGCGTACGCGTGCAGCACGTCCCGGCGGAACATCGGTTGGTGCACGCGCCGCCGGCTCTGCACCGCGACCCACCGGCGATCGATCGCCCCCAGTGAGCCCTCCTCCGGCAGGGACAGCGCTTGGGACTGTTCGACGGCGACCACGAACTGGTGCTGGCCGGGTTCCTCGCCGAGGATCCACACCGGGGCGACGCCGATGTAGGTGCCGCGGTCCACGCCGATGAACCAGATCAGGGGTACGCCGGCCCGCATCGCATTGCGCAGCCCGACGTTGTCCGGATGGTTCGGGTCGGTGCCCATCCACTTGTAGCGCCACAGACCGTCGGGCCCCGGCGCATCGTCGTAAGGCCGATCCGCATCCCGCTTGCGGTACGTCGTGACGATGCTCAGCGCCGCATCCCACCCGGCGGGTCGCCAGATGCCGCGCTGCGGATTCTTCAGCCGCAACGTCCCCGAGAGGAGCGGCACAGCGGCGAGCCGGCTGTGGTGCAGGTCGCCGAGCCCGACCCGCGACTGGGCGACGACCCATTCGATCGCCTCACGGCGCAGCGACGCCTCCAGCACCGACTCCACCCGACGTGCCATGCGATGCAGCTTGGCACTGTCCAGCACCGTCTGTCGCGGCAACTGCGACCGCCACGCGCTCGGCCACCGACGCCGGATCTTCGTGCTCCCAGAAGCGCAGCACCGTCCACCCGTCGGCTTGCGAGCCGCGCGGTGGTTTCCCCATCGCGCGAACGGTTCGCCGCGATCTTCGGCCCCCAGTACTCCGGATGGGCCTTCGGCGCCACGAAGTGCTCCGGGCAGCCATGCCAGAAGCACCCGTCGATGAAGACCATCACCTTGGTGCGGGTGAAGGTGATGTCGGCGCGGCGCCGCTTGTCGAAGTGCAGCGGCAGATCGACCCGGTAGCGCAACCCCCGGCGTGCAGCAGTCGCCGGACCTTCCATTCCGGGGAGGTGTCCTTGCGACGGTTGCCCTGCATGGACTTGCGCGTGCCGACACTGCTCGCCCAGGACTGTGGCGGCAACTCCCCAACGCTCACGCACCCAGCATCACCCGGTCGGGGAGCGGCCGCCGAACCCGGGGGCAGGCCCAGGCCGAACCACAATCCAGCCCCAGGCCGAACCCGGGCTACCCCGACCACTAGGCCCAGATCGCGGGATCGCCTGCCACCGGGAACCGAGCCGCGTTGCCGGCGGCGTAGCGGCGCGCCGTCCAGGAGCAGGCTGCAGCGTCGATGAGGTCGTCGGCTCCGATACGGCCGGTCTCGTCGCGGATGAACTGCACGTCGATGCCAGCGCCGTGCAGCAGCTTGATCCTGCGGCGCATGCCCTCCCAGGTCAGCTTGCCGAACGGCAGCGGCACTGGATCGCGCGGATTGACCAGATGGGCGAAGGACAGCTCCGGGTGGCACTCGATCACCGCGATGCCGTCGTTGCCACCGGCGGCTAGCCAGTCGTCCACGTCCAGGATCTTCGCCGCCAGCCCGTACGCCTGGCGCGACAGTCCGACACCCTGTGCCCCGCGATTGGCCTCGACCGCCTCTGCGTAGCCGTCCGGGCCGAAGCCGTGCTGGCGCGCCACCTCCAGCGCCGCCCATGATGGGGTGGTGAAGACGGTGGCCGCGCGACCCGGCAGCGCCGCCCGGGCCGCCTCGTCGCAGGCCCGCACCCCGGTGTGCGGCGGACCAATCGGGATGTCGATCGCGATCGCCCTCGGCCGCTCGATCGCGCACGCCTGAGCGAAGAGCCCAGCGATGCCCTCGGCCACCAGGGCGAGATCCTGCCGGTCGCCGAGCAGCACCCCCGCCCAGCGCCCCGCGCTGATATCGACCCCGAGGTAGGCGTCCACCGGACCAGAATGCCCGTGGCCAGGCCGCGATGCGGATCGACGCAGGCGCCGGCCGGCTCATCCGAAGGTGGTGTCCCACCAGTGGCGGATCACCAAGGACGCCTCCTCGCCAGCATCGTCCTGCCAGTAGTGGCTGGCGCCGTACAGCGTGTAGTCGGTCCGGTTGGTGAGGATCTGCTGCCAGCGCCGGCGCTCCCCCTCGCGGAAGGCGAAGTCCTTGTCCGCCCACAGCAGCAGCGACGGCCGCTCGCCGATCGTCGGCAGGCCCTGCTCCAGATGCTCCAGGAACGGCCGGGCGGCCAGGATCTCGTGCGGGAAGATCCGTACCGGCTCGCGTGACTGCGGTGTCGGGAACGGTCCGAGATACATCGCCATCTCCGCTGGCCGAAGCGATCGGCGCTGTAAACCTTGGGGAACCAGCACCCGCAGAAACCCGTTGAGCCGCTTGCTCGTCAACTCGCCCACGATCGGATTGCCCATCAACTCGGCGAACGGCCGAAACCGCGCCGTCGCCGGCCACGCCCAGGTGTTGCCGACGATGAGGCCGCGATACCGATCGGGATCGGCCAGCATCGCACCGATGCCGATCGGACCGCCCCAGTCCTGCACCACCGGCACCGCATCCTGCAGGTCGAGCTCGGCGGCGAAGCGCGCGACGACGGCGCTGTGCTCGGCCGCCGTGAAGGTGTACCCGGGCGCCGGCTCGGACAGCCCGAAACCGGGGTAGTCCAACGCGATGCAGCGGAACCGGTCGGACAGTCCGGCGATGAGCCGGCGGTAGAGGAAGCTCCAGGTCGGGTTGCCGTGCAGCATGAGCAGCGTCGGCCCGGACCCGACATCGACGTAGTGGATCTGGTGGCCGTCCACCTCCGCCCACTGCGACGGATACGGGAACTCAGCGGCGTCGAACCACTCTGGACGCTGACGCATGCCAGGGAGTCTAGTCCTCGACCGAGTGCTCGGAGCGTCGCGCGGGCGCGGCCCCGCCTGGCGGGCAAGCGCGTTCAGCAGCGGTCGGCGGTCAGGGCCGCCGGGACCGCTACCGGCCGATGGCAGGTGAGCGCCTGGACGTCATTGCCCGGCGTTTCGGTGGCGTGGAACCGATGCGCTGGCGCACGATGGCAAGACGTCGCAATGGCCGAACGTCCGCCTGGCGTGCCGACTGAGGTGTCGCCGGAGGTGGTGTCCGTGAGCGCGCAGTGCGAGATGAACCGGCGCGGCGCTGCGCCCCTCGATCGGGCGCGACCGTCGGCATCAGGCATTGGGCCCGTGGCGTCGACACCGCACCCGATGCCACGCGAGCCCGAGAGCACCCGACCGATCCAGCGCCTGCGCCGAGCCACACTCCGCCCCAGTCCGCCGCACTGCCGCGACAGCTGCGGCCTACGCTCCACACCGAAGCAACCACCTCGAGGTCCCACTGAAACCCGACCAACGAAACCGGAGGCTCACGTGCGTCCTGTTGCACGCCACACGCTCCTCGCCGCCGCCCTGGCCGGCAGCCTTGGAGCGGCCACGCTCATCGCCCCTGCCAACGGCGCCGCACCCGCCGCCGAGCCCGCCCCGGTGTACACATCCGCAGGGGTACTGAGCATCAGCACCGGCACCACCGACGCGGTCACCCTCGACGTCGATCTGGACGGAGTCGCCGAGGCCACCCAGCCGCTGGACGAGGGCAGGCAGTGCACCCTGGAGACCGACGAGAGCCTGCTGCGCTTCGACGGTTACGTCGGCGGCGCAGCAGCCGATGTCGCCTCGTTCGCCTCCGACTCCCTCGGGGTGGCGGAGAAGAAGTCCGGAGTGTCCTGCTCCGAAGTCGACGCGCCCATCGAGCGGCTTGTCCTGACACTGAACCCCGCTGGTGTGCGCGGCGATCTCGGCCCGCTGCTGGCCACCAGCGCCTACCTCGACGTCGACCTCAAGCAGAGCGCCCGGATCCTGGCCACGGCACAGGTCGCCGGCACCACCGTGGGGACCTTCGAGCTGCAAAGCGGCGCCACGATCGGTGCCACCGACCCGCTGCCCGGCGGCATCGTGGCGGACGACGTCTTCGCTTGCACCGGCGCGGCCGACTCCGGGCCCGACTCCGGACCGAACGACAACTGCCGCTGGCCCATCAGCGCGCCGAGCTGGCTCGGCGCCGACGACGGCATCGCCTTCGACTCGCTCAGCCTGACGGCGATCAACGGATCCTTCGCACTCGACGGCGGCGCCGATGGCGTGGTGCTGCCGCAACCGCCGGCGCCCCTGCCGCAGACCGCCAGTTTCTTCGAGTTGGCCCAGGCCAGCGACGGCATCCTCGACTGCGACGAGACCACCATCGCCATCACCGGCACGGATACCGCTCCGGGCGTCGTCGTGACCCGCCTGCAGAACGCCGACCCGGCACAGGCCTGCGAACTGGTGCCCTACACCCTGCGCAACGGCGCCAGCTTCGCGCAGTTCCTCAAGCCGCTGGATAGCCAGGAATCGGCGCAGTTCGTCATCACCCTGACCTGGACCCTGTCCGCCACGGATCCGCTGCCGGTGCCGATCACCTACGTCAACTACGAACAGGGCGGCCCCGACATCCCGCTGGGCTGGTGCCCGGACCCGCTGTTCTCCGGCGACACGCTGGTAGGGATCGCCAACCCTTCGACGGTGCCCGATCAAGAGCCGGCATTGGCCAGCACGCAGTACTCCTGCCTCGGCACACAGAACGCCCGCGTCGTCAACGGCGACCCCGACACCGTCATCGTGACCGAGCAGGTCTACGCCTACGGAGACATCTTCCTGCGCAAGTAGCCGACGAGGCCCGGGTCAACGCCCCCCGCGCCGGACTTGCCCAGCGCACCGTGCTCGATGCGGCCCGGGTCCGCGCCCCCGCCCGGACTTGCCCAGCGCACCGTGCTCGATGCGGCCCGGGTCAGCGCCCCCCGCGCCGGACTTACCCAGGTGCACCGTGCTCGTCCGGGCGCGGTGCACCCGGTGCTGAATGCTCACCAGCAGCGCCGAGCCCGTCCAGGATCCGCCTGGCGGCTGCAACCTGTTCGGCAGCGTCGAGGTCTGGGCTCAGGTCGGCAGACAGCAGCATGAGCAGCGCCTCGTCGTAGGGGAGGTGCATCTCACGGGCGGCGAGCAAGCCGGCCTCGACGGCGGCCAGCGCCGCCGTCCGCTCGCCCTGCTGCCGCAGCGCCTGCGCCCGGACCAGCTGCCAGCGGGGCAGCAACACGCCGGCCTCCCCCTTGGCGGCAGCGAGCGCCTCGTCCAAGATGCTCAGGGCTGCCGCTGGACTGCACTGGGCGACCTGCTGCTCGGCGAGCACCATCGCCGCTTCCAAGGCGCTCACGGCGTGGCCCAACTGCTGGAACTGCGTCATCGCCCGCTGGGCCATCTCGCCAGCACGGCCCGCGTCGCCCAGCGCCAGCGATGCCATGGCCAGCAGCATCTCGCCGTAGCTGCGCTCGAAGTGCATCCCCGAGGCCCCGAAGATGCGGACCGCATCGCTCAGCATGGGTTTGGCTTCGGCCGCGCGGCCTTGGTGGATGAGGATCTCGGCGAGGGCGAGGTCGGTTTCGGCGGCGCCGAAGGCGTTGCCGGCGGCCAGGGCGGCTTCACGGCTGGAGGTGTACCACTGCACCGCCTCCGACCAGCGGCCCGCATAGAAGGCGTACCCGCCGAGATTGGCCCGGGCCACCGACTCCCGCGGCCGAAACCCGTGGTCGATGCACAACTGCAGCGCCTCCCGGGTGCAGTCCCCGGTGACCGTGCGCCCGAGCAGCGCGTCGGCATAGTCGATGGCCATCAGCGCCTGCACGAGTGCCTCGGCATCGCCGGTGGCGCGGGCTCCGTCGACGGCCTGCACCGCCCACCGACGCGCCAGCGCCGGCTTCTCCTGCCCGAGCCGAATCAGCGCTTGCAGCGTGTCCAACTGCGGCGCGAACCCATGGGCCCGGTCCGCCTCGGCCGCCTCGGCCGCCTCGGCCGCCTCGATCAACCGTCGCGCATGGGCGACCGCCAGCAGCGCCGCACGGGCGGCCCCGGCTCGTTCCAGCACTCGGGCCCGTCGTACCAGCGTCTCGATCCGGACCATCGGATCGACGGTGGCGGCGTAGGCCCGACGATAGGCGTCGATCGAGCCGTCCAGCACACCGGCCAGTTCCCGGACCTCACCCAGCGAGATCAGCAGCGCCGCCCGCTCGGCGTCGCAGACGCCGGGCACGCGACGGGCCGCCTCGACCGCGCGCTGGTAGAGCGCAGCCGCATCGGCGTTGGCGTAGGTGCGCCGAGCCACGTCGGCGGCGCGCCGGGCGTAGTGCAGGGTGCGCGGGGAGTCCCCGGCCGCCTCGAAGTGCAGCGACAGCGTGGCGGCATCGGCGTCGAGATTCGTGCTGAGCCGCTCCATCGCCGCACCGGCCCGCGCATGCAGCCTCGCCCGCGTTCGGAAGGCCAGCCCTTCGTAGGCCGCGTCGCGCACGAGGCTGTTGCGGAACCGGTAGCGCGAGGCGCCGTCGCCGTCCAGGAACCCGGCCAGATCCTGGATCGTGGCACGGTCCACGGCGATGCCGTCCGAGGCCAGCACCTCGCGCAGCACCGTGCGGCGGAAGGACCGTCCCAGCACCGCGCTGTAGCGCAGCACCCGACGCGTCTGTGGATGGAGTTGGTCGATCTGCGTTGCCAGGACCGCGCCGATGGATTCCGGCAGCGCCTCGACCTCGCCGAGGTTGAGGCTGGTGCGGACCACTTCTGCGACGAACAGCGGACTGCCGGCAGCCCGATCCACGATGGCCTCGACATCGTGCGGCCGTAGCGGAGTGGCGACCGTGGCCGCGATCACCAACTCCCGCACGACATCGTCCGGCAGTGGGCCCAGGGCCACCCGCGCACCGCCGGCGGGCGCGAATCCGGCACCCTCGTCGCGACGCACCACCACCAGCAGCCACGGATGCTGGGCCGTTGCCTCGGCGAGACGCTCCAGCAGCGCGGTGGAGGCGGCGTCCGCCCAATGGCCCTCCTCCACGACGATGCCCAGAGGCCCCGGCCGCACCGCCTCCAGCAGGGCGATCACCACGCTCGCCAACTGATCGGGGCGGAACTGCGGGTCGATCGCGTCGGCCTGTGGCGTCGCTGGGACCGCCACCTGCAGCAAATCCGCGAGCAGCGGGGCCATCGGGAGCAGGTGTGGCGCCAGTCGCCCCAGCGCTGCCAGCGCCTGCGCACCCATATCGGCGGGCGTGCCCGGGGCGAGGTCGAGCAGATTGCGGACCGGGTCGCGGAAGACGCGGTAGGCGCTTGCCGCGCCGTACGGCTCGCCGCGGACCTGCAGCACGCGCAGATTCGTGCCAGACAGCGCCTCGGCGAGCAGTCGGGACTTGCCGCTGCCCGGCGGACCGCTGATCGTGATCAGGCGCCCGTCGGCCGGACCGATCGCCGCGATCGCGGTCCGCACCGCACGCAATTCCGCATCGCGGCCCAGCATCGGCAGGTCGGAGGTCGTCCCCACCTCGTGCGGCCCCCGCTCGGCGCCCACGTCGTACACCGGCACCGGGGCCTGCTTGCCCTTCATGGCGAACGGCCCGGCTGGGGTCACCTCGAAGGCGGTGCGGGCCCGGTCCAGCACCACCGGGGCGGCGTAGAGGTGGCCGATGGGCGCCTTGCCCATGATGCGGGCCGCCGTGTTGGTCGTGTCCCCCATCGCCGAGTACGCCGAACGGAAGCCGCTGCCAACCTCGGCAACGAACACATGGCCGCGGTTGACGCCGATCTGCACCGGCAGGGGCAACTCCTCGTCAAGCAGCGCACGCATCGCCCGCAGCATCCTGCCCTCGTCGTCCTCGCTGGCCCGGGGGACCCCTGAGGCGAGGTAGAACTTGCCGCCATCGGCATCCACGTCTGTGGCCAGCAGCGTCACCCCCTCCGGGGCCAGCGCGGCCTGCACGCTCGTCACCACCTCGCCGACCGCATCGGCCACCGCATCGGGCCCAGACTCGGCCAGCAGGCGATCGGTGCCCGAGAACCGCACGAAGGCCACGCAGGCGGTGCGATGCTCCGGCTCCGGGGCCCCAGCAGCCAGCGCCTCGCCAAGTCCCCGGGGGAGCAACGTGTCGAGCCGATCCCCAGGCACCGCGAATCCACCCGGCCTCAGTGGGGCGTCGGCCCTGGTGCTTGGCTTGCGCCGGATCAGCAGCGCGGCACCGTTGCGCTGGCGGGTCGCGGTGGCCGGAAGGCGTCGGGCCGTCGCCTCGGTCACCACGATCTGGCCCGCCTCGGCGATCTGCTCCGCCCTCGTCACCGCGGTGGCCGCCGGTCCCACGCACAGCAGTTCGCGGGTCGGTGAGCCCACCAGCAGCAGGAGCACCTCGCCGGAATGGATGCCCACCGACATGGACAACCGGATGGGGCCCACGTCCGGCGCGGGCCGCTGTCGGCGCAGCAGGGCGCGCATCTCCACGGCGGCATCGCAGGCACGAGCGGTGTGATCGGGCCCGCGGAACAGGAAGAACAGCGCGTCGCCGCCGAACTTCATCAACTCCCCGCCCCGTTGCGCTGCTGCAGTCAACATGGTGCCGAAGATGGTGTTGAGGGCCTCGATGATCTGCTCGGCCCCGATGCGGCCCCGTGCGGACAGCCGTTCGGTCAGGGCCGTGAAGCCGGAGATGTCGGCGAAGACCAGGGTGGCGTCCATGGCGCGCCAGCGACGGCCGGGCGCCTCATCGTCCCAGGTCAGGGCGATGGGCGGAAGGTGGCCCACCAGATCGCTCATCCGCACCCCGAGGTTCGGCGGCAGCCATCGGCAACCGTTGCGGCCCTAGACTCGCTGCGGATCGCTGGCCAGCAGGGGTCGTACTGCGGATGGAGGCAGGCATGCGGCTGACGATGCTCGGCGTGCGGGGATCGACACCTGCCCCGGGCCGCGACTACCTGCGCTATGGCGGCCACACGTCCTGCGTCGCCATCACACCCGCCGGCGGCGCTGCGCCGACGATCCTGCTCGATGCCGGCACTGGTGTGCGGGATGCGACCGCAATGCTGGGCGGGCGGCCGTTCGAGGGGGCCATACTGCTGACCCACCTGCACTGGGACCACATGCAGGGCATCCCGTTCTTCGCCGCCGGGGACCGCCCCGATGCCAGGGTTTCGGTGTACCTGCCGGCCCAGCAGGACCGGTCGGGTGCGCGGCTGCTCGCCGGCTCGATGAGCCCGCCGGCCTTTCCGATCGGCCCGACCGACCTGCTCGGCCAGTGGGCCTTCCACGCGATCGGGGCGGGGTCCTTCGGTGTGGGCGGGTGCACGGTGACCGCCTTCGACGTCGAGCACAAGGGCGGTCGCACCTTCGGCTACCGCATCGACGGCGACGGCGGCTCGGTGGCGTATCTGCCCGACCGCGCCGCCGATGAGCCGGTCGGCGGCGCGCTGCTGTCGGCGCTGACCGACGTGGACGTGCTCATCCACGACGCCCAGTTCCTCGATGAGGAACGCCGATGGGCCACGGCCTACGGCCATTCGACTGCCGGCGATGCCATCGCGTTGGCGCGGCAGGTGCTCGCGCGGCGCCTCGTGCTGTTTCACCACGCACCCAGTCGGTCGGACGCAGCACTGGACCTCATCGCGGCCCAGCATCGCAGCGAGGCGGAACCCGCTGTCATGGTGGCGGCGCAGGGACAGACGGTGGAGACGGGCACCAGGAGTTAGAGCGCCAGCGAGGCGATCGCAACGGCGTGGCACAGTGCTGCAGCGAGCGTCAGCGCGTGGAAGATCTCGTGGAAGCCGAAGACCTGCGGCCACGGGTCGGGCCGCTTGGCCGCGAAGACCACCGCCCCCAACGTGTACAGGATGCCGCCAGCGAGCAGCAGGGCGTTGGCGTAGACGGGGGCGGCCGCGGCGAGGTCGGGGGCTGCGATGACGGCAACCCAACCCAGGGCGATGTACATGGGGACGAACAACCACCTCGGCGCTGTGTGCCACAGCAGCCGGGTGGCAACACCAACCAGTGCACCGCCCCACACGATCGCCAGCATCAGCCACGACTTCGACCCTTCGAGCACCATCAGGCAGACCGGCGTATAGCTGCCCGCAATCAGCACGAAGATCATCGAATGGTCGGCGCGCTGCCACCAGTCCCTGACCGCGGGCTGCCACGTGCCACGGTGGTAGATGGCGCTCACGGCGAACAAACCGGTCAGCGCCACTGCCCACACGGCCGTCCCGGTGCGGGCACGGGCGCCGTCGGCCAGGAGGACGAAGAGCAGCCCGGCGACCGCGGCGACTGGTGCTGCGACGGCATGCAACATACCGCGCATCGCAGGCTTCGTCAGGGCCTGTGACAGTTCCATAACACTGAAGCGTACGCGGCGCAGTCGTGGTCGGCCAGCCCGCCGAGGGGGACTCGACCGATCGCGACGCTCAGTTGTTGTACGGCAACTGATAGGTACGAATCTCCTGCCGCCGGCTGTAGCTGCCGAAGTAGGAGGACAGGTCGGTCAGGAACGCCAGAATCACGAAGAACCAGAAGAACCCGGTGACATCACCCTGCCACCAGTGCACGAGGACGTAGATCAGCGTGGTGTAGGGGAGGAAGAGCCATCCGATGAACGGCACGATCCACGACCCGTCAAACGCGCGGGTGATCTCGTTGTTGAACAGGGCCATCAGCGCCAGCGCGAGGCGCGGGGCGAAAGCGCCGAGCAGCAGGACGAAACAACCGCACATGCGAGAACTCCCAACGTCGTTGAGGTCAGCCTAGCCCTGCACTGCGCCGTCCGGACCCGACCACGCCCGGATCAACGACCCCGGCTGTCACGGGCGGTAGTCAGCATGGCCGCCATCGTTGGCGGCAAACGGAAACCTCCGTTCACGGGCCCGGATCGCCGCTCGGAACGGCGGTTTGCGTTTCCGTTCAGCGCAGACGGCACGGGCACCCGCCGACCGGTGACGCTGCGTCACGATCGCACTCGCGGCCGGAAGAGGACGATACTGGTCGGATGCCCAATGCACTGCAATCGGGCGCCTGGCTACGGCGCCCGCCGACCGCGCGGGTCGACGGCGCATCAGTCGCCTTCACCACCACGCCCAACACCGACTTCTGGCAGCGCACCTACTACGGCTTCCGCAACGACAACGCCCCAGCGCTGCTGCTGGAGATCACGAGCAATGTCGCACTCACCGTCCGGGCGGCTTTCGATTACCAACGGCGATTCGACCAGGCCGGGCTGCTGGTCTACCTGGACAGCGAGAACTGGGCGAAGGCAGCCATCGAGTTCGAGGACGAGGAGGTGTCGCGCCTGGGCAGCGTCGTCACCAACGGCGGCTACTCCGACTGGGCCACGCGCGATATCCCCACACCCCGCCGCATGTGGTATCGACTCTCCCGCCGCGGACCCGACTTCCTGCTGGAAGCGGGCACCGACGGCGCCCACTGGGAGCAGCTGCGCATCTTCCACCTGCACGTCCTCGGGGAGACGAGCGCTGCCATGGGCGCGGCGGCGGCGCGCGAACTCACCGCGGCACCGGTGCGCATGGGGGTCTACGCCTGCAGCCCGGAGGATTCCTCCTTCGACGCCCGCTTCGACCGGATCAGCATCGAGCCCAGCGATTGGCCGCCGCACGCCTGAGCCCCCGGACTCAGGTGCCGGCTAGCTGCGCACGCCGCGATTGAGCAGCGCCATCGCCTCGGTCAGACCATCGACGGTCAGCGGGAACATCGGCAGCACCGAGGCGATGTCCTCGATCGTGGAGCCGCTCCACCGGGGCAGCGGCTCGGGGTTGAGCCAGACTGCGTCGGTGAAGTGGTCCTTCAGGATCTGCAGCCACTCCCACCCGGAGATCGTGGCCCGCTCAGCCGGCCCCCAGGGACCTCCCATGTGCAACTCATAGGGCGCCATGTACGCATCGCCCACCATGATCAACTTGTAGTGGCTCCCGCACTCGCGCAGCAGGTCCGGCACCCAGGTCGGGTCGGCGAAGGCCGTCGTGCCGTACACCTGCCCGTAGACGCAGTTGTGGAAGTAGTACGTGCGCAGCTCCTTGAAGTGCGTCGCCTTCTGCGTCGCGCTGAACAACTGCGACATCAGTGAGGTGTACGGCATCATCGAGCCGCCCACGTCGATCATGAGCACCACGTGGGTATTGGGCCGACTCGGAGGGCGGGTGACCACCTCGATGTCCCCCGCATTGCGGGCGGTGGCATCGATCGTGGCCTCGATGTCGAGCTCGTCCTGGGCCCCCTCGCGGACGAATGAGCGCAGTCGGCGCAGCGCTACCTCGATCTGCCGGATGTCGATGGTGATGTCGGACCGGTAGCCCTTGTATCGGCGCGCGTCGGAGACGTGAATCGCCGCGCGCCCACCGCCCGATGAGCCCGTCGACAGCCCGCCGGCCGCCCGACCGCCCTGCCCGAACGGCGAGGTGCCGCCGGTCCCGATCCAGTACGGTCCGCCGTCGTGCCGCTCGGTCTGCTCCCGCAGCCGCTTCTGGTACTCCTCCAGCAGCGCGTCGAGGTCGGGCAGCTGCTCGTCGATGGGCTCCTGCGGCGCTGACACCTCGTCGAGCCATTCCGCCATCTCCTCCGACAGGCTCAAGACCCCCCGGTACTCGGCGGCGAACGCGCGATCGAAGGCGTCGAGGTGGCCCTCGTGGTGGATGAGCAGGGCGCGGGCGACCTGGTAGTACCCGGTTGCCGAGTTCCCGTGGAGGCCCTCCGCCAAGGCCCGGGCGAGGGCCAGTGCCTCGGTGGTGCCGACGGGGACACCGAGCCAGCGCAGGCGGTACAGCAGGGGGAGGAACATCAGTAGCGGCGCCTGGTGCGGCCGGAGATCTGATCGGTGAAGGCCTGCAGGTCCTGCTCCTTCTTCAGCAGGGTCCCCAGGAACGGCGTGGATTCGGACAACTCCACAGCATCGGGCTGCGCCAGCCGCAGCATCGCGATCCAATCGACCAACTCGCTGGTGGAGGGCTTCTTGCGGATCCGCTCCATCTCGCGCACGCGGTAGAAGGCCGCCAGAGCCTGATCGAGCAGTTGCTGCTCCAGGCTCGGGTGATGGACCTCGACGATGCGCGCCATGAGGTCGCGATCGGGAAAGTCGATGAAGTGGAACACGCAGCGGCGCAGGAAGGCGTCGGGCAGTTCCTTCTCGGCGTTGCTGGTGATGATGACGATGGGCCGGTGGCGGGCTCGGACGGTCTCACCGGTCTCCGGGATCGAGAACCACATCCGGTCCAACTCGTGCAGCAGGTCGTTGGGGAACTCCAGGTCGGCCTTGTCGATCTCGTCGATGAGCAGCACGACCCGCTCATCGGAGCGGAAGGCGCGACCCATCGGACCCAAGTGGATGTACTCGCCAATGTCGCGCACGTCGTGGTCGCCGAACCGGCTGTCGTAGAGCCGCTGCACGGTGTCGTAGTGGTAGAGCCCCTCCTGCGCCCGAGTGGTGGACTTCACGTGCCAGGTGATGAGCTCATGGCCGAGCGCCTCCGCGATCGCCTCGGCGAGCAGGGTCTTGCCGGTGCCGGGTTCGCCACGGACCAGTAACGGCTTCTCCAGGACCAGCGCGCACTGCACGGCCGTCTCCAGCGCCGCGTCGGTCAGGTAGGAGTCGGTGCCGGTGAAGTCATGCTGCGCCATGGGCCCAGGGTATGGCGCACGGGCCGCAGCGGGTCGGTGCCCCCTGCGGCCCGGCTCGGTCCGCGATTCCCGCTCGGTGCCCCGCCTACGCCGCCAGGACGAACTCGTGCCGGATGTTGAGGGCGACGGCGTGCAGCACGTTGCGTTCCTGCGCGATCCCACGCAGCGACACCAGATGCTGGTCATCGGCATCCAGCGCCGCACCCGTGCCGGCATCCATCCTGACGGTCACGGGCACCTGGGCCATCCGGTTCACGAAGGAGCGCGCCCGCCGGGCCGGTACGGGGACGTACGGGGCTGCGGCCGCGTCGAGCGCCAGTCCGGCCAACAGGGCGTCCCACCGCTGCGCCAGGGTGTCCGGGTGATCGGTGATGCTCCACCAGGACCGGATGGCCGAGCGCGGCGACCACGACCCCGCGCTGGGCGGGCAGCGGCCGCACGCGCTGCAACTGGGCCGTCACGGCACCGGCCGCCTGGTGCTGCATCTCATGCAGGGACGACGTCGGTGAGGAGATGCCGACCTGCAGCGAGTACTGCTCGACATTGGCCCACACCTGGCCCTGATCTGCCTCGGCCGCCCCACCGAACGGCCCGTGCGGGCGGCGTTCGCGCAGCGTGGCGCGAGTACGCAGGGGCGCGTCGTAGGCGCTGAACCGCTGCGCGCGCTCACCGTGCCACCTGGCCTGCTCGATGCAGCGCACCGGGATGGGGGTGCGCTGGCGGGGCGCGGCCAGGATGCTCCGGGTGAGGACGCGGTGCTGCCAGCCGCCGTCCAGCGTCATGCCCTCCAGCGCCAGCAGGGGCTCGTCGAAGGGGTTGTCGAGGATCAGTTCCGAGACGACCGGGCCGTCCTCGTGCTCCGTCGCGACACCGACGCGGCCCCGTTCGGGCAGCCGGTACCTGCGCTGCGGGTCAATCGGAGCGTCGGTCCAGATCGGGAACAGCGTCAGCGGCCCCAAGGTGGCCTGAGCGTGGCCGACGTGCAGCTGCGGCAGTGGGCTGGCGAATGTGTGTGGCATGATCCCCCGGTTGTTGTGGTCGATGCCAGCGTGCCCGCAGGGTCCGACACAGGCTGCGAGCATCGCCGGTCGGCACCGCCTCCCGCCCGGTGCGGCGAACGCGTGATGGGATGGGACGACGAGGCAGGGAGGGTGCGATGAAGGCGGCGGTGCATGAGGAATACGGCGGACCGGAGGTGCTGCGCATCGCCGAGCTGCCGATCCCCCAGCCCGGGCCGGGGGAGGTGCTGGTCCGGGTCCGGGCCGCGTCGATCAACGAATGGGACCACGGCCTGCTGACCGGAACCCCGGCGTTCAATCGCTCCACCGGGCTACGCCGACCGCGGATGCGGATCCTCGGCTCCGACATCGCCGGCTCGGTCGAGGCCGTGGGGCCGGGCGTGAAACGGTTCCTGCCTGGCGATGAGGTGATGGGTGACCTCTGCGACTGCGGGTTCGGCGCGTTCGCCGAATACGCCTGCCCGCCTGAGGATGCGCTGGCCCACAAGCCGGGGTTCCTGAGCTGGGAGGAGGCCGCAGCCGTGCCGCAGGCAGGACTGATGGCCATCGGGGCGCTGCGCAAGGGCCGCCCCTACCGCACGGGGCGGCGGGTGCTCATCAACGGCGCGGGGGGCGGCGTGGGGACCTTCGCCGTCCAGATCGCCAAGCAGCTGCAGGCGGTCGTGACTGCGGTCGATCGCGGCGACAAGCTCGCTGCGCTCCACCTGCTCGGGGCCGACGAGGTCATCGACTACGAGCTGGAGGATTTCACGCAGACGGGCGAGGACTACGACGTGATCATCGATCCGGTGTCGACCCGGTCGCCGCTGGACTACCGGCGTGCGCTGGCGCCGGGCGGGGCCGCCATCGTCGTGGGCGGGGAGACGGTGCAACTGCTGGGAGCGTTCGCCGTCGGTCAACTGCTGCGCCTGGACCGTGGCAGGCACCTGGGGCTGCACATGCACCGGCCCAACGAGCACCGCGACCTCGCGCGTCTGCTGGAACTGCTCGAGCAGGGGGCCGTCCGCCCCGTCATCGACCGCAGCTTCGCCCTTGATGATGCCCAGGCAGCGCTGCAGCACTACGAATCCGGCAACTTCGTCGGCAAGATCGTCCTGACCATGGCGGAGCCTGCCCCCGTGCACTGAGCGTGACGACACCTGCGATGATGGTGACGGAGTTCAAGACTGGCCATCGGGGGGTTGCCATGCGGGTACTGCAGCGTCAAACGGGGAGGATCGGGCTTGCGGCTCCCGCGCCCGGCTCCGCCCCTGATGCCGGCGACGACGGACGGCGACCACGCTCCGTATCGCACTCCCGGCCCGGTGGGCTCAACGCGGTCGTCGTGCTCGCAATCATCGCAGTCCTCGTGCTCGCAGCCGCCACGCTGATCGACGGGCCGCGGGTGGGCGTCCAAGACGTGGCCCCGGCCCAGACGAGCCAGCCTCAGCAGCGCTAACAGTCGCCGCACCGGTCAACGGGTCGCCGCCCACGCGCATTGCGACTAGCCTCGACGCAACGCTCGTCGTCCGCTGGAGGTATCCCGTGCGTACCCGTACTGCCCTGATCGCAGCCGTCTGCTCCGTCGGCCTGGCCCTGCCCACCGCAGCATCGGCCGCGGCGCCGAACTTCGCCGACACGATCCCGTTGCCGGTCGGCTTCCAGCCGGAGGGCATCGCGGCGGGCCGGGATCGACCTTCTACGCCGGCAGCCTGGCTACCGGCGCCGTCATCAAGGGCGACCTGCGCACCGGGGCACAGGAGACGCTGGTGCCGTCCGCGGCGGGACCGGCCGTCGGCATCGCCGTGGACGCCAAGAACCGCGTGTGGGTGGCCGGCGGGACGTCCGGTGAGATCCGGGCCTACGACGGCGGCGACCGGTGAACTGCTCGGGCTGTACACCGCGGGCGGCGGCTTCATCAACGACCTCGTCGTGACCAGGGACGCCGTCGTCGCCACGAACTCCTTCGTGCCGGTGCTGGCGGTCGTGCCGCTGGGCCCGGGCGGATCGCTGCCGGCCAGCGGGGCGGCCGAGCAGTTGCCCCTGGTGAACTTCCCGGACCTCGGCGGCTTCGGCGCCAACGGGATCGAGGCCGGCCAGGACGGCCGCCTCATCGTCGCCCACTCGGCGGCCCAGGCGCTGTTCGCCGTGGATCCGGCGAGCGGTGCGCCGAGCAGATCGACCTAGGCCAGGCGCTGCCGAACGTCGACGGCATCACCCGGCAGGGCAACACCCTGTACGCCGTGCAGAACCGGCTCAACCAGATCGCGGTCATCAGCCTCGATGCCGACCTGGCCTCGGGCACGGTCCGCGACACGCTGACCAACGCCGCCTTCGACGTGCCCACCACGGTGGCCCTGTTCGGCAACGCCACCTACGTGGTGAACGCTCGGTTCGGCAATCCGTCGCCGGAGACCGCGGAATTCGACGTCGTGCGCACCGAGCGGAACGGCTGAGACCCGCTACGCCGCAGGTCCGAGCACCAGCGTGACCGCGGTCCCGTGCGCGGTCTCGACCCGCATGGTCCCGCCCGAGGCCGCCGCCAGCCGGGCGGCGATGGACAGCCCGAGTCCGCTGGTGCCGGGCCCGGCGGGTTGCCCGGCGGCGAACCCGGGGCCGTCGTCGGCCACGGTGATCGCCACCGACCCCGCCGCGGCCGGGTGGGCCGCCACCCGGAAGGCGGTCCCGTCCGGGGTGTGGACGAACACGTTCTGCAGCAGGATGTCCACGGCGGTCGCGAGGTCCTGCGCGGTGAGGCGGACCCACATCGGCCCGGGGTCGATCCGGGCCTGCATCGGCCGGCCCTGATCCTCGGCCAGCACCTCCCAGAACCGGACCCGCTCGGCCACGACCGCCGCCGCGTCGGCGCGGGCCGCGAGCCCTTCCCGCACCGGCCGGCGGGCGGTGTCGATGATCTCGTCCACCATGCGCTGGACCTCGTCGAGGTCATCGCGCAGCCGCTCCCGCACCGTGGGATCGGCCACCCCGTCGATATCGACGCTGAGCACGGTCAGCGGGGTGCGCATCTGATGCGCCAACTCAGCGGTCACGGAGCGGTCGTCGGCCAGCAGTTCCTGCACCCGCTCGGTGACCCGGTTCAGGGCGCGGCCGACCTGGTCGATCTCCGGCAGGTCCGACTGCGGCGCGCGGGCCGCCAGGTCGCCGTCGGCCACCGCGTGCGCCGTCGCGGTCAGTGCGGTCAGCGGAGCGACGGTCTGCCGGGCCAGCCGCCACGACGCCAGGCCGGCCAGACCCAGCAGCAGGGCGCTCACCGCGCCGATCGCCGCCAGCCGGGGCCACAGATCCTCCCGCATGGCGGCCGGGTCGAGCGAGACGAGGACCACGCCTTCCACCCCGCGCGCCAGGTACGCGGGGCTGGCGGCGTAGCCCCACCCCTGCGCCGTGGTGGTCGTGGTGGCCCCCGCGGCCGCTTGCCGGACGACGACCTCGGTATCGGCGCGCGGGGGTGCGCCGGCGGTGCCGCCGCCGGGGAGGAAGTAGGTGACGTCCTCGGCGTCGGAGTCCGGCAGCGACCCGGCCTCCTCCCGCCAGGCCGCCTCCCACGCACCGGCCTGGGCCCGCGCCCTCGCCGCGGCCTCCCCCAGTTCCTGGATCTGGACGACGTCGCGGGCCGCCAGCGCCAACGGGATCACCAGCGCGGTGAGGGCCACCGCGGCCACCGCGACGCCGAAGGCGATCAGTCGCCGGTACACGCAGCGTCCTCGAGCATCACGCCGACGCCGCGGTGCACATGGATGAACCGGGGCGACTCCGGGTCATCGCCCAGTTTGCGGCGCAGCCAGGACAGGTGCACATCTACGGTCCGCGCCGAATCGGTGCGCTGCCACACCTCGCGCAGCAGCTCCTTGCGGCTGACGACCCGGCCGGGGTGCGCGGCGAGATAGGCCAGCAGATCGAACTCCAACCGGGTCAGTTCCACGGGCCGGCCGTCGATCTCGGCGACGCGGCGGCCCGGGTCGACCGAGAGTCCGCCCACCCGCAGCGCCGGCGGCGCGGAATCGGCGGGGGCGCCGGCGCGCCGCAGCACCGCTCGGATGCGCGCCTCGAGGTGCGCCGGATCGAAGGGCTTGACGAGGTAGTCGTCGGCACCGGCATCGAGCACGGAGACGATGAGCCCCTCATCGTCCCGGGCGGTCGCGACGATGACGGGCACGTCGTCGACGGCCCGGATCATGCTGAGCAGGCGCTCCCCCGTCACGTCGGGGAGCCCGAGGTCGAGCACCACCACGTCCGGCTTGCCGGTGAGCAGCTGCTGCAGGCCGTCGAGCCCGTTCCCGGCGGCGTCCACGGCGTGGCCCCGGGCCAGCAGGGCCCGGCTCAGGGCGATCCGGATGCCCGCGTCATCCTCGATGAGCAGCACGTGCACCACGTCGGACACCCTAGCGACCCGCCTCCTTGCGCAGGCGCAGCGCCGACGCCGGGCAGGAGGCAGCCGCGGAGCGGGCGGCCGCTGCGAGGTGGGCAGGCACATCGCCGCTGCCCGCCAGGACCGGGAACCCCCAGCGGTCCAGGGTCACCATCTCCCCAAGCGCAGCGCTGCACACGCCGTGCCCGGCACAGCGCTTCCAGTCCACGTCGAGCCTCATCGCAGCACCGCCTCCTGCAGCGCCTGCACGGCGGCCACCCCGGACAGCAGCGCGGCCGCCGCAGCGGTCGGGTGCGCGCACAGGCCCCGGCCGGAGACCTCGGCAGCCAGTGCGGTGGGATCCATCCGGCGACGGATGGCCCCGGCGAGGGCGGGCAGCCCGAACGTGCAGGGCCCGCACTGGCCGGCGGACTGCGCCGCAAGGGAATCGGCAACGGCATCGAGGACATGCACCGGATGCGGCTGCCGCCCCAGCACGATGAGTACGCCCGCCCCCCAGCGTCCGCCGACCGCTCGCAGCGCCTCCCGGGTCAGCGGGGTCTCGGCCAGGGACGCCCGCCAGGGCAGCCAGGCCCCGTGCCATCCGCCGGTCACCAGGATCGTCGGGTCGACTGCGCCGGCGACGTCCAGGACATCGCCGAGGCTGGCGGGCATCGGCAGTTCGACGACGCCACTGCGGGCCACAGCGCCCGAGATGGTCACCAGCGCGCTGGTGCGGGTATCGCCGCGCGCCGCCACCGCGATCCGCGCGAACGTCTCGGCGTTGCTCAGGTAGATCGGCCGCCGCCGGCGCCCGATCGTCGGCGGCCGAGCCTCGCCGTCCGGCACGGCCGGCCCGCCCCGCAGCGCCCGCGCGACGGCGCTGGCCTCGCCGGCGACGAACTGGTCGGGGCCCAGGGAGATGCGGAACCGCGCATCGGCGCGCCGGGCGACGACGGCGCGCAGGTGGTCGGCGAGCAGGCCGTCGGACACTCCGATGATCACCGAGCTCGTCCCGAGGGCCCGCGCGACGGTGACCGCGCCGTCCAGCACCAGGTGGGGGGCCCGGATCATGAGCACCGTGTCCTTGGCGCTGGCCGGTTCGCCCTCCATGGCGTTGACCACGACCGCCGCGACCCGGGCTCCAGCCAGCGCCCGCAGTTTGCGGGCGGTCGGGAACTCCGCCCCCCGGCGCCCACCACCGGATGGGTCGCGGCGATGAGCGACTCGACCCGGAGGACGGGGACCGGGCCCCAGAACGCCCGGTGGTCGGGCAGGTCGGCGGGCCCGGCCAGGAGCAGGGAGCCCGGGCGCAGCAGGTCCCGGGGCCGCGCAGCGGCGGGGTAGGGGCCGACGGCCAGGCCGGGGATGCCGGTCATCGTGCCACCTCCGCCAGCCCGGCCGGGTCGCGCTGCAGCCCGACGCCGACGGGCGCCCCGCGAGCGAGCAGCCGCACCGCCACCGCTGCGCCGATTGCCACGGCGGAACCGGCGGCGGTCCAGCGCATGATCGGATCGGACACATCCGAGCCCGCGCCGACGGCGTGCAGCCACGACAGCGCGTAGGCGACGTAGCTGACCACATGGATGTTCCACCAGGCCACGGCGTACCGGCGCCGCAGCGCCGAGGTGAGGGCCAGCACGAGGATGGCGTCGAAGGCCAGCGCCCCGAGCCCGATCCACAGCGGCTCCCATTGCGACAGGCCGGGGACGAACACCGCCGGCAGCGACACACTCACCCAGGAGTCGAGCACCGCCGCCGTCACATGGACCAGCAGCAGCAGCGTCCCGGTGACCGCCGCGGTGCGGTGCAGTGCGACGCTGACCAGCCGCAGCCGCGGATTGCGGATGCCCGGGCCGGCGATGCCCAGCGCCACTGCAATCGTCAGCAGTCCCAGCACGAGCACGCCGCTGGTGCGCAGGGCGAGCCAGGTCGTCATGCCGTCACCTCCAGTGGGTCCAGGGCACCGATCAGGCTCTGGGATCCGGACTCGGCCACGAGTCGCGCCGTCAGGCCGACCGACTCCAGCCACGCCGGGGCGGCATCGCCGAGCACCATGGCGGCCGTCGCTGCAGCGTTGGCCCCGAGGGCATCGGCGGCGATCACCGCCGCGCTCCACCACGGGGTCCGGGCGGGTGCGCCGGTGCGGGGGTCCAGGATGTGGTGGCCGCCCGACCAGTGCCGCCGGGCCCGCCCGCTGGTGGCCACACCCGCATTGCGCAGCGCCAGCGGCTGCCGCGCCACCCCGGGCAGCTCGGCATCCAGCAGCACCGGCCAGGGCTCCTGGGCGGCGATGCAGCGCACATCGCCGCCCATGTTCGCCAGCACATCGGCACCGATCACGGCGGCCACCTCTGCGGCCAGGTCGTCGGCCAACCAGGCCTTCGCCGTGGCGCCGAGGTCGAGCACCATGCCGCGGGGGATGCGCACCGCGCCGTCGGGGTCCACGGCGATCTCCTGCCACGGCAGCACCTTTCGGCTGTGCGGCAGGGTCGTGCTGGAGCCGGCCCAGACGTCGTAGCCGGCTGCCATGGCCGGACCGCCCAGGCCCGGGTGGACCAGCCCGTCGGTGGCCTGGGCCACCTGCAGGGCCCGGGTGAGGAGCGTCAGCAGCAGGTCGCTCACCGGCACCCAGGTCCCGGAGCGCCGCGCAAGCTCGGCGACCTCGGAGTCGCTGCGGAACCTGCTGGCCGCCGCATCGAGCCGAGCCACCGCCCCGCGCAGTCGGGCGTCGAGGAGGTCCGGGTCCACCTCCGCGCGCACGCTGAGCTGCAGCTCGGTGCGCCAGACCGACACCGACACGGTGGTCATGACGACCGCGAGACGTGGGGGCCGGGCATCGGCACCGGCTGCGGGGCGGGGACCTGCGGCTGGACCGGGGCAGGCGCGGGGAACTGCGGCTGGACCGGGTCCGGCGCCGGAGCGGCCTCCTGAGGTGCGGGCGCCGGGAGGGCGAGTTCGGGGGCCGGCGCGATCACGCTCTGCGCCGACTCCTGCACCGCAGGCAGGGCCCCGGCGATGGCCCCACCGGCCGCTCCGGTCGCCAACACCAGTGCCACCGACGCCACCTGTGCGGCGGCCCGTGCCGATCTGCTCATGGACCAACA
Organism: uncultured Actinomycetota bacterium; assembly: GCA_963706835.1. Lineage (GTDB taxonomy): Bacteria > Actinomycetota > Actinomycetes > S36-B12 > CAVXYG01. The sequence goes on from CAVPOB010000015.1 coordinate 145,778, forward strand.
GTCCCGCCGATGCGCGCAAGGCCGCATCCATCCCACCGTCAAGCCTGCGGCGAGGCCGACTTGCCGTGGACTTGACGTTGGCGGGCGGTGCGCCTTGCCAGGGGCGCGACCTACCGTGGTGGCATGAGGCGCATTATCTTGTGGATCGCGGTGGGCGCGGCATCGATCGCCACCGGGGCCGGACTCTACGCCGCGGCACTGTCGACCCCACCGCCCAGCACGGTGACGACCGCACCGACCACGGCTCCAGTCGCTTCGCTGATCACCCCGACCCCGTCCCAGACCCCCACTTCGAGCCCCGGTATCACCGGGACGGACGACTCCGACGACCGCACGGACGACTCCGACGACCGCCGCGACGGGGACGACGACCGGCACGACGACGACAGCGGCCACGATTCGTCCGACGACGACTGATCCGCGGCGGGCAGCCGGTCAGCAGTCCGCCAGGATCCGTTCGATCGTGGCGTGCTCCGGCGGGGTGAACCACAGTCCCCAGCGCTCCTTGACCAGGACCTGGATGGAGACGTACTCGCACCAGAATGAGCGGTTCGGCGGCAGCCAGGTCGCCGCATCGCCGTCGCCCTTCTGCTGGTTCAGCCCGCCGTCGACCGCGAGCAGGCCCAACTGATCGTTGGCGAAGGCGACCCGCTCCTGATAGGTGAGTTGCTGGGCGCCGGTCTGCCAGGCATTCGACAGGGCGACGACGTGGTCGATCTGCACATCAGCGCTGTCCGGCCCGCGGACGAACGAGATGGTCTGCCCCGAGAAGGGGTCCTCGAGCAGGCCGCTGGCGACGATGCAGTCGTCGCGCATCTGCAGGTTGGTCAGATCGCGTTGCAGGACATCGTTGCGGGTGTCGCAACCGTTGGCGTCGACGTCGATCCATGCCGAGCCGAACTGCCCCTCCCGGTCGTAGCCCGTCTTCGGCGCCCGGCCCTTCACCGCCACAGCATCGAAGACGGCCTGGGCTTCGCCCACGATCCCGGAGCGCTCGCTCTCCACATCCGGCGGCGGGGTGGGGCTGGGGGACCCGCTGGGCGAGGCGCTGGCAGATGCAGTGATGGCCGCATCGGGCGCCGGGGTCGCCGTCGGCTCGGCTGCTGGATCGGCGACACAGGCCCCCAGCACCGCAGCGCAGGCCGCAGCCACCGCGAGCACCGCTCGACCCCGCTGCATCCCCGGCCCCGCCATTGCTCGCCCACTCTCGTCGAATCTCACGCCTGCGCACGGGCAGCGGTCACGCACGATATCCTCGCAGGCGTCGGGCTCGTCCTGCCAGTGCAACCGAGGAGCGACCATGCGTCAGCGACTGTCCATCGCACGCGCCACTGCTGCCGCCGCCGTTCTCGGCCTGGCGCTAGCCGCCTGCGCTCCCGCCGAGGACGACGACGGCGAGAACAGCGCCGGCGGCGGCCCGGACGAGACCACCTGCACCGCGGACCAACTGAGCACCCTCACCGGTGGAGTCCTGACGGTCGCCACCGGCGAACCGGCCTACGAGCCTTGGGTTGTCAACGACGATCCGGAGTCCGGCGAGGGCTTCGAAGCGGCCGTCGCCTACGCCGTCGCCGACAAGCTCGGGTTCGCCGACGATGCCGTCACCTGGGTGCGCACCACCTTCGACAGCGCCGTCGCGCCAGGTCCCAAGACCTTCGACTGGAACCTGCAGCAGTACTCGATCACCGAGGCCCGCAAGGAGGCGGTGGACTTCTCCAGCCCGTACTACGAGGCCAGCCAAGCGGTCGTGAGCACGGCAGACTCGGCCATCGCCGGGGCCACCACACTGGCCGAGCTGCAGGACGCCCGGCTCGGCGCGGCGGTGGGCAGCACGTCGCTGAACGACGCCGAGGATGTCATCCAGCCCACCACCGCGGTGGCGGTCTTCAACGACAACGCCGCAGCCGTGAGCGCCCTGATGAACGGCCAGATCGACGGCCTGGTCATCGACCTGCCTTCCGCGTACTACCTGACCGCAGTGGAGATCGAGGACGGCGTGATCGTGGGGCAGCTGCCCGGCACCGCCAGCGGAGATGTGGACGCCTACGGCATCCTGCTCGCCAAGGACAGCGCCCTGACCGCGTGCACAACATGGGCCGTTGACGGCCTCCGCGAGGACGGCACGCTCGCCGAACTCGAGGAGCGCTGGATTCAGGCCGAGGGCGCTCCGGTCCTGCAGTAGCAGGCGACTGCGATGCCCCACGGCGCGCCCGAGCAGTACGAGGTCTCCGACGTCGAGGCCGAGCGACGCGCGGTGCGCCGAAGGATCGCGCGGCGCCGCGCAACCGTGGCCGCGGTGTCCAGCGTGCTGGTCCTCGGCCTGCTGGTGGCCGCGATTCTGCTCTCCCCCGGTTGGGAGGTCGTGCAGCGCACCTTCTTCGACGTCCCCTACGGCTGGGAAGTGCTGCCGAAGATTGCCAGCGGCCTGCGGCTCAACATCATCTGCACCTTGATCGGCACCGCCGCCATCGCCCTGATCGGCATGACGCTGGCGCTGATCCGCACCTCCACCTCCCCGGCCCTGGCACCGCTGCGGCTGATCGCGGCGGCCTACGTGGACATCTTCCGCGGCGTGCCGACGCTGCTGGTCATCTTCCTGATCGGCTTCGGCGTGCCGGCGCTGCAGCTGCAGAACGTGCCGACCAACGTGGTCATCCTGGGCACCACCGCAGTCGTGCTGTGCTACTCGGCCTACGTCGCCGAGGTGCTGCGCAGCGGCATCCTGTCGGTGCACCCCTCGCAGAAGGCCGCGGCCCGATCGCTGGGCCTGACTGCGGCGCAGACGCTGCGCTACGTCGTGCTGCCGCAGGGCATCCGCCGGGTCATCCCGCCGTTGATGAACGACTTCGTCTCGCTGCTGAAGGACACCGGCCTGATCTCGGTGCTCGGCGCTGTCGATGCCATCCGCGCGGCCCAGATCGAGGCCTCCCGCTCGTTCAACTACACGCCCTACGTCGTGGCCGCCATCCTGTTCCTGATCCTGACGATTCCGCTGACCAGGCTGACCGACCGGACGCTGCGCCGCTCGATCGAGCAGCAGAATGCGCAGGCCAACGGATGAGCGCGGCCGCTGTTCCGGTGCTGTCGGTGGACCGGGTGCGCAAGACCTTCGGCTCGGAGCTGGTCCTGGCGGATGTGTCCCTGCAGGTCCCCGAGCACACCGTCACCGTCCTGATCGGGGCATCGGGCTCCGGGAAGTCGACCCTGCTGCGGTGCGTGAACCTGCTCACCATCGTCGATGACGGCGTCATCCGACTCGACGGCGACGACATCACCGATCCGTCGGTGAAGCCGGATGAGGTCAGGCGCCGGATCGGCATGATCTTCCAGTCGTTCAACCTCTTCCCGCATCTGAGCGTGCTGGACAACATCACGCTGGCTCCGCGCAAGGTGCAGCAGATGCCACAGGAGCAAGCAGAGGCCGAGGGGATGGCGCTGCTGCGCCGCTTCGGCCTAGCCGACAAGGCGGGCCAGTACCCCGACCGGCTCTCCGGCGGCCAGCAGCAGCGCGTGGCCATCGTGCGCGCGCTGGCGGTGAAACCGCGCCTGATGCTCATGGACGAGGTCACCTCGGCACTGGACCCGGTCCTGGTCAACGAGGTGCTGCAGACCGTGAGCGACCTGAAGTCGGAGGGCATGACGATGATGATCGCCACGCACGAGATGGGCTTCGCCTCCCAGGTCGCCGACGAGGTCTGCTACCTGGCGCAGGGCCGGATCGTGGAACGAGGATCGCCGGAGCAGGTGCTGCACGACCCGCACGATCCCAGTACCCGGGACTTCCTGCGCAGGGTGCACGAGGCGGGCCGTATCTGACCGGCGGCCGAGCAGCCCGCCACCGGGCCACTTCGATCGGCGTCGGATCGGGTGAACCGCGGGTGGGACCGGACCGCGGTGTGGTTGGCGGACCTTGCCCGCATTACTGTGCTGAAGGGTAGTTCTTCGGCGAGGGGAGGCCGCGATGACCCGCAAGCAATGGGGCGACCGAGTGCTGCGCGCAGTCGGCTGGCGGATCGAGGGCACACCCCCGCCGCAGGATCACATCGGGGTGTTGCTGGCCGCTCCCCACACCTCCACCTTCGACCTGCCCATCATGCTGGCCACGGCGTGGTCCACGCAGCTGCATGTCCGCTACCTGGCCAAGCGCGAGCTGTTCCGGCCGCCGTTGGCGACACTGATGCGGCGCACGGGCGGCATCCCCGTGGATCGCAAGAACCCCGGCAACCTGCTCGCCGACCTGGCCGCAGAGGCGAGATCCGGCGAGGGCTTCGTCCTGGTGCTGGCACCGGAGGGCACCCGGAAGAAGTCGACAGGCTGGCGGTCGGGCTTCTACCGACTCGCGCTGGCCGCGGACATCCCCGTGACCGTGTGCGCGGTGGACGGTCCCACCCGCACGATCAGTCTCGGTCCGACCTTCCGCCTCACCGGCGATGTGCGCGCCGACATGGAACGGATCAGCGCCTTCTACGCCGACAAGCGCGGCGTGCGACCGGAGTTGGCCAGCCCGGTCCGACTCTCCGACACCTACCGTGCCGAACCGGCGCAGCAGGAGGCGGACCGCTCGGAGTCATGATTCGGCGCGGTAGGTCCAGCGGCGCAGGAGCCATTCCGCCGGCCCGTACCGATGCCGCCGCAGCCACCAAGCGCTCAGCAGAGCTTGGGCGGTGAAGATGCCGATCACGATGAGCACCGTCTGCACTGCACTGACCCGGTCCATCAGCGCCAAGCCGTACCCGGTGAACAGCAGCGCCAGCACCAGCGACTGGCCCAAGTAGTTGGTCAGCGAGAGCCGACCGGCCGCAGCGATCCCGCACAGCACCGGACTGGCCGGGGACCGGTGCCACCACCCCGTCAACAGCGCGACATAGGTCGCGGTGAGGAACGGCGCAGTGAGGGTCGTGGCGGCGAAACCGAGGAGCAGGGGACCGGCCGTTTCGGCGAAACTGGCCGCGGTGAACGCAGCCGCCCCCAACAGCCCGATGGTGGGGGCGATGATCCGCAGCGGGCGCCAACGGCGCAGCAGGCGGGGCGCATCGCTGAGGAGGTCCCGATGCCCGGCAGCCATCCCCGCCAGCATCGCCCCCAGCGCGGGCAGTGCCTGTACGAAGAGCACCGACGCCACCGCCGAGCCGTAGTCGGCCAGGTTCGCCGCGAGCACCTGGGCCGGTGAGGCCCGCGCCGCCTCGGCAATGGCAGCCGCGTCCTGCGCGGTGACATCCATCGGCGCGGCCCAGGCCAGCAGCCCGAGGATGGCGAGCAGCGTGGCCGCGGTCATCGTCAGCGCAATGCCGCGCCGCAACAGGATTCCCGGCGGTGCCTCGCGCATGGCGAGCAGCAAGAACCCGAGGATGCCGTAGGTGAGGAGGATGTCGCCGGGGTACAGCACGATGCCGTGCAGCAGACCGATGGCGATCAGTCCGGTCAGCCTGCGTCGCATCCGGGGGCCGAAATCGACCCCGTCCCGGTGGGCTTTGCGCTGCTGCAGGACGAAGCCGACGCCGAAGAGGAAGGCGAACAGCAGATAGGACTTCGTGGCGAAGAGCAGCACCATCGCGCCATAGGCCAGGCGGTCCGCAGCAGCGATGTCCGGGTCCGGCGCGCCCAGCCGCAGCCACGACGACGCGAAGAACCAGCAGTTGACGGCGAGGATGCCGAACAACGCCGCCCCTCGCAGCAGATCGACCAGGAGGAGTCGCTCCGCACTGGCGGTCGGCGGCGATGTCACCGCGGCACCGTAGCACCGCCGCGGCTCCGCAGCGGGCTGCCGCTGTGGACAGCGCCTACTGCACCGAGGAGGTGGCGGGCCCCTCGGCCGGCTGCGGCAGGATGGCCGTCTCCTCGACCTCGATCAGCTCCTCCGGGATGGCCAGCACCGGGTACTCCCCGCCCTCGGCATCGGAGAAGACATAGGACGGCACCAGCCAGGTGGAGCCATCCACACCGAACACCGCCCACAACCCCTCGGCGACCCCGACGATGCGCACCACGGTCGGCTCGCCGCCGGGCACTGGCAGGGCCGACTCGACCGGCAGCGATGTCGCCGGCAGCCAGGGTTGTGCCCGGCCGGACGCCAGCAGCGCGAAAGCGGCATCGGTGCCGATCCGCGGATATGGTCCGGCGTCGTCGAAACTACCCAGGTACCCGTTGGCGGACTCCAGCTCGCCCCCAGCGCCGAACCGCACGGTGGGCCAGTAGGGCGTCTCGATGCCGCCCAGTTGCTGCGGGAACACCACCGAGACGCCGAACACGTCCCGTTCGACCCGTGCCCCACCCGCCACCGGCTGCCCGATCTGCGCCATCAGGGACTGTGCGGCGGCGATGGCATCCTCATCGCTGGGCAGGTCGGCCGGCGGCGCGGGCTCGGCACAGTCACCCGGCTCACCCGGATCACCCGGTTCCGCCGGATCACCCGGCTCACCCGGCTCGGATGCATCACCCGGCTCGGATGCATCGGCCGGCTCGGCGCGATCGGACCCGGCTCGGCTGCATCGGCCGGCTCGGCGCGATCGGACCGCTCGGCCGAGTCGGCCGGCTCGGCACAGGCCTGCACCACCTGCTGGCCGAAGAACCAGTCGCCGAGCGGGCCGTCGGCCACCATCAACGTGGCGCCATCGGGCTCGGTGATCGACCATCCGGCGCCCGTGGGGACCGGAGCGGCCATGCCCAGCGCCGAGGCGATGCGCTGCGCATCCTCGGCCGAGGCGCCAGAACCGGCGGCCCGATAGGCGGGCGCCGGGCCGTCCAGCGGCGGCAGCGCCTGCGGCAGCGCGAACGTCACCGGCGCCAACGGCAGTTGCGCCGAGCCCGCCGCAGCTTCGGCCCCGCCGAGGTCGCCGACGACGATGGGTGCTGGGGGGTCACTGGCGCATGCCGCCAGCAGGAGCCCCGCCGCCGCGGCGCTGCACACACCGATCGCTGCTCGCATCACCTTCGACCTCCCATCCGCTGTCTTGGACCCTCCAACCGCAGCATCGGTTCCGTCGTGACAGCAGATGGACGGCACGATGGAGGCATGGCCCTGCAGACCTCCCGATGGCGGCGAACCGCGGCAATCGCCGGACTGCCCATCCGAGCGGTCGGCCGATCGCTGCGGATACGGGCCGCCGCTTGCCGGGGTGCTGACCGAGACCGGCTGCAGAGCGCAGCCCGCGCGGCCACTGCCGCCGACGTCCGCGAGGTGCTCGGCACGCTCAAGGGCGGGGCGATGAAGGTCGGCCAACTGCTGTCCACCGTTGACGCGCTGCTGCCGCAGGATCCCGACGGATCCTGGCAGCAGGCCGTCACCGCCCTGCAGGAATCCGGTCCCGGACTGCCCTTCGACCAGCTCGAGCCGGTGCTGCGCGCCGACCTCGGAGCCGACTGGCGCCGCCGCTTCCGCGACTTCGACCAGACGCCGACCGCGGCGGCCTCCATCGGCCAAGTGCACCGCGCATCGTGGGCCGAGGACGGCCGGCCGGTCGCGGTGAAGATCCAGTACCCGGGGGTCGCCGAAGCGATGGCGGCCGACGTGGCGTCCCTGGCGGCGGCACTGCGCGTGATGTCGGTGATCATGCCCGGGACCGCACTGCCGCCGCTGATCGGGGAGCTGCGGGTCCGGCTTGCCGAGGAGCTCGACTACGGCCGCGAGGGAGCGCACCAGCGGCGCTTCGCCCACGCCTTCCGGCACGATCCCGAAGTCGTCGTGCCGGACATCCTGCTGGCCCATCGCCGCATCCTGGTCTCCGACTGGCTGCCGGGCACCGGCTTCGCCACGATCGCGCTGGAGGGCAGCCGGGAGCAGCGCGACCGCGCGGGGCTGCTGTATCAGCGCTTCTTCCTCACCTCGCCGGGCCGCGTGGGTTTGCTGCACACCGATCCGCATCCGGGCAATTTCCGGCTGCTGGCCGATGGGCGACTCGGTGTGCTGGACTTCGGTTCGGTGCTGGTCCTGCCGGGCGGGTTGCCGCAGACCTTCGGAGGCCTGATCGGCGGCATGCTGGCTGGCGACCCGGCCGCGGTGGAGGCACGGCTGCGCGCCGACGGGTTCCTTCGCCCTGGCAAGCGGATCGAGATCGAGAAGCTCGTCGACTACCTGGCCCCCTTCACCGAACCTGCCTCCCATGAGGTTTTCCACTACTCGCGGGGCTGGCTGCGGGAGCAGTTCGCGCGCGCCAACGACCCGCGCAACCCCGACTTCACGGTCGCCCTGCGGCTGAGGATGCCCGCCGAGCAGCTCTTCACGCACCGGGTGTGGCTGGGCCTGGTCGGCGTGCTCAGCGGACTGGACGCCGAGGTGCCGGTGCGGCCGGAGCTGTTGGCGCACCTGCCGGGGTTCGCCGAGGCGATCGGCGCGAGGCCCTGACCGCCTGACCGCCTGGGGGCACGCGGCGGGTTTGCGGGCGAGGGCGAGGGGGATCGGCGCGAGCCGGTGCGGGCATGGCACTGTAGTGCGATGCAGTCCGCGACCATCCCGCGCGGACCGGCCGGGCTGTCGCTGTCGGGGGCGGTCGGCGCGATCGCGGGGTTCCTCCCCGCCCTGACCCCGTCGCTGCTGCCCCGCCCGGCGTTCTTCCTCGGGCTCACCACAGCGGTGGCGGCCGCCATCGGCTACGGCCTCTTCGTCGCCATCGCCGAGGTGGCGCACCGCTGCGGGGTGCCCGGACTGCCGGCGGGGTGGCGTCGCCGGGCGTGGGCGTTGCTCACCATCGGCGCCGGGCTGTCGGTGGTCATCGGATTCCCGCTGGCGGCGTCCTGGCAGAACGAGATCCGCGAGTCGCTGGGCGTGGCGCCACAGGCAGGCGGGTTCCTGATCGCGGGGTTGACCGCACTGGGGGCCTTCGCGCTGCTGCTGGGCATCGGCCGACTCCTGGCGCGGCTGACCAGGGCCACCGTCCGGAGACTGCACCTGCATCTGCCCCGCTGGCTGGCCGTCGGGGTCGCGGTCGCCCTGGTCACCGTCGCCGGCTACCTGCTCATCGCCGACCTGCTGCTCCCCGCGGCGACTCGTGCGGCGGATTGGGTGTACGCGGGGAAGAACGAGGGCAGCCCGGATTGGGTGAGCCCCACCCAGTCCACGGCGCGCTCGGGCGGTCCGCAGTCGCTGATCGCTTGGGAGACGCTGGGCTGGGAGGGCCGGGCGTTCATCGCGGGCGGGCCGAGCGCCGACGATATCGCCGCATTCACCGGCGAGACGGCCCTGGAACCGATCCGGGTCTACGCCGGACTGCAGTCGGCCGGGACCGCGGCCCAGCGGGCCGACCTCGTGCTGGCCGAACTGCAGCGCACCGGCGCCTTCGACCGCGATGTGCTGGTCGTCGCCGGAGTGGCGGGGACGGGATGGTTGGAGGCGCCGTCCATCGACGGCGTGGAGCTGCTGTGGGGCGGCAGCACCGCCATCGCGGCTTCCCAGTACTCCTACCTGCCCAGTTGGATCTCCTTCCTGGTGGACCAGGAACGGGCCAAGACCGAGGGGCAGGCGCTCTTCGACACGATCTGGCGCGCGTGGTCGGCCCTGCCCCGCGAGGAGCGGCCGCTCCTCATCGGGTACGGATTATCGCTGGGCTCCTACTCGATCCAGTCTGCCTTCGCCACCGAGGCCGATATGGCCGCACGCACCGACGGCGCCATCCTCGCCGGCACCCCAAGCTTCACGCCGCTGTGGCGCACGATCGGCGCGGGGCGGGATCCCGGCAGCCCGCAATGGCAACCGATCGTCCGTGACGGCGCGACCGTCCGATTCGCCGACGACGCCGGCGACGCCGGCGCTCTGGGCCCCTGGCAGCCGCCCCGGATCGCCTACTTGCAGCACGCCAACGATCCAGTGGTCTGGTGGAGCTTCGAGCTGCTGGCACAGCGGCCGGACTGGTTGGTGGAGCCGCGCGGCCCCGCAGTGTCGCCACGGATGCGGTGGCTGCCCGTCATCACCTTCCTGCACGTCACGGTCGATCAGTTCTTCGGCGTGAACCAGCCCAACGGCAGTGGGCACAACTACTCGTTGCACATGGCCCAGACCTGGGTAGATGTGACGGGTGGGCCCCCTGGCTGGAGCCGGGCCGACACCGAACGGTTGCAGCAGCGACTCACGGGGTGAGGCCGCGGGGCCCGGGCAGGGGCATCTGACAGGCTATGCCGATGGGAAACGATCGGTACGGCCGTGACGTGCTCAGCGCGCCCCGCCGGCGAGCCGCACCGGCGCCGCGGGAGGTCCCGGCCGAAGTCGGCATGGTGGTCGAGTGCGCGCTGACCGGCTTCTGCGGGGCGATCCTGGGCACGGAGAAGACCGCCACCGGCATCGCTGTTCGTCTGGAGGATCGACGCGGTGGGCAGCGCGTGCTGCCGATGGACCCCGGCGCGTTCCTGCTCGAGGGTGCCCGCGTCACCCTCGTGCGTCTGGCCCCGACGCTGCCGGAGGCGCCCACTCGGTCGGCCTCCGGATCGGTCTTCCTCACCGACACCGTGCCGCAGGTGGCCCGAGCCAGCAGGATCTGGGTAGAGGGCAGCCACGACGCGGAACTGGTGGAGCGGGTCTGGGGCCACGACCTACGCGTCGCCGGAATCGTGGTGGAACCGCTGCACGGGGCCGATCACCTGCTCGACGCGCTGCGGACCTTCGGCCCCGGACCCCGGCGCCGCGTCGGCATCCTGCTGGACCACCTGGTGCCCGGCTCCAAGGAGTCGCAGGTGGCTGAAGCGGCCTTGGATCGCTATGCGCCGTTCGTGGCGGTCGTGGGCCACCCGTTCGTGGACGTCTGGCAGGCGGTGAAGCCGAGCAGCGTCGGCATCGACGCCTGGCCGCAGGTCCCGATCGGCACCCCGTGGAAGCAGGGCGTCATCGCTGCCCTGGGCTGGCGCTGCGACGAGCGCGGGGCGTGGGGCCGCATTCTCGCTTCGGTGCGGACCTACACCGACCTCGAGCCCTCCCTGCTCGGCCGGGTGGAGGAACTCATCGACTTCGTGACCGCCACCGACTAGCCGCGACCCATGGTCAGGGATCGAACAGGCCGGCGGTGAAGAAGGCATCGGTCAGCAGCAGCCCTGCCGCCGGCCCGACCGCATTGCGCACCAGGTGGGCGAGGGTCTTGCAGAACGCCGCCCCGTGCCGGGTGCCGCCGCCCTCGTGCCACACGACATGGTGGGCGTACTCGTGCAGCACAACCAGTTCCCGGCGCGCCCAGGCGGCGTCCGGGATGGCGATGACGTCCGGCGCCTCCCAGGTCGCCTTGGCGGCGCCGCGGCGCTGCCGCACCCGGGGCTGCGGGACCGTCGCAGCCCCCCACTCGTGGCTGCGCAGCCAGGTCAGATAGCGCTCCACGTCGGCGACCTGCCCGAACTTGCGGTCCGGTGCCACGCTGATGCGGCTGCCGTGGAAGTCCACATCGGCGCCGCGGTCGATCATGTCCATGACCAGCGATTCGGCGGCATACACCGCCGAGCGGCGCGAGTCGGTCATGCCCCGAGCGAGCGGCGATCATCGCCGATGGCCGGCTGCTCCCCCAGGCGAACACCGCGCGCGGCCCGATCCCCGGCCCGGTAGGACGAACGGCTCACGGTCCGCGGGGGCCGGTTCCCCTGCCAGGTGCCGCCGCCGCTGAGGTGCTGCTCGGCGAAGGCCCGCACCTCGAGCTCCTTCGCCCGCAGCGCCAGGGCCACGCCGGTCGGCTCTGACCCCGACCGGCCCCGGGTGGCGCCGTCGTCGTGGAAGTGGCCCGACCGCTCCCGCTCAGCCTGCTCGGCGGCCTCCCGAGCCTGCCTGGCAGACTGCCGAATCCGTACCGACAGGGTGTCGGCGAAGCCGTGGTAGAAGGACGCGCGGGCGGCCTGGCGGGTCACCTGGCGGACCTCCCCGGTGCGGCTGTCCCGAGCCAGCTCGCCGCGCCAGGAGCCAGCCCGCAAATAGGCCTCCCCCAGCCGGATCATCTGCGGCGCGATGGCGGCGAACATCCGCTCGATCGTGGCGATGTCGCTGGGCAGCCCGTACAGGACGGCAGCGGTGTTGTTGGAGTACAGCCCGATCTCGCAGCCGTTGCTGCGCGCCAGGGCCACGAGCAGCCGCAGGTAGTGCCGGTTGGCCTGCTGCCGCGCGCGGCCCACCGAGACCATCCGCTGCACCGGCTGCTCGCGCTGACCGGCCGGCTCGCGGGACCGTACCTCGGCCAGGCTGATCTCCTGCGCGGTGGCCAGTGCCTGTGCTTTGCCGAAGAACGCCGCCGCCTCCTCAGCGGTCTTGGCGCCCTCCGCCATCTGCAGCAGTTTGGCGATGCGGTCGATACTGATGGCTGCCTCCCCTTGTCTGCCCCCATCGTGCAGCACGGGCGCGACACATCGGCCGGTCGCAGCCTCGGCGCTGGACGAACTGGACAGCTGTGGGAAGCCGGTCACCGATCGGTGTCGGAGGCCTCCCGCTGACGCTGCGGATCGCGCAGGTCGATCTCGGCCACGAAGGCCGACAGCGAACCCGGGCCCAAGTCGGGCTGCTCGGAGGCGCTGGTGCGCCGAACCCGCACCGGGGGTCTGGCGTGCTTGGGTGGCTTCGACCGCTCGGCAGGCGTGTGCTGCTCGGACTGATCGGACTGCTCGGACTGCTCCGGACGCCGGCGGACCCGCACCGCCCTGCGCAGTCGGCGGCGGGGCGGTGGCCGCGAGGGCGAGGCCGCGGGATAGTCACCGGCTGTGGGCAGCGGACCCCGCTCCCACGCGGCGAATGACCCGATGCGCAGCGAGCCGTACCCGGCGACCCAGCCCGCGATCAGCCCGCCGAGCACCGCGCCCGGCGCGAGGGCGGCCGTTCCGGTCGTGGGGGCCATCAGCGCCAGTGCGCCGCTCAGCACGGCTGGGAGCATGAGCAGCGGCCACAGCAGTACCGAGCGCGGCTCGCCGCGCCGCTGCCGCCGCACCCACAGCCCCGCGGCCAGCGGCAGTGCCACGATCCATAGCAGTGCCATCGCCGGGACGACTGCGGTGACAGCAGCTGCGACGGCGAGCACCAGGCCTCCCCTGTTGGGCTGACCGATGGCCTCGCCCTGGCCGCCAGCACCCGGCGCGGCCACCAGCTCCGACCCGTCGATCGCCGGCAGTGCGGCGACTGGCTCGGTGATCAGGGCGGCGAGCTGCTGAATGCGACCGCCGATGACAAGACCCGGATGGGCCGTCACGATGCCGAACCAGTCGCCCAGCCCCAGCACCTGGGCTCCGGTCGGGTCGGTGAATCCGGTCCACTGGTCGCCGTAGTCGCCGGGGCCGCCCTGCTCGCACGGCGCCCCGGCCGTGCGCCACAACCCGTCGGGCGAGCTCGGTTCCGACGGCCGCTGGCCCTGGGACCAGAAGCCGGCGCAGTCGGCGTGGTAGGCGTCCAGCGCGAAGGAGGACTCATCGGCACGGGTACTGACGACGTCGCCGATCACCACCGCAGGCGCCGACACCGCCAGCAGCACTGCACTGGCCAGCGTGATGAGCACGGCTTTGGCCGCGATCTCGTTACGCGGGCGCCGCCCGAGCTGCCGGGGCAGCACGGCGACGGCGATCGCCGCGATGAGCAGCAGGGCCAGCGGCAGGAAGTGCCTGCTCACGGCAGCTGACGAGCCCGCCAGGACCGCCGCCACCCAAACCGCTGCGCGGCCCCCGGCGAGGTTGCCCGAACGCAGTGCGCGCACCGCCAGCGCTGCTACGCCGAGCGTGACGGCCGCGACGCTGGCGAGTGCCGCCTGGGGACCCACGATGAGCATGGTCCAGGCGGCCGGGTTCACCAGCATCAGCACCGGGAGGAACCGGGTCCAGCGCGGACCGGGCTGCAGGCTGAGCGCCGCCAGGGTGACCCCGACCCAGAACAGCTGCAGCTGCACCAGGAACGGCAGGAGGGGGCCGTGCGCCTCCGGCTGCAGCCAACTGAACAGCCAGGTGAGCATCGGCGGGTGGCCATCGCTGATCCCGCCCGAGGTCGCTTCCGACCACATCGCCAACCCGTCCGGCCCGAGCCAGCCGGGCCACCCCGCTACCGCCTGCACGCCGAACCCGACGACCCCGGAGGCGACCACGACAGCCTCCGGGCGCAGTGCCCGCCGATGGCTGCGGGCGGCTGCCACCATCCTCACCAGTACCTCCTCGGGCCCGTGCCCGCCGCGTCGGTCGACCTTCGGGCCCACGCTAGGCCACGGCCGGCGCGAAACCCGTCAGCCCAGGGGTGCGTCGGACGCGAGCGGCCCGATTCATTCGGTAACGCTTCGGTAACGCCGCGGGCGCGCCGCATCCGTTCGGTGCCTGGGCAGCGAACATCTGGGTGAAGGAACCGCGAGAAGGGAAACAACCATGAAGGTGAAGTTCGCTATTGCAGGTGCGGCCGTGGCCGCGCTGGCCCTGGCCGGCTGCTCCAGCAGCGACGACGACGATACCGAAGCCACTCCGACTGCCGAAGAGACCGCCGCGGAGGAATCCGGCGACACCATCGTCGACGTCGCTGCCGGCAGTGAGGACTTCGAGACCCTCGTCGCGGCGGTGACCGCAGCTGATCTGGTGGACACGCTCAGCGGACCGGGCCCGTTCACCGTCTTCGCGCCGACCGATGAGGCCTTCGAGGCCGTCGGCCAGGAGACCCTGGACCTGCTGCTGCTGCCGTCCAACGTGGACCAGCTGACCACCATCCTCACCTACCACGTGGTGGGCCAGGAGATCCCGTCGTCCGATATCCCCGAGGGCGAGACCTTGGTGGCGTCGGTGGAGGAATCCGAACTGACCGTGGTCAACGAGGGCGGCGCGATCACCGTCGACGGCGCGAACGTCGAGACGCCAGATATCGAAGCCTCCAACGGTGTCATCCACGCCGTGGACGCCGTCCTGCTGCCGCCGACCTTCGACCCGGATTCGCTGGCCACCGAGTAGCACCTCCCACCTCCCACCCCCCGCCCGATGGGGCACCGCGGCAACCGCGGTGCCCCATCGGCGTTTCTGGCGTCCGGGCAACGGGCTGGCCCTGCTGCACTCCTGCGGGCTGGCACACTGCAGCCATGGCTGCGACCGCCGCTGACGCTCCGACCACGGCACCCCGGACCTCGTGGCGGCGCTGGATCGGGCTGCACGTCGGATTCGCGCTCGCGGCAGTGGTCGTCCTCTTGCTTCCCGTGCCCGCGCAGGGCTGGCGGGTGCTCGGTCTGGTCGTGGGCTACCACGTCGCATGCGTCCTGACCGCCCGCCTCGGCAACGACCCGGTGCTCTGGCGGGCATGGACGATCCTGGCGCCGCTGAGCGTGCTGATGGTGCTGCCGGACTGGTTCCTCTCCGATGTGCTGGGCTCGTTGGCTTTCGCCGTCGAGGGCGGCCCGTACTTGGGCACGGTGCCGCTGGCGATGGCGGGGATGTGGACGATCGCGCTGATGCCGATCGCCGGCTTCGCCTGGTGGGCCGGCCAGCGGGCGGGCACGCCCGCTGCCATCGCGGCGGCTGGG
Source organism: uncultured Actinomycetota bacterium (assembly GCA_963706835.1). GTDB lineage: Bacteria > Actinomycetota > Actinomycetes > S36-B12 > CAVXYG01. The sequence goes on from CAVPOB010000015.1 coordinate 161,191, forward strand.
GCCAGCGGAGCGGTGGTGTTCGTAGGGGCGGAACTGGCGGCACCTGTGCTCGGGCTGTGGGAGCCGGTGCAGGTGGCGACGGTTGCCGGCGTGGCCACGTACGTCCTGCTGCCGGAACTCGTGCTCAGCATCGCAGCGGCCATGCTGGTCTGCTTCGCCGAGGCGCTCCCGCGACCCGCGCTCGCCGGCCTCACAGCGCTGCTGCCCTTCACCTACCTGGGGCTGCTCGCCACCAGCTATCAGTTCCTGGCGTAGGCCTCAGCCGGGATAGCCGGCCGGGTTGCCCGATTGCCAGCGCCAAGTATCGGCGGCCATATCGGCGACCGTGCGCTCAGCCCGCCAACCGAGCTCCTGCTCCGCCTTGGCGGTATCCGCCCAGCACGCAGCGATATCGCCCGGGCGGCGCGCGACGATCTCGTACGGAATCTCCCGACCGCTCGCAGCGCGGAACGCCGCAACCATCTCCAGCACGGTCGAGCCCCGGCCCGTGCCCAGGTTCCAGGTGTGGCACCCCGGGCGCCCGCTGGTGCGCTGCAACGCGGCGATGTGCCCGTCGGCCAGGTCCACCACGTGGATGTAGTCGCGAATCCCGGTGCCGTCCCGGGTCGGGTAGTCGTCGCCGAACACCTGCAATCGCTCCCGCCGCCCCACCGCCACCTGGCTGATGAAGGGCGTGAGGTTGTTCGGGATTCCCTGGGGGTCCTCGCCGATCAGTCCGCTGGGGTGCGCCCCGATGGGATTGAAGTAGCGCAGCAGCGTCACCGACCAGTCCGGCTGGGCCGCGGCGTAGTCGGCGAGGATCTGCTCGACCATGAGCTTGCTGCGCCCGTAGGGGTTGGTCGCGGAGGTGGGGAAGTCCTCGGTGATCGGCACCGACGCCGGATCGCCGTAGACGGTGGCAGAGGAGGAGAACACCAGGGAGCGGACCCCGGCATCCTGCATGGCCGCGACCAGCACCAGCGAGCCGTGCACGTTGGTGTCGTAGTACTGCAGCGGCTTGGCCACCGACTCGCCCACGGCCTTCAGCCCGGCGAAGTGCATCACCGCATCGACCGGGTGCTCGGCCAGCGCAACATCCATGGCGGCCCGGTCCCGGATGTCGGCCACGACCAGTGGCGGCCGTACGCCGGTGATCTGCTCCAGTCGATCGACCACAGCGGGCTTGGAGTTGGCGAAGTTGTCCAGCAGCACCGGCTGCATGCCCGCCGCGAGCAATTGCACCGCCGTGTGACTGCCGATGTAGCCGCAGCCGCCGGTGACCAGTACCCGCATCGTGGCCTCCTCAGGTCGGTCGCGTCCGGGTTACGCTACGCTCACCACCATACGGTGAGGGCGACCGCACACCCCGCTCCGGAGTTGCCATGGCCATGCCTGCCCGCACCGCCGGCCCGCTGCCCGACCCGCAGTCGGGACGGCGCGCGGCAGTGCGCCGAGGCGTTGCCGGCCTACTCCTGCTCGGCGCGGCGGCCGTGATCGGCGGCTGCAGCAGCCCACCGCAGACACCGGTGGTGACCATCACGGCAGCCGGGGACTACGGGGCCTCCGATCGGGCGGCCGAGGTGCTGGCCCTCGCCGAGGGCCTGCGGCCCGACGTCCACATGGCGCTGGGCGATCTGTCGTACGCCGAGGTCGCCCCGGAGCAGGCATGGTGCGCGTTCGTGGACGCGGCGACGGGCGGTTCCCTCCGGCTGGCCCTGCTGGCTGGCAACCACGACAGCGCCGACAGCGCCGACGGACGCATCGAGGAGTTTCGGCGATGCCTGCCGAATCGGCTGCCGAGTGCGGTGGGCGACTACGGCAGGGAGTACACCATCGATCTGCCGGCCGAAGCACCGCTGGTCCGCATCGTGGCCGCCTCGCCGAATCTGACGTTCGACGACGGCCGCTGGGAGTACCGGCCGGATGATCGGCACGGCCGCTGGCTGGTCGAGGCGATCCGGGGGGCCCGCGAGGACGGCATCGACTGGATCGTCGTGGCGGCACACGTTCCCTGCCTCAGCGCCGGGGTCCACGCCTGCCCCGACCCCCGCGACTTCACCGACACGGTGCTGTCCGAGGGGGTGGACGTGGTCCTGCACGGCCATGAGCACTCCTACGCACGCACGCACCAGTTGGCGGTGGATCTGGATGACTGTCCGCGCCTGATCGTGAACGGCTTCGACGCGGCCTGTGTGGCCGACGATGACGGCGAGTTCGCCGCCGGGGCGGGCACGGTGTTCGCCACGATCGGCACGGGCGGAACGGCGCTGCGGGAGATCCCCGCCGACGACCCGGAGCTGGCGTACTTCGGCGCCCTTAGCGGGTCCAACCGGCAGCCGTCGCACGGAGTCCTGCAGTTGCGCGTCACCCCAGCCGAGATTGCCGGGCAGTTCTTCTCCACGCAGGCCGACGGCTTCCGCGATTCCTTCACCATTTCGCGGGCACGTTGAGGCCGCCGATCGGGCACGGTGGCCGCCACGGCGCTAGGCTTGGCGACTCGATGGGCCCTGCGAACCGAGGACGCCTCATGGCTGCTGCACCCGCGACCACCGCATCGCGAGCACGCAGCGCCATGCAGCGGTACGCCCGGCGCCGGGTCAACGATGTCTGCGCACCGCCGCGCCGGGAATCCGGTCCGGATGTGCGGGACTGGCGCGGATGCGACCGCGTCGCCGTGCTGGTGCACTGGTCGGCCGACGGTGCGGTTTCCCGGTCGGTCAGCCAGACCGTCCAGCAGTTGGATCGGCTCGGCTACCGGATCGCGGTGGCCAGTACCTGCGAGTCACCCGAACCGCTGTCCTGGCACCACGGCCGGCCCGACTCCGTGGCGGTCTATCGACGGCCCAACCTGGGGATCGACTTCGGCACCTGGGGCGCGATGCTGTCGGCCTTCCCCGTCCTGCGCGGCGCGGATCGCGTCCTGCTGCTCAACGACAGCCTGGTCGGCCCGTTCGCCCCGCTCGATGACATCATCGCCGGGTTTGAATCGGCGCCCGGCGACGTGTGGGGATTGGTCGACTCCAACCAGATGTCGCCCCACTTCCAGAGCCACTGCGTCGGCTACCGCGATGGGGTGCTCACCGACGCGCCCCTGGTGCACTTCTGGTCCAACATTCGGCTGCTGCCCAGCAAGGAGTCCATGATCAAGCGCTATGAGCGGGGCCTGTACCCGCTGCTGCAGCGCGTCGGCTACCGCCTTGCGGTGGGCTTTCCCTGGCAACTGGTGGTGGCCAATGGACAAAACCCCACGATCCATGGCTGGCGCCGGCTCCTCGGTCACGGCTTCCCGTGGGTCAAGCGCGAGCTGATCTGGAAGCCGTACCACCTGCTCACCGATGCTGATGATGTCCCTGCCGTGGTCGCGCAGCGCTTCGGCGCCGACGTGCAGGAGTGGCTGTGATCGACACGGTCCGCAACGCGGTGCGCTGGCGCTGGTACCGGGCGCGCTACGTCGCCCAGACCGAGGGGCTCGGGACGCTGGCGCGGCGCAGCGCGGCGATGGTGGGCGTACTGCCCAAGGACATCATCGTCGAGCGGGCGCTGCAGCGGCCGGGACCGGTACCGCTGGCCGATCAGGATGGCGCCGAATGGCCCCTCTCCGTGCTCGCGCTGGGACCGCCTGCCGGGGGTGCGAGCCAGCATCTCAGCCAGGCGCGGCTGCGGCAGTGCACCGAACAGGCGGTGCCGGCGGCACTCGTGCACGCCGGTGAGCCGTGGCACGCCGCGGCGCAGTTGGCCTCGGTGGTGCTGGTGCAGCCGCGATGGTGGGCAGCGGAGTTGCCGGCGATCCTCGCGGAGGCTCAGCGGCTGCACCAGCGGGTCGTAGCGGATGTGTCGGGAGGGGATGCGATCCCGGCAGGCGTGCATGCGGTGCTGGTAGCCGACGATGCCGCTGCCGCACCGACGTGGGCAACTGGGGTCGCCGAGCCGCCAGTGATGGTGGTGGCGTCGGATGCGCCGGGTCAACGTCTGATCGCCGTGCTCACCGGGGGCGCGCCATGAGGATCCTGCTGCTGGCCGGTGCGTACGACCCCAACCGATGGTCGGGCGCCGCAGTGGCCGCCGAGCAGACGGCGGCGGGCCTGCGCGCGCTCGGCCACACCGTCATCGTCGTGACGGCGATGCCCGGGGCGCCGGGTGACCTGCAGCGCTGGCAGGCGGCCGGGGTACCGGTCCTCGGGGTCGCCGTCACTACGCCCGGGTCGGCGCACCGGCATCCGCCCGACCTCGTTCGCTCGGCCCTGACGCGTATCATGGACGCAGTGCGCCCCGACGTGGTGCACGTGCACTCCTGGCGACTGCTCGGTGACGGCGCCGTGGCGGCTGTCGCAGACGCCGACCTGGCCACCGTGGTCACCATCACGGCGAGCGACCCTGATCCGCCCCGCGAGCTGATGGCGGGTGCCGATTGGGTCGTCGCCCCCGATGCGCTGCAGGTGCTGCGTGTGCAGACGGTGCCGCCGGATCAATTGCGCACGATCGGCCACGGCGTGGCCGCACCTGACCCGCAGTGGCGCCGACCACCGGCGAGTGGGCCGCTGCGTTTCGGCTACGTCGGTGGCACCGACGCCCGGCGCGGCCACGAGATCCTCGTGCGGGCGCTGACCAGCCTGGGCCGCACCGACTACGAGCTGCACGCTGTGGACCGGGCGACGCTGCGAGGGGTGCGGGCGCTGCGGGACTGGGATTTCCGGGTTCCCGGACTGGTTCGCCTCGTGCCCGGGTACAGCGCCGCTGGTCGGGACGCCTTCTACGGCGGCATCGATGTCCTGCTGCATCTGCCACAGGATGGCGGCAGTACGGCCCTAGCAGTCCGCGAGGCCCAATCCCGCGGGGTCTGGCCGATCACTTCCGCCGGGCAGGCCGGGTTCCTCCGCCATCGCATCGATGGCGAGGCGGTACCGGCCGGGTCCGCGGACGCGCTCGCCTCCGCCATCACCTGGGCGCTGGACCACCCGCAGGCAGTGCGCGCCCTTCCTGCCCCCGCAGCGCCGCCATCGATCGAGGAGGAAGCGCGCCTGCTGGCCGAACTGTACGCCGCCAGATCCCGCTGAGGGACCGCGCGTCGTCCACACCCGTGTTGTGCGCCGAAATCCGTTGCGGCACAATGGATTTAGCGTCGATGTGACCTCCCTCGCATCGCGCGAGAGTTGAGGTTTGACACCTCTCAGCGGGGGTATACGGACGTTGCAGCGTCCAAATGGGCGCACCACACGAGCCGGCTTAGCCGGAACGAACTGAAGGAGCTCACTATGAGCACGATCATCGAGCAGATCAAGACCTTTGCCGAGGACACCGCCAAGACCGTGACCGCCAAGGTCGAGGAGTTCCGCGGCAAGGCCGTCGAGACCGGCAACGAGGTCAAGGGCAAGGCCGTCGAGACCGGCAACGAGGTCAAGGGCAAGGTCATCGAGACCGGCAACGAGGTCAAGGGCAAGGTCATCGAGACCGGCAACGAGGTCAAGGGCAAGGTCGTCGAGACCGGCAACGAGTGGAAGACCAAGGCCTTCGAGGCTGGCCACGACGTGCGGACCAAGGTCACGAACACGGTGGGCACCAAGGCCGCCGACGTGAAGGAGACCGCCGAGGCCGCGACCGACGAGGTTGTCGAGGCCGGCGAGGCCGTCGTCGAGGAGGCCACCGAGGAGCAGGCCCAGGCCTGACCCCGACCAGCAACGCAAGAACGGCCCCCAATGCGCGGGGCCGTTCTTGCGTTCCTGCACGATCCCGCGAGACGCATGGGGTGAAGGTCGGTTCGACCGGCACCGCCGCCAGCGGGTACGCTGACGATGCGCATGGAGGCGTCGCCTAGTCCGGTCTATGGCGCCCGCCTGCTAAGCGGGTTGGGGACTTCAATCCCCTCGAGGGTTCAAATCCCTCCGCCTCCGCCATGCAAACCAGCCGAATCCCACCCGGGGTTCGGCTGTTGCATTTGCCGCCCCTGCCTCTGCTGGATCGGCGTCTGGTCTCCATCCGAGGTTGGGGCCAGGGGTCTTGTAGCCGGCAGACGGCTTGCCCTGGGCCGGGGGTTGCACGCGCGCGGGCTGGGTTGCGTGCGCGGCGCGGGGACGCCTGGACACGCGGGGGTCGCCTGGACTGGCGCGGGGACGGCTGAACTGGCGCGGGGACGGCTGGAGTGGGCGGGGACGGCTGAACTGGGGGGGGACGGCTGAACTGGCGCGGGGACGCCTGGGCTGGGGGGGACGGCTGAACTGGCGCGGGGACGCCTGGAGCGGCGAGAGGGTCAGCACGCGCCTCGGGGGATGTCTGCACCCGGCGCGGGGGTTTGCACCCGTAACGGTGGGAAGTCTGCACCCGCCTCGGGGGGTGTCTGCACCCGATCTGGGGGTTTGCACCCGTAACGGTGGGAATCTTGGCCCTCCATGGCCTTTTGACCCCCACCACGGGTGCAGACCCCCATACCGGGTGCAAAGTTGCCCGCCCCAGGGCCCAAATCGCCCCCACCGCGGGTGCAAACCCCCACTGCGGGTGCAGTCCCTGTCCCCGGGTACGGCTAGGCCGCCGTCAGCGAGGCAGACGCGGCGTGAAGCAGACCCGAACAAATGGCGATACCAGCAGCCCGCGTAGAGTGCAGTCCGCGCAAACCAGGGCCCCGAGCCCCCGCCGGCCCGAGCGCCCGCCGCCGCCGGCCCACGCCGCCGGCCGGCCCACGCCGCCGGCCGCGCCAAGCCCACGCCGCTGGCCCCACGCCGGCGCCCGCCCCGCCGGCCGGCCCACGCCACCACCCCACGCCACGCCGCCACGCCACGCCGCACGCCACGCCCGGCAGGCCCCCGCCACGGCCCCACGCCACGGCCCCGCCCCCCGAGCCCTGGGCGGGCGCCGCCGCGCTAGCCGGCGAAGCGCACGGCCAGGACGAGCAAGATGCCGGGGATCACCAGTGCGATCGTCGTCGTCCATAGCGCAGTGCGCATCTCGGTGACCACCGATCCGACGTCGCTGTGGTGCGCGAGCATTGCCCGGGCCTTGGTCTCCTCGCTGATCCCGCGCCAGGCGATGAAGCCGCCCATCAGGGCCGCGACCAGGGTGAGGCCCCACCAGAGGATGTCGGCGCCGTCCCGTTCGCTGCTGACCAGCTGCGACACTGAGACCGCGGCAACCGCCACCATCAGACCGACGCCGATCAACGTCCCAGGACGCAATGATCGTGTTGGCAGGAACTTGGCCGCCTGATCGTCGGGGATGTTGTCGGGCCGCTGCGCCGGGGCGTTGGAGTGGCGCCGGCCGTACAGCAGGTAGATCGCCATCCCGACCGCAAGCCAGAGGAAGAACACGATCCACGTCACGATGTCCAGCGACGAGATCAGGTAGAGGCAGAAGAGCACACCGAGGACCGGGAACAACGGCAGCAGCGGCACCCGGAACGTGCGTTCCAGTTCCGGCCGGGCGCGCCATAGCGCGATGACGCCCATGTTGACGATCGCAAATGCGGCCAGGGTGCCGATCGAGGTGGCTTCGGCCAGTTGGCCCAACGGGACGAAGGCCGCCAGGATCGAGATGATCACCGTCACGATGATCGTGTTGTTCACCGGGGTCTGGGTCCGCGGATTGACCTTCGTGAACACCTTCGGCAGCAGGCCGTCGCGCCCCATGGCGAACAGGATTCGAGTCTGGCCGTACATGACGACCAGCACCACCGAGAAGATCGACACCACCGCACCCAGCGAGATGATGGTCGGCGCCCAGTCCGAACCGGTGACGTCGCGGGCAATCTGCGACAGGACCGCCTCGCCGCCGGCGCCCTCGAACTCTTCCCACGGCTTGGCGCCGATCGCGGCGGCCGCGACCAGCACGTACAGCACGGTCACGACGATCAGCGAGCCGATGATGGCGCGCGGCAGATCCCGCTTGGGGTTCTTCGCCTCTTCGCCGGCCGTGGAGGCCGCGTCGAAGCCGATGTAGGAGAAGAACACCTGTCCGGCCGCGGCGCTGATGCCGGCGATGCCCAGCGGGACGAACGGCTCGAAGTTGCCCGGCTCGAAGGAGCTGAAGGCGATGGCGCAGAAGAGCAGCAGGATGCCGATCTTGATGAACACCATGATGTTGTTGACGGTCGCGGACTCGCTGATGCCTCGCAGCAGCAGGAACATGCAGGCCACCACGACGAACACTGCGGGGATATTGAACACTCCGGTGGCGACGCACTCGGCCGGCAGCGTGGCCAGATCCACTGTTGCGTCGGCAGCGGGCGCGCACCCGGGGATCTCCTCCCAGTTGCCCACGAGCGCCTGCTCGCCGGGCGGTGCGGCGAACTGCGGCGGGATCTGCACGCCGAAGGTCTCCAGGAACTCGTTGAGGTACTGGCCCCAGCCGACGGCGACCGCGGCCACCGACACCCCGTACTCCAGCATCAGGCACCAGCCGGTGACCCAGGCGATCGCCTCGCCCAGCGTGGCGTAGGTGTAGGAGTAGGACGAGCCGGACACCGGGATGGAACCGGCCAGCTCGGCGTAGGACAGCGCGGAGAAGGCGCACGTGATCGCCGCCAGGATGAACGAGACCAGCACCGCCGGGCCGGCCTTGGGAACCGCCTCACCGAGGATGACGAAGATGCCGGTGCCGACGATGGAGCCGACGCTGAACATCATCAGCGCGAGCAGCCCCATGCTGCGCTTCAGACCGCCGTGCTCGCCCTCCGCCGAGATCTGGTCGGCAGGTTTGATGCGCCGCAACTGGTCGGTGAAGGAGATGCTCGTCGACATGTGGCCTCCGACTACTACGGCGAACCGCTGATGATCTCCGCTACCGTATCGGCGCAACCAAACGCATGGCGTGCAATCAGGGAGATGCGCGGTGAAGATCCTCATTGGAGCCAACCCCGATGACGCGGGGCGCGATGCCCTGGCACTGGGCACGCTGCTGTGTCATGCCCTCGATGCCGAACCGGTGCTGTGCCATGTCCATCCGGCGGCCTTCAACTTCCCCAGCCAGGCGCATATCGATGCCGAGTGGAACGACTACCTGCACACCGAGTCGACCAAGGTGCTCGCCGGTGCGCAGGAGGCCATGACGGCCGATTTCGGCTGGCCCGAGGTCCGCACCGTCGTCGGCGCCCACCATTCCTCCGGGCAGGGACTGGCGGATGTGGCGTCGGCGGAGAACGCCGACTACATCGTCATCGGCAGTGCCCCCGGGGCGCTGCCGGGAGCGTTCCAGATCGGCTCCACCGCCGATAAGTTGCTGCACGGCTCACCGGTGCCGGTCGCGGTCGCTCCGTTCGGCTACCGCGACAAGGCGCCCAACCGGATCGGGAAGCTGGTCGTGGGTTTCCGCAACACCGAGGAATCGCTGCAGGCGCTGGCCAAGGGCGCCGAGATGGCCGACACCGCCGATGTTCCCCTGCTCGTGCTGACGGTGCTGGTCCGGCACCGGGTGTACGGCAGCAAGCTCGGTCCCCGCGCCGAGGACGGCGTGCTGGAACAGTTGCGCAAGGACGTCGAGCGAGCGCAGCGCGAGGCGCTGGCCGACCTGCATCTGCGGGGCGGCATCACGCACCTGACCCAGATCGCCGACTCCCCGCGGTCGGCCCTGCAACGGATGGAGTGGACCGGGGACGAGCTGCTGGTGCTGGCCAGCGCCCAAGGCGGTCCGCTGAGCCGCGTCTTCCTGGGCGATATGACCTACAAGCTGCTGCGGGCCACGCCGGTGCCCGCGGTGATCCTGCCGCGGCACACCGGGGGCTGAGCAGAGCAGCGCGGCCAGAACAACGACGCCCGCGTTGGCCGGGCCGGTCCGACGGGCGCGGCTAGCGACCCTCCCGATTGCCCAGATCGGCCAGGAACAGCGCCTCGGCGACGATGGAATCCGCCAGTTCCCGCAACTGGATGCTCTCGTTCGGTGCGTGGATGCGCGCCAGCGGGTCCTGGGCGCCCACACCGAGCACCTCAAGGTCGGGGAACTGCTCGATGAGGTTGGCCACGAACGGCACAGCGCCGCCCATCCCCTGCTGGGTCGGCGGGCGGCCGTAGGCGATCTCCGCCGCCGCCGCGTAGGAGGAGTAGGCGGGACCGCCCACTTGGATTGCGGTGCCGTTGGCGGGCACGCCCGGCTCGAATCGCACCTGCACGCCCCACGGCGCGTGGCGCAGCAGATGATCGCGCAGGAGATCGGTGGCGGTGTCGCCGTCCAGCCCGGCCGGGATCCGCACGCTCACCTTGGCCCGGGCAGTCGGGATGAGGGCGTTGGCCGCGGTGTCCACGGCCGGGGCGTCCAGGCCCACCACGGTGACCGAGGGCCGGGAGTACAGATGGGATGCGATGGTGTCCGATCCGATCCGCGGCACACCGGGCAGGAAGCCGGTCAGGTCCCGGTAGGCATCCTCGGGGAAGTCGGCGCCCGGCCAGCTGCTGCCGGTGATGCCGTCGATGGTGGCATCGCCGACATCGTCGACCAGCGTCGCCAGCATCTTGATGAGCACCATCAGGGCATCGGGGGCCGCTCCGCCGAACTGTCCGCTGTGGCGCGGCTCCGCCAGGGTCTGGACGCTGACCACTCCCTCGACGATCCCCCGCAACTGCGTGGTAAAGGTCGGTTGCCCCAAGGTCACGTTCCCCATGTCGGCGATCACCGCCGCGTCGACGTCGGCGAAAACCTCCGGCTTCGTCGAGGGCCATTCCTCGAACTCGCCGCCGTACTCCTCCTCGCCTTCGATGAGGATGCGCAGGCTCACCGGGGGATGGCCCTCGAAGGCGCGCAGGACCGCGATGTGGCTGACCACGCCGGATTTGTCGTCGGCGGCGCCCCTGCCGTACAGCCGCCCGTCGCGCTCCTGGGGCTCGAACGGCGCCGAATCCCACTCCGAGGCGTCCGCGGGCTGCACGTCGTAGTGGCTGTAGAGCAGGATCAGCGGCGACCCGGGCGGGCCGGGAACCTCGGCCATGACGGTCTGCACGCCGGAGGAGCTCGGGATCAGCCGCACATCCTCGGCCCCGGCTCCCCGGAGCAGCTCGGCGACCGCCTCAGCCGCCTGGTGCACATGCTCGGCGTCGAATCCTGGGAAGTTCACCGACGGGATCGTCACCAGGCGCTCCAGGTCGGCGCGCACCTGCGGCATCAGCGCCTCAACGCGGGCCCGGACGGCGGCGATATCTTCCTCGGACAACGACAGAGCGCTCATGCCGGACACGGTACTTCGCCCGCTCGGCCGGTGGCTACGCAAGCGCAGGTCGCGCGGCGCGGAAGCGCACGGCGCTGCCATGATGAAGCCACGAGCACAGGAGGAACCGTGAGCAGTCGCACCTACCGCCTCACCGAGATCGTGGGGACTTCGCCCGAGGGCGTCGACCAGGCCATCCGCAACGGTGTCGCCCGGGCCTCGCAGAGCCTGCGCCATCTCGACTGGTTCGAGGTCAAGGACGTCCGCGGCTACGTGCGCGACGGGCAAGTCGATCACTTCCAGGTGACGATGAAGGTCGGCTTCCGCCTCGAGGACGTGTAGCCGGGCGTCGCACCGGCGAGCCCTCAGAGCTGAAACGTCACCATGAGGGTTCCGCGCGCCAATGCGTGGGCGGTCAGGTGGAAGCCGACGACAGCAGCCGAAGTGTCGGCGGCCAGGCCCAACTGCGGCACATCGAGGGCGTGGACGACGAAGTAGTACCGGTGCGGATGATCCCCGGCCGGCGGCGCTGAGCCCTGGTAGCCGTAGGTGCCGTAGTCGGTGCGGAACTGTACGGCTGAGGCGGGCAGCCCGGACCCGTCCGGGGCCCCCGCGCCGTGGGCGAGCTCGGTGGTGGTCGCAGGCAGGTCGGCCACCAGCCAGTGCCACCAGCCGGACAGCGTCGGCGCGTCCGGGTCGAAGCAGGTGACCGCGAAGGATGCGGTCCGCTCCGGGAAGCCGGACCAGGACAACTGCGGCGAGGCGTTGCCGCCGCCGGCGCTGTCGTGCACGCAGCGCAGGTCGATCACGTCGCCGTCGGTGAGGTCCGTGCTGGTGACCTCGAACGAGGGTACGGCGGGCAGATAGTCGTAGGGATTCGGCGATACGGGCCGTTGCAGATCCATGGGGCCTCCCAAGCCATCGAGCGGTCGCAGCGCCACGCTACGCGCTGCGCCCGGCGGCACCGGCAACCAGGTCCGCCATCTCCCAGCACAGGCGCGCGATGCGCTGCAGCCCGCCCGGGCAGCACGCCCATCCCGAAGAAGCCGTGGACCATGGCCGATTCCCGGCGCACCACGGTGGGCACCCCGGCGGCTGCCAGCGCTGCGCCGTACTGCTCCCCCTCGTCGCGCAGCGGGTCGAAGCCGGCGGTCCAGATCCTGGTCGGCGGCAGGCCCCTCAGGTCCGGGTCGAGCAGCGGGGACACGGCCGGATCGGTCCACAGCGCCGGGTCGGGGCAGTACTGTTGCCGGAACCACAGCACGTCCGCCCGGGTGAGGAACAGTCCCTCGGCGAACTCGAAGTGCGAGGGCGCGGCCATGCGCAGGTCGGTGGCCGGATAGACCAGCCCCGCCGCGATCGGCGCCGGGCCCCCGGCGTCGCGGAGCCGGGCCGACACCACCGCCGCCAGCGTGCCGCCCGCGCTGTCCCCCATGACCGCCACGGCGTCACGGGCCCGCAACTGCTCGGCATGGCGCATGACCCATCGGGTGGCCGCCAGCGCATCATCGACTGCTGCGGGGAAGGGGTGCTCGGGCGCGCGCCGATAGTCCACCGAGACGACGACCGCCCGGGTGATCCGGGCCAGCATCCGGCAGTCCCCGTCGTGGGTGTCGAGATCCCCGACGACCCATCCCCCGCCGTGGAAGTACACGATCAGCGGCGGTTGCCGGCGGGGCGTCGTCGGCGCGGTAGACACGCACGCCGATGGGACCGGCCGGCCCGGGCAGCGTCCGGTCGGCGGCGCAGACCCCCCGCGCCCGCGGCATGCCCATGGCGGTCGCCCGCCGGTTCATGCGGCGCCGCTGCGGCGCGGTCACGTCGGGGTCGTGGACGATGGTCGGCAGCGGCAGCCGTTCCGCAGAGCGCAGCATGAGCTGGACATGGGGGTCGAGCTCGCACCCCTCGGTGCGCACCGGCGGGCCGGCCAGGCGGCGCGCCACGGAGGCCGGCAGGGCCAGCGAGGCTTTGGCGGCGCGAAAGGCCGGGTTGGGCAGGAAGCTCCGCGTCATAGCTGCATTGTCCGTCGGGCACCGCCGGGGGCTTCCGGTCGCATGCCAGACTGCCGCCATGGGCGAATCGGCCGGCTCGATCGCGGTCTCGCTGGGGCTCGGACTGCTCACGATCCTGCTGGGTTCGGCGGCGATCGGCGCGACAGCCCCCCGCTGGCCGGTGCGCTGGTTGCGCCGGGACCGCGGACCGCTGCGGCTGTCGCCCGGGGACACGCCGCAGCGGTACGAGCGGCTCGGCGCCCGGCGCCTGAAGCGGTTCTTCCCCGAGATGGGGGCCGTGTTCGGGGGAGTCAGCAAGAACATCCCACCGGACTTCGCCGACCCGGGCTCCGTGCGCGACTACCTCGCCGAGGTGCGCCGGGCCGAGTGGGTGCATTGGCTGTCGATGCTCACCTGGCTGCCGCTGCCGCTGTTCCAGCCGTGGTGGCTGGCCGGGCTCTTCCTGGTGCCGGTGGCCGTCGTCAACGGCAGCGCCGAGATCATCCTGCGCTACAACAAAGTCCGGCTCTACGGCCTGCTCGATGCGCTCGGCAGCTCCCGCGAGGGGGCGTAGCGTGGGTGGTGTGCGCGTGGTCCTCGTCGTGGCGATCGTGGCCGGATTGCTGCTGCTGGACCGCGCCCTGCTCGCCGCCGAGGATCGCGGATGGATCTTCTACCGCAGGCGCAAGCCGGGCTCGGGGTCGGTCTCCGGCGCGGTCTTCGGCCCGGCGTTCGACCTGTTGCAGCCATCCCGCCAGATCACCGTGGAGCAGCAGGTGCACGACCGGGTGGCGCCCGCCGCCGATGATGAGGCGCAGCGGCGCGGACCCGAGCCGCCGCCCTAGCGCCCGAAGTGCGCCCAGCTCGCCTCGGACCGGGCGACGACATCGTCCACGATCGTCGTCACCGAGTGCTCGAGGTCCTCGTTCGACACCACGAGCGCGGCCCGGGATGCCCCCCTGATGTAGTCATCCAGCAGCCGGATGTTGGCGAGCTTGTCCTCGTAGCGCTGGCCGCCCCGCCCGGTCTCGGCCAGCCGCGTCACGAATCGGGCGCGGTGGGCCTCGGCCTGCCCGATCGTGAGGACGTAGTGGTACAGGTGCGTCAGATCATCGAACTCCGACAGGTCGGTCAGGCTGGCCACCAGGTGCACGCCGTTGAACACCGCGGAGATCCGCTCCTTGCGAATCCGGCGCATCGCCGCCACGACCCCTTGCTGGACCACGGCCACCTGCTGCTCGAAGGCGCGGATGACCTGCTGCTCCCCGACGTTGGTGCGCATCTTCTCGGCGGCACCGTAGGTGGAGGTGAACAGCGGCGGCAGCAGATTGGGGTTGATGACACTGCGCATGACCTCGCGGATGACATCGGTGTCCACGACCCGTTGGATGCCCAGCCGGCGCGCCACTTCCTCGCTGACCGTGCTCTTGCCGGTGCCCGACGTGCCGCCGATCATGACCAGGACCGTCTCGCGGCCGGAGGTCAGCCAGGCGCGCGCCTTCAGCCGCGGGGTGAGCACTTCGTCGCCGAGGGATCGCAGCACGGTGACGAGCTCGCCGAGCACGTTCGGCTCGGTGGTGTCGTCCACTGTGCCGGAACGGATTTCGCTGGCGATGGCAGCAGCCTGCGGCGCCATGGCACCGGCGTCGAGCAGGAGCCGACTGGCCAGCGCCTGACGCGTGCTGGTCGTCATCGCCCCGCTTCGCAATCGACCATCATCGGCCTCCACCGCAGGTCATAGGCTGGCCCGGCTGCGCCGCTGCCGGACCTCCGCGAGCCCAGGTCGGCGGGTCAGTGCTCGACGTGGACCTTCGCGCCCTTGGGCTGCCCGATGGACTCCAGGCAGCTCGCCGAACCACGGCGTGTCGATATCGAACGGCTTGCCGCCAGCGATCCGCGGGAACTCGATGGCCCGCAACCGGTCCTCGTTGTCCTCGTCGTGGCCGATCACGCCGCCCTCGCGCCGCAGCGCGCACTCCACCGCAAGGTCGGTGCAGGACTTGATGAGCCGCAGGTCATCGGGGTTGGCCGCCGCCGAGCGCGCGAAGTAGCCGCTCTTCCACACCTGCGTCTTCTCCGCCGACACCATCTCGGAGAACTGCTTGCCGAACCACTGGCCGGGGTTGATCTTGTCCAGCTTCACGTGACCGAAGGCGTCTCGGGGCACCTCGGTGCCCGCCGCCTCCATCTCGGCCACGATCTCGGTGACGCCGGCGCCTTCGGACAGGAAGACGTTCACGCAGCCGAGCTCATCCATGATGGCCTTCAGCCGGGCGGCCTCCGCCTTGACGTCGAAGCTCATCTCGGGCACGAACACCGCGTGCACGTCCCAGCGCCGCGAGTCCAGGCCGATGCCCGGATTCCAGCTGCGCGAGGCCAGCCATGCGCGGTACTTCGCAGCGGTGGCGGCCGTCAGCCAGCCGCAGTTGCGGCCCATGACCTCGTGGATGATCAGCGAGCGCGGGTTGGCGCCGTGCTCGGCGATGATGTTCTGGGCGTAGATGGACCCCTGCTCCGCGGCGGTCCAGGCGCCCAGCGACTGGCGGATCGGGAAGACGTCGTTGTCGATGGTCTTCGGCAGCCCCACCACGGTCAACTCGTAGTTGTGCTCGGCGAGGAAGGCGGCCAGGTCGGCGGCGGTGGTATTGGTATCGTCCCCACCGATGGTGTGGATGACATCGACCCCGTCGGCCTCGAGCTGATTCGCGGCCACTTCCAGGGGGTTCTGGCCGGGCTGCACCAGACCGCGTCGCACGCAGTCCTCGACGTTGGTGAGCTTCACCCGGGAGTTGCCGATCGGGCTGCCGCCGTACTGGTGCAGCAGGCTGGCATTGGCCCGGATCTCCGGCGTGATGGTGATGGACTGGCCCAGCAACAGGCCCTGATACCCGTCGGTGTAGGCGATCAGTTCCACCTCCGGGGCGATCTCGGTGTACCGCTCGATGAGGCCCCCGACCGCCGAGGACAGACATGGGGCGAGGCCCCCAGCAGTGAGCATTGCAACCTTGCGAACCGTCATGCGGTGCAGCCTAGTGCGGAGGCGCCCAGATCGGCAGGTCGAGCGGGAAGTGTTCACCAGCGGCGGGTGGTGCACGACCGCCATAGGATGCCAGGGACGGAAGGAGTCGCATGACACCGCAGCCGATCGACATCGACATCTCCACCGAGGACCGCAGCGCCATCGCCGAGGCCCTCGGCCAGTTCCTGGCGGACAGCTACGCCCTGTACCTGAAGACCCAGGTCTACCACTGGAACGTGACCGGCCCGCAGTTCGGCGCCCTGCACGCGATGTTCGAGGTGCAGTACCAGGACCTGGCGCTGGCGGTGGATGAGATCGCCGAACGGATCCGGGCGCTGGGCCACTTCGCCCCCGCCTCGTTCAGCACCTTCGCGGCCCGTACCGGGGTGCCGGAGCCGACGGCGGGCAAAGTCGCGGCGATGGACATGGTCAGCGCCCTGGCCCACGACAACGAGACGCTGTCCCGCACCGCCTCCCGGGTCATCGAGGTGGCCGAGGCCGGCAGCGACGACCCGACCGCCGACATGGCCACCGCCCGCCGCACGGTGCACGAGAAGGCCGCCTGGATGCTGCGCTCGTACTTGGAGTAGCTCATGTGCCGCAACATCACCACCCTGCGCGGGCTGGAGCCGCCGGCGACCGCCGACGAGGTGCGCGCCGCGGCCGAGCAGTACGTTCGCAAGGTCAGCGGCGTCACCAAGCCGAGCGCCGCCACCGCCGAGCAGTTCGCAGCCGCCGTCGATGCGGTCGCCGCCGCCACCGAGCACCTGCTGGCGGGCCTGCCCCCGCGACGGGTCCCGCCCACCGTGGACCCGCCCCTGCGACGACTGGCGGCCGGGTCCGCGTGATCCACGTCGCCCTGCTGCGGGGCATCAATGTCGGGGGCAAGCACAAGGTGACCATGGCCGACCTGCGGCGCATCGTGGCGCAGTGCGGGGGTGCCGATGTCGCCACCTACATCAACAGCGGCAACGTCGTGTTCGACCACCCGAGCGCCGACCACGTCGGCCTGGCCGAGCACCTGGAGGCGGCCGTCGCAGCCGGGCTCGGCGTGCCCTGCCGGGTGTTGGTGAAGGCGGGCGCCGACATCACCGGCGTGGCCGAGGCGATCCCCGCCGACTGGACCAACGGCCCCGACCAGAAGACCGATGTGGTGTACCTGCTCGATGGGATCGCGCCGGAGGACGCCGGCGCCGCGTTGCGGCCGCGCGAGGGGATCGACCACGTCCGCTACGCCCCCGGCGCCCTGGTGTGGATGACCGCCCGCAGCGACGCCACGCGCAGCGGGCTGCTGCAGCTCGTCGGGACGCCGCTGTACCGGCAGTCGACGGTCCGCAACGTCAACACGGCGCGGAAACTGGCCGCGATGGTCGCGGAGCGGTCGGCGCCCTGACTCCCAGGACCCATCGCGACCGTGATCACCATGCTCGTGGTGACGCCGTGGACGGGCTCATCGCGATTGGGAGTGCCGTGGGATCCCGGTCGGGGGTGCGGAGTGAGCGGGACGCCGAGGGCCCGGCTCGCGTCCCCGTGCCCAGCGGGTCCAGATGCGTGAGCAGCCTTGGAGTTCTGCGCCGGGGGCAACTGCACCCGGTTCGGGGGTCTGCACCCGGCGCGGGGGTTTGCACCCGGCGCGGGGGCGGAATCGGCCGGATTCCGGGGCAGGCCTGCACCCGGTTCGGGGGTTTGCACCCGCCGCGGGGGCGGAACCGGCCGGATCGGGCCCGACAGCCCCCGCCCCGGGTGCAAACCCCCATTCCGGGTGCACAGTTGCCGCCCCAGAGGCCCTCTCAGCCCCCGTCCCGGGTGCATGACCCCCACAACGGGTGCACAGCCGCGCTACGGGGCCCGCACGGGACGCCGACACCCGCACCCAAGCGCAGCTCCGTCCCCGCCCAGAGGAGCCGCGAAGCAGCGCATCCCCGCCGCGCCAGTGACTGCACCGCGGCGCCGCGACTTGTTCGCCTTTCAGCGGCCCGGGATCTGATCGCACAGGAACACCCTGCTTCCGGTGCAGCAGCGACCCCGGTGGGACCCGTCCACCGCGCGATCCCACCGGGGTCGCGTCGGCACTCACGCGGCGGGGGTGGGATTCGAACCCACGGCAGGCTCTCACCTGCACCCGTTTTCAAGACGGGCTCCTTTGGCCGCTCGGACACCCCGCCCGATGGCCGTACCAGGCTATCGCCAACCGCCGTTGCGGCCGTCAGGCGATCAGACTCGCATAGTCGGCCGGGCTGACGGGTCCGTTGCGCAGTCGGCCGTCGGCGACCGGCACCCCCAGCGGTTTGCCGGCGCTATCGACGAACAGGATCTCCGCAACGGTGCCCACAGCCAGAGTCGTGACCACTTCTCCGAGCACCAGCACCTGCTCCTCAGCGTTGACCTCGGTGAACTCCTCGGAGAGGACGATGGCTTCCTGATCGTCCTGCAGTTGAGGCGGCTCGACCCCGACCGACCGAGCGGTCACCACCAGCGGCTCACCGGTCACCACGCTCACCACGGCCGTCCGGATGCCGGCGGCCTCCTCCTCCTCGGTCGGCCCGGCCGCCAGCAGGTCGATGAAGTCCTGCGAACTGGGCTGGTCCGGTACCGATCGCAGCACCGGCACGAGGCGCCCCTCCCGGACGAACCACAACTCCGCCTGGTCCTCGGTCGGGGTCGCATCAGCGGTCGGCGGCGGCGGGTTGGTCGCACTGCCGGTGGGCAGCCCCCTCGGCTCGTCCTCGACCGGGATGCCGCATCCGCCGATGAGCACGACGCCCAGCAGCGCCGCCGCAACAGCCGACCAGGTTCGGTGGGTCATGACTGCGGCGCCTCCCACATCGGCAGATCCTTCAGCGACACGATGAATCGGGCACCGCCGTCCGGCGCGTCCTCGATCGTGACGGTTGCGCCGATCAGCCGGGCCTGCTCGTTGACGATCGCCAGTCCCAGTCCGCTGCCCTTGCGATCGGTCTTGCTGCCACGGTTGAACGGTTCGAAGATCCGTACCCGATCATCCGGCGCCACACCGCCGCCTCTGTCGTCCACCGCGATCTCGGTTCGGCCCTCGCCCCGACGCACTATGATGCGGAGCAGTCCCTCGCCATGCAGAAAGGCGTTGTCCACCAGGTTCGCCAGGATGCGCTCCAGCCGCTGCGGGTCGGTGCGGGCGGTGGCCTCACCCTGCACCAACGACGGCGGCTGGTCCCGGCTCTCCACCACGAACCGCGCCAGCGCCGCGATGTCGACCAGATCGGGCTGCACTCCGCGGTCCCCGCCGATCTGACTCAGTTCCAGCAGGTCCAGCACCAGCGTGGAGAATCGCCGCACCTGGCCCACCAGCGCGCCCACCAGGGTCGCCTCCCGGGGTGGCAGCCCCTCCTTGCGGGCGTCGAGCAGTTCGGCCGTGCCGAGGATGCCGGTCAAGGGAGAGCGCAGTTCGTGGGAAACGTTGGCGGAGAAGCGGCGCTCCCGCTCCAGGCGGTGCTCCACGGTGGCCGCCATGTCGTTGAAGGCGGTGGAGATCGGCCCCAAGTCGGGGTCGTCGGAATCGGCCACGCGAGCACTCAGGTCGCCATCGGTGATGCGCACGGCCACGGCCGCCATGTCCCCCAACGGCCGCAGGATGCGGGCCCCTGCCCAACGGCCCAGGAGTCCGCCGGAGATGAAGGCCACAACCGAGCCGATCGCCAAGAAGATGCCGATAACGGTGATCGAGTCATTGAGGTCCACCAGCGGGAAGACCTCGACGTACAGCCCGCCCGGCACCGGAACGGCGATGGCGAGGTAGGGATCGCCATCGGCCGGGACGAAGCGCTGCATCGCCCCGCCGTCAGCCCGCGCGGCATCCAGCAACTCCTGCGGCAGCTCGTCGGGGTCCACCGTGACGCCGGTGGTGAACCATTCCCCGCCGACTTGGAGCAGTGGTTGGGAGTCGCCGACGCTCGGCACGGTCGTGAGCGCCTCAGCGGGCGCCTCGCCCTCAGTCAGCGCCACGTCGACGGTGTTGGCGTTGACCAGCGCCCGGCTCACCGCGGAGTTCTCCCGCTGCTCGAGCAGGTAGGTGCGGGCGAACAAGTAGGTGGGGATGGACACGATGAGCGCGGCGACCAACGAGATGATCCCGATAGTCGCGCCGAGGCGAACCGGCAGGCCCGGGCGTAGGGATCTGTCCGCCATCAAGGTCAGGGCTTGAGGCGGTAGCCGAAGCCGCGCACCGTGATGAGGTACTTCGGATCGGCCGGGTCCGCTTCGATCTTGGACCGCAACCGGTAGATCAGGTTGTCCACGACCCGCCCGTCACCGGCGTTGCCGTAGCCCCACACCCGGCGCAGCAGGTCTTCGCGGGACAGGATGCGGCCCTTGGCCAGGATCAACTCCTGCAGGACGCGGAACTCCGTGCGCGACAGCGCCATCGGCTCGCCATCCTTGAAGGCCTCCGCCGTCTCCGGTCGGATCACGATGGGCCCGCACGCGACCACCTCCTCGCGGTGATCGCCCTCGGCGATGGCCGTGCGCCGCAACTGCGCCCGGATGCGCGCTCCCAGTTCCTTGGCGACGAACGGTTTGGTGACGTAGTCGTCGGCACCGGCCTCCAAGCCGGCCACCACGTCGTGGCTATCCGCCTGCGCGGTGACACAGATGATCGGCATCTGGCTGGTGCCGCGAATCGAACGGATGACGTCGAACCCGTGGATGCCCGGCAGTCGCAGGTCGATCAGCGCCACGTCGGGACTCTCGTCGAGCATCAGCCCAAGCGCCGCTTCCCCGGTCTCGGCCTCGATGACCCGGTAGCCCTCGTCCTCCAGAAACGTGCGCAGGACCAGCCGGATATCCGGCTCATCCTCCACGACCATCACGGTCTTGCTCACAGGGCTATCCAAACACGTCCGGCGCGCCAGCGCGTAGTGGGTAGGGGGTCGGGGTGCCGGTGTCGCTCAGTCCACCGCCGCGCAGGCCGTTGCGATCGCACGTCGGCCGATGGCGCGCAGCAGCGCAGTGTCCGCGCCGGCGCCGAGCACGGCTACCGCCCACGCCAGGGCCCACCCGCGGGCCCGCTGCCACGTCGCGGCGCCGAAGCGTTCGGCAGCCCGGCGCAGCGGTGCGTGGTGCTGGGGCCCAAGCATCCAGGCGATCAGGAAGTCGCAGGCCGGGTCCCCCGCCGTGAGGTCGCCGAAATCGATGACACCAGCGATGCGGCGCCGCAGGGCCAGCACATTGGCAGTGTGCAGGTCGCCGTGCAGCCACAGCGGCGGGCCCCGGTACGGATCAGCCGCCAGCGCCTCATCCCAGGCCCGCAGGATCGGGGTCGTCTGCCAGCCGAGTTCGGCCAGGGCCGCGCACCCCTGGCGCAGTCGGACGTCACGCTGCGCCAGGGCGACGCCGCGGTAGGGGTTGACCGGCGCGTCGGGCGGCGCGGGCTGATGCATCGCGCGCAGGAACCGCAGCAGCGGGTCGATGTCGTCGACGGCCTCGGTGCCGACCGGATGACCGGCCACCCAGCGCACGACCGCCCAGTGCCACGGGTAGCCGTTGGCCGGAACGCCCGCGACCACCGGTTCGGGAACGGGCAGTGGCAGGCGCGGCGCCAGCCTGGGCAGCCAGTGCAACTCGTGCGCTAGCAGCGGGGCGGCCACGGCCCGGCGGGGCAGTCGCACGGCGAGGTCATCGCCAAGCCGGTACAGCGCGTTGTCCCAACCGTGATCACCGACCCGCCGCAACGGCAGGTGCGCGTACTGCGGAGCCTGCGAGCGCAGCAGCCCACGGACTCGTTCCTCGTCCAGGGCGATCTCGGCCGCCGGCCGGTTCATGCCCAGTTGGGCGAGCGCTTCTGCAGGAACGCCATGATCCCCTCAGCAGCCTCCTCGGAGCGGAAGTACTCGCCGGACTGCTCCGCGGTCCAGGCGAAAGCGTCATCACGGGTCATCGCGGGCACCCGGTTGATGAGCGCCTTGCACCCTGCCAGGGCTCGCGGACCGCCGGCCCGCAACTTGCCGACCCACTCGGCGATCGTGGCATCCACTTCGTCCTCCGGCACGGCGGTGTTCAGCATGCCCGCCGCGACCAGTCGGCCCGCCGAGACCCGCTCGCCGAAGAGGAACAGTTCCATCGCATCGGCGCGCGCCAGTTTCGCCAGCACGACCACGCTGATGACCGCCGGGGTCAGCCCCAGCCGCACCTCGCTGAAGGCGAACCGCGCGGTGTCCACCGCCACGGCGAGGTCGCACGCGGCCACCAACCCGTTGCCGCCGCCGAACACGTCGCCCTGCACCCGGGCGATGGTCGGCTTGGGATGCTCGATGATCTGGGTGAGCATCTCGGCCATGGCCTGCGGGCCCGTCGCGGCGAACGACCCTTCGTCGCCGGCCGCCGCGGCCTTCAAGTCGGCGCCGGCGGAGAACACGCTGCCGGTGCCGGTCAACACGACCGCCCGGACTGCGTCATCCTGCGCGGTATCGGTCAGCGCCTGCCGCAGTCCCGCCATCGCCGCGCCGTTCAGCGCGTTGCGCGCCTCCGGCCGGTTCAGCCGGATCGTGGCCACACCCCCGGTCGTCTCGACAACGATCTCCTCGGCCATGTCGTCCTCCCTTTCGTTGCTTCCGTTCGTTCTGCGGCTTCTGCTTCGCGGCGGCCGGGGCTTCGGCGGTGGTGGTGGGTGGCACGGCGGTGCGGTGGCGGCCGTGCGGCGGTGGCGGCCGTGCGGCGCGGTGGCGGCCGTGCGGCGCGGTGGCGGCTGCGCACCTGCACCCGGAACGGGGGTCTGCACCCCGAACGGGGGTGATTCGGCGGCACATCTGCACCCGGATCGGGGGTCTGCACCTGAAACGGGGGTACCGCCCCGGCGTGTCGCCCCTCCCAGCCCCCGCCACGGGTGCAAACCCCCAAAACGGGTGCAGACCTGACCCCAAACGGCGCCCTCCAGCCCCCGAAACGGGTGCAAACAACCGGAACGGGTGCAGACGCGGTCCCTGGCGCGGGAGGCGGCAGTTCTGCACCAGAACGGGGTCCTGCACCCGAAACGGGGGTCTGCACCCCAAACGGGGGTGATTCGGCGGCACATCTGCACCCGGATCGGGGGTCTGCACCCGAAACGGGGGTACCGCCCCGGCGTGTCGCCCCTCCCAGCCCCCGCCACGGGTGCAAACCCCCAAAACGGGTGCAGACCTGACCCCAAACGGCGCCCTCCAGCCCCCGGAACGGGTGCAAACAACCGGAACGGGTGCAGACGCGATCCCTGGCGCGGCGAGGCGGCAGTTCTGCACCCAGAACGGGGGCCTGCACCCGGAACGGGGGTCTGCACCCCAAACGGGGGTGATTCGGCGGCACATCTGCACCCGGATCGGGGGTCTGCACCCGAAACGGGGGTACCGCCCCGGCGTGTCGCCCCTCCCAGCCCCCGCCACGGGTGCAAACCCCCAAAACGGGTGCAGACCTGACCCCAAACGGCGCCCTCCAGCCCCCGGAACGGGTGCAAACAACCGGAACGGGTGCAGACGCGATCCCTGGCGACGGAGCAACTCCCACGAACGGGCGCCGAAAGACCCGAAACGCCGCGACACGCCGCGCATCGCAGACCCGCCCCGAAGCGCCCGCAGCACCCCTCGCAAGTCGCACCCTCAGCGCCGACCCATGCCCTCCAGCAGCGCCAGCACCCGCAGCATGACCTCGTCCGCACCGCCGCCGATGGAGATCAGCCGCGCGTCCCGGGCGTACCGGGCCGCCCAGTTCTCCTCCGCGTAGCCCATGCCGCCGTGGTACTGCACGACCGCGTCGGCGACCTGCCGGGACAACTTGCCCGCCTTCAGCTTCGCGATGGTGACCATGCGGGTCACATCCTCGCCGCGCGCGAACCGCTCCCCGGCCACGCGGTTGTACTCGATGAGCATGTCGACCTCGCCGATGAGTTCGGCGAGCTGGTACTGCAGATACTGGTTGGCGATCAGCGGCTTGCCGAACGCGTGCCGCTGGTGCAGGTACTCCTTGGTTCGCTCCAGCGCCCGCTTGGCACCCATCGACGCCAGATAGGACCCCACCAGCCGCTCGTCCTGGAACTGCATCATCTGCTGCTGGAATCCGCGGCCGATCTCGCCGATGGTGTTGCCCACCGGCACGCGGACATCCTCGAAGACCAGTTCGGCGGTGTCGGAGGAATGGTTGCCCATCTTCTCGATCGTGCGGCCCACGCTGAACCCGGCCGTGGAAGTCGGCACGATGATCTGGCTCATCCCTGCGAACCCACCCTCATCGGAGGTGCGCGCCAGCAGGCAGATCCAGTCGGCCTGCGAGCCGTTGGTGATCCACATCTTGCGGCCGTTGATGACCCAGTCGTCCCCGTCCCGCACCGCCTTGGTGCGGATGCCCGCCACGTCGGAGCCTGCGTCGGGCTCCGAGACCGCCACCGACACCACGGCCTCGCCGGTCAACGCCGGGACCAGGTAGCGCTGCTTGAGCTCTTCCGAGCCGAACCGGTGCAGCGCCGGGGTGGCCATGTTGGTCTGCACCGCGATGGCCATCGGCACCCCGGCCACGTTGCACCGGTAGCCGAGCTCCTCCATGAAGACCAGCGTGAAGGAGTGGTCGGCGCCCTGGCCGCCGTACGCCTCGTCGTACTCCAGCCCGAGCGCCCCGATCTCGGCGAGTTTGGGGAACAGCTCGTGCGCCGGGAAGATGCGGTCCGCCTCCCACTGGTCCACGTACGGGTTGATCTCGGTTTCGACGAACTCCGCGACGACCTTGCGGAAGGCCTCGTGCTCCTCCGTGAACTGCATGGCTGCTCCTTACTCAAGGGGGGACAGGCCCAGGGCGCGCGCCCAGAGCGTGGTGAGGGTGTGGTTGGCGCTGCTGTCGGTGCTGTGATGCCGTGCGAAGCCCTCGACCATCGCGCACAGCGCAGCGGCACTGGACTGCGCGTCGAGGTCGGCGCTGGCGACGCCTTCGTCCTGCAGCCGGCGCACCGCGGCCGCCACGCGCCGCACATGGGTGCGCCGCAAGGCGCGCAGGATCTCGGCGAACGTCTCATCGGTGAACGCCGCCTCCTCCACCAC
This sequence comes from uncultured Actinomycetota bacterium, assembly GCA_963706835.1. Lineage (GTDB taxonomy): Bacteria > Actinomycetota > Actinomycetes > S36-B12 > CAVXYG01. The sequence continues at coordinate 186,325 of CAVPOB010000015.1, forward strand.
GCGCAGCAGGCCGGCGTGCTCGGCGTAGGCATCGAGGTAGCGGGCGTTGGCCTCGCCGATGCGCTCCAGCGGGTCGACAGCGGTGGATGCGGCCAGCGAGGCCATCAGGTCGTCGATGACCTCCTGCACGACTGCGGCCAGCACCGACTCCTTGGTGTCGAAGTAGGTGTACACGGTGCCGTGCGAGACTCCGGCCGCATGGGCGATGTCCCCCATCCGCGTGCTGCCGTACCCCTGTCCCTCGAACACCTCGCGCGCCGCGACCAGCAGCGCCCCCCGGGTGCGTCGGCCCCGGTCGGTCAGCGGCGCGCGGTCGGTGCTGGCAGCCGTCGTCACTGCGTCTCCAGCAGGGCCACGGGCAGTTCGACCATGCGGGCGCGCAACTGCTCGGCCAACCCCTTGGCCTGCGGATCTAGTCGCGTGGAATCCGACACCCCGCGGCCGAGCAGACCGTGGATGACGACGTTGACGGCGCGCAGGTTCGGCAGCGGGTGGACCTCGATCGGCAGCCCGGCGGCCTCCGGCAGCAACTCCACTACCCGCTGCGGGGTCAGGTGCTCGGCCAGCCAGGCATAGGCGGCGTCGGCGCGCTCCTGTGCGGCGGTGTCCGGCTCCAGCGGGCTCTCGGTGGCCATCAGCTCGGTCATGTCCTGCGCCGAGCCGATGACCGGCGACACCATGGCGTCGAGTTCGCCGTTGGCCAGCGCGACCGCTTCGGCCTCGGTCCCCGCGGGGGCCCAGATCCCGATGTTGGCGTTGCCGCCCTTGTCCCCGCTCCGGGCGCCGAACAGCGCGCCGAACGGCACGACGGCGGTCGGGCCCGCAGGCACTGAGCCGACTGTGGCGGCGACCAGGCTGACCGGTGGGCCGGCCGGGGAGCCGCCACCGGGCAGGTCGGCGATCTGTTGGCCATCGAGCCGGACGGTCTGACGAACCGCATGGGCAGCGATGGTGGTGGGCCAGTAGACGCCGTACGGGGTGCCCTCGGCCGGCGGCGCGGTCGGGAACATCCCGGGGTAGGAGCCCAGTGCGGCCTCCACGACCGGCGCGGTGAACGGCTTGCCGACCTTGCGGGGGTCGCTGGCCTTGACGGTGAGATGCAGGTGGGCCTGGGCCTGTCCGGCCGTCGGGGCGTCGGCGGTGTCCCGGGGGACGAACGTGACGTCGAGTTCATCGACGGCCAACCTGCTCTGTTCGGCGAGTTGCCGCGGCGAGGAGTGCTGCGTCTGCTCCAAGGACAGACCGGTGACGGTGCGCACGGCCAGATCGGCCTTGGCCTCGATGTCGAGGCCGGTCAGGACCAGCGACAGGGTGTTGCGGAACCCGCCGAGGTAGTTCATGGACACCTTCAGCCGCTGCGGCGCCGGCTCCCCGCGCACCCCGGAGATGCGCACCCGGTCCCGGCCCAGCTGATCCAGGGCGATGCTGTCGAAGCGCGCGGTGACATCGGGATTGGCGTAGGCGGGGCCGCCGATCTCGTAGAGCAGCTGGGCAGTGACGGTACCGGCGCTGACCAGGCCGCCGGTCCCGTCGTGCTTGGTGATGACGCTGGAGCCGTCGGCGGCGATCTCGGCGATCGGGAAGCCGGGGTGCTCCAGGCCGGGCACGTCGCCGAAGAAGGCGTAGTTGCCGCCGGTGGCCTGGGCGCCGCACTCGATGACGTGGCCGGCCACGACGCCGCCGGCCAGCGCGTCGAAGTCGGTGTCGAAGTCCCAGCCGTGCCACCATGCGGCGGGACCGAGCACCACAGCGGCGTCGGTCACCCGGCCGGTGATGACCACGTCGGCCTCGGCGAGCAGCGCAGCGGCGATGCCCCGCGCCCCGAGGTAGACGTTGGCGGTGAGCGGCTGGATGCCGGAGCTGCGCAGGTCCTCGCCGGTATCGAGGTTGGCGAAGGGCTCCCCGGACTCCAGCAGCGACGGCAGCCGCTCGGTGATGTCGTCGCCGGTCACCACCGCGATGCGCGGCGCCAGTCCGAGCTGGCCGGCCTTCTCGGCGAGCGCATCGGCCAGGCCCTGCGGATCCAGTCCCCCGGCGTTGCTGACCACGGTGATCCCCCGGTCCAGGCAGGTGCCGAGGACCTGTTCCATCTGGGTGAGGAAGGTGCGCGCGTAGCCGGCGCCAGCGCCGTGCTTCATGCGTTGACGGGCGAGGATGAGCATCGTCAGTTCGGCCAGCCAGTCCCCGGTGAGGACATCGACCGGTCCGCCCTCGACCTGCTCGGCGGCAGCGGCAATGCGGTCGCCGAAGAAGCCGGAACAGTTGGCGATGCGGACGGGTCGGCGGGCGTTCATTCGGCCTCCTCCAGCACCACGACGACCTGGTGGGCGTCCACGCTCATGCCGGGCTGCACGAGCACCTGGGCAACGACGCCGTCGGTGTCGGCCATGATGCGGTGCTCCATCTTCATGGCCTCCAGGATCACCAGCGTCTGCCCGGCGCTCACGGCGTCGCCCGGCTCGACCTCGACGATGGTCACGGTGCCGGGCACAGGGGTTGCCGGGCCGGCAGCGCCGCCCCCGTGGCTGGCGTCGTCGAAGCGGGGCAGCAGTCGGATCGGCACGCTGTGGCCGGCGACCTGCACCAGCGCGACATCGCCCACCACGGTGACGGTGTGCGGCACCGAGACCCCGTCGAGTTCCAGCCGGTCGGGTCGCAACCGGACAGCGAAGGCGTCCAGGGTCTGTCCGGTGAACGGGTCCCCGTCGGTGACCTCGACATCCAGCTCGTCACCGCGGCGGAACCAGCGCAGGGTGACCGGGTCGGGCGCGCCCACTCGCGCGAACTCGCGCACCGCCGGCACGTTGCGCCACCCGGCCGGCACGAGGCCGCCGCCGGGCCGCCCCGCCAGCGCGGCCGCCAGCATGGCGCGCCGTCGCACATCGGCCGGCAGCTCGGGGGCCAGCACGTCCGGATGGGTGTCCAGGTAATCGGTGGTGGTGGCGCCGGCCAGGTAGTCCGGCTCGCGCAGGATGGCGGCCAGCGACTCGCGATTGGTCGCCAGGCCCACCAGCGGCAGCGCCGCCAGGTAGTCGGCCAGCCGAGCGGCCGCGGTCGGGCGGTCCGGCCCGGACCCGATGACCTTGGCGATCATCGGGTCGTAGAGCGCGGAGATCTCGCTGCCGGTGACCACGCCGGTGTCCACCCGGATGTCGGCGGCCTCCGGCCAGTCCGCCAGTGCCAGCGTGCCGGTGTTCGGCAGGTAGCCATTGGCCGGATCCTCCGCGTACAGCCGGACCTCCACGGCGTGCCCGCAGCGGGTGATCTGGTCCTGCGCCAGCGGCAGGGCCTCCCCCATCGCGACGCGCAGCTGCCACTCCACGAGGTCCAGGCCGGTCGTCGCCTCGGTCACCGGGTGCTCGACCTGCAGCCGGGTGTTCATCTCCAGGAAGAAGAACTCCTGTGACGCCCCCGCGCCGGCCACCATGAACTCCACCGTGCCGGCGCCCACGTAGCCGATCTCCCGGGTCAGCGCGGTGGCCGCGGCGAACATGGCGTCCCGGGTCTCATCGGTGGCCCCCGGGGACGGCGCCTCCTCCACGACCTTCTGGTGCCGCCGCTGGATCGAGCACTCGCGCTCGAAGAGGTGCACGGCATTGCCGTGGGTGTCGCCGAAGACCTGCACCTCCACATGGCGGGCGTTGGTGAGGTAGCGCTCCAGGAACACCGTCGGGTCGCCGAACGCGCTCGCCGCCTCGCGCCGCGCCGCAGCCACCGACTCCGGCAGATCGGCGGCCTCGTGCACCAGGCGCATCCCCTTGCCGCCCCCGCCGGCGCTGGCCTTCACCAGCAGCGGGAAGCCCACCTCGCGGCCCGCCGAGGCGATCGCCTCGGCGGTGGCATCGGCATCCAGCTCGGCGCCGGGCACCAGCGGCACGCCGGCCTTGGCGGCCAGGTGCTTGGCCTCCACCTTCAGTGCCATCGCCTCGATCTGCTCCGGGCTCGGCCCGACCCAGGTCAGGCCGGCCTCCTGCACCGCGCGCGCGAACCCGGGGTTCTCCGACAGGAAGCCGTAGCCGGGGTGGATCGCGTCGGCCCCGGTGCGCCGGGCCGCCGCCAGGATGAGGTCCCCGCGCAGGTAGGTCTCGGCGCTGGTCTGGCCCGGCAGGCGGACCGCAGCGTCGGCGGACCGCACGGCGACGGAGTCGGCGTCCGGGTCGGAGTGCACGGCCACGGTCGCGATGCCGAGCCGCCGCGCGGTGCGGGCGATGCGGACCGCGATCTCGCCGCGGTTGGCGATCAACAAACGCTGCATGGTTGCCTCACATCCGCCAGACGCCGAAGCCGCCGGTGCTGCTCACCGGACCGGAGTGGACCGCCGACAGCGCGAGGCTGAGCACATCGCGCGTCTGTCGGGGGTCGATGATGCCGTCGTCCCAGATCCGCCCGGTGGCGAACAGGGCGGTGGACTGGCCCTCGACCTGCGCCTCGAAGGCGTCGCGGATGGGGGCGAACGCCGCCTCGTCGAACTCCTGCCCCATCCCTTCCATCTTCTGCCGGGCCACAATGGTCAGGACCCCGGCGAGCTGCTTGGGCCCCATGACCGCGATGCGGTGGTTGGGCCAGGTGAAGACGAAGCGGGGGTCGTAGGCGCGGCCGGCCATGCCGTAGTTGCCGGCGCCGTAGGAGGCGCCCATCATCAGCGTCAGGTGCGGCACCTCGGAGTTGGACACCGCGTTGATGAGTTTCGCGCCGTCCTTGATGATCCCGCCCTGCTCGTAGCGGGTGCCGACCATGAAGCCGGTGATGTTCTGCGCGAACAGGATCGGCACGCCCATCCGGTTGCACAGCTGGATGAACTGGGCGCCCTTCTTGGACTCCTCGCTGAACAGGATCCCGTTGTTGGCCAGCACCCCCACCGGGAACCCGTTGATGTGCCCCCACCCGGTCACCAGCGTGGTGCCGTACAGCGGCTTGAACTCCTCGAACTCGGATGCGTCGAGGATGCGCGCGAGCACCTCCCGCGCCTCGAAGGGGATCCGGATGTCGGCGCTGGCGATGCCGAGCAGTTCCTCGGGGTCGTACGCCGGGGGCCGGGCCGCCCGGTCGGGCCCGGGTCCGACCTTGCGCCAGCGCAGGTGGGCGATGATGTCGCGGCCGATCCGCAGGGAGTCCGGCTCGTCCAGGGCCAGGTAGTCGGCCAGGCCGGAGGTGCGGGCGTGCATCTCCGCGCCGCCGAGCTCCTCCTCCTCCGCGTCCTCGTCGATGGCCATCTTCACCAGCGGCGGCCCGCCGAGGTAGACCCGCGCCGCTTCCTTCTGCAGCACGACGTAGTCGCTCATGCCGGGCACGTAGGCGCCGCCGGCGGTGGAGGAGCCGAACACCAGGGTGACGGTGGGGATGCCCTCCTTGGACAGTTGGGTGAGGTTCTTGAACGACGCACCGCCGGGGACGAAGATGTCGGCCTGCTTGGGCAGGTCCGCGCCGCCGGATTCGGTGAGGTTCACCAGCGGCAGCCGGTTCTCCCGGGCGATGGTCATCGCCCGCAGGCCCTTCTGCACCGCGGTGGGGCTCTGCGAGCCGCCCTTCACCGTGGGGTCGTTGGCCACGATCATGCACTCGGTCCCGCTGACGGTGCCGATCCCGGTCACCAGGCCGCCGCCGAGCGGATCGTCGGTGCCCCATCCGGCCAGCGGGCTGAGCTCCAGGAAGGCGGCATCGTCATCGAGCAGGTACGCGATGCGCTCCCGCGGCAGCAGCTTGCCCCGCTTGCGCAGCCGTCCCACCGACTTGGCCGCCTTGTCGGCGTCGTCGGTGCCGCCGCCCCGGGTGACCTGCTCCAGCAGCCCGTCGATCTGGGCCAGCGCCTCGGCTACCGCGTCGCGGTTGGCTGCGAACGTGTCGCTGGTGGTGTCCACCATGCTCGGCATGCGTCGTCCCACGCGCCCCTCCCTCGTTTGGCAGGCACCCCGCACCGTGGAGTTGACACTAGTGTCAAGTTCGCTCTCGGGCAAGTAGGCCTGCCCACGCGATCCGTGCCGGTCCCATGCGGGACCAACGCCACTGGTGCGCTCACCAAGCCGTACAGCAGCGTGGCGATGCAACCACGAGCAACGGAGGGGAACAACCATGGCAAAGCACCTGATCATCGTGGGGGCCGACGGCTCCGACCTCAGCGCAGCAGCCCTGCAGTGGGCCGTCGGGCACGCCCGCACCATCGACGCCGAGGTCCTGGCGCTGACCGCGTTCGACATCCCAATGACGGTCCTGCTCGTCCCCTCCTACACCGACGAGGACTACGCCCGCGACGCCGCCGCGCAGAGCGCGCAAACGCTGCGGAAGGCCTTCGGCGACAAGCTGCCGCCCGATGTGCCGGTGAGCGCGGAGGTGTTGCAGGAACGACCGGCCCTCGCCCTGACCGGGATGGCCGAGACGCGCAGCGCAGACCTCCTGGTCATCGGATCCCACGGCAAGGGCGAGCTAGCCGGCCTGCACCTAGGCTCCGTCGCCGGCTATTGCGTGCACCACGCACCCTGCCCGGTGCTCATCTACCGCACGAAGTCCACCGGCCGCTGACGGCCCCGTCCCCGCGCGCCACCTTGACACCGGAGCAATCACTCAGTCAGTATTGCCTCAATGTCTACTGAGCAATCCTCCCTGCACCGCCGTGCCCGGATGCACGCGGCGCTAGCCGACCCACAGCGGTTGGCCATCGTCGAGGAGTTGCTGCTGGGCGACCGCTCGCCCGCCTGGTTCAGCCGCCACTGGGGCATCGCCTCGAACCTCCTCGCCCACCACACGAGGATCCTCGCCGAAGCCGGCCTGGTGGATCGTCGACCCTCCGAGGCGGACCGGCGGCGACGGTACCTGCACCTCACCGACACCGGGCGGCGCCTGGCCGAGCCTGCTGCGGTCACCGGCGCGCGCCGAGTGGTGTTCGTCTGCACCCACAACTCCGCGCGATCGCAGTTCGCCGAGGCACTATGGCGCGGAACCAGCGCCATCCCGGCGACCTCGGGCGGCACTGAGCCGGCTGCCCGTGTGCACCCACTGGCGCGGCGGGTCGCCGACCGCCACGGGGTGAACCTGCACGGCGTCGTGCCCAAGCGGGTTGCCGCAGCCGACCTGCGCGACGCCCTCGTCATCACCGTCTGCGACCACGCCGACGGACTCACTGACGCGCCGCACCGCCACTGGTCGGTCCCCGACCCAGTCGCCGCCGGGCACGAGGCGGCGTTCGAGGCGGCTTGGGACGACATCGCCGAACGCGTCGGGACGCTGGCCTCGACGTTGCACAAGGAGGAAGCATGAGCGACTTCGGCCGATCCGGGACCGTCCCGATCGATCAGCAACTCGCGCTGCGCAGCGCGGCCACGCGCCTGCGCGAGCGATTCGATGGCGTCTTCGGCACCGAGACCATCGAGCGGTTCCTCCTGCACTCCTATGACGAGTTCGCCGATCGCGCGGCGGTGACCAACTGGCTGCCGCTGCTGGCCGAGCGGTTCGCCAAGCAGCGCTTGACGGCGCTGGCCAGAATCGAGGGCAGAAGCGACGACTCCCGTCCGATCGTGCTGTTCCTCTGCGTCCACAACGCCGGCCGATCGCAGATGGCGCTGGGGTTCCTCCAGCACCTGGCCGGGGACGCGGCTATCGGATGGTCGGGAGGATCCGAGCCGAGCTCTGCGATCAACCCGGCGGCGATCGCTGCGATGGCAGAGCGCGGTATCGATATCTCCAACGAGTACCCCAAGCCGTGGACCGATGAGGTGGTCCGGGCCGCCGATGCCGTCATCACGATGGGCTGCGGAGACGCCTGCCCGATCTTCCCCGGCAAGCGGTACGAGGATTGGCAGATCGACGACCCGGCGGGCCTCGACGTCGCCGCCGTTCGGCCGATCCGGGACGACATCGAGCGCCGCGTCCGTGCGCTGCTCGACGAACTGCTCACCCCGGCCGCGTGAGCGCCTCGTCCCCAGCCGGCGCACTGCACCGCGCCCGCCGCCTCGTCGCAGAGTTCCTCGGCGCTGGTGTGCTGGTCGCGGCCGTCGTCGGCTCCGGCATCATGGCCGCCAACCTCACCGGCGACGTCGGCCTGCAACTGCTCATGAACATGGCATCCACGGTCTTGGCGCTGGGCGTGCTGATCTGGACCCTGGGTCCGATCTCCGGCGCGCACTTCAACCCGGCGGTGACGCTGGTGGCGGCGGTGCGCCGCGAAGTGGCACCGGCGGAGGCCGTCGGCTACATCAGCGCCCAGATCACCGGCGGCCTGGCCGGTGTGGCGCTGGCCAACCTCATGTTCGCGCTGCCCGCGTGGGAGGCGTCCACGACCGAGCGCGGCGGCGCCGGGGTCCTGCTCGGCGAGGTCGTCGCCACCGCCGGGCTGCTGTGGGTGATCGGCGCGCTGACCCGGACCCAGCACGGCCACCTCGGCCCGGTGCTGGTGCCGGCATGGATCGGCGCGGCATACTTCTTCACCGCATCCACCTCCTTCGCCAATCCCGCCGTCACGATCGGGCGGGCCTTCACCGACACCTTCGCCGGCATCGCGCCGGCCGACGTTGCGCCGTTCCTGATCGCGCAACTGGTGGGCGCTGCCGTCGGCGCCGGCCTCACCGAACTGCTGCACCCGCGACCCGGCCGGGTGCCGGAACCGCTCGACCTGCCCGATCCCGTCCACACCACCGGAGGAACCCCATGAGTGAGAAGCCGTCCGTCCTGTTCGTCTGCGTCCACAACGCCGGCCGGTCCCAGATGGCCGCCGCGTATCTGGAGACGCTGTCCGAGGGGCGCATCGAGGTCCGTTCCGCCGGGTCTGCCCCCGGCGATCGGGTGAATCCGTCGGCGGTGGCGGCGATGGCCGAGGAGGGCATCGACATGAGCGCCGCACAGCCCAAGGTGCTCACCGATGAGGCGGTCGTCGCCAGCGACGTCGTCATCACCATGGGCTGCGGCGACGCCTGCCCGTTCTATCCCGGCAAGCGGTACGAGGACTGGGTGCTGGAGGATCCGGCGGGCAAAGGGGTGGACAGCGTGCGGCCCATCCGCGACGAGATCCGCGCCCGGGTCGAGAGCCTCATCGCGGAACTGCTGCCCAGCGCCTGAGGGCCGTCCGACCGCCGAGGGGTTTCGCGACCGTCGAGAACGGGTAGGACCGGTCACAGTCGGCCGAGAGGAAACCCGTGGCGCTGTCCCCCGCACCACCTGCGGTCGGCATGCGCCAAGGCACCCCGGCCCGGTTGCCGCTGGGCCCGGTCGCGCGGGTCGTCGTCCCGCCCACGGCACTACTGACACGGGGCCCGGCTCGGGGCCCCAACTGGTTTCCGATCCCGTTCATCTCCGTCATCGACGTCATCGGTTTGGCCGCAATCGGCGCCGCGCTGCTGCTGGCGGCCGTCGTCGCGGTGGCCCCGCTCGCCCGCGACACCATCGGCGCCGCTTCGCACCGCTATCGCCTTCCGAACGCCGCGGCCGCGATGGGCATTACCGCCTCTAGCGTCGCCGGCGCCTCGGCAGTGGCCGTACCGCCACGCGCACGCAGCTGAGCGCACAGGTTCGGCCACTACACCGGGCGGCTCAGGCGGCGCCTCGGCAGTGGCCGTACCGCCACGCGCACGCAGCTGAGCGCAGAGGTTCGGCCACTACACCGGGCGGCTCAGGTCCAGTCGTAGACGACCCCGGTCTGCTCCTGCGAGACCTCCCACAGGCGCGCCGCCAGCGCCTCGTCGTCGGCCTCGGCGCGACGCCCCACCCGGGTCGGGTTGCCGCGCATCTCCTGTCGACCGCTCGGGCCGAAGTAGTCGTTGCCGGTCACATCCTCACCGACCGCCGCGTACAGCTGCGGCCAGGCGCCGGCCGCTGCGCTCTGGGCCAGCACCAGGTTCATGGCCTTGGACAATCCCTTGCCGATCGGGTTGCGGGCGTACCACGGCCCCGACGTCTGCAGGTTCGTCGCGGCGTAGCCCGGGTGCGCAGCCACCGCGACCAGATCCCAGCCCGCCGCCTGCGCCCGTCGGTCCAGCTCGGCGGTGAACAGCAGGTTGGCCAGCTTGCTCTGCCCGTACGCCGGCCAGGAGGAATAGTCGCGCTGCTCGATAGTGCAGATCCTCAGGGTCCAGCGAACCCATCCGGTGGGCGCCGCTGGAGACGTTGACCACCCGCGCCCCTTCGTGGCGCAGCAGCGGCAGCAGCAGCCCGGTCAGCGCGAAATGCCCCAGGTGATTGGTGCCGATCTGCCGCTCGAAGCCGTCGGCGGTGCGCTCGTAGGGCGTGGCCATGACGCCGGCGTTGTTCATCAGGACGTCGAGCCGCTCCACCATCCCCGACACTTCGGCGGCGGCCTGCCGCACCGAGGCCAGGTCGGCCAGGTCCAACCGCAGCGTCAGCGGCGATCCCGGCACCTGCTGTGCGGCGTCGGCGAGCCGTCCCGGGTCGCGACCGGCCATGATGACCCGGGCCCCATGCCCGGCCAGCGCCTTGGCCGACTCCAGGCCCAGGCCGGAGTTGGCGCCGGTGATGAGCACGGTGGTGCCGGTGATGTCGCCGATGTCGTCGGCCGTCCAGGATTTCGTGAGTGTGTCCGCCATGCATTCCATGGTCGGTCCGGGCATCGCGTCCCGCGAGTTCAGCAGCCCGACCTGCCGCGCAGCAGCGCCCGCGCACCGGCGACCCCGCCAACCGCGATCAGCGTCACCGTGACGCCAGCTACTGCACCGATGAGCGCGCTGACCTGCATCGCCTGCAAGTCGTTGAGGTTGCGCACGGTGTCGGGGGCCCGCACCACCCGCAACCGGCCGATCGTCGCCGACCCCAGCAGCCCGCCGTCCACCAGCCGGAACTGCACCTGTACCGGCCCGCCCGAGGGCAGCCGCAGGAATCGTCCGCGGGAGGGGACGGGGTGACGCGGGCTCGCGGAGAAGGCCAGTGCGTGGTTGACGGCGGCCTCGAGCCGGGTGTCCTTGCCGCCCCGCTTGATGTCGTAGTCGAACTCCACCATGAGCGCGTCCTCGCCGAGGTCCATCGACACCAGCACATCCGGGCTGCGGGGGTTCAGTTCGGTGACGGCATTGACCACGCTCTCCACGACTGAGGCCTCGGTGTCGGTGCGCGGCTCGCGCTCGGCCAGCCGCACCAGTCGGCCACTGCGCGTGATGAGGTATCCCGCGTCGAGGTCCGTGGGATCGTGGCCGTTCAGCACCGACCAGGCGAAGCCGCTGCTGGCATCGGGGTCGGCCACGGACTCGGCGTACCAGATGACGGCGTAATGGTGGTTGTAACTCACCGCCGATCGGCCTTCGTCCTCCGCGCGCCGCTGCAGCGGCAGCCGCACGTCGACGACATCCGACAGACCGGGCTCGTCGTGGTAGGCCCGGCCGAACATGGAGGCGTAGGCGTCGACGAACGTGCTGCCCTCGGCGCGTCCGGGCTGCAGGCGGGGGAGCAGATGGTTGAGCAGTCCGGCTGCCCCGCCGCTGCGGCTGAACCAGTCCTCTGGACAGTCCAGCAGGGTCAGTTGCTCGGGGCGCCGGTCCAGGCTGAGCGCGGCGTGAGTGCTGACGATGCAGCCGTGCGAATGGCCGATGAGGTGGACCTTCGGCGACCCGTCGCCGATGAAATCGGCCAGCGCGATCGCCATTCGGTGGCCGTTCACCGACGTGGCGTAGAGCGAGTTGCGGGCGGAGAACAGGCCGGTGTCGGTGCCGCTCTGATCGACCCAGCTGAACCACAGCACCGCCGCCTGCGGGTCGCGCCGGGCTAGGGCCTCCAGGAGCGGGACGTAGGCCTCCACCAGGGTTTCGCCGTGCACATTGCGCAGCCGGGGATCCCAAGCCGTGACGGTCTCCCCCTCCGTGGCGTAGAGCAGGTCGGCGTCGGACTTGGCCCCCGGGAACCAGCCGTGCGTGAAGACATAGATCCGCTCCGCCTCCGACAGTTCGCCCTGCTTCAGCCGGACGAACTGACCGGGCCCGTCCGCAGGGTCCGGGATGTAGCGGATGAGGCGGTTCGCCAGCGGCACTTCCGACTCGCCCAGGAATGGCCGGTGGTCGTCCCGACCGATCACCGGCTCGGGCAGCGGAGCCGGTGCCGGAGCCCGCCCGCCGCGGGCCTGTCGCAGTTGCGCCAAGACGCCAAGAAAATCCGCCATGGACCTAAGCATGCGCGAAACGCACGCGCCGCGCGCAACCGGATCGCCGACCAGCGCCCTGCGAGGTGCAACAGTGGGCGCCATGAGCGCGGCAGCGGGACCCCGACCCCAGGGCCAGGCAGCGGGCGGTCGGGCGGCGTCGTGGCGTCAGGCCCGGCGCATGCTGGCCGCGGTGGACCCGCTGCCCCCCATCGCCGTCCCATTGCAGGCGGCGGTCGGGGCGGTCCTGGTCGCTCCGATCACCGCACCCACCGACATCCCGGTCACCGATGCCGCCGTCGATCATGGCTGGGCGGTGGCCGGGCAAGGGCCGTGGAGCGTGATCGGCGACATCGCGGCCAAAGACCTGGCCCGGTTGCCCGACGGCCACGCCGTCGAGGTCGCGATCGGGCAACCGCTGCCCGCGGGCTCGGCCGCCGTCGTGGTCCGCAGCGAAGGCGTGGTCGACATCGGGCGCCACGGCCCGCGCCTGCAGATCGCCGGCCCCGACGGCGAACCGGCAGCCCATCCCGGCCTGATCCGTTTCGGCAGCGGCGTCGCCGATCAGGGCAGGCAGGCGAGGGCCGGTCAGCGCCTGCTGTCCGCGGGGCCGGTCGTCACCCCGGCCACCGTCGCGCTCGCCGCGGCAGTGGGACGCGATGACCTGACCGTGATTCCGCCGCCCACGGTGTCGGTGATCCTGCCGCAGCACGGGCTGGCCCGCCGCGGTCCGCTGCGACCGGGCCGACAGCGCGATGCCGTGGCCGAGCTGCTGCCGACGTGGATCGAGGCGGGGCCGGCCCGGCTGTTGCCGCCGGTGACGGTGCCCGCCGAGCCGGCCGCCATCGCGCGGGCGATCGAGGACGCCGCCAGCGACGTCATCGTGGTGGCGGGCGGGATCGACCCGGGAATCCCCGCGGCTGTGTCCGATGCAGCGGCACTGCTGACCACCGAGCCCTTCATCACCGGCCTGGTGGTGCAACCCGGCGCCGGCACCACCGTGGCGATCCTGGACGGGGACCGCACCCTGTTGCTGTTGCAGGGTCGGCCGACCGCGGCAGCGGTGGGACTGGCCGTCGTGCTCGATCCGCTGCTGGCGGCCCTCAGCGGGCGGCCGTCCCACGCCGACGGTGTGGAGGCGCTGCTGTCGGGACGGGTCGCCGCGGACAGCAGCACATGGGTCATCCCCGGGATTCTGGAGCGGTCCGAACTCGCGCTGCGCGTGCATCCGCAGCGCTGGAGCGGCCCCAGCGGCATGCAGGGCCTGGCCGCGGCGGACGGCCTGATCGTGGTGGAGCCCGGCGTGCACACCGGCGCGCTGGTCCCGATGCTGCCTTTGCCCGGAGTGCTCGTCGGGTGAGGTCGATGGCGCTACCGTCATGCTGTGGCCGAGCAGCATGGGGACGCCCCGCACCTAGGCGCGCGCTTGAGTCTGCCCAGCAAGCGCGAGACCCCGATCCGGCTGCTTGCGCTGCGCCTGCTGATCGCCCTGTCCTGCGTCCTGGTGACGTGGCTGCTGGTCTGGCTGGAACGGGAGGGCTACAGCGACAACGCCGATGGCGTGGTGTCGGGACTGGACGCGCTCTACTACGCGACGGTCACGCTGTCGACGACCGGCTACGGCGATATCGCCCCGACCTCGGACCTGGCCCGGCTGACGAACGTCTTCGTCATCACCCCGGTGCGCTTCCTCTTCCTCATCGTGCTGGTCGGCACTGCGCTGGAGACGCTCACCAGGCGCTACCGGGAGGAAGGCCGTGCCCAGAAATGGAGGAAGTCCTTGTCGAATCACACGTTGATCATCGGCTTCGGCGTGAAGGGCCGGGCCGCGGCTCAGGCTGTCATCGACGCCGGCGCCTCGCCGGAGCGCGTCGTCGTGGTCGCCGACGACATCGAGAGCGCGACCGAGGCCAAGCGGATGGGACTGGCCTGCGTCATGGGCGATGCCCGGCGCGAGGACGTGCTGACCGACGCCGGTATCGACCGGGCCAATCAGGTGATCATCTCCACCAACTCCGATGACACCTCGGTGCTCGTGGCGCTGACGGCGCGGCGGTTGGCCCCGCCCGGCACCAAGATCGTCTCGGCGGCGCGGGAGTCCGCCAGCGCTCAGGTGCTGCGCGATTCCGGCGTGGACGGCGTCATCGTGACCGCTGAGGCCGCCGGACGCCTGCTGTCGATGCAGTTGCTCTCCCCAACCGCGGGCGACCTGATGGAGGACCTGCTCGACACCAGCCGCGGCCTGGAGATGGTGGAACGGCCCGTCACGCCGGAGGAGCTCGGGATCGGCCCGGCGGAGCTGGAGAAAGACGGCGAACTGGTGCTGGCCATCATCCGCGACGGCAGGGTGACGCGGTTCGACGAGAGCGCGGTGCGGGTCTTCCAGCGCGATGATCGGGTTGTGGTGGTGCGGCAGCGGCCGGACTGGGCCGGGCCCGCCCCAGAAGCGCCACCGGGGCCGGGCTAACGGACGACGAGCCAAGGGCAAGCACCAACCACCCGCGACTGCCACTTGGGCGGCACGGTGACACGATGGAGTCATGAGCGATGATCCGAACACCGAGGTCAGCGGCGAGCAGCACATCGTGGTCGTTGGGCCCGATGGACAGCCGATCGGGCGGATCGCGCAGCAGTCGGCCGACAACGATGACGACCGGGGGCTGACCGACCTGGTGGAGCAGCCCGCGAAGGTGATGCGCATCGGCAGCATGATCAAGCAACTGCTCGACGAGGTGCGCGAATCGCCCCTGGACGAGGCGGCACGAGCCCGGCTGCGCCACATTCACCAGCGCTCCATCCAGGAACTCGAGGACGGTCTGGCGCCGGAGCTCATCGAGGAGTTGGAGCGGCTCAGCCTGCCGTTCACCGATGATGCGGTCCCGTCGGACGCCGAGCTGCGGATCGCCCAGGCCCAGCTGGTCGGCTGGCTGGAAGGGTTGTTCCACGGCATCCAGACCGCCCTGTTCGCCCAGCAGATGGCGGCCCGGGCGGCATTCGACGAGATGCGGCGCAGGGCCATCGAGGGCGGCGAGCAGCGGCCGACCGACCAGCCAGGTGTGGGCATCGACCCGCGCCGGGGCAGTGGACCGTACCTGTAGCCGGGCGCGCCCGTACCCTGAAGAGCGTGCTCGATCCACGTCTGCTGCGGGAGAACCCCGATGCCATCCGCGAGTCCCAGCGCCGTCGCGGCGAGTCCGTCGCCCTGGTGGACAAGCTGGTCGGCCTGGACCAGCAGCGCCGCAGCGCGCTGACCGCCTTCGAGACCCTGCGCGCCCAGCAGAAAGAGCTCGGCCGGACCATCGGGCCGCTCCAGGGCCGCCGCAAGCGGGCGCCCGACGACGCTGCCGTGCAGGCCGAGCTCGATGCTGCCCTCGCCCGGGCGCAGGCGCTGTCGGAGGAGGTGAAGGCGGCCGAGCGGGAGGCCGGGCAGGCCGACGCGGCGCTGCGGGAGGCCTGGCTGGAGGTGTCCAACATCGTCGACGAGCGTTCCCCGGTCGGCGGCGAGGAGGACTTCCGCACGATCACCGAGGTCGGCACACCGCGCGACTTCGCCGCAGAGGGGTTCGCCGCGCTGGACCACCTCGAACTCGGCCAACGGCTCGGCGCCATCGACGTCGAGCGCGGCGCGAAGGTGTCCGGCGCCCGGTTCTTCTACCTCACCGGCCCAGGCGCCGAGTTGGAGTTGGCGCTGCTCAACCTCGCCATGGCCTGCGCGATCGGCAACGGCTTCACGCCGGTCATCCCACCGGCGCTGGTGGCGCCCCCCGCCATGGCGGGCACCGGCTTCCTCGGTCAGGCCGCCGAGAATGTGTATCGCCTGGAGGCAGATGATCTCTACCTGGTGGGGACCGCAGAGGTGCCGCTGGCCGCCTACCACGCCGATGAGATCCTGGCCGCCGACTCCCTGCCGCGGCGCTACGTCGGGTTCTCACCGTGCTTCCGCCGCGAGGCCGGCTCCTACGGCAAGGACACCCGCGGGATCATCCGGGTCCACCAGTTCGACAAGGTGGAGATGTTCAGCTTCACCGCGCCGCAGGACGCCGGCGCCGAGCACGAGCGGCTGCTCGGCTGGGAGCGGGAGTTCTTCGACCTGCTCGAGGTGCCCTACCGGGTCATCGACGTGGCGACCGGCGACCTCGGTGCCAGCGCCACCCGCAAGTTCGACATCGAGGCGTGGATCCCGACCCAGGGCAAGTACCGCGAGGTGACCTCCACGTCCAACTGCACCCAGTTCCAGGCGCGACGGCTGAACGTGCGGATGCGAGAGTCTGACGGCGCGCCGCAGCCGTTGGCGACGCTGAACGGCACGCTGGTGGCGATGCCGCGCACCATCGTGGCCATCCTGGAGAACCATCAGCAGGTGGACGGATCGGTCACGATCCCGCATGCCCTGCGGCCCTACTTGGGCGGCCGAGCCGCGTTCGTGCCGGTGGCCTGATGCTGTCGGAGGTGCTGCGGCAGGAGTTGGCCGGCCGGCGCGTGCTGGCCACCGACCTCGACGGCACGCTGCTGCGACCGGATCTGACCGTCAGCGAGGTCACCCGATCGGCCATCGCCGACGCGGTGGCGGCCGGCATCCGTGTCATCTTCGTCACCGGACGCCCGCCCCGGTGGATGCGCGTCGTAGCGCGGGAGACCGGCCACGCCGGTACCGCGATCTGCGCCAACGGGGCCGTTCTGCTGGACCTCACCGACGAGCGCGTCCTGCACCGCACCACGATTGACATCGCGGCCGCCGGTGATGTGGCGGCCGGCCTGCGGGAGCGGTACGGCACGGGGGTGCACTTCGCGCTGGAGCGGGTTGCGGTGGCGCCGATGGCGGCCAACACGGCACCGTTCGGCGGCGGCTCGCCGACGGAGTTCGCGCTGGAGTCCGGCTACCGGGGCCGGCTGCCGCTCCCGGCGGACTCCCCCCGGTTGCCGCTGGCGGACCTGCTGGCGCTGCCGGATCCGGTGAAGCTGCTGGCGCGACTGGAACCGGACGCCGCGGACGCCGCCGGGTTCCTGGCCGCGGCCGAGCAGTTGGCGGCCGGGCGGCTGGAGGTCACGCACTCCAGCAACCACGCCCTGCTGGAGTTCGGTCCGGCCGGCGTGACCAAGGCCACCGCCCTGGCGGAACTGGTGGCCGGCTACGGATTGTCGAGCACCGACGTCGTGGCGGTGGGGGACATGCCGAACGACGTGGCGATGCTCGATTGGGCCGGGATCGGACTGGCGGTCCTGGACGGCCATGATCTGGCGAAGGCGGCCGCCGACCACGAGGTTCCGGGACCGCTGCAGGACGGCGTCGGCTTGGTCCTGCGGGCGATGCTGGTGGCCGCGTAAGTCACGCTTCAGTCGTAGTGGTGTCCGATATTCGGACATGTGGTCGAACGTGGTGACCCTCACACGTCTGGCGGAATCGGCCTGGCGATCATCGTCTTTGCGTCGCAAAGTGACCCGCTGTAGTCCCGGCTCTATCGTGCGTAGTTCACGGTTTCCTCACAAAGATGTTCGCTATTCGGAACATGGCTAGCGCACGGCGTCGCTGGCATCTACGTTTCCCTTCGTGCCCGAGTTGCGGGGGAACTCGGCGAGCGGGCATCGGCGGCGAACAGATGCCGCCGACCCCAGGACGGCTCCTGGGGACGCACCCGGCCGTGGAGGACGGCCCGGGACCTCTGAAGAAGGAGCGTGCGTGTCTCGCACCCATCTCCGGTACGGCGGCGCCGCCCTCGTGGGCACGCTTGCCCTGGGGTTCGCCATCAACCAGTCGGCGGTCGCCACCACGGGCTTCGCGACGCCCCTGGACGAGTCGGTCATCGACCGCGCCCTGGCCTCGCTGCCCGACCCGGCCTCGCAGGCCGATGTGCCGCAGGCCGTCACCGCCGGTGTCACCGTGCCGGCGCTGACGCACCTGTCCATCCCCAACCTGGGCGCCGCCGTGACGGCGCAGGGGTACGCGCTGCGCGACCTCCTCGTCGACGCTTCGCCCGACCTGGCCGATCGCGACCTGGCATTCGTCGTGCAGCGTCTCGACGGCGAGAACTGGGTGGATGCCGCATCCGGCACTACGGCGGGCGCCGATGACCTGGCAACGGTGGCGAACATGCCGGCAGGCACCTACCGCGTCGTCGTCCCGGCCCAGTTCGGCATGGCCGAGTTCGTCGGATCGCCGATGGAGCATCAGCCGCGACAACTGACCGCCGGCCTGTCGTACAACAGCGCCGACTACGTGACCACCGTGGACGTCAGCCCCGATCCCTCCGGCGCCTACCAGTTCACGCTGCAGCGCAAGAGCGGCAGCACCTGGCAGGACGTGCAGACCCTGTCCACGAGCTCGCCCGACGGCGGCTACGGCTTCACCAGCATCCCGTCCGGCACGTACCGCATCGTGGTGCCGGACCAGGCCGATGCCCTCGGGGCCACCTCCACCGAGGTCACGGTCGTTTCCCGGGCCGACGCCGAGCGGGCAGCAGCGGAGGCTGCCGCGGCGGCGGCTGCGGCTGCGGCCCCCAGCTCCAGCAGCGGTACCCGCGCTCCGGCGTCGGGCACTGCCCCGGCACCGGCTCCGGCGCCGGTGCCGGCCCCCAGCTACTCCGATGCGCCCGCAGGCAACACCGGCGGCGTTGTGGGCACCGCGCTGGCACAGGTCGGCGACCGCTACGTCCTGGGTGGCAACGGTCCGGACATCTTCGACTGCTCCGGGCTGACCAGTTACGCCTACCGCTCGGCGGGCATCTCGATCCCGCGCACCGCCGCGGCGCAGTGGGCCGCCTCCTCCCGGGTCTCCAACCCGCGGCCGGGCGACCTGGTGTTCTTCAACAACGGCGGGCACGTCGGCCTCTACCTCGGCAACGGCCAGATGGTGCACGCCGCCAACCCGAGCCGACCGGTGGAGGTCGTCAGCATCAGCGGCGGCTGGTACGGCCGCACCTTCATGGGCTTCGGGCGCTTCTAGAACCGTCCCGCAGCACAGCGGCCCGGCACGCGCAGCCCCCGATGCCTGCGCAGCCGGGCCGCTGTCGTTGTGCCCCGGGTCGATCTCACGCTGCGTGACCGGACGGGGCGCCGCATAGCGGACGGCAACGCAAACCTCCGTTCCCGCCCCAAATTGCTGCCCAGGAACGGCGGTTTCCGTTCGGCTCCAACGCCGCCAGGCCGGCTCCCCCCGCAGCGACTACGCTCCGTCCACCGACCGGCTCTGGCTAGACCGCATCCCCATCGCGGATCTGGGCCAACCACTCGCGCGCGTCGGCGTAATCCTCATCGGAGACCCCGCTGCGCACTACCGGTTCGCGGCAGTCGTGGCGCGGGTAGGAACCGAGGAAGCGCACGTCGGCGCAGACGCGGCGCAACCCCATCAGCGCCTCCCCCACGCGGGCATCCTCGACATGGCCCTCCAGATCGATCGAGAAATAGTAGTCGCCGAGCACCTTCTTGGTGGGTCGCGACTCGATGCGGGTGAGGTTGATGCCCCGCACCGCGAACTCGGTGAGGATCTCCAACAGCGCACCGGAGTGGTCGGCTCGCATGAAGAGCATCAACGTGGTCTTGTCGGCGCCGGAGCGCAGCGGCAGGGCGCCGGGCCGCTGGACCAGGACGAAACGGGTGGAGGCGTCGTCGTTGTCGGCGATGGAGTCGGCAAGGATCGTCAGGCCGTAGCGGCTCGCGGCCAGGGTCTGAGCGATCGCCGCGTCGAACGGTGCCGGATCCTCCACCAGGGCCGCGGCGGCGGCTGCAGTCGAAGATGCCGGAATGACGTGGACGCCGGGCAGGTGGTCGGCCAACCAGCCGCGGCACTGGGCCTCCGCATGGGGATGCGTGGCGACGGCTTTGACAGCGTCCATCGACGTCCCCGGCCGAGCCATCAGGGCGAACCGCACCGGCAGCGCAATCTCATCGGTGATGACCAGCGGATCGCCCACGCCGAGTTCGTCCAGGGTCGCCGATACCGAGCCCTCCACGGAGTTCTCGATGGGCACCAGGGCGGCGTCGTACTGCCCGTCGCGGACCCCCTCCAGCGCCGCAGTCACCGTCGGCTCGGGCACCAGCACCGCACCGGCTGAGCGGGGCATGGCGAGCAGGGCGGCCTCGGAGAACGTGCCGGAGGGGCCGAGGTAGGCGTAGCGCGGTTGACTCATGACACTCGCTTCTGGGTACCCATGGCCTTCGCCACCGCCTCATGCTCCTCCGGCGACAGCGCGACGATACCGACGCCCCGGCGCACGTGCTTGAGGTAGTTGCGACTGTTCTCGCGGCCGTTCATCGTCGTCATCACCAGTCCGTTGCCATGCTCGTCCAACAGCGCCGCGGAACTGGACAGCTTGCCGCTGATATCGGCGAATGCATCGAAGCGGACGATGGCGACCCGGCTGAGCGGGCCCTGCACGTCGGGCAGCGTGATCGTCGTTCCCGGCTGCGGGCCCTGCTGCTCAGCTGCCTCCTGCGCCCCGGCAGGCAGCGACGCCAACGCGCGACGCATTGCAGCATCCACTCGGTTGGCCCGCAGCAGCGCGAGCCCGCCGACCAACAGGGCCAGCAGCGTCAGGACCAGGAGCAGCCATTGGGGCATACAGCCAGGGTAGCGGCGCACCGGCACCCGCCCGAGCGGCTGGATGCTCGGACGATCGGTCGCCCGAGCAACGGCAAGAAAAGGTCCGAGTGCTACCGACGGGGGATGCAGCAGCACTCGGACGCCCACAACCTATGGGGTAGCAACGTGAAGTGCAAGTCCGGTTTACGGTGTGTCGCGATGCGTGTTGCCGTGGCCTCTAGCGGAGCGTGAGTTGCCGGTTCTGCAGGCCCGCTTTGGCGGCCCGCTCGTCGGCGGTGAGCGGCTGCTGGGAGGCCATCGCCTCCTGCAGTCGCACCAGGTATTCGGCCGCCGCCTCCTCCACCTGGTCCGGCTCGGTACCGGGGGCGAGATCCCAGACCGGGACCAGCAGTCCGTGCGCCCGGAAGGAGCCGATGAACCGGGACCCCTCCCCCACGGTGTCGGCGCCGCGGGCATGGAGTCGCGCGAAGCCGTCGAGCACCGCATCCTCCTCGAACGGCAGCACCCATCGCAGGTGTTCCTTGCTCCCGATGCGCACCCAGTAGGCCGCCTCCACACCGCCGAGCCGAGCAGTGGGGACCAGCGCCTCGTTGGCCCGATCCAGAGCCGCCTGCATCTCCCCCTGCACCTCCTGACCGGCGAGCCAGAAGTCGAACCCGTTGTGCATGGTGACCTCGAACGGCGCCTCAGGGTCGAGCAGGTCCTGCAGTCGCGGACCGGGCCCGGGGAGGTCGAGCACACCGATCTGCGATCCCGGTCCGGCCTCGAATGCCCGAAGCAGCACGTCGGCGAGGTCTCGGGAGGCATCGCCGGAAGAGACGCGCGTCTGCAGCCCGAGCAGCACCTCGCCATCGGCGCGCACCAGGCCGGGCACCGCCCCGGGCAGCAGGGTGGCAACGGTGACCCGCTGGTCGGCGTGCTCGCCGAGCATCGTCACCGACGCGGTAGCGGCGGGCACCATCTCCCGCATCGCGATCCAGTCGCACTCCCCCGGCAGTCCTTCGAACGGCCTGGCGACCAGTCGCCGGCTGGCCTGGGCGGCTGCCCGACCGTGGCAGACCTTGTACTTCTTGCCGGAACCGCACGGGCATGGCTCGCGGGGCCCGACGACGGGCAGATCGGCGGCGTCGATGGCGGTGGCGCGGCGGGGCGTCTTCTTCTTAGCCATGGGGTCAGGGTACGGGTCAGGGGCGCACGCCGGTGCGACGCAGATGCGCCAGCACCTGCTCCGGCCGGTTGGTGATGACGCCGTCGATCTCGATCCTGGCGCACAGATCGACATCGGCGAGATCATCGACGACCCAGCAATACAGCTGATTGCCGGCGGTGTGGGCTCGCCGTACGTAGCCGGGGTGCTGCCGCACGATGTCGATGGAGGGGCCGGCGATGGCTGCCCCGTATGGCAGGAATCCGCCGCGGAACCGGATGGGCACCCGCTCCATCAGCAGCACTGCGGGCACGCCCGGTGCGAACTGCCGCATCCGGCGCACCGCGATCTCTGCAAACGACATCAGCACGATGGGCGAGGTGCCGTCGCGCGGCGGCCGGGCCAGGCCGAACCGCTCCAACTCCTGCACCACGCGGCGCTCCAGGTAGCCGCCGTAGCGGGTGGGGTGCTTGGTCTCCACGAGCAGCCGGATGGGCCGCTGGTAGGACAGGACCAGTTCCAGCAGGCGGCCCAGCGTCAGGACCGTGCCGCGGGCGGGGTCCCAGTCCGGCGCCTCCCCGTCGTGCCAGGAGGAGAAGTCGTGGCGCTGCAGTTGGTGCAGCGTCTTCGTCGAGACGACACCGGTGCCGCTGCTGGTCCGGTCGATGCGCCGATCGTGCACGCAGACCAGATGGCCGTCGGCGGTCAGGCGGACATCGCACTCCAGTCCGTCCGCACCGACCTCCAGGGCCCGCTCGTAGGCGCCCAACGTATGTTCGGCCCGCTCGGCGCTGGCACCGCGGTGGGCGAACACCGCCGGGCCGTGACCGAAATCATGCCGCCACGCCTGCATCACGCCATCATCGTGCCAGCGAGGCCCAGCCGAAGGCTGCGTCACACCCCGGCCGGCGCGCAGGATTCACGCCCTCGTCACAATGCCTTGGGCGTCTCGTCGTCGACCACATCGATGCCCTCGGCGAGCACGCCGAAACTGCCGTCGGCGTCGATGACCGACACCGTCTCGTCGGCCACTGTGGTCCCGTCCGGTGCCACGACTGCGACCACCTCGTCGATCAATGTCACACCGGACTCCTCGTCCACCACGGTGGTGACGATGTCCCCCACGATGCTGCCGTCCTCGGCCACATCGGCCCACGCCGACTGCGTGATGTCCATCGCGAACTCGTCGTCGTGGCTGTGGTCGGTGTCATCGGTGTCCACCGCGACGTCGAAGTCCGCCCCGAGGCCGGCCGTAATCACGGTGGCGTTGGCGGTGTCCGGTTCCCCGATACCGAGCTCCCCGATCTCGATGTCCCCGTTCGCGCTGATCTGATCGGCCATGTCCTAACCTCCTGAGTTCCTGTTCGGAGTGTTGTTGGGCGAGGGCCAAGATCGCGAGCCGAGCGGCACCCGTTTACCCTGGATCCACAGATGATCTTGGCCGTGTGGGGCGTGGTAGAGACGCCGAGGTGCTCGCCTGAGCGTGAGAATGGTTGTTGCGAAGCAACCATTCACGTGGCGCGGGGAGCATCTCGTAGCTGCAGCCTTCGCACGCTTGTTCCTCGATGTCAGCAGCGTTCGACGAGCCCGACCTGGTCGTGTCGGCGGGCCTGGTCCCAGCGGTCGCCGGCTGGCCGGGCGGACGGACCTGCTGCCCGGGATCGACCAAGGGTGCCTGATCGACATCGACGACGCCATCGACCGGGTCTACGGCGCCTCCAAGCAGGGCGCCGCGTTCGGGCACACCGGGGTGCGTGGGCTGGACGCGCAGGTCGCCACGATCAGCACGGCGGACCCGGCGCCGGTGATCGCCGCCGCCCGGCTGCGGAAGGGCTCCCGCAACTCCGGGCACGGCGCGCCCCGGATGATCGCCGACGCCGACGCCGTCGCCACCGCCAAGCGGTACGGTGCCCGCGGCACGATCCCGCCCATGCGCACGATCGACGAGTTTGTCGACGGGCTCGATGCCATCAGGGCCGCCGAGGACGTCGAGCAGTGCGTTCATCGCCGATCCGCTGCCGAAGCCGGCGGACGGGCGGCGCCGGCCGTTCGCCGACGCCCCGCGACCCACGGCCGGCTCGGCCAATCAGGATGTCCACCCAACGGGGTCAGCCCATGTTCCTCGGTCGGCTGCGTGATGAACGAAGAAACCGCTGTGAACAGACATCGGGATCAGGCGCGTCATAGTGTGCCAGTGGTTGTCGGAGGAACAGCGAAGTGCAGGGAGTCGGGATGATGAAGAGGGTGCTCGGGCGTCGGATGGCGGTTGGCGCCCTGGCGGCGCTGGCACTGGTCATGGGGCAGTCGGTCGGGGTGGCTTCGGCCAAGGACCATGTTGAGCCACCTAGCGCGAAGCCGTTCGAGGTGATGACGCAGAACCTCTACCTCGGCGCCGACGTGGGTGTGGCGATCGACATCATCGTCGATCCAGGGGGTGGTTCCCTGGCCGAGCGGGTCCAGGCGGCAGCCCAGTTCATGTGGGACCAGGTCGCGGCCACGGATTTCACCACTCGCGCTCCGAACCTCGCCGGGATCGCCGCCCGGTACTCCCCGGACGTGATCGGCCTGCAGGAAGCCGTGGTGTGGCGCTGCCAGAAGAACCTGCTGTCACCGACAGTCGACGTCTACAACTTCACCGAGCAGTACCTGGCGGCCATGGCGGACGCCGGGGTGCCATACGTGGTCGCCGAGTTCGATGGCGATCAGGCGTTCAACCCCGGGTTCAAGATCGGACCCATCCCAGGACTCTCCGTCGTCAACGACCCGGACACCTTCCAGCCGATCTTCGGTCAGGACACCGCCACGTGCGGATTCGAGATGGCCGACGCGCTCCTCGTGCGCGCCGACCTGGCCGACCAGGTGACCGCTGTGGGGCAGAACGACTACGACCGGAAACTCGGTATCGAAGGGATCTTCGACATCGTCCGCGGCTACTCATGGGCCGATGTCACCGTCAGCGGGCACAGCGCGCGCTTCGTGACGACCCATCTGGAGTCGCTGTGGTCGTTCGACGAAGTCACTGCGGCGGGTGACCAGTCCCGCCAGCTGGTCGCGGAACTGGAAGACGTGGCCAAGCCGCTGGTCGTGATGGGCGACTTCAACAACGACCCGCGCGATCCTCGTCCGGCAGGTGAGCCGAATCCTGGCGGGCAGCCCGAGGCCAGCGATGCATGCCCCGCGCAGCCTGCGAACCCGACTCCGGGGACGGCCAGCACCGAGTGCAACAGCTACTGGGTGATGCGCAGCGCGGGGTACACCGACATCGGGCCCGACGCCGATGACCCGATGAACTACACCTGGGGTTCGCAGGCCGAACTCGCCGGTCCGGACTCGCGGCGGATCGAGGCGGCCCTCGCCATGGGCAACCCCTACGGCTTCACCGACCGTCTGGACTACGTCTTCGTGAAGAACGGCGTGACGGTCAAGTCCAAGAACTCGCCCACCGTGATCGGCAACGTCTGGCCGGACAGCCCGGACAACTGGACGTGCGAGAACACTGCCAACCAGATCGACAACACCGAGGCGATGTCGCAGATCCTGGCCGATGCGGGTGTGATCGGCGCTCCGATCCTCGGCACCGGGGTGTGCTTCCCGACCGACCACGCCGGGCTGGTCTCCGAACTACGGATCGTCCCTGGTCAACTCGGCAAACGATAGGCGCGCAGGCTCCGCGGTTCGGACCCGGCGCTTGCCGGGTCACCGGCGAGCGGTGCCCGGTCATCAGCGCATCGCCGACGAGCAGGGCGCCGCGGTCGGGCAGGTGACGGGCGACGTGCCCGGACGTGTGTCCCGGCGTGTGGATCGGCACCGGGTGGCCCGGGACGTCCAGCGGGCCGTCGGTGAACGTCGTCGCGCCGCTCGCGCGCTTGTCGCACGACCCGGAGACGCGGTTCGCCGAGGAGTGCACCGCGGACGAGACGTCGTGGGCGCATGATGCGCGGGGCGGCTGTGGCCCACGGGTGTCCCTGCTGAATGCGTTCCAGTGCAGTGCAACTCCCCCACGTTGTCCTGCCGAAGGACGGATCGCGGTGGTACCGGTCTGCGGCTGCCCAGGGGCGGGTCACCGTCGAGAGTCATCTGGGCGGAGACCCGGCCCGGCCTCAGGGCACCGGGTGCGTCGACCGATCGGCTCGGCACCTGCCTGCGCGATAGGGCTCCTCGGAAATCCGTCGTCCATTTCGAGCACCATGATGTGGCTGCGCGCGCGGCGCCGTCGCTGCTCCGCCCCGTCTGGCAGGCGAACCGCTTGCTGACGTGATCTTGCTGAACGCCGATCGGCAGGCGATCGACGGCGCCTCCTGCAAGCGCGACAAGCGAGTCTCGCCCGACAAGGACATGAGCGACTCTGCGTCCGGTCGGAGACTCTGGGACGAGTTGGTGCGAATCTCAGGAGCACTCGAATGGGTACCGATGCGCCGCGGCGTCAGGCAGTGTGTGGCGGGATGCCGTGCTGGCGTGGCTCGGATGGCGCCGATGGTCCCTAAGGCATCGGCAGCGGTCTCGTGTTTCCCTACCGGCGCTTGCGAACGACCCGGCCGGTAGGGACGAGCGGCTCGCGGCAGGGACCTTCAGCCCTATCTGCCGGGGGTTGCGGATCGCTAGGTTCACGGGCGTCGGAATCGAAGGGCCAGCCCCCTGGCCCTTCAAGGGAGGAGCCATCATGCCGGTCGTCGAGGAGAGCATCGTCATCAACAAGCCGCGCCCCGAGGTCTTCGCCTTTGCGGCAGACTCCGAGCACTTCCTGCACTGGGCAAGCACGCTCACCGCGTTCGAGGCGACTCCGCCCGGTGCCTTCCATGCCGACACCACCGCGAAGGGCACGCTCCGGGTCGCGGGCCGCAGTTTCGACTGGAGCGCCGAGATGACCGACTTCGAGGACGGGGTCGTCTTCGGCTTGCGGAGCGTGGAGTCGGCCATGCCCTTCGACTACAGCTACCGCTTCGAGGATGTCGCTGACGGCACTCGTGTCACGTTCCACACGGACACCCCCGACCCGACCGGCTTCTTCGGCAAGCTCACCGAGCCGGTCGTTCTCCGGATCTACTCGCATGGGGTGAAGACGAACTTGGCGAACCTCAAGGCGCTGCTCGAGGCCTGAGGTTCGACGCCCAGCAGAATCCGCCGAGCGCTCCTTGCCATCGGTCCACCGCACATTGGGCCGCCGCGGGAATCCGTGCGGAACGGGCACATGGCGTGGGTTCGTGTGCCCTTGGTCCCTGGCCGCCGACCCGGCCCTCTGCGTGACTGGCCTTGACGGCTCCCGACGGCAGGGGGCAGCGGAGGGTGGGAATGATGAGCACCACGACATCCATGGCCATGGACCAGGCGATCGACGATCTGCGGGCCGGCCTCCCCTCGTGGGTGGGGCTGCCTGCGTCGGAGCGAGCAGCACTGCTGCGGGCGGCGCGGCGGCGCGTCGTGCCGGAGTCCGAGGAGTTGGCTGCAGCGACCTGCGCGGCGAAGGGGGTCAGCCGGGGCGGCCCTTACGCCGGGGAGGTTGTCGCCGATCTGTCGCTCATCGCCACCGTGCTGCGGGCGAGCGAGACGGTTCTCGGCAACATCGCCGACGGGAAGGACCTCCTTCCGGCCTCCGCGATCCGCGAACGGCCAGACGGGCAGGCCGAGGCGCAGGTCGTACCGGCCAACCCGATGGAGCAGGTGCAGTCCGCGCTTTGGGGCCTGCGCGTGGATGTGCGGATGCTGCCCGGACACACCGCGCAGGAGACCCTCCTCGAAACCCAAACCCCGTATCCGGGGAAGGCCCCTCGGGATCCTGGCGGTGGCGCTGGTCCTGGGCGGCGGGAACTTCGTGTCCATGCCGGTCGCGGACATGCTGCAGGTGATGCTGGCAGGGGGGAGCGTCGTGCTGTTGAAGCTGAACCCTGCCAACGACTACATCGGCCCCTCCCTGGAGCGCATCTTCGCCGACTTCGTGGAGCGCGGCTGGCTCCGTCTGGTGCGCGGCGGCCCCGACGTGGTTCGGGCCCTCGCCCACGACCCCCGCATCGACCGGATCCACATGACCGGGAGCAAGGCCACCTACGACGCCCTGGTCTGGGGCGAGGACGGGCTGGCCGAGGAGCGCCGGGCGCAGGGCAGGCCGTTGCTGGACAAGCCCTTCACCGCCGAACTGGGCGGTGTCAGCCCCTGCATCGTGGCCCCCGGGCCGTGGTCGAAGGCCGACATCCGTCGGCAGGCCGGCCGCATCTGCTGGCAGAAGCTCTACAACGCCGGCCATGCCTGCTCAGCGACGCAGATCCTGATCGTCCCCGATGAATGGCGGCACACAGATGCCCTGCTCGACGAGGTCCGTCGATTGATGGCAGCGCTGCCGCCGCGGCAACCGTACTACCCCCGCACGCAGCAACGGCTTGACCGCGCCCTCGCGGACTGCCCGCAGGTCGAGGCGCTGCATCCGCCGGACCGTCGGCTCATCGCCGCCGGGCTGGACCCGGGCAGCGACGCCCGGCTCTTCAGCGAGGAGGTCTTCGCCGATCTCCTCGGGGTGGTGCGGCTGCCGGGCCGCAGCGTCCCCGCATACCTCGAAGCGGCGGTGGCGTTCGCCAACGGCCGGCTCGCCGGCAACCTCGCTGCGATGCTGCTCGCCCACCCCCGGACCCTGCGCGAGCACGCAGCAGCGGTCGAGGGGGCGATCGACGACCTCGCCTACGGCATCGTAGGGCTGAACGAATCGCCCAACATGAGCGTCGCAGCCAACGGCTGCGGGACATGGGGAGCGTTCCCGGGCAACCCACCCGCCGACATCGGCAGCGGCATCGGGGTGGTCGCGAACGCCCTCATGTTCGCCGCACCGCAGAAGACGGTGGTCCGCGGCGCGTTCCGGCCGCTGCTCAAACCGCTCACCGACGCGACACACCGGCAGGTCGAGTCCGTCAGCGCCGCCCTCCTGCGGATCACCGGGGACGACGACCTGCGGGCCCTGCCCTCGCTGCTCCTCGGCATGCTGCGAGGCTGAGGGGATGCCGCAGGGCCGTTCGGCTGGCGCACCCTGCCCGGCGCTGTCCTCCGCTGCCGTGCCGCCTGAATGGTCCAGCACCGTCGCAGGAGTCGGCCCTGGGCGGCGGCAGGAGCCAGCGGCCACCGCCCAGCTCCAGCGACGCCGTCAGCGCCGCACCACCGGTAGTGCCGGAGCGGGAGGGCCACTCGGGCGATCTCCGCGGCGATGGTGGGTCTTCCCGTGGCTCAGCGGTCTCCTTCAGGACTCACACAACTGCCCTGCCACGAAGTCGCGCGACAATGCGTCAGCCCGCCCGGGAGGCTGCAGAGCGTGGGCTGTGCCGGACCTGCCCCCTGGGCTCCATGAGGACCTGCTGATATCGGCGCTCGCGGCTGCAGTCGGCCCCCAATCGCGGTGAGCAGTCGCTGCTGGACAAAGCGTTACCCTGAATCCACAGATGATCTTGGCCGTGTGGGGCGTGGTAGAGACGCCGAGGTGCTCGGCTGAGCGTGAGAATGGTTGGTGCGAAGCAACCATTCACGTCGCGCGGGGAGCACCTCGTAGATGCAGCCTTCGCACGCTTGTTCCTCGAT
Organism: uncultured Actinomycetota bacterium; assembly: GCA_963706835.1. Taxonomy (GTDB): domain Bacteria; phylum Actinomycetota; class Actinomycetes; order S36-B12; genus CAVXYG01. The sequence goes on from CAVPOB010000015.1 coordinate 215,623, forward strand.
GTCAGCAGCGTTCGACGAGCCCGACCCTGGTCGTGTCGGCGGGCCTGGTCCCAGCGGTCGCACTGGCCGAACAGGTCGGGATCGGTGAACTGGCGCGGCAGCGGCTGGACGCTGCCCGGCGACGCCGGCGCGAATGCCGGGGCCAAGGTGATGTCGCTGGTCGCGGGGATGGCCGCGGGCGCGGACACGATCGACGGGATGGACGTGCTGCGGCACGGCGCGACCGCACGGGCCGACCTGCTGCCCGGGATCGACCAAGGGTGCCTGATCGACATCGACGAGGCCCCACTCAGCAATCGGGAACACCGCACCCATCACCGGGCTGGACGACCTGCCTGGAAACATCGCACCTAGGCCGGCAGCAGGACTCCCGGGTTCATCACACCCTCGGGGTCCAGCGCACGTTTGATCGCGCGCATCGCGGCGATCTCGGCCGGGGAACGGGACAGGTGCAGGTAGTCGCGCTTGGCCCGGCCGATGCCGTGCTCGGCGGAGATGCTGCCGCCGTGCGCGGCCACGGTGGCCAGGACCTCTGCGTCCCAGTCGCGATCGGCGTCGATCACCTCCAGGTGCAGATTGCCGTCGCCGACATGGCCGAACATGCCGATCGCTGGGACGAGGGCGAGGACGGCGTTGGCGAAGGCGTCCAGCCGCGCGCTCGGCAGGCTGACATCGAACTTCTGCACGACCGTGCCAGCGTCGGTGGCGGCCCGGCCCCAGGCGTCGGTCATGCCCTCGCGGACCTCCCACAGGCGGCGCTGCTCGGAGGGCGCGGTGGCCACTCGGACCTCCTGCTCGGACAGGGGGTCCAGTCCCTGCGCGGTCCCGCCATCGGCCACCTCGAGGAACAGGGTCCACGGGGCGTCCGGCACGCCAGGGGGGCCGCCCACCAGCCGTCGGCTCCCGGCATCGATCACCTCCGCGGCCATGAGTTCCGCGCCTGCCCGGCGGACCGCCCCGACCAGCGCCAGGCCGGCCGCCAGCGTCGGGATCGGCAGGACGGCCAGGCTGGTCTGCGGCGCCGGCGGGTGCAGGCGCAGCCGCGCAGCCGTCACCACGGCCAGCGTTCCCTCCGACCCGACCAGCAGGTGGGACAGCGAATACCCGGTGTTGTTCTTCAGCAGCCCGGCGGTGTCGTCGATGACATCGCCGCTCGGCAGTACCGCCTCCACCCCGACGACCTGGGCGCGCATCATGCCGTAGCGGATCACGCGGATGCCGCCGGCGTTCGTTGCGACCATGCCGCCGATGGTGGCGGTGCCACGGGCGGCGAGGTCCACGCCGAACGCCCACCCGCTGCCGCGCAGGTGGTGCTGCAGCTCGGCCAGCGACACCCCCGCGCCGACGGTGACCTGGCCGGTGTCGGCATCGACCGGATCCAGGCGCCGCAGCTTCGAGGTCTGCAGCAGCACCGTGTCACGGCTGGAGGCCGGCACGGCACCGCCGACAAGGCCGGTGTTCCCGCCGCGCGTCGTGATGGCGCACCCGGACCGCAGCGCGGCAGCGACCTCGGCCGGCGTGCTCGGCCGGGCGGTGTCGACAGCGGTGCCGGTGAACCGCCCGGTCCAGTCGGTGAGGATCTCCATGCCGTCATCTTCGCGCGAAGCCCGGCATGGTTGATCGCGGCCCTGATGGGGTACCGCCGGGCACAGCCTCGCCGGCGAGTCGGTGGTTCCGTCGGCAAGGAGCAGATGATCAACCAGCGCCACGGCGAGGTCGGCCCGGGCCGACCGGGAACCCGCCGCCATCAACCAGCGCCATGGCAGGGTCAGCCGATCGCCCCCCGCACGGCTGCGGCGTAGGCGGCCTTGCCCGCACCGGTCAAGTGCAGCCCATCTTCGAACCACGCGGCCTGACCCTCTGACAGCGCGGCCCAGTCCACCACCGCGACGTTGTCGAACCCGGCCGCTACTTCCGCGATGGTCGCATTGGCCTGCGGGACCCACGCGAAGTCGGCGTTCGAATTGATGAGTACGACCCGCTGCGCGCCCGCCAGATCGGCGAGCACCTGCTCCAACTGCGCAGCGGGCACCGGGCCCGCGTTGCCGAGATGGATCACCACGACACCGGTGGTCGGCTCCACCCGGCTCAGGATGTTCACCGGCGCCCGGTTCAGCCCGGCATCCACGACCACGCCGGGGAACTCCCCCCGCAGCGCCTCCACCGACCACAGCGTCACCGAGTCCCCGTACCAGGAGATGTCCGTGACCGAAGGCGCCGCCGGTGCGGCATCGGCCACATCCGCGGTCTGCCCGAACGTCTGCAACTGCACGACCTCAGCCGCCCGCGGGGCTGTCGCCACCAGCGCCCCCAACGCGCAGGCCAGCGCCAGCGCCGCCGCCGCAGCCCGCCGGTCGAGCCACCCGGTCGGGAACGTCCCGCGCCGGATCGGCACCTCCAAGTACCGGTAGGACAGGTCCGCCACGACCAGTACCAGTGCGATGCGGGGCGCGGAGAGCCAGAGGCCGTCCCACGGCAGGTCCTGCCCTGGCCGCGTCACCAGGAAGATCGGCCAGTGATACAGGTAGATGCCGTAGGACCGCAGCCCGATCCACCGCATGACCGGGTTGTCCAGCGCCGGGCCGAGCGGCGAGGCCGGATGCGTCGCCGCCGCCACCACGAGCACGAACACGGCCGACGTCACCAGGAACCCGCCCCGATACAGCCAGGAGGTGTACTCGGTGACCGTCAGCATCAGCAGCGCGCTCAGCGCCAGCCCGATCACCCCGGCGCCGGCCAGCACCCGCCGCGCCCCCGGCACCACGCCGGTCCGGAACCGCGCCACGTTCCAGACCGCCGCCAGCGCCGCGCCGGACAGCACGCTCATGGCGTGGGTGTCGGTCCCGAAGTAGACCCGCGTCGGATCAGATCCCAGCGGCACCTCGTGCTGCACCGCGAACACGCCCATCCACGCCGTCGACAGCAGCGCCCCGATCCCGGCGACGACGAGGACGCCGAACCGCGCCCGCCCATGCGTCACCAGCGCGATGATTCCGAGGATCACCGGCCATAACAGGTAGAACTGCTCCTCCACCGCCAGCGACCACAGGTGCCCGAGCATGTTCCCGCGACCGATGAGGTCGAAGTAGGACTGCTCCTGGCCCAACGCCCACCAGTTGCTGATGTAGAACAGCGCGCCGGGCAGGTCCAGCAGGGTCTGATGCGCCACATCGCGTGCCACGACGCCCGCTAGCGCCAGCGTCCCCACGAGCATCAGGAGCAGCGCCGGGAGCAGCCGCTTCGCCCGGCGCAGATAGAACTGGCCGTACCTGATCCGCCCGGCACGCTCGATCTCGGCGAGCAGCAGCGTGGTGATGAGGAACCCGCTGATGACGAAGAAGAGGTCGACCCCGAGGAAGCCGCCGGGCAGCCACCCCAGGCCGAGGTGGTAGACGAGCACCGCAGCCACGGCGATCGCGCGCAGCCCGTCGAGTCCATCGGATCCGAGTCGCCGATTTCGCCGGGGCTGGCGCCGCCGCCTCCAGGACTGCCGTCACGGTTCCTATCGTGGCGGCTCGACGGCGCTGCTCCTGGGATTGCGGCATCGAGTGGCGGCCCTGGTCGCCACCGTGCTGCTCCCGGGCTTCACCCCGCACCCGGACGACGACCTGGAGTCTCACCCCGAGGTCGCCTCCAATGACGACGCCGCGATGGCCGACGCCGACGCCCTGATGGCCGCCGATGGCCCGCGGAATCTGCTGCGTTGATCGTCCGGTTGCCGAACGCACGTCGCCGCGGACCCCGGCGCACCCGGGACCCGCGGCGACAGTGGTGCTGTCAGCAACTACGGCGTGATCATCACGACCTGACCGGGCCCGAAGACTCCGGCAGAGACGTAGAGCTTGCCCTTGTACGACTCGATGGCCACCGGCTCGTCGAGCGTGGCGATCGGCACCGGGCCGCCGCCGGACAGCATCGACACCGTGTTGCCGAACAACTCGGTGACGTAGACATGGCCCTTCTTGTCGACGGCCAGGTCCGTGGCGCCGGAGAAGCCATCACCGATCTGGGCAAGCGCGCCCGTGCTCGGGTTCACGGTGAAGACGCCGCCGCGCGGACCGAGCGGGGACGGACCTTCCGGACCACCGGGCAGGCTGCTCACGTAGAGCATTCCATCCGGGCCCAGCTCGGCGTCAGTCGGCACGAAGTCGAAGTTCATCGTCAGGCCGATGGTGCATGCCGGCAGCCCGAACGCGCCCGCAGTCCCGGCGTCGATCGTTGCCGGACGCGGGGGCATCACGGCGAGGGTGCTCATCGCGCCCTCGGACGTCACCCGCACCAACGAGTTGCCCCCGGCATCGGCCACGACCCGGTCGCCGTTGGGCAGGATCGCCACGGCGTACGGGTTGGAGTCCACAACGCCGTTGTGCGGCAGCAGCGCTTCAGCGAGGTCCGGCGGCAGGGCGGCAACCTCTCGCCGGCACATGCTGGCGACAGGCCCTGGAGCCCGTAGTCGTTGCCCGCGTCCGGGTTGTACATGGCCTCGTACTCGGCGAGGTTCGCCAGCGTCTTGGTCTTGCCGCTGGGATTGACGACCTTGAGCTGAGCGTCGGCAAGGTAGCTCGTGGTGCCCCGGCCATTAGCCTCGACCGCTGTGACGAAACCACCCTCGCCGATGACGCTCGCCGTGCCCTTGCGCAGCTCGGTGACGCTGCCCGGGCTGCCGCCGAAGAAGTCGCTCTGCGTGACGTAGACGGTGCCGTCACTGCCGACCGCCAGGCCGAGCGGCGAACTCAATCCGTCCAGGATCGGATCGGACACGGTTGCCGCGTTCGCCGGCACGGCCGTGGCCAGGGCCAGCGCCGCTGCAGCGCCGGCGATGAGGGCCGAACGGCCCTTGCGAAGATTCATGGAATCCCCTTTCTTTCGTGTCGCACACTATGTCTGCGCTCGCGCTTTGCCTAGCCCCTGACCCGAGGCACCTCGCACCGCACTCACGGCGTCACCGTCCGTGCTCGGCTCCCGGTGGGGCTTGTGCGTTGATCGCTGCGAATTCGCGCACAAGCGCCAGAATTCGCAGCGATCAACGCCGCACTCCCATCCACACGTCCCACACGATCCACAGCCAACGCTGCGGGAGGCTGCGGCGGCGCGGAGGCAGGGCACGCTGCCGGGTGTGGATCAGTTGGCCATCGACCGCCTTGTCCTCGACAACCACGGCGTTGTGCGCCGTACGGAGCTGCTCACGTGCGGACTGCACGAGGCCACGCTGCGGCGGCAGACACGCGCTGGGCTGTGGCGTGTTGCGGGTCCGGGCATTCTGGTTCACCACACCGCCGAGCCCGGCCTGGCGACCGACACCCGCGTGACGGCCCTATGGCGCCCCGAGGCCATCCTCACCGGCCCTTCCGCAGCGGTGCTCTGGCCCCAGCTCGCGTGGCAGGACGAGTCGCTGCCGGATCGGGCGATGATCATCGATCGCCGGTCCGCGCGGGGGCCGTGGCGCACAGTGCGCAATCCGGTGGCGCACCCGGTCAGGGTGGCTGGATGCTTGGTGGCCGACCGTCGGGCGACGCTGATCGACCTGATCCGCTTCCTGCCCGAGCGCCAGGCCCAGGCCATCGCCACGGCTGCCATCCGGACTGGCCTGACGGCAGCGCCACTGCTGCAAGAGGCCGTGGGCGCCTTCGGGTCGCTGGAAGGTGTTCGCCAGTTGCGGCGGGTGGTGGGCAGCCTGCGATCAGGTGCCCACTCGGCGGGCGAGTTCGACTTGCATGAAGCGCTGCGGCACGCCTCGATCACCGGTTGGGTGGCGAATCTGCGGGTGACCGAGGGTGGGCGCACCTTCGTCCTGGACGTCGCCTTCACCAAGGAGCGGGTCTACCTGGAGTACGACGGCCGGCGCGCGCACGGCGTCCGCGCCTTCGATCGCGACCGAGACCGGCAGAATGTCCTGACCGCAGCCGGCTGGGTCCCGATCCGGGTCACGTGGGAGATGCTCGCTACCCCCGAACGGCGGGAGGCGCTGATGGCGCAGATCCGCGCAACCCTCCTGCGACGCCGCGCCTCCGAACTCGGCGCTGCTTCGTCCTGATCGGCGTGTCGACACTACCGCCCGCCGGCTGCCGCCCGTTCGGTTGATCGCAGCGAATTCGCGCACCACGGCAAGGAAACGCAGCGATCACCATGCGAGGCACCCACCAGCCCCCACGCGCGACGGTCGCCACGGTCGCAACGGCCGCCCAGAACCGCCCAAGCGTGATCGCTGCGAATTCGCGCACCACGGCTGGAAATCGCAGCGATCAACACACGAGGAGCACCGCCAGACAGAACGCCCGCAAGCCCGCGGCCGCCAAGCAGGCAACGAGGCAGCAGCACCGGCGGGCAGGCCATCAGCCCACCGCGCAGGACCGCTCGTCCACGACCGTCACGGCGGTCTCCTGCACCATGGGCTGCGGCACGGCCGCCAGCGCCTGCCCGGTGAACGCGGGCTGGGTGAACGTCGCCGCGACGGTCACGGGCTGGCCCGGAGCCAGTTGCACCTTCGCCCCCCAAACCGGGTGCTCGCGCTCGACACCGGAGTTCACCATCGCCGGTTCGCCGTTGATGGTGAAGGACGACCCGACCGCGCCCGGCGGCGCGTACAGGTGCACCAGCATGCTGCTCGTCCCGTACGGGGCGTCCGGCCGATCGTTGCGGCCGGAGATGTAGGGCGGCAGTCCTGCCGGAATCTCCTGCAGGGTCAGCGTGGTCGAGAGCGATCCTGTCACGGTCCCCGTCGAGCACGACCCCGTGACCCGGTACTCCAGCGACGATGCGATGGAGGAGTCGATCTTGTTGCCGGCCGAGTTGTTGAAGGCGGCCGTGACCCACGGCCCTGCATCCGGGACCGACCCGCCCAGCGGTGACTCCGCCAACGCGGCCGCCACCTCGGCATCCGGCGACCACACCTGCACGTGGCCCTCGCTCACGGGAGCGCCCAGCGCCAGCCACAGTGCCTCGGGATCCAGCTGGGCGGAGGACAGTTGGCCGAAGACCTCCTGCAGGAACGCCAGCATCACCTGATCCTTCTCGACGGAGTCCGGGTAGCGCACGTAGATCTCGCGCGCGAAGAACTGCTCCGCATTGCCCTTGTCCAGGGTGATGCCATCCACCGTCACCGGGCCGGTGAGCGCCAGGAGCCCCGCGACAGCCCGCGGGTCGAGGGAGACGACGTAGTCGGCTGCGGGATCCAGCGCGGCATGGGCCACCGAGGCCGAGTAGGGGTAGTGGCGCGTCAGGTTGAACCCCCAGAGGTATTCGGCGTCCGAGCCCCAGAGCCGCCGGTACTCCTGCGGCAGTGCCGACAAGTCCTGCGCATCACGCGTCTCAGGGCCGTTCGCCTGCGCCGCCTCCATCGCGAAGGTGCCCTGGGACACCACGACGGAGGCGTAGGCCCCGTAGAACCCGCCGCCCGACCCGCGCGCCTCCCCGGGCTGGGAGAGTACGACCAGCCACCGCACCGGCTCCTCCGCACCGAGCATCCCCGGCAGCACCCGGGCGACCGCCGCACCCTGCGCAAGCGGCTCGACCGCGCGCAGGAACTGCCGCTGCGCCGACAGCAACGGCCTGCGCATCGGTTCCAGCACGCCGTCGGCATCGATGGCCGCGACGTCGGCGGCGGCCCGGGCCGCGGCAGCCGAGGTCTCCCCGAGATCCGTGGCCGCCCCCGCCAGGGCGGATGCAGCCACCGCGATATCGCCGCTGGCGCTGGCTGACACCAACGGCCGGCTCCACCCGTCGAGCCCGCCGAGCACCTGGTCGGTGGCCCCGGCCAGCACGGCGCCCGCCGCCACGGAGGGGCCCACGATTGGCAACTCCTGCGCCCACGACCAGGGCGCCGTCGTGAGCCTGGCGCGCAGCGCTGCGGCATGGTCCGCGGCGTTCGGCAATGACGACACAGCTGCTGCATAACTGCGCTCGTCCACCGCCTGCTGGATCGAGCGGGCATCGGCGCGCAGGCTCAAGGCATCGCGGGCCGCAAGGGCCCCGGTCACGCCGAACCACAGCCCCAAGGCCACCGCCCCAAGGAATATGCCGCCCACAAATCCCAGGGCGAATCGCCCGACTCGTCCGGTACGCGGCATGCGCTGCATTGTGCCACCCACCACGGAATACCCCGAAGCCGACATCACGATGAGTGATATCCACAGGGACGCTCAGCAAGAATCTCGGTCCCACCAAAGAAATTCCCGAGACTTTTCCCAGGATCACCTGACATGACGGAGTCGATCTTCGCTAGGTTGCCGCCAAGGCCACTCTGCGCTCATTCTCGAAGCCGGCTGCTCTCGTCGGCGCCCTTGCCCTGTCCGGCCTCGCCGCCGTCCCTGCCCTCGCCTACCCGCCCGGCGTCGCAGATCTCACCCTCACCTGTGACGCGACAACCGTGGCGCCCGGCGCGAGTCTCACCTGCACCCTCACGAACACCGTGCCCGGTGGTCCGAACGACATCTTCATCGAGGGTGCCGGTGCAGCCGGGGCCTCGTTCGCCCTGGCGTCGGTCGCCGCGCAAGACGGTGGCACATACACCCAGACGCTGACCGCCCCGACCACTCCGGGCACCTACAAGGTGGTGGGTGTCAGCGGTGACCAGACCACAGAACTCGGCGAGGACGCCTCGTTCACCCTCACCGTCGCGGCGACTTCCGACGGCGGCGACGGCGGCGACGGCGGTGGCACCGGCGCCCCGACCACCCCGGATACCGGCGCCAACGTCACCCTCGGCCTGGCCGCCGGCCTCGGCGCCCTGGGCCTCGGTGGCGGGCTCTACGCCGCGAGCCGCCGCAAGAAGGTGTGACGAACCGCCAACACGTCCATCGGACGGGCGGGCGCCTTCGGGCTCCCGCCCGTTCGATGTCCGTGCCTACGACTGGCGCGCCACCACGGTGAAGCCGGCCGACGACTGGTCGTCGTCGATGTCGAGCAGCCACCGGTAGCGACCCGGCGGGAGCGCCATCGGGCCCAGGTTGAGAGCGAAGCTGGCATCGACGGGCACCCCCGGCTGTACCTCCCGACGCCGCCCCACCCCCAGCTCCTGGCGGAGGCCGACCGGGCGGCCGTCGATGACCACGGGGTGCCCGTCGGCATCGACCAGCTGCAGCAGGATCGGCAGCTTCCCATCGGCCCGATCCCACGGGACCTTCATCAGCACGACGACGGAGGCCGGAGCCGTGGGAGTGCCGGTGATCGACCAGCCGGCGCCGAGCATGTGCATCTTGCCGGACGGATCGCCGACTGCCGCGTCGCAGAGCAGGACGGTCGCTTCGATCGAGTTCGCAGAGGCCATAACAGCAGGATGACGCAGCCCGTTTCGGACGTCGGCCGGCGGCTCCGGCGCAGCTGACGCGCCTGAGCTTGGCGGACTCCCGGCCCCGAACGCTGCCCGCCTACGCGTCGGCCGCGGGGGCCCCTTCGCGCAGATCCACCGGCTGGCCGGCGAGGACCTGATCCAGGCTGCGGGGTTGCACCGGCACATGGCTGATGAGCGGATGCGGGGTGGGCCGCAGATCCTCCCGCTCCGACGAGAGCACCTCGTGCATCTTCTCCCCGGGTCGCAGCCCCGTGTACTCGACCGCGATACGGCGACCGGACAAAGCGATCAACTGATCGGCGACAGCCTTGATCGACACCGGCGTGCCCATGTCGAGCACCATGACCTCGCCGTCCCCGCCGAGCGCGCCGGCCTGCAGCACCAGCTGCACGGCCTCCGACACGGTCATGAAGTACCGCGTCACCTCGGGATCGGTGACGGTCACCGGGCCGCCGCTGCGGATCTGCTCGGCGAACGCCGTCAGGACCGACCCGCGGGACCCGAGGACGTTGCCGAACCGCACCGACACGTAGCGCCCCGGGTAGTCCAGTGCGGCCTGAGCGGTCAGATGCTCGGCGCAGCGTTTGGTCCGACCGAGCACGCTGGTGGGATCGGCGGCCTTGTCGGTGGAGATGTTCACGAAGACCGAGACCCCGGCAGCGCCGGCGGCCGCCAGCACGTTGGCGGTCCCCCGGACGTTCGTCTTCACGCCCTCATCGGGGTACATCTCCAGCATCGGCAGGTGCTTCAGCGCGGCGGCGTGGAAGACCACGTCCGGCCGGAATTCGGCGAAGGCGCGCTGGATGCGGTCCGGCTCGCGGATGTCGGCCAGGATCAGGTCGCGGGTGGACAGCAGCCCGCGGCCGTCGATGGACAGTTGCAGCGCGTGCAGTGCGGATTCGTCGCGATCCAGCATGCCCAGCCGGGCCGGGCCGAGCCGGTGGATCTGCCGGCACAGCTCCGACCCGATCGATCCGCCGGCACCGGTGACCAGGACCCGGCGACCCGCCAGGTACGCCGCGACCATCGTCAGGTCGGTTCGCACCTGGTGGCGGCCGAGGAGGTCGGCCATGTCGAGATCGCGCAGGTCGCGCAGCCCCGGCGCCTCCCCGACCAGTTCGGCCAGCGGGGGCAGCACCTTGATGCGGGCGTCGGTCCCGGCCGCCTGATCGGACACCCGCCGGAACAGGTCCGAGCCGGCCGTGGGCGCCGCAACGAGGACCCGTGTGATCCGCTCATCGTCGATGAGCCGCCGCAGATCCCCGACGGTGCCGAGGACGCTGACGTAACTCTCCCGGAAATGCCGTTTGTGGTAATCGTCATCGACGAATCCCACCGGAAGGTAGGGCGTGTCGGGATTCTTCAGCAGGTCGCGCACCAGCCAGACCCCGGCGTCGCCGGCACCCACGATCAACGTCCGTTCGCCCGCCTGCGGCCGGAACGCGTTGTCCCGCGCCTTCCGCAGCACCAGGCGATACCCGAGCGTGGCGACCAGGGCGATGGCCGTTGCGGCCAACGGCACGGTCACGGGGATGATCCGAGGCACGTAGGGCAACTGCAGGGCCGCCGTGATCGCAGCGCCGACGAACAGCACGACGAGGCCGACCAGGAGTGCCTCGTCCAGGGATCCGAGACGGTGGCGACCCGCGTACAGCCGCAGGGCCCACCCGACGGCTACCTGCAGGAAGGCCGCAACCACCCCGGCGCGCAGCGCGCCCCACCACCATTCGGCCTCGACCGAGAAGTCGAAACGCAATGCGACCGCAACGAGAAATGCGGAAATCCAGATAAGCGCATCGAACACTGCGAGGAGTCGGTAGCGCTGCCCGCCAATGAGCGACGTGCCGCGGCGCACGCCTCCGCTGAATGACATCACCCGACTCCCCCTCCCCCCAAAAAGGCAGCATCACCCTATGGCATCGGGTCGACGCGCACAGGCAATATCCCCGCTCCGGCGATTCAGGGTGGTGTGGGGAGGCCTCGGTGGCGACCCGGCTGCGGGATTGCGACGTCGCGTCCCATGCCAGGCGTCCGGCCTCGTCGGACCCGTCGGCTGAGCGGACGCACCCAGGCCAGGTTCTGCACGCACCTGCCGATCACCCCTGTGGCCCACCGCAACGGGTGCAAACCCCCGCACGGGGTGCAGACGTGCCCACCACTGGGCCAAGGAGCCCGACAGGCTCAGACATGGCCGCGGATCGACGCGCCCACAGGCGCGCACGACCGCCCCGCACGACCAAACCGCCGCCAGAGGCCTCCTTAGCCCGAACGGGGTATTCGCCGGATTCGGCCCCGCCGCGTTGACTGCCGTTCCCGGTGTGCGACAGCGTCGCAATCGGGGCCCGCGGCTCTTCGCGGGTCGGAGCGAAAGGCCTGTCGATGCCGGTTCAGTTGACCTATCCCGGGGTGTACGTCGAAGAGGTCCCCAGCGGGGTCCGGGCGATCACCGGGGTCGCCACATCCATCACCGCCTTCGTCGGCCGCGCCGCCCGAGGTGAGACCAACAAGCCGGTGACCGTCACCAGCTACGCCGAGTTCGAGCGGCTCTTCGGGGGGCTGTTCAAGCAGAGCACCCTCGGGTTCGCCGTGCGCGACTTCTTCCGCAACGGCGGGTCGACGGCGGTCATCGTGCGGCTGTACCGCGCCGACAGCGGGGGCGGCGCGAAGCCGGCCCGGGCGAGCCTGAGCGCCGACACGCTGCAACTGCAGGCCGCGCAGGACGGCGCGTGGGGCAACCAGCTGCGGGTCCGCGTGGACCACGACACCAGGGCTGCCGACGCCAGTCTCGGCGAGACCAGCACCTCGCTGTTCAACCTCTACGTCCGCGACGGCACGACCGGGCTCGTCGAGGAGCACCGCAACCTCGTGGTAGCGCCGGCCGATCACCCCCGGCTCGTGGGCCGCGTCCTGGAGAACGAGTCGGACCTCGTGCGCCGCACCGCCGACGGCGGTTCCCGGCCGGCGAAGACCGGCGGCTCGGTCGATGCGGGCAAGACCGTCTGGGACGACAACACCTCGGCGACCAACCACAAGGTGACCACCCAGGCTTCCGACGGCCAGGCGCTGCAGCAGGCCGATTTCAACGGCACCGGCCTGGAGACCGCCAAGCAGGGGCTGTATGCGCTGGAGAACACCGACCTGTTCAACCTGCTCGTCATCCCGCCCTACAAGAGCGACGGGACCATCGACACCTCGGTGGTGACCTCGGCGGCGCAGTACTGCGAACGGCGGCGGGCGATGCTGGTGCTGGACAGCCTGCCGACGTGGACCAAGGTGGGCGACGTGGAGACGGCCTCCACCAGCGGATTCGACACGGCGCTGGGCACCGTCAGCAAGAACGCCGCGGTCTTCTTCCCACGGCTGCGCCAGCCCAACCCGCTGCGGGACAACCAGGTGGAGACCTTCGCCGCATCGGGCGCGGTCGCCGGGGTGATGGCCCGCACCGACACCCAGCGCGGGGTCTGGAAGGCGCCCGCGGGGCTGGAGGCGACGCTGAACGGCGTGCCGGAGCTGGCGCTGCCGCTCACCGACGGCGACATCGGCCGGCTGAACCCGCTCGGCGTCAACTGCCTGCGCGCCGTGCCCTCCGTCGGCCGCGTGGTCTGGGGCGCCCGCACCCTGCAGGGCGCCGACCGGCTGGCCAGCGAGTGGAAGTACATCCCGGTGCGGCGCACCGCGCTGTTCATCGAGGAGAGCCTGTTCCGCGGCACCCAATGGGTGGTCTTCGAGCCGAACGACGAGCCGCTGTGGGCGCAGATCCGACTCAACGTCGGCGCCTTCATGAACACCCTGTTCCGGCAGGGCGCGTTCCAAGGGGCAACCCCGCGGGAGGCGTACTTCGTCAAGTGCGACAAGGAGACCACGACCCAGGCCGACATCGACCGCGGCGTGGTGAACATCCACGTCGGGTTCGCGCCGTTGAAGCCGGCGGAGTTCGTGGTGATCCGGCTGCAGCAGATGGCCGGGCAGTCGGCGGCGTAGGGGAGGTGGCAACGATGGCGCAATTCAGTGTCAACGCGCAGCGGTTCGATCCGTACAAGAACTTCAAGTTCCGGGTGAAGTGGGACGGCAAGTACGTCGCCGGGATCAGCAAGGTCAGCGGGCTCAAGCGCAGCGCCGAGGTGGTCGAGCACCGCGAGGGCGGCGACCCGTCCACGTCGCGCAAGTCCCCCGGCCGGGTGAAGTTCGAGGCGATCACGCTAGAGCGCGGGGTGACCCACGACCAGGACTTCGAGCAGTGGGCGAACAAGGTCTGGAACTTCGGCTCCGGCCTGGGGGCGGAGGTGTCGCTGAAGGACTTCCGCAAGGACCTCATCATCGAGCTGTACAACGAGGCCGGCCAACTGGTGCTGGCCTACAAGGTCTACCGGGCCTGGGTCTCGGAGTACCAGGCGCTGCCCGACCTCGACGCCAACGCCAACGCGGTGGCGATCCAGAGCTTGAAGCTGGAGAACGAGGGCTGGGAGCGCGACTACGACGTGGTGGAGCCGGCCGAGCCCTCCTTCACCGAGCCCTAGACCGCCATGTCCATGCCCGTGCCGGACCTTGCGCCGGAACTGCTCGCGCTCTGGGAGCGCGCCTCGGCGCTGTCCCCGATCGACCGCAGCCTGGCGCTGGCCGAGGCCGCGGGGCGGCGGCGCGCCGATCTGCTGCAGCGACCGGTGGGCAGCACCAACCGCGGTGTCCTGGACCTGCGGCAGCGCCTGCTCGGCGACGAACTGGCAGCCACCGCGTGGTGCCCGACCTGCGGCGAGCGGGCGGAGTGCACGGTCGCCGTGGCGCAGTTCGGCGACGGCGACGGACCGGTCGCCGGCGAGTTCGGCGGGGTGCGCTGGCGAGCGCCGACGCCGGCGGATCTCCTGGCGGTGCTCGCAACCGCGGACCCGGTGGGCGCACTGCGGGCCCGCTGCTGCGGGGACGCCGAGCCACCCGCGGCGCTGGAGGCCGTGTTGGCCCAGGCCGATCCGCTGGCCGAGACCCTGCTGGACCTGCAGTGCCCGGCCTGCGGCGCGACCTTTGCCGCCGACCTCGACATCGGGGCCTTCGTGTGGCAGGAGATCGAGGCGGCGGCCCGGCGCCTACTGCTGCAGATCGACACCCTGGCCCGCACCTACGGCTGGACCGAGGCCGACGTGCTGGCCCTGCCGCCGGTGCGCCGGGCGGCCTACCTGCGCATGGCCGCCGGGGGGCTGCCATGAGCTATCTGGCGCGCATGCTGGCCCGCGCCGTCGGCGAGTCCGGCACGGCTGCGACCCCGCGGCTGCCGTCGTGGTACGAGTCGCCCCCGGAGTCGCCCTTCGAGTCGGCCCCGGAGTCGGCCGGCCCGTCGGACTGGGAGCCGGCGGTCGCCGAACCGCCCGGAACACCGGCCGAGGCGGGGCCCGAGACCGCAGCGGCGCAGCCGTCGCGGACCCGCGCCTCGCGGCCAGTCTCGGCACGCCCCGACCCCCGATCCTCCGCTGACCATGCTGCCGCCCACGGCCGGGACACCGCCCGAGCGGCAGCACACCAGACCGGGCCGCGGCAGCCGCTGGCCGGACAGCCCCCGACCGCGGGGGAGTCGGTGCTGCCGCGGCCCCTTCCGCCGGACGCTGGGCCGCTGCAGCGGTCCGGCCCGTCGGCGGCGCAGGCCCCGGCCGGCGCCGCGCCGCAGGACGTCGGCCCGCGCGCACCGGCCGCGGCCCCGGTCCCCGCCGTCCCCCGACCACCGGCGCCGACCGGCCAGCCAGCGCACCCCGCCCCGCCGCAACCCTCCGGCGCCCCGGGCATCGTCGAGGTCGCCATCGGCCGGATCGAGGTGCGCGCCACCATTGCGCCGCCCGCCACGCCGCCGGTGCGCGAGGCCGCGCCGCCGTCGCGGCCGGTCCTGTCGCTGGCCGACTACCTCACCGGCACGCGGGAGGCGCGATGAGCAGCGCCCTGGCGATCGCAGCGGTGAGCGGTGTCCTGCGCAACCTCTTGGACGATGGCCTCATCGCCGCCGCCCCCGCGGTCGGGTCGGTGAAGGTGACGGCTCTCGCGCCGGACCTGGTGAAGGTCGACGACCCGGATGCCGGGCCGAGCCTGAACCTGTTCCTGTACCGGGTCAGCCCGAACGCCGGCTGGCGCAACGCCGTCCTGCCCGCCTACGACGGCAACGGGTCCCGGACCAGCAACCCGCCGCTGGCACTGAACCTGCACTACCTGCTCACCGCCTACGGGTCGGCCGACTTCCAGGCCGAGATCCTGCTCGGCTACGCGATGGCGCTGCTGCACCAGCGCCCGGTCCTGGACCACGCGGCGATCCGCACCGCGCTCAGCCCCAGCCCACTGGGCCCGTCGATCCTGCCGCCGGCGTTCCAGGCGCTCGCCGCGGCCGACCTCGCCGATCAGGTGGAGTCGCTGAAGGTCACGCATGAGCCGCTGGACACCGAGGAGATGTCGCGGCTGTGGTCGGCCATCCAGGCGCACTACCGGCCCACCGCCGCGTACCGCGTCTCGGTGGTGCTCATCGAGGCGGCCCAGGCGACCCGGTCGGCGCTGCCGGTGCTCAGCCGCGGGCCGGTGGACCCGGTCACCGGCGAAGAGGCCGGGGTGTTCGTGCAGGCCGGCGTCGGTCCGCCGCTGCCGGCGCTGTTCGCCGCCAGCCCGCCGAGCGCCCAGGTGGCCGTCCGGCTCGGCGAGACCGTGCACCTCGAAGGCGCGCACCTGGCCGGCTCCGGGGTCGCCGTTGATTTCGCCCATCCACTGCTGGACTCCCCCAACACCATCACCGTCGGCAGCCACTCCGATGCCGCCGCGCTGGCTGTCGCACTGCCGAGCGGTGCGGCGGCGGAGGCCGCCTGGCCCGCCGGGTTCTGGACCGTGACGGTGCGGCTGACCCGCGCCGGGGAGACCGTGCAGCGCAGCACCAACGCCGTCGGGCTGATCCTGGCACCCGTCCCGGTGCTGACCCCGCCGCCGACCATTACCCGCGACGGCACCGGCAGGGTGACCGCCGTGCTCGCCGTGCGGCCCCAGGTCCGGCCGAGCCAGCGCGCGAGCCTGGCGCTCGGCGGGGAGGTCGCGGTCGCGCAGCCGCACCCGACGGCGACGAGCACGCTGACCTTCGGCTACGGCGTCATCCCCGCCGGGTCGCTGCCGGTACGCCTGACGGTGGACGGCGCCGAGAGCCTGCTCGTGGACCGGTCCACCGATCCCCCCAGCTACGACCCGGCCCAGACGGCGACGGTTCCCGCATGAGCACCGCCGCGCTGCTGCCGCCCCGCGCCGCCGATGGTGGCCGGGAGCGACTGCTCGCCGAGATCGGATGGATCCGCGCGCTCGTGACCGGCAGCCAGCAGGATCGTCCGGAGCCGTCAGCCGCGCTGCGCGACGTTGCCTCGCGGCTGCGGATGTCGCCGTTCGAGCGGGACGTGCTGCTGCTCGCCGCCGCGGTGCAGCTCGACGGGCAGGTCGCGGCCGGGCGGTGGCGCAACTGCGCGGCGACGACGATGTGCGCCCCACCTTCGCCCATGCCATGGCGCTGCTGCCGACGCCGCACTGGGACGCCCTGGCCCCGCACCGTCCGCTGCGTCGCTGGCGCCTGGTGGAACTCGGCCCGGCGCAGACCCTGGCGACCAGGCCGCTGACCATCGACGAGGGCATCCTGCACCTGCTGACCGGGGTCGCCGACGGGTGCGGCACCGATGCGCTGGCCGCCGCCCCGAGCAGCGGCAGCCTGACGCCGGCGCAGGAGCGGCTGGCGCTGGAGACGGCGCAGGCCGCGCTGGCCGTGCCGCAGCCGTTGCGGATCGTCCTGCAGGGCAGCGACACCGCGGCGCGCGTCACCGTCGCCCGCCGGATCGCCGACCACCTCGGCCTGACCGCGCTGGTGGTCGCGGACCCCGCCGTGGAGCGCACCGAGCTCACCGCTGCGGCCCTGCTGCTGGACCGTGCGGCACTGCTCACCGACCGGCTCGCCGTCACCGGGCACCCGGACCTGCTGCCCCTGCTGCGGTCCCCGGTGGTGGTGGCGCTCGGCGATCCCGCGCCCCCGGCACCGGCCGGGCTGCTGGTCCGCACCGTGGACCTGCCCGACGCCGAAGGGCAGCGCACGATGTGGCAGCGCCACGCCCCCGATGCCCCCGCGGCGGTGCTGGCCGACCTGGCCCAGCACTACCGCCTCAGCGACGGCGCCATCGATGCGATCGCCAGCGAGTGGCGGGCGGCCGGGACGGGCGAGGACGGGCTGCGGCGGCTGACCCGGGAACGCGCCCGGGTGGGGCTGGGTCCCCTGGCGCAGCGCCTGCATCCGCGCGCGGGCTGGGAGGACCTGGTCGTGCCCGCCGGGCAGCGGATGCTGTTGCAGGACCTGGTGCGCCACGTGCGGCACCGGGCGCAGGTGTACCACGCGTGGGGGTTCGCCCGGCAATCCGAGCGGGGCCTGGGGATCACGGCGCTGTTCACCGGCGAGAGCGGCACGGGCAAGACGCTGGCGGCGGAGGTCTCGCCGCGGAGCTCGGCCATGACCTGTACCGCATCGACCTGGCGGCGGTGGTCAGCAAGTACATCGGGGAGACCGAGAAGAACCTCGCGGCGGTCTTCGATGCCGCGGAGTCCAGCGGGGCGGTGCTGCTCTTCGACGAGGCCGATGCCCTCTTCGGCCGCCGCAGCGATGTCAAGGACAGCCACGACCGCTACGCCAACCTCGAGGTCGCCTACCTGCTGCAGCGGATGGAGTCCTACCGCGGCCTGGCGATCCTGACCACGAACCTGCGCTCCACGCTGGACCGGGCGTTCCTGCGCCGGCTGCGCTTCATCGTGCACTTCCCGTTCCCGGACGAGGCGGCGCGGACCGAGATCTGGCGGCGGATGTTCCCTGCCGCAGGCCCCGCTGGCCGGCATCGACCCGGCGGCGCTGGCGGCGCTGCAGATCAGCGGCGGGTCGATCCGCTCCATCGCGCTGTCGGCGGCGTTCGCGGCGGCCGGGGATGGCGAGGCGATCGGGCCGCGGCACGTCCTGCGGGCCGCCGAGGTGGAGTACGCCAAGGCGGAGCGGCAGCTCAGCGCCCCCGAGTCGGCCGCGCTGCGGGCCGGGGTTGCGGGGGCGGCATCATGACCGACTACCGCATCCGCATCGACGCACTGGTGCTGCACGACGTGCCGCCGGACCTGGTCGAGGGCATCGGGCCGGCGGTGCAGGAGCGGCTGGCCGCCCTCATCGGCGGCGGCGAGCCAGCCGCCGGCGCCGGGCAGGTCCGCACGACCGGCGACCTCGCCGACCGGATCGCAGCTGCGGTGTGGCAGCGCGTCGGCAGCGCAGGTGCGCCATGACCCGCGTCCGCACGGCCAAGCAGCCCGCCGCCGTCTCGCGTCCGCACGACGCCGCCGAGCGGCAGGCCGATCGAGCCGCCGACGCCGTCGCCCGGGGCGGCAGCGTGACCGGCTGGTCCTTCGGTGCGGTGGCACCCACCGCCGCGGTCCACCGGCAGGAGTCCGGCGGCGGCGGCGATGGGGAGCAGCTGAAGAAGGCAGCGGGCAAGGCGGGCGAGGCGGCGCTGGAGACCGAGGCCGGCAAGCGGCTCATCGAGGCCGTCAAGGCTGACCCGCTGGTGCGCAAGACCACCGACTTCCTGGGCACCACCACCGGCAAGGTGGTCGCCGGCGGGCGTGGTGGCCGGCGGCGTCGGAGCATTGGCCGCAGCGAAGCAGCCGTTGCCGTTCCAAGCGCCCGAGGTCCCGTTGGACGCCGTCGCCCCCGGCCTGTCGGGGAGGGTCACGGTGGAGGGTCCGCTGCACGCCCCGACCTTCGTCGGGGTGTCGCTCACCTTCCGGGAACAGGGCCCGAAGAGCGCCAGGGGTCCCGCGCGCAGCGATGCCATCGCCGCCGAGACGGCGCGGCTGCGCGCCGCCAACGAGATGTTCAAGCCGCAGTCGGTGAAGGCGCAGCAGGCCGCGGACGAGCAGGCAGCCGTTGCGGCGTTCCTCGCCGCCGAGGCCCGGCGGTTGCGCGCTGCCACCCTGATCCCACTGCTGCCCGGCACCGCCCCGAAGACCGTCGCGGCCCCAGCGCCCGCGCCGGAGCAGCGGCAGCAGGAGGAGACCCCGGTCCAGCGCGCCCCCGCCACCACCGCCGACACCGACGCCGGCCTGGACGCCTCCGGCGTTGCCGCAGCCGTCACCGACACCGGCCGCGCCTTGGACCCGGCGACGCGGCGCGTCGATGGAAGCCAGGTTCGGCTACGACTTCGCCGATGTGCGCATCCACGACAGCAGCACCGCGGCCGCCGCGGCCAGTGGGCTGCAGGCCGCCGCGTTCACGGTCGGGGAGGACATCGTCTTCGGCTCCGGCCGGCTCGACCCCGGCACCGCGCCGGGCCGGCACCTGCTGGCGCACGAACTGGCCCATGTGGTGCAGCAGCGGCATGCCGGCCCGGACGGCGCCCACGTCCACCGGCGCGGCGTGTTCGAGACCATCGGCATCTGGCTCGGCCTCATCGAGGGCACGTTCAGCGACCAGGAACTGCGCGCCTACCTCGACCAGATCACCGCGACCGGCACGATCAGCGGGGCCTACGACGCGGACAACAAGGCCCGGGCCATCGTTCGGCTGTGGCAGGCGGGCACCCCGGGGTGGGACCTGCTGGGCCCGCAGAAGTCGCTGCTCATCGACGAGATGCTCGACGGCCCCACGTTGAACGATGACGAGCGGGCGATCCTGGATCTCCTCGAAGGCTCCGACGCCGGCGATCTGCGCCAGATCTTCGCCGACCCCGCCGCGCGGATGCAGCGCCTCGACCGCGACATCGACGGCGCCGAGCACGACCGGCTGAGCGCGTTCGTCGCGGGCCGGTTCGCCGGGGGCCGCCCGGCGCTGCTGGCCGGCACCGTCGAGGTCCTCGGCGACCCGGTGCCCGGCCAACGCCCCGCGGCACGGGTTCACCGCCACCACCTTCGACGCGCGGCTGGACTCCGAACGGACCGCGAAGGAACTCATCGCGATCATCGACACCTTCTCCCCCGACGACCGCGGCAAGGCGCTGGAGCACCTGATGCACGAGGTGTGGCCGAGCGCGAAGAAGGAGCGGGCCGCGGCGGCCAGTGCCGACCGGGACGGGCTGAGCGCCGACCAGGAGTACGAGTTGGACCTGAAGGAGTGGACGGCCGGACAGCGCATCGCGAAGTCGGAGCGCATCCTGCAGCACTACTTCCTGGCGCAGATCCCGCCCACGAAGGAGGCGCTGACCTCGGGCACCAAGCCGGTCGACCCGGCGCTGGCCGACCAGCTGCGCAACGTTCTGCTGCCCAAGCAGTACACGGCCGAGGCGGAGGCAGAGGAGACAGCGGCCAAGGAGGAGTCCGAGGCGGAGGCCGGGAAGAAGGCCGAGAAGGAGAAGGCCGAGGCGCAGGCCAAGGACACCGCGAAGGAACCGGCCCCGGAGCCGATCCCGGAGCGGGCGAAGTTCCACGACCCGGACAAGTACCGCGCCGACATCGAGGCCGCGATCCCCGGTGTGATCAAGGAGAACTACGACAACACCGTCGCCGCCAAGGGTCCGCGCGCCGCCACTGCGGAGATCGAAGCGATGGCCGAACCTGCCAAGGACGAAACCGATGCGGTGTTCGGCCAGTTCTACGACAAGGCCAAGCATCCGGCGTTGAAGTACCCCAGCAAGGGCAAACCGGGCAACCTGCACTCCTGGTACGACACCGCCGACCGCGAGATGGCCGCGATGAGCGCCGCGCAGCGCCGCGCCCAGGCGGTCGATTGGCTGAAGTACTACTTCATCGCCGAGGACGCGATCCGCGACATCAACGACAAGTACTCCGCATCCCCGCAGTGGCGGCCCAGGCGCAACGCCGAGGCCCGCATCCTGGACGCGATCGCCCGCAAGGTCTGCGCAGACCCCAAGACGGTGCAGACGCTGCTGGAGACGCGGCGGTCCTGGGGCGGGATGGCCGCCGGATCTCAGGTGTTCGTGGACCTCTACCACAGCCCCGACGTCACCAAGGATCGGCAGGACCGCTGGGAGATGTTCCAGACCCTGATCCACGAGTACCTCCACACGCTCAGCCACCGCGACTACGACAAGTACGCCAAGTCCTTCGGCGTCGATACCGCGCAGTGGAACACGCTCATCGAGGGCGTCGACAACGTGCTGGAGGAAGTGGTCTGGGCGCGCGTCGAGCCGCGGACGGCGGACCCGGCGCTGCGCGAGCAGGTCGAGGGCAAGGCCCACGCCAAGCTGCCGCCGATGGAGGTCTCGCCACCGGGCCGCTACCCGTCCTACGAGGAGGCGTTCCGGCTCACCGCGATGGTCGGGATCAACAACGTGGTCGCCGCGTACTTCCTCGGGCTGGTCGATCGGATCAGCGTGCCGAAGGGGAAGAAGAAGTGAGCCGCGTCGCGGTTCGGGAGGCCGCCGGACGGCGCGCAGAGCGTGGGCGCGGCGGGCACTTGTGCACCCGTGGTGGGGGTTTGCACCCGTGGTGGGGGTTCTCAGGGCCCTCCGGCGCTCAGATGTGCACCCGCGGTGGGGGTTTGCACCCGTGGTGGGGGTTCTCAGGGCCAGATACCGCCGCTTCCGCCCCCACGAAGGGTGCAAACCCCCACCCGGGGTGCACTCCCGGCCCAGAATCCTGCGGTTTCGCCCCCACATCGGGTGCACACCCCCGAACCGGGTGCAGATGCGCCACCCCCGCCACGCCGACCCGCACCGCACGCCAGCCCGCCCAGTCGCCAACCCGGGCCCCGCGCCGCTCCGGGGAGGGCCAGCCATGAGCCCACTGGCCGCCCCACTCGCCGCCGCACTCGCCGCCTTCGCCGCCGCTGAGGTGGAGGCCTGGCCCGGCCTGCCCGAGCACGTGCGGCTGGCCGAACTCACGCCGCTGGCCGCCTGCGACCCAGCCGAACGGTTCACCGGCAATCTCGGCGACCCGCCGCGCGCCGCGGCCTGGGTCGCTGCCGACACCGACCGCTACGCCGGCGGCCTGCGGCTGTGGCTGGCCCAAGATGAGGTGGTCGCGCTGGAGGGCATCCACCCGCTGGACTCCGACGGGCAGTTCCGCCCCGCCCCCGACCTCGGCACCCCCGACGCCGCCTTCGACACCCTGCTGGGCTCGCTGCACCTGCCCGGCGGGGAACGGGTCTACGCGGCGCGCGGGCTGGCGGTGCGGGTCAACCCCGACAACGGCCTGCTGCTGGGCCTGGTCGGGTTCGCGCCCACCAGTGTCGAGGACTACCGCACCCGGCTGCGCCCGGTGCAGGAAGCGGCGCACCCGACACCCCTGGCGGTGACCCCATGACCTCCCCGCGCCTGCTCAAGGGCGGGATCGTGCAACTGGATCCCGGCACCGGCCGCACCCTCAACGTGATCCCGCTGCAGTACAACCCGGACAGCCTGACCCGCAGCCTGCAGGTGCAGGCCAGCGGCGGGGAGGACCGCGACCGATCGGCGGCGCTGCGGCTGAAGGGCGCGGCGGTGGAGACCCTGCGCCTGGAGGCCGAGCTCGACGCGACCGATCGGCTCGAGCAGCCCGACGCCAACGCCACCACGGTGCAGTCCGGCCTGCACCCGCAGATCGCCGCGCTGGAACTGCTCGTCCAACCAACGGCGCAGGCCCTGCAGACCAACCACGCCCTGGCCGCCGCCGGGGTCCTGGAGGTGCTGGCCATCGCCGAGCCGCTGACGGTGTTCGTCTGGGGCGCCCACCGGGTCGTGCCGGTGCGGGTGACGGAGCTGTCCATCACCGAGGAGGCCTTCGACGCCCGGCTGAACCCGATCCGGGCGAAGGTGTCGTTGGGCCTGCGGGTGCTGTCGGTGGACGACCTCGGTTTCGACCACCGCGGCGGCGCCCTGTTCATGAGCCACCTGCGCGCCCGCGAGGCGCAGGCCGCCAAGGCTCGCACCACCGCCCTGACCGCGCTCGGGATCGAGGTGATCTGACATGGATCCGATGCAGGCCCTGCTGTCGGCCGCGACTGGTACCCAGCGTCTCCCTGCCCGCCACCAGCCGCTACGCCACCGTCGGCACCACGCTGTACACCCCGCCGGCGGCACCCGGCACGGAACCGACCCCGATCGCACATTTCCAGCGCCGGCTCCTCCCGCGGCCGGAACGGCTGGCCACGTCCCACGCCTATGTCTGCCAGCAGGGCGACCGGCGCGACGGGGTGGCCGCGACCCAGCTCGGCGACCCGCTGCTGTGGTGGCGCCTGGCCGACGCCAACGGCGCGATCGACCCGACGGCGATGACCGACCCGCCCGGGCGCGTGCTGCGGGTGGCCCTGGCCGAGGGGGTGCCCGGTGGCTGAACTCCCCCCGACGCCGGTCCGGCTGCAGCTGTTCACCGGCCCCGCAGTTCCGATCCCGGCCCCGGCGGCCGTGGTGGACGCCGTGCGCGAGGTGACCATCCACAGCGCCTCGGGCAGCACCCAGAACGGCTTCGAACTGGTCTTCGACGTGCCCAAGCAGTCGCCGCTGACCACGCTGTTCCTGCTGTCCGGCGGTGCGGGCATCCCGATCCTGCGCGTGGTGGTGTCGGTGACGATCGGCGGCACCACGGAGGTGCTCATCGACGGCGTCATGACCCACCACGAGATCGACACCGACGGCCCGACCGCCACGCTGCGGGTGAAGGGCAAGGATCTGACCGCGCTGATGGACATCGTCCCGCTCGACGGCCTGCCCTTCCCGGCCATGCCGCCGGCGCTGCGGGTGCTGACGGTCCTGGGCAAGTACGCCGGCCTGGGCTGCATCCCGCTGGTGATCCCGAGCATCGCCGAGGACCTGCCGCTGCCCATCGAGCGGATCCCGCGGCAGCAGGGCACCGACTACGCCTACGTCAAGGCGCTGGCGCAGGAGTGCGGCTACATCTTCACCATCGACCCCGGCCCGACGCCCGGGGTCAGCAAGGCCTACTGGGGCCCGCAGATCCGCCTCGGGGTGCCGCAGCCGGCACTCAACGCCGGCCTCGATGGCCCGCACGACAACGTCACCGCGCTGCGCTTCAGCTTCGACAAGGAGCGCAAGGAGGTGCCGGTGGTGTTCATCCAGGAGCCGTACAGCAAGGCGCCGATCCCGATCCCGATCCCCGACGTCACCCCGTTGAACCCGCCGCTGGGACTGGTGCCGCCGCTGCCGCCGAAGCTGACCTTCCTCACCGACACCGCCAAGCGCAGCCCGCTCGGCGCGGTGATGGCGGGCATCGCCTACGCCGGCCAGCACAGCGATTCCGTGTTCGGCACCGGCAGCCTCGACGTGGCCCGCTACGGCCATGTGCTGCGGTCGCGGCAGCTGGTCGGGGTGCGCGGCGCCAGCGACCCGTTCAACGGCCTGTACTACGTGACCTCGGTGACCTCCACGCTGCGGCGCGGATCCTTCACCCAGTCCTTCGCGCTGGCCCGCAACGCCCTGTTGTCAACCCTCCCGGTGGTGCCCACATGACCGAAACGCAGACCACGCCCGCGCGGCAGCGCTTCTACGGCAAGTACCGCGGCACGTGCCTGAACAACATCGACCCGATGCAGATCGGCCGGATCCAGGTCGTCGTGCCGGACGTGTCCACTGTCCTGCCGTCGTCGTGGGCGATGCCGTGCTTCCCCGTCACGGGCACCCAGAACGGCGTGTTCACCGTGCCGCCGATCGGCGCCGGGGTCTGGGTGGAGTTCGAGGGCGGCGACCCGGACTACCCGATCTGGGTGGGCGGCTACTACTCCGCCGCCGACGTACCGGCGATGGCGCGCGCGGTCCCGCCGGGCCTTTCCGGGTTCACCTTCCAGACCACGCTGCAGAACAGCATCACCATCAGCGACACCCCCGGGCCGACCGGCGGGCTGCTCATCAAGACCACCACCGGCGCGATGATCTCGGTCAACGACACCGGCATCGTGATCAGCAACGGCAAGGGCGCCGCGATCACGATGATCGGTCCGGTGGTGGACATCAACGCCGGCGCCCTCACGGTGACCTGAGGGGGTGACGCGATGCCCGGTCCCATCGTCCATCTCGGCGCCACGGTGATGTGCACCCACGCCGGCCCCGCCACGCCCACCGCGCCGTTGCCGCGGGTGCTGGTCTCCGGCCAGCCCGTGGTCACCCTGGCCACGCCGTACGTGATCACCGGCTGCGCACTGACCGGCAGCGGCGCGCCGCCGTGCGTCACCGGCCAATGGGTGGTGGGCGCGGTGCGGGTGCTGGCCGGCGGGGTGCCGCTGGCGGTGCAGACCGGAACCTCCATCGCGACCCCGACCGGCTCGCCGATGCTGCCGCTGGTCGTGCAACCGAGGGCGCTGGCGACATGAGCACGCGCGCACCGCTGGGATTCCCGTGGGATGTGGACGGCCGCGGCCGCACGCGGGCCACCGACCGCTACGTCCGCGAACTCATCGAGCAGGTCCTGCTCACCGCCCCCGGGGAGCGGGTGATGCGGCCGGACTTCGGCGCCGGGCTGCTCGCGACGGTGTTCGAGCCGGGCGGGCCGGAGGTCGCGGCCACCACGCAGTTCCTGGTGCAGGGGGCGCTGCAGCGGGAGCTGGCCGAGGTCATCGCGATCGACAACGTCGAGGTGCGCGCGCAGGACGCCGCGCTGGTGGTGTCGGTGGCCTACACGGTGCTGGCCGACGCCAGCAGCGGCAGCGCCGAGGTGCGCGTCGCAGGGGGTGCGCCGTGACGGTCTACGTGTGCGCCAATCTGCGCCGGCTGCAGGCGGTCAAGCTCGCCGGGACCGCCAACGGCATCGAGTTCCTGGAGGTCCGCGACACCGACGAGACCGAACCGGCCCGCAAGTCGCTGCGCCAGCGCACCCTGCTGGTGCGCCTGCTGGACCCGGTGCCGGCCACCCTCGGCCCGGGCAACATCGTCATCGACGGCGGGGACCGGATCGGCACCGTCGCGGTGGCGTGGACTGCGGCTGCGGACGCACTGCCCGCCTCGGTGCCGCCGGACGAGGCGGCCTCCATCACCGACGGCCTGGCCGAGCCCGATCACGTCCTGGTGGTGCGGACGTCGGCCCGCGGCGACTTCTCCTCCTACCGCTTCGCGCTGGTGGCCGGTTCCGGCAGCGACGAACCCCCGACCGGCTTCGACCCGATCCTGGCCCAGGTGCAGTTCTCCTTCACCGTCGAGTGCCCCTCGGAGTTCGACTGCGAGCAGCCCTGCACCTGCCCCGAGGGCATCCACCACGCCCCGGCCATCGACTACCTGGTCAAGGACTACCAGGGGTTCCGGCGGCTGCTGGCCGATCGGATGGCGCTGCTGGTGCCGGGCTGGTCGGCGCGGCTGCCCGCCGACGTCGGCGTCACGCTGGTGGAGCTGCTGGCCTACGTCGCCGACGAGCTGTCCTACCGGCAGGATGCGGTGGCCACCGAGGCCTACCTGGACACCGCCCGCAGCCGGATCTCGCTGCGCCGGCACGCCCGGCTGGTGGACTACCGGGTGCACGACGGCTGCAACGCCCGGGCCTGGGTGCAGGTACGGACCGGCGAGCCCACCGTCGTGGTGCCCGCCGGGACGACGCTGCTGTCCCAGGTCCCGGGCCTGCCGCACCTGCATCAAGCCGGACAGCCCCGAGCACGCGACCGCCCTGGATGCCGCTGCGGTGATCTTCGAGACGGTCGACGAAGCGGTGCTGCACGCCGGCCTCGACACCCTGCGCTTGTGGACCTGGGGCGACGCCGATTGCTGCCTGCCCGCGGGGGCGACCGAGGCCACCCTGCGCGGCCACCAGCCGCTGCTGCGGGCCGGGGACGTGCTGGTCCTGGCCGAATCGGTGAGCCCGGCGACGAAGCAGGCCGCCGATGCCGACCCGGCGAAGCGGTTCGCGGTGCGGTTGACCGCGGTGGAACTGGACAGCGACCCGAGCGGGGCGCTGTTCCCGGACGGCACGACCGAGGTGACCCGCATCCGCTGGCATGCGCAGGACGCGCTGCCGGGGCCGCTGTGCCTGAGCGCCGACGACACCGAGACCGCCGTCGCCTGGGGCAACCTGGTGCTGGCCGACCACGGGGAAACGGTGGCCGATGAAGACCTCGGCGCAGTCCCTGCCCCGCAGCTGACCCGGGTCGGCGCGTGCGCCACCGATGCCGCGACCGTCCCGGCCCGGTACCGCCCGGTGCTGCAGCGTCGGCCGCTCACCCACGCCGTTGCCCGACCCGCCGCGGTCCTCGCCGAGGCTGCGCTGTCGGCCGCCCTGACCGCCGAACTGGCCGCCGGTGCCAGCGGCAACGCCCTGCAGTCGCTGTTCGCGGCGGCCGGGCTGACCCTGCCCGACGGCAGCACGATCCGCGGCACCTCCCCGCGGTGGTCGGTGCACACCGCGACGCACGCCTGGCCGCTGCGGGAGCGGCTGGGCCGGCTGCAGGTCCTCGCCGAGGCCGCCCCCGCCCGCGAGGCAACCCTGGCCGCCCCCCGCACCGCAGCCCCCGCCATCGGGCTGCAGGGCGTCCTCGACGGCACGGCCGATCCCTGGGATCCCAGCATCGACCTGCTCGCGAGTCGGTCCACCGCCCGGGAGTTCGCGGTGGAGATCGAGCACGACGAGGGCGTTCAGGTGCGGTTCGGGGACGGCGAGCACGGCCTGCGCCCGGCCACCGGCACCGCGTTCACGGCGACCTACCGGGTCGGCAACGGCCCCGCCGGCAACGTGGGCCGCGACGCGCTGGCCCACATCGTCACGACGGTCACCGGGATCACCGGGGTCGGCAACCCGCTGCCCGCCGCCGGCGGCACCGCGCCGGAGACCGGCGATGAGATCCGCCGCGACGCCCCGGCCGCGTTCGCGGTGCAGGAGCGCGCCGTCACCGCCGCCGACTACGCCGAGGTCGCCGGTCGCAGCCGGGAGGTGGAGCGCGCGGCGGCCACGTTCCGGTGGACCGGGTCCTGGCGGACGGTGTTCGTCACCGCCGACCGGTTCGGCAACGCCGGCGTGGACGCCGCCTTCGAGACCCGGCTGCGCGGATGGCTGGAGCGCTACCGGATGGCCGGCTACGACCTGGAGGTGGACGCCCCGGTGTTCGTGCCGCTGGCGGTGGCGCTGCACATCTGCGTGCTGCCCGGCCACTTCCGCTCCGATGTGGCGACCGGCGTGCGCGCGGTGCTGTCGACCGGGACCGGGCCGGACGGCACGCCCGCCCTGTTCCACCCCGACCGGCTCACGTTCGGCCAGCCGGTGTACCTGTCGGCGGTGCTCGCCGCGGTGCACGCCGTGGTCGGGGTGCAGTCGGCGCGGGTGGACCGCTTCGGCCGGCAGCGCGAGCCGGCCCTCAGCGGCATCGCCACCGGGGTGCTGCCGATGGGACGGCTGGAGATCGCCCGGCTCGACAACGATCCGAACCATCCCGAGCGCGGCGTGCTCGACCTGACGTTCGGAGGTGGCACATGAGCGACTGCAGCTGCTGCTCGGGCCGGGCGGTGCGCACCCCGGGCATCCTCGCCAACCGGCCGGGCGAGTCCGAGATCGGCTACCGGTCGGGCCGCTACGACGACTTCCGGGCCAGCATGATCGCCGGACTGTCCCGCGCCGACCGGCCGGCGCTGTCCCGGCTGAAGACCCGCGACGGCGATGACCCGACGATCGCGCTGCTGGACGCCTGGGCGATGGCCTGCGACGTGCTGACCTTCTACACCGAGCGCCTGGCGAACGAGTCCTACCTGCGCACCGCGACGCAGCGCACCTCGCTGGCCGAACTCGGCAAGCTGCTGAGCTACCGGCTCAACCCGGGCTCGGCCGCCGAGACGGTGCTGGCGTTCTCGCTGGAGCGGGCACCGGCCCCGCCGCCGCTGGACCCGCCCGACCCCGGCGTCCTGCCGCCGGCGGTGCCCGGCGAGGTGACGCTGCCGGTGGGGCTGCGGGTGCAGAGCGTGCCCGGCCCGGACGAGCAGCCGCAGACCTTCGAGACGGTGGCGGAGATCACCGCCCGCCCGGAGTGGAACGCCCTGCCGGTGGTGCGCAGCAAGGCCTACCTGCCGGTGTTCGGCCGCAAGGACTGCTACCTCGCCGGCGTCGGCCTGAACCTCTCGCCCGGTGATCCGATCCTGTTCGCCAGCGAGGACCTCGTGGGCGACCGCTGGGACGTGCGCCTGCTCACCGAGGTCACCGAGGACGCCAAGGCGCAGCGCACCCATGTGCGATGGGACCGCGGCCTGGGGTCGGTGAACCCGCCGAACCTGCCGGCCGCGATGCCGCAGACCGCCGTGCTGCGCAAGCGACTGGCCGTGTTCGGCCACAACGCCCCCACCTGGAAGGCGATGACCGCCACCTACCGCAGCGACTACCTGTCGCAGTTCACCCCGAAGCCCGCCGAGGGCGCGGACTGGCCGTACTTCACCGCGGGGACGACGTCCGGCAGCACCCTCATCATCGACATCGACGGCGCCCACCCGGACATCGTCGTGGACTCCTGGGTGGTGGTCAGCCAGGACGCCGAGGGCTTCTACCGCGAGCTGTACCGGGTGACCGAGCGCGCCGAGCTGTCCCGGGCGGCCTTCGGGGTCTCCGGCAAGGTCACCCGGCTGACCCTGGCCGGCGAGCTGCACACCTTCGGCACGCCGCGGCAGGTCACCGTGATGGCAGTGCCGCAGCCGTTGACGGTGACCGAGGCGCCCGACGACAGCGCGGTGTCGGGCCTGCAGGTCGTGGTGGCCGGCGACGCCGGCGCGATGGCGCAGGGCCGCACCCTGGTCATCACCGGGCAGTCCGGCGGCACCGCCACCGCCCAGGTCGCACAGCTCGACGCGGCAACGGCCACCGGCGGCCGCACCGAGCTGACGCTGAAGACCGCCATCGACCCGCCGCTGGACCGGGGCACCGCGGTCGTGCTCGGCAACGTCGCCGAGGCGACCCACGGCGAGACGGTGACCCAGATCCTCGGATCCGGCGACGCCGCCGTCGGCTTCCTCACCGCGAAACTGACGCAGGGCCCGCTCACCCACGTGCCCGCCGACACCCCGTCCGGGACCGCATCCACGCTGGCGGTCCGAGTCGATGACGTGGCGTGGCGGGAGGTCGCCAGCACCTACCCCGCCGGGCCGACCGATCACGTCTTCACCACCCGGGACGAGCCGGACGGGTCGCAGTCGGTGGTGTTCGGCGACGGCGTGCGCGGCGCCCGCCCGGCCACCGGGTCGAACAACCTGCGGGCCACCTACCGCAAGGGCCTCGGCATCGCGGGCAACGTGCGCGCCGATCAACTGAGCATGGCCCTGGACCGGCCGCTGGGGCTGAAGGGCGTGACGAACCCGGCGCCGGCCACGGGGGGCGTGGACGCGGAGTCCGTCGACCGGGCCCGCACCGCGATCCCGCTGCCGGTGCGCACCCTGGGCCGGGCGGTGTCGCTGCAGGACTACGCCGACTTCGCGCTGGCCACCACCGGCATCGGCAAGGCGAGCGCGTCGGTGCTGCCGCTGCTGGGCGGGCCGACGATCGTGGTCAGCGTCGCCGACATCGCCGGCGCAGCGCCGCCCGCCACGACGCTGGGCCGGTTGCAGCAGGCCCTGCAGGACTACGGCGATCCGCATGTGCGGGTGACGGTGCTGGCCTGCCGCACCGCGCAGTTCCGGCTGGCCCTGAAGATCGCGGTGGATCCGGCGCGCGAGGAGGAACTGGTGCTGGCGGCGGTGGAGTCGGCGCTGCGCACCGCGTACGAGGCGCCGGCCCGCACCATCGGGGCCCATGTCCAGCGCTCAGCGGTCGTGGCGGTGGCCGCCTCGGTGGTCGGTGTCCTCGGCGTGGACCTCGACCGGCTCTACGTCGGCGGCAGCCCGTCGCTGCAGCAGCGGCTCCTCGCCGAACCGGCCCGCGCCGTCGGCGGGACCGCGCTGGCCGCCCAACTGCTGGCACTGTCCGGCTTCGACTGGGTGCAGGTGATGCCATGACCACGCCGATGACCCCGACGGCCCAGCGCCTGTTCGACCTGCTGCCCGCCGTGCACCGCATCCGCGACGCGCAGACCGGCGGCGTGCTCGCCGAGCTGATGGGGGTCATCGCCGATCAGGTGGACGTGCTGGCCGAGGACCTCGACCAGTTCTACGACGATCAGTTCATCGAGACCTGCGCCCGCTGGGTGGCCCCCTACATCGGCGACCTCATCGGCTACCGGGAGCTGCACGGCGTGGTGCCGGAGGTCGCCTCGCCGCGCGCCGAGGTCGCCAACACCATCGCCTACCGTCGCCGCAAGGGGACCGCGGCGATGCTGGAGCAGATGGCCGGCGACGTCACCGGCTGGCCGGCCCGGGCGGTGGAGTTCTTCGAGCGCCTCGTCACGACGCAGTACCTCAATCACCCCCGGCCGCACGCGCGCGCGACCGTCGATATGCGCAGCCACGAGGCATTGGGGTGGATCACGCAGCAGAACGCCGCGCTCGACGATCTCGCCCACACCGCGGACGTGCGCCGCATCGCGGCGGCGCAGCCGCACGGCGCCGGCCGGCACAACATCGGCAACGTGGGGCTGTTCCTGTGGCGGACCGCCGCGGTGCCGGTGCGCCGCTCGCCGCTGGCCGAGCACGCCGACGGCCAGCGGTTCCGGTTCCACCCGATCGGGGTGGACGCCCCGCTGTTCGGCCTGCCCCGCACCCAGACCGACATCACCAGCCTCGCCGGGCCGCTGGACGTGCCGCTGCCGCTGGGCCGCCGCTACCTGGCCGACCACCTCGGCGCCTACTACGGCCCGCGCGCCACGCTGCTGCTGGAGCGGCAGACCGGCACGGCCGATCCGGTGGCCATCGGGATCGAGGACATCCGCATCTGCGACCTGTCCGACACCTCGGCCAGCACCTGGGCGCACCAACCGCCCGCGGGGGAGGTCGCCATCGACCCGGTGCTGGGCCGGGTGTTCCTCGGCACCGCGCTGCCGGCCGGGGAGCGCATCCTGGCGACCTGGGCGTACGGCCAAGCGGTGCCCATCGGCGCCGGCGCCTCGACCCGCGCGCCCGCCGTGCCGCCCTCCCCCGTCGTGGACGCCTCCGACGGCGAGGCGCTGCAGCCGCTGCTGGACGCGGTGCAGGCCGGCGGCACCGTGCGCATCATCGATAGCGACTCCTATGCCGGGGCGCTGACCCTGACCGCGACCGCCGACGTGACCGTCGAGGCCGGCCAACAGGCCCAGCCGACCCTGCACCTGAGCGCGCCCTTGCCGCTGGCCCTGGATCCGGGGACGACGGTCGTGCTGGACGGCCTGCGCATCGCCGGGGCGCCGCTGGTCATCGAGGAGGTCGCCGACACCGAGCCCCGAACGCTGATCCTGCGCAACTGCACCCTGGTGCCGGGCCTGGACCGCACCGCCGACGACCAGCCGGTGCATGCCGACCGCGCCAGTCTGCTGGTGCTGGACCCGTTCGCGAAGGTCATCATCGAACGCTGCATCCTCGGCCCGGTGGTCGCGGTGGAAGGCGCCAGCGTGCAGCTCACCGACAGCGCCGTCGAGGCCGGCGACGCCGAGGCGGTCGCGATCTGCGGCCGGCCCGTCGGCGCCCGCACGGTCACCTCCGACGCCGACACCGTCATCGGCGACGGCACCACCCCGGCCGGCAACATCGCGCTGACGGCCTGCACGGTCATCGGCGGCATCCACTGCACCCGGCTGGACGCCTCGAACAGCATCCTGCTGGCCGACCTGCCACCCGGCGATCCACGGCTGGCAGCGATCCACGCCCGCCGCCGCCAGGTCGGCTGCCTGCGGTACTCCTTCGTGCCGCCGGATTCCCGGGTGCCGCGGCGGTACCGCTGCCAGCCCGAGGCCGCCGGGATCACCCCGCGCTTCACAGCGCTGGCCTTCGCCGACCCCGCCTACGTGCAACTGACCATCGCCACTCCGGACGCGATCCGGACCGGTGCCGACGATGAGAGCGAAATGGGTGCCACGCACCTGCTGTACACGCCGCAGCGGGAGGCCAACCTGCTGCTGCGGCTCGACGAGTATCTGAGGTTCGGCCTGCAGGCCGGCTTCTGGTACGCGACGTGAGGAGCGACCGATGGGCGCAGATCTGAGCCGGGTGCGTTTCGACGCCCACCGCGACTTCGCAGCAGTGGTGCTGCAGCAGGGCCGCCTGCTGCTCGACGCCGACTTCAACGACCTGACCGACATCGTCGACCGCCGGATCCGGGCCGCGATCGCCGACCTGGACAGCCCCGGTCCGAGCACCGGGATCGCCGGTGTCGCCGTCGTGCCGCGCACCACCCCCGACGGCTTCCAGGTCTCCCTCACCGCCGGCAAGCTCAGCATCGGCCGCGGGCGCATGTACGTCGATGGCCTGCTCGCGGAGAACCACGGCACCGGGGCGCCGGTGTTCGACCCGATCCTGGCCGAGGAGCACGGCAGCGCCGAGACGCCCTACGAGCAGCAGCCGTACTGGCCGACCCCGGACAAGCTGCCCACGTCGGGGCGCCACCTGGCCTACCTGGAGGTCTGGCAGCGCGAGGTCACCCATATCGAGGACCCCGACCTGGTGGATCCCGCGATCGCCGTGGACACCACCGCGCGCAGCCAGATCGCCTGGCGGGTCCGGCTGCATCCGCTGGACGCTGGCGATACCTGCACCACGCCCGACGCCGACATCACCGGGTGGCCGACCGTCATCGCACCGTCCGGCGCCCGACTCACCGTGGGCACGATCCCGGTCGCCGCTACCGCCGACCCGTGCGAACTGCCGCCGGTCGGCGGGTATCGCGGCCTGGAGAACCAGACCTACCGCGTCGAGGTCCACGCCGGCGGCGCGCCCGGCACCGCCACGTTCAAGTGGTCCCGCGACAACGCCTCGGTCGTGACGCCGGTGCTGGAGGTGCTGCCCGGCGCGACCGCGCTGCGACCGGCGTCGCTGGGCAAGGACGCGGTGCTCGGCTTCCACGACGACGACTGGGTGGAGATCCTCGATGACCACCGCGAACTCGCGGGGACCCCGGGCGAGATGCGCAAGATCGAGGTGCACGAGCAGGACGGCACGATCTCCTTCCCCACCGCCCTGCCGGCGGATCTGGTGCTGACTCCCGCGCAGGCCGCCGCCCGGCACCTGCGGGTGCGCCGCTGGGACCAGCGCGGCCAGGTGAAGTCCGGGGCCGGTGCCGACCTCGACAACCTCGACGCCACGACCGCGACCGGCGTCATCACGGTCCCGGCCAGCGCGAGCACGACGGTGGTCCTCGAGCACGGGGTCGTGGTCGGGTTCTCCTCCGCCGGCGCCGACTTCCGGCCCGGCGACCACTGGGTGTTCGCGGCCCGGGCCGCCGACGCCTCGGTGGAGACCCTGACGAAGGCGCCGCCGCGCGGCATCCATCGCCACTACGCCCGGCTGGCCGTGGTGACCTTCCCCGACAGCGAGACCAGCTGCCGCACGCTGTGGCCGGTCGAGTGCGACTGCGGCGAGGGGTCCGGCTGCAGCGACTGCACCGTCTGCGTGACCCCGGCCTCCCACGCCAGCGGCGCCCTGACCATCCAGCAGGCGGTGGCGCAGGTGATCGAGGCCGGCGGCGGCACCGTCTGCCTGGCTGTCGGCGCCTATCACCTCGACGAGAGCGGCGTCCTGGTGGAGGGCGCGTCCTCGGTGCGCATCCGCGGCCAAGGATTGCGCACGGTGCTGTTTGCCAAAGCCGAGGGCATCGTGGTGCGGCGCAGCGCCTTCGTCACGGTCGAGCAGCTGACCGTGGTCTCCGGCGGCCTGCGGCCCGGCGTGCTGCTCGACGGCACCGCCCGGGCCAGCGTGGTGGCGGTGACGGTCCTCAGCGTCAGCAGCCCGGACCGCCCGGCGGCTGCCGTGGAACTGTCCGGCGCGTGCTTGTTCCCGGCGATCCGCGACTGCGTCGTCGTCGCCGGCATCGGCATCCACGGCGGCGGCAAGCAGTCGCTGCTCACCTCCGGGCTGGAGGTCAGCGGCAACCTGCTGCTGTGCGGGGCCCGCGGGGTCGACCTCTCCGGCCGGGTGGCGCACCTGCTCGGCAACCGGGTCGGCGGCAACACGGTGCTGCGGGCCAGCGAGGCCGGGATCCGGCTGCTCGGCGCGATCCCGCCCGGCCACGGCTGCACCGTGGCGGACAACGTGCTGCTGGTGGACGGCACCGGGATCGAGGTCTCGTCCAGTGGCTGCACGGTCAGCGGGAACGAGGTCACCGGCACCGCGGCCAGCCTGGAAGCCCGCGGCGACGGCATCGTGGCGTCCGCGGCGTCCCTGGGCCTGCTGCGCGGACCGACGACGATCACCGGCAACCAGGTGCAGGACGTGGGCGGCCGCGGCATCGCGGTCCTGGCACCGGCGACCTCGGTGGAGGCCGGCCGCAACCTCGTCGAACGGGCACTGGACGGCATCGTCATGACGCGCCGGGCGGCGGCGGAGTCGGTGGCGATCGCGGACAACACCGTGCGCGACATCGCCTCCCGGTCCGCCGATGCCACGCAGCGCACCGTGGGCATCCAGGTCGTCGGGGCGCTGCGGGCGTCGGTGGAGTCCAACACCGTGCACGGCGTCGGGTCGGCCCGGGAGGCCCTCGGCTCGGCGACCGGCATCCAGGTGCTGGCCTGCGTGGAGTCCCGGGTGGCCGGGAACTCCGTGGATCGGATCGGGTTCCCGGAGTCCGGCGGCCGGGATCTCGGCATCGGGGTGCAGGGACGCCTGCTGCGCACGCAGGTTTCGGGCAACGCGGTGCGCCGGCAACCGGTCGAGGTCGACCAGGACGGCCCCAGCGCATTTCGGGGCCTGCTCATCGGCACCGAGACCGACCAGCGCGAGCCGCAGATCGTCGGAGTGGACGACTACGCGGTGGCGACCGGGGCGGGCATGTTCGTCGTGGGGCGGGAGACGGCGTTCGCACTGGCTGCGGAGGTGCGGTCCTCGGCGGCGGTGACGGCGGACGCCAACATCGTCTCGGGCAGTGGCGAGATGGCTGCGGCACTGATCGGGGTGGCCGGGGAGGTGGTGGCCTCCGCCAACCACCTGCATGCCCGGCAGGGCGGGGCCCCGGCGCTGCACATCATCGCCGAGGCGGCGTCGGTCAACGCCAACCGGCTGCGGGGCGGCGAGCCGACCGCCCGGCTCGACGTCGACCCCAAGCGCCTTGCCGTGCTGGGCAACCTGGTCACCGACGGGATCGATGTGGCCGGCGGGCCGCTGCCGGCGCCGTGGGATCAGTTCAATCCGACCGGGTTCTAGGGGAGGCCGTCATGCCGAACTTCTTCATCGTCGAGAACCAGCCCGACGTGGCAGCGGTGGCTGCCCGCCTGCTGCCCACCCGAGCCAGTGCCGCGCTGCGACGCACTGCAGCCGAGGCGCTGCGGGTGGCCAACCCCACGTTGGACTTCGAACGGCTGCGGCCCGGTGCCGTGGTCGTGGTCCCGCCGGAGGTCGGCCGGCTGCGCCGCAACGCCGCGGATGACCCGGCCGGCGACACCGCCGATGCGCTCATCGACGAGGCGCGCGCGGGCCTGACGGCGCTGGTGGCGGCCGCCGAAGCCGCTGAGGAGCAGGCGGCGTCGGAACGGAAGGGGACCCGGGAGCTGCTGGACAGCCGTGAGGTGGCGCGGTTGTCGCAAGACCGCTTGCTGGCCGGGAACGTGGAGTCGCTGCGCGAGGTGCTGGCGCAGGAGGAAGAGCGGTCGGGCGAGCGGTTGGAGGCCGTGAAGCAGGCAGTGGACGAGTGGGAGGCGGATCTGAAGGCGTTGCGGGGGTTGTTGTAGGCGCACGCCGGTGCGACCATCCGCTGCGGACCGACAGCCGCACAGGTCCGCGGTTGGGCGAAGCGACCCAGCCGCCGTGAGATGGCAGTCCCCCGGACGTTCACCGATTGCGTTCCAGATCGACTCCAGCCCCCACACCAGCGCCCCGCGGCGTAGCCTGTGCCCCAGGTCGGGGCCGCACCGCCTCCGCGGGGGCCGGCCTTCCTGCTCGTACGGAAGGAGGCGCGCCCGTGGCCGACGACCCCACCGCGCGCAACTCCGCCTCCCCCCTGCACGACGACTTGATCACGGAGTACTACCGCATCGCCGACATCGTCGCCGCGTTCGACCAGCGGCTGCTCACCATCAAGAGCTGGGGGGTGACCTTCGCGCTGGTGACGCTGGCGCTGGGCTTCCAGCAGGACCACTACGGCCTGTTCCTGATCGCGGGCGCCGGCGCGCTCTCCTTCTGGCTCATCGAGGCCTCGGTCAAGCTGCACCAGATCCGGTACTACCCGCGGATGGGCGACATCGAGGTCATCGCCTACGACCTCTACCGCCGGGAAACACCGCGCGGGCCGGCGTCGTCGCCGTTGATCGACTGGAGCTGGTTCACGGCGTGGCCCCGAATCCGAGGCGGCGCGTCCAAGGGCGACCCGCGGGTGCCGCAGCCGTGGAAGGACATCAACGATGCGCCCGTCCGCGGCGCGCGCATCCTGTTCTACCCGCATGTGGCACTGCCGCATGCGATCGCCTTCGTGCTGGGGCTGGGGCTGTTCCTGCTCGGGCTGGGCGGGGCGTTCGGGCCCATCTGAAGCGGGCTGCGGGGCAGCACCGACGGCCACCATTTCGTCGTGCCGCGAATGCACGACAACCGGTCCCAGCGCCAAGGATCGAGTCCGGACCATCGCTCAGGCAGCCGCCACGACCTCCGCACCGGCGGGCGTCCGCCAGACCTCACCCTCCCCGTCCAGGTCCCAGCCGTAGTGCGTCTTCATCACGTGATGCCGGCGGCAGAGCGGACCGAGGTTCGACAGGGTCGTCTGGCCCCGCGGCCACGGTGTCGCGTGGTCCAGGTCGCAGTCCACTGCCGGTTTCCGGCACCCGACCATCCGGCACTCCGCATGTCCGGCGCGCACCAGCCTGGCAAGTTCCGCGGTGGGGCGGTACGTCGCCGACGACGTTGCCACGACGGTCCCGTCGGCACGGGTCAGCCACGCCCGCCACCGCGCATCCGCCGCTAGTGCGCGGGCGACGTCCGCCGGGATCGGGCCGACTCCGGGCACTTCTGCCGGATC
Organism: uncultured Actinomycetota bacterium; assembly: GCA_963706835.1. Taxonomy (GTDB): domain Bacteria; phylum Actinomycetota; class Actinomycetes; order S36-B12; genus CAVXYG01. Next base: position 253,808 of record CAVPOB010000015.1, read on the forward strand.
GTCGGCCAGTCCGAGCAGCGACTCCACCGAAATCATGACCCCGACCTCGACCCCGGACGCCTGCGACGTCATCGTCCCGAGCAGCAGATCGACGAGGACGTCGGCACGTTTGGCGTCCATCGGCCGGCCGTCATCAGGGTCATCGAGGCCGCGCGCGATTGCACTGAGCCTGCGATGCACGCGGTGGGCACATTCCTCCGGCAAGATCGCCGACAGCGTCGCCGTGCCGTCGCCGTTGCTCCAGACCTCGACCCGGCGACCCTTCCGCGCACGGTCTCGCAGCTCCTGGTAGCTGGGAGCGGCCAGGATCAGGCGACTCGCGCAGCGCATCGCGCTGACGCTGTTCATCGGGTTGCGGCCACGCGCCCTCGCGCGGACCCTTCGGCACCATTCAGCGATCACCCGCTCGGCGTCCTCCGCGGACAACCGGGCAGCCGACTCGCAGACCTTCTCCACCGTCGGCAGCGGAAGCACCGCCTCGCTGGCCAGTGCTACCGCCGCAGGGAACGCCGTGAGCGCCCGCGCCCTCCGCATCACCGCACCCGCGGAAGCCGGCACCAGTCGGATCGCCACCGCGACCTCCTCGCGAGCCGGGTCCACGATGCCTGGCCGCGAACCGTCGCCTCGGATCTCCACCGGCTCGTGCCCGACCGCCGCGGTGAGGGCCTCGGCGGAACGGACTGCCGTCCAGTTGTTCACCGCACGCCAGGCCGCCACAAGGACCAGTTGGCAGCCGCACGGGAAGCCCGGCGCCGAGCCCGGCGTCGGATCCTCGGGCACGCCCTCACCCGCGTGCTGCGCGGGGCAACGGCCGGGATCCAACCCCTGCAGCGCCGCCAGCAGTTCCGCGCCGGCAGACAGCCCTACCAAGCGCTTGACGTCCTCCCGCAACGGCATCTCCCACCACGACGCCTCAACCCAGCCCGGCCGGTTGCCGTCCCACCACTCCCGGAACCACGCGACCCCCGCCACCTCGAGGACCGACTCCCCGGGCAGCGGGGCAATCGTGACGAGATTCATGCTGCCCCCCTTCGACTCGAACATATGTTCGCACTCAGCCGCGGCGGACGCAAGGCGCCGCGCAGAGGCTGTGGAAAGCAACGAACTCAGTGGCGAACGTGCGCACCCCCGGGCCTCGGACGGCCCGCACCAACGTCCGGCCGCGCCCGACTCTCGCCTGCCACCCTGCCGATCCGGACGGCTGCCGGTAGGGTCGGCTCCCAGCGGGTCCGCACCACCACCGGCCGCCGGAGCGCCGATCGCCTCCCGCCGCGTCACCGGTCCGGCCCAGTAGACGTCCCCGCGAGCCATCACCAATCGGGCTCGTCGCAATCGAGCATGTGGTTGGGCTCTGCGTTGGCGGGTGGTGCTGTCGCGCAACTGGCCGGGGCCCGGGTCGAGTCGGTCGTGCGCGCAGGTGTACGCACGCGGAGTTCGGTGTGCGGTGCGCAACTCGCGCGTGGTAATGCTCCTCGCGCCCAGGGCGTGCAACTCGTGCTGGGGTGTGCACCTCATACGGGGCGTGAATCGGGCGGATCGGGGCCCTGAGCCCCCGCTCGGGTGCACACCCCCGCAACGCGTGCAGAGCAGGCGATAAGAGACCCCGAATCACCCCCGTACGGGGGTGAGTGCGGAGTCACCGTCCCTGAGGCGCCCCAGGCCAAGCACCGGGCCCCCGCACGCCCGCACGGCGCCTGCACCCCCGCCGACGGCGCAGATCCAGCCCCCGCCCGGCGCGTCCGCCAACCCGCCCCGCCCCGGCGAGGCGATCGCTGGCCCCCAGCCGCAACGCCCGGCTCGCAGCGGCGGCTCACCACGCCACGCCCGCCGAAGCGCCGACCGAGCCTGGAGTACCACTCGGTCGGCGCTTCACCCCCTGGCCGCCCCCGTCAGCGAGCTAGCGGCAGCTGCACTTCAGCAGCTCCTCCAACCGCCAGCCCTGCTCCTGCAGGCGCTCGCGCAGCTCCGGGCTCATCGCGTGCAGCAGGCACCGCAACCGCCGGCACCAGTCGCTGTCGGAGTCGTTGCCGTGGCCGGGGTCGTTGCCGTGGCCGGGGTCGTCGGAGCGCGGCGGCGGCTCGTCCCCGCCGGCCCAGACCGCTCCGGTGACGACCTGCTCGCGGGTGAACGGCGTGAGCCGCGAGGTGGACCCGCTCGCCGAGACCAGGAACCGGTAGATCCCCGGGCTCGGTGCCGGCACCGTGGCGGCATAGGTCCCCACCCCGGTCGGCGACATCGCCACCGTCGTCTCCGACCCGTTGGGCCGGGTGAGCCGCGCGTGCAGGCTCGCCGAGCCCGCGGCCTGCGGGAACGGCTGGCCGTACTCGAACAGGTCAGCACTCACCGTCAGCGTCGCGCCGGGCTCGTAGGACGTCTGGGTCACGTCCGCCCGCATGCGCAGGTTGGAGAACGAGTGCACCAGCGCGGTGAACTTCACCCCGTGCGCCCGGACCTCCTCGATCAGTTCCGGGGAGTTGTCCAGGCTCGACAGGTACTTGCGGAGCACCCGCTTGTCGACGGTGAGCACCAGCTGCCACTCCCCCTCCTGGGCGTGCACGGAGGCACCGTCATTGACGGGCAGGGTCATCCGGTAGTAGGTCATGTTCGGGTTGTCGACCTTGGCCACCGTCGGGAAGGCCGCGACGTTGCCGGCGTCGATGACGTCGCCGGCGGGCGTGACGACGGCGACCTCCAGCACTCCCTGGAACGGCATGAGCACGATCGCGTCCACGGAGATGTCCGCCTCGTTCAACCGGAACGGCACCACCACTTTGCTCCCCGGAGCGACGTAGCCGTCCGGGTCCACGACGATGTCCTCGTTGTTGACTCCCGCCTGGATCTGCAGGAAGTACTTCGCCAGCTTGAAGGTGTCATCGTTGTCGAGGGCATCGGTGAGCAGCATGTAGCCGCCGCTGCCGTTGCAGATGTCGTTGAGGGCGTCCGGGTCGAGCTGCTGCGCGGTGCCGAGCCCGACGGCGAAGACCTGTGCGTCGATCAGCCCCGCGACGTCGGCGATGTACTTCGGCGCCGTCTCGTGGCCGTCGGTGAACACGATGATCGCCGACTTGTCGTAGCCGGACACCGCCGCGAGGTTGGTGTGCGCCAGTTCGATCCCGTCCCCGATGGCGGTCATCCCGGCAGGGTTGGCGGCGTAGGTCCCCAGCGCCGACATCGCCGACGCGCGCGCGGGGTCGAAGGGGTCGTCCGCGGCACCGAACGGGCCGGCCACCGGGTTGAGCAGCTGGTGGGCGTCGTCGTCGAAGGTGACGATGCCGACCCCGTTGCCCTCGCGGACGTAGCCCATGAAGATGCCGGCCGAGTACTCCAGCACCTGCTCGCGGGTCATGGTCCCCACGCCCGAGGCGCTGAGCATGCTGCCGGACTGGTCCAGTGCCAGCAGCATCGCCGCGGTGGGACGGGCGATCGTGTTCGCCGTGATCGTGACGTTCCAGACCTGCCCGGTCGTCACGCAGCGCACTTGCGCCGAGCCCGAGTCCGTCGATCCCGCGGTGGTCCCGGTGTACTTCACCCACAGGTAGACCTCCCGCGGGGTGTCGTAGTCGGACGTCTTCGGCAGCGTCACCGGCCCGGTGTAGTTGTGCATCTGGAACGGCGCGGTCGGCAGCGTCGACATGTCGAACGTCGTGGCGTGGAAGCTGTTGACGTCCAACCGGATCGCCCGCAGCTGGGTCTCCCCCTCGGGGATGTCCACGAAGTTGAGGTTCAGCTGCACCGGGGTGATCTGCCAGCCGGCCTTGGCCAGCGCCACGGCCGCGTTGACCCGCCCGTGCCCCCAGTCGTTGTCGAAGTCGCCGGGGCCGAGCTCGTCGGCGGTGTGCTGGACGACGTCGCGCACCTGCTCGTTGGTCAGCTGCGGCACATGGCTCCACACCAGCGACGCCAGGCCGGTCACATGCGGCGTGGCCATCGAGGTGCCGTCCCACGACACGTAGTCGTGCGCGGTGTCGCCGTTGACGTCGTAGGTGGGGAAGGTCGACAGGATGCCGACGCCCGGCGCGACGACGCTGACCTGCGGCCCGGTGTTGGAGAAGCCGGCCACCGCGTCGGTGTCGTCGGTGGCCCCCACCGCGATGACCCCGCCGAAGCCGGCCGAGTGCAGCGCGGGGCTGGGGATGCTGGAGGCGTAGTCGTTGCCGGTTGCGGCGCACAGGATCATCCCATTGCTGTGGATGTAGTCGCAGGCGTCCTGCAGGGGCTGGCTGTCGCTGGGCCACCGGGCGCTCAGGTTGAGCACGAGCCGCTGGTTGTGCGCGACGGCGTAGTCGACGGCCTCCTCGGCGGCGGCCTGGAAGTCCGACTCCGAGCCGAAGCCGAAGTCGTCGAACACCTTGCACACGTACACCTGCGAGACCCAGTTCATCCCCGCGACGCCCTGGGCGTTGTTCGATTCCGCAGCGCACGTGCCGGCCACGTGCGTGCCGTGGCCGTGGCCGTCGTCGGGTACCGCGTCGTCACCGATGAAGTCGGTGCCGAGGATGTAGCGCCCGGCGTCGTCGAGGTCCGGGTGGGTCAGGGCGCCGCTGGCGTGCGAGATCCCGGTGTCGAGCACGGCGATGAGCACCCCGGAGTCGCCGGTCTCGGTATCCCAGGCGGTGTCGGCGTGAATCTTGGGGTAGCCCCATTGCTCGGCGTACCGGGTGTCCGAGGGGGTCGCGGTGACCTTGGTGATCCGGTCGGGGACCGCGTACTCGACCTGCGGCAGGGCCGCGATGCGCGTCGCCAGAGCCGCGATGTCGGTGCCCTCGGGGACGGCCAGGTGCACCGTGGACATCCCGGCGGACACCCGCTGGATCTTCCCCTCCGGGATCTGCTCGGCGACCTCGTCGGCCAGGCTGCGGGCCCGGGCGGTATCCGGTCGGCGGGTACTGACGGCGAGCTTGACGATGATCCGGTCGGCGCGGTGGGCGATCTCTTCGCCCCGCCACACGCTGCGGGCCACCGGGATGGTGCGTCGCTTGCTCATGATGACTCCTTCTTCGTCGGCCCCCGCATCAGCAGAGAGGGCTCAGCGCCTGACGTGATACGTGCGAACCGGGATTCGTGGGCGGTGGAACCGGCGCGGTGGGGAGGTATCAGCGATTGCCCTTCCGGCCTCTCCCCGGCGTGGACACAATGAGCGCTATGACGCAGCCAGCGGGCGACGCAGCGGTGGAGCCCGCGGAACCCGCCCGGTGGGAGCGCGCCGCCACGCTCTTCCTGCGGTGGCGCGAGGGCGACAGCCGGGCGATGGACGACCTGGTGCGGCTCATGACGCCGACGCTGTGGCACGTCGTGCGCGCCTACGGCCTCGACGCCGCACTCGCGCAGGACGTCGTGCAGACGACGTGGCTCACCCTGGTCCGCCGGCACGAGTCGATCGAGGAGCCGAACGCGATCTCCGGCTGGCTCACGATGTGCGCGCGACGCGAGGCGTGGCGGGTCGGCAAGCAGCACCGCCGCGCCGACGCCACCGAGACCGACACCCTCGCGGCCAGCCTGCCGACGCAGGAGTCCGCCGAGCAGACGGCGGTTGCCGACGATGACGCCCGGCGCCTGTGGCAGGCCGTCGCACGACTCGACCAGCGCTGCCGACGCCTGCTGCGGATCGTCGCCTTCGAGGATCGGCCCGACTACGCGCGCATCTCCCGAGACCTCGCGATGCCGGTGGGGTCGATCGGGCCGACGCGCAAGCGGTGCCTGACCAAGCTCCGCGCCCGACTCGGGGCCGACTCATGGGGAGGAGATGACCACGATGGACGATGATGACCGCGTGGCCGACGCCGCGCTCTTGAAACGCCTGGCCGACATGTGGCAGGAGGTCGACCCCGAGCCGGACGACCTCGCCGATCGGATGGTCGCAGCGGTCGCCGTGGCGGACCTCTCCCGCGAGTACGCCCTGTTGACCCTCGTCGAGGCATCGATGGCCGACGCAGTGCGCAGCGACGCCGACACCGCGACGCTGCAGTTCAGCGACGGTCGCACCAGCGTCCTGCTGCACGTGGCCGCGCGGGACGACGGGTCGCGGCGGATCGACGGATGGACCGATGCCGAGGCCCTGGCGCTGCGCCTGGTCCAGGGCGAGCGCGACTGGGCGGCCGAACCCGGCGATCGCGGGCGCTTCGCGTTCGACCCGATCCCCCGCGGGGTCTCGCGGCTGCGCATGGTCGTGCGCGCCGGGGGCGGGGAACTGCACGAGTTTCAGACGCCACAGTTCGAGGTGTGAGTGAGGAGCAGCCGTGAACGATCCGGACAGCGCATCGGCGCGCAACCCCAACGACTGGCGGAAGGTACCGCGGTACTCGGTCCTCGACCCGGCGGGTGAGCCTGCGGGCACGGTCTTCCCGACCGTGTACGTCACCGACGACCTGCTCCTGGACACCGGTGCCGCCGACCCCCGCGCGCTCGACGGCCTGCGAGCGCTCGCCGAGACCGCCGGCTGGACCATCGAGCCCGGCGACCGCGAAGGGCCGCTGGAGGACCCGCGCACCGATCCGCGCACCGGTCAGGCGGTGCCCCGGACGCGGGGGGCGAGCAGATCCGTGCGGCTGCGGCTGCGCGTGTCGGCCGGCGCCGATCGCGTCGCGGCGACCCCTGACGCGTGGGCGCTATTGCGGCAGGCGCGGCGCCAGGACTGGGGCACGGCGGGCCTCAGCCTCAACCACGTGCTGACCACCGACTCCCTCGGCCTCAACCCGTTCAAGGCCAACCCCTTCAAAGCGAACCCGTTCAAGGCCAATCCCTTCAAGGCCAACGCCGGGACGGTCGGGATCGACAGCTACGCCGCGGTCGGGTTCGGGGGCCTGCAGCCCGTGACCTACCTCGGAGCCGAGCCGAGCCGTCGCCACCCCGATTCGACGCCGCCGATCGTCGTGGTGTTCGACACCGGGATCGGCCGGCATCCGTGGCTGGACGGCGTGGTGGTCGAGCCGCGGCTGCGCTCGGGGGAGCCGATCGGCCTGGAGCCGGGCTCGCCGCCCGACCCGGAGCGGGAACCGTCGGCATCGCAGCCGCTCGACGGCATCTTCGACGATGCGGCCGGCCATGGCACCTTCATCGCCGGGATCATCCGCCAGGAATGCCCGGACGCGCTGATCCTGCCGGTCCGGATCGCCGACGGGGACGGCGTGATCCTGGAGCACGACCTCATCGGCGCGCTGGGGCGACTGGTGGACTTCATCGACGACGCAGCGCTGGAGGCGGAGCGGGGCGGTTCCCGGGTCGCGGTGCTCAACCTGTCGTTCAGCTACTTCCACGAGACGCCCGACGACCCCGCCACCGTCTCGGAGCTCGGCAGGCTCCTCGACGCGATCCGCAAGCGCGACTGCGTCGTCGTGTGCTCCGCCGGGAACGAAGCCACCTCGCGGCCCACCTACCCGGCAGCCCTGTCCGCGAATCTCCCCGGCCGGCACGTGTCGGTCGGCGCACTCAACCCCTCCGACCACTCCACCGCGCTGTTCTCCAACGTCGGGGACTGGGTCGAGGTGTTCGCGCCGGGGACCTCGATCGTGTCGACCCTGCCGAACACCTTCGAGGGCGGCCTGCAAGCGGGCACCCGCGACGACCACGACGGACGCCGCCGCGAGACGCTCGACGTCGACGACTTCCGCGGCGGCTTCGGGGTGTGGAGCGGCACCTCGTTCGCGGCTCCCGTCGTCGCGGGCCGCATCGCGGCGCAGATGGTCTCAGGCAAGGACCCCGATGCGGCGAAGCAGACCGTCGTGGCCGAGCTGACCGCGCGCGACCGCTCGCGGCGGCGGTGAGGCAACCGCCATCCTGAGGCTGTGAGGCTATCCGCCGCCGAGCTGCACCGCCGTGGCCGGGCACACCTGAACGCCGGGCAGAACGCGGCCGCGCGGCGGGTGCTCCTGCTCGCCGCGGAGCGAACATGCGACGCGGATCTGCGGGCCCGGATCGCCGGCTCCCTCGCCGCGCTCACGATCCGCCAGGGCGACCCCGAAGCCGCTGAGCAGTTGTGCCGGGAAGCGCTGGCGCTGCCGGGCGTGTCCGAGGCGACGGCGGCGATCCTGTACGGGCAGCTGGGCCTGCTCGCCCTGGAGAAAGGGGCGCTCGACGACGCCGTCGCACTGCTCGACCGCGGGATCTCCGGGATCGGGGGCGACCCGGAGTACCGCGCCCCCATGCTCGTCAACCGCAGCGTCGCGCACAGCCAGGCGGGGCACCTCGCCCAGGCCCGCGCCGATGTGGAAGCGGCCGCTGCGGACTACGAGGCGGTCGGCGGCGAGGTCGAGCGGGCGATGACGATGCACAACGCCGGCTACATCGCACTGCTCGAGGGCGACCTCGTCGCCGCGCTCGACACGATGGGCCGAGCGCGCGGTGCGCTGGCGAGCGCGTCGGCGGTGAACGCCGCGATCTGCGACCTCGACCGTGCCGAGGTGCTGCGCGATGCCGGACTCCCCCGCGAGGCCGAGCAGAGCCTGGAGCGCGTCATCGCCGTCTTCGCCGCCAACCGGATGCGGCAGGCCAAGGGCGAGGCGCAGTTCCACCTGGCGCGCTCGCTGCTCACGCACTCGCCGGCGCGGGCAGCCGAGATGGCCACCGCCGCCGCCCGGACTTTCCGCGCGGTCGATAGCCAGTGGTGGGCGCTGCGCGCTGAGGGCGTGCGGCTGCGGGGACTGCTCCTGCCGGAGGGCGAGGACGCCGCCGGGCTGCCCGGGGTGGCGCCGCGGACGCTGAGCGAGTCGGAGAGGGTGGCGGCCGGGCTGCACGCGCAGGGGCTGCGCTCCGAGGCGGCGACCCTGCGACTGACCAGGGCCCTTCGGCTGGCGCACCAACCGGATGCACCGGTGTCGCCGATCCGTACCCCGCGCAGCGCCCCGCTGCCGGAGCGGCTGCTCGCCCACGAGGTGCGCTCGGCGCGCGCCGAAGCACGCGGCGCACCGTCCCGGGCGCGGCGGCACGCCGCCCGCGGACTCGATGAGCTGGCGGACTGGCAGCGCTCGTTCGGCAGCCTCGACCTGGCGACGTCGCTGGTCATGCACGGCGGCGGGCTCATCTTCGCGGGGCTGCGATCCGCGGTGCGATCGCGGCGGCCCGACGTGGTGTTCGAGTGGTCGGAGCGTGCCCGCCACCTCAGCCAGCAGGCGATCCCGGTACGGCCCCCGCACGACGATGCGCTCGCGGCCGACCTCGCGGAGCTGCGGATGCTGCGGCTGGCATCGGGGGCGGACGACTGGCTGTCCTCCCCCCGCGCCGCGGAGCTGAGCGAGCGGGTCCGGCGCCGGCACTGGTCCGCCAGCAGCGCCCACGGCTCCCGCGACCGGCTGACGCTGGACCAGCTGCGTTCCAGCCTCGCGGCCGACACCGCGGTGGTGTGCTACGTCTACGACGGGGCGGGGGTCACGGCGATCGCTGCGAGGTGCGACACGGCCCGACTGGTCGATGTCGGGCCGTGGGCGCCGATCGCGTCCGCGCTGTCCGGGCTGCGCGCCGACCTCGACGTCAGCGCCTCCGTGCGGTCCGGGCCGCTTGCGCGCACCGTGGCGGAGTCCCTGGAGGAGCGGCTGGCGGTACTGTCGGGCATCCTCGTCGAGCCCTTGCGCGAGATCCTGGGCGAGCGACGCGCCGCGATCACCGTCCCGGGCATCCTCGGCGGCATTCCGTGGGGGATGCTGCCCGCGATGCGCGGACGGCCCCTCACGATCGCGGCGTCGGCGAGCCAATGGGCCGCGGACCGGGCCGGCGGTACCGCGGCGCCGCGGGTCGGCTTCGTGGCCGGACCACGGGTGTCGCGCGGGATGGAGGAGGTTTCGCGCGCCGCGGCCGCGTGGCAGACCGCGACGGTGCTCGGCCCGGCGGACGCGACCGTCGAAGCGACCGAACGGCTGGCGTCCCGGGTCGCGACGCTGCACGTCGCGGCGCACGGTCGCCACGCCGCCGACAACCCCCTCTTCTCCGGTCTCGAACTCGCCGACGGAGCGCTGTTCGGCTACGACATCGACCTCATCGCGCCGGTGCCGCAGACCGTCGTGCTGTCCGCGTGCGAGCTGGGTCGCTCGTCGGTGCGCTGGGGGGAGGAGGCGATCGGGATGACGCGAGCCTGGCTGCACGCCGGCACCCGGTGCGTCGTGGCGTCCCCCGCCGTCGTCGCCGACGACGTCGCCTGCGACCTCCTCGCAGCGACGCACGCGGGCCTCGCCGGGGGGCTGGTGCCCTCCGATGCGCTCGCCCGGGCCACGCAGGAGACCGGCATCGTCGCGCCGTTCCAGGCGTACGGCGCCGGCTTCTAGGGCTGCCGCGCCTGGCTCGTGGTGTCCGCGCCCGGAGGGATCGTGTATCACCGGTCGGCTTGGGCGCCTCTGCACTGGTATCAGCCGAGAGGAGCCCCTCATGTCCACCCCAATGCGGCGCAACTTCGCCCATCTGTCCGACGCTGAGCGCGATGCCTACATCGCCGCGGTGCAGCAGGCCGACCTGCTCAGCTACTCCGACGGCGTGTCCTACTGGGACAAGCAGGACCAGATTCACCAGAGCACCCACAACCACGGCGGCAACTCATTCCTGCCGTGGCACCGCGAGCTCGTCAACCGCTACGAGGCGCTGCTGCAGCAGGCGAACCCCGACGTCGCCCTGCACTACTGGGACTGGACCGAGGACCCCACGGCCGCCTCGGACGGGCAGGGCGGCACCGTCGACCTGTCCGCCTGGTTGGGCACGATGACCGGGATGATCGATGGCGCGCTCGCCAGCGTCCATAACGGCGGGGTGCACGCCGGCAGCCGCGAGGACACCGGAGACCCGGCCGACCCCCCGCAGAGCGTCACCCGGTCCAAGGGTCCCGGCGCGCCCGGGGTCCCGTCCGACGCGACGGTCATCTCCTCGGCGGACGCGCTGCCGCAGGCGCAGCAGTGGCAGCAGTTCCGCCAGACGCTCGAGGGCGCCCACGACACGGTCCACGGCTACATCGGCGGCGACATCGGCGGACAGCACGGCGCCTTCGAGGACCCGTTCGTCTTCCTGCTGCACAGCAACGTGGACCGGCTCTTCGCCATGTGGCAGGCGCAGGCGGGGCAGCCATGGCGCCTGGACCCGGACCAGGTGTACGGCGACCAGTCGGGCACCAACGATTCGACCGGCATCCTGCAGACGATGCAGCCGTGGGACGGCACCGTGCAGTTCGGCGCCCCCATCGAGCCGTGGGTCGGCGCCTCGCCCCAGATCGAGGTCAAGAACAGCCGTCACCCGTCCGTGGTGGCCCCGCCCTGCTACGACACCCTGCCGGTCACCGTCGAGCAGGTCGCCCCGGTGGCTCCCGCCCCGATCGGCTTCGTGGGCGTGGTCGAGCACCTGCCCACCGCCCGCGCCCTGCGCCTGCGCGTCACCGGATGCCGGACCGTCACCGCCACGGCCAGCGTGACTGCGCCGTTCACGCTGCTGTCCCCCACCGTCATCTCGCCGCACTCCGACGCCTTCGCGCAGACCGACCTGTTCGTCTGGGTGTTGTACTCGCCCGGGGCCGCGGGATCCTCCGACACCGGCACGCTCACCGTGACCATCGCGGAGACCGGCGACAGCTTCAGCGTCCCCATCACCGCCACGGTCGTGGCCAATCCCACGGTCGGCACCTCCCTGGTGCTGGACACCTCCGGCAGCATGGCTTCCGCGTCCGGGGTGCCCGGCAAGACCCGGATGGGCGTGCTCCACGACTCGGCGCCGCTGTTCGTGGGGCTGCTGGACGACAACGACGGCGTCGGCGTGGTCCGCTTCGACACCGATGCCACGCCGGTGCCGCCGGGGGTCCAGGACGCCGGACCGCTGATCGGCGGGATGGGCCGAACCGCCGCCGGCTCGGCGATCAGCGCCACGGCCACCAATCCCGCTGGCCTGACCGCGATCGGCGATGGCCTCGAGGCCGCCGCCGCCCACTTGGCAGCGGTCGCGGGCGACTACGAGCACACGGCCACGATCGTGTTCACCGATGGGCACGAGACCGCGGACAAGACCGTCGCCGCCGCCGCGTCGTCGGTGAACAGCCGGGTGTTCGCGATCGGCCTGGGGACGCCCGACCAGCTCAACCCCGCCGCGCTGTCCGACATCGCCGACGCCACGGGCGGCTACTTGCTGCTGACCGGCAACCCGGGCCCGGACGATCAGGTGCGCCTGCAGAAATACTTCGCGCAGGTCCTCGCCGGGGCAACCAACGCCGCCATCGTCGTCGATCCCGACGGCTTCGTACCGCTCGGCGGCCGAGTCGAAGTCCCGTTCGACCTCACCGGCGCCGACATCCGCACGGATGTGATCGTGCTGTCCGACGCGGCCGCGGCGCTCACCACCCGCCTCGTCGCCCCGGACGGGACGGAACTGGCAGCGGGAGCGGCCGGCGTGGCGGAGTTCGTCGCCGACACATACCGATTCCTGCGCCTCACCCCGTCGGTGGCGGCGCCCGGCGCCGCGGCAGGACGATGGACGGCCGTGCTCACCGTTGATCGCCGTCGGCTGCGCTCCTGGACCGCGCGACTGCGCGAGCGGCTCGCCAGTCGTGACGACGCCCGGGCCGAGGCGTTGCTCAAGCAGGCGCTCACCGCGCTCGAGGTGCACGGCGTGCCCTTCACGCTCACGGTCCAGTCGCGCACGGCGCTGCACCTGGACGTCCAGCTCTCGCAGGCGTCGCGGCGACCGGGCGCACCGGGGACGCTGCGGGCCACCCTGACCGATTCCGGAATCCCGCTGGTGGCCAGCGCCGGCATCACCGCGCACGTGCGCCCGCCGACCGGGCCGACCACGACCGTGCCGCTGGCGCGCGACGGGGACGCCTACCTGGCGACGATCCCGACCACGGTGCCCGGCACCTATGAGGTCCGGGTGGTCGCCGAGGGCCAGGACCTGCGAGGCAGCCGCTTCACCCGCGAAGAGCTGCGCTCGCTCAACGTGTGGGCCCGCGGCGACGACCCCGGTCCGACCCGCATCGACCAGGGCGGCGGCGCAACCGCCTGGTGCGACCTGCTGGCGTGCCTCCTGCGGCAGGACGGCGTGCGGGCGGCACTGGACCGCCAGGGGATCGAGCCGGACGAACTGCAGCGCTGCCTCAAGCAGCTCTGCACGCGGTGACCCCGCGGCGGCCCGGGTCGAGGCGCTGGGTGCTGCCTCCTACCGTCATAGTAGGTTGGCATCTCGCCAGAGCAAGGGGACGGGGAACATGCTCTCGGACGCGCAGCAGGGGCATTTCGCAACGGTCGTCCCCATCTTCGGCCTCGAAGGTCACTACCGCCTGTGCGGGGAAGATGTGGACTGCACGAGCGCACGTGCCCGGGCGAGCGGCGCTAACTCTGGGAGGCGGCGCGACCGCGTCTCGCGGCCGCCGTTCGATGGTGGTCCTCAGCCGACCTTGAGGTTCACCGGCTTGCCGGCCGCAACCCGCAGAAGATGCTTGAGTCCCACGTTGCGCGCCACGCGGCGCTCCAGTCGTTGTTCGCTGTCGCGCGGGACCCGGATGCGCAACCGCCCTGGGTGGATCCGGAACTCCAGCGGAGTGGGCAGATCCAGCGCCTCCCCGTCCACGCCGCAGAAAGCATGGCCGGACCGCGACGCCACGACGAAGCGGTCGGTCTCGAACTGATGGATGTGAGGGTCGCGGGCGCCCAGGCCCAGACTCTCCCGCGCCATCATGGCGGCGGCTTCAGCCCCGGTGCGGGCATTGACGGCAAAGACCCCGAGCTTGCCCGTGCTCAGACTGCGCCGCTGCGAGACGTCCAACTTGGGCCCGAGCACGTACGGGTTGTTGGACACCAGGATCAGGAAGGCGCCGTCCACCTCCGCCCCGTCGGGGGTGGCGAACTGCAGGTCGAACGGCGCCTCCTGCTTGCCGAGCAACTCCGGCAGCAGGGTCTTGCTCGTCTCGACCTTGGCGTCGCGGTAGCCCTCCTCCTGCACGATCCTGGCGTACACGCCCAGCGACACGTTGTTCACGAAGAGCCGGTCGCCGACGGTGGCGTGATCGATCCGCCGCTCGATGGCGTCGGTGAAGGCGATGAGTCCCGCGCCCGGGTCTGATCGATCCAGTCCCAGGTCCAGGGCGAAGTGGTTGCGGGTTCCCGCGCTGATGCACACGAACGGCAGGTCGCTGTCCGCCGCCACCGAGGCGACCAGGGCTTGGGATCCGTCCCCCCCGGCCATGCCCAGGCAGTCGGCCCCGCGGGCGACGGCGTCACGAGCCAGCTGCTCCAGGTCATCGCCCTCGTTCAGCAGGATGACCTCGACTCCTTGCTGTCGGGCCCTGGCCACGATGTCGAATTGCTCGACTTTGCCACCACCGGACTTCGGGTTCGCGATCAGGACCGGATGCGCCGGACGGGCCGCGTCGGTCCCGTCGGCCTCGTGCAGGCCTCGAACCAGGGCGAGCCGCGCCTGCCCCACAGCCACGGCGAACAGTGCGAGGATCGCCACGATCACGACGAAGCGCAGCTCGGTGCCCGTGACCACCCCGATGACGGCCACGACCAGGGCGACCAGCCCCAGGGCTGCCACGACCGCCCCGATCGCGCGCCGCGGCATCTGTTCGGTGACGACCCACCAACCTCCGCCACCAGCCATGGCGAGTCCACCGATCCCCAGCGCCAGCATGCCGGGGTTCTCCAACAGCACCGCGATGATCAACAGCACCAGCAGCACGCCGGCGCCCAGCGCCACGATCGCCTGGACGCGATTCTTCATGGACGGGATGCTGCTCATGGTGTCCGATCTGATCGATGGGCTCATGATCCGAGAGGATGCCAGCCGCTGCCAGTATCGCTCCGACAACTGTCCACCGCGGATTCGACTGTCGGGAAGAACCGGTCGTCGGGCAGGGCGTGTTCCATGCCGAACTGCCGCAGTTTGGCTCGGACCGGATCCTTCATCTCGGCGAAGACCAGCCGGCAGCCTTCGGCCTGCAGGTCGAGGGCCAAGTCGTCGAGCATGTCGCAGGCGGTGGTGTCGACGTCCGTCATCGGCTCTGCGGCGACGATGATCCAGAACGGCGCCTGGACCCCCTTGGCGAGTCTGCGGACCTCGTCCCGGAAGGTCGAGGCGTTGGCGAAGATCAAGGGAGCATCGAACCGGAGGATCACAGCGCTGCTGAGCAGGTCCGCATCGGGGTACGTTCCGGTGTCGTGATAGCCGTCCAGGTCGGCAACCCGGCCCAGCGTGGCATGGTGCGGTCGCCAGACCCGGCGGAAGACATTGGCCACCGACAGGCTGATCGCCACGACGATCCCCGGCAGCACGCCCAGCAGGACGACGCCCAGGAACGCCACCATCGACAGCACGAAGTCGCTGCGGCGCTGCCGGTACAGCCGCCGGGTCGCGGGGATGTCGGCCAACGAGATCGCGGCGCTGATGACGACCGCACCCAGGACCGGCTGAGGCAGGTCGGCGAACAGCCCGGGCAGCGCCAGCAGCATGGCTGCGATGACTCCGGCCCCGACGAGCCCGGTCAACTGGGACCTTCCCCCGGCCTGCTCGGCGACCGCGGTCCGCGAACCGCTGGTGCTCACCGGGAATCCTTGGAAGAAGCCGGCGGCGACGTTGGCCGCACCGATCCCGATCATCTCCTTGTCGCCGTCGACTTCTTCCCCCTGCCGCTCCGCGAACGAGGTGGCAGTGGAGATGGTGTCGGTCAGCGCGACCAGGGCAATGCCCAGCGCGCCGGCGAACAGCAGCGAGATGTCGGTCCACTGCACCAGCGGGAGCGTGAACGCGGGCAACCCCTGCGGGAGAGTCCCGACCAGCTGCACACCAAGGTCGCCCAGACCGAAGACGATCGTGGCGATCATGGCCAGGATGACGGCCACCAGGACCGCAGGGATCTTGGGCATCTGGCGGTTGAGTGCCAGGATGAGGATCAGGGAACCGATCCCGATCAGCGCGGCCGCCGGGACAACCTCACCCGATGACAGCCCAGAGACGAAGCCGCCGAGTTCCCCGATGAATCCGTCAGCATCAACGGAGAAACCCATCAGTTTCGGCAACTGGCCCACGATGATCGTCAGGGCCAGCCCGTTCATGTACCCCAGGATCGTGGGCTTGGAGAGCAGGTCTGCGACGAAACCGAGCCGCAGCGCGCCGGCGGCGATCATGATCGCGCCGGTCATGAGGGCCAGCATCGATGCCAGCGCGATCGCGCGCGCAGGGTCACCGCCTGATCCGGCGAGCGGAATGATCACCGCGGCGATCATGGGCCCCAGGGACGAATCGGGGCCGAGGACCAGGACCCGGGAGGGGCCGAAGATCGCGTAACCCACCAGGCAAAGGATCGAGGTGTACAGACCGGTGACTGCCGGGAGTCCGGCAAGTTCCGCATACGCCATTCCTTGGGGGACGAGCAGCGCCGACAGCACCAGGCCGGCGACGATGTCCTTGCCCAGCCACCGCTTCTCATACCCGGAGAACTGGGCGATACCCGGCGCAAAGGTCCTTACCGCCATGCTCTTCTCCTCCGTGAGGCACGACTCGCGCACCGCCGGGACGAATCCAGACCCGGCGTCAGGGTCGCAAGCCAAGCCGCCGACAGTTCCAGCCTCGACGGGGTCAACCGGGCGCTCGACGCCGGGCAGCACGGACGCTGACCGGGCCGGACGGCCACGGTCACAGCCCCGACTTCGCGGTGACCCGTCCGGTACCGGCTGCGTCCTGCAGTGCGGCGTAGTCCTTCTCGTTCTGGTCGGCGTATGCCGCGGCGAAGTCGGCGACGGCGTGGTCGAAGACGTCCGAGTTGCCGAGGTAGGCGGCGATGGCGATCCGATCACCTGAGCGCGCATGGGCCTTGGCCAGAGTCCAAGCACACAGCCGGGCATACGTCGACAAGGCGGCGGGGGGCATGGCGTCGACTTCCGCCGAGCCCTTCCAGTCCCGAGCTGGCGCAGGTAGAAGTCGCGCTCGACCCCGTCGAGCCCCTTGATCCGATGCCACCCCAGGAAGATGTCGCTGGAGGACTGCATGAGGCGCTGCCCGGCGACCACCCGCTGGCCGGCGTTGGCGTACTCGCTGACACCCGCGTACGCCTCCAGAACGGACGACTGAGCCTCCTTGACCTGCAGGAAGAGCGGGTCGCCGCCGTCGCGGCCGACGAACAGAGCCATCCAGGCCCTGGTCCCCACGCTCCCCACGCCGACCACCTTGCGGGCCGCGTCGACGAACTCGAACTCCTCCAGCAGGTGTCGCCGATCGGTCTGCAGGGTGTCGCGGTAGCCTCGCACGATGGCCCGCATCTCCTCGTCCAGATCGCGCCCGTCATAGCCGCTTTCGGCGGCGAGTTCGTCCAGCCGCACGATCAGCGGCGGTTGGCTGACGATCCGGCGCCGGCCGTCGATGATCGCCGTGAACTTCTCCAGCGCCTGCATCGAGTCGCGGGTGCGGGCCTTGGCCGCGGACTTCTTGGTCCGCTTCGCAGCCCAGGTGTCCTTTCTGCCCCTGAGGATGCGCATCATGTTGTCGAGGTCTGCGTGGGCGTACCAGAGGTCCAGGTTGCGCATGGCGGCGAACTGGGCCATCGCCGTTCGATAGCGGTTGGCCCCGGCCAGCAGGACCCCGCGGCGTTCGGCGGCCGAGTAACCGTTGGATCTGCCGGCGACCTCCAGGCTGGCCAGGAGTCGCTTGACGTCCCACTCCCATGGCCCTGGCGTCGTCTCATCGAAGTCGTTGATGTCGAAGACAAGCTCCCGCTCCGGCGATGCGAACACCCCGAAGTTGGACAGGTGGGCATCCCCGCACGCCTGCACGCGCAGCCCGGATGTCGGTGTCGCGGCCAGGTCCGAGGCCATGATCAGTGCGGCGCCGCGGTAGAACGTGAAGGGCGACACCAGCATGCGGCCGTACCTGATCGGCACCAGTTCCGGCACCCGGGTCGCGGCTTGGGCTTCCAGCAGGGCGACCGGGTCGGGGCGGTTCTGTGCAGGAGCGAACACGGCCTGGCTGGAGCGAGGGACCTGGGCACGCGCCGCCTTCCCGACCGCTGCGCGTTCTGCGGGTGTGAGGTGCAGCGCCTTGCTCTGCCGGGTGTAGCGGGTTTGGGTTTCGGGGTTCGTCGCCATGTCGGCCATACCTCCAGCGTCGTTGTTCGGCTCATAGGGTTCCGGTGCTGCACGCCCTGGACTTCTCGCCGCGGTGGCAGTCTCGGCGGGCATCGGTACGGAGCACCCGCCCCGCAGGGTGATCCCGGCCGTCGACCGCTCACGCGGCGCGGAAGGCCGCACGCCGGCGAACTCCGCGCAGACCATCCCATGCAACGACATCAGCCCATCGATCCGCAGCGCCATCAGATCGCGTCCCGGACCTCGTGCGGCGCCCGGCCGCGGGCGACTGCCCAGGCACCGCCGCGGCATCCGCCCAGGGATCGATCCGCCCATCGTTGGGCTCCTCACCGGACAGTCCGCCGTCTCGCGGACTGTCCGCATCTTCGGAAAGGGTCGCCGGGCCGGCTGATCAGGATCGTGGGTGCCGTTCAAGGGCATCGTCGTCACCCGATCCCGACCTCGGCGCGGCGCAGTGGGCTAGCGTTTCGGCTGCAGTCTCGCCGGGGTCCGGCTTCCTCGTGGGCGCCTGATGCGGAAGCTCGCGCGTGAATGCCAAGGAGAACAGGGCCAAGAAGGCCGCCGCCAGGAGTCCGGCCTTGAGGGCCTGCAGTTGTGCCGACTTGTAGTCGTCCACGATCTCCTGCGTCGTGGCCTCGTCCAGCCCAGCCCCCTGCGCGGCGGCTGCTATCTGGTCGGCGGACACGAAGTCGATTCCGGTGCCAGCGGCCACACCGACCTGCTCGGAGACTGCGCTGCTGATCTGCTCGTTGTCGGAGATGTTGGACACGAACGTGGTGGTGAGCCCGGACAGCACGATCGCCCCGAGCAGGGCGACACCCAGCGACGAACCGAGCTGTTGGCCGGTGAACTGCAGCCCGCCCGCCTCCCCCCGGCCTGAAGCGTCGACCGAGGACTGCACGACGTTGCCGAGCTGGGAGACGATCAGTCCCATACCCACGCCGAGTACGGCCATGGACCACAGGAAGCTCGAGTTGTCCAGAGCAGGCTCGATGGTTGCGGTCAGCATGACCGCCGCGATCACGGTGATGGACAGGCCTGCCCGCACGATCGACCGAATCGGGTAGCGGCCGGACAGCCGCGACCCTGCCGCAGAGGCCACGAACATGGTGATGGACACCGGCAGCATCTTCAGGCCGGTCTCCAAAGCATCGAGCCCGATCACCAACTGCAGGTACAGCGGGATCGTGAAGAAGACGCCCATCAGGATCAGGTTCTGGCTGAACAGGCCCACCAGACCGGAGCGCAGCGGGGGGATCTTCAGCAGCGCCAGGTGTACCAGCGGGTCGCGGCCGGCGCTTTCCCGACGCCTCTGCCACGCCTGGAACATCCACAGCAGGCCAGCCCCGGCGCCGATGACGAAGAACGTCAGGGAGAACCCGAACGGCGTCACCGGGGAGGCATCCTTCGGCGCGACCCAGCCCCAAGCGCTTGACTGCAGCACCCCGAGGACCACTAGGCCCAGGCCGGTGGCGGACAGGATGGTGCCCACGAAGTCCAGGACTTCGGGGCCGATCCAGTGCGGACGGCGTCGGCCACTCGCGGGGTCATGACCAGGATCAGCGCCACCAACACCACCTCGCCGACGAAGATGATCCGCCAGGAGTACTCCGTGGTCGCCCAGCCGCCCAGGATCGGTCCCACCGCAATCCCCGCCCCGGCCACCCCGCCGATGACGGCATACGCCACCTTGCGCGAGCCGCCCTCGAAGTTGCCCGCGATCAGTGCCACCATCGCCGGCAGCACGAGTGCGGCGCCAAGCCCTTCAAGGACCGACCAGCCGAACGTCAGAATGACCACCGTGGGCGCCACCGCGGTGATCGCCGAACCGCAGGCGTAGATGGCCAAGCCGATGACGAACGCTCTGCGCCGGCCGATGATGTCGCCAACCTTGCCGCCGGTCAGCATGAACATCGCCATGACCAGGCAGTACAGCGTGATCACCGCCTGGATCGTGGTCACCGTCGTATCGAAGTCCGCC
>CAVPOB010000016.1:0-418772 GCA_963706835.1 uncultured Actinomycetota bacterium
ACCCCCAACTGCCCCGCGCCGGGACCCGCTGCGCGAGCCTAGCCTTCGGCGTCTGCCGCCGGATGCCCCGCGCCGCGCCGAGATTCTGGAAGCCCACGACCTTGCCGTCAGCCGCGGCTGGGACTGCTACCGGGATCCCGCCACCGGGTACGCGGTGATGACGGCATCCGCACTGCTGGCGCGCGGCACATGCTGCGGACTGTTGTGCCGCCACTGCCCCTACGCCCGCTGATCAGCGCCGGTAGTTCACGCGCACATGCAGCTCCCGCGCGATGCGCCCCCACCCGGCCACGACGCCGATGAAGGCGCCCACCATGGCGACCCCGAGCAGCACGTGGATGGCGGGCGACCAGAAGTCGTCCTCGCCGACTGGGAAGGGGAAGAGCACGAAGAGTCGGGCCAGGACGATGAGTCCGAAGGTGGCGCCGATGGCGTCGCGGGCGCCGCGCGAGAAGCCGGAATCGGTGATGAGCGCCACCAGGTTCAGCAGCAGAGCGCTGATCAGGGCGGCATTGACCAGGCGGACCATCTTGCCGAAGTCCTCGGTCACGAACTCCCATGCCTGCCACCCGGGGCTCTGGTTGACCGCCCAAAGCAGTCCGGCGCAGGCCAGGACCGCCAGCAGTGCGGCGATCCGGCGCAACCTCCGCCGCCGCCGGTCATGATCGGCCATGAGACCTCCGCCTCAAGCGTCCCGCATTTCAGCGACACGGGCCGCCATCGGCGCCGTGTCGTGGGAGTGTCAAGCGTCGCCTGGCCAGTTCGCGAGGGTGTCCAGGTACATCTGACGCACCCTGGCCACCTGCTCGCTGAGATTGTCCTTCGTCCAGTCGTCGGTCGGAACGGGCGGCAGCACCGCGACATCGACGGTGCCGGGGTGGATCACCATGGAATGCGCCGCCATGATCTCGCCGCAGTTGCGCATGACGATCGGGACCATGGGCACCCGGGCCTGCATGCACAGGTGGAACGGCCCCTTCTTGAACGGCAGCAACCGCGGGGTGGGGGAGCGGGTCCCCTCCGGTGCGATCGCGATGGACTTGCCCTCCTGGAGCGCCTCGACGGCGCCCTCGAGGCCGGTGCGCGCCTTGGCGCTGTCGGCGCGGTCGATGTACACCACCTCGGTGAGGTAGCCGACCGGGCCGAAGATCGGATCTTTCTGCAGGGACTTCTTGGCGACGCCGCTGAAGTCCTTGCGCAGCACCGCGCTCAGGACGAAGGGATCCAGCTGGCTCTGGTGGTTGAAGGTGAAGACCGCGGGGCGGGCCGACCAGGCGTTCTCCTCCCCGACTACCTGCACGCTGACCCCGGCGGCAGCCAGGGCCAGATCTGCGCCTACGGCGGAGGCCAGGTTGGCGGCCATCGAACGGCTGCGGTTCAGCGCCCCCAACAGGCCGGCGGCACCGAAGGTCCCCAGGAAGACCCCGCCCGCGGCGGCACTGCGCACCAGATCGATCGGGGTCGTCTCCGGGGGCCGCTTCAGGACCGCTCGAGGCCACCCCTTGTCCCGGGCGACAGCGTCGAGTTGCTCATCGGGATTCAGTGCGCACGGCCTTCCCACCAGGGAGAGGAAGGGGACGTCCTCGATGCCGTTGGAGTAGGCGAAGGATGCGGTCAGGTCCACGTCGGTGCGTTCGGCGAAGTCGGCAACCCCCCGGGCCTTCCCGTCGCCCCAGCGGATGTCGCTGCCGAGCTCGCCGGTGTAGGTCCCGGATTCGTCGAAGGCCATCTCGGTGCAGATGATGTACTCGATGCCCAGATCCTCGGCAGTCGCCTGAACCTGCGGCCGCGTGGCCGACGAGGCGATCACCACGGTATGACGCTTGCGCAGGTGCGCCTCGATCAGCGAGCGGGCGCCCGGGTAGATCATTTCGGCGAGTTCCCTGGCGAAGACGGTACGGGCCCAGTCTTCCACTTCCGCCACCGTCCGTCCGGCCTGACCGCGGATACCGACGCGCATCAGCTCGTCGACGTCCTTGCCGCGACGCTCGATGCCGATGCTCTCCGAGATGCTGCGGATGACCTCGCGGGGCGAGACCTCGCGACGCTTCAGCCGGTACTTGAAGAACGCCAGCGCCGAGTATCCGGCGATAAGCGTGCCGTCGAAGTCGAAGAACGCTCCGACCTGGGGCCCCTCCGGGGAGTCCTCGATCTGTTCGACGAGCCACTCGATGTCCGCCATGCCGCGCTCCTTACCGGTTTGCCCGCTGGGCCAGCACCGGCTGGCCGGTTTGCTGGGCGATGCGCCGCAGCTGGTCCAGTTGCTGGGCGATCTCACGCAGCTCGGCAGCGAAGGCCTCGCGCTGCTGCGCCAGGTCCCCGGTCGCCGGGTCGAGCAGGCCCGACTTGGCCGCCACCATGGCCGCGTTGCGGAAGTAGTCGCGGGAGATGCTCTCCGCGGTGGGGAGTATCCGCTGCAGCCACCGTTGCCGTGCGACCGTCAGGCTGCGCTCGACGAGGGCATCCTCGTCCGCCGGCTGGTCGCCGAGCAGCGCCAGTTCGTCGGCCAGCACGCTGTAGGCCTCCAGGATCGGCCCGATCACCCGATGGGCCAGGATCAGTTGCAGGTCGCCCAGCCGCTGCAGGACGTCATCGGCCTTGAAGGATTCGCCCTCCCACTCGGGGTAGATCAGCGTGATCTCGGAGGCGATCTGTCCGGCGAACTCCAGCGTCCCGGGGAAGAAGAACTCAAAGTGCAGCAGTTCCTTCAGGCGGCGAGCCCGCAGCCACGTGGCGCTGTTGATGTCCTCGGCACCCTCCTCCGCTGCGCCGAGCGCGGCGATCTCGGCGATGGCCCGCGCCACGAAGAAGTGCACCATGGTGTTGCGGTAGAACGCCGCCTCGTGCTGCTTGGCCAGCTCCACCCAGAAGATGTCCTCGGCGCCTCCGCCGTAGTGCGAGACCACGCCCTCTGCGATGAGCCGCTCCAAGGTCTCCCGCATCACCTTGGGCTCTGCGAGGTCCAGCCCCTCGATCATCGGCAGTTCCCGCACTCGGATGTACTCCAGCAGCGGCCCGATGATGGCCCGTCCCTCCTCGACGGTGATCGCCCGATCCCCGTTGTCCAGCAGGGCGAAAGTGATCACGGCCGCCGGGGTGATCGGCGTGACGGCGTTGATGCGGTTGCAGACCTCGATGGCGACCTTGGGCACCGCCAGTCGCGGCCGCGGCACGCCATCTTCGTCCTTTGTCAGGGCGACCGCTTCGCGCAGCGACAGCGGCTCCCCGAAGCGCACGTACGCCCGGCCCAGACGGCGTGACTGGTCCCGGGCGAAGTCGTAGAGCCAGCTGAAGCTCTCGCCCTTCTTGCTGCCGCCGGTCTCCTCGGCCGAGATGGCACTGACCTCGTGCTGCTGGTCGTAGATGACCGCTGTGGGCACGACGTGCACCTCGTGCTCGGGGTTCTCCTCGAAGGCATCCATCACATAGCTGAGCACGCCGAGCCGGGGCGCGCGGAGCTTGCCCGTCCGGGTCCGCCCGCCCTCGATGTACCACTCCAGGTTCTGGCGCTCCTGGATCACGTGCGCCAGATAGGTACGCAGAACGGCCCGGTAGACGTGGTCGTCGCGAAACTCGCGACGGATGAAGACGATGCCGTTGCGCTGCCCGATCGTGGACAGGGGCCACAGCGCCAGATTGGCGCCAGCCAGCACGTAGTTGGGCGAGAAGCCCTGCTCCATCAGGGCCGACCGCAGCACCATCGTGTCCAGGTAGCTGCGATGGTTCGGCAGGAAGATCAGGCTCGTCGACTGGTTCAGCCGGCGCAGTGCCCGCACCTCCTCGGGGCGGTAGTCGAGGCGATAGGCGCGCGAGAGCCAGCGGCTGAACCGGTCCCATGCCGCCACGCTGTAGTGACCGGGGCGGGCCTCCATCTCCTTGAGGTCCCGCTCGGCCTCTGAACGCAGGTCACCGACCGGCTGACCGGACTCCTCCGACAGGCTCCGCAGGATTTCGTCGAATGCTGCAGTGCCAAGAACATCGCTCACGATCGTCCCGATCCGCCGCTGTGCAGGTACGGCGCCAGACTAGGCCTGCGGCGGTGGAGTTCGCTCGCGTTCGACGTGGTCGCGGGCCGTACCCTGCCGCTGCCTCCTGGCGATGGGCCGATGGACGAACCCCGATTGAGCGCGTCGTCCTGAGCGGGAAGGCAGCCTCCGTCGAGATGCCGATCAGGATTGCGCAGCGGCATTCTCAGGGGGTGCGACGACCGTGCCACCAGGCCCCGAGCCGGTTTGCCGGGTCGCACAGCACTGCGTCGTCCCAGTCGGCGCAGGGCCGCGGCCGCAGCGTGGGTCGATTCGGCGAAGGCCAGCACGGCGCCGTCGGGGTCCTCCGCGGTGCGCACGGCCTCGTAGGGCAGGACGAACTCGCCGAGGTCGGGCAGCCACATGGCGGCGTCGGGCTGCACCGGGGCCTGGGCGAGGCCGTCCGGCGATGGGTAGGCGTAGGCGTAGAAGATCGGGTCGGGGTTGTCGGCGTTCCCGGCCAGAACCCCAGGCTGGTGACCTCATGGGAATACGCCTCGCGGGCCACGTCGTCGGGGAAGTTGGGCATTCCGCCGGGGTGCGGCGGGGCCTCGCGGCCGGAGAACCGGGTGACGGCGAGGTCGAAGCTGCCCCAGAAGAAGTGCACCGGACTGACCTTGCCCCGGAACTCTGCCCGGAACGTCAGGAAGACCCGGTGGGCCTGGACCAGTGCCCGCCACAGCGCCTGCGCGTGCTCGGGGACGTAGGTGGCGTGCTCGGTGTCGGCGGGGAACGGCACCGCATCCGGGATCTCGCTGGGGACCGGGTGGATGTCCGCGTCGATGCCCAGCGCGGTCAGGGCCGCGAGCACCTCGGCGTAGAAGGCCGCGGTCGTCTTCGACTCCAGCGCGACCCGGCCGCTACGTCCGTCGCTGGATCGGATGAGGAGTTCGTGGTCCACGAAGTCGAAGCCCATCTCGTAGGCATGTGGGACGTACGGGATGAGGGAGGTGCTCAGGCCCCGGGCATCGACGTACAGGGGCACGCTCCAGGAGTGGTTGGTCCAGGGGGTGTGGCACATGCGGACCTTGCCGACGATCTGGGTCCACCGGTGCAGTGTCGCAACGGTCGCCGCCCATTCATCAGACGGCAGCCGCGGCCACACCGGCGCTGCCGCTGGATGCCATCCACGCTGCTCCGGCAAGATTCCCGACGCCATGGCGGCATTGCAGCATGCCGCGCGCGGCATCGCACGGCGGTGCCCGCCATGGGCCGCGACTCGTGGCTGCGGTGGGACCGCGACCAGCGTCAGCGGCGCACCGGCCGACCTGCGATCAGCCCCAACGCTGCGGCACGCAGCAGGCGCACGCAGCTAACTCGCCGGCGCCCGGTCGGACCGGTTCACGGCAGAGACCACGGCCTTCAGCGAGGAGGTCGTGATGGAGGGATCGATTCCGACTCCCCACAGGACGCGGCCGTCGATCGCGCACTCGAGGTAGGAGGCGGCGCTCGCGTCGCCCCCGGCCGACATGGCGTGCTCGGCGTAGTCCAGGACGCGCACATCGATCCCGTGGTGGTGCAGGGCATCGCAGAACGCTGCGATCGGCCCGTTGCCGGTGCCCTGCAACTCCACGCGGTCGCCGTTGTCGTCGACGACGACGTCCAGGATCGTCGGCTCGCCGACGGTGGAGTCCTGGCTCACCGAGATAAGCCGGAAGCGGCCCCAGCGGTCAGCCTCGTTCGGCAGGTACTCGTCCAGGAACACCTCCCACATGTGCTCCGGGGTCACCTCGCCGCCCTCGGCATCGGTGAGGCGCTGGATCACCTGGCTGAACTCGATCTGCAGCCGCCGCGGCAGTTCCAGGCGATGCTCGGTGCGCATGATGTAGGCGACCCCGCCCTTGCCGGACTGGCTGTTCACGCGGATGACCGCCTCATACGTGCGGCCGACATCCTGCGGGTCGATCGGCAGGTACGGAACCTCCCAGCGGTGGTCGGCGACGTCGATGCCGTCCGCTGCCGCCTCCACGGCTAGCGCCTGCAGTCCCTTGTTGATGGCGTCCTGATGGGATCCGGAGAACGCGGTGAAGACCAGGTCGCCGCCGTACGGGTGGCGCTCCGGCACCGGCATCTGGTTGCAGTACTCGACCGTGCGGCGAACCTCGTCGATGTCGGAGAAGTCGATCTGCGGATCGATGCCCTGGCTGAACAGATTCATGCCCAGGGTGACCAGGCAGACGTTGCCGGTGCGTTCCCCGTTGCCGAACAGGCAGCCCTCGATCCGGTCCGCTCCGGCCAGGTAGCCCAACTCCGCAGCCGCGACCGCAGTGCCGCGATCGTTGTGCGGGTGCAGGCTCAGCACGATGGAGTCGCGTCGGGCCAGGTTGCGGTGCATCCACTCGATGGAGTCGGCGTAGACGTTCGGCGTGGCCATCTCCACCGTGGCGGGCAGGTTGATGATGACCTTGCGCTGCGGCGTCGGTTCCCACACCTCGGTGACGGCGTCGCAGACCTCCACCGCGAAGTCCAACTCAGTCCCGGTGTAGGACTCCGGGGAGTACTCGAAGTACACGTCGGTCTCGTCGACGATCTGCTCGGCGTACTTCTTGCACAACTGGGCGCCGTGGACGGCGATCTCCTTGACCCCGGCCCGGTCCAGGCCGAATACCACCCGGCGCTGGAGCGTGGAGGTGGAGTTGTACAGGTGCACGATCGCCTGCTTCGCGCCCCGAACCGCCTCGAAGGTCCGTTCGATCAGGTGCTCGCGAGACTGGGTCAGCACTTGGATGACGACATCGTCGGGGATCACGTCATCCTCGATCAACTGACGGACGAAGTCGAAGTCAGTTTGGGACGCCGAGGGGAAGCCGACCTCGATCTCTTTGTAGCCCATGCGGACCAGCAGGTCGAACATGCGCCGCTTGCGCTCCGGGCTCATCGGGTCGATCAGCGCCTGGTTGCCGTCGCGCAGGTCCACCGCACACCAGCGCGGGGCGGTCTCGATGGCCTGGTCAGGCCAGGTGCGATCCGGCAGCTCGACGGCTGGGAAAGGTCGGTAGCGGTGGCTGGCCATGCCGCTGGGCTGCTGCGCAGTGCGCTTGTGATACGTGGTCATCTGAAGGTCTCCGAGGATCGGGGCGGGAGACCGGCGCATCACAGCAACCCGCGACGGGGAGGCCGGTCGGTCAGGCCCCGTCGCGGCTGCCAAGAAGCAGGCGCGCAGAGTTCATCGCTAGCACTGTAGCAGCAGCATGTTGCGGACAGCCATTCCTCTGGACGGTCGCGATCCAGGGTGCTTCGCGCGGTGTCCGTTTCTGGGCGCCGTTCCCCAGGGATGGGCGGCATTCGCGACTCCTCGGCGCGGGGACGGAATGCAGTTCATAGGGGTCTCGCGCCTGAGCGGGGGCTGAAGGCGCCCGCCGGTGGTGAGTCTCTGTGCACCCGGGGTGGGGGTTTGCACCTGGGGCGGGGGCTGAGGGCGGCTCCGGGGCGGCTTCTGTGCACCCGGATTGGGGGTTTGCACCCGGGGCGGGGGCTGAGGGCGGCTCCGGGGCGGCTTCTGTGCACCCGGATTGGGGGTTTGCACCCGGGGCGGAGGCTGTGTGCGCCTCCGGGGCGGGTCCTGTGCACCCGGATCGGGGGTTTGCACCCGGGGCGGGGGCTGTGTGCGCCGATTCGACCGGTTCAGCCCCCACGACGGGTGCAAACCCCCGAACCGGGTGCATCCCTGCCCCGCATACCGGACGTTCAGCCCCCACGACGGGTGCAGACCCCCGAACCGGGTGCAGACCCGCCCCGCACACCGGGCGCTCCGGATCCGCGCCCGGGACCTCGGCGGCCCACTCGCTCAACCCGCAGGCACGGGAGCCGACAACACGCCCGAATGCGATGAGCCCCATTCCTCTGGACGCCTACCAGTTGGACAGCACGCGCTCTTCCTTGTCCTTGAACGACCCCACCAGGATCACGATGAAGTCGATCAGGGTCCAGATGCCGAAACCGCCCAGCGTGAAGAGCATGAGCAAGCCGGTGCCGATCTTGCCCACGTAGAACCGGTGCACGCCGAAGACGCCGAGGAACCATGCCAGAAGGGCTGCGGCGAGTCGGCTCTTCGGACTCGCGGGTCGGCCCTGCTCGTCCACCATCGGCTTTCCGTTGGGGAAGCGCGGGACATCGCTGGCGGCTGCCACGGCAGGGGCAGGCGCGGGATAGGCCGACGGTGGCGGAGGCGGGGGCGGGGGAGGTGGAGGCGTTGCGCCCGCGGACTGCCCGGAGCCGGGATCCGAGGGCGGTGGTGTCGGCGTTGTCATCGTCGTTTCCTCACTGTCGTGGAGTGGTACCAGGGTAGGTTGCCCGCCGACATCGGGCGCGGTCATCGCCTCGGATGGGACCTTCGGCAGGGGCGCCGATCCTACAGTGGGGATATGGGAACGCGCCGGCACGAGGCGCTGCCGCTGGGGGCCGACCCGGACGACGGGCCGCCCCGGCGGTCGCTGTTGCGGCGCGAAGGCCGGGCTCCGCTGGTCCTGCGACTCCAAGACGAGCCAGCTCGGGACTCCGACCGGGCCGGCGCCAAGGCGGCGAACCTGGCGCGCGCCGCCGGGGCCGGGTTCCCCGTCTTGCCCGGAGTCGTGATCACCACCGACGCCTTCGATCCCGACCGCCCGGGGTGGGCCGGGACGTCAGCGCCCGGCGATCTGGAGCCGGCGCTGCGCGAGGTGTGGGCGGCCGTCCCGGAGGGCACGCGCCTGGTGGTGCGTTCCTCATCGACGGTGGAGGA
Source organism: uncultured Actinomycetota bacterium (assembly GCA_963706835.1). Classification (GTDB taxonomy): domain Bacteria; phylum Actinomycetota; class Actinomycetes; order S36-B12; genus CAVXYG01. The sequence goes on from CAVPOB010000016.1 coordinate 8,746, forward strand.
CATCGGGGCCTCGTCGATGGCCGGCCAGTTCCTCTCGCGCCTCGGGATCGGCACCTACGACGAGTTCGTCACGGCCGTCGGCGAAGTCATGGCCTCAGCCGACCGGGGCAGTGCCGGAGCAGCGCCTGCGCCGATGGCGGTGCTGGTCCAGCACCAACTCGATGCAGCCGTGGGCGGCGTGATGTTCGGCATCGATCCGATGACCGGCCAGGAGTCGCACGTCCTCGTCGAGGTGGTACCGGGCGGCCCGGAACACCTGGTGAGCGGCACCGTCACCGCCCAGCGCTACGTCCTGGGCCGCCGAGGGCGGGTCATCGAAGGGCCGAGCGAAGCCGGCGACGGCGAGCCTCTGCTGGATCGCGGCAAGCGCCGCCGGCTGACCGCTCTGGCCCGCGCGGCAGGGCGAGCCTTCGGCGGCCCCCAGGACATCGAGTGGGCCTTCGATGCCGACGGCGCGCTCTGGATGCTGCAGAGCAGGCCGGTGACCGCCGCCGGCTTCGCTGCCACCGCTCATGGTCCGCTGCTGGGACCAGGACCGCTGGAGGAGACCTTCCCGCTGCCGCTGCGACCGCTCGAGGAGGACCTCTGGCTGGCGCCGCTGCGGCGGGGGATCGCCGACGCTATCGCGGCCACCGCCTCGGTTCCCACCTCCCGGGTGGCCGCCTCGCCCCTCGTCGTGACGGTCGGAGGCCGCGTCGCCTGCGATCTGCAGTTGTTCGGCGTTGCACCGCAGGCGCCAAGCGCGGCGCGCCTGTTCGACCCCAGGGTGGGAGTGCGCCGGGTGATCAGCTCCTGGCGGATCGGGCGGCTGCGGGCCGTGCTGCCGGATTTGGCGGCCGAAATCGGGCATCGGGTCGATGCCGAGCTCGGGGCGCTCGGCCCGCTCGACCAGTACAGCAACGCCGAACTGATGGAGATCATCCAGCGGTCGCGCCGCTACCTGGCCTCGGTGCACGGCCATGAGGTGCTGTCGGGGGTGCTCCTGGACGGCGGCAGCGGCGCCACTGCTGCCGGTGCCGCGCTGCGGGCACTGGCGCGCGGGCGGGAGCTGGGACTGCCGGATGGGGAGATCGTCCATCGCTGGCCGGTCGTGCTCGCCCTGACACCGCCGCGTCTGCTCCAGCCGGTGCTGCTGCCGGAGGCGCCGGGCGTGGCGCCGTTGCCGCCGCAGAGCGGTGTCTGGACCGCCGACGCTGCCGAGCTGCCCCCGCGCGAGGCGCTGCGGCTGCGCGCGCGCTGGCTGCAGGAGCTCACCGCCCGAGCGGTCGATCGCATCGCCGAGAGGCTGGCAACAGGCCATGGCGTGCTCGAGACAGGCTCGGTGCCGCAGTTGCGGCTGGCTGAGCTCGGCGATCTGGTGGCGGGCTGGCCGCAGCCGGAGGACCTGCGCGATCGCCTCGTCCAGCCGGGGCCGCCCCTGCCGGCGCGATTCCGGCTGGACGTCAACGGCGCGCCGGTCGCAGTGCGCTTCGGAGGAGCGCACCGGCCTGGCGGGCGCGGCGCCTCACCGGGGCGGGCCCAGGGCAAGGTGGTGCACGATCCAGCCGCCGCGGCCGAGGGCGACATCCTGGTGACGCGTACCCTCGACCCCCGACTGGCCCTGCGCCTGCCGCACCTGTCTGGTCTGGTGTCGGAGACCGGCAGCGTGCTGAGCCATCTGGCCATCCTTGCGCGCGAGTTCCACGTGCCCACGGTGGTGGCTGTGCACGATGCGCTGGATCGGTTCCCGGTGGGCGCCGAGCTCATCGTCGACGGCGACACCGGCGAGGTGGAGCCAGTGGAGCCCGAGGCGGCGGAGGTCATCCATGTCGATGAATGAACTCGTCCACCGCTTGGCCCGCCTTCTGGCCCTGGTGGTCCTGGGGTTCTCCGGAATGTACGTCATCATCTACCTGCTGCGCTGGGAGTGGAACCGGGCGCTCATCGCGGGCCTGTTCTTCCTCGCAGCGGAGTTGTACCTGCTGGGGGACGTGCTCCTGGGCCGTGTCAACCGGCTCGAGGCCCAGTTGCGGCGCACCGAGGAGTCCGAGCAGATCAATGCGCTCGCCGCCCATCTTCGGCGGCACCGGCCGGCTCCCAGAGGGCCGTTCGATTGGCTGGCCCCGGACCGCGACAAGACCTATGTGCTGGTCCCCATCCTGCTCGGCGCGGGCATCATCCTGTCCGGCATCGCCTACGTCGTGGAGCGGCTGTCGCGGGTGACCGCAGCCCCGGTTGCCGAGCACGAGTTGGCGCGGGGGTTGGCCAGCATGGCGCTGCCGACAGCCGGGCTGGCCCCCACCGGACTGCCGCCGCGCGACGACCTGATCGAGCCCGAGATCGATGAGCGAGCGGGTCGGCGCAGCACCGTCGTGATCATCACGCTCATCGTGTCGCTGACCGCTGTGATCCTGGTGCTCGCCGCCGTTCTGGTGACGCGGGACGCCCCACCGCAACAGGGTTCGGCACTCGTCATGGATGTCGCTGTCGACCGGAACAACCTCGACCAGTCCGACGAAGCGGTCGCGGCCGGACTGTGGGCGGCCTGCCAGTTGCGCGTCCCGCGCGAGGTGAGCCTGCAGTCGCTGTCGCAGCTGTCCGACGAGCGGCTCCGCATGGTGATCGCCCCCGCGCCGGCCAAGTTCGACGAGCGTGAGCTGCTGGGCTGCTTGCAGGACGCCACGACCGACCGGGCGCAGTTGCGCATCCTCGACGTCCGCGTCACAGGCTGAGCCGATCGGCGGCCCGATGCGAGTCGGCGCGGTCGACTTGCCTCAGCGCCCCAGCGCAGCCGCCGGCACCTCGAAGGAGTAGTCGACGAGCACCTGGTCCTGGTAGTCGCGGCCCTCGAGGGAGACCGTGATCGCGCCGCCGCTGTCGCTGATCCGGACTAGTCCGAACTGTCCGGCCCCTTCGTGGTACCCCTCGCTGTAGGGGCCCGCCTTGTAACTGCCCGGCCGATCCAGTGCTGCAGCGTGCAGCAGCGGGAAGCCGCCCGCCTGCTCGGTCGAGAAGTCGGTGTTCGCGCCGTTGTCGATAGCGACCATATGGGCGTCGCCGGCAACCATCAGCAACTGGTCGTGGACACCGGCCGCAGTGATGAGGTCCGCGATCTGCCTGCGTTCGGTGGTGTAGCCCGCCCAGTCGTCGGCCCCCTCGGATGCGGCGCCGTTCCACGGGACATTGGTCACCAGCACCACGAACTGTCCCGCCGATGCCGCCTGGCGCAGTTCGGCCTCCAGCCAGCGCAACTGCCGGTGGCCTAGCATCGACTTGTTCTCGTCGTCCGGTGCTGCCTTCGGAACGCGCTGTGAGCGGCCATCGGTGAGGATCACGCGGACCCCGCCCAGCGTGAACGACTGGTAGATGGCTTCCGCGCCGGTGCCGGCCGCAAGGTCCAGGTACGGCACCGACTGCGCGATACACGATCTGTCCGGCGGGCCGCGCAGCGGCGGTGGAGTCGGCGTCGTTCGGCCCGAAGTCGTGGTCGTCCCACACGTAGGCCATCGGGACCTCTGCGGTGAGCGCGGCGATGGCCGGCGTGGTCAACTGCGTGTCGTACATCATGCGCACGGCATCTCGGCTATCGGTCCAGAAGTCCTGGTACGCGAAATCCCCGGTCACCACGAAGAGGTCGGGCTGCGCCTCGCGGATGCGGTCGAAGACCATGCCGGAACTGTCGGTTTGGATGCACGCGCCGAAGGCGAGGACGAGGTCGGACGGGCCCGCTGGCACCGTCCGCACGGTCCCGATCCGCTCGCTGACCAGGGCTCCGTCCACTTCTACCCCGTAGTAGTAGCGGGTGTCCGGGGCCAGGTCCGTCACATCGAACCGGACGGCTGCGGGATCGTCCGGCGGACGCCGCAGGGGATCGTAGTACAACGGATCGGCCAGGCCCGGGTCGTCACTGACCGCCAGGCGCACCTCGGCGGCGGGATCCTGAATGCGCGCGGCCACCGCCGTCCGGTCGGCGGTCGGCGGACCGGACCACAGCCAGACCACGGGGGAAGGCGGCGGTGCTGCCACCGCACTGGCCGGGTGGAACGAGCCGTAGGCCACGCTGAAGGCGAAGATGCTGACCCCCCAGGTCCCGGCGATGAGCAGCACATAGACCAGGGCCAGGCTGATCACCCGCCGCCGCGGACGACCCCGGCGCCAGATGAACCAGTACACGAACGCCGGGACCGCGAAGACGATCAGGACCACCTGGGCATCCAAGCCGCCGCGGCCCTCGATCGCCACCGCCTCCTGCATCTGCGCTCGGAATGCGGTCAACAGCGCCAGCAGGGCGCCGCCGACCGCCATGACGGTCGCCCCCTGAATCTCCCAGCGCCAGCTGACGACGTGTCCGATGGCGATCACGACGATGGTGGCCAGCGAGGCGACCCGCTCCCAGTAGTCGCCCTCGCCGCGCACCGGTGAGGGCACGGTCGCCTGTGTGAGCAGGTAGACGACGATGGCGGCCTCTGCCCAGATGCGCGCGAACCAGCGCAGCCGCTGCTCCCGGATCGCCCAGTGGGAGTCGCGCGGGTGTCCTCTCGGCATCATGTGCGCGTGTGCTCTGGCCGTCACACCTGTGGAGCGTAGGGGCGGCGCGAGGGCCGATGTAGAGTCGTTCGTCCCGACCGCGGGGCTGGGCCGTACCCTTGTGCCCATGTCGTCGCACTTCTCTCTCGCCGTCGTGCCCGGGGACGGCATCGGCACCGAGGTCGTCGCTGAGGCGCTGAAGGTTCTCGATGCGGTTGCGGGTCAGCACGGCGCCTCCTTCGACCCGACCGAGTACGACCTCGGCGCCCGCCGCTACCACGCCACAGGTGAAACGCTGCCTGATGCAGTGCTGGCCGAACTGCGGGCCAGCGATGCGATCCTGCTCGGCGCCGTCGGGGACCCGAGCGTGCCGCCGGGCGTGCTGGAGCGGGGGTTGCTGCTGCGCTTGCGGTTCGCCCTGGACCACCACGTGAATCTGCGGCCGGTCCGGCTCTACCCCGGCGTCGAGAGCCCACTGGCCGGCAAGCGGCCGGAAGACATCGACTTCGTCGTGTGCCGCGAGGGCACGGAGGGCCCGTACGCCGGGGCCGGTGGCAATCTGCGCGCCGGCACGCCGCACGAAGTGGCGACCGAGGAGAGCATCAACACCGCGTTCGGTGTGGAGCGGATCGTCCGGGATGCCTTCACCCGGGCCGCCCGCCGTGGCAACAAGGTGACGATGGTCCACAAGACCAACGTGCTGGTCCATGCCGGCGGCATGTGGCAGCGGGTCTTCGAGGCCGTGGCCGCCGAGTACCCGAAGGTCAGCACGGAGTATCTGCACGTCGATGCCGCCGCGATGTTCTTCCTGACGCAGCCGGAACGGTTCGACGTCGTCGTCACCGACAACCTGTTCGGCGACATCCTGACCGATATCGGGGCCGCGATCGTCGGGGGCATCGGACTGGCCGCCAGCGGCAACCTCGACCCGAGCCGGGCCAACCCCAGCATGTTCGAACCGGTGCACGGCTCCGCCCCCGACATCGCCGGCCAGGGCAAGGCCGACCCGACGGCCACAATCCTCAGCGTCGCGATGATGCTGGATCACCTGGGCCTGGAACGTGCTGCGCTGAAGGTGGAGGAGGCGGTCGCGGCCGACCTCGCGGCGCGAGTGGGCGGCCACGCCAGGTCGACCGCACAGATCGGCGACGCCATCGCTGCCCGAGTAGCTGGATGAGCCCCGCGCGCCGGGAGCGGCCGCGCATCCCCTGCATCGACCATCGACACAGAAGGCAGCAACGATCGTGAGCCGCTTCACCGACCTCAACCCATTGCCCCCGGACGCGCCGGACGGCGCTGCCGCCGGGCTGCCGTGGTACCGCAACCGACAGGCCCGTTCGCAGCAGCAGCGCGAGGCCCTGCTGGCGGACCCCGGTTTCGGGGCCCAGTACACCGACCACATGGTCGCCATCCGATGGACCGAGGGTCGGGGGTGGCACGACCCCGCGGTCGTGCCCTACCAGCCGGTGACACTGGATCCGGCCACCAACTTCATCCACTACGGGCAGGCCATCTTCGAAGGCCTGAAGGCGTACCGGCACGCAGATGGCTCGATCGTCACCTTCCGTCCGGAGGCCAACGCTGCCCGGTTCCAGCGCTCCGCTCACCGGCTGGCCATGGCCCAGTTGCCGAGCGAGCTGTTCCTGCAGTCGATCGACGCGCTGCTGGCTGTGGACGGGGCCTATGTGCCTGCCGATCGGGAGAAGTCGCTGTACCTGCGGCCCTTCCAGTTCTCCACCGAGGTGGGGCTCGGCGTGCGTCCGGCCAATGAATACCTGTATCTGCTCATCGCCTCACCGGCAGCGGCGTACTTCCGCAACGGCGTGCACCCGGTCAGCGTCTGGCTGTCCGAGGACTATGTGCGCGCCGCGCCCGGGGGCACCGGTGAGGCGAAGTGCGCCGGCAACTACGCCGCCTCGCTGATCGCCCAGGCCGAGGCGGCCGGACACGGCTGCGACCAGGTCGTGTGGCTCGATGCCGCCGAGCACCGTTGGGTGGAGGAGATGGGCGGCATGAACCTGTACTTCGTGTACGGGTCCGGCGACGGCGCGACGCTGCTGACCCCGAAGCTCACCGGCTCGCTGCTGCCCGGCATCACCCGGGACTCGCTGATCACACTGGCCGGCGACCTGGGCTACCGGGTCGAGGAGGGACTGATCAGCACCGAACGGTGGCGCAGCGACTGCGAATCGGGGGCGATCACTGAGGTGTTCGCTTGCGGGACGGCCGCCGTGATCACCCCAGTGGGCTCGGTGCGCAGCCGCGAGGCCGCCTGGGCGGTGGGAGACCGCGGCGCCGGCCCTCTCACGATGCGCCTGCGCGACGCCCTGCTCGATATCCAAACCGGTGCTTCGGCCGATCCGCACGGCTGGATCCGGCGCCAGGTTGCCAGCCTCTGATTCTTGGTATCTGCTAAGCACATGAGTCTGACGGGGCATTACGAGCCGAGCCCGGTTGAGTGGGTGCGCGAGCAGGTCGCCCAGTACGAGGCCACCGACGGCGCCGAAGGCGGCACGATGCGGGGCAAGCCGGTGATCATCCTGACCACCACGGGTGCCAAGTCAGGGGCGTTGCGGAAGACCCCGCTCATGCGCGTGGAGCACGATGGCGAGTACGCCGTGATTGCCAGCCAGGGGGGCGCCCCGAAGCATCCGCAGTGGTACGTCAACATCCTGGCCAACCCCGTCGTGGCGCTCCAGGACGGCCCGGTGCGGCAGTTGATGCATGCTCGTGAGGCGACAGGGGCCGAGCGGACGCAGTGGTGGCAGCGGGCGCTGGCAGCCTGGCCGGACTATGCGGACTACCAGCGGCGCACCGATCGCGTGATCCCGGTGGTGGTGCTGACTCCGCAGAGCCGCTAGTTGCGTGCGCTTGCGGAGGCCGTGCGGCGGATGGTGTTGCCGAGCTGCGCGATCCGGCGCCGGACCGCCGAGGGGTCGCCGTCGAGGTGGTAGTGCAGCGCCGTGGCCAGCAGCGCGTCCAGGATGACCGCGGCCAACTCTTCCCGGGTCTCGTCGTCGGCGATGTGCCGGACCAGGCCGTCATTGAGTTGCGCCTCGCTGTTCTGCCGCGCGGCCAACAGGGCTTCCCGGCACTCCAGCGACCCCGCCGCGGTCAGCAGGGTTGCCCAGGTGATCGCGGCCAAGGGTCGCGAGGGCTCCAGGATCATCGCCTCCCAGGCGCTGCTGGCACTCCTCAGCACGTCCTCGAAGGAGCCATCTGCGGGGACCTGCTCGTCCAGGGCGGTCGACCAGGCTGCGAGCATGCGCTCGATCGCCGCCGCCACGAGGCCGTCCTTGCTGCCGAAGTGGTAATAGATGGTGGGCGGCGTGACACCTGCCTCGCGACAGATGCGCTGGATGGTCAGGGCGCTGCCGATGCCTTCGCGCACCTGCTCCTCGGAGCAGCCCGGTTCCATGCAGACGTCCAGCGTCGTGCCGTTCATCAGGAGTTGGTCGCGCCAATCGTGGGGGAGGACGCGCACGACGGTCTTGCCGTCGCCGTTGCTGCGGAGCTGGTAGCCGGCCAACGGATCGGCGCCGGCATCGAGGGCCGTCAGCGTCGTCATCACGTCGGTCAGCCACGCGATCGTCGGGTACGGGCCGCCCAGCCACTCCTCGGCGCCGACCAGCGGCGAGTCGTCGGGCAGCCCCTTCATCGCCGCACCGGCCGCGACCCACGCATCGGCGTTCCGGACCGCGAGCCCGCGAACCTCCAGCAAGTACTGCACTTTGTCGCGGATCGGCAGTTGTGCCCACCGGGCTTGTGCCGGTCGAGTCGGTCGAACGTCTCATCGAGCGTGGTGGCAGTCACAGAGCCAGTACAACGAACGACGGATTGTGCTCGGGTTGCCTGCTCTCGCTGGAGGTGTTTGGGTGGGAGCCGTGGCAGAACCCGAGGCCCCGTTGCGCGGACCCTTCGACTGGTCCCGCGAGCAATTCCTGCGCTTCGTCGGCTCGAACGGACTCGAAGGCAACACGATCAACGGCCGCCACGTGATCCTGTTGAGCACGGTGAACCCGGTCACGAAGCGGATCCGGCGCTCGCCCCTGATGCAGGTCAAGCACGGTGCCGAGTACGCCGCCATCGGCAGCCACGGCGGTTCGCCGGAGCATCCGAGCTGGTACGACGACATCAGGGCCAATCCAGTGGTGACCGTGCAGGACGGCCCGCTCCGGGCGGTCTACCGGGCCCAGGAGGCGACCGGGCGGCAGCGGGAGATCTGGTGGCAGCGGGCGGTGGCGGCGTGGCCGGTCTACGCCGAGGATCAGGCCGCCACATCGCGCACGATCCCGGTCGTCGTGCTGACGCCCGAGGTGTGACCGCGCGCGATGTGCCACACTGAGATCGTGACCCGCAGCGTCATCATCATTACCTAGCGCGTCGACCGACCGTCGACGCGCCGCCCCCTACGCCCAGCGAGGGGGCTTTTCCATGTCCGACCACGAGTGGGGAGCAGGCCATGAGCCGCGATTCCTTCCATGTCTTCGACACCACGTTGCGCGACGGGGCCCAGCGCGAGGGCATCTCCTACTCCGTCGCCGACAAGCTGGCGGTGGCACGCCTGCTCGACGACTACGGGGTCGGGTTCATCGAGGGCGGTTGGCCCGGCGCGATGCCCAAGGACACCGAGTTCTTCGCTCGGGCCCGCACCGAGTTGGATCTGCAGCATGCGCAACTGGTGGCCTTCGGATCCACCCGCAAGGCGGGCACCCGCGTGCAGGAGGACCGTCAGGTGGCCGGCTCTGCTCGCGTCGGAGGCCCCCGTGGTCTGCCTGGTCGCCAAGTCCGATGTCCGGCATGTGGCTGAAGCACTGCGCACCTCGCAGGAGGAGAACCTCGACATGGTCGCCGACACGGTGGCCTACCTCGTGGAGCACGGACGCCGGGTGTTCGTCGATCTGGAGCACTTCTTCGACGGATACCGCCACGACCCCGACTACGGCGTGCGACTGCTGCAGCGCGCGTTCGAGGCCGGGGCCAGCGTCGGCGTGCTGTGCGACACCAACGGCGGGATGCTCCCCAGCGACATCGCAACGATCGTCGCCGACGTCGGTGCCCGCAGCGGGGTGCGTCTGGGTATCCATTGCCAGGACGACACCGGGTGCGCCGTGGCCAACACCATCGCCGCGGTGGAGGCGGGAGTGACGCACGTGCAGGGAACGGCGAACGGCTACGGGGAGCGGACGGGCAACGCCGACCTGTTCGCGGTCGTGGCGAACCTGGAGTTGAAGCGCGGGCTGTCGGTGCTGCCCGCGGGCAAGTTGCGCGAGACGACCCGCATCGCGCACGCCATCGCGGAGATCGCGAACCTGCCACCCGACACGCACCAGCCGTACGCCGGGGTCTCCTCCTTCGCCCACAAGGCGGGTCTGCATGCCTCGGCGCTGAAGGTGAACGCCGAGCTCTACAACCACATCCATCCCGAAGTGGTCGGCAACACCCAGCGCGTACTGGTCACGGAGATGGCTGGCCGGGCATCGGTGGAGATGAAGGGCACCGAGCTGGGCTACGACCTGGCCGAGCACCCGGATGTCGTCGGCGCGGTGGTTGACCGGGTCAAGGCCCTGGAGCAGCGCGGCTATTCCTTCGAAGCGGCTGACGCCTCGTTCGAGCTGCTGCTGGCAGACGCCCTGGGCAGGATCCGGCGCGCCTATGAGGTGGAGTCGTGGCGAACCATCGTGTCCCAGGGCAAGGACGGCGATGTGGTCAGCGAAGCCATCGTGAAGCTGCGGGTCGAAGGGCAGCGCATCATCTCGGCCGAGGAGGGCAACGGCCCGGTCAACGCCCTGGATAACGCGCTGCGGGCCGCGGTCACCCAGGTGCATCCGGAGTTGGCTGACCTGCAGCTGGTCGACTACAAGGTCCGCATCCTCGAGGGAGTCAAGGGCACCGATGCGGTGACCCGGGTGCTGGTGAGCACCAGCGACGGTACCCGGGAGTGGACCACTGTCGGCGTCCACGAGAACGTGATCCACGCGTCCTGGCTTGCGCTGGACGATGCCATCACCTACGGGCTGCTGCTCAAGAACGGCCGCCATGACCCAGCCGAGACGTGATCGCCCCGGCCCTGGTGGCGCATTGATCATGGTCCAGGTCGATCACGGCCGTGGCGGGGCGCCCTGCGTCGCCGCGTGATGCGGCATCGCCGAGCGGTAGGGCCGGCATCGGCGTAGCCGTCGCAGTACCCGGTCGCAGCCCTGTGCTCAGCCGTCAGCCGTCAGCCGTCAGCCGTCAGCCGAAGGCCCGGCGCGTGCCGCCGTTGAGCAGGCGACGCACTCCGTCCGGCAACCGCGCCGTGGCTGCCCCGGCCGCGGACCGGCGAGGCGTTCGGCTAGGTTGGATCGGTGTATATCGCCCGCGCCCAGTTGAACGACGACGTCGTGTTCGGCCTCGTGGAGGGACTCGACCCGGCGGGGGACCCCACGCCGGAGTCGGTGTTCGCCCCCATCGCTAGCCACCCCTACGTCCCCGAACCGTTGCCGCTGGGTCCGCGCCTGCCGCTGGCCGATGTGCGGATCCTGGCGCCGGTCCTGCCCAGCAAGGTCGTGGCGGTGGCCCGCAACTACGCCGCGCACGCCGCCGAGATGGGCGAAGAGGTCCGCGCGGAGCCCGATCTGTTCCTCAAGCCGAATACTGCTGTCATCGGACCGGGGTCGCCGGTGCTGTACCCCCCGGGCACCGAGCGGGTCGATCAAGAGGCGGAGCTGGCCGTGGTCATCTCGCGGCTGTGCAAGTCGGTGCCAGTGGAGCGCGTTCCGGAGGTGATCCTGGGCTACACGTGCGCCAACGACGTCACGGCGCGCGACCTGCAGCAGCGCGACAACCAGTGGGGCCGCGCGAAGGGCTTCGACACCTTCTGCCCGCTCGGCCCCTGGATTGCCACCGAGGAGGTCGATCCGACGGCGGCGCACCTGGTGGGGGAGGTCAACGGCGAGCTGCGGCAGTCGGGCAGCACGGCCGACCTGGCGCACTCAGTGGCCGACCTCGTCGCCTACATCAGCGACATCATGACGCTGCTGCCCGGCGACGTGATCCTCACCGGCACCCCGTCCGGCACCGGGCCGGTACTGCCGGGCGACGTGATGGAGGTGACCGTCCCTGGTATCGGGACGCTGCGCAACGAGGTGGTGCTGCGTGACTGACCAGCAACTGCGGGTGCGCTTCTGCCCGTCGCCGACCGGCAACCCGCATGTCGGGATGATTCGCACGGCCCTGTTCAACTGGGCGTTCGCCCGCCACCACGGCGGCACCTTCGTCTTCCGCATCGAGGACACCGATGCGCTGCGCGACACCGAGCAGTCCTACGAGGACCTGCTCAGCGCCATGCGGTGGCTGGGCCTGGATTGGGACGAGGGGCCCGAGGTGGGCGGCCCGTACGGCCCGTACCGCCAGTCGCAGCGTCGGGGTCAGTACGACGAGGTCGCTCAGCAGCTCCTGGATGCCGGCTACGCCTACCGCTGCTACTGCTCGCCGCAGGAGCTGGAGGACAGGCGGGAGGCCGCGCGCAGCGCCGGCGCCGCGCCAGGCTACGACGGGCACTGCCGAGCACTGACCAGTGCCCAGATCGCAGGGTTCGAGGGCGAGGGCCGCCGTCCCGCCATCCGGTTCCGGATGCCGGAAGGGACGATCGCCTGGGACGATCTGGTCCGCGGCGAGTTGTCCTTCGACACCGAGCACGTGCCCGGACTACGTGATCGTGCGGGCCAGCGGCGAGCCGCTGTACCCGCTGGTGAACCCGGTCGATGATGCTGCGATGCGGATCACCCACGTGCTGCGCGGGGAGGATCTGCTGTCCAGCACGCCGCGGCAGATCGCCATGTATCGCGCGCTGTTGGAGTTGGGGGTGGCTGTCGGCGAAGTCCCCCGGTTCGGCCACCTGCCCTATGTGATGGGGGAGGGCAACCGCAAGCTCAGCAAGCGCAACATCGAGTCCTCGCTGGGGATGTACCGCGAGCAGGGCTACCTGCCGGAAGGCCTGCTCAACTATCTCGCGCTGCTGGGATGGTCGCTGCCGCGCGGCTGGCCGCTGCCCGCCGATGGACCGCCGCCTCCCGGCACTGATCCCGACGAGGCGCCCGAAGAGCGCGAACGGGATGTCTTCGCGCTCTCGGAAATGGTGGCGGCCTTCGATTTGGACCGGGTCAATCCGAATCCCGCCCGGTTCGATCTGAAGAAGTGCACCGCGATCAACGGCGATCACATCCGGTGGCTGTCGCCCCAGGAGTGCTACGAGCGGCTCGCCGAGTACCTCCGGGGAACCGGCCTGCTGGGCGAGGCCGGGCACGAGGAGTTGTTGCAGGCGGCGGTCCCCCTGATCCAGGAGCGGATCCAGACGTTGGGCGAGGCGCCGGCGATGTTGGAGTTCCTCTTCGCCGCGGAGGATGACTTCGCCGTGGATCCAACTGACGCCGCGAAGATGCTGGATGAGCGAGGCCGGTCGGTGATCAGGGCGGCCGCCGACGCTCTGGCCGAGCTGCCCGACTGGTCCACCGCCGAGATCGAGGCAGCTCTGCGCACCGCCCTGATCGATGGCCTGGGACTGAAGCCGAGGCTGGCTTTCGGGCCGGTTCGTGTGGCGGTGACCGGACGCCGGGTGTCGCCGCCACTGTTCGAGTCACTGGAGCTGCTAGGGCGCGAGCGGACGATGCGCCGACTCGCCGCAGCGGCTGCGGATTAGACCGTAGACGACGCAACGGCCCCCCGCTCCATGGGACACGGGGGGCCGCTTGTAGCCCCGACGGGATTCGCACCCGCGCTCCCTCCTCGACAGAGCGGCGTGCGCTCGTGGCCCGCTCCACCGGCCACCTACGGACGGCGCAAACCATGGGGGTCCGCCCCCTCTATCCCAGGTGCTGCCACCTGGCACTCGTGCAGGCGGGACTCGGTGGAGCAGATCTGGGCTATGCAGCTTGGCGCAGTCAGGAGTGTGGTGCTGCGGGCCTGCGGCTGACCACGGGAACCGTTCCGCAGCGCTAGGCGGTGTCGGCGCTCGACTGGGCGCGGCCGGAGTCACGCCTGTCGCGGGGGTTTGCACCCGTTGCGGGGGTTGATTGCGCCTCCGGGCCGGCAACTGTGCACCTGTTGCGGGGGTTTGCACCCGGGGCGGGGGCTGATTGCGCCTCCGGGCCGGCAACTGTGCACCCGTTGCGGGGGTTTGCACCCGGGGCGGGGGCGCTGGGCCCCTCTGGGGCGGCAACTGTGCACCCGTCACCGGGGCGGCACTCCGGGACGGCAACTGTGCACCCGGTTCGGGGGTTTGCACCCGGGACGGGGGCGCTGGGCCCCGATCCGACCGATTCCGCCCCCGCGCCGGGTGCAAACCCCCGAACCGGGTGCAGACTTGGCCCGGAATCCGGCCGTTCCGCCCCCGCGGCGGGTGCAAACCCCCGAACCGGGTGCAGACGTCCCCGGAAGCGTGGGCCGAGAGCGCCCCGGTGGCAAGACTGGGAGCCGGGGACTCGACCCGGGCCGCCGGCGGCCCGCTCGCTCCCCCCACCGACACGGGAGCCAACCACACTCCCGATTTCGGTGAGCCGGTTATGCACCTGCGCGACTGCGGTTCAGTCAGATGCGGGGGAGGGGGGTGACGGCGTACAAGCTCCCAGGTGTCGCTTCACGCCCGGCCGAGCGGCCGGCTGTCTTCATCGACGACATCGACGACATGACGACGACGACCTGACCGACGCCGAGCACGACTGGGCCGACGTAGGCAGCGACGCGGGGCGCGAGACGCTCGTCCTGCAGCCGCGGGCGGATACTCAGCTGGAACGCTGGCACGTCGAGGAGGTGCGCGCTCTCGCCCGTAGGCACATCCCTGCCGGAGGGCTGACCGATCGCAATCAGGCGCCCCCAGCCATATGGCTGAGGGTCCTTCACGGAGGCGAAGCCGGGATCAGCGACGTAACGCTAGTTCTCGCTCAGCGCGAGCCGCGCTGGCTCGATGGCCCGGCAAGATGCTGGTCGCCGGTCATCGACACAGAGGTCGCGGCACCCGCCTGTACCGTGCGATGCCTGTGCCAGCAGGGCCACGCGCCAGGCCGAGCGAGGTGCTGCCGATTGGGGTCGTGCAGCTTCCCCTGAGAGACATCCCGTACCCGGCGGCGCCAGAGCGGAGATGCCCCATCCGCGAGGTACCGGAGCGTGGCGAAGGGGGTCTGGGGCACTTCTTGCTCCGACGCTGCGCGCCCGGGGTTCGTCACAACGTTGCAGCGTCCCCCTCGACCGACGTCGACAAGGGGACGTCAGGTGGGCCCACGGCGCACGGACATCGCGATCTCGTAGCGTGCCAAAAAGACGCAGGCGGGAATGGATGTCTCCATTCCCGCCTGCGGGCAACCTGCTTGCGCGACTTGTGGTCGCTGTAGCCCCGACGGGATTCGAACCCGCGCTACCGCCTTGAGAGGGCGGCGTGCTAGGCCACTACACAACGGGGCCGTGCCACGGACTGGGTGGTGCTGCTGTCGGTCTCGTCCGCAGGGGCCGACTGCGCTGGGGTACCAGGACTCGAACCTAGACTAACGGAGCCAGAATCCGTCGGGCTGCCAATTACCCCATACCCCATAGGGCCGCACCTCTCGGTGCGTCTGTAGGAGTATAGCCCATGGGGCCGGAGGTGAAACCTCCCGCGATGGGTCCAGGCGCCGCCCCGGCGCTCTCCTCGGCAGTATCGTGCGGGGTGTGCGGTGGGCCGGACGAGTCGCGGCAGCCGGGCTGGTCGCCGGCTGCCTGACCGCGGGCGCGGTCACGGCGCCGCTTTCGGCGCAGGAAGACGATCGGCCCATCACCGTGATGACCCGCAACGTCTATCTGGGGGCCGATATCGGGGCCGCGCTGGACGTCCTGCCCGACTTGCCCGCGGCCGGCGAACTGCTGTGGGAGCAGGTCGTCGCCACCGACTGGCCGGTTCGCGTGCAGCGGCTTGCCAGCGAGATCGCCCGGTTCGCCCCCGACGTCATCGGTCTGCAGGAGGCGGCCCGCTGGATGTGCCGACCCTCCGCGCTGGGGTCGCGCGTCGATGTCTTCCACTTCACGCAGGACCTGCTGGCCGCCACCTCGTCCGCCGGCGTGGAGTACGCGGTTGCCCAGGCGGGCCCGGATCGGGCTGAGAACGAGGGCTTCCGCATCGGGCCCCTGCCCTGGGTGTCCATGACCGATCCGGAGACGTTCCAGCCGCTCTTCGGCCAGGATTCCGCAGAATGCGGCTTCGCGGTGAGCGATGTGCTGCTGGTGCGAGCCGATCACGCCGACGGCGTGCAGCGTGCGGGCACGTCGGAGTACGAGGAGCGCCACACGATCGTGCCCACGGTCCTGGCCCTCGACCGGGGATACGCCTGGGCCGACATCGCAGTGCGGGGGAGCACGGTGCGCTTCGTCACCACGCACCTGGAGTCGCAGTGGTCGCCCGGCGAGATCCCCGTGGCGGCCCGCCAGGCTCGGCAACTCGTCGCCGACCTGGCGGCCACGAACGGCCCGCTGGTCGTCATGGGCGACTTCAACTCCGATCCCCGCGACCCGCGGTCGCGGGTCGCGGCGAACCCGGCTGATCAGCCGGAGGCTGGTCCGACCTGCCCGCCGCAGCCGCAGCGGCTCACCGTGCAGGACTCGCGGGCCGATTGCAGCGCGTACTGGACGATGCGCCGCGCCGGCTACCTGTCCGCAGGCCCGGATGACTTCGAGCCGGCCAATGCCACCTATGGCGCTTCGAGCCTGCTCGCCGGACCCGACCCGCAGCGACTGGCTGCGGCACTGGCCGCCGGGAATGCCTTCGGCTTCACCGATCGACTGGACTATGTGTTCGTCCGCAACGCCGTGCGTCCAACAGGTGGTGAGTTGACCGGCCACATCTGGCCGTTCGGCCCATCGGTCTGGCCGTGCGAGACCGCCGAGCAGATCGCCAACACCGCTGCCGCGGCCGCGGTCCTGGCAGCGGCGGGACGGGATACCCCGCCGCAGGGCGCGGGGATATGCCTGCCCAGCGATCACGCCGGCGTCGTGGTGTCGTTGCAGGTCGATGATGGCGCTTCGGTGGCCGGGGACCCGCCGCCGATCGGGCATGATCCCTTCCGCCTGGTCTGGTGGCACCTCGTGGTGGCCATGGGCGCCCTGGTGGCGGCTGCCCTGTGGTGGCGCCGGCGCAGTGCGCGTCGGCGGCGCGAAGTGGCCAGCGAGTCGGCAGCCGACGCAGCGGCTACCCCAGACTGAGCGCCAGCAGCAGCAGCGCCGCAGTCTGCGCGCACTCCACGGCGGCACCGAGCACGTCGCCGGTGATGCCGCCCAGCCGTTGTCGCGCGGTGCGGCCCAGGATGAGGCCGACGCCGACCGCGGCGAGCACTGCGGCGGCCGCCGCGACCCCCGTCCCTGCACTGCCGAGGCCCCACCCGCACAACGCCGCCAGCACCGTCCAGGCCACCGTCGCGGCGGCCGCGCCGGTGGTGGAGACCCGGCCGGCCACCCAAGCGCCCAACCGGGAGCCCGGGGCCGCTGGCACGCCCGGACGGCACAACAACGCAAGGCTGAGCCGACCCGCCGGCACCGCCACCAGCAATCCCAGCGTGGCCGCACCCTGGGCGGTCAGGTGAGCCAAGGCCGCAACCTGCAGCAGGAGGATCACGACGACCGTCATCACCCCGAACGGACCGATGTCCGACTGGTGCATCACGGCCAGCGACCGGGCCGGGTCGCGCCCGGCGCCCAGGCCATCGGCGAGGTCGGCCAGGCCGTCCAGGTGCAGGCCCCGCGTGAGATAGGCCAGCACCCCGATCGCCGCGACAGCCGCGAGCAGGTGGCCTGCCGCGGTCTCGGTGAGCGCGACGATCACGGCGAGGACAACACCGGTCATCACGGCCAGCACCAGCCCGATCAGCGGCGCCAGCAGCACGATCCTGCCGGGATCCGGTGGTCGCTCGTCGGACCGGCCGAGCGGCAGTCGGGTGAAGAAGGCACAGCTGGCACGCGTGTCGGCGGCCAGGGATGCCGGAGGCGGTGCCGCCGGACTGCTCACGGACCCGGTTCGTCGCGGGCCGGGGCGATCCCGGCGGACTCGAAGGTCGCCATGTCGGCCAGCACGGCGGCGGCCGACTGGAGAAGGCCCAGTGCCAGCAGCGCCCCGGTTCCCTCGCCGAGGCGCAGGTGCAGGTCCAGCAGCGGCTGCAACTGCAGCTCCTGCAGGGCGCGGCGTTGCGCGGGTTCGGTAGATCGGTGCCCGGCCCACCACCACCGGCTCGACCCCGGCTGCATTCGCTCGGCGGCCAGCGCTGCCGTGCAGGAGATGACCCCGTCCAGCAGGACCGGGGTGCGTCGCAGCGCCGCGCGGGCCAGGAAGCCGGTGGTCGCGGCGATGTCGGCGCCGCCGACCCGGCGCAGCGCCACCACCGGATCAGGGCCATCGGTGCGACACCGGTAGACGGCGTCCCGTACGGCCGCTGCCTTGCGCATCCAGGTGTCATCGTCGATGCCGGTGCCGCGGCCCACGACAGCGGCGACATCGGCGCCGGTCAGCCGCGCCACCAGCGCCGCCGCGCTGGTGGTGTTGCCGATGCCCATATCGCCCGGGATGAGCAGGTCGGCCCCGCTGTCGATCTCCTCGTCGGCGATGAGGGCCCCGAGCCGAAGCGCCGCCTCGGTCTCTTCCTCGGTGAGCGCGTCGCGGCGGTCCAGCGGCTCGCTGGCGCGGCGGATGCGGTGCTGCATCACCGACTCGGGCACCGGCGTGCCCCCGTAGTCGCTGTCGACCGCCACATCGACGACTCGCACCGAGGCGCCCTGCTGCGCCGCGAGCACGTTCGCCGCGGCGCCTCCGGCCAGGAAGTTCGCCACCATCGCGGCCGTCACGCTGCTCGGATACGCCGATGTCTCGGCCGCGGTCGCGATCCCGTGATCGCCGGCGAAGATGACCACGCGGACCATCCGCAGGGGTCGCGGGGGCACGCAGGCCTGCGCACCGGCCAGCCAGATACCGAGATCCTCCAATACCCCGAGCGAACCCGCGGGCTTGGTGAGGGATGCATGGCGCTCGCGGGCTGCAGCCATCGCGGCTGCGTCCAGATCCGGCACTTCGCTCGTCATGGCTGGCTCTCTCCTGCGCGATTGCTGGGTGTTCTCACCGGCACCGGGATCCCGGCGACCATCAGGACCACTTCGTCGCACTGCTCGGCGATCCGGCGGTTCAGCGCGCCCAGCACGTCGCTGAAGATCCGCCCGGCGGCGGTGGGCGGCACCACCCCGGAGCCCACCTCGTTGCTGACCAGTACGATCGGGCAGCGCGCAGCGGCCACGGCGGCCACCAGTTCGGCTACATCGGGCTCCACCAGGTCCGTTGCCACGGCCGGCGTCGTGGTCCAGGCGCCCACCAGATCCAGGCGCCGAGTGAGCCACAGCGTGAGGCAGTCGATGAGCATCGCACGGGGATCGTCGCGACCGATTTCCTCGGCCACCGCCAGCGTCTCGATGGTTTCCCAGCGATCCGGGCGCCGGGCCCGGTGTCCGGCCAACCGCTCGACCCACTCCTGATCACCGTCGGGGTATCCGGTGGCGACGTAGCGGACCGGTCCCGACGCCAACCGCTGTTCGGCCCAGGAGGACTTCCCGGAGCGGGCACCCCCGAGCACCAGGCACCGAGAACCGGTCATCGCAGGGTCTCCGGGGCAGGAGCATCGGCGAAGCCGACCGCTGGCGCGAAGTTGGCACGCTGCGATGCCCGGCGCAGCGAACGCAGCAGCGCGCCTCCGGCGACCAGCACCAGCACAGCGGTCAGGATCGCCCGCGGGAGGTCGTAGCCCAGCGATGTTGCCAGGCTGAACAGCACCAGTCGGCCGAGATTCTCCGCTGCCGGGGCGCCGGGCTCGAACGCCAGCGCGATGCCGGTATCGGAGAAGTACGGCCAGAACCAGGCGTTGAGCAAGAAGCCGAATACCATCGCTGCGAGCGCGCCGTAGATGGCCAGCATGATGACCTCGGCGCGACCGGTGATCCGGCGGGGGAGCAGACCGGCCCCCATGCCGACCCATGCCGCGCCGATCATCTGAAACGGCAGCCACGGCCCGAACCCGCCGGTGAGGAGCGCCGAGGCAAAGATGCCGACAGCGCCCAGCGCGAAGCCGAAGCCGGGACCGAGTGCTCGTCCGCCGACGATGATCAGGAACCAGAACGGCTCGATGCCGGCGTGCCCGGCCCCGAGTGGGCGCAGCACGGCCACCAGGGCCGCCAGCACCCCGAGCATGGCGATCGCCTTCGCCCCCGATCCGGGGATCGTCATCTGGCTCAGCACGACCATGAGCAGCACGGGCATGAGGAGGG
Organism: uncultured Actinomycetota bacterium; assembly: GCA_963706835.1. Taxonomy (GTDB): domain Bacteria; phylum Actinomycetota; class Actinomycetes; order S36-B12; genus CAVXYG01. Next base: position 28,549 of record CAVPOB010000016.1, read on the forward strand.
CGAAGAGGAAGGGGGCGTCCGAGGCGTGGGCGACCGCGGCGGATTCCGGTGCGGCCACGAACGGCCAGAAGAAGGCGATCAAGCCGACGGCTGATGCCAGGACGAGCGCCGCCACAGCGCGCGGATGCATCGGCAGGGCGGTCATGCGCCCACCGCCGCCACGACCTGGCGCACGGTCAGCCATTCGCCCTCGCCGAGGATCTTGGCCACCTGCGGGGCGAACATGGGGGATCCGACCACCACGTCGTGCGAGCGGCCATCCGCCACGACCTCCCCGTCCGCGAGCACCAGGACGCGGTCGGCGACCTCGGCCGCGAGTTCGACGTCGTGAGTGGCCAGCACCACTGCTGTCTGCTCGCTGCGCAGGCGCAGCAGTACGTCCACCAATGCTTCCTTGGCCTGGTAGTCCAGGCCGCGGGTCGGCTCGTCGAGCAGCAGCAGGCGCGGATCGGCCGCCAGGACTACGGCCAGTGCCAGGAGCAGGCGCTGGCCCTCGCTGAGGTCGCGCGGGTGCGACTGCGGCGAGATGCCGGGCTGCAGTCGCTGCAGGATGGCCCGCGCCGTGCCGGGGGTGGCCCCGGCATCCCGGTCGGCAGCAGCGCACTCCTCGGCGACGCTCTCGGCGACCAGCAGATCGGCCGGATTCTGCGGCACCATGCCGACGCGCTGGAGCAGGTCGCGGCCGCTGAGATCGACCGGATCTGCGCCCATGAGGCGTACCTGTCCGAAGCTGGGGCGCACGGCGCCCACGAGCGCGGACGAGCAGGGTGGACTTGCCGGCGCCGTTGCGCCCCATCAGTGCGATCACCTCGCCGGTCAGCGCGTCGAAGGTGACGTCGCGCAGCGCCGTGGTTCTCCCGTACTGCACGCCCAGCAGCCGAGCGGTGGCGACGGGGACATCGCCGCCAGCGCGCTCCGGTCGGGGTGCGGGGGAGCGACCGGTGAGCTGCGCCCGCAGCATCGGCGCGAACCGGCGGGCCTGCCGCACGCTGAGCGGCATCGGGTGCCACCCCGCCGCCCGGGCGAGCTGTACCACGGGGGGCGCTACTGGGGCGTGCAGCATCATGACGCCCGGTTCGCCCACGCGCAGCGGTTCTCCGGCGCCCGGCAGCACGGCGATGCGGTCGGCGTACTGCACGACGCGCTCGAGCCTGTGCTCGGCGATGATGACCGTCAGGCCGAGGTCGTGCACCAGGCGCTGCAGACTCGACAGGACGTCCTCGGCGGCACCCGGGTCCAGCGCCGAGGTGGGTTCGTCCAGCACCAGGACCGCCGGGTTCGCTGTGAGCACCGCACCGATGGCGACCCGTTGCCGCTGACCGCCGGACAACGACTGCAGCGGCCGGGCCCGCAGTTCCGCCAGGCCCAGCAGGTCCAGGATCTCCTCCACCCGGCGCCGCATCACCGGGCCCGGTATGCCCAGCGACTCCATCGTGTAGGCGAGTTCCTCCTCGACGGTGTCGGTGACGAAGCCGGCCATCGGATCCTGCGGCACCATGCCGACCACGTCGGCGAGGGCGCGCGGCGGATGGTCCGCGGTGCTACGGCCGGCCACGGTCACCGTGCCGGTCATGGAGCCGCCTGTGAAGTGGGGCACCAATCCGTTGATTGCTGCCAGGATCGTCGACTTGCCCGAGCCAGTGGGGCCGACGAGCAGCAGGAACTCGCCCTCGGCGACCGACAGGTCGATGCCGCTGACCGCCGGTCGATCCTGTCCCGGATAGGTGATGTCCACCTGCCGAAACTCCACGATGCCGCTACCACCGTCCTGCCACGTCACCGGCGCACCGCTTCCGGGAGGGGCGGCGCCACCAGGGCGGGCCCTGCGGCCAGCAGGCAGATCGTCGCGACCGCGAGCGGAAGCGAGGGAAGTGCCGCAGCACCGGTCGGCATCGCCAGTGCGTTGCCCGGTTGCGCCGCCAGCGCGATGAACACGCCGGCTGCAGCCGTGCCGCACCCGGCGACCAGCCATTCCGGCAGCGCCCATGGGTCGGGCCGGTAGCGGGTGCGGATCTGCCGCCGTCCCGCCATGGCCAAGCCGATGGCGGCGACCGAGACCCCCACCACGACCACGGGCGGCCCGAACGCAGCAGCCTGACCGCCGGACAGGGAGCCGTACAGCCCAAGGATGATGCCGCCCACGCCCAGCAGCAGGAATGCCTGCGTGGTGAACCGCACTGCTGCGGGGACTTGCGCGGTTCGGCCGTAGCCGCGGGAATCCATCGCGGCGGCGAGTTGGATGCTGCGTTCGAGCGAGCCGTTCACCACTGGCACAGCAGCCGACCACCAGCCGCGAACACCGCGAACACCGCGACCGCGCAGTCGCTGAGCGGACCGTACGCGCAGAATATCGGTGACGACCTGGGGGGCTACGGTCAGCGCCACCACCACCGCCACGCCGAGCTCGTACAGCGCCGCCGGTACCGCCTTCAGCATTCGCGACGGCGAGGCCAGCGATGCGGCAGCCCCGAGGCAGATGATCATCGTGGCGAGCCGCAGTCCTTCGGTGAAGCCCACCACGAGGTCGCCCACGTACACCGGACCCCCCAGCGAGACACCGGCCAGGAATGGTGGCAGCCCGATCTCGGGAAGCGTCAGCAACAGTGCGCCGCTGGCCCCTGTCCCGAAGATCATCTGCGTCACGACCCGAACGGCCACCACGACCGCGCCGAGGACGAGGAACAGCGAGAATGATCGTGCCCACGGCGCGTCGGGCCGGCGGGCCCGCACCACGACAGCGGCGGCACCGATCAGCAGGACGAGCACGAGCGGGTTGCTGGTGCGGGAGGCAGCAGCAGCCAGCCCCAGCGCCCACAGCCACCACGCCCCGGGGTGCAGCCAGCGCGCCGGCGCCCGGTTTCCCAGGGCATGGTGGCTGGACACCCGCGGGGCGTGGATCGCAGTCATGCCGCGGACTTGCTCCGACTGCGCGCCAGGAGCAGCACGACGATGGCCGCGATCACGGCGGATCCGGCCGCGATGGGCCATACCGGGATCCCGCTGCTGGCCGCCGTCTCGGCTTCGGCAGCGGCGAGTTCGTCTACGGAGACGACCTCAAAACAGCCGGTCGCCGGATAACCGGCGATCCCGCACACCGCGCCCTGCTCGGTGCGCACATCGGCTGCGGCCGCCAGCACCTGCTCGGCAGTACTGCCCTGCGGCACCGTCACGCACTGCCCCTGGGGGTTCTCCCCCTCCGGGATCGCGTCCCCCTGCGGTACGCCCTGATCGGATCCGAAGTCGATGACGACCCCGACTCGGACCTGGCCGGGAATCGGCTCGCCGTCCGGGCACAGAGCTGCGAAGTCCGGCTGCAGGCCCGGCTGCTCGGTCGGCACCGCCTCGGCGGTCGTGACGAACCGCCAGCCCTCGACGTCGCCATCGGTGACCGTGCGGTCGGCGGGACCGCTCTGCGCGTAGGACCACGTGCTGTCCGCACCGCCCCACCAATAGGACCAGTAGCGGTAGGCGTCTTGTTCCTGGGCGGAGGCGATGCCGATCGGCATGGCCAGCGCAAGTACCGCAAGAACGATGAGGCGGGGGACGGCGGAACGTGTAGCGAGATGGAGCACGGTGGCCTCTCAGCTAGGGTCCTGGAGGGGACGCCAGGGGGACACCGGTCCGGCCTGGGCTCCGACCGCAGACCACGACGGGTGGAGCCGACATCACTTCGCCGGGTGCTCCGACTTGCGGCGAGGCCGCTCACGGTTGCGGGACAGCGCCGGATTCTCACCGGCTTCCCCCGGACTCGAAGAGGTTTCGGTGCTCACAGTGTGCCATAGCCGACCTGGTCCGCGGCCGTGGAGGATCAGGGGCCTTCCCGCAGTGCGATGGGCTGCCCCACCTGCTGCTGCTCGTCCATCAGGACCGCCTTGGTGGCGCCAGCCCGCCACAGCTGCGGCCAGGCCTCGCCCAGCCACGTCTCGGCATCGGAGCGCGAGGGGAAGTGTTGGTCAGCGCCCTCGGGCCCGGCGAGCAACTGGCCGTCGGCGCCATGCAGCCGCCAGCGCCAGGTGGCGTTACGGACCTCCATCAGGGCCTGGGGTTGGGGGAGCGGGTCTTGCCGGGGTCACGCTCCGTAACCGGACCGACAACGGCTTCGATTCGTGCGAGGTCCTCCCCGCTGAGCCGCACTGCGACGGCGCGCACGTTGTCGACCACCTGCTCGGGGCGGGTGGCGCCGATGATGGCCGCGGAGACGTTGTCGTTGGCAAGGACCCAAGCCAGGGACAACTGCGCCAGCGTCAGCCCGAGATCGTCGGCGATCGGGCGCAGGCGCTGCACAGCGGTCAGGATCTCCGGGGTGAGGAAGCGGGCCATGAAGGCCGATCCCTCCTTCGATACCGCCCGGGTGCCGAGCGGGAGCGGCTCATCGGGCCGGTACTTGCCGGTCAGGACGCCCTGCGCGAGTGGTGACCAGACCAACTGACCAATCCCATGGTGGCGACAGGTGGGCACGACCTCGGCATCGATGACCTGCCAGAGCATCGAGTACTGCGGCTGATTGCTCACGATGCGGTCCAGGCCCATCTGCCCGGCGATCCGCACTGCATCCTCGATCTGGGCCGCATTCCACTCCGAAACCCCGACGTACAGCACTTTGCCGGCGCGCACGAGGTCGTCGAAGGCCCGCAGCGTCTCCTCCAGTGGCGTCTCGTAGTCGAAGCGGTGGGCCTGGTAGAGATCGATGTAGTCGGTGTCCAGGCGCCGCAGCGAGTCCTCCACGGAGCGCACGATGTGCTTGCGCGACAGGCCCGAGTCGTTGCGGCCCGGCCCCGTGGGCCAGTAGACCTTGGTGAAGATCTCCAAGCCATCGCGGCGCAGGCCCTTCAAGAGGCGGCCGAGCATGGCTTCGGCCTGACCGCTGGCATAGACATCGGCAGTGTCGAATGTCGTGATCCCCGCGTCGAGAGCGGCATGGACGCAGGCCTTGGCCTGAGCCTCGGTCACCTGCGAAGCATGGGTGATCCAGTTGCCATAGGCGAGTTCGCTGACCTTCAGGCCACTGCCGCCAAGTTGCCGGTACTCCACGCGCGACAGCATACCGTGACGCAGGTCACGGTTGCCGAGGCGCTATTCGGCCGACTCCGGTCCTTTGCCTTCGAGCGGAAGTGACGTAGAGTAACGTTCGTAGAGCAATCTCGGACAACGCTCGAGGGGCTCGGCGCGCCGCGTCGAGCGAGTGGCCGCTGGGCGGAGTGCCCGGACGGGGGACGATAGGGGAATCGTGGCGGTTGACGATCGAGTGTCCCAGCCGGCAGGGCAGGCCGCGTTTCACAGCGCGGAGGCCGGCCTCCATTGGCGCAACCGCTGGCGGCGCCGCTTCACGTTGGTGGCCAGCGCGGGCGATGCCGTCGTGGGCAGTATCGCCGCGGCCCTGGCGCTTGACATCACCCCCAACCCGGGCGGGATTGGGTTTGCGCTGCTCCCGCTCGTCATGGGGTTGGTCTGGGTCGGCTGGCTGAAGGCCGGCCGCGCCTACGAGTGGAAGCTCTTCGGCGAAGGTGTTGAGGAGTACCGTCGAGTCGCCATCGCCGGTCTGGTGGCGGTTGGACTCGTCGCGGTGGTCAACTCGATCGCCCAACTCGCCAACGGTCGCGGACTGGTGATCGGCCTGCTCGTGGCTACGGCGCTCACATTGGTCTGGCGCCGCTGCGTGCGTGGGCTGCTGCACCGTCGGCGTCGCAGCGGGCAGGGCATGAACCGTGCAGTGCTGGTCGGGCCGACGGCTGCTGTCGAGGCGACGGCCAGGTTGGTGACCCGTTCGTCGTTCCACGGCACCAAGGTGGTGGGAGCCCTGGTCCCGGATGGTGAGCGCCGCCCCGATCCGAAGTTGGTGCCCGAGTTCCGGCAGGGCGATGACATCTCGACCGCGGCGGATGAGTTCGGCGCCGATGAAGTGATCCTGCTGCGTTCTGTGGACTTGGATTCGCTGGAGATGCGGGACCTGATGTGGGCACTGGCCGACCGCAACGTCAACCTGCTCATCAAGCCCATGAGCCTGCACGTCGCCGGTCCCCGATTGACGGTGCGACCGGTCGACGGGCTGCCGCTGCTCCAGATCGCGCGGCCCCAGATCAGCGGTCTTTCGCGTACCGTGAAGGGCGCCATCGACCGGACCGCAGCGGCGCTGGGACTGTTGGTGCTCGCCCCGGTTCTGCTCACCGTTGCCGCCATCGTCGCGCTGCAGGACCGCGGCCCGGTGTTCTACAAGCAGGTCCGGATCGGCGAGGGCGGTCGCCCATTCGCGATGCTGAAGTTCCGCTCGATGCATGTCGATGCCGAGCAGCGCCTGCACGAGGTGCAGGAGCTGAACGTCCACCCCGACGGTGTCCACATCGCGATCGTCAACGACCCGCGCGTCACGCGAGTCGGCCGCTATCTGCGGCGCTACTCCTTGGACGAGCTGCCCCAGCTGATCAACGTTCTGCGTGGCGAGATGGCCCTGGTCGGCCCTCGTCCGCCCCTGCCGCGGGAAGTGGAGGCCTACCCGGACCACGGATGGTTCCGGATGGCCGTGCGCCCCGGTCTGACCGGCCTGTGGCAGATCAAGGGCCCCGAACGTCACTTCCTGAGCTTGGATGAGGCCCTGGAGCTGGATCTGCGCTACGTCGAGAACTGGTCGTTGTCGTACGACTGGGCGATCCTGTGGAAGACCGTGGGCGTCGTGCTGCGGGGCAGCGGCGAGGTGAAGAGCGACGCGAACCCCGCCGCCAGCGCGGCCATCGCGCCGCCGATGCCGCGACCGCTGTCTGACACAGCCTGACGGCTGCGGTTCGGCTGGAGCGTTGTGCTGAGCCCGGCGGTTCGAGTGCCGTCCGGTGCGGCCGCTCTCAGTGGGGCCCGTCGGGCCAGCGACCCAGGGCCCGACGGGGCCCCTATCGGCTGATCGCAAGCGCGCTACAGGGCTGCGTGCACGCTCGCCGCACGTGGGCCATTCATGGGCTGCGCTGCGCTTGTCCCGCGGCTCGAGGTCGCTCGCGCTGCTGCGTGCCACGGTGCTCGCGCGCCGAGCGGCGCCGGTGCCCGAGCGGCGCCGGTGCCCGAGCGGCGCGGCTGCCGAGCGGCGCGACTGCCGAGCGGCGCGGCTGCTGAGCGGCGCGGGTGCCGAGCGGCGCCGCTCACAGTCGATCAGCAGCTCAACTTGACACGCACCGCAACACGGTGCCGAACAGTTGCGGGACAATCTACCCGGCAGGCATCCGGGCGCATCGCAATCGGGAGCGCGGTTGGCTCCCGTGTCGGCGGGCGTAGCGAGCGGGCCGCCGGACGGCCAGGGTCGAGTCCCCGGCTCCCAGTCTTGCCACCGGGGCGCTCTCGGCCCACGCTTCCGGGGACGTCTGCACCCGGTTCGGGGGTTTGCACCCGGCGCGGGGGCGGAACGTCCGGTTTCCGGGCCAGGTCTGCACCCGGTTCGGGGGTTTGCACCCGGCGCGGGGGCGGAATCGGTCGGATCGGGGCCCAGCGCCCCCGCCCCGGGTGCAAACCCCCGTACCGGGTGCACAGTTGCCGGCCCGGAGGCGCAATCAGCCCCCGCCCCGGGTGCAAACCCCCGCAACGGGTGCACAGTCGCTCCATCGAAGGCACTGCCTCCTGGTGAGGCTGCAAACTCCCGCAACGGTGCGCACCCCGCAGGAGACGCGGCTCCGCCCCCGCCCAGTAGAGCGCCGACACCCCGGCGCTCCGGGCAGATTCCCACGGTCAGCCACGGCCGCAGCAACACAGCCTGGACCGCGACGAGCCGGTATCGATCCCGCGCAACGTGGTTGTGGCGCGTTAGGGCTCGTGCCGCGCGACCCGGGCCAGGCGCGACCCGGGCCAGAATCGTCGGGTCCCGGCGGCGCAACCATTGGCTCGCCCCTGTTGCTGCCGCCCCTGTTGCTGCCGCCGCGCAACGGGGTCTGCCTGCACACGATGCAGGGCCGGGGCAGGCGGCCATTGCTGAGGAGCCACCGGCCGAGCACCCAGTGCACCAGCGGGGGACCGTTCTGCAGGGCGACCGGGCGGCCCTCGACCTCGCAAGGCGCCGGCACGCCCCGAGGGCAGGTCGGCGACTGCCTGTTGATCAGGCCCGAACCACCCCTGCGGAACCCGCTCGGCGACGCATCAGCCCCGCGACCCGAAGGAGGCCTTCACACGAGGTGGCGGAACCCGGAGCTTGCGGACCTGCAACTGGCGCATCCCTGCGTAGAGCATCCCGCCCTTGCGGTCCTCCTTGGCCGGCCAGCGCTCCTTCAGCCTGCGGTTCAGGCCGACGAGCACCCATGTCATCTCAATACCTACGAAACCGGTTGTCGCGAACCAGACCAGCGACATCGATGCCTGGAACCCGGGGTTGGGGATGAAGCCGGCCACCAGGATTCCCACGGCGACGATGACGAAGAACTCCGACAGGCGCCAACGGCTATCGATGGTGTCTCGGATGAACGCCCGCACCTCGCCGCGGTCGCGCGCCGGAAGGTAGCGCTCGTCGCCGGCCATGAGCCCGGCCCTGGCCTCCGCCCGCTCCTTGCGCGCCCGGGCCTTCTGGGCCCGCTTGGCCGCCTTGGGGTCGGCTGGGATCTTGCGGGCATCGCGTCGAGCCGCTTCGGCTTCCCGGCGGCTCGGCGTCGGGCGGCCCTTCGGTGCCTGCGGGTCGCGGTGTGCGGCGTCGTCCGCCGCCTCGTCGATCGCTCCCGTGGGCGCGGGGTCCTGCGTACTTTTGCGTCCGAACACTCATCCAGGGTATGGCACGCTGACGACTGCGCGGCTCCCCGCGCAGCGCGTAGGCGCCCCGTGGCGATTACCCTGGAAGCGACCAGAAACATCCGTTCACCGGGGAGGCAACGCCGATGGGACTGTGGAAGCGGTTCACGATGATCTTCAAGTCCAAGGCGAACAAGACCCTGGACAAGATGGAAAACCCGGGCGAGACCCTGGACTACTCCTACGAGAAGCAGTTGGAGCTGCTGCAGAAGGTGCGCCGCGGCGTGGCCGACGTGGCGACCAGCCGCAAGCGCCTGGAGATCCAGATCCACGGCCTGGAGCAGCAGCAGGCGAAGCTGGACCAGCAGGCCCGGGCCGCACTGGCTCAGGGGCGCGAGGATCTGGCGCGGGAGGCGCTCACCCGCAAGAGCGGGCTCGACCTCGCAGCTGAGCGATCTTGAGACGCAGTTGGCCACCCTGCAGGCGCAGGAGGAGAAGCTGGTCGATGCCTCCAGGCGGCTGCAGGCGAAGGTGGAGTCCTTCCGGACCCGCAAGGAGACCATCAAGGCGACGTACTCCGCCGCCGAGGCCCAGACCAAGATCAACGAAGCGTTCACGGGCATCTCTGAGGAGATGGGCGATGTCGGCCTAGCCATTCAGCGCGCTGAGGACCGCACCGCCCAGATGACGGCGCGCGCCGGGGCGCTCGACGAACTGGTCGCCTCAGGCGCCCTCGACGATGCCACGGGGTTGTCCAAGGACTCTCTCACCGCCGAGTTGGAGCGGATGGCGAGCACCAACGATGTCGAAAGCCAGTTGGCCTCGATGCGAGCCGAACTGACCGGCGGGGAGTCCACCCCGGCCATCGGGGGCGGCGAGCAGCCGGCCGTTGAACCGCCGGCCAAGCCGAACCAGGGCTGAGAGAGGCATCATGATCGTTCGGATCTCCGAAGAGGGCCAGTACCGTCTCAGCGATGAGGCGCAGGCCCGCATCAACGAACTCGACGAGGCGCTGGAGCGCGCGCTGTCCGGTGAGGGCTTCAGTGCTGCCCTGGCCGCGCTCCTGGACGAGGTGCGCACCATCGGCGAGCCGCTTGCCGATGATGAGCTCCTGCCCAGCGACGTGGTCCTGCCGCCGGCCGACGCGACCGCGGAGGAAGTGCGCGCCATGTTGGGCGAGGAAGGCCTCATCCCAGGCTGAGGACTCCCCAACGAGTTGACCAACTCAGCCGCGTGCCGACGGGCCGGGTGCGGCACCATAGAGGCGTGGCCAAGAATCGGTATGCGCCCGACCCCGGGCTGACGCGTCGCATGGTCGGGACCATGGGCGGGTTGCTCCTGGTGTACGTCCTGTTCGCGATTGCCTTGGTGTGGCTGGGGTTCAGCGCCGGGTTCGTGCTGGTGATTTCTGCCGGGCTGCTCTGGGCCCAGTGGTACTTCTCCGACTCCATCGCGCTGGCCGCGATGCGGGCGCGCGATGTCACCCCCGAACAGGCGCCGCAGCTCCACGGCATCATCGACCGGCTGTGCGCGCTGGCTGACATGCCCAAACCGCGAGTCGCGATCGCCGAGACCGACGTGCCCAATGCGTTCGCGACAGGCCGCAGCCCCCACCGATCCGCCGTCTGCGTCACGACCGGACTGCTGCGCAGGCTGGACCGCGAGGAGTTGGAGGCGGTGCTGGCGCACGAGTTGAGCCATGTCGCACACCGTGACGTGACGGTGATGACAGTGGCGTCCTTCTCTGCCATCGTGGCGGGCATCCTGATGCGCAACGCCTTCTGGGTCAGCATGGGCAGTCGGCGCGACCAGAATGGCGCCCTGGTCTTCTTCGCCGTCATCGCCGTCAGCGCTGTGGTGTACTTCGTGTCCTTCCTGCTCACCCGTGCGCTGTCCCGATACCGGGAACTGGCCGCGGACCGCGGCGGGGCGTTGCTGACCGGCAACCCTTCGGCGCTGGCCCGGGCGCTGCAGAAGATCACCGGTGACATCGGGCAGATCCCGACCCGCGATCTTCGCGCCATGGAACCGGTCAGCGCCTTCGCGATCGCCCCGGCAGCCGCGCCCGGGCGCGGCCAGATGGATCTGGCGTCGTTGTTCGCGACGCACCCGCCGCTGGAGAAGCGGCTGGAGAACCTGGCGCGAGTCGCCAACGATCTGGGACGATGAGCGTGGGTCTCTTCGACAGCATCCTCGGCCGCTCGAAGCCGGTGGCGCCCGATCTGGACGCGCTGTTCCGATTGCCCGGCGCCGTGCTGGGGCTGCAGGCGGCGCTGGGGATCGAAGCGACTGGCACCGGATCGGTTGCATTCCGCGCGCCGGCCGGGCGTGCCTTCGATCAGGTGCAGGACGAGATCACGGCACTGCTGTCGGCACCGGATCTCGACGGCAACCCCGGTCCGCAGGTCATGGTGACCGAGGACTCGTACGGCTTCACTTGGGTGGTGCTGCAGCACGAGCCGCAGGATGTGCCGGGGCTTGTCACCGATCTGCACGCGGCGAACAGCACGCTGGCCGACAGCGGGTTCGGCAGCACCCTGCTGTGCTCCCTGGTGGCGCTGCAGACGCCGGACGGCCACCGGCTCGCGCTGATCTACCTGTTCAAGCAGGGCACGTTCTACCCGTTCGTCCCGCAACCGGGATCGGGTCAGCTCGCGCGACTCCGTCCTGGAGCTGCAGATTCGCGACATCGTGCAGGACGAAGTGCCGATCGAGCCCACGCTGAGCCGCTGGTTCCCGGTCTGGGGGGCTCCGGGGCTGTAGTCCGCTGCGGCTTCAGTCCACGCGCGCCGCGCTGATGCCGGGCAGCGCCAGCATCCGGTCCAGCGCGACCCGGGCCCAGTGGGCCACGTCGTCATCGACCTCGATGCGATTGACGACATTGCCCGCCACGAGGTTCTCCAGCGCCCAGACCAGGTGCGGCAGATCGATCCGATTCATGGTCGAGCAGAAGCACACCGTGCGGTCGAGGAAGACGATCTCCTGCTCGGGATGCTGTTCGGCGAGGCGCTTGACGAGGTTGAGTTCGGTCCCGATCGCCCAAGCGGAACCGGGCGGGGCGGCCGCCACTGTCTTGATGATCGTTTCGGTAGAACCGACGACATCCGCCGCCTCGACCACGTCGTAGTTGCACTCCGGGTGCACCAGCACCTGCACGCCCGGCACGCGCTGGCGAACCTCGGTCACACAGTCCAGGGAGAACCGGCCGTGCACGGAGCAGTGGCCGCGCCACAGGATCATCGTCGCGGCCCGCAACTCCTCCGGCGTCAATCCGCCGCCGGGCTTGTGGGGGTTGTAGACGACGCAGTCGTCCAACGACAGCCCCAGTTCCCGCACGGCGGTATTGCGGCCGAGGTGCTGGTCGGGCAGGAACAGCACCTTCTCGCGCTGTTCCAATGCCCAGCGGAGGCTCTGCTCGGCATTGCTGGATGTGCAGACCGTCCCGCCGTTGCGGCCGGTGAAGGCTTTGATGGCGGCAGTGGAGTTCATGTAGGTCACCGGGATCGTCCGATCAGCGACCCCGATGTCCTGCAGGTGACGCCAGGCCGCCTCCACCTGCCGGATATCGGCCATGTCGGCCATGGAGCAGCCGGCGGCGAGGTCCGGCAGGATGACGGCCTGATCGGGCCCGGTGAGGATGTCGGCGGACTCCGCCATGAAATGGACGCCGCAGAACACGATGTACCGAGCCTCCGGCTGCGCCGCGGCCTGCTGGGCGAGCTTGAAGGAATCACCGGTGACGTCTGCGAAGGCGATGACCTCGTTGCGCTGGTAGTGGTGGCCGAGGATGTAGAGCTGGTCGCCGAGCGCCTCCTTGGCGGCGGTCGCCCGGGCGACGAGTCGAGGGTCTGAGGGCGCGGGCAAGTCGCCAGGGCACTCGACGCCCCGTTCGCTGGCAGGGTCGCTGCCGTGCCCCATCAGGAGCAGAGCCAGAGGCGACGGATCCGGCGCCACGAACGTGCGGTGTTCGGCCATGCACGAATCGTGGCATGAGGGTGCGGCGTGCGGCGACCCGGCGGGTAGCGTCGCGGTATGCGCGTGCTGGTCGCCCCCGATTCGTTCACCGGCTCCATGACGGCGGCACAGGCGGCCAGCGCCATCGTCCAGGGATGGCGGACCACGGCGCCCGGCGATGCGGTGACGGCCGTCCCGCTCTCCGACGGCGGCCCCGGCTTCGTCGCCGCGCTGCACGCGGCCTTGGGAGGACGCCTGCACGAAGTGCCCACGACTGATCCCTGGGGGGCTCCGACGATGGGCGCTGTCCTCGTTGCTCCCGGACCCGCCGGTCCGACCGCCTATGTCGAGGTGGCACAGGCGGCGGGTGGATCCGGGACCTCCACCCATCATGCGCTGAGCGCGTCCAGTCGGGGAGTCGCGCCCCTGCTGCTGGCGGCGCTGGCGCAGGCGCCGGCGCGCCTCGTCGTGGGCCTCGGCGGTACCGCGGTGAGCGATGCCGGGGCCGGGCTGCTGGGTGGGCTCGGGGCCGCCGCCACCGACATCGAGGGCGCCAGGAACACGCAGCGCTTGTACGAGGGCGTGCCCGGATTGGCTGGGCTCGCCGCGGTGGACCTGGAGCCCGCCCGCCGCCTGTTGGCCGGCACCGAGCTGGTGATCGCCGCAGATGTGGACAACCCGCTGCTCGGACCGCGCGGGGCGGCGCATGGTTTCGGCGCACAGAAAGGGCTGGACCCTGATGCGGTGGCGGTGGCGGAGGACAGCCTGCGCGCCTTCGCCCACGCCTGCGGCAGGACGCCCGATGGGCGCAGCCCGGCCGTGGCACTGGGCGCGGGGGCCGCCGGTGGGCTGGGGTTCGCGCTGCTCCACCTGGGCGGCCGCGTCGTCCCCGGCATCGAGGTGGTGATGGAGGCGGTGGACTTCGCCGGACAGGTTGCGGCCGCCGATCTGGTCATCACCGGGGAGGGCAGGCTGGACTGGCAGAGCCTGCACGGCAAGGTCATCACGGGCGTCTGCCGCGCAGCGATGGCGCACGGCCGGCCGGTCGTGGTGTTGGCCGGAGGCGTGGCCGTCGGGAGGCGGGAGTGGATGGCGATCGGGGTCAGCGGCGCCTACGGCATCGTCGACGAAGCCGCCCCGGCGGCCGCGGTCGCGGACGCGGTGGCGCGCGGCCCGCAACTGCTGGCCGATTTGGCCGCCCGGGCTGCCCGGACCTGGTCGCACTGACGTCCGGCCCGACGAGCGGTGGTCGGGGGCGCGGGGGTGTGTCATCCTGGAAGCTCGGGAATGCAGTGCCCGAGGCACTTGTTGCAGGCCGTGGAATCAACATCGAGGAGCGCCATGACCACCAACGCCACGGAGACGTCGCAGGAAGTCATCCTGACCGACCAGGCAGCCACCAAGGTGAGGAACCTGCTGGACGCGGAGGGCCGCGATGACTTGTCGCTGCGGATCGCGGTGCAGCCCGGCGGGTGCTCGGGTCTGCGCTACCAGCTCTTCTTCGACGACCGCTCGCTCGATGGCGACAAGGTGCACGACTTCAGCGGCGTGAGCGTCGTCGTGGATCGGATGAGCGCCCCCTACTTGGGCGGCGCCGTGATCGACTTCGTCGACACCATCGAGAAGCAGGGCTTCACGATCGACAATCCCAACGCCACCGGCTCGTGCGCCTGCGGCGACTCCTTCCACTGATGCAGCCCGCGCCCTGACGGGCGGCTCGCGGCGCGACACAAAACCCCCGGGATTGCTTCCCGGGGGTTTCGCGCGTCCGGCCAGCCTCGGACCGCCGTTAGCATGGCGTGCATCCACCGATACAGGAGAGTCGTATGCGCATGCTGGTGACCGGATCCATCGCGACCGATCATCTGATGACCTTCTCCGGCCGCTTCACCGACTCTCTGGTCGCCGATCAACTGGCGTCGGTGTCGCTGTCGTTCCTGGCCGACGAGTTGCAGATCCGGCGCGGGGGCGTCGCGGCGAACATCTGCTACGGGCTGGGGAATCTGGGACTGTCGCCGGTGCTGGTGGGGGCGGCCGGCGCCGACTTCGCCGACTACCGGGCATGGCTGGAGCGGCATGGCGTCGACACCGGCGGCGTCCACATCTCCGAGGTGCTCCACACGGCTCGGTTCGTGTGCACGACCGACCTCGATCAGAACCAGATCGCCACGTTCTACGCCGGTGCCATGGCAGAGGCCCGCGAGATTGAGCTGTACCCCGTCGCATCTGCGCGCGGCGGGGCGGACCTCGTCGTCATTGGCGCCAACGACCCGGAGGCGATGCTCCGGCATACCGAGGAGTGCCAGTTCCGCGGCTACCGGTTCGTGGCGGACCCGTCCCAGCAACTGGCGGCGATGGCGGGGGAGGACATCCGGCGACTGATCGACGGCGCGGCGCTGCTGTTCACCAACGAGTACGAAGCTGCCCTGACCGAGCAGAAGACCGGTTGGAGCTCGCTGGAAGTGCTGCAGCAAGTCGGCACCCGCGTCACCACGCTCGGGGCCCGCGGCGTCCGGGTCGAACGGGTGGGCCGGGAGACGATCGAGGTGAAGGTGCCGCCGGAGCGCAGCAAGGCCGACCCCACGGGGGTCGGGGATGCCTTCCGGGCCGGGTTCCTGGCCGGTGTCGGCTGGGGTCTGGGCCTGCAGCGCTGCGCAGAGCTGGGGGCCATGCTGGCGACCCTGGTCGTGGAGACGATCGGTACCCAGGAGTACGACTTGGAGCGCGGCGGCTTCCTGTCGCGCTTCGCCGAGTTCTACGGCGCCGAGGCTGCAGCAGAGGTGCGGCCCCACTTGCCGCAGCGCGCGAGGTAGCGTGCCCGTCGATCCGGGTCGTTGCCGGTGGGCGATGCCCGACGCCGCAAGCGCCCCGGGCGGACAGGAAGTCCTCGCGGTCGGCGCGGATCTCGCCCCCGCAACCATGCTGGCCGGGTACCGCAGCGGATTGTTCCCGATGCCGTACCGCAGGCGCCTGGCGTGGCTGAGTCCAGATCCGCGCGGGGTGCTGCCGATGGACCGCCTGCACGTCTCCCGGTCGCTGCGCCGCAGCGCCCGAGGTGTGGTCGTGTCGGTGGACCAGGCGTTCGAGGACGTCCTGCAGATGTGCGCCGACCCGGCACGCTCCGGTGCGTGGATCACGCCTGACTACGCCGCCGCCTATCGCGCACTGCACGCTCTGGGGTGGGCGCACGCCGTCGAAGTCTGGCGCGAGGGCCACCTCATCGGGGGGCTGTTGGGCGTGGAGGTCGGTGGGCTGTTCTGCGGCGAATCGATGGCCCGGCGCGCCACCGACGGGTCCAAGCTTGCCCTGTGGGCCACGGTGAGTCTGCTGGGCGGTGCCGGGGAACCTGGGCGGATATTCGACGTGCAGTGGGTCACCCCGCACCTGGCGACTCTGGGGGCGACAGCGGTGGGCCGCAGGGACTACCTGGCAGCCCTCCCAGCAGCGCTCGCCCTACCGCCGCGTCTGAGGTCCATGCCGAAGGTACCGGGCGGTCACGTGCTGGCGATCGCCTCGATCACGGCAGACGGATGACCGCCGTGATCCCGCCCTCCCCGTCGGACATGCTGACCAGGGTCGCGCCCACCAACGCGCACCATGCCGGCACGTCCGTGCGGACCACGGGATCATCGGCGATGAGCGTGATGAGGGTCCTGGGGGCCTCACTGCGCAGGGCCCGGCCGAGCGCGATCACCGGCAGCGGACAGGCCCGACCGCGTTCGTCCAGAGTGCGTGCGCTCATGGCACCCCGGCCTCGCGTCGCTGGGCGGCGACGAGTGCGCTGATGACCTCGGCGAGCTGCTCCACTTCCGCTGCCGGGCAGCCCGGCGGCAGCGATATCCGGAGGTTGCCGTGGGTCAGGGCCCCGATCGCGGTCAGGACATGGCTGGGCCGTTTGGTGTCGGAGGTGCACGCGCTGCCGGAGTGCACGGCGAACCCGCGCCTGGCGAGGTCGTCGACGAGTTGGTCGGCCTGGACGTAGAGCAGCGACAGCGACAGGATGTGGCGGAGCCTGCGGTCCTGCGATCCCAACCGCTGCACCTGGCCGACCTCGGCACAGATCCGCCCCGCCAGCCAATCGGTGAGCGCACCGATGCGATCCTCGTCCGCCTCCAGGTCGGCGCCGACCGGCAACGACATGGCGGCGGCCGCTGCGAGGGGAACCGCGGCGCGTCCGGGGAAGCGCTCGGCGAGCGTGGCGGGAGGGAGAGGATCCCAGGCGACCCCGGTCCGGCACGCCACCACTGCGATGCCCGGCGGGCCGCCCCAGATGCTGGGTTCCAGCACGATGGCATCCCAGCGCTGCGGCAGGTCGCTGCGGCGGCGCACCGCGCTGGCGTCGACGAGCAGGGGGGTGCCCGGTGCGGTCGTGATCGCGGGCTGCCGCGTGCCGATCTCCCGATTGCCAGCCTGGATCACCGCCAAACTCGCCCGCTGCTGCAGCAGTGGGTCCTCGGCATCGACCATCCCGGTGGTGTCCACCGGCAGCGTCGCGACCCGCCACGGCGGCGTGCAGGGCATCCAATGTGCGCCACAGGGAGCGGCGCTCCAAGGCAGATGCGATCACCGTGCCGGGTGGGTCGGACCCGCGGATGAGCGCCGAAGCGGCCGTGGACAGCGCGCTGTCGGCATTCGGCGCGAACCAGACCTCGCCGGGGGCGCACCCCAGCATCGCGGCGAACCTGCTGCGGCTCTCGTGGAGGACCGCGCGAGCCCTGCCCGCCCAGGCGTGGCGCCCGGAAGGGTCTGCCCATGCCGTCTCGGCTGCACGTGTGAGCCACTCCACACACGCTGGGCTGGGCGGGAGCCCGCCCGCTGCATCGAAGAACAACGGGGGTGTCCACGCCGGTATTCGGACGGTGTCGGAGCCATCTGCGACCTCGCGGCCATCGAGCCGCCCAGCGGGACGGTCCGACCCCGACCCAACCGTCATGACGACACTGTAGGCACCTCACCCTTCACCATTCTCGGGGCGGGGCTTGCGGTAGTCTGCCGCAGGAGACCTCTGCTGGATCTGTGATCGCACATCGGCAGGGGCGTCGTCGATGGTGGAGGGGCGATAGGTGGACGCTCAGCGAGGGCAGAGCCAGCGGCGCAGCAGGCGACGCATGCTCGGCATGGGGCTGCTGGCGATCGTTGGCCTAGTAGCGGTGACCGGGTGCTCGGCAGAGGAGATCGCGTTCATCGATCTGCCGGATCCGGCGACGGAAGAGGGCAGCATCACCGAGTCCTTCTGGCGTGGCTCCTGGATCGCGGCGTGGATCGTCGGCATCTTCACCTGGGGCTTGATGCTCTGGGCGTTCATCGCCTACCGGCGCCGCAAGAACGACGATCCGATGCCGGAGCAGGTCCGCTACAACATCCCGATCGAGTTCCTCTACACCGTCGTTCCGCTGGTCATCGTGTTCGGCATCTTCGCCTTCGCGCTGCGGGACCAGAGCGAGTTGACGAAGCTGACCGACGACTACGACCGCACGGTCGGTGTCGTCGGCTTCCGCTGGAGCTGGACGTTCAACTACGTCGAGGACAACGCCTACGAGATCGGCACTCCGCAGGAGTTCCCGACGCTGTGGCTGCCGGTGGACGAGAAGGTGCGCTTCCGGCTCAACAGCCCCGATGTGGTCCACTCGTTCTGGGTGCCGGCGTGGCTGTTCAAGCTGGACGTGGTGCCCGGCCAGACCAACGAGTTCGAGGTGACGCCGAACCAGATCGGCGAGTTCGCCGGCAAGTGCGCCGAACTGTGCGGGACTGACCATTCCCGCATGCTGTTCAATGTGAAGGTCGTAACGCGCGAGGAGTACGACGCCCACATCGAAGAGCTCAAGGCAGCCGGTCAGGAAGGCCAGTTGGAGACGCCTCGGGTCAATGAAGAGGGCGACATCCGCAGCGAGCAGATCACCGGGAGGCAGTCGTGACCATTCTCGCCGAACCGCCCCGCGAGACCGAGGCGCCGACCTACGAGCCGCGGACCAACCCCAAGCTGGGCCGCACCATCGTCCGGTGGATCACCTCCACCGACCACAAGGTGATCGGGTACATGTACCTGATCCAGTCGTTCGTCTTCTTCCTGATCGCCGGCGCGATGGCGATCATCATCCGCGCCGAGCTGACCGGCGCCGGGCCTGCAGTTCATCTCGCTGGAGCAGTACAACCAGCTGTTCACCATGCACGGCACGATCATGCTGTTCCTGTTCGCCACGCCGTTGTTCGTCGGCCTGGGCAACGTGATCATGCCGCTGCAGATCGGTGCGCCCGACGTGGCGTTCCCGCGGCTGAACATGCTGGGCTTCTGGCTGTTCTTCTTCGGCGGCCTGACCGCCTCGCTCAGCCTCATCACGCCTGGCGGCGCACCGTCCTTCGGATGGACCGCCTACACGCCGTTGTCGGACGCTCTGAACAGTCCATCGGTCGGCGGGGATCTGTGGCTGCATGGGCCTGGCGATGGGCGGTCTCGGCACCATCCTGGGCGCGGTCAACTTCATCACGACGATCTTCTGCATGCGCGCGCCGGGCATGACCATGTTCCGGATGCCGATCTTCACCTGGACCATCCTGGTGACCAGCGTGCTGGTCATCATGTGCTTCCCGGTCCTGGCGGCGGCGCTGGTGACGCTGGCCATCGACCGCAACTACGGCTCGGTCGTGTTCGCGGCCGAGAACGGCGGCGCCATCCTGTGGCAGCACCTGTTCTGGTTCTTCGGCCACCCCGAGGTCTACATCCTCGCGCTGCCGTTCTTCGGCGTGGCCAGCGAGATCATCCCGGTCTTCAGCCGAAAACCGATCTTCGGCTACAAGGGCCTGGTCTTCGCCACCATCGCTATCGCCGGGCTGTCGATGGCCGTGTGGGCGCACCACATGTACGTCACCGGCTCGGTCTATCTGCCGTTCTTCGCGCTGCTGACGATGCTCATCGCGGTGCCCACCGGGGTGAAGTTCTTCAACTGGATCGGCACGATGTGGCGGGGATCGGTCACCTTCGACACTCCGATGCTGTGGATCGCGGGCTTCCTGGTGACGTTCCTCTTCGGCGGGCTCACCGGTGTCATCCTCGCCTCACCGCCGCTGGACTTCCACGTGTCGGACTCCTACTTCGTGGTCGCTCACTTCCACTACACGGTGTTCGGGACGGTGGTGTTCCTCACCTTCGCCGCCTACTTCTTCTGGTGGCCCAAGTGGACCGGGCGGATGCTGGACGAGCGGCTCGGCAAGATTCAGTTCTGGTTCCTGTTCATCGGGTTCCAGGTCACATTCCTGGTACAGCACTGGCTCGGGGTCCAGGGCATGCCCCGGCGGTACGGCGACTATCTCGAGAGCGACAACTTCACCACGCTCAACCAGGTGTCCACCGTGGGCGCCGTGCTGTTGACGATCTCGACGCTGATCTTCCTCTACAACGTGTACAAGACCACGCGGTACGCGCCGAAGGTCGAGGTCGATGATCCCTGGGGCTACGGCGCCTCGCTGGAATGGGCGACCTCGTGCCCGCCGCCGCGGCACAACTTCACGGAGCTGCCGAGGATTCGCTCCGAGCGGCCGGCGTTCGACAAGCACCACCCCGAGTACGCGGCGGTCAGCATGCAGCGCCGAGACAACTTCCTGGACGATTTGGCCGGCGGTCCTGACCTGAAAGGCCTCGAGCGGTTGAACGAGGGGGAGACCCGATGAAGATCGAAGGTTGGCTGTTCGGTGCCGGAGCCATCTTCTACGTCATCGTGACGGTGGCCTACACTCTGCTCAGCGGCGACGTGACAGTCGGCCTGCCACTGCTGCTGTTCACCGGTTTCCTGGCCCTGATCGTCGGCTACTACATCCTGTTTACCGCCAAGCGGGTCTACCCGCGGCCGGAGGACCGGCAGGACGGCGAGATCGACGAGGCGGACCCGGAGTACGGCTTCTACAGCCCGCACTCCTGGTGGCCGCTGATGATGGGCTTCGCCTGCTTCATGGTGGTGCTGGGCTTCATCTTCGCGAACTGGCTGTTTGCCCTCGGAGCTATCGCCGTGGTGTTCGCGGCGGCGGGCTGGCTCTTCGAGTACTACGTGGGCCCCCACGCCCACTGAACCTCCTGGCCGAGTTCTCGGACATCTCCGCAGGAAGCGACCTAGACTGCGTCAAGAGGGAAGCCGACCGCGGGAGGACGTCGAAGGTGATGCCCGATCGTTCAGATGCCCGCGTGCGGCGCCACCTGATAGGCCTGGCTGCCGCCGCCCTGCTGGTGACCACAGGATGCGCTCCCGCGCTCGAGATCCGCACCGCGGCAGCTCCGGAAGCCAGCCAGGCCGCTGTCGTCGGAGACTTCCTGAACCAGACCGAGGTCGACTTCCGCGAGGATTTGGTGCTGGGTGCCGATCAGGGGCGGCTGACCTCGGTCACGGTCACCGATCCGACCGGCAATGTGCTGCCCGGTGAGCACGCCAACGGCGGTACGCAGTGGCGCATCCCGGCGAGTGCGCTGGATCTGGCCACGACATATGACGTGAAGGTCGAGGCCGTTGACCGCTATGGGACGCCGATGGCGCAGCAGGCCAGCTTCACCACGATCGTGCCCAGCAACGTCCTGGCATACGATTTCTCGCTGTGGCAAGGCTCCACCTACGGCGTCGGGATGCCGGTGTCGATCTCCTTCGACAAGCCGGTCGCAGACCGCGCTGCGGTGGAGAGGCAGTTGCAGGTGACGACATCGACCCCGGTCGAGGGCCGGTGGAGTTGGAAGGGCGACCGGTACGTGACGTATCGCCCCAAGGAGTACTGGCCGGCCGGCACGAAGGTGACCGTGACGGCGAACTTGCGCGGGGTGGAGCCGGAGCCGGGGGTGTTTGCCGTCGAGAATCGTTCCCTGGACTTCGAGATCGGCAGCTCGTTGATCGCCGTCGTCGATGCCGACACGTACACGATGACGGTGCGGCGCAACGGCGAAGTCATCCGAACCATGCCCATCACCACCGGGAAGGCCGGGTGGGAGACCCGCAGCGGTATCAAGGTCATCATGTCCAAGGAGCGCGACCTCGTCATGGATGCCGCCACCCTCGGCGTCCCGAAGGACGACCCCGAGTACTACCGCCTCGACGTCGCCTATGCCATGCGGGTGACCAACTCGGGGGAGTTCGTTCACTCCGCCCCCTGGAGTGTCGAGTCACAGGGCCGTGCCAACGTCAGCCACGGGTGCGTCGGTATGAGCACGTCCAACGCTCAGTGGTTCTTCAACAACGCCAAGATCGGTGACGTTGTGCAGGTGCTGAACACGGGCCGCTCGCAGGACCTCGGCAACGGCATCACCGTCTGGAACGAGTCCTGGGACCGTGGGTCGCGGGCAGCGCGCTGAACGACGAGGCGGCTGCGGCGGCGTAGGGCTGCGTTCATTTGCTGCGACTCGGGGCTGGAGCGGAATGTGCAGCCTGCTCGCCTGTAGGCGTGCCAGGCGCCGCGTGTGAAGGATCCGCCCGGCTGACCCACTGTGCACCTGTTGTGGGGGTATGCACCCGGGGCGGGGGCTGACAGCGCCTCTGCTACGGCCACTGTGCACCCGTTCTGGGGGTTTGCACCCCTGGCGGGGGCTGTCCACCCCGATCGTGCCGATTCCGCCACCGCGCCGGGTGCATACCCCCGAACCGGGTGCAGACCTACCCCGAAATCCGGCCGATCCGCCACCGCCGCGGGTGCAAACCCCAGAACCGGGTGCAGACCTACCCCGAGAGACCGCTGGCGCTGGGCGCCTTGGACGCGATGAAGGCGCCCGACGACCGCCCGAGTGCAGCCGCAGACAGAGGAGCCTGACACACCCCGAGTGCGACTCACCAGTCGTCCCGCGAGCGACAGTGCTCCCGCGAACGAAGCCGTCACCGATAACCAGTGAGCGGTCGCTGAACGGGCTGCGGGACTCGGCTACCACCGGTTCGGGATTGGCTGGCGAGTATTTCAGGGCAGGGGGGCAGACCGCTGCTGCAGTGGTCCAATCGCCCTGCTGTCGGCAACGGCTGAATACGGGACCCCGGAGCGTCGGCCGAATCTTGATATCCCTCTCGCGAACAGTCTCGATCCGGACATGGGTCGAGAGGAGCGCGAGGACGTGTGGTCAGTGGGATTGGTATCCCCCGCAGCCGCAGTCACGGACACACGCAGCCATGGGCCGCTCACGCAGCCATGTGCCGCTCATGCAGCCATGCGCGGCACATGGAGCCATGGGCGAGCCGGGAACGTTCGCGTGGTGCCACTGAGGTCTCGATCGGCGTGCGCGGTGTACTGCCACGACGGTGGGCCGAGACGAAGCGACGGGCCCCCGCTGCATCCCGCGGGGGCCCGTCGCCGGGAGGCCCAGTGCCTACTCCCTGTCAGTGCCTCGCTGCTCGATCTGCTCGCGGTTCGTCAGCGGCTGCCCGGGCTGATGCAGCACACCACCATCAGCCGTGACCAGCGCATCCTGCTCGTGCAGCGGCGCTTCCAAGTCGGCATCTTCCCCGATGTGGCGCTCCGCCTCGGTGATCTCCTCGTCCGTGGGGCGGGCGATCGTGTCGGCGAGGAAGAAGCGCGAGATCGCTGCCTTGGCCTTGCTGCCGCGCGCCTTCGGGTCGCGCACGCCGGCGTCATCCGTGGCAGGCAGTGCCGCCAACGGGTTGAGGTCCTCCTTGGCGACGATCTTCGCCTTCTCCTCTACCGACAGCTCGCCGTGCACCTCGATGAACTCGCCGTTCGGGAGGCGGAGGACGCGACCTGTCTCGTACCCATGCAGCAACTTGTCGCGGTCGCGCCGCTGGAGCCCCAGGCAGATGCGCTTGGTGACGATGAACGCGATCGCCGGAAGGATGATGATGGCGATGCGGAAGAACCAGATCAGGGAGTTGATGGACAGGTCGAAGGCGAGGGCGATGATGTCGTTGCCGCCAGCCGCCCACAACAGTGTGTAGAAGGTGATCGCCATAACGCCCAGCCCGGTGCGAGTGGGGTTGTTGCGCGGACGATCCAGCAGGTGGTGTTCCCGGGTGTCGCCGGTGGCCCAGCGCTCGATCCACGGATAGGTCCCCAGCAACGTGAACAGCAGGCCGGGAATGATTGCGGCTGGAATCAGCACGTTCAGCGAGAGGGTGTACCCGAAGATCACCGGCTCGATGTTGGGCATCACGCGCAGGGCGCCGTCCAGCCAGCCGATGTACCAGTCGGGCTGGGTGCCGGCGCTGACTTGGTCTGGGGTGTAGGGGCCGAAGATCCACACCGGGTTGATGGTCACGGTGCCGGCAACCAGCACGATCACGCCGAAGACGAGGAAGAAGAAGCCACCCGCCTTGGCCATGTAGACCGGCATCAAGGGGTACCCCACGACGTTGGTGTTGGTGCGCCCGGGACCGGGGAACTGGGTGTGCTTCTGGTACCAGACCATCAGCAGGTGCAGCGTGACCAGGCCCAGGATCAGGCCCGGAACCAGCAGGATGTGGATCCCGTACAACCGGCTGATGATGTCCGTGCCGGGGAACTCCCCACCGAACAGCAGGGCCGACCCCCAGGTGCCGACGATCGGGATCGACAAGATGATGCCTTCAATGATCCGCAGGCCGGTGCCCGACAGCAGGTCGTCGGGCAGGGAGTAGCCGGAGAAGCCGGCGGCCAGCGCCAGGGTCGTCAGGGCGACGCCCACCACCCAGTTGAGTTCTCGCGGACGGCGGAAGGCGCCGGTGAAGAAGACCCGGAACATGTGGGCCGCCATCGCGGCCACGAAGATCAGCGCCGACCAGTGGTGGATCTGCCGCATGAGCAGCCCACCGCGGATATCGAAGGAGATGTCCAGCGTGGAGGCGTAGGCCTCCGACATCTTCACGCCCTTCAGCGGCTCGTAGGAGCCGTCGTAGATGACCTCCACCATGGAGGGCTTGAAGAACAGCGTCAGGTAGATGCCCGACAGCAGCACCACGATGAAGCTGTACAGGACGATCTCGCCGAGCATGAAGGACCAGTGGTCCGGGAAGACCTTGTTGAGGTTGCGCTTGAGCCACTTGTTGCTGCCGACCCGCTCATCGAGGTAGGTGGCGGTCGCTCCGCCCGCCTTCACCGCTGCGCTCATGCGTTCCCTCTCTCGCGTTCCCAGAAACTGGGTCCGACTGGTTCGCCGAAGTCGGACAGTGCGATGAGGTACCCCTCATCGTCGACGCCGATCGGCAGCTGCGGCATGCGCCGAGCCGCCGGACCGAACACCACGTTGCCGGAGTCTGCTAGATCAAATGTGGACTGGTGGCACGGGCACAGCAAGTGGTGGGTGCGCTGCTCGTACAACGAGATCGGGCAGCCCACATGCGTGCAGATCTTCGAGTAGGCGATGATCCCCTCGTACGACCAGCCGTCGCCCTGCTCCGAGACGATCTCCTCCGGGCGCATCCGGATCAGGATGATGGCCGCCTTGGCCCGCTGGTTGAGGTTGTGCTCCTCCTCCTCGACTTCAGGGAGCTCCTCAGGAACGGCGTTCACCAGCCCGCCGACCGGGATGTCGGACGCCTTGACCCGCCGGTAGGTGATGTCGGAGACGATGTGATCGCCTTCCCGCCACATCGTCTCGCTCTTCAGCTGGACCGGGCTCGGGCTGCCCTCGGGGGTCGGCCACAGGTCGCGCAGGATGACGACGAAGGGCAGCGGCAGTAGCGCCATGGCCCCGATGAGGGTGCGGCGGATGATGGGGAAGCGGGCGAACCCCGACTGCTCAACGCCAGCCTCGAAGACAGCCAGCGCCTCGGCGGTCTCCTCGTCGCTGGACTTCGCCGGGTGACGCTCCTGCACCACCTCGACATCGGTCATGAGTTTCTTGGCCCAGTGGATCGCGCCGATGCCGATGAGCAGGATTGCGGCGCCCAGCGTCACGCCGAGGACCAGGTGGAGGGCCTTTGGCTCACCGATCACCGGCACTGCGACGGTGGCGTCGCCCGGGATCACGAGGAAGGCGACGATCGCGGTCACGGTGAGCAGCATCGACAGCGCGAACATGAACGCCACTTGGCGCTCTGCGCGCTTGGCGGCCCGGGGTTCGCGATCGGTGTGCCGCAGGTGGTGGGGTGCGTCTGCCACGGGGTGGTAGCCGGGCTTGGCGTCCCGCGTGGCGATGGCGGAAGCGTCCCTGCGTTCTGGCGAATCGGTCATCGTCTCCTCATTTCCAAGCCTTGCTCGAGCTTCGCGCCGATCAGCGGACGCGGGAACCGATCCAGACAGCGGCCACGGTGAAGATCACCATAATGCCGACCCAAAGGAACAGGCCCTCGGTCACCGGGCCGAACCGGCCGAGGGAGGCCCCGCCGGGGTTGATGTCCTGCTGCAGGCAGTCGACGTAGGCCAGGATGTCCTGCTTGTCGTCTTCCGGCAGCGTGGTCGTGGCGAAGATCGGCATGTTCTGCGGCCCGGTGCTCCATCGCCTCCCAGATCTCCTGGGGAGTGGCGACGAGGACGGTCGGGGCGTACTTGCCGTCGGTGAGGGCACCGCCGCCGCCGGCCGCCTGATGGCACTGCGAGCAGTTGGCGCGGAAGAGTTCGGCGCCCCGGGCCACATCGGCGTTGGAGAAGTCCAGTTGCTCGGCGGTCGGGATCTGCCGGACCCGGCGCGAGCGAGGCGACGTAGGCCGCGAGCGCCGCGATCTGCTCCTCGTCGTACTGCGGGTCCTTGCGCTGGGCCTGGAAGGTCGGACCGGCCAGCGGCATGCGGCCGGTCGCGACCTGGAAGTGCGTCGCCGGCTGCCCCAGCGCCGATGACGCCCGGGCCGTTGTCGCTGCCCTCGCCGTTGATGCCGTGGCAGGAGGAGCAGCCCTCGAGGAACAGGCGCTCGCCCTCCTCGATCTGGGTCGCCGACGCGACTGCCTCCTGGGCCTCGGCGCTGGTCGCCGCCATGATGCCGGCGTAGGCGGCGCCGGTGAGGAGCAGCCCCAGCACGAGCAGTGCGGCGCGCGCTGCCGGGTGCCGTCTGAACGGGCCAATGCGGTCATGGTGTCCTCTCGGCGGTGGGGGCGGCGGTCACTGGAGGATGTAGATCATCGCGAACAGCGCGATCCACACCACGTCGACGAAGTGCCAGTAGTACGAGACCACGATGGCTGAGGTGGCTTGCTCGTGGGTGAAGCGTTTGGCCATGTACGTACGGGCCAGGACGAAGAGGAACGCGACGAGGCCGCCGGTCACATGCAGCCCGTGGAAGCCGGTGGTGAGGTAGAAGGCCGAGCCGTAGGCGCTGCTGGACAGCGTGAGCCCGTCCTTGCCGATCAGCGTGGCGTACTCGACGATCTGGCCCGACGACGAAGATCGGCGCCCATCACGAAGGTCACGATGAACCAGCGGCGCAGCTTCGCCACGTCGCCGCGCTCCGCGGCGAAGACGCCCATCTGGCAGGTCACCGAACTCAGGACCAGGATGGTGGTGTTGGTCGCGGCGAAGGGGATGTTGAGGAACTGCGTCTCCTCGGCCCATACCTCCGGGTTCACCGAGCGCAGCGTCAGATACATCGCGAACAGAGCCCGGCGAAGAACATCAACTCGCTGGACAGCCACACGATGGTGCCGACGGCAACCATGTTCGGCCGGTTGGCGGGGGCATGGGCGCGCAGCCCTAGTGCTTGTGCGGTAGCCACAACGGGATTCTGCCAGGCGCAGCCACTGCCGCGGACCAGTGCCCCCCAAATTGCTGTGCCCGTGTTGCAGTTCTCACGGCCCGATATGCTGAGAGCGCGATCAGCAACCATCGTCGTCCGGAATCCGGGAGCGCCATGTCGTCTGCAGCCATCAAGCCACTGCGGGTCCTCCTGTACAGCGACGACAAGACCATGCGCGAGCAGGTCCGCCTGCTGCTCGGTCGGCGGCCCGCGCCAGAGCTGCCCGCAGTGGAGTACGTGGAATGCGCCACCGAGCCGGTGGTTGTCGCCACCATGGAAGCCGGCGGCATCGACGTGGCCATCTTGGACGCCGAGGCGGCGCCGGCCGGCGGGATGGGAATCGCCCGGCAGTTGAAGGCGGAGATTCATCGGTGCCCGCCGATCCTCGTCCTCATCGCCCGTCCTCAGGACGCGTGGTTGGCGAAGTGGTCGATGGCGGACACCACCGTGCTCGTGCCGCCGGACCCCCTGGCCTTCCCCGAGACGGTCGCCGGCCTGCTGCGCAATCGCGTCGCACCGCTGTCGAAGTCGGCGGTCGGCGGGTAGCCGTGCCCGACGGCCGCTGGGCCGCTGTGGGCTGGCTACTCTGCTGGGGTGACCCAGGATTCCACTGAACGGCTCGCGTGGGCCGACGTCCTCACCGACTTGCTCGCCGGCATCGACCTTGCACCACTCCAAGCCGAGTGGGCCATGGAAGAAGTCATGGGGGGATCGGCCAGTCCGGGTCAGATCGGTGCTTTCCTGGTCGCGCTGCGCGCGAAGGGCGTCACACCTGCCGAGATCGCAGTCTTCGTCGACGCCATGCTGCGCCACGCCCATCCGGTGGCCGGCGGTTCGGCAGCGGTCGACACCTGCGGCACCGGCGGCGATGCCTCCGGAACGGTCAACCTGTCGAGCATGGCCGCCATCGTGGTGGCCGCGACCGGACAACCCGTCGTCAAGCACGGCAACCGCGCCGCCTCCTCGAAATCCGGGTCGGCCGACGTGCTGGAAGCGCTTGGTGTACCCCTGACCCTGGCGCCGGACGCGGTCGAGGAGTGCCTGGCCCGCACGGGCATCACGTTCTGCTTCGCGCCGGTGTTCCACCCCGCGATGAAGCACGCTGGCCCAGTGCGCCGCGAACTCGGCATCCCGACGGTCTTCAACATCCTCGGCCCGCTGGCGAATCCGGCGCGGCCGGCCGCCCAGCTGGTCGGTGTCGCCGATGCGGCGCTGGGGCCTGTCGTGGCAGAGGCGCTGCGGCTGCGTGGTACGTCGGCATTGGTCGTGCACGGCGACGACGGCCTCGATGAGATCACCACGGCGACAACGACGACGGTCTGGGACGCCACCGGCCCCGCCGTGGTGCAGACATCCCTGGACACCGCCGACCTCGGGCTGGCGCGACCTGAGCCGGGCAGCCTGCGCGGCGGCGATGCAGCCTTCAACGCCGCGGTGGCGCGCGCGGTGTTCGCCGACGAGCCCGGAGTCGCAGCCGTCACCGAAGCGGTGTGTGCGAATGCGGCGGCCGCCCTCGTCGCGGCCGGAGCGGTCGGTGCCGGCGACCTGCAGCAGCGCTGGGCGGCTGGCTACGCACGGGCCAGAGCCGCAGTTGCCGACGGATCCGCCGCGCAGACCCTCGGGCGCTGGCACGAGGTGGCGACTTCGCTGGCCTGATCGCGCCTAGAGCACGATCCGGCTGACCAGCGGCAGCCGCGGAGGGGGCGCCCCGCTCGTTGCCGCGTCCCCCGCCGTAGGACCCGCCCCCGAACTGCGTGCCGTTCGCAGCCGCTGCAACAGCGGGTGGACGCTGCTGACGGGCATCCGCAGCGCGGTGTCGGCGGCAACGAGTCGTACCCCGGGCACGGTCAGCCAGCGCTGGATGTGCCCCAGCTCGGTCAGACTGGCCGCCGGGGCGTTGCCGGGCGGTCGAGTCGTTGCCTCCGCGCCGTGGACGAGGCGTTCCACCGCAGCTCGCGGATCGGTGCCGTACTCGGCGACCCCGGCGGCCGCCAAACGTCCGTACCGCACCACATGGATCTCCCAACCGCGCGACGTTGTGGGCGCGGCAGCAACGAGTTCGGCGCACGAGGCGAGCATGGTGTGGCGGTGCGTGGCGGCCACCGCCTCGGCCAGCGCCTGCAGCGCGTTGCGCCACTCGCCGGCCCGCTCGTACTCGCCGCGGGCCGCGTTCTGCTCGGCAGCGGTGAGCATCCGGTCCGCGGCGGGCCCGATAGCCCCCTGCAAGCTCGCCCGGACATCCGCGACGATGTCGGCGTACTGGTGGTGGTCGATCCTTCCCTCGCAGGGGGCATGGCAGTGGCCGAGATCTGCTGCCAGGCATGCATGGCCGGTAGGGCGCAGCGGGAGCCGATCAGTGCACGAGCGGATCGGGAACGCGCGCTGGACGGCCTGCACCACCTCGGTCGCGGTCCGGCGGTTGGCCAGGGGCCCGAGGTAGGCGGCCCCGCCGCGGGCATCGTCGCCGGGTTGTTGCACCACCGACAGCCGTGGGAACGGCTCCACGGTGAGCTTCACCCAGGCCTGCCGCTCCGGGAATCGGGAACGCCGGTTGTACGGCGGCTTGTGGGCCGCCAGCAGCCGGGTTTCGCGAACCGCGGCTTCCAGCGCCGTGGCGCAGCGCAGCACCTCGACCCGATCGGTGAGGCCCACCATCTCCGCCATCCGAGGCCGCTGCTCGGCGGCCGTGAAGTAGCTGCGCACGCGGTCTCGAACGCGGCGCGAGGTGCCGATGTACAGCGGCCGTCCGCTGCGATCGAGGAACTGGTAGACGCCCGGACCATTTGGCAGCCCATCGGCCAATGTGCGCTTGCGGCGCTGCTCGGAGGAGACCCGCCCCGTGAGCGCGGCCAGTTCGTCCACCGTGGCGATGCCGAGATCGCCCACGCGGCCGATCAGGTAGTGCAGGACATCAACCGTGGCACGGGCATCGGCCAGCGCGCGGTGGCACGGCTGGGTCTGTGCCCCGGCCAGTCGGGCCAATGTGGCGAGGCGGTGGTTGGGGACCTCGTCGCGCAGCAGCGTCGCGCGCGCGATTCGAGCGGTGTCCAGGACCTGCGGCGCCGGCCATGTCAGACCATGCCGCTCGCATGCGCCGCGCAGGAAGCCGGTGTCGTAGGGGGCGTTGTGGGCAACGAGGACCGACCCGGCGCAGAACTCCAGGAACGTTGCCACCGCACCCGCGACAGCGGGCGCACCGGCCACGGTCCGGTCGGTGATCCCGGTGAGTGCGGCGATGCGGGCGGGGATCGGCGCCCCCGGATCCACCAGTGTCTGGAACTCGGCCAGCACCTCGCCGCCCCGCACCTTCACCGCCCCGATCTCGGTGATCTCCCCAGAACTGGGACTGGCGCCGGTGGTTTCGAGGTCGACGACGACCATCGTCGCGGCCGCCAACGGCGTGCCGATGTCGTCCAGGGACTGCTGCCACGAGGCCGGTGGACCGGCCCGGGAATCGGCTGTTGCGGTCACAGGCAGACCGTAGGCTAGGGCCGCGACACGGACGCTGCGACGCACCGAGGAGGAGATCCGATGGCTCTGAGCCTGCCGACGGCGGAGACCAGGTGGCGCTGCAGCCATTGCGGCAACTTGACCCGCTTCGATGTGGAGCGGCGGCGCCACACCGAGGAGTTCTGGCACATGGACCTGTCCGGCCAACCCGAGGTGGAACAGGTGACCGTCCTCGATGAGGAGATCCTGCGCGTGCGGTGCCGGTGGTGCGGCGCCGACGACGGGGTGAGGCAAGTGCCACGCCCGGAGCAGGAGTCCGATCAGGGTCCCGGCGGAACGCCATGAGCGATGCCCCCAATCCGGGGGCGGAGGAGTCGGGCGCGCCGAGCGGGGAGGCGAGTGCGCCGGACATCGCTTCGCTGCCCGGCAGCATGCGTCGTCGGATCGCGCAGTATGTCGGCTCGGTGCTGCATGACCTGGAGCCTGGGGACATACCGGGCGCGCTGCGCCCCGCACTGGGCTGGCGCCGCGGCGCCATGCCGGCCGGTTTCCAGCAGCAGGTGCTCGCGGCTGTCGGTGAGGAGGGGTTTCGCGAGCGGTTGGCGGCCGTGCTCGGCGAGAAGGACGAAATCGCCAGCGCCGTTACTAGCGGCGGCGGCAACGATCAGCGCGAGGAGGCCAACGTCGGAGCTTTGCTGTTCCTGCTGCGGCCCGAGGGCTGGCAGGAGCGGCTGCGGCAGGTGCTCCATGCGCCGACCGAGCGGTCCGCGCCGACCGCATCGCGGGCCGAGCAGGAGATCGATGAGCTGCGCCGGAGGTTGCAGTCCGCCAAGCAGCGCCGACAGCGGGATCTCGCAGCGGCAGTTTCCGAAGCCGCCGAAGTCCAGCGTCAGCAAGCGGCGACCATCGAACGGCTGCGGGAGCAGTTGGCGGAAGCGAATCGGGCCCGGCAGGACGCGGAGCAGGCACGCGCCGACCTCGACGCGAAGTACAGCGAATCCGAACGCACCCTGCGGCGCCTGCGCGGTCAGATCGAGCGGTTGAGCACCGAGGCCGAACAGCTCCGAGCAGCGCAGCGAGCGGGCCGCATCGGCGCCAACAGCCGCGCCAAGGTGCTGCTGGAGGTGCTGCAGGGGTCGGTGACGGGACTGGCCGAGGAGCTCGGCCTGCCCAGCAGCACCCCGGCACCGGCCGACCTCGTCCCGGCGCGGCCACCGGAGGAACCGGAGCCGCCGCTGCGCCTGCACTCGGGCGAGGCGCTGCTGACTGCGCTGAGTCTGCCCCGGTGCCATCTGCTGGTCGACGGCTACAACATCAGCAAGGGCCTGTGGCCGGCGCTGACGCTGCAGCAACAGCGGGACCGACTCGTGGCGGCGCTGCGCGCGCTGCAGTCGCGCACCAGTGCCGAGGTGACCGTGGTGTTCGACGGCGCCGACGTCGCCGGGGTCCCGTCATTGGCCGGCACGGCGGTGCGGGTCCGCTTCTCGCCGCCCGGGGAGCCTGCTGATCGAGTCCTCGTCGCGCTGGTTGCTGCCGAACCCTCCGGACGCCCGATGGTGGTTGCCAGCAGCGACAACGCGGTGGCTTCCGGTGCCCGGCGGGCGGGTGCTCGTTCCGTGGACCGCGAAGTGCTTGCCGAGCTGCTGCGCGGGTAGCAGGGCGGTCGGCTATGGCAGGACTCGGCCTGCCATCGTGAACCGCTGCGTGTACCAGCGCTGGGACACATCGTCGATGGTGATGCCGCGCGACGGGTTGACGGCGTGCACCATGCGACCGTCCCCGAGATAGATCGCCACATGCTGGGCGCCGCGCCCGAAGTAGAACAGCAGGTCTCCCGGCTGCGCAGCCGACATCGGGATCGCGCGGGCGCGGGCGGCCTGCGTGCCGGTGTAGGAGTCGATGGCTACGCCACCTGCGGCGTAGGCGGCACTGACCAGCCCGCTGCAGTCGTAGGAGCCGGGGCCGTCCGATCCGAACACGTACCGGCCACCGACCTGGGCCAGGGCGAAGGCGACGATGCGCTGCCGCTGCTCGCTCACTGTGCCCTTCTGTGCCGTGGCCCCCGGCGTTGTCGGCGGCGGCGCCGCAGACTCGGAGCCCGTCGGTCCCGAGGGCGCTGTCGGCGCTGAGGGCGGCGGGAACATCTGCTGAGCGGCGGTCAGTGCGGCCGCGGCGGCCTCCGCCTCGCGTCGGCGCTGCTCGGCAAGCTCAGCAGCGTAGGTGCGCTCCAGGGCAGCCTGCCGCTCCTCGGCTTCGGCAAGGAGGCCCTCGAGCTGCTCCGCAGCATCATCGGCCTCCTGGCGCGCTCGCCACGACCGTGACTCCTCAGCAGCAACCTCCTGCTGCAACTCCAGCAGCTCGGCTTGCCGGTCCAGGTTGTCCGACAGGGCCCTGAGTCCTGCCGATGCCACGCGCTGCAAGTCCTGGGCCGCGGCCGCGAAGTCCTCCCCATCTTCGGCGAGCAGGAGGTACAGCACGGGGTCCAGTCCGCCGGTTGTGTAGCTCGCCCGAGCCACCCTGCCGAGGGATCGCTGGGATTGCTGCGCCGCGCTCCGCTGGTCGGCGAGCTGCTGCGACAGCTCGTCAAGTCGCTGCCTGGCACCATCATGGTCGGCCTGGGCCTTTCGGACCCGCTGAGAGGCTGCCTCGGCCCGCGCCTGCAGGTCTGCCACCTCCTCCGCAGCGGCTGCGAGGTCGGCCTTCGTATCGGCGTCCGCCGGGCGGGCGCCAGCCACCAGTAGGGCGGCCGCGACGGCCAGCACCAGTGTGCCGGAGAGCAGGCGGTCGCGCGCAGGAGCCATGGTTTCGCCACCGTAGCGCTGCGGCCCGGGCGTTGTCCGCCGGTGGACGGGCAAAGCGAGTGGCCGGGGGAGTGTCGGACCTGCCCCATAGCGTCAGGGCATCGAGGCGGACGGGATGCCGAACGCGACGCGATCCGATGGAAGGGGTAGCAATGCTGCTGGACTGTGAAGCCTGCCCGGGACGGGGCGTCGCGTGCGACGGCTGTGTGGTCTCGGTGATGCTGGACCCCACGCCGCACTTGCCGCGCGAGGTGGTCGTCGCCATCGACGTGCTGCGCGACTCGGGACTGATCGGTCCGGTGCATCTGGCACTCGTGCCGGAAGCGGCCCCCGCCCCGGCCCCCGTGCCGCTGCGGGCGGTGCAGCGACGCGTGGGGTAGCCGCCATATTCGCCATCGCGAGTCGAGCTGGCCCTCAGTTGCTGCGACTGACGAGGGTTTCGCGGTGACCGCCATCTGCAGCAGCACCACGCCGAACAAGATCAGCTCCTACACCACGTCCCTGGAGTCAACCGGGCCTCGCGGCTCCAC
The DNA here is from genome assembly GCA_963706835.1 of uncultured Actinomycetota bacterium. Classification (GTDB taxonomy): domain Bacteria; phylum Actinomycetota; class Actinomycetes; order S36-B12; genus CAVXYG01. Next base: position 62,575 of record CAVPOB010000016.1, read on the forward strand.
TGTGCGGCGACGGAGCTGCCCCTGCGTGCGGGTGTCGGCGCCCCGTGCGGGTCCCCTGGCGCGGCTGTGCACCCGTTTCGGGGGTTTGCACCCGAGGCGGGGGCTGAGAGCGACACCGGGGCGCCAACTGTGCACCCGGTATGGGGGTTTGCACCCGCGCCGGTTGCTGTTGGCCCCGAATCCGGCCGGTTCTGCCCCCGCGGCGGGTGCAAACCCCCGAACCGGGTGCAGACCCGCCCCGGAAACCGGCCGGTTCCACCCCCACGGCGGGTGCAAACCCCCGAAACGGGTGCACGGCATCTCGGAAAACGGTCTCTTCAGGCCCCGCAACGGGGGCAAACCAGACAGGTCCCAAACCAGACAGGTTCAGTCGCCGGCCACGAGGGTCCGGCCCTTCGGCCCGGCTCGCGCGGGGTGGGCCTCTGCCACCGACTCAGGTCGGCAGCGTCGCGATCGTGTCGCGCAGGTCTCGCATGATCGCGGTCCGCGGGTTCTGCGCGCTGGGGGTCAGTCCTGCACCGGCGGCGGATCTGAGGACAACGCGACAATCCCGGATCTGCTCGCTTGGGGAGAGATGGGCGTTCACCACGGCAACCGCGGCGTGGAGATCGGCGAGGAGTTCTGGGTCCTCGACCATTTCCGCCTCGCTGGTCTCCGGGGATCGGCCATGCTTGCCCAGCCACGTCCGCAGGCGCGACCGATCCAGCAGCACCAGAGCCGTCAGATGCGGGCGATTGGCTCCGACCACGATGCACTCGCTGATCAGCGGTGTGCTGCTGCGCAGGCGTTCCTCCACCGGCTCGGCGGCGACGTCGGCCCCGCCCGAGGTTTGCAGGATGCCGTCGATGCGGCCGGTGATGTGCATCGCCGCTGCGTCGGAGCCGCACGTGCCGCAGTGCCCCGTTCGCAGCCAGCCGTCTCCGGTGAAGGCGGCAGCGCTCGCGCGCCAATCGTTGAAGTAGCCGTCGAAGACCTGGCGGCCGCGGACCAGGATCTCGGCCCCCTCGCACCGCACGTCGGTACCGGGCACCGGCTGCACAACCAAGGCATCGTCGTCTTCGGCCTGCCCGAAGCCCACGAGTCCGCATGTCTGCGGGGTGCCGAAGGTTTGGTGGATGGCGATCCCAGCGGATCGCAGCAGCTGCTCCTGCTTGGCCGCGAGCACGCCGCCGGCGCAGAGCATCGCCGCAATGTTCCCGCCCAACAGCGACGGCAGCCGCGGGCGGGGGGAACGGTCCAGGAGGGCAAGTCGGGCGGCCGCTGCCGCGGCATCGATCACCCACGGTCGGGCGGCCTGGCGTCCCCGGTCCTCTGCTGCGCCAAGAGTGAGCTCGATGGTCGCCGGGTCACTGGCGAGCACCGTAGGCTGCCAGTCGTCGAGGACGTCGAGGAGGTCGGCGCCGGGCACGCCGAACCCCAGAGGCATTTCGGCTTGCAGGCAGGCAAGGGAGAAGACCCGGCTCAGGGCCTGCGTCGATCGCAGCGCGACGACCGCCGACCGGGTGGATTCCGGTTGCGGCAGGTCCCGCAGTAACGCCGTCGCGCTATCGATGGCGTATCGGCAGGCCCCGTGGCTGAGGATCGCCCCGAGCGGGGCCTCGCTTCCCCCCGGTCCGTACAGGATGATGGCCGGGTTGTCCGCGCCGATCGTGCTGCGGCGCGCCTCGAGATCGTCGTCGCCGACGAGGTTGCCGTGCTCGGCGAGCCGGTCCAGGTCGTCGTCCCGGAGGGTCCAGGCGTGGCGCACGTTGGGGAGGCGATCAGCGACGCTGTCATAGACCTGACGCGCTCGCCCTTGGCTCAGGAACACGGCCACCGCGCCGGAATCCGACAACGCCCATTCCGCTCGCGCACTGGGGCTGGCGGGGTCAAGCGGCACCACCACGGCCCCGGCGTACCAGCACGCGCACTCCGCTGCCAGCCAGGCCGCGCTCGGCTCGGCCACGACGCCGACGCGGTCGCCGGGTTGCACGCCAGCAGCCGCGATCCCCGCAGCAAGGGCACGCACCTCGTCCAACAGGGCTGCCATCGAGATCCGCTCCCGGCGACCGGACCTGCGGTGCAGGAGAGCGGCCTGCTTGGGATGCTCCCCGGCGCCGGCGATGAGCAGATCGACCAGACTGCCGGCAGCGGTGCCTTCGGCCGGCGCCAGCGGTGCAAACTCCACCATCGCGCCTCCCGCCATCGGCCGGTCGGCAGCACCCTACAACGCCGCCCGCGGCCGGCGGCCGGCCCGGTCATGGGACATCATGGGGCCTATGCACAGCATCGACCTCGTCGACGAGACCTTCATCGCGGCCTCGGCGGAGGTCGCCGCCGCGGTCGTCGCGGACCCGGCACGGTGGCGGGCGTGGTGGCCGCAGCGCCGCGTCGAGGTCTTCATGGACCGCGGGCTGAAGGGCCAGCGCTGGAGCATCGCGGGCGATCTGGTCGGCAGCGCCGAGATCTGGCTGGAGTCGTATCGCGACGGTGTCATCCTGCACTACTACGTGCGCGCCGATCCGGCGGACACCGAGCCCGACTCGTTGTCCCCGCGGCGCGCCGACCGCATCAGGCGGCGCGAGGCGCTGTCCTGGAAGACCCTGGTCTGGGCGCTGAAGGCGGAGCTGGAGGCTGGCAAGGAGGTCGGCGCCGCCCCGGCGATGGTTGCGCCGGGCAGCTGAAGGTGGTCCGCCCATGAAGTTCGCCATCGTCAGCGATGTGCACGCGCGTACCGACGGACTGGCCGACGCGGCCGCGGCGGCGGACGTCTTCGTCTGTCTGGGCGACTTGATCCTGTTCCTGGACTACGAGGAACCCGGCAACGGCATCTTCGCCGATCTGCACGGGGAGGCCATGGCGCGCCGCTACATCGAACTGCGCACGGCCAACCGGTGGCAGGAGGCGCGGGACCTGTCGCAGCGACTCTGGGGGTCTTTGGGGGACGACACCTGGGACGTCATCCGCCGCGAGGTCGGCCGTCAGTACGCCGAGATCTTCGCCGCCATGCCGGACGGGCTGCTCACCTACGGCAACGTGGACGTCCCGCCACTGTGGCCGGAGTTCGTGGGGCCGGGCCACCGCGTGCTGGACGGCGAGACGGTGACGGTCGGCGGACTCACGCTCGGATTCGTAGGAGGCGGGCTCCCCTCGCCCATGCGCACCCCCTTCGAAGTCCCAGAGGAGGACTTCGACGCCAAGATCGAAGCGCTCGGCCCGGTCGATGTGCTGTTCTCCCACATCCCCCCGGATCTGCCGGAGATCACCTACGACGTGGCAGCTCGGCGATTCGAGCGGGGCAGCGCCGGACTGCTGCGCGCCGTGCAGCGCTGGCAACCGCGGTACCTGTTCCACGGGCATGTCCACAATCCACTGGTGCCCCGGACCCGCCTCGGCCGCACCGAGATCGTCAACGTCGGGCACTTTCGATCGCGCCGACGCCCATATCTCGTCGAGATCCCGCGCAGCGGTGCGGAGGAGTAGGTTGGCGCCATGGAGGCAACGAGCGCCGAGATCACGGTGCATGCCACCCCGGCCGCGGTGATGGCGGTCATCGCGGACTTGCCGAACTACCCCTCGTGGTCGGAGGGAGTGGTAGCCGGCGAGGTGCTGCAGGCCGGCGCGGACGGTCGTCCGCTGCGGGGGCGCATCTGGGTCGGGATGGGTCCGGTGAACGAGGTCTGCGACTTGGAGTACACCTGGTCCGGCGACGAGCAGGTGGACTGGACCCTGACCAGCGGCGGGCTGATCTCGCAGCTCAGCGGCCGGTACACCTGCAGCGACAACGGGGACGGGACAACAACGGTCGGCTATTCGCTGGGACTGGAGTTGGCCGTCCCCATGATCGGCACGGTGCGCCAGCGTGGCGAGCGGCAGATTCTGCGGGGGGCCCTGAAGGGGCTGCGGCGCCGCGTCGAGGAGTCCGCGTCGGCCTAACCCGCGCTGCGGGGAGCGGTCGGGTGCTGCGGTTGTCTAGGCTCGCAAGATGCGCACCGTCATCATCACTGGTCCCGGCGGGACCGGCAGTTCGACGGTGGCGCGAGGTCTGGCGCATCGCTACGCCGAGGAGGGGCGGCGCACCCTGCTGCTCCGGGAGCGACGCCTGGGCGATCCATCCGTGCCGGAGGATGCGGCGGACGACGGCCCGGCCACCCGCCTGATCGATCCGCTCCAGTGGGGCGCGCAAGTGTGGGACGCATTGGCGCCGGTGCGAGCACTGGTGGGCCCGCCTTGGCAGTCCCTCGACGGCACCACCGTGCTGGCGCTGCCGCCGCTGCGCGAATTGGCGTGGTGGGGAGCGCTGCGGAGTGCATGGCACGAGCAGTGGGATGCCGTGGTCGTGGACGGCGGTCCGATCAATGAGGCCGTGCGCTGGCTGACCTTGCCAGATCTGACGGTGGGACTGCTGCGCCGCACCTGGCCCCTGACCGACCGGACCGGCGAGGCGGCCGATCGGTTGCAGGCCGGATCCTGGCACCTGCGTGCAATGGCGCGGCTGGACAGTGAGGCAGCCGAACTGGCCGACGTCATGCGTTCCTCAGCAACTGCGATCCACCTCGTCACCGTCCCTCGCCAGCATGAGATCGGCCGGGCCTTGCAGGCCCTGACCCCGCTGGCGCTGTTCGAGATGCCCGTCACGGACCTGATCGTCAACCGGGTGCAGCCGCGGCGCAACTACGATCGCCAGGTCATCGAGCGTCTGCCAGGGCAGTTGGCGGGGCTGTCGGTCCGCACGGCGGCCGCGCACCGGGGAGCACCTGCAGCATCGGTCATCGGTCGGGAGATCTACCCCGATCTGACCCCCTCGCCCCGCCCGCAGCGACCTCGTGTGGGGCGTACCGGGGAGGAGTTCATCTGGTCCTGGCCGCTGCCCTTCGCCCAACCGGATGCGGTCTCGGCCGCGATCAGCGGAGACGATGTCATCCTGACGGTGGACGGTCAGCGCCGCGTGGTCGCCCTGCCGAGCGTCCTGCGCCGGTGCCAGTTGCGGTCGGCCACCTTCGCGGGTCCCGTGCTGCGCCTGTCCTTCCTGCCCGATCCGACTGTCTGGCCAGCGAGCCGGGAGGTGCCATGACCGATTCAGCGTCCGAGCGGGACGACGCCGCGCAACCTTGGTGGCACGGGACTCCTGGGGGACTGCCCGACATTGAGGCGATGATCGGGGAAGAAGGGATGGCTGCGGTCGGGACCGTGGCCGACGAAGCACTGAAGCTGTTCGTGGTCCTGCGGGAGCGTTTCGCAGTCCCGCAGACCGACGTGGCCCAGGACGCCGGACCCGCCGAGCAGCAACCGGTCGGCCGCCCGTGGGAGGACATGCTCGGGCAGTTGGCGGCCGGCGCCGTGCGTGCCGTCAACGAGTTCGCGGCAGGCGCAGCCCCGGTGGAAGGCCCTCCGTCGCAGGCGCCCGGCACCGCGCAGAGCGGGGAGCCCGCCGAGACGGTCGTGCAGCCCGGCGAGGCCGCAGCCTGCGCGTACTGCCCGATCTGTCAGGCGATCGCGCTGTTCCGATCGGTCCCCATGACGACCTGGCAGCGATTGGCCGCGTCCGTGGTGGAGGTGGCCGACGCCGCCCGCGATGTCAGCAGCGCCGCAGCGCACCAGGCAGGGCCCGTCGTCGTGATCCCGTCGGAGGCGACTGAGGACAGCGACACGGTCTCGGTGGCCGACGTGCTGGCGGACCTAGCCGCGCCCGACGAAGAGTCCGGCGATCTCGGCTGATTGCGGGTCGCGTTTGTCGGGCGCCTCCCCACCGGTGACAGTAGCCTGGCTGCGGAGGCCTGCCCGGCCGGGCAGCGGAGGTGGTGTGGGATGACAGTCACGATCGGCGTGGACATCGGCGGCACGAAGATCGCCGCGGGCATCGTTTCGGCGGATGGCGAGATGCTCAGTGTGGGTCGCCGGACAACCCCCAAGCGTGACGCGGATGCCGTCGTCGAGGTCATCAGCGAGCTGGTGGACAGTCTCGTTCGGGGCAGCGAGGAGGAGATCGCCGGGGTTGGCCTCGGAGTCGCCGGCTTCGTCGATGCAACCCAGTCGGTGGTGCTGATCGCGCCGAACCTGGGCTGGAGCGCAGAACCGATCCAGGCCAAGCTCGAGCAGTCGTTGAGCCTGCCGGTGGTGGTCGAGAACGACGCCAACGCCGCAGCCTGGGGGGAGTTCCGGTTCGGGGCTGGCAAGAGCCGCACCGACATGATCATGGTGACGGTCGGGACCGGCGTGGGTGGCGGCATCGTCATGGCGGACCGCCTGGTGCGCGGCCACAACGGCGCCGCCGCCGAGTTCGGGCACCTGGTCATGGTGCCCGATGGGCGGCAGTGCGGCTGCGGCCGGCTGGGGTGCTGGGAGCAGTACGCCAGCGGGAGTTCGCTGGTGCGCTATGCGAGGGAACTGGCGGCCGTGGAGCGCGCCGATGCCCAGTTGATGCTGAGCCTGGGCGACGGTACCCCGGAGGGCATCCAGGGGCTGCACGTCACAGAAGCCGCCCAGCAGGGCGACCCGGTGGCGCTGGAGGCGTTCGAGCAGTTGGGAACCTGGCTGGGGCGGGGCATGGCTGATGTCGCAGCGCTGCTGGATCCAGAGGTGTTCGTCATCGGGGGCGGCGTCGTGGAGTCCGGGGATCTGGTCATGCGGCCGACCAAGAACAGCTTCGCGACAGCGCTGGTGGCGCGCGAGGTGCGGCCGCTGACGCCGATCGTGCCGGCCGTGCTGGGCAACGCGGCGGGCATCGTCGGCGCGGCTGACCTGGCCCGCCCGGAGCGCCGCGACTAGACCCGCAGCCGTGCAACGCGCGAACTGACCCGCTGGTCGGCAGGGGAGCGATGGGACGCGCCACCGCCGGTCGGCTGCTGCTCGGCGAGCAGCTACAGGACAGCGCCGTCGTCCCAGCCGTCGTCCTGGCGGGCGCGGTCGGGCATGCGGGCGACCAGGACCCCGAACCCGGCCACGAAGCTGGCCAACCCGATCGCCGCCACGATGCTGGACAGGCCCAGCAGCGCGGTCAGCACCAAGAGGATGGGACCGCCCACGGCACCGAGCCACGCAAATCGGCTCACCGTGTCGCCGCGCGGGAGCGGGGGCGGCTCGGGCGGGACGAAGTCGTCGTCGTCCTCCGGTCGGCCCGGCGTCGCGGCTGCGCCGGTCACCGCATCGGCGAATGCGCTGCGGCCATCCAGCAGGCTGGGCGGCGGCGCCGATCTGGGGTCGATGTCGGCGTCGCTGCCCCAATCGCTGCGCCGGATCAGTCGACCCGACAACGGCTGCCCATCGTCGCCACCCCCGGGCTGGGCGTCGTGAAGAAGGCCGGGCAGGACCAGGTCAAGCGTCGCGCGGGCCCGCTCCAGGTTGGTCGCATCGACGGTGATGGCGACGAGGCCCTCGCGGTCTGGCAGATGCGTCGTCGTGCCGGCGACGCCAGCGGTATCGAGCAGGTCGAGCACGTGCGGCGCCAGCGAGGCCTCGACGACGGCCAGGCGCGTAGGTGTCGGCGCGTTCACCCTGTCACCTCCGCAACGGTGGCGGCCATGCATGCGAGGAAGGCCCCACGCGCCGGCGCCCGACGGGTCCAGCGGAGCCGCTGTCCGATCCCCGCCGAGCGCAGCGGCGCTCGGGCGGAGCGGACCTCTGATGGGCCGGGATCGGCCGACGGCGGATAGGGCACGGCTACTCCGTTCGGGTACACGCTGACTCAGCCATCGTCGCACGGTCGGGGCGCGGGCGGGAATGCTGCGCGAGCACGGTCGATGACGCGTTGGTCGAGTCATCGCCGTGTGGCGTTGTTCACGCTAGAGTCGCAGGGTGGAGCAGGGAGGTGCGGCGTGCTGTATTGGGTGTTGAAGCTCGTCGTGCTCGGCCCCTGGCTGCGAGTGCTGTTTCGCCCGTGGGTCGAGGGGGAGGAGAACATTCCCCGCGACGGTGGGGCCATCTTGGTGAGCAACCACGTCTCGTTCTCCGATTCGATCTTCCTGCCGCTGGTCCTGCAGCGTCGGGCGACCTTCTTGGCCAAGGCCGACTACTTCACCGGCACCGGAGTCAAGGGCGCCCTGTCTCGCGCGTTCTTCGGCGGCACCGGGCAGGTGCCGATCGACCGGTCCGGGGGCAAGGCGTCGGAAGCTGCTCTCAACACCGGCCTGCGCGTGCTGTCCGACGGTGCGCTGCTGGCCCTGTACCCGGAGGGCACCCGGTCGCCGGACGGGACGCTGTACCGGGGCAAGACCGGTGCGGCAAGGATGGCCCTGCAGTCGGGCGTGCCGGTGATCCCCGTCGCGATGATCGGCACCCGGGAGATTCAGCCGCCGCACGTGATCAAGCCGCGCCTGCGCCGCGTAGGAATCCGTGTGGGCAAACCCTTGGACTTCTCGCGCTACGAGGGAATGGACGGCGACCGGTTCGTGCTGCGGTCGGTCACCGACGAGATGATGTACGAGTTGATGCAGCTGTCGGGTCAGCGCTACGTCGACATGTACGCCGGTCGAGCCAAAGATCTCCTCGCTGAGGGCATCGATCCGGTCAATGCCCAGCTCGAGGCTGAGATCGAGGGCGTGACCGTGCCCTCCGGCAGCCCGGAGTAGCCGGGCAACTGGAGGGTTGCTGCGTCAGCCCACCAGTCCAGCCACGGTGTCGATGTACTGCTGCTTGGCCCCGTCCTGGGTGGCGCCCTTCACCTTGGACCAGGCGTCGTACTTCGCCTTGCCCACCGGGTCGGTGAAGCCGGGCCGCTTGCCGCTGACGTCGCCGGAGGTGGCCTGCTTGTACAGGGCGTACAACTGCAGCTTGACGTCATTGCCGGGATCGGTGGCCAATGCCTTGACGGCGTCCTGGGCTTGTGCGAACTGCTCGTCCAATGAACCGGTGAAAGCCATGACGCAACGCTAGCCCCGAGTCGGTTGCGGTTGCCTGATCAGCACTGTTCCTGTGGCGAGGCCGGTGCCCGGCCCCCGCTGCGACGGCGAGTGTGAGCAGTCTCGAGGTCGACGGCGCGCCTTCCCGTTCTTGGCCCCGTCTTCCGCAATTGTTGGTGCGTTCACACATCGGACCGGTCCGAGGGGGTAGGGGATGGCGCACCGCGCACCGGCGCTGAGTCCCCTGACGGCGCCCGCAGCGCCCCGGCGGGTGTCACCGCGCAGCTCGGTGCTCATCCACGCCGGACTCGGGGCAGTGCTGGGCCCGGTGATGGCGTGGCTGGTGGTCGGGCACCTGGCGGACTTCGGGTCGCAGGGCCCGTTGGTCCAGCAGATGCTCGCCCTCGGGGCCAACCCCGGATCGGGCAACGTCACTGCAGGCCGTGGCTGCCGACTCGGGCTCGCAGCTGCTGCAGTTCAGCGGGCTGCTGCTGGCCACCGGTTCCGCCCTGGCGCTGCTCTACGGATCGGCCTCCGGGTTCGTCGGCGCAGGGCGCGCCCCGAACGCGCCGCGTGCGATCCGGATCGGGCTGTGGCTGGCCCTGGCGATCTCCCTGCTCTCCCTGCTGCCCCTCGACGGGGCTCCATTCGCTCTGGGGCTTGCGCAGGTGCCCGCTTCGGTGCCCGCGGCGGTGGAGTGGCACGTCGCCCTGCGTGCGCTGGCGGCAGCATCCGCGGCGGCCCTCGTCGTGTCGGGGGTGGTGCTGCGTCGCGCCGCCCACGTCGGAGCCCGCCGTCGGCTGAGCAGGATCCCCGGGGTTTGCCCCCGCCCGTGAATCAGCGATACTACTCACGAGTAACAAAGGCGACGCTGCTGGCTACCGGCAACGGCCGCGCACCTATCCGGGGAGGAAACAGCGATGGCTCGTCTGGCGCAGACCGAGGGGTTGACCGAAGAGCAGTCCTACATGCTCGCCGCGGTGCACGACTTCGTGGAGAAGGAGATCATTCCGAACGCCAACGCGCTCGAGCACGCCGACGAGTACCCCACTGAGATCGTCGAGGGGCTCAAGGAACTCGGCGTGTTCGGCCTGATGATTCCGGAGGAGTACGGTGGCCTCGGCGAGTCGCTGACGACGTACGCGCTGGTGGTGGAGGAGATCGCCCGAGGCTGGATGAGCGTCTCCGGCGTGATCAACACGCATTTCATCGTTGCCTACATGCTCATGCAGCACGGCACCGAGGAGCAGAAGCAGCGCTACCTGCCGCGCATGGCCACTGGTGAAGTCCGCGGCGCCTTCTCCATGTCCGAGCCGGGCTGCGGCTCCGATGTGGCCGCGATCACGAGCAAGGCCGTGCCGGACGGCGATGGGTATGTGCTGAACGGGCAGAAGATGTGGCTGACGAACGGCGGGTCCTCCACGCTGGTGGCCACCCTGGTGCGCACCGACGCCGGGGCTCCCGAGGGTGCATCCGTCTACCGCAAGATGAGCACCTTCCTCATCGAGAAGCCCGCCGGGTTCGGCGAGGTGCGGCCCGGCCTGACGATCCCCGGCAAGATCGACAAGATGGGCTACAAGGGCGTCGACACCACGGAGATGGTGATGGACAACCTGCGCCTGTCGGCCGACGATCTGCTGGGCGGACAGCCGGGCAAGGGCTTCTACCAGATGATGGACGGGGTCGAGGTGGGCCGCGTCAACGTCGCCGCGCGGGCCTGCGGGGTGGCGCTTCGGGCCTTCGAGCTTGGCGTGGAGTACAGCCAGCTGCGGGAAACGTTCGGCAAGGCCATCGCCCAGCACCAGGCGGTCCAGTTCCGGCTGGCCGAGATGGCCACGAAGGTCGAGGCGGCCCATCTCATGATGGTCCGGGCGGCGCGGAAGAAGGACTCCGGCGAGCGCAACGACCTCGAGGCCGGCATGGCGAAGTACCTGGCCAGCGAGTACTGCAAGGAGGTCGTCGAGGACTCCTTCCGCATCCACGGCGGGTACGGCTACTCCAAGGAGTACGAGATCGAGCGCCTCTACCGCGAGGCGCCGATGCTGATGATCGGCGAGGGCACCGCTGACATCCAGCGGATGATCATCGGGCGACGACTGCTCGAGGAATACCAACTGCGGCGGTAGCGGGTGCCCGCAGCGCCCGCAGGAGGACCGATGGGCAATCAGCCGATGTTCGGGCCGGAGATCACCCGCCGCCCCGTCCTGGCCAGCTACGACCGCTACGAAGAAGCGCAGGAGGCCGTTGACACGCTGAGCGACAACGGCTTCCCGGTGCAGAACGTCGCCATCGTGGGTGTGGACCTGCGCATGGTGGAGGCCGTTCTGGGCAGGTGGTCGTGGGGCAGGTCTGCGTTGAGCGGAATGGGGACGGGTGCCTGGCTCGGCCTGTTGCTCGGCCTGTTCGTCAGCCTGTTCGTGGAAGCGGACTCGGGGTCGTCGCAACTGATCTTCATGGGGCTGCTCTACGGCGCGGCGTTCGGCATCATCTTCGGGCTGATCTCCTATGCCTTCACGCGGGGCCGTCGCGACTTCGTGTCGCGGCAGTCCCTGGTGGCTGCCCGGTATGACGTCCTGTGCGAGGCCGACGTGCTGTACCAGGCCCGCCAGATCCTTGCCGGCCGCAACAGGACGTGGCCGCCGCCGCTGCCGCCCTCTGCCGCCGATCCCCCCTCGGCCGACGAGCGGGTCGCCGAGCCGCCGCCCGACGCCGGCGACTCCCGCCCACCGGCGTAGCACTGCTGGCGACCCCGCAGCGGGGGGCGTTAGGCTGGTCCCGGGTCGCGGAGGTGATGGTGCCGGACCGGGTGTGTCCCCGATGCGGGTCTGAGGTGCTGCCGCCGACATTGCTGCAGCACGAGTACCGCTGCCCCCGCCACGGAGAGGTGGCGGGGCTGGGTCCTGCTCTGCCGTTCGCGCCACAGGAGACCGATCGCCTCGCCGGACGCAGCGCGGTGCCCATCTGGTTTCCGCGGCCGCTGCCCACGCCTTGGCTGGTGACGGGAATGCGGTGGGCCGAGGATCCCCGCGGCCGGGTCGGCGCGGTGGCCGTGGGCTTCACCGGACGCGGGCTCACCGACGGGCCGACCGACGTGGTGATCGTGGCCGAGCAGCCGGGCTGCGGGCTCGGCGCCGCCTTCGCGGGGCTCACCGATCCCGATCCGGGGGACGAGTGCTTCGCCGGACCTGCCGCATCCCGCATTCACACTGGCCAGCGGTGGACCGGTCTCTGGTCGGCCGCCGTCCCACCGGACCGGGTGGCTTTCGTGGGGGAGGCCGACGGCGACTGGTTGTGGATCATCGGGTGGCCGGCGTCAGCGTGGGGGCTGGTGGCCGACGATCTGCGCCTCGGAGACGCCCGCTCCGACGCGGCGTACCGGCACTATCCTGTGGGGGCGTTGAACCCTCGATTGGCGGACACGGGAGGGAGTCGATCCGAACCGGGTTTGCGGCGCCCGCGCGGCAAACCCTAGGGTGCGAGAGGATCGCATCAGGAAGCGGAGGCACTGTACGTGACTGGCGAGAATGGCGCAGGCGGCGAGGAGCTCGTCGTCGTCGCCAACAGACTGCCCGCCGAGTTCGACGCTGAACTGGGCTGGCGCACCTCCCCAGGCGGACTGGTGAGTGCCTTGGAGCCTGCCCTGCGGGGGCGCTCGGCCTCCTGGGTCGGTTGGGGCGGCCGCCTGGCCGAGGACGTGGCAGAAGGAGAGACGCGCGTCGTTCCCACGGATGCCGGGTTCGACCTCGACGAGGTGCTGCTGACCGCCGACGAGGTCGAGGGCTACTACGAGGGATTCAGCAACGGCGCTCTGTGGCCGCTCTACCACGACGCCATCGTGCAGCCGGTGTTTCATCGCACCGAGTTCGAGGTGTACCGCTCGGTGAACGAGAAGTTTGCCCGACGCGTCGCGGAGCGGGCCGGGCGCGGAGCCACGGTCTGGGTCCACGACTACCAGCTGCAGCTGGTCCCCGCCATGCTGCGGCAGTTGCGACCCGATCTGTCGATCGGCTACTTCCTGCACATCCCCTTCCCACCGGTCGAGATCTTCAGCCGGCTGCCCTGGCGGCGGCAGATCCTGCTCGGCCTGCTCGGAGCCGACCTCATCGGATTCCAGACTCGCTCCGGGGCGCTCAATTTCCTGCGGCTCGTGGCCCGCTATCTCGCGCTGCGTCCGGGTGGGGATCGCGTCGTGGTCGACGAGTTGAGCGGCGCCCGCACGGTGCGGGTCGATGCCTTCCCGATCGGCATCGACGCCAAGCGCTACGAGGGACTGGCGCTCGATGAGGCGACCCAGCGCCGCGCCGCTCAGATTCGCGACGACCTGGGCAACCCGAAGACCCTGCTGCTGGGAGTGGACCGCTTGGACTACACCAAGGGGATCGACGTGCGCACGCGGGCAATCGGCGAGCTGCTCCAGGACGGCGACCTGCCCGTGGACGAAACCGTCTTCCTGCAGGTGGCCACGCCGAGCCGGGAGGGTGTGGCGGAGTACCAGCGCATCCGCGATGATGTCGAACTGCTGGTGAGCCGGATCAATGGCGACCTGGGCACGGTCGGTTCGCCGCCGATCGCCTACCTGCACCAGACCGTGGACAGCTCGGAGCTGGCAGCGATGTACGTCGCAGCCGACGTCATGCTCGTCACACCGTTCCGGGACGGCATGAATCTGGTCGCCAAGGAGTATGTCGCGTGCCGCACCGAGTCCACGGGAGCGCTGGTGCTCAGCGAGTTCACCGGGTCGGCCGAGCAGCTCGGTGATGCCTGGATGGTGAATCCCTACGACATCGCAGGGTTGAAGGAGAGCATCCGCCAGGCCACCCGGGCGGGGGAGGAAGAGCACACCAGGCGCATGACCTCGATGAGGCATGTCGTCTTCGAGCAGAATGTCCAGCGCTGGGTCCGAGATTTCCTCTCCAGCCTGGAGGAGCCTCGCTAGCCGTGCTGCAGGAGGAGCTGGGCGACGACCTCGGCGCGGTCGTCGCCGCACTGGCCGAGAGTGAGCGATTGGTCGTCGGGTGCGACTTCGACGGCACGCTCGCTCCGATCGTGGGCGATCCAGCCGCTGCCCGAGCCCTTCCGGGTGGGTTGAGCGCGCTGTCGTCGCTGGCCGGACTGCCCCGGACGGAGGTCGCGCTCATCTCCGGAAGATCGCGCGACGACCTGATCACCCTGGCCGGCACACCCTCGGGCGTCCTGCTGATCGGCAGCCACGGCGGCGAATGGGGCACGGACTTCGGTGAGGCGATGACGCAGGCGGAGCAACGACTGCTGCGCCGACTGATCCGAGAGGTGACCTCGATCGTCGGCGATGAACCCGGCGCCTTGATCGAGAAGAAGCCCGGCTCGGTGGCCGTCCACGTCCGCCAGGCCATGCGGCCGGCTGCTGAACGGATTCTCAGCGCGGTCGAGGACGGTCCGGCGGGCTGGGAGGGCGTGGCGACCATCGCCGGCAAAGAAGTGCTGGAGCTGTCGGTGGTGCACGCGTCGAAGGGCGCGGCCATCGCCAAGTTGCAGGAGCGCTTCGGCGCCTCAGCAACCGCCTATCTGGGCGACGACACCACCGACGAAACCGTGTTCGAGATGCTGGGCGAACAGGATGCCGGCTTCAAGGTCGGGCCGGGGCCTTCCGCTGCGCGCTACCGGCTGCCGGGTCCGCCGGATGTGGTTGCCCTGCTCGCGGCTCTCGCCAAGGAGCGGCGGGCGGCAACGGTGGGGCGAGGGTAGCCCGCAGGTCAGTGCTGCGTCGTCAGGGCGAGTTCTGCCCAGACCACTTTGGCGTCCTGGGCCGAACAGCAGCCCCAGCGCTGCGCGAGCCGATCCACCAGGAGCATGCCGCGACCCCCGGCATCCTCGTCTCCGGCGCTGCGCGGCTCAGGCAGCCGGTCGGGGGCGGCATCCTGAACGGCGATCATCAGGTGCCCGTGGCGGTGGGCCAGGGTCAGCACGACCGGGGTCGCTGCGTGGCGCACAGCGTTGGCCACCAATTCCGAGACCACGAGTTCAGCGTCGTCCAAGACCTCGGTGAGCCCCCACTGCCGCAGGGTCTGACGGACTTGCGCGCGGGCCTGTGATGGCGCGCTCAAGTCGTGAGGGAGGGCCGTGGAGACGAACATGACGTGGGCATACCCAGTCAGCTGCCGGAGTATGCCTGGTGCGCTGGTGGTCATCAGCGCCGGCGCCAGAACGCGTCGAGGGCGTCCACCATGTCGCCCGGCGCCTCCACGGCGGCCGAGTGACCCGCCCCGGGTACCACGACCGTCGGCGCGTCGAGACGGTCGGCCAGCGCTGCGAAGGCCGGACCCTCCCATACCTCATCGTGCTCCCCCCACAGCGCCATCGCCGGCACCTCGGCCTCGCGCAGCGATGCGGACAGTTGCGCGAGGCGATCCGGCGGATCGAGCGCAAGTTGGGCCAGCGCCCGCAGATGGCCGGGGGACGTGCTGGCCCAACGGCGGCGCAGGAAGGCCGCAATCTCGCCAGGGGGAGCGGGCCGGCCGGCCCGGGCGTCCAGCTGCTCCTTCAGCACCTGCACCTGTCCCGGTGTGACATGGTCCAGTGCCTCCAGCAGCAGTCGGGCATCGGCCTGCGCCGCGGGACCCACCGGGCCGGAGCCGCTGCTGTACAGCGTCAGGGACGCGATGTCCGCCGCCGAATGCAGCGCTGCCTCCCGAGCGATGATCCCGCCGACCGAATGGGCCACCAGGTGGGGCCGGCCGTGCTGCGCAGCCCAGATGCGCAGCAGGGCCGAGATATCCGCGGCGAGCAGGTCGATGCGGTACTCCGAATGGTCCTCGGGACCCTCCGATTCGGCCATGCCCGGCAGGTCGATCGCCGCGACCGCCCAACCTCGTGCGTGCAGTGGTTGCAGGACCGCGTAGTAGTCCTCCTTGGAACCGGTGAATCCGTGGATGAGCAGCGCTGCTCCGCGGGCGTCGGCAGGTGCCCCCACGACAGCCGCGATCGCGCCCAGGCGGCTTGGCCAGGCAACACGCCGATACCCGGTCGGCAGGTCGATGGTGACCGGGACGCTCATATGGGACAGAATAGGCCTCACTGGGCGGTGGGGTGTCCGCCTGCACGGGCGCCGGGGCGCCGCAGCACGGCAGCGTGGAGGGGCATCGTGACGCACGTGATCGCCATCGCCAATCAGAAGGGCGGCGTCGCCAAGACCACGACGGTCGCGTCGCTGGGGGCCGCGCTGGCTGAGCGGGGCGAGAAGGTGCTGCTGGTCGATCTCGACCCGCAGGCCTGCCTGACGTTCTCCTTGGGCCTGGACCCCGAGACGCTGGCGATGTCGTTGCACGATGTCCTGCTGGGTCGGGTAGGGGCCGGTCTGGCCGTGGCACCCACCGATGACGGGATGGACCTGCTGCCCGCGACGATCGACCTGGCGGGCACGGAGGCGCAACTACTCACCAAAACCGGCCGCGAGCACACGCTGCGGCTGGCGCTGCGCGAGATCGTCTCCAACTACTCCTTCGTGATCCTGGATTGCTCGCCGTCGCTTGGGGTGTTGACGATCAATGCGCTGACCGCTGCGGACTCGGTGCTCATCCCGCTGCAGTGCGAGACCCTGTCCCACCGCGGTGTCGGGCAGTTGCTGGACACCATCGCTGACGTGCAGCGGTTGACCAACCCGGATCTGCAGGTGCTGGGCGTGCTGCCGACGCTGTTCGACGGCCGCACGAATCATGCCAAGGCCGTGCTGGCCGATATCGGGGACCGCTACCGCCTGCCGGTGATCGAGCCAGCGATTCCGAAGTCGATCCGATTCGCCGAGGCGCCGTCGCAGGGGCGTTCCATCCTGGCCACGGCAGCCAACGCAGCCGGGGCGCAGGCCTACCGCGAGTTGGCGGACCAAATGGTGAGAGGGGAACTGGGCCATGACCAGTAGTGCAGCCGGGCAGTCCTTCGATCGGTTGCGGCCTCGAGAGGCAGGGGCGACCGGCCAGGCCAGGGCCACCGATCGCGAAGGCAAGCGCGCCCTCTTCAGCGAAGTCGCCGCCCCTCCGGCGACTGGCTCGGTGGCGCTGGCCTGCACCCGGTGCGACGCTCGCAGCGTGGTATCGATGGCCACGCTGTGGCGGGTGTCGTTCCCCGCAGTCCCTGCCGTCGTCCCTGGTCAGGGTGTGCGCGCCAACATGAAGTGCCCGGCATGCGGCGAGCGCAGTTGGCTGACCGTCTCCCTGCGGCACAAGGGCTAGAGCCGCCTTCCCCGACCAGCGCCGCCCGCGCCCGGGCGCGGGCTACGGCCCGGCGCCCGACCCGTCGCCGCTGACCTTCTTGCGCCGTCGGCGAGGCCGATCGGAGCGCTTCTGGGGCTTTGCCGCAGCCTCAGCACTACTGCCGGCCTCACTGCTGCCGGATTTCCCGCCGGAGCGGGATCGGCTGCCCGAACCGCCGCCGGAGCGACCGGGTCCGCCGGACCGGCCACCCCCCGGGCGCGTGGACGAGCCGCGGTCGGAGCGGTGCTGACCGGTCTCGCCGATGTCCTCCAACTCCTCCGCCGCCAGGCCCTCCCGGGTGCGCTTGGACCGGGGCAGCTTCCCCCGGGCTCCATCGGGGATGTCCAGCTCGCCGTACACGTGCGGAGAGCTGGAGTAGGTCTCGACCGGCTCGAAGAACGCCAGCCCCAGCGCCTTGTTGATCATCTTCCAGCGCGCGGTGTCCTCCCAGTCGACCAGCGTGATGGCGACTCCGGAGGCCCCGGCCCGGCCGGTCCTGCCGATGCGGTGGACGTACGTCTTGTCGTCGGCCGGGCATTCATAGTTGATGACGTGGCTGACGTTCTCCACGTCGATGCCCCGAGCGGCGACATCGGTGGCGGTGAGGACATCGACCTTGCCGTTGCGGAAGGCGCGCAGTGCCCGCTCGCGCTGGGCCTGGCCAAGGTCGCCGTGCACCGCCGCTGCCGCGAAGCCGCGGTCGGCCAGTTCGTCGGCCACGACCTGCGCCCGGCGCTTGGTCTCGGTGAAGACCATCACCAGGGAGCGGTCCTTGGCCTGCAGGATCCTGCTGATGAGTTCCACCTTGTCCATCGGGTGCGCCCGCCAGATGTGCTGTTCGATGGCTGCGACCGTGGCGCCGGTGTCGTCCGGATCGCTGGCGCGAATGTGCGTGGGGCTGGTGAGGTAGCGCCGAGCGAGACCGGCGATCTGGGCGGGCATCGTGGCGCTGAACAGCAGCGTCTGCCGGCGCGTGGGCAGTTGGGCCACGATGCGCTCGACATCGGGCAGGAACCCCATGTCCAGCATCTCGTCGGCCTCGTCCAGGACGAGCACCTCCACGCCACTCAGGACGAGGTGGCGCTGGTTCGCCAGATCCAGGATGCGGCCGGGTGTGCCGACGACGACATCGACGCCGCCGCGCAGCGCTTCGATCTGCGGCTCGTAGGAGCGGCCGCCGTAGACCGTCGTCACCACGATGCCCAGGTGCCGCCCCGCGTGCTCGAGGTCGGATGCGACCTGGATCGCCAGTTCGCGCGTCGGGCAGACCACCAGGCCGCGGGGCTTGCGATTCGGTGTGGTGTCCTGGTCAGCAGCGATGCGCTCCAGGATCGGGATGCCGAATGCCAGCGTCTTGCCGGTGCCGGTCTTGGCCTGCCCGATGAGATCCTGGCGGTTCATGGCCAGCGGCAGCGTCTGCTCCTGGATCGGGAACGCCGTGATGATGCCCTGGTCGGACAGCGCCCGCACGATCTCGGGATGGACGCCCAGTTCGGCGAAGGTCGGTCGCAGCTTGGGCTGCTCGGTTGCCTCGCCCGGCTCGGTCGCAGCGGCGTCGGATGAACGTTCCGTCACTTGGGAACCCCAATTCATTAGTCTCTGCGATGGTATCCCGCGCGAATGGAAACCCCTGGCATGACTACGCTCGGGCGCATGACCTCCCAGGGCCCCCCAAGACTCGACGTCGCGCACCAGATCCTCGGCCTGTTGGCGTGCGGGGAGGTGTACGGATTCCACACGATGGCCGACGCCGCCGCCCGGGTGGCCGGCTTCCCGGATTCGGTCACGCTGATGTCGATGGCGCTGGAGCACTCCGCGGCATATGAGCGCACGCGGCAGCGGCTGCTGGATCACGGGATCGAGGCCGACCCCCTGATCGCCTCGTTCGACCCGCCGTTGGCCAACTATCACGACCGGACCCGGCCGGCCAACGAGTTCCAGTCGCTGCTGAAGGCCTACGTCGGTACCGGTATCGCCGCCGACTTCGTCCGCGAGATGGCATCGCACCTCGACCCGGAGACGCGCGACTTCATCGTCGACGTGCTGTCCCGACCGCGAGCAGATGCCTACGTCGTGCCCCGACTGCGCGAGGTGATGGCCCGGGACGGCCAGGCGGCCGGGCCGATGGCGCTGTGGGGCAGGCGGCTCATGGGCGAGGCGCTGAGCCAGGCGCAGCGGGTGGCCGTGGACCGTCCGGATCTCGTGGCGGTAATCGTCGGGCCGGACGATCTCGAGGGCTTCCAGCAGATGATCGCCCGGATGACGGCCTCCCACAGCGAACGCATGCGAGCCCTGGGCCTGTACGCCTAGACGCTGCGCTGGCGGCGAACGCGGCAGGGCCAGGCTGCTGCGTGGGGACTAAAGTGGGGTTCCGGCCACCAGCATCGGATCGGGAGGGTTCCATGGAGGTACGCATCGGCGTGCAGCAGACCGCCAAAGAGGTTGTGCTAGCCAGTGACAGCACACCCGAGCAGGTGGTGCAGGCGGTCACCGCGGCCCTCGCATCGGGCGAGCTGTTGACGCTGGTCGATACCCGCGGGCGCACCGTGCTGGTGCCGCCGGACCGCATCGCCTACGTGGAGGTCGGGCCGGGGGCGGAGCGTCGCGTGGGCTTCGCCGCGGAGGAGTAGCAGGGCCGTTGGCCGGCTGCGGGATAGGAGCAGCGACGAGCCGTGGCAGTCACTGGGGGGTCAGCGGGAACTCCGAGATGCCCTGCCAGGCCAGCGCAGCCAGCAGTTCCGCGGCGTCATCGGCGGGGATGCGCTTGCCCGTCCGTAGCCACGTCTGCGCCGACACCTGTGCCATGCCGAGCAGCCCGTTGGCGAGCAGAAGGGCTTGGTCCGCTGCCAAGCCGGTGTCTTCGGCGATCACGTCGGCCACCATCTGTGCACACTTGTCGGCGACACGGTGTGTGCGACGGGCCACCTCCGGAAGGTTCGCCAGGTCGGACTCGAAGAGCAAGCGATAGTCGGCGTCATCATGGGCGACGAACTGGAAATAGGCGCGGATGGTCTCGTGGACGCGCTGCCGGTTGTCCTGCGTGGACCGCAGGGCGCCCCGGATCTGCTTGAGGAACCGCCGACTGCCCTCGTCGAGTATTGCCAAGTACAGATCGCGCTTGCTGGCGAAGTGCTGGTAGACGACGGGCTTGGTGACGCCGGCCCGCGCAGCGATGTCATCCATGGCGGCCTCGTGGTACCCGACCTTGACGAACTCCTCCCGGGCGGCCGCCATCAGTTGCTCGCGCCGCTCGCCCTTGGGCAGCCTTGCCGCCCGTGCCGGTGCGGTGCGCTGCTTGCCGTCCTGGGCCCGTGCCATGGCGCTATCTTACTCACCGGTAACTTCCGTTTCGGCACCGAGCGGGAGGCCGTCGGCGCCCCTGCGCGCAGAAGCGACGGCGCCCCTCCGCGCAGAAGAGGCGTCGCAGAAGCGACGGAGGGGCGCCGGGGTGGATTCGCCGGTGAACTCAGGCCTGGAGCACGGCCTGGATATCCAGGGTGATGTCCACGCGGTCGCCGACCACGACTCCGCCGCCCTCGATGGCGGCGTTCCAGCTGACGCCGAAGTCGTGGCGGTTGATGGCGGTGGTGGCGGCGAAGCCCGCGCGGGTGCCGCCGAAGGCGTCGGGCCCGATGCCGAGCAGCTCGGTGCGCAGTTCCACGGGGCGCGTGACGCCCTTCAGCGACAGGTCGCCGGAGATGACCCAGTGGTCGCCCTCGGGACGCACGCTGGTCGAGCGGAAGGTCATCTGGGGGTGGTTGACGGTGTCGAAGAACTCCGGGGAGCGGACGTGGCCGTCGCGCTGATCGTTGCCGGTGGTGATGGAGGACAACTCGATGTCGGCGGCGACGCTGGACTGCTCGGGGGTGTCGCCGGTGGTGATGGTGCCGGTGAAGGTGCCGAAGCGGCCCCGCACCTTGCTCAGCATCATGTGGCGCACCGAGAAGGCCACCTCGGAGTGGGACGCGTCGATCTCCCACGTGCCGGCGACGTACCCGGGGATCTTGGTGGTGGTGTGCAGTTCGGCCATGGCTCCTCCAGTGCTGACTAGGTTGTTGAGCGCTAAAGTGTTCAACGTTGAAGTATGTCTAGCATTCCCGATACAGGAGCGCAAGATGGTCTCGTACGCTGGTGGCATGGCCACGCGCTGGTTGACCGACGAGGAGCAGCAGGTCTGGCGCGCCTTCCTGTCGATGGGCAACACCGTGCGACGCGCGACGGCCCGGCAACTGGCCCAGGACTCCAACATGCCGATGGCCTACTACGAGATCCTCGTGCACCTCTCCGAGGCGCAGGAGCGGACGATGCGGATGAGCGAGCTGGCGATCGCGACAGAGGGGACCCAGAGCCAACTGAGCCACGCCGTGAACCGCCTCGAGGAGCGGGGCTGGGTCGCGCGCCGACGCTGCGCCGAGGATGGGCGCGGCTGGTACGCGGTGCTGACCGATGACGGGTTCGCCGCGCTGCAGGCAGCCGCCCCCGGGCACGTGGAATGCGTCCGCAGCGTCTTGTTCGATCCGCTCACGCCGGAGGAGCAGCGCCTCCTCGGCAGTATCGCCGCCCGGGTCGCGGCAGCGGCCGAGCAACCGCAGTTTGACGCGAGCGGTCCCCCGACCCCCAATTAGGGAACAACGGCGACCCGTCGCGGGTTGCTCGACCCCACACACATCTGGCCGAGGAGCAACAGTGTCATTGCCGCCCCTGGTGGAACCCGCAGCCGAGTTGACCATCGACGAGGTCCGGCGTTACTCGCGCCACCTGATCATTCCGGACGTCGGGATGGCCGGGCAGAAGCGCCTGAAGAACGCGAAAGTCCTGTGCGTGGGCGCCGGGGGGCTGGGCAGCCCCGCGCTGATGTACTTGGCCGCCGCCGGCGTCGGCACCCTGGGCATCGTCGAGTTCGATGTGGTGGACGAGTCCAACCTGCAGCGCCAGATCATCCACGGGCAGAGCGACATCGGCCGCAGCAAGGCGGAGTCGGCCCGAGACTCCGTCGCCGAGATCAACCCGTACGTCAATGTCGTGATGCACGAAGAGCGGCTCGACAGCGACAACGTGCTCGACATCTTCGGCGACTACGACCTCATCTTGGACGGGACCGACAACTTCGCCACCCGCTACCTGGTCAACGACGCCTGCGTCCTGCTCGGCAAACCGTACGTGTGGGGCTCGATCTTCCGGTTCGAGGGCCAGGTCTCGGTCTTCTGGGACGAGTACGGCCCGAACTACCGCGACCTGTACCCGGAGCCGCCGCCGCCCGGGATGGTGCCCTCCTGCGCCGAGGGCGGCGTGCTCGGCGTGCTGTGCGCCTCGATCGGCTCGATCATGGTGACCGAGGCGATCAAACTCATCACCGGCATCGGCGAGCCGCTCATCGGTCGTCTGATGTCCTACGACGCGCTGGAGATGAGCTACCGGACGCTGAAGATCCGCAAGCATCCGGAGACTGCGCCCATCACCGAGCTGATCGACTACGAGGCGTTCTGCGGCGCGGTCTCGGCGGAGGCCGAGGAGGCGGCGCGGGATTCGACGATCTCGGTGCTGGATCTGAAGGCGTGGCTCGACGCGCGGGAGCGGGGGGACCGGGACTTCGTGCTCATCGACGTGCGCGAGCCCAACGAGTACGAGATCGTCTCGATCGACGGCGCGGTGCTCATCCCCAAGGGCGACTTCCTGACCGGCGCGGCGCTGCAGGATCTGCCGCAGGACAAGCCAGATCGTCCTGCACTGCAAGGTCGGTGGCCGTTCGGCGGAGGTGCTGGCACTGGTGAAGGCGGCCGGTTTCGCCGACGCCGTGCATGTGGGTGGCGGCATCGTGTCGTGGGTCAACCAGATCGAGCCGGACAAGCCGAACTACTGAGCTCCTCCCTTCCTGCGAAGGTACTCCCGTTCGATCCGTCTCGGCGATGGGTGCAACGGGGGGCCTCCGGGCTGACCTCGGAGGTGGCTGCCACGCGTGGGGCGATCCGCGGCTACTGATCCGATCGAGTCTGCGGCGGCGGGGCTGTCCAACGGGCCGGTGCGCAAGCAGTCGGCCTCGCCGATGGCGTCCGAAGGGCACGTGCCGGCGAGTGCGAAGGTCCCTGTCATCGGGTTGACCGCGGTGCTACGCAGGAGACGGATGGTCGGGAGGTGCGCGATGGTCGGTCGGCTCGGTGGGACGACGCATGCGGTGCCGTTGGCGGGGCTCGCGGCAATGCTGGTGCTGCTCGTCCTGGGGGCCTGCGGCGGCGACTCGTCGCCCGAGCCGGCGCCGAGCAGCCCGACATCGTCCTCGCCAAGCCCCACAGTCACGCCGACGGTGTCCGACACCGTGGCCGTCTACTACCTCGTGGACACCGCCGACGAGCTGCGCCTGGCCCGGGAGTTCACCCGCATCGAGGGCGCCGGCGCAGACCCCGCAGCCGCGGCCCTCGTGCGCATGTTGACCGGGCCGGCGGCTGACCCGGACTACAGCACGCCGTGGAACCCGGCGACGACCGTCCGGTCCATCGACGTCGCCGAGGACCGCATCACCGTCGATCTCAGCGCTGATGCGCGCACCGCGAATGTCGGTGCCGCCGGGGCAGAGCTCGCGGTCCAGCAACTCGTCTACACCGTGACGGCAGCACTGCAGCAGACGCTGCCGGTCGTGCTGCTCATCGACGGTGCGCCCGCCGGGGAGTTGTGGGGCCACGTCGTCTGGGACGGTCCCATCGGCAGGGCTCCCGCATTGGATGTGCGCCTGCTCGTGCAGATCAACGATCCGGCCGAAGGTGCGACGGTGCCGACATCGTTCACGGTGACAGGGGAGGCTGCCGTCTTCGAGGCGACGCTGCCCTGGCGGATCCTCGACAGTTCCGGCGGCGTTGTGCAGGAGGGCTTCGCCATGACGGACGAGGGGCAGGCGCTGGCTCCCTTCGAAATCCGCATCGACTTCAGCGGCGCGCCGGGGACCTACACCCTGGAGATCCGCGAGGATGACCCCTCAGGCGGCGAGGGCCGACCGGTCATGACCGACGACAAGAGCATCACGATTGGATGAGCCCTCGCGCGCCGGTGTGAGCCATCTCGAGTGCGAACCTTCAGCGGTTCCGGGCGATCGTGGTTGGGCTCAACGCGGGTGTCCGTTGCCGGTCAGGCACGTCACCCATCGGTAGGTCAGTGTCTGCGCCGCCGGGCTGATGAACGTTCGGCGGCATTGGCATCGCCGTGATCGACATCGAGTCGCGCGGCGCGATCTGTGCACCCGGGACGGGGGTTTGCACCCGGGACGGGGGTTTGCACCCGGGATGGGGGCTGGACGGGCTTTCTCTGGGCCTGATGTGCACCCGCTACGGGGGTTTGCACCCGGCACGGGGGCGGAACGGGCCATATCTGGGCCCGGCGCCCCCCGCAGCGGGTGCAAACCCCCGAACCGGGCGCACCCCTGCCCCTCACAAGGCCCTGACCAACCCCCGTGGCGGGTGCAGACACCCATGTCGGGTGCAGACGTGTCCCGCCGCGGCCCCGACTGCCCACACCTCGCGGGCGCAGTGCGGGGCCTGCCGTGCGGGGTGTCGCGGGCGCAGTGTCGACGGGGTGCGGGGCACGGCACCACCCTCCCGCCGGATTCACCTCCCACGGCGGACAGCGGTTGCCTCACTGCCCGGGCGTCCCCGGATCGCGGAAGCGCACGCGACGGTGGCTGCCGTCGCAGTAGGGCTTGTTGTGCGAGTTCCCGCAGCGGCACAGGTACAGGTGCCGGCTGCGGCGTACTGCTTGGCCAGCAGCATCGATGACTTCGATCTCGCCCATCACCTCCAGCGGTCCGTCCTCGTTCACCACCACCATCGTGGTGACCGGCGGAGGCGGCGGGGCATCAGGATCGTCGTGGCGGGTGTAGCTCAGGGCACCGCTGGGGCATCCTTCGACGGCCTCGGCGATGAGCGCGTCGTCGGCGTTCTCCACCATGATCCAGGGCCGGCGCTTGGGGTCGAAGACGTCGCGCAGCGCCTGGACGCAGTGGCCGGAGTGGATGCAGACCTGGCTGTCCCAGTGGACCGTGAGCGTCTCGGAGCGGTAGTCGCGCTTCGTCATCGTCCCTGTGCGGTCCCTCGGTCCTCGGGGGGAAGGCGCACCGAGAGGAGTGCGGCCCGATTGGTGCCCCACTCATCGTCCCACTGCGGGGCAGGTGCTCGGCAGCAGTGATCTCGGGGCGCCACGTCACTTGTATATCGGCGCGCCAGGGCCCCCGCAATCCTGTCGTCGGCCTTCACAGCAGGTCTCGGCGCTGCATCGCATTCAGCGACAGCCACCCGGGAACGGTCGGCAACCAGAAGGTCACCAGACGGAACAGCAGGACCGCCGACACGGCCAGGCCGCCGGCCAGCCCGGCTGCGGTCAGCCCCGCGGCCATGGCGGCTTCGACCGCCCCCAGCCCGCCCGGGGTGGGAGCGGCCTGCCCGACGACGGAGCCGGTCAGGTAGACGATGGCGATGGCGGCGAGATTGAGGTCCCCGCCAAAGGCGTACACACTGCCGGCCAGGGCCGCGATATACGCCGCGTTGAGCAGCAGCAGGCCCCCGATGCCCTCGGCGAACTTCCGCGGCTGCTGCACCACCGTCAGCAGGCGCGGCCCGATCTGGCGCAGCAGGGGGCGCACCCGGCCCGTGACACGGCGCCGGATGCCAGGGATCCCGAGCAGGCCGAGGGACACGGTGACAGCGGCCGCCACTGCCACGACCACGGCGCGCGGTGGTTCGAATGTGAGGTCGCTCTGGGTGCCGGCCGCCACGCCGAAGCCGATGAGCAGGACCACGTGCATCAGGAGCGCCGAGGCTTGCGAAGCACCGATGCTGGCCGTCGCGAGCGCGGGATGGACGCCCTGTCGCTGCAGGTAGCGCAGGTTGATGGCCACCGCCCCCAGCGTCGGGGGAGTGACGAGCGTGGCGAAACTTGCCGCGAGTTGAGCGCCCATCGTGGGCAGCACGCGCAGCCGTTCCGGGACGAACCCCATCAGCGTCAGCGCAGCGGCATAGTAGGTCAGCCCCGAGCAGAGCAGTGCGAAGATCGCCCATCCCCACTGCGCCTGCTGGAAGAGCTCGACAAGATCCACACTGGCCAGCTGGGACAGCAAGACATACCCGGCGACGCTACCCAGGATGATCGTGAGGATGGTCTTGGGCCGCACCCGCTCCAGTTGGATCTGTTCCACCGCGCCGTCGGGTCGGTGCTCGATCAACGAGTCCCGCAACGCGGTGAGCAGGCCTTTGTGCTGCCGGAGTGCCCGCCGCGTCGGCCGACTCAGCGCCACCTTCTGCAGGACCGGCAGCGCTCGGGTCAGCTCGGCCGGCCCCAGGGCAGTCTCACCGGCGCGGACCGCTCGCTCGGGGCCGGCGATCATCGCGGCTGTAGCGAGGAGTTCGGCGAGATCGATGCGGGTCGCCACATCGCTGGCCGCGATTCTTCCGCCGCTGAGGCTGAGGAGGGCGATGGATCCGTCCGGCTTGCGCAGCAGGTTGTCCGCGGAGAGCCCCCGATGCGCGATCCGTGCCTCGCGCAACTGTCGCAGGGAGCGGAAGGCTGCCACCAGATCCTCATCGCTGACGTCCTCCGGCGCCAGTTCCGACAGCCGTACCCCCGGCAGCCAGGAGTAGGCCAGCAGTGCCGAGTCCGGACCCACTTCGCTGGCGAGCACCAGTTGCGGCGCCGGGATTCCGGCAGCCTGAGCGGCATAGGCGAGCAGCGCCCGTTGGTCGAGCGCGCGGCGCATGTTGACGTTGGCATCCTGAACGGAGGTCCGCAGTCGCAGGCTGCGCCACATCGCGCTGGCCAGGCCGGCGCCCTCCAGATCTCGATCGAGGATGACAACGTGCAACGTCTTCCCGTCCCGCATGTTGGCCCGGTACCGACGGCCGAACTCCGTGCTCTCCTCGGCGCGCAACTCGGTGACATCGAAGCCGGCTCCGACCAGCGTCTGCGCCACCGACTCCCCGGACGGACGGGTGGTGGGAGTGCCCAGCGCATAGCGCACCGCCAGGCCGCAGAACCACCCGGTCAGCAGCGAGAGCACGATGCCGGCGATCGTCATGCCACCGCTGATGAAGGAGACCACCATCAGCGAGACGACGACAAGCACCGAAATGGCGCTCCAGTGCTGGCGTGCCAGCGTGCGGGCCACGGTGAGGAAGGCGACGAGTCCGCCGAACAGCGGCAGGAACGGGTCGTCGGTAGGGGACAGGCTGCCAGCCAGGGCGATCTGCAGCGTGTCGGAGGCCGACTGCTCGACGACCAGTGACGCCACGGTCAACACGGAGACCGCTGTCAGCAGGCCCAGCACGGCGTCGAACAACTGCCGGCCGCGGCGCCGGATGAGCATGTCGATGCCCACCGCGACCGGGAGGGTCAGCAGGCCGAGCCCGGCGACGGCGTTGAGCAGCAGGACCACCACATCGGGCAGGCGGCGCGAGGCAGTCAACAACTCCTCGTCCAGGTCCGCCGTGGTCGTGGCGGCCAGCCACACGAAGGACACGGTGATGGCGATCAGCAGCAGGGCCACCATCATCCGGACCAGATCCAGCGGCCGTCGCAGTCGGGCGCCGAGCACGCCCTCCTCGATCACCTGCACGTCCTCGGCGCCACCGCCAGTGTCGGCATCGCGGTCAGGCCTCTTCGTCCCGTGGGCGAGGGCAGCGGAGTCGGCGGCCTCGGTCTGGCCGGAGTGGGCTCGCAGCTCTGGATCGATGGGGGTCGGTGCGTCGCCCACCCGCTCCGATCCGGAGTCGTGCGACGCTGTCATGCATCGATCTTGGCAGATGCCATCCGACGCGGCTGCGCAGCAGGATCGTCCGTTGTCGCCGGTGCGGTGTGTAATGGGCCGCTGAGGGAGGTGGCGCAGTGGCTGTTGCGTATGTGGAACTGACCGGTCCCGAGCAGGTGGTGGAGCCGATCCTGGACGAGCAGCAGCGCGCGCTGGTCTCGCAGGGCCGCAGGGCCCAGCTGATCATCGGCCCTGCCGGTAGTGGCAAGACGACCGTGCTGTTGGCATCGCTGGCAATGGCGGCGGGAGACCACCGAGGCCGTGTCCTGGGCCTGGTGCCCAGCTATGGGGCCGTGCGCAGGTGGCGCGCGATCCTGGCCTCCTGGACCGGGCGGGAGGCGCCTGCGATCACCACGCCGCATGCCCACGCCCTGCGCCTGGTGCACGGCGACGCCGAGCGACGCGGAGCCGAACCGCCCCGCCTGCTCTCGGCCGCCGACCAACTCGCCGTCGTGGCGGATGTCTTGGCGGCCAGCAGGCCCGAGGCATGGCCGGCCCTGTACCGGGATGCGCTCGCCACGCGGCGCTTCGCCGACAGGGTGCGCGACTTCATCGCCCGGGCGGCACGCAACGGCTGGGACCCGGATCGGTTGGCGCATGCCGACGTGTCGGAGGCTTGGCCGGCGATCGCGGGGGTGTGGCGGCAGTACCGCCGGGTCCTGGCGCTGTCCGGGGCCATGGACTACGCGGACCTGCTGCAGCGGGCCACCGACTTGGCGGCTTCCGGGGCGGCAGGCCCCCTGCGATTGATCGCGATCGAGGACTACGCCGATCTCGATGCGCAGCAGACAGCGTTCGTGGGCGCCCTGGCATCGCCGCCGACCAGGGTGCTGGCCACGGCAGACCCCGATCAGGTCGTGGATCAGTTCCGCGGCGCAGCCGAGCACGCGGCCCTCGATTTCGCCCGGGTGTTCCCCGACGCGGGCCCACCGGTACTGCTGACCGCCAGTCACCGGTTCGGGCCGGATCTGGAGGCCGCTCGGCTTGGGCTGGCGGCCTCCTTGCCGCTGGCCGGCCTGCCTGGGGCGATCGTGCGCGACTACCGCCGGCCACGGCTCAGCGATCGGCGCACCACGATCGATGTGGTGACCTATCCGGATGCCTATGCCGAGGCCGCGGGTGTGGCGGGCCTGCTGCGCCGCTTTGCCACAGGCGGCCGGTCGGAGGGGGAGGAGCCCCGCTGGCGGGATGCCGCAGTGCTGGTGCGTACCGGGGAGCAGTTGGCGCAGATCGAGCAGGCGCTTGCAGCGGCCGGCATTCCAGTGGCGGCCGCTGCCGGCGGCCGCCGTCTCTTCGACGAGCCCGTGGTCCGGTTGCTGATGACGGGTCTGCAGTTGGCGTGCCGAAGCGCGGGAGTGCCGACTGCAGCGCCGGATCCAGCGCTGGTCGTGGAGCTTGCGGTATCTCCTGCCGGAGGCGCGGACCCGGTCGAGTTGCGCCGGTTGCTGCAGGCGGTGCGGCAGGCGCGGCTGGGGGAGGACAGCGGTCCGGCCGCGGGCCCTGGCGAGATCCTGGAGGCCGTCCTGGCCGACCCCGCCGCCCTGCTGGCGATGGATCCGCGCCGCTACGCCGCAGTTCGGCCCGTGACTCGTTTGCAGCAACGGCTCGATGCCGCGGCGGCACAGGTGAGGGCGGGCGACAGCGCCGCAGAGATCCTGTGGACGCTGTGGTCGGATGCGGCTCGGGGTCCCGGAAGGTGGGCCGACCAGTTGAGCGCCGTCGCCCTGCGACGGGGACCCGGCGCGACTGCAGCCCATCGGGCGTTGGATGCGGTGCTGGCGCTGTTCGCGGAGGCTCGGCGGTCACCGGCCCGCGGTGGTCGGCTGGAAGTGGCGGAATTCCTCGCAGCGCTGCCGGCGATGCCCTGGCCGCAGGCCGGTGCCGGCGCTGACGCCGGTCGGATCCGCAATGCGGTCGAATTGCTCACCGCGCATCGGGCCCGCGGCCGCGAGTGGCCGCTGACCGTTGTCGCCGGGGTCCAGGAGGGGGCGTGGCCCGCCGAAGCGGGCGGGCTCGGGCTGCTCGGGGAGGAGTTGTTGGAGCCCGGGGGCTCCTCGCGCGGGGCGCGCGAGGAGCACATCGCTGCGGAGCGTCGACTGTTCGCCTTGGCGTGTACGCGCGCCCGCGAGCATCTCGTGGTGTCGGCCGTGGCGGCCTCGGACTGGGATCCCGGGGGGCCGCAGCCATCCCGCTTCCTCGGTGATCTCGGGATCGTGGCCCGGGCGGCCGACCCGGAGCGCGGGCGCGCCGCGACACCGGTGGATCTGGTCGCCCGGGCACGGCGGTTAGCCGGCGATCCAGCGGCTCCGGAACCGGTGCGAATCGGCGCCGCGGCCCGGCTCGGCTCCCTTGCGCGTGACCCCGACTTCCCTTGGGCCAACCCCGAGCGATGGTGGGCGCTGGCGCAGCGCAGCGCGGCGTCCGTCCCGATGCTGGCACCGACGGACCCGGCCGTGCTCTCCGTGACTGCCCTGTCGGAGTTGGCGGAGTGCCCGCGGCGCTGGTTGCTGGTGCGTGTGCTGGGAGCGTCGCGACCCGCCGATAGCGCCACCGGCGTCGGCCGCCTGGTGCACCGGATTCACGAGGGGTGGATCAACGGAGAGATCGCCCGAGATATGGCAGCCGCCGAAGAAGTGGTCGATCGGGTCTGGGGCACGCTCCCGTTCGCGGCCGACTGGTACGCCCGACGGCGGCGCGGGGAGGTGCTCGACGCCCTGCTGCGACTGCTGACATGGCAGGAGTCCAACGGTGACCGCCTGGCATTCGCAGAGCGCTCCTTCGAGATCGACACCGTACTGCCGGACGGCTCGGCCGTGCGGCTGCGGGGGACGGCAGATGTCGGCCTGCGCGATTTCGATGGGAAGCTCGCCGTGCTCGACGTCAAGACGGCCAAATCCACGCCTACCCGGGCCGAGGTGGCGCGCCACGTGCAGTTGGCCGGCTATCAGTGGGCGGTTCGGCACGGCGGCCTGGCCGACCCGGCTGAGTCGGGCGCACCATCGGATCCTGCCGGCGCCGCGCTGCTGCTGGCCTCGGTCCCGGACCGCAGCGGCGGCGATCACCCCAAGGTGCTGTGGCAGCCGCCGCTGGACCCCTCCGAGCCCGCCGATCGTTGGTTCGAGGAGACCCTTGCCAGCGCAGCGGCGGGCCTGCGCAGCGAGGAGTTCCCGGCCAAGCCCTCGGCGTCCTGCCGCACGTGTCCGGTGGTGCTGCTGTGTCCGGTCCGCAGTCCGCAGTCCGAGGTGGGCCCATGAACAGCGGGGCGGTGCAGCGGCCCGCCGACCTCCCCGACCTGCTCGGCGTTCCGCTGTCGCCGGAGCAGCTGCGGGCTGCGTGCGCGGACGCCGAGCCGGGGCTGATCGTCGCCGGCGCTGGATCGGGCAAGACCACCGTGATGGCCGCCCGGGTGGTGTGGCTGGTGGGGACCGGCCAGGCTGCTGCGGCCGAAGTGCTCGGACTCACGTTCACGAACAAGGCGGCCGCCGAGTTGGCGCAGCGGATTCGCTCGGCGTTGCGACGGCTCTCGCCGCAGTACCGCGAGCATGCCGACGATGTCGTGGTGTCGACGTACCACGCCTTCGCCGGCGCTCTGCTGCGCGAGTTCGGGCTTCTGATCGGCGTGGAGCCGAGTGCCGAGCTGATGTCGCCGGTACGGCAGCGGCAGCTGGCAATGCAGGTGGTCGCCGCGGCCGATGTCGACCCGAGGCACCTGGCCAAGGCGCCCGCTGACGTGGCCGCCGCGGTGCTCTCCCTGGACTCCCTGCTGGCGGACAACGACGTGGCGGCCGAGCGAGCTCGCCGAGTTCGACGACGAGTTGCTGACCGCACTGGCAGGCACGGGAGCGGCAGCAGCGGACCGGGGAGCGCATGGCGGCCACCGCGGCGGCGCGCCGCGAGCTCACCGCCCTCGTGCAGAGCTATCGCGACGCCAAGCGGAAGCGCGAGCTGATGGACTTCGCCGACTATGTGCGGCTCGGCGCTGAGTTGGCCCGACGGCACCGCCCCGTGAGCGAGGCTGCTGCGGCAGCGCCATCGCGCGGTACTGCTGGATGAGTACCAGGACACCTCGGTAGCGCAGCGGGCGATGCTGCAGGAGTTGTTCGGCCAGGGTCATCCGGTCACCGCCGTCGGCGATCCGTGCCAGGCGATCTACGGCTGGCGCGGTGCCAGTCCGTCGAATATGGACCACTTCCCGGACCACTTCCGGCGAGCCGACGCCTCGCCGGCCGCACCGTTCACCTTGGCGACCAACCGACGCTCCGGTGCCGCTGTGCTGCACGTCGCCAACAGCGTCGCCGCGCCGCTGCGGGAGGTCCACCAGGCGGTGGCGGCATTGCGCGCCGACGAGCGCACCGGCAGCGGTTCGGTGATCGCGGGCCTGCTGCCCTCGATCGAGGATGAGTTGTCCTGGCTCGTCGGGCAGCTGCGGGCGTGCGAACGCCCGTGGCGGGACATGGCTGTCCTGACCCGCACCAACGACGGGGCCGCCGAAGTCGTGGGTGCGCTGCGCGGAGCCGGTGTCCCCGTGCAGGTCCACGGCAAACAGGCCCTGCTGGCGCTTCCTGAGGTCCGGTGGCTGGTCTGGGCGCTTCGAGTAGTGGCCGATCCTACGGCCAACGACGCGCTCATCGGCCTGCTGATGGGACCGGCTTGGCGCGTTGGGCAGCGCGACATGGCGCTGTTGGCGCGCCGGGCCCGGGATCTCGTCGGGCTCACGGGCGCCGCGGAGGAGGGCTTGCCACCAGGCGATGACCTGGCGGCGGCCCTGCGCGCCGACCCGCTCCTGTTCCCCTGCCTCTACGACGCGCTCTACGACCTGGGCGACGCGCCGCGCTACCCCTACAGCTCGCCGGCTCGGGAGCGCTTCGCGGCCTTCGCCCAGATGCTGCGCGGCTGGCAGCGGCGGGCAGGGGCAGGAGTGGCCGACCTGGTCCGCGACATCGCCAGCAGAGTCGGGGCTGACGGCGGAACTGGTGTTGGGTCCCGATGGCGGCGCGCCCGGCGCGCCCCCTGACGAGACCGCCGTGATCGCCTTCACCGATCTGGCGCGTCGGTTCGACGATATCGCCGGGGGCCGCGGCCTGAGCGACTTCCTCGGCTGGTTGGCGATCGCCGACACGATTCCGGACGGTCCGGATGCGCCGGCCCGGCCCGACGTCGAAGCGGTCACCGTGATGACGGTGCATGCGGCCAAGGGCCTGGAGTTCCCGGTCGTCGCCGTGCCGGCCATGGTGGAGGGCACCTTTCCCAGCGATCGTGGGCGGGGGCAGTGGCCCACGACGATGGTCGCCGTCCCGCCGGCGCTGCTGCACGAGCCGGTGCCGCCGGCGCTGGCGGAGTTCCCCAGCGATCCGGAGTTCCCGCGGGCTTCGGAACTGACCGCGTTCGCTGCTGCGGCCAGGGCTGCGGAGCTGCTGGAGGAGACGCGGCTGGCCTACGTCGCCGTCACACGGGCCAAGCAGACACTGATCCTGTCGGGCCATCGATGGGGCCGAACCCAGCGCACGCCCCGCGCCCCGAGCGCCTTCCTGCAAGCGGCAGTGGCAGAGGCCGGCTCCGGATCGATCGTGATGGACGTGTGGACCCTCCCGCCGGATGACGGCGAGGAGAACCCGTTGCTAGCCCGGCCGGCCGACACCGCCGAGCGGGGCCCCGAACCGGGCCGGGCGCGACAGGCGGCAGTCGCCGAAGCGGTGCGCCAGCGGCCCTCGGTGCCTCAGGCGGGCTCCGGGCATGGCGCACTGCTGG
Organism: uncultured Actinomycetota bacterium; assembly: GCA_963706835.1. Taxonomy (GTDB): domain Bacteria; phylum Actinomycetota; class Actinomycetes; order S36-B12; genus CAVXYG01. Next base: position 96,144 of record CAVPOB010000016.1, read on the forward strand.
CATGGGATCGGGATCTGACGCGGTTGCGGACAGAGCTCGCCCTGCGAGATGCGCCCACGCCCGTTGCGACGCCCGCGGACATGTCGGTCAGTCAGTGGCTGGCACTGGCCCGCGATCCGGAGGGTTTCGGGCGGCAGCTGCTGCGTCCCGTGCCCTGGCCCGACACGCCAGCGGCGGTCACCGGGGACGAGTTCCATGCCTGGGTCGCAGCGCGCGAGAATCAACTGGCGCTGTGGGGGGAGGACCTGATGGACCCCGCGGAAGTGCCGACGCCGGAGCAGGCGCAGTTGCGCGCCGCGTTCGCCGCCAGTCCGTTCGGGGCGCGGACCGCGCTGGCGGTGGAGCACGAGGTGGCCGCAGCGATCGATGGCCGGGTGGTGCGCGGTCGCATCGATGCAGTGTTCGCCATCGACGGCGAGCACTGGGTCGTGGACTGGAAGACAGGCTCGACCGGGAGGGCCGACCCGCTGCAACTGGCGCTGTACCGCATCGCCTGGGCAGCCGAGCGGGGTATGGACCTGGCGCAGGTGGTGGGGTGCTTCGTCCACGTCCGGCAGCGGCGCTACGAGGTGTACCGCGGGCTGCCCGATGCGGGTTGCCTGGCCGCCGTCGCAGGTGGCGGCGGTGTGGTCCCCGAACCGACCATGTCCGTGCGGTGGGAGGCGTGATGGCCCGCGGCGATACCTTCCCGCCGACCCTGCTCGACCGGATCGGCGCAGTGCGCACCGACGAGGCCGCGCTGGGCGAGCTGTGGCAGCGCCGGGACGCCCAACGCATCGCGGTCCGGGACGGTCAGATCGCGGTGGTCGGCGACGACGAGATCGTCCTGCCCATCAGTGCAGTCGATCCGGCGCCGCAGTCGCGGGTCCTGCTGGGCGTAGACGCCGGCCGCCGGCCCTGGTGGCTGGTACTGGGGGCCTGCGAGGATGCAGCGGTGCGCTGGGTGGGGCTGCGCGAGCTCGGCCCCCATCTCTCGGGGCTGCAGCTCGACGCGGTGATGACCGCCGTGGCGATGGAGTCCTGGCACGCCCGGCACGGCTTCTGCCCGATGTGCGGCAGGCCGACCGAAGTGATCGCCGGCGGATGGGTGCGGCGCTGCTCGGCGGACGGTACCGAGCACTACCCCCGGACCGACCCGGCCGTCATCGTCGTGGTGCGCGATGACGACGATCGGGCGCTGCTGGGCCGCCAGACGAGGTGGCCGGCACAGTGGCGCAGTGCCCTGGCCGGTTTCGTCGAGCCCGGCGAACCGGCCGAATCCGCTGTCCGGCGCGAGGTGTTGGAGGAAGTCGGGGTCGGGCTGGACCGCATCGAGTACGTGGCCAGCCAGCCGTGGCCGTTCCCCGGCTCGCTGATGCTCGGGTTCCACGCCTGGACCCGTGATCCCACCGTCGAGGTGGACGGCGTGGAGATCGCAGAGGCGCAGTTCTACTCCCGCGAGGAGCTCCGCCAGGCGGCCGCCGCAGGGACGATTCAACTCCCGCCGAGCATCTCGATCGCGCGCAGACTCATCGAACGCTGGTACGGCAGCCCGATCCCCGGCAGTTGGTTGCGCGGGTAGTCGCTCAGCGGGCTGCGCTCGCGCGCCCCTGCTCGGCTGCCTCGGCTGCCCGCCGCGCCACTTCCGCGGCAGCGGGGTTCGTGGCCACGGTGCCGTCGGCGAAGCGCACGGTCGGCACGGTGTGGTTGCCCCCGTTCACCGACGCCACGAAATGTGCGGCCGCCGGGTCGTGCTCGATGTCGACCTCCCGGTAGGGCACCCCCAACCGGTCTAGCTGGCGCTTCAGGCGCACGCAGTAGCCGCACCATTGCGTTGTGTAGAGCGTCGGCTGATCAGGCATTGCGCGGTACCCCCTGGCGTCGTCGCATCTGGGAAACGCCGCAGCCTCCGGCTTTCTTCCCTGTGGAGGCCTGCGGCCCGTCCGTGTGAGACTGCTCGCATGGCGGGGGTGGCACAGATCCTGGCGGGACTCGATGAGCGGCAGCGGATGGCCGCCACAGCGGTTGAGGGGCCGGTGCTGATTCTGGCGGGCGCCGGCAGCGGCAAGACCCGGACGATCACGCGGCGTATTGCGTACGCGGCTGCCGTCGGCGCGCAGCGCCCGGATCGGGGACTGGCGGTGACGTTCACGGCGAAGGCCGCCGGACAGATGCGTGCCCGGCTGTCGGCGCTCGACGTGACGGGGCTGTCGGCCATGACCTTCCACAGCGCCGCGCTGCGCCAACTGCGGCACTTCTGGCCGAGCGCGGTCGGCGGTCCCGCGCCCGGTCTGATCGCAGCGAAGGCCCCCTATCTGGCCGAGGCCGCCGCATCCCTGGGTCTGTCCCGGGACCGCTCGCTGATCCGCGACCTCGCCGCCGAGATCGAGTGGGCCAAGGTGAGCCGCCTGCGGCCCGATGACTACCCCAGCGCTGCCGGGTCAGCAGGCCGAACGCCTCCCGGCGGCATGACCGGTTCCGAGGTCGCTTCGGTGTATCGGGCCTACGGGGCCCTGCTCGCGGAGCAGGGGCGCATGGACTTCGAGGACGTGCTGTCCCTGACCGTCGGCCTGCTCAATGATCGACCCGACATCGCCGATCAGGTGCGGCAGCGCTATCGCTGGATCACCGTGGACGAGTACCAGGACGTGTCGGCCCTCCAGCAGTCGCTGTTGGAGTGCTGGCTGGGGGAGTCCGACCAGATCTGCGTCGTCGGGGACCCCGGCCAGACGATCTATACCTTCGCTGGCGCGTCGACGGAGTACCTGGCGGGCTTCCGGCGGACCTACCCGCGGGCAACCGTGGTGCCGCTGGAGCAGTCCTACCGGTGCTCCCCGGAGATCATCACGATTGCCAACAAGCTGCTCGCCCAGTCTTGGCAGTCTGCCCAACACCCGCAACTGCGCCTCACCTCCCGGCAGCCCCACGGGCCACGGCCGCGCATCGTGGCCTGTTCCGACGATCTGGCCGAGGCAGAGCAGGTCGCAGCAGGTGTTGCGCGATGGCGCGCCGAGGGGATCGCGGCCCGCGAGATCGCGGTCCTGGTGCGCAGCAACGCCGCGACGGTGCCCATCGAGGAGGCGCTGGCCGGGGCCGGGGTGCCCTACGTGGTCACCGGTGGGGAGCGGTTCTTCGCACGGCCCGAGATCCGTGAGGCCGTCCTCCGGTTGCGGGGAGCCGCCAAGGCGGCGGCCGCGCCCGATAGGAGTCCCGGCTTGACCGCGGATGTGGCGGAGGTGCTTGCTGCTATGGGCTTCCTGGCGGCCGCTCCGCCGGGGGGGCGAGGGGCGGCCCGGGAACGCTGGGAGTCCTTGGCGGCCCTGGCCACGCTGGCGTCGGACCTCGTCGAGCGCAATCCTGAGGCCGGACTGCGCGAGCTGGTGATGGAGCTGCAGCGGCGAGAGGAGCTCCAGGCCGAACCGGTGGCGGACGGAGTCAGCATCGCCACGCTCCACGCCGCCAAAGGCCTGGAGTGGGACGCGGTGTGGATCGCTGGGCTGCAGGAGGGAACCCTGCCGATCAGCTATGCCACGACCGCTGCTGCGGTGGCCGAGGAGCGCCGGCTCTGCTACGTCGGCATCACCCGGGCCAGGCGGGAACTGGCCCTGAGCTGGGCGGCCCATCGCGTCGGTGAGCGGGGCAGCCGCCGTGCCTCGAGCCGCTTCCTGCAGGACATCGGCGAGGGAGAGGCCATCCTCGGATCTGGGCTCGAGGCCCAGATCGGGCAACCGCGCCCGGTCGCGGAGCCGCGGCGACACCCCCGCCTGGCTCGCTGCCGCATCTGCGGCAAGGGGCTGCCGACCCCTTCGGAGAAGGCGATGGCACGCTGCCGCAACTGCCCCGCGGACATCGATGCGGCGCTGTTGGAACAGTTGCGCCAGTGGCGGGCCAGCCTAGTCGCGGCCAGTGGGGCCCCGCCCTACACCGTCTTCACCGACATGACGCTGCAGGCGATCGCAGAGCTGCGCCCGATGACCGACGAGGACCTGGTGCAGATCAGCGGCGTCGGGCGGGCGAAGGCCGAGCGGTATGGGCCAGCGCTGCTGACGATGGTCGCCGAGAGCCGCTGAGGCAGCGCCTCACGCCGGCTGCAACAGGTAGGTGCCGCTGCTGGCCGCCACCGGATGGCCCGAGCCGTCGGTCACCTCCAGCGACAAGGTGAACTCGGCGCGCCCGTCGCGCTGGGCCCGCTCGGCGAGTCGATGCACCAGGTCCGGATCGAGTTCGGCGGTCAGCTCCACGTCACCGCGCGCGGGCTGCAAGAAACGGATCGTCAGTTCCTTCAGGATCGGCACCACGCCCTGCGGTACCAGGGACAGCGGCAGCAGCCCGCCGGGCAGCTCGGCGATGGCGAACAGCGCGCCGGCGTACATGGTGCCCATATGGTTGCCGTTGCCCTCGAACGGGAGGAAGAGACGGACCCGGCCGGGCTGCAGTTCCCGCACCTGCAGGTTGAACCCGCGCAGCGAGGGTACGGCCGCGTGCACGAGGGCGGTGGCCTCCTCGGGGCTCATCATGACGGGAACCTACTGGATGTCATCGTCGGTGAACCCCGGCACCCAGCGTTCGATCTCCGATCGAACCTTCACGTGGGCGTCCAACTGGCAGGTCACCCCGGTGGCGCCGAGCCAGACGCGGTGGATGAGCGCGTACTCGGGCGGGAGGTTGAACTTCAACCCCATGCTGAACTCCGGGTTGCGCGGGTCGCTGACCTGCCCGAACAGCGAGCGCAGCCATTCCCGGGAGTAGTGGAACTCCTCATGGCGGGCGGGCTCGATGAACGGCATGAGATAGCGCAGCATCTGATCCTCGTCCAACGTGATGTGCGGCTTGAGGAAGCCCTCGCGCTGCAGCCCGAGCATCACGGTGTGCGCATCGCCGGAAAGGGCGATCCGCATCAGCCGCCCGACTTCGCGCGGCATGCCGCCCGGCAGATCGGCGACCGCACCGAAATCGAGCACCGCGAGCCTTCCATCACCGACGATGCGGAAGTTGCCGGGGTGCGGGTCGGCATGGAGCAGCTCGGCCCGCGCCGGCGATGCCAGCAGGAAGCGCTGATACAGCAGGCCGGCGTGATCCCGCTCGGCGCGCGAGCCGGATGCGATGATCAACGACAACGGCGTGCCCTCCACCCACTCCGAGATCAGCACGCGCGGAGCGGCGGCCAGGACGTGCGGCACCTGGAAGTCGGGATCCCCCTCGAAGGCGACGGCGAAGCGCCGCTGCCAGTTGGACTCTGCGAGATAGTCCAGCTCCAGCAGGGCGCTCTTCTTCAGCTCCTCCAGCAGCGGCTTGATGTCCAGGCCGGGCACCCAGCCGGCGAACGCGCGGCCCATGCGCATCATCTGGTTGATGTCGGCCCGCAGCGCCTCACCAGCGCCCGGGTACTGCACCTTCACCGCAACGGGGCGGCCGTCCCGCGCAACTGCGCGGTGGACCTGACCGATGGATGCGGAGGCCGCCGGCCGGTCGTCGAAACTGGCGAACCGAGCGGGCCAGTTGTCGCCGAGCTCCTGGGCCAGCACCGAGTGGACCACATCGGCGGGCATCGGTGGGGCAGCATCCTGCAGGCGGGTCAGGGTCGCCCGATAGGGCCCGGCCACATCCTCCGGGAACGCGGCCTCGAAGACGCTCATCGCCTGACCGACCTTCATCGCGCCGCCCTTGAGTTCCCCGAGGACGCGGAAGACCTGCTCGGCAGTGCGCTGCTGCATCTCGGCCGCCACCGCCTCGGCGGGCTTGCCGCCGAGCCGCTTGCCCACCCCAAGGGCCGCGCGGCCCGCGTGACTCAGCGGTAGCGAGGCCATCCGCGCACTGCGGACCAGGCCTCGACCCTGGATGGTGTCGCGGCGCTTGGCAGAGGGCGGCTCTTCGTCGGAGGGGGTCACGCATCCAGTGTGAACCACATCACGGCGCGGGGCAGGTGGAGCGGGCGGGCCGCTCATGCTGCCCGACGGATGCACCCGCAGGCCGGGTGCGCAGCGACCGGCGCGCTGGACACCGTGCCGGCGCGCAGATCGATGCGGCGGTCCCGGGCCGCGGCGTCCGGTAGTGCGGCGCCCCGAAGGACGGCAGCGGCGGTGAGGATGTGCTCCACCGCCACTGCGGTGATCAGTGCCCGGTGGTGGGTGGGCACGTGTGGCGGTTGCGGGCAGCGCCCGGCATACAGCCAATCCTCCCAGTCCGGCTGTCGGACGTCGGTCTGCAGCGACCAGCACCGCGGGCAGGCCGTCTGGCCGGGCAGCGACAAGGGGGAGAACAGGGCGTCGAACGCGCTGATCGCCACCCGCAGTTGTGCGGCATCGGCCAGCAGCGCGCCGCGGTCGGCAACTCCCGGTGTGGCGAACGCCGTGTCGATATCGACCACGAGGCGGGCCTGGTCCGCAGCCACCAGCGCGACATGGGAGGCGCAACCGCTCAGCGCAGTGCCCAGGGGCCGAACCCACTGGGCTGCTCCCCGCAGCGCCACCGGCAGCGGGTGCGTGGCAGGCGCGACCGGCAGCGCTCCATCGCGAGCGCGGTCGGCCAGCCGCAGGGCGTCCCGCTGGTAGTGCGCGGGGTCGGCGAACGACCGGCCGGCATTCCCGTCGCCGAGCAGCCCGGCACGATCCAGCTCCTGCAGCAGGTACCGGGCCGCCTCCGTCGGCAACGGAGCAGCCAGGAGCGCCGCTTCCAGGGGCTGCGTCCCGTCCAGGCCGTGGAGCCAGGCGGGCAGGCCCGGCGGCGGGGACAGGACGGTGACCACGTGACATGCCGATCCCGCCAGCAGCAGCGGCTGTCGGGGGCGCGCGATGACGGCAGTGTCGCCCCGCAGGTGCGGCAGGGCGGGGAGGGGACGATCGGGCTGTGGGTCAGTCGCGGGCATGCAGGTGAGTCTGCAGAATCGCCGGGATCCGCCTCACGAGTTGTCCACAGCCACGTCGCTGATCCCGCAGAACGCTCCCGCCGCCAGCGCCAGCACGCGGGCGCACCGCCTGACCTGTGGCCATGCCACATGCTCGTCGGCAGTGTGTGCGTCCTCCGGTCGGCCCGGGCCGAATTCCACGGTGGGCAGCCCCGCCATGCCCGTCAGCAGGCGCATGTCGGATCCGTAGGGCGCGCCGATGACGCCCGGCGGGGCGCCAGCGCCGTGCAGCGCTGTCACCACCGGTTCGGCCGGGGCGGTATCGGCACTGGCGAACTGCGCGCCCCACCATTCCACCTGCGCCGGGTACCGTCCCAGCGCCGGGTCGATGCTGCAGGCCTCGGCGATGGCGGCCTCGAGCGCCGCCCTGGCTGCGGGTAGCGATTCGCCCAGTCGGACGCCGAAGCGCCCGGTCAAGACGACCTCCTCGGGGACCGTTGAGGCCCACTCGCCGCCGCTGATGGTTCCCACGCTGATCGGATAGGCCAGTGGCACCGACGCGAATCGGGGATCGACGTCGGTGCAGCGCCGCGACTCCAGGGCCCGCAGGGCGGTCAGCACCGCCGGCAAGCCGTCCAGCGGGTTGCTCCCCTGCCAGCGCAGGGCCCCGTGGGCCGACCGGCCCGGCAGTCGGATCCGAAACGTCAGGCAGCCCGCGTTTGCCGTGACAACGCGGCCGGCCGTGGGCTCGGGAATGATGGCAGCACTGCCGGCGCGCAACGGCATTCGGGACCGATCGCGCAGCAGTTGGAAGGTGCCGGCGCCCCCGTCCTCCTCTGCGCTCACTGCGGCCACCACGAGATCGCCCGCCAACCGAATCCCGCTGGCAGCCCATGCTGCGGCCGCGGCGCACATCGCAGCCACGCCGGCCTTCATGTCTGCCGCGCCCCGCCCGACCAGCAGGTCGCCGCGCCATTGGGGTTCGAAGGCCGTCGGCCCCGCCGGGGGGACGACGTCGGTGTGGCCGAGCAGCAGCAGATCCGGCCCAGCGCCGGTTCCCGGCACGCGACCCACGGCGTCGGTCACCGAACTGCGCGCCACCTCCATGCCGGGAAATCCCGGCGCATCGGCGAGCACCGGGGAAGTCGTGACGACCGTCGGGACGCCATGGGCCGCGAGCCACTCCGCCACGACATCCTGAGCATCGGCCTCAGCGCCGGAACCGCCCACCGACGGCACCGCGATCAGCTGCTCGGTCAACCGGCGCAGGTCGGGGTCCAACTGGTCCAGCGCGGCGCCTACCGCGTCCTGCCACGACATCGCATCGCCTCCTCCGCGAAAAGCGCAGGCCCCGGCCGAGCTGCTGCTCGCCGGGGCCCGTGCGGTGGACCGGAGGGGTTAGGCCTTGCCCAGGATCCGGTTGACGTTGGTCCCGCACACCGGGCACTTGCCCTTGGCCATGCGGGTGCCCTTGGCATTTACGACGACCTCGCCGGTGAACTCGCGCTTCTCCTTGCACTTCACGCAGTAGGCGGTGCCGGTGAACTGCTCGGCCATGGTCTTCTCCTCACCACTTCATCGACCGGATTGATCCGGAGCCCGCATCGGGCCATAGCCGCAACGATAGGGCCACTCTCGAGGACTGCGGCGCAGCGGGCTGCGGCGCGTCTCTTCGTGCTCGTTCAGATCGATGGATCGCTGGGATCCCCCGAGGCGTCCGGAGCGCCGTCGCTCTCATCGCCGTCCCCGGCGTCCTCCTGAGCCCCCGGGAGCAGTTCGCCGGGCAGTGAGAGGCCAGAGCGGGCGAGGAAGTCCTGCGGTGACTCCAAGTCCTCGGTCGTGGGCAGCAGGTCGGGGTGGGCCCACAGCGCGTCACGGGCCTGCGGACCGCCATCGGCGGCCACCGCGGCCCAGAAGGCAGCCGCTTCCCGCAGTCGGCGCGGCCGCATCTCCAGGCCGATCAGCGTGGCGAAGGTCTTCTCCGCCGGCCCGCCCGCAGCCCGGCGACGTCGCATCGCCTCGGCCAGTGCATCGGCGGCGGGCAGCGGTGTGCCAGCAGCTTCGGTCACGACAGCCGACACCCATCCCTCCACGAGCGCCAGCAGCGTCTCGAGGCGTGCCTTCGCTGCTTCCTGGGCCGGCGTGTCCTGGGGCTCGAAGACGCCGCTGGACAGGATCTCCTGCAGGCCGGACGGGTCGCCGGGGTCGATGTCGGATGCCGCCTCGGCGATGCGGTCGAGATCGACATGGATGCCCTTGGCGTACTCCTCCACGGCACCGGTCAGCCGAGCCCGCAGCCACGGCACATGGGCGAACAGCCGCTGGTGCGCCGCCTCCCGCAGGGCCAGGAACAGCCGCACCTGGTCCACGGGGATCTCCAGCCCCTCGGCGAAGGCGGCGATGTTGGCCGGTATCAGCGTGGGTCGGCCATCGCTGGTCAGCGGCACCCCGATGTCGGTGGCTCCGAAAACCTCCCGCGACAGCGACCCCAGGCCCTGGCCGGCCTGCATCGCGAACATCGCCGAGCCCATCTGTCGCGCCATGCCCAGCAGCGGTCCGGCCATCTCGCCGAGGTCCATGCCCGGTGGGAGGGCATCGCGCAGTTGCGGCGGCAGGGCGTCCGGGTCCGGGGTCTGCCCCGACATCATCGAGCCGAGTGTCGCCTGAGTCTGCTCGGCGATCGGCTCGATGAAGGTCCGCCAGGCTGGCAGCGTGCCGACCACCCAATCGGAGCGACTCCATGCCCGGCCCGCGCCGGGCGAGGCCGGGAACGTGGTCCGGTCGTCCAGCCACAGCTCCGCCAGCCGTACCGCGTCGGCGACGGCTGCGCTGTCCGCGGCCGATGGGCTGGGATCGCCCTCCGCCACGGCATGCTCCCGGGCGACCTGCGTGGCCAGATCCCAGTTGACGGCGCCGCTGCCGCTGCCGCTGGCGCGCATCATGCGGCCGAGTTGCTCCAGCATGGCCCCGAACTGGTCCATACCGCCCCCGAAGGGGGGCCGGTTCGGGCCGGGGTCCTCGTCGCTCGGCTGGAAGCCGAAAGGGGGACCGCTACTCATCGACGCCTCCTGGTCCGTACAGCACGGGACCCTTCCACGGTAGACCGGTGCGGCGGCGGTTGCCGAAGCCCGCATGCTCCGGCCGGTGCTATTGCGCCCACAGCGCAACGCCAGGCGGTCAACGGCGCGTACGGATCGCTGGGGTACCGTGCAGGGCAAGCAGCCCATACCGGGTGGGGAGGTGCCATGTCCGCACTGCTGTGGCTGGCGATCCCGGTGCTGGCCACCCTCGTCGCCGCCGTCGTCGTGCCCGCCGCGGCCCGCCGCCGCAGCCGAGAGTTGACGGCGACTGAGCGGGCGGCGCGCGTCCGGCGGGCACTGCAACCGCGGCACGGGCGAACCGGACGCGGAAACGCCGGATGAAGCCACTGCAGGACCGGCAGCGGGGTGCGACCCGGACCGCCAGCGCGCTGCTCGCGGCGGTCGTGGTCGTGGGGGTGGTGCTGCCGGTCCCGTTCGTGTCGGTGAAGCCAGGGCCGGTCTTCGATGTCCTGGCCGAGGCGGACGGTCGTCCGGTCGTGGACGTCACCGGGGCGCCGACCTACCCCACCGAGGGCCGCCTCGACATGGTGGTCGTGTTGCAGGAGGGTGGAACGGCGCCGCTGCCCATGCTCTCGGCGGTCGCGGCATGGCTGCTGCCCACGCGCACGGTCGAGCCCAAGGATGTGGTCTACCCGGAGGGACTGGAGCCCGAGGAAGGTCGGCAGATCGATCAGGCGCTGTTCGATTCCAGCATGAGCACCGCTCTGGCGGCCGCTGCGGATTACCTGGGACGACCGGTGCAGACTGAGGCGGTCGTGCGCTCCGTCGAATCGGATGCTCCGGCGCAGGGGTCGCTGCAGTCCGGAGACGTCATCACAGCGGTGGCTGGCCAGCCGACCAGCACGTCGGCCGAGGTGGGGGCAGCCGTGGCGACGCAGCCACCGGGCTCCGCCATCGAGGTCGACTTCGTGCGCGACGGCGCCCCCTCCTCCGTGGTCATCGAGAGCGGCACACGCGCGGACAGCGCCTACCTGGGCGTCCTCGTCGTGAACACCTACACCTCCGACTTCGAGGTGGATATCTCGCTGGAGGGCATCGGCGGACCGAGCGCCGGGCTGGTCTTCGCGCTGGCCATCGTCGACTCCATGACACCGCAGCCGCTGCTGGCGGATGTCCATGTGGGCGGGACCGGCGCGATTGCCGCCGACGGCTCGGTCGGCCAGATCAGCGGCGTGGAGAAGAAGGCGGTTTCCGTGGCAGGGGCGGGTGCGGGGCTCTTCCTCGTCCCAGAGGGCAACTGCGCCGACCTGGCGGGCCGGATTCCCGATGGGCTCGAGGTGGCGGCTGTGGACAGCCTTGCGACAGCGATAGACTCGATCACCGCCTGGCGATCGGGCGATGGGGAGCTACCGGAATGTATGTAGGTGGTGCGTTGTGACGTTCGGCATGCCCATGGGCGGCGGCGAGGGCTCAGGCTCCGGCGGTGGTCCCGTCGTGACCGAGGAGCAGCCGGCCGCTCGCGGTCGGGTCCTGGTCCCGACCCTGCTCATTTTGGGGTTGCTCGTCATTGGATGGGTGGTCTTCACCAGCATCTACACCGATTGGCTTTGGTTCTCCTCGGTGGAGAAGACGCAGGTCTTCCGGGTCCGCGTCCTGACCCAGTTGGGCCTGTTCGCGGCGTTCTCCCTTTTCATGGGGGCTGCCATCCTGCTGAACATCTGGGTGGCCTACCGATCCCGGCCGGCCTTCTCCAACCTGACCGCCGAGCAGGCCTCGCTCGAGCGCTACCGGATGTCGGTGGAGCCCTACCGAAAGCTGCTCGCCATCGGTGTGGCAGCGATGTTCGGCCTGATGACCGGTCTGTCGGCATCGGCGGAATGGCAGACCTTCCAGCTGTGGCGCAACGGCCAGGACTTCGGCAGCACCGACGCCCAGTTCGGCGCGGACATCGGATTCTTCGTCTTCAGCCTGCCCTGGCTGCGCTTCGTCGTCGGATATCTGTTCGCGCTGACGATGCTGTGCCTGATGGCAGCGTTCGCCGTCCACTACCTCTACGGCGGCATCCGGCTGCAGAGCTCGGGGCGGAGGTTCAGCCGCGCCGCGGTGGTCCACATCTCCGTGCTGGGGGCCGTGGCCATGCTGCTGAAGGCCGCCGCGTACTGGCTGGACCGGTTCGAACTCACGGTGCAGAGCAAGCAGTTGGTGCCGGGCTTCACCGGGCTGTCCTACACCGATGTCAACGCGGTGCTGCCGTCGCGCACCATCCTGACCTTCGCGGCGCTGATCGTCGCCGCACTCTTCATCGTGTCGGCCATCCGGGGATCGTTCGGACTGCCCCTCATCGGACTTGCCCTGCTGCTGGCCACCTCGCTGGTCATCGGCTGGGCCTACCCGGCCTTCGTGCAGTACTTCCAGGTGCGCCCCACGGAGTTGGAGCGGGAGTCGCCGTTCATCGACCGGAATATCCAGGCAACCCTGCAGGCCTATGACCTGCAGGATGTCCAGCGCATCGAATATGCCGGCAACGAGGTGGCCAGCATCGAGGCCATCAGCGAGGAGCGCGGCACGATCGAGGCCACCCGCCTGCTCGACCCGGCAGTGGTCAGCCCGACGTACCGGCAGTTGCAGCAGATTCGCGGCTTCTACGCGTTCCCCGACACTCTCGACGTCGACCGCTACGACGTGGATGGCAAGCGCGGCACGATCGTGGCGGTGCGCGAGCTGGACCTCGAGGGACTGCCGGTCGGGCAGCGCAACTGGACCAACGACACCACCGTGTTCACCCACGGCTTCGGCCTCGTCGCCGCCTACGACAACACGGCGCAGTCCAACGGCGCCCCACAGTTCGCCGAGTCCGACATCCCGCCGGTGGGCGTGCTCGACATCACGGAGCCGAGGATCTATTTCGGGGAGAAATCCCCGCTGTACTCGATCATCGGCGCGCCGGAAGGGGCCCCGCCGCAGGAGTTCGACTTCCCCGACGACACCAGCCCCAACGGCCAGCGCAACAACACCTACACCGGCTCCGGCGGCGCCCCGGTGGGCTCGCTGTTCAACAAGCTCGTGTTCGCAACAACCTTCCAGGACACCAACATCCTGCTGTCGGACCGGGTGAACCCGGAGTCGCGCATCCTGTGGGACCGCGATCCGCAGACGCGCATCAGCAAGGTGGCCCCCTGGCTGTCCCTGGACGGCGACCCCTATCCGGTTGTGGTGGATGGCCGCATCAAGTGGATCGTGGACGGGTTCACGACCAGCAACCAGTTCCCGAACGCCGCTCGCACGTCCCTGGTGGACGCCACCAGTGACTCCATCACCACCCGTACCGGCGGATCCATTGCTGCGGCCAGGGAGCGCATCAACTACATGCGCAACTCGGTCAAGGCCACCGTGGACGCCTACGACGGCACGGTCACCCTGTATGCCTGGGACGACACCGACCCGATACTGGCGGCCTGGCGGCAGACCTTCCCCGAACTGTTCGTAGACGTCGACGACATGCCCGCCGAACTGCTGGCGCATGTGCGCTATCCGGAGGATCTGTTCAAGGTGCAGCGCACCATCTTCAGCCGCTACCACGTGCAGGACGCGAACGCGTTCTACTCGGGCCAGGACTTCTGGATCATCCCGAACGACCCGACCCAGCCGACCACCGAATCGCTGCAGCCGCCGTACTACTTGACGCTGCAGATGCCCGGTACCGAATCGCCGTCCTTCTCGCTGACCACGGCGTTCTCGCCGAGCAGGCGGCAGACCCTGGCATCGTTCATGGCCGTCAACAGCGATCCGGGAGCGGACTACGGCACGATCAGGGTGCTGCAGTTGCCGCGGAACACGACGATCCCCGGCCCGACCCAGGTGCAGAACAACTTCGAGTCCGATCCGATCGTCGCCCAGCAGTTGTCGCTGCTGCGGCGGGGTGGTTCCGACGTCGTGCTCGGCAACCTGCTCAGCTTGCCGGTCGCCGACGGGATGCTCTACGTCGAGCCGGTCTACGTGCAGGCTGTTGGTGAGCAGGGCTTCCCGCTGCTGCGCAAGGTGCTCGTGGGCTACGGCCAGCGCGTCGCCATGGAGGACACGCTGCTGGAGGCCCTGGAGCGCGTCTTCGACGGCGCGCCCACCTCAGGCGGTGGGGACGGCGATGCGCCGCCGCCCGATGGCTCGGACCCGCAGGCCGCGCTGACCCAGGCGCTGCTGGACGCGCAGCTGGCCTATGACGATGGACAGGCGGCCCTGGCCAGCCGGCGACTTCGGGGCTTACGGCGAAGCGCAGGAGCGACTCAAGGAGGCGCTGGACCGCGCTGCCGCGGCCCAGGCCCAGTTGACCGGCGATGCCAGCCTGGAGGAGGCACCTGCGGAGGAGGAAGTGCCGCAGGAGGAGGTGCCTGAGGAGGCCGCCGCGTAGAGGCGGCGCGGAGGACGATTTGAGGTCCTTCCCACCAGTGACGTATGCTGGTGGAACACCGCGGGGTGGAGCAGTTCGGTAGCTCGCTGGGCTCATAACCCAGAGGTCGCAGGTTCAAATCCTGCCCCCGCTACGAGAGAGAAGGGACCCGGCAAGCACGCCGGGTCCCTTCTCCTTTTCGGGACGCGTCCGCGGACCGGCCCAGCCGTATCGCCCCGCGGGCCGGCTTGGTCTTCGTTGCCCCCTGCGTTGATCGCGACGTTTCGATGGGACGTGGGCCGGTGCGCGCCTCGCCGACGTTGATCCTGCAGCGTTGATCGCGACGTTTCCCGGCGTGAGGGCCCCTTTTCGTCGCGATCAACGCCGGGGGCGTGCGTTGCGCCGGGGGGCGTGCGTTGCGCGCGCCGGGCCGCGGGGCGATGAAGCGCCGCCGGAGCCCCCGCTAGGCGAAGGGGTCTGCGGCTGCTGCTCGGCGCCCCTCCTCGAAGAGTTCGAGAACAGCCTGCGCACTGCCGAGCTCGCGAACGGATCGGGCAGCGCCGAACGGCAGATTCCAGAAGGCGCCGGCTCGCCGTTGCCACGGCCCGACATAGGCGTAGGGCTCGGCGATGAACTGGTCGCCGGGGGAGACGCCGTAGTTGATCTCGGCGACGGTGATCGCGACGTCGAAGTGCTCCGGCCACAGGACCGGGGGCTCAGTGGCCGGGTCGGAGTAGCGCTCCAGGAAGGTGCGCAGCGCCTCATCCCCCCACGAGAATCCGCGCAGCACCTCATGGGCCGCCGCGTCATCGACGGCGACATGAAAGGACGGATCGGTACCGGATCCGTCGTCGTACACCCCGATCGGCGGCCCCGCGTCGATGGTGATCTCGGCGGCGATCGAAGCGATCGTCCCAGACAGCGGCACGGCGAACGGCCCCCAACGTCGATCTGCCACCAGCGACCCGGCCCGCACCGTGAGCCTGCTCGGGTCGCCCGGCAGCTCGTCTGTTGCGAACCCGCCGTCGGTCACGCTGAGTCGGATGCTGCCCGTGCGCCGGTATTGCGGACCGGCGAGGAGTTGCTCGGCGACGGCGTGCAGGCTGCGTCGGGTGGCGACCAGGGTGTCAAGGGCATTCATACCGCGATGCTTTCCCAACTGCAGGCGCCGGCAAGACGGCCCGCCAGCTCGGCTGCGGTCGTCTTGCCCGTGCCGCTCGCCTGATTCGGGCGAGGAGTCTCACCTCGATCCGTGCCCCGGCGCCCGTATCGTGCCCCGGCGCCGTCGAAGTCCCCGGCGCCCGCGCTTGTGCCGACGCCGCCGCTGCGTCGCCAGCGCAGCGCCCGGCTGACGCCCCACCCTGCGCTCGCGGCGAGAGACCCGCCTGCCCGCAGCCCCGGCCAGGACCTGGAGCCTGCGCTCGGCGTGCAGCGCGGATCGCCCGGTCACACCTCCAGGGGGACGCCGGTCTCCTCTTGCGAGACCTGCCAGAGGGCCTCGATGGCCGCACTGGCGCCGGGTCGCAGGACGGGGAGTCGCACTGCCGGGCCGTTGTTCACGAATCGAGGTCCGTAGAACTCGCCGCCGCGTGCTGCAGGATCGGTTGCCGCCCGGATCTGCGGCATGGCGCCGCGGGCCACGTCCATACCGGTGTGGGCAGCCATCCAGACCCAGAAGGGCCCCATCACGCCGCCGCCACCCTCGCGTACCGTGCGCGTCTGCAGATCGCTGTGGGACAGGCCGGGGTGGGCGATCAGGCTCTTCGCCGAGACACCGGCCCGTTCGAAGCGCTGCTGGAGCCCGAGCCCGAAGTGGTAGTTGGCGAGCTTGGAGTCGCCGTACGCCCGCCACGGGTCGTACTTGCCGCGCGGATGGGGATTGGACGCATCGACTGGGCGGCCGAAGTGATGGGCAGTGGATGTGACGGTCACGACCCGGCCGGCCGGTGCGGCCAGGAGGGCGGGCAGCAGCACCGCGGTGAAGGTCCAGTGGCCGAGGTGGTTGACGCCGAACTGCATCTCGTAGCCGTCCTCAGTGCGCCGTTCCGGCAAAGCCATGAGGCCGGCATTGTTGATGAGGATGTCGATGGCGGGGTGCTCGGCTAGAACCTCTCGAGCCGACCGCTGCACCGACTCCTGCGATGCGAGGTCGAGGGATACCAGATCCAGGGACGCGGCCGGAACCTCTCGGATGATCGCGGCCACGGCTTGCTCGGCCTTCGCCTCGTCACGCACGGCCATCACCACGTGGGCGCCCTTGCCGGCCAGCGCCTTGGCCGTCTCCAGGCCCAGTCCGCCGTTCGCGCCGGTCACGACGGCTGTGCGGCCGGACAAGTCGGGGATCGACTCGGATGTGTACGCCATGACGGGCTCCTGCTCCTTCGCGGTCCGTCCATCATGACCGGCGCCGGGCAGCGGGGCACATCTGATCGCGCCGCGCTCAACGACGCGGGGCGAGCACCCTTCGAGGCGACAGGCCGACGGCGCCCGGCAGCACGCGCACGGCGCTCGGCCCCATGACCACGGACGCGGTGATCGCGCCTGACATCAGTGCCGACACCACGCCGCAGAAGAGGATGTCCTGACCGGTCAGGTAGAGGCCGCGGATCGGAGTGCGGGCCTGCAGCCAGGTCTGTTCGAAGCGCTGCGGCGTGTGCTCCAGGCCGTAGACCTGGCCCCGGGTGTATCCGGTGAACTCCGCCGTCGACAGCGGGGTGGACAGCTCGTGGTAGGCGACCCGCCCGCGGATCTGCGGCACCTGCCGGTACAGCTCCGCCAGCAGCGCCTGTTCCAGGTCGGACTTGAACTCCTCGTAGGCTGCGCCGCGCTTGCGCCACGGCGTGCCCTCCCACCGCCGGAACCAGTCGAAGGGCGCCAGCGTGATGACGTCGATGGTGGACTTGCCGGGGTAGCGCCGCTGCCAGTCCGGGTCCTTCGCCGAGGGGAAGGAGATGTAGGTCACGGGGAAGTCCGTGTTGGGCCCGGCGAGGTAGCCGGCCAGGCTCGCGTCGTGGTCGTAGTCCCGGTACACCCACAGATTCGTCTGCTCCAGGCCCAACTCCTCAGTGGTGCCCCGCAGACCCACGTAGAGGCCCAAGTGGGCGACGGCAGGCTGCAGCGCGGCCGCCTTGCCAGTGATCGGGAGGCGCTGCGCGGCCTCGCGGGGGAGGAGTCGGCCGAACGTGGCATGGACGCCGGCCGCGCTGATCACCCGATCGGCCAGCATCTCGTCCCCGTTGACCATGCGGACACCGATCGCCCGGTCCCGGTGCAGCAGGATCTGCTCCACCTCGGCATCGACCACGACCGCGCCGCCCGCGCGCTCGATCACTGGTGCGATGGTGTCGGCGATCCGCCAGGCGCCCCCGACCGGGAAGCTGGCGCCGCCCAGGTAGTGCTGCGCCACCGCGGCATGCATGCCGAAGCTGGATTGCCCCGGTGGGAGTCCGTAGTCGCCCCACTGCCCGGTCAGCACCCCGGCAAGGCGCGCATCGGTGATGAACTCGCCGAGCACGGATGCGGTGGTCCGGCTGAATGCCCGGCGCCCAGGCCGACTCGCCGCGATTGCGAGCGGCTGCAGGGCACGGGGGAGATTGCGCGGGAGGAACAGCAGCGGGATGTCACCCGACGCGGCTCGGATGCGTCGCAGGTACTCGTCGATCTGTGCCCCAGCGGTGGGGAAGGACCGCAGCAACTCCTCGCGGAAGGGTCCAGCACCGGCGACGAAGTCGTAGTGCTCCGCGCCGACGATGATGCGGTCGTGGGGGCTCTGCATCTGCGCCCACTGCAGTTGGCCGTCGGTCACGGTGTCGAACAGCCGCCGCAAGGGGGAGTCCCGCTTGTGCACCCCGCCCACGTAGTGCACGCCGACATCCCACTCGTAGCCGCGACGCCGGTAGGAGTGGGTGAATCCGCCCGCCGTGTAGTGCCGCTCCAGCACCAGGACCCGCTGGCCCGACCGGGCCAGGAGCGCAGCCGCTGTCAGTCCGCCCAGGCCGGAGCCGATGACGATGGTGTCGTAGGACGGATCGAGGCGAGCGGCGCGGTATCGCGTGCCGACCAGCATGGTGTTGCCTGCCTTCCTGCTTGGACCGCGAGGTGCGGTGCTCGCCATCCCCAGCACGCCCATCGCCGGTTCGCCAAGCGCCGACCGACCCCGTTGCTGGGCGACGCTGCGAGCGTGACCGGATGGCCGACTGATGGACATGGAGCCTTCCCGCGGGGCGACATCGGCGTTCCGGAACGGCGCCACGGGCAACACGTACCCCGTGGCGCGGTGCTCGTGCTGGCGGTGCTCGGGCGGTCGAGTCGCATGCAGTTCCGGTCTGCCATCGCTCGCCTGGCCGGCCATATGCGCCTCCCTGGGGCCCGGCGGTGCCGGGTGGCGCCCCGACCGTAGCACCGGTGTCCCGCCGCTGCTGGCGTCGGAAGTCCCGGACATGATGCGATGCCGTCATGACGCAGACCGCGAGCCGCTGAGCTGCCATGGATCCGGCCGACACCCTGGATCGCGTCGCGTTCCTGCTTGAGCGCGACGGAGCCGACCGCTTCCGCTGGCGGGCCTACCGCCGTGCGGCATCCGCCATTCGGGAGGCGGGGGATGCCCGGGTGGCCGCGTTGGCGGAACAGGGTGCGCTCACCGAACTGCCGCACGTCGGTGCGAAGACCGCGGCGCTGACCGCGGAGGTACTTGCAGGGCGGCAGCCGGAAATGTTGCGCCGTCTGGAGGACGCGGCGCGAAACCCGGTATGCCCTGGCGGCGAGGCGATCGTGGCGCTGCTGCGCGGCGATTGCCACATGCACAGCGACGCCTCCGACGGCACGGTTCCGGCGGCGGTGATGGCGCGCGCCGCCCGGGACGACGTGCTGGGCGGCCGGGGGCACGAGTGGGCGGTGCTCACCGATCACTCCCCGCGGCTGAAGGTGGCCAACGGGTTGTCCGCGGACCGCCTGCGGGCCCAGGTCGAGGATGTGGCCCGGCTGAACGAGTCGCTGGCCCCGTTCCGATTGCTCACCGGCATCGAGGTGGACATCCTCGATGACGGCTCGTTGGATCAGGATCCGGACCTGTTGGCGCAGTTGGATGTCGTGGTCGCCTCGGTGCATTCCCATCTGCGCATGGACGCCGCCGCCATGACGGCTCGCATGATCCGGGCCGTCCAGGACCCGAACGTGGACATCCTCGGCCACTGCACGGGGCGGCTGGTGGCCGGCGGCCGCGGCACCAGGCCGCCCTCGCAGTTCGATGCCGAGGCGGTCTTCGCCGTCTGCAAGCGCAGCGGTGTCGCGGTGGAGATCAACGCCCGGCCGGAGCGACAGGATCCGCCGCGGGCCCTGCTGAGAATGGCGGCGCAGACAGGATGTGTCTTCGCGCTCGACACCGACGCCCACGCCCCCGGGCAACTGGACTGGCAGCCGTACGGGGCGCAGCGGGCCGAGGCGTGCGGGGTGCGCCCCGAGCAGATCGTCACCACCTGGCCGTTGGGGCAGGTGCAGGCTTGGACCGCTCGGTACGACTCCTGAGCGCTAGTGGAGCCCATCGCGATTGGGCAGTGTGGTGGGCTCCGGCGCCTGCGGGTGGAGCGAGCGGGGGGCCGGTTGCTTCCCGGTGTCCGTCGGATCAAGCAACGTGGGCGGCCTCATCCCGCTGCCCCGGGGGGACGTCTGCACCCGGTTCGGGGGTTTGCACCCGGCGCGGGGGCGGCGTGTCCGGTATGCGGGGCAGGTCTGCACCCGGTTCGGGGGTTTGCACCCGGGACGGGGGCGGATCGGGCCGGATCTGGGCCGACAGCCCCCGTCCCGGGTGCATACCCCCGCGACGGGTGCACAGTTGCCGCCCCGGGGGCCCTCTGACAGCCCCCGTCCCGGGTGCATACCCCCGCGACGGGTGCACAGTTGCCGCCCCGGGGGCCCTCGACAGCCCCCGTCCCGGGTGCATACCCCCGCAACGGGTGCACAGTTGCCGCCCCGGGGGCCCTGACAGCCCCCGTCCCGGGTGCATACCCCCGCAACGGGTGCACAGTTGCCGCCCCGGGGGTCCTGACAGCCCCCGTCCCGGGTGCATACCCCGCAACGGGTGCACGGTGGCGGCCACGGGGGTCCGGGCACGAGGCCGCCGACACCCGCACCCAAGCGCATCTCCGTCCCAGCCCAGAGGGGCCGCGAGGCCCCGTTACCCCCGCGGAACGGGCGCCCACCCCGAGCCACGGCCCGAAGTAGTACACCCTAGATCGTGATGAGCAGCTAACCGCGCCCCGGCTGCAGCGCCTGCGACACGTCCACGTTCAGCCGGATGTCCTCGGTGACGAAGCGCGCCCACGGACGGCCCTGATCGGCCCAGGTCGCCGTGCCCACGGCGGGCACCCCGGTGCCGGGCACTTTGGCGCCCGGCTCGCAGCGGGCGATCCACAGGACTTTCGCCGGGGCTCGGGAGTCCCGGAAGCGCCAGCCGTGCAGCTCCCGCAACTCCCCGGACCGAGGATCGAAGTGCGCGGCGAACTCATCGTGGCCCTCCGCGCCGAAGGGCACCTGCAACATCGCCCTCGTGTCGTCGACACCGCGCCACGCCACACCCGGGTGCGTGACGAGCACGGCCGGGGCCGCCGCCGCCAGCTCGGCCCACATGCCGAGGTTGGCCGCCTGCTCGACCTGCGGCCCCTCGTCCTGGCCGATGATCGGGATGTCCATCAGGCTGCGCCCGTCGATGTACTCCTCCCGCACGGGCATCACGGGTCGGCGATACCAGGTGGCATCGATGATGTGCCGGTAGGAGCGGCCCACGTCATGGATGAAGCGGAAGCGCGCCGGCAGCCAGACCCCGAAGGGGCTCATGCGGGCCCGGCCGGTCACGACGACCGAGCGGATGACCGGGACGCTGTCGCCGTACACGCCGTGCAACCAGCGGCCCACTGGGGCCGGCAGGTCCGCAGGCAGCGGTCGTCTTTCGACCGGGGGCTGCGTGGGTTCGGGCCACGGTGGGAACGGCGCGGAGGGCACGCGAAGGCCCGCCCATCCGGCGATGGCGGCGCCACCCACCAGTGCTGCCGCTGCGGCGGCCCGGGTGCCTGGTGCTCACGCGATCGAGCCTGCCACACCGATCCGCGACGGGTGCGGCGGAGCCTCAGGCGTCTCGGCGACGGGTGCGGCGAGCCTCAGCGATGCGCGACGTGTGCGACGAGCTCAGCCCGACTGCTGCAGGTGCCGTCGCAGCACCTTGCCAGCGGCATTGCGCGGCAGGGAGTCGTGCACGACCACGTCTGCTGGCCGCTGCGCCGGCGCCAGCCGCTCGGCCGACCAGGCGAGAAACTCCTCGACGAACCTGTCCGTGGGGCGTTCCACGAGGACGACATGCGCAACAGCCCGCTGCCCGAAATCGGGGTCGCTGCGCGGCACGACGGCGACATCGAGCACGGCCGGGTGATGGCGCAGCACCTCCTCCACCTCCAGCGGGTGCACGTTCTCCCCGCCGATCACCATCACGTCGTCGACCCGGCCCATGACGCGCAGCCGGCCGTGCTCGTCGATGACGCCGAGGTCGCCGGTCCAGACGAGCCCGCCCACGCGGCTGCGGTCGCTACCGTCGGTATAGCCCTCGAAGGATGTCCGGGAGCCCACGAAGATCCGGCCGGAGCGACCCGGCGGCAGTTCCCGATCGTTCTCGTCGAGGATGCTGACCGTGACGCCGGGCAGCGGCCGGCCCGCGCTGCCGGGATCGTCGCGCAGATCGTCGGGGGTGGCCACCGTCGCGAACGCCGCCTCGGTCGATCCGTAGAGGTTGTACAGCACATCCCCGTAGCGGTCGGAGAACCGCCGCACCAGGGGAGGGGGTGTGGCAGCGCCGGAGACCGCCACGACGCGCAGCGCCGACAAGTCGAGGCCGGCGGTCTGCTCCGGCGGCAGCTGGGCCATCCGCTGGGCCACGACCGGCACGGTGATGATCACCGGCACCCGACGCGCTGCCGCCACCTGCAGGACGCGCAGCGGGTCGGGTCGGCGCAGCAGAATCTGCGTGGTGTCGAGCAGGGCGCAGAGCCGGTGGTGCATCCACCCCCATGCGTGGAACAGCGGAGCCGCGATCAAGTGCGTGTCGCGCTGCTGGAAGGGGAACCCGTGCAGCAGCGCCACGACCGACTCGATCGGCGCCGAAGTCCGCGCAGCACCGCGGGGCACCCCCGTCGTCCCACTGGTCAGGATGACGTGGCGACCCGTGGCCGGGGGCTTGCCCGGCGCCGTCACCGGCCCGCCGGCGAGCATCTCCCAGTCTGCGCCGGCCAGCGTCAGCGTTGCCGACGGCGGGCACCGATCGGCCAGGTCCGGGTCGGCGAGGTACGCCGTGATCCCCTCGCGCTCGGCGATACGGGCGATCTGTTCGGCCGAGTGACCGGTGTTGAGGTAGTAGGTATCGGCGCCGGTGCGACCGATCGCTGCCAGGGCCTCGGTGTAGGCCCGACTGTTGCGCCCGAGCAGTCCAACGCGGGTCCCCGGGCCGTAGCCGCGCTCCCGCAGCGCAGTAGTCGCCGCCCGCGTGCGGTGCTCGGCCTCGGCGAACGTCACCGATTCGAGCGCGTCGTCGAGGTCGATCACGGCGGTTTCGTCGGGGTGACGGGCGGCGCCGCCGGCATAGCCGAGGGCAGGGGTCGTACCCCAGCGATTCAGCGCTGCCAGCAGTCGCGCGTTGGCACGGGGATCGGCGGGGGGCGAGAGACGCGCCCGCAGAGCTCCGCGGGCCGCTGTGGGCCCCAGCCCCAGCAAGCGCACCAGGCCGTCGCTGTCGGGAATGGGAAGGGCCGGGGGACTCATGGGGGCATCCTGACGCAGGACAGGTCGCGATGCCGGGCCTTGGGGCAGGCAACGTAGGCTGCGGCGTATGCATCGATTCGAGCGCGGGGGCTACGTCTTCGACGTGCGCGACGGCGGGGATCCCGGCGCCCCGGCCGTTGTCCTGCTCCACGGCTTTCCCGAGGACGGCGGGTCCTGGGACGAGGTTGCCCTGCAGGTGCAGCAGGCCGGATACCGGACGCTGGCCCCGGATCTGCGCGGCGTCTCCCGTGGCGCCCGCCCACGCCGGAGCGTCGAGTACCGCATGGCCGAGAGTGTCCACGACGTGGTGGCACTCCTGGATGCTGCCGGGTTGGCGCAGGCCCACATCGTCGGTCATGACTGGGGCGGCGCCGTTGCCTGGGCCATGGCCGGCGAGCACCCCGACCGGGTGCTGACCTTGACGTCGGTCTCGACCCCGCACCCGCTGGCGATTGCGGGCGCCATGGTGCGCAGCACGCAGGCGCTGCAGTCGTGGTACGCGGCCCTGTTCCAGTTGCCGTACCTGCCGGAGGCGCTGCTGGCTCCCGGTCGTCCGCTGTGGCGCGCGCTGGTGCGAGGCATGCCGCGGGACGACGTCCAGCGCTACTCCCAGCGCATGTCGGACCGGGCGGCCCGGTCGGCGGCGCTGGGGTGGTATCGGGCGATCCCGCGCGAAATCGTGGCACCGTCGGTGCGCTGGTCGGCGGTATCGGTGCCCACGCTGTATGTGTGGGGCGACCGGGACCCGGCTCTGGGCCGCGCAGCCGCTGAGACCACCGCGGAATACGTCACCGGCCCTTACCGGTTCGAGGTGATCCGGGCCGGCCACTGGATCCCCGAGACCCGCCCGGTGCTGCTGGCTTCGCTGCTGATCGAGCATCTGGGGTCGGCGTGATCGCCATCCGCCCGGCCGAACCTGCGGACGTGCCCGGGATCGTGCATCTGGTGCGGCAACTGGCTGCCTACGAGCGCGAGCCGGACGCGGTGGTCGCCACGCCCGACCACCTGGCCGCGGCGCTGTTCCCCACCACCGGTGCCCCGCTGGTACACGCCCATGTCGCCGACTCCGGGGGCGCCCTGGCCGGGATCGCCGTGTGGTTCGTGTCTTTCTCGACGTGGGAGGGGCGCCACGGCATCTACCTGGAGGATCTCTACGTCGCGCCGGAGCACCGTGCAGCCGGTGTCGGGCGAGCGTTGGTCGCCGAGTTGGCGGCCGAGGCCGTGCGGCGCGGCTACGCGCGGGTCGAGTGGTCGGTGCTGGACTGGAACGAGCCCGCCCGGCGCTTCTACCGGGCGCATCGGCGGCTCGGAGATGACCGAATGGGTGCCGACCCGGTTGTCCGGTCCGGCCCTGCAGGCGTTGGCAGCACAGGCCGGCGGAGCCCCCGATGCAGCCACGACCTGACCCCTGTTGCGGCCCCGCTGCACCGATCGATCGCCAGGGCGTCCCGAACCGGCGCTACCGCTCCGCCGAGGCCACCGCCCCCGGACCGAGCGGGCCGGACATGCTGCTGGCCTTCCGGCAGGTCTCGACGAATCCGCTGGACTACCTGCGGCGGGTGCGCGCGGAGTACGGCCCGCTCGTGCAGTTCCCGGTGCCGGATCTGCCGACCTACCTCGTCGATGACGACCACACCGTCCGGCAGGTCCTCATGGTGCGCGACGCGGAGTTCGACAAGGACACGCTGCAATACCGGGCCCTGGCGATGGTGACCGGTGAGGGGCTCCTGGCGGCTCCCAACCCGTTGTGGCGTCAGCAGCGCCCCGTCCTGCAGCCGGCGTTCCACCGACGGGTGCTCGACCGGCTGGTGGCCGATACCGCCGCGGCCACGCTGCGTCAGATCCGCCGGTGGCGGCAAGCCCCCGCGGGCTCGGTCGTCGACATCGACCAGGCGATGATGCGGATCGGCCTGGAAGTGGTGGGGGAGCACCTCTTCGACGCCGATCTGCGCCAGACGGCGCCGCGCCTGGCGCGGGCCACCCTGCACGCGCTGGAAGCGGTGATCGATTCGGTGCGGCTGCCGTGGGCGCTCGTGCGGGGCCTGCCCACGCCGGTCCGGCGTCGCTACCGGGCAGCGATGGGGGAGTTGGACGCCGCCGTCGAGGAGCTGGTGGCTGAGCGCGCCCGCCGGCCCGCCCCTGAGCGGACCGATCTCCTGGGGCTGCTCCTGGCGGCCTACCCGGACGATCCCGAGATCGTGCGCGACCAGATCATCACGTTCCTTGTGGCGGGCCATGAGACGGTGGCATCGGCGCTCACCTGGGCCTTCGGACTCCTCGCGCACCACCCGCAGGAGTTGCGACGCGTGCACGAGGAACTGGCCGCGCACCGCGTCGGCGAGGGGATCGGCCTGTCGGATCTGGACGAACTGCCGGCGGTGCGGGCATGCTTCGACGAGGCGCTGCGCCTGTACCCGCCGGCCTGGGTCATCACCCGCTCGGCGACCATCGACACGGTACTGGGCGGCCGGTTCGTCCCGGCCGGGTCGCTCATCATCATCAGTCCTTGGCTGCGGCACCGCGACCCCGCGCGGTGGCCGCTGCCGGATGCGTTCCTGCCGGAACGGTTCGGGACGCGACCCGGGGCGCTGGCCCGGGCGGCCACGACGCGCGCGGAGTACCTGCCGTTCGGCACTGGGGCGCGCCTGTGCATCGGACGCGACGTCGCCAATGTGGAAGCGTGCGTCGTGCTGGCTCTGCTGCTGGGCGAGTTTGCCTTCGAGCCGGTCGCGGCGCAACTGCCGGACATCGACCCATTGGTCACGCTGCGGCCGAGAGGCGGTTTGCGGCTACGGCTCTGGCCACGCTGATCAGCGCTAGCTGGCTGCGGCAGCCAGCAGCGCCGAAGGCAGGTCGGCCAGGTCCAACTGCTGGATCTGGAGCACGCTCCAGGGACTGAGCAACCACGGGCTGGTCGCGGCGACATCGGCCAGCGCCCGTGGATCCGCCCAGGCGATCTCCATCACCTCGTTCGGGTTGGGCTCCAGTGGGGCCGACAACGTCGCCACATACACCGGGCACACCTCGTTCTCCACGATTCCCGAGGCGTCCGTTGCGCGATAGCGGAAGTCCGGCAGCACCGGTGCGATGGCTGCGGCTCTGGTGCCCAGCTCGTCCTGCAACCGCCGGGCGATGGCGGCCTCGAATGCCTCGCCCGGCCGGGGATGCCCGCAGCAGGCGTTCGTCCACACGCCCGGCCAGGTGCGCTTGGTCAGTGCACGCCGAGTCAAGAGGACCCGGCCCTTGCCATCGACCACGTAGCAGGAGAACGCCAGATGCAGCGGAGTGTCGGCGGCATGGACCGAGAGCCGCTCCGCGGTGCCGCTGGGCAGACCATCACCATCGAGCAGCACGACGACATCGCCAGGATCCTTGGTCACCGGACTATTCTCGCCCCCGCTGCTGCGGACCACACCACGGGCTGGCCCACCGGCGTGTCGTCCGACGGTGTCCCTACCGGCCGGCGCCGAATCCGCTGGGTTCCGGCCGACCGTGGGCGCGCACGAACAGTCACCGAAGCGCTGACGGCCCACGTGTTGCAGTCTCGTTGGATGGGGGCCGCGCAGCCCCGCCATGCCCGCAAGGGCGCCGGCAGATGCTCAGCTGGTGGTCACGTACTGGATCAGTGCGTCGCGCTCACCCTCGAGCTCGCCGAGCCGGTTCTTCACCACGTCGCCGATGCTGACCAGCCCCACCATGACGCCGTGCTCGTCCACCACCGGGATATGGCGCACTCTGCGCTCGGTCATCAGCGCCATGATGTCGGTGACGGTGGCATCGGGCGGTGCACATTGCACGATCCGGCTCATGATCGCCGACACCGGAAGGTCGAGCACGGTCGGCGCCCTGGGCCGCCAGTTCGCGGACGACATCACGCTCCGACACCATGCCGGCGACCCGCTCCCCATCGTCGGAGACCACGAGTGCGCCGATTCGACGAGCGGCGAGCTCGGCCAGCAGCTCGCGCACTGAGGCCGTCGATGCGATCGCGGCGATCTCGTGGCCCTTGGTGTTGAGGATGGTCTCGAGTTTCATGCACTCCTCCTTGGGATGTCCACGACCATAGTGGTTTCGGCCGTGCCGCAACAGCAGCAGTATGGGTGGCGCTGCGTCACTGCGGGGCACAGCAGCTCGACGACTGTGGAGTGAAGGGCGCGGTTGGTGCTCACGGCGCTGCCGTGGGAGAGCGCCGGCGACCCGTCGTAGCCGGTCAGCCTGCCCCCGGCCTCGGTCACCACTGGGACCAGAGCCGCCATGTCCCACGGCATGAGGTGGGGCTCAGCTGCGATATCCACCGCGCCCTCGGCAACCAGGACATGGGACAGGAAGTCGCCGTATGCCCTGGTGCGCCAGCACTTCTGGATCAGTTCCCGAAGTCCGCGGTGTGCTCCTCGCTCGCGCCAACCGACTTCGTCGGAGTAGGAGAACGACGCATCGGAGAGCGTCGCCACCGCGCTGGTGTGGATGCGCCGCGTCGAGCCGTCGATGTCGGAGGTGTAGGCGCCCAGCGTCTGGGCGGCCCACCAGCGGCGGCCGAGCGCGGGCGCCGATACTACGCCGACCACCGGCGTGCTCTGCGCAACTGCGGGGCCCACCGCCAGACCGATCAATGTGCACCAGACCGGTACGCCGCGCAGGTAGTTGGCCGTCCCGTCGATCGGATCGATGATCCAGTGCCGGTCGGCGACGCCGAGTTCGCCGAACTCCTCACCGACGATGCAGTCCTGGGGCCGGTCGTGGGTCAGCCGCGAACGCAGCAAGGCTTCAACAGCCCGGTCCGCTTCGGTCACGGGCGTGTGATCAGGCTTGGTCTCCACGAGCAGCCCCGACTTGCGGTAGCTGCCCATGGTCAGTTCATCGGCGAGGTCAGCAAGTCGGAGGGCGAGGTCGAGATCGGCCTGCAAATGTGCGGCGTCCATGTCGGCAACGCTAGCGGCAGGGCGAAGCCGCGGGGACCAGAGGGCGGCGGTGCTTGAACGGCCCTCAGATGCGCGACAGTCTGACACCATGACCCATTCATCCGGTGGCGCCGCAGCGATCCTCGCCCAGGGGATCTACGAGGGCGGGCTGCCGCTCAAGGAGATCTTCGGCCTGCCGGTGCACCCGTTGGTCGTTCACGCCGTCGTCGTGCTCATCCCGCTGGCGTCGCTGGGGCTGGTGCTCATGGCAACCAGCATCAAGCGCTCGAAGCGGTATGGCGCTGCGGTGACTGCGATTGCTGCAGTGGCAGCAGCCTCTGCCTTCGTCGCCATGGCCAGTGGACGCGATCTTGCCGAGCGCTTCGGATACGGGCAGCAGCAGCACTTCGAGATCGGGGGCTGGATGCCGTGGGTCGGCCTTGCCCTGTTCGGCAACTGCCTGCTGCTGTGGCTCGTGGACAAGAAGCCGGCCAGCCGCAGTTTCCCCGGCACGATGCTGGCCATCGCGGGCTTCCTGATCGCCGCCGCCGCGACTGGGCTCACCGTCTACACCGGGCATCTCGGCGCGGACCTGGTCTGGGGGAACTGAGGTCGCCGCTACCATCCCGGCCGCAGCAGGTCCGGCGCTTGCCTGACCGGGGTGATGGCGGGCTGCCGAGTCGACCGGCGGTGGGTGCGGTTGGCGGGGGCGGTTGACGGTTGACGGTTGGCGGCGGGCGGTTGGCGGGCGGCGGTTGGCGGGCGGTTGGCGCTGGCCGCATCTGGCGTTGAACCATTGGCCACTGTGGCCGGCGTATTCGATGGTCGGTGGTCCCTCTGAGCGACCATGGCGGGGGAGTCTGCACCCGATTACGGGGTTTGCACCCGGCGTGGTGGCTGTGAGGGCGTTCCGGCGGGCGAGTCTGCACCCGATTGGGGTGTTTGCACCCGGCGCGGGGCCTGGAGGGCCAGAATCCGGCTGTCCAGCCCCCGTCCCGGGTGCAGACCCCCATCCTGGGTGCAAACTTCCCTCAAAATGCGGCCGTCCAGCCACCGTTTCAGGTGCAGACCCCCGTTCCGGGTGCAGGCTTGGCCCGACGCTCGGCCGTCCAGACCCCCGCCGGATGCCGACGTCATACAGAGCGCTGGCCCTGGCCCGGGATCCGGCGGGTGAGCCTCCCTGCGCCCGATCCTGACCGCACCAGAGCCTGCCGAGTCAGGCGCGCCTTGGCGCCGTCGTCACAGGCACGGCCACGAACCGTCGAGAACCGGCTACTCCGGCTCACCGGCGGAGCTCAGCGCTCCCAGCACTCGGCGCAGCGAGGCAAGCCGCTCCACCGCCCCGGGTCCCGCCGCTCCCGATGCCGCGTACGCGTCCAGTGCGCAGTGCTCGTCCAGGTGGGCGCAGGCGCGCGGGCAGTCAGCGGTGCCAGGCTCCAGATCATGGAAGGCGCGCATGATGCGTGCGACGTCCACGTGCGCCAGCCCAAACGATCGGACTCCGGGCGTGTCGATGATCCATCCGCCTCCGGGCAGGGCGATGGCCTGTACTGAGGTGGAGGTGTGGCGGCCCCGCCCGGTGACCGCGTTGACGCTTCCGGTGGCCCGGTCGGCCGCGGGGACCAGTGCATTGACCAGCGTGGACTTGCCGACGCCGGATTGCCCGATCAGCACGGTGGACCGACCTTCCAGCAGAACGTGCAGCGGCTCCAGGTCTGCGCCGCGCTGCACCGGGACGACGGGGATGTCCAGCGCGGAGTAGGTGCTGCGGACCGCATCGGCCGCCGCGAGGTCGGTCTTGGTCACCACGATGAACGGCCGCAGCCCGCCGTCATAGCCGGCGATGATGGCGCGATCGACAAACCCGATGCGAGGCTGCGGGTCTGCCGCAGCCACGACGACCGCCAGCTGCTCGGCGTTCGCGACGATGACCCGTTCGACAGGATCGGTGTCGTCGGCAGTCCGGCGCAGCGTGGTGGCCCGATCCGCCAGCGCCACGATCCGGGCCAACGTGTCGATCCGACCGCTGGTGTCGCCGACCACCCCCACCCGGTCTCCCACCACAAGCGCCCGCCGGCCCAGTTCCCGAGCCCGCATCGCGATCACTTCCGGATCCGGCCCGACGCCGTCCCCCGCCAGCCGCACGCGGAAACGGCCGCGGTCGACCAGCATCACGGTTCCCCAGACGGCCTCCTCATGGCGGGGCCGTCGCTTGGACCGGGGCCGCGATCCGCGCGGGTTGGGCCGCGAGCGCACATCCGACTCGTCGAAATGGTCGTAGGCCCCGTGTGCCGATCCCTTGCGGCCCATCAGGCGGTTGATCCTTCGAGCATTGCGGTCCACATGGCGACGAAGTCCGGCAGTGTCTTGCTGGTCGTGGCCACGTTCTCCACGGCGACACCAGGCACAGCCAGTCCCAGGACTGCCGCAGCAGTGGCCATCCGGTGGTCCTCGTAGGTGGCGAAGACCCCGCCGTGGAGCGGCGCCGGGTCGATCACCAGGCCGTCGGACCGTTCGACGACGTGGCCGCCCAGCCCGTTGATCTCGCGCGCGAGGGCGGCCAGGCGATCGGTTTCGTGACCGCGCAGGTGGGCGATGCCACGCAACACCGATCGACTGTCCGCCAGCGCCGCGATGGCGGCCAGGACAGGGGTCAGCTCACCGACATCGGCGAGGTCCGCATCGAGTCCACTCAGCCGATTCGGGCCGGACACCGTCAGGCCATCTGGCGTCGGTGTGCTGGTACCGCCCATCGCGGCCAGCAGTTCTGGGAGTCGTCCCCCGGGCTGGGTCGTGCTCGCCGGCCAATCGCGCACGGTCACCCGGCCACCGGTCACCATGGCGGCGGCCAGGAACGGCAGGGCGTTGGAGAGGTCCGGCTCCACGCGGCGGTCGAGCGCCGCGATCGGCCCCGGCTCCACCAGCCAGTGCATGACGCCCCCGGCGCCGCCTCGAACGGTGACGCCGACCCCGTGCTCGCGCAGCATCGCCGCAGTCATCTCCAGATGCGGCAGGGAGGGGACCGGTCCGGTGCTGCGCAGGTCGAGGCCGCGCTCGAAGCGCGCCGCGGAGAGCAACAGCCCGGACACGAACTGGCTTGACGCGGCGGCATCGACGGTGGCCGCTCCGCCTGCGAGCGCACCGTGGCCCTCGATCGTCAGTGGGAGTCGATCATCCGGCGCGGTTATGGTTGCCCCGAGGTCGCGCAGGGTGTGGATCAGCGGACCCATGGGCCGTTGCCTGGCTCTGGGATCGCCGTCCAGTTCGATATGTCCCTCGGCCAGACAGGCTGCCGGCGGCAGGAAGCGCATGATGGTGCCCGCGAGGCCGCAGTCGATGAGTGCCGGACCCCTCAGCGGCTCGGGAGTGACGCGCCATCGGTCCGGACCGACCTCGATGCGGGTGCCCAGTGCGCGCAGCGCTTCGATCATGAGGGTGGTATCGCGTGCGAGCAGCCCGCCGATGATCACGCTGGGCCCATCGGCCAGGGCGGCCAGCACCAGCGCGCGGTTGGTGATCGACTTGCTGCCGGGGACGGCGACGGTTGCCCGGATCGGGCCGCTCGCCATCGGTGCGTCCCAGTTCGCAGTCACAACGGCAGGCTACGTGGTGGCGCCCGCCGAGCGCTGTCCGGCCGGATCAACGACGCGTGGCGGATGCCTCGAGGCCTCGCCGCTCGCGCTCCAGGAAGTCGCGCGGTCTGCGGGATCTCGCATCTGCTCCGGTCCACCGCCGGGGTCGGACCCGACCGGGGGCCGGACACGGAGCGCCGCTCGCCACGCCCCGGCAAGCCTGCGGCAGGATGGGCGCATGATGGAGGCCCGGGGAACGCCTGAGGAAGAACGCGCCAAACTCATCAAGGACCTGCGCACCGCGTCGCTCTCCGGGGGAGGCTTGGGCCTGGCGCTGTTGGGCCTGTCCATCCCCGTCCTGTCCTTCATCGGGCTGTTGGCCAGTTACGCGGGCTGGCGCTCGGCGCGCGCGGAGTACCGGACCGGCCAGATCTTCGGCATCGTCGGCATGCTCGTGGCCCTGCTGGGCATGGGCCTGCTGGTCGTGGAACTGCTGGCCGGTTAGCGCTCACCGAGGCGTGGGCGCACGGCGAGGGTGAGAGCGGCTGCCGCCACTGCTGCCGCGGCGGTGATCGACCAGGCGGCACTCCAGCCCCAGGCTCCGATGATGAGGCCGAGCAGGAGCGGCCCGAGGAGCAATCCGGCCGAGACCCCGGTCTGGGTCACGCCGCTGGCTGCGGCCGTGGCGGTGGGGAACAGGCGGGCCACGGCCAGGTGCAGCAGCCCCGGCCACCCCCAACCGAACGCGTTGGCGATCAGCAGGCCCAGGGCGTACGGCAGCGCGGATTCCGCGGGAAACGCCACTGCCATGGCTGCCCAGCCGACCGCGCCGGCGCAGATGAGTCCCGCAACCCCGACCAATGCGCGCAACTGCATCCGATCGGCCAGCAGCCCGGACCCCAGCCGCACCGTGAGCCCGGCGAGCCCGCCGGCGGCAACCAGCAGCCCCGCGGTGCCTTCGGCGATCCCGATCGCAACCGCGCCCGATGCCCCGAAGGCGCCGATCGATGTCGCAGCGACGACGGCAAGGCTCAGCGCGGCGGCCAGCCCCCACAGCGGAAGGGCGCGTTCGGGCGGTACCCGGCCCTCGGGGCGCCGCTGACCGACCGCGCGATCGGGCGGGGGCAGCACTGTTGCGGCAGCGGCGATCACGGCAGCAGCCGCGTAGCCGTACCGCCAACCGACGGTCAGGGCCACCGTCGGCACGGCGAGCCCGGCCAGTAGCGTCGCCAGCGGTATGCCGGACTGCTTCACCGCGAAGGCGAACCCGAAGCGGCTCGCTGCGACATGCTGGGCAACTGTCGCGTTGCCGGCCGGCTGCCCGATGGCGTTGGCCAGGCCCGCCACGACCAGGGCGAACCCGAGCCATAGCGCGCTCGGCGCCAGCGCCGCCCCCGTCAGCGCTGCGGCCGCGACCACCGCCGCCCAGCGCAGCGAGCGGCGCACACCGAACACGCCCACGCGGCCTCCCAGTGGCGCGCTGCCGAGCATGGCGGAGGCGGCGTAGCAGCCCGCCAGGACGCCGACGCCCATCGGCCCGAAACCGAGGTCGCGGCCGATCTGCACGGCCATGCCGCCGGTGAGGAACAGGGGCAGGACGCCGGCGAGATTGATGCCCACTGCCGCGAGGGTGGCCCGGACCGGACGGGCCGTCGCGGCTCGCCGGTCCGGTTCAGCCACGGCCGCGCAGGTAGCGGCGCAGGATCCCCAGCGTGTAGGCGCTGGCGATCTGCTGCAGGAACGCGGGGAAATCGACCGCGGCGCTGGCATCGGCCCGGTCGGAGATCACGCGCACCACGCCGCAGGGCACATCGTGCTCGAGGCAGACGTGCGCCACGGCCGCGCCCTCCATCTCGACGCACAGCGTGCCCGGGAGCCGCTGTACGAGGTCGGCGGCCGCGGTTGCGTCACTGATGAACTGGTCCCCACTGGCGATCTGGCCCAGATGCACGACGGGCTGGCGGATACCGAACTGCTCGCGGGCGGCCGGGACGCCCGCGGAGAGGTCTTCGGCCAGGAACGCCGATGCTGCAGCGGCGAGGTCGTCGCGCAGTTGATCGTCGCTGCTCAGGCTGCTGCGGCCCAGCAGCGGGATCTGGTACCTGGGGAAGATCGGCGAGGCGTCGAGATCGTGCTGCACCAGGGAATCGGCCACGACGACGTCACCGATGGCCACCTTCGGCACGAGGCCACCGGCGACGCCGGTGAAGATGACGGCGCTGGGGGAGTACGCCGCCAGCACGTGGGTCGCGGTGATCGCGGCGGCCACCTTGCCCCACTGCGTCCAGGCGAGGACGACCGGGACGCCGAAGAGGGTGCCAGCGAGCAACTCCCGGGATGCCCGGCCGGGTGCGGCAGGCAGGCTGGCGCCCTCGTCAACGACAAGGTGGGAACGCAGGCCGGCGATTTCCTCCGGCATTGCCGCCAGGATCGCGATACGGCCCATCGACGGTCAGAGATCGGCCAGGCGCTGCTGCACCAGTTTGGGCCGCATGTCGTACACGTAGGTCACCAGCACCAGCACGGTGGCCAGCCACGTCAGCGATCGGGAGGAGAAGGGGTCGGCGAAGCGGAAGTGCGCCACGGTGAAGTTCAGCACGATGGCCCCGCCAATCACGAACAGCCACGGCGTGCGACTCATCCGGCGTGCTTCCTTGTACTGCTCGGGGGTGAACTTCCACGAGTCGTAGAACGCCCAGAACAACGCGATGAGCACCCCGTAGGCGAGGACGAATTCCACCGCCCGGATGAGGAACGAATCCATGGGGCCAGCCTACGGTGCGACGCGGCCGATGCGGGGGAAGCGCTAGGTGGCGGATGCGACTGCGGGTGGCTCGTGCGGGGGATCGGACCGCTCCTCGGACTCGGAGGCGTCTTCGGTCAGCAGGCCCGCGGCCAGCATGGTCAGCGAGAGCGGAATCGCCATAGCGTTCAGCATCTCGTCAATTTGGGCCGGTGCGCATCCCTGGCTGCACGAAGAAGGGGCCCCGCCGAAGCGGGACCCCTTCACAGTGGTTGGCGTGATCAGTCGCCGATCGTGGCAACCATGATCGCCTTGATCGTGTGCAGCCGGTTCTCGGCCTGCGAGAAGGCGATGTTGCGGTCGGACTCGAACACGTCGTTGGTCACCTCGAGGCCGTTGTCCAT
The DNA here is from genome assembly GCA_963706835.1 of uncultured Actinomycetota bacterium. Taxonomy (GTDB): domain Bacteria; phylum Actinomycetota; class Actinomycetes; order S36-B12; genus CAVXYG01. The sequence continues at coordinate 130,808 of CAVPOB010000016.1, forward strand.
GCCGGTCTTCTCGGCGATGTCCTGGCCCACCTTGGTGTTGGTGTCGTGGAACGCCGGGAGGCAGTGCATGAAGAACGCGTCCTCGCCGGTCTTGTCCAGCGCGGCCTTGTTGACCTGGTAGGGCTTGAGCAGCTTGATCCGCTCGTCCCAGACCTCCTTGGGCTCGCCCATCGACACCCACACGTCGGTGTGGAGGAACTGGGCGCCGGGCAGCGCCTCCTCCGGATCCTCGGTGAGGGTGACCTTGCCGCCGCTCTGGGCCGCGCGGTCGTGGGCGGCGTCCTGAACCTCCTGCGAGGGCCACAGGTCGCGCGGGCCGCAGATCCGGACGTCGGAACCCATGATGGCGCCCATGACCAGCAGGGAGTTGCCCATATTGGAGCGGGCATCGCCCATGTAGGCGTAGGTGATCTGGTTCGCCGGCTTGTGCGACGTCTCGATCATCGTGAGGAAGTCGGCCAGCATCTGCGTGGGGTGCCACTCGTCGGTCAAGCCGTTCCACACCGGGACGCCGGAGTACTCGGCGAGCGCCTCCACGTTCTCGTGGGCGGATCCGCGGTACTCGATGCCGTCGTAGAAGCCGGACAGCACCCGAGCGGTGTCGGCGATGGACTCCTTGTGGCCCATCTGCGAGCCGCTCGGATCGAGGTAGGTCACGCCAGCGCCCTGGTCGTAGGCGCCGACCTCGAACGCACACCGGGTGCGCGTGGAGGTCTTCTCGAAGATGAGCGCAACGTTCTTGCCCTGCATGCGGGGACGCTCGGTCCCGGTGTACTTGGCCCGCTTGAGGTCGCGGGACAGGTCGAGCAGGAAGTTCATTTCCTTGGTGCTGAAGTCGAGTTCCTTCAGGAAGTCGCGATTACGAAGGTTGACGGGCATCCGTGTTCTCCTGTGGTTGGTGGTGGGAGGGGGTTGATCGAGACGGTGGCCGAGCCGAGGGATCCGGCTCGGCCACCGGGTCCGCTACGCCGGTCCGCGCTCGATCGGGCAGCTCATGCAGCGGGGGCCACCGCGGCCGCGGCCGAGCTCATTGCCGCGGATGGCGATGATCTCGATGCCGTGCTTGCGCAGGAAGGTGTTGGTGGTCTCGTTGCGCTCGTAGCCGAAGATGACGCCGGGAGCCGCGGCAAGGAAGTTGTTGCCGTCGTCCCACTGCTCGCGAGCGGCGCCGAGCTCGTCGATCGGCGTCTTCAGCGGGTGCATCTTCTCTACGCCGACCGCATCGGCCAGCGCCGGCCACATGTTGTCGAGCTCCTTGATGCTGTAGGCCCCGCCGTCGTCGGCCTTGGTGAGCTCGAAGGAGCGCAGCTCGTCCGGCAGGTAGGGGTAGACGGAGAACTTGTCCTTGTCGATCATCGTCATGGCGGTGTCGAGGTGCATGAAGGCGCGGGTCTTCGGCAGCTCCACGACGATCACCTTGGTGATCTCGTTGTTGGGGTTGCTGAAGTACTTGGTCGCCAGCATGCCGACGCCCTGCGGCGTCGTGCGCTCGCCCATGCCGATCATGACCGCGCCGTTGCCGATGACGAGGATGTCGCCGCCCTCGACGGTTGCCGGCTCGTGCGGATCGTCGTCGTTGCCGTAGTAGAAGTTCAGGCCCTCGTCCTTGAACAGCGGATGGTAGTTCCAGATCGCCCGGCTGTGCAGGGTCTCGCGCTTGCGGGCGGGCTTCGCCATCGGGTTCACCGACAGGCCGTGGTAGACGAAGGCCGTGTTGTCGCGCTGGAACAGGTGGTTCGGCAGCGGCGTGAGCACGAAGTCGTAGTCCTCGAGGTACTCCCACAGCAGGGAATGCGTTCCTGCGGGCAGGTCGAGGTCCTTCTTCAGGATGCCGCCGATGAAGTACTGGGCCAGGGTCTGGCCGTCGACGCTCTCGGCGAGCTCGCGCAGCGGCTGCACCAGCTGCGGGCCCACGGTGTGGGGGTTGGCCAGCCGTGCCAGCACGAACTCGCGCGCCTCGGGGATCTCCAGTGCTTCTCCCAGCAACTGGGAGAAGTAGTGCACGATCACACCCTTCTCGCGCAGCTGGTCGGCGAAGGCGCGGTGCTCCTCGCGGGCCATGCGCGCCCACATCACATCGTCGAAGAGGAGGTCGTCCACGTTGGCCGGCGTCAGGCGTGAGAGCTCCAGCCCGGGCTCGTGGATGATCACCTGCTTCAGCTGGCCGACCTCTGAATCGACATGCAGCGTCATAGGGTTTCCTTTCGTAGTGCGCTCTTCTGCGCGGCACCGCCATCCAATACGACCGGCGACGCGGGATGCCACCCAAACCGCGGAAAACCTTGCCGTGTTTGGCCCGCGTTCACCCGGCCCCTGGCGCGCCGGCGCGGTCATCGACTCGACTGCAAGAAATGCTGCTCGATATCGGCGAAGTGCCGCGCATACGGGCACCTGTTGCGCTAGAACTCAAGTGATCAAGATCCACCACCAGGTGGGCGCCGACTTCGGGAGACGCCATGGCAACGGAGAGTCCTGCTCCGCAAGCCCCGGTCGAAGATGAGCCGGAACAGAAGGGCCTCAAGTTCCCCACAGCCTTCACTGTGCTGTTCTTCGTCCTCATCATCGTTTGGGTACTCAGTTTCATCATTCCCCCAGGTGCATACGACTACGTCGACTGTGGCGACGGCACCGCCAAACCTGTGCCCGGCTCTTACCACGATGTAGAAGTCGAGACCACATGGTCGGAGAAGTTCTACGACCTGTGGCTGGCGCCCGTCAATGGCCTGTATGGCCAGCAGGCGCCGCAGGATCAGACCGACTCGCTGGTCGCCGCAACCAGCGAGGACGTGCAATCGGCCTGCGCGTCGGTGGTGGCGGACCTCACCGGCACCTCTGAGGACGACCTGACCCAGGCCGAATTCGACGCCAACGTCGTCTTCCTCGGCGACAATCAGCCGATCGGTCCGTACGAGTCCGGCGACATGATCGGCGCCATTCAGGTGTTCTTCTTCGTGCTGGCGATCGGCGCGTTCATCACGGTGACGATCAACACCGGCGCCCTCGATGTCGGCATCGCGCGACTCGTCCACCGGTTCAAGGCCAACTCCACGGTGCTGATCGTGCTGCTCATGATCATCTTCTCGCTGGGCGGTACCTCGTACGGCATGGCGGAGGAGACGTTGGGCTTCTACGCATTGATTGTGCCGATCATGGTGGCGCTGGGCTATGACCGAATGACTGGCGCAGTGGTCATCCTGCTCGGTGCCGGCATCGGTACGCTCGCATCGACGGTGAATCCGTTCGCCACGGGCGTGGCTTCCGACGCGGCCGGGATCGACCTGGGCGACGGCATCGTGCTGCGCGCGATCATGTACGTGGTCCTCACGACGGTGTCGATCCTGTATGTGCTGCGCTACGCCCGCAAGGTCAAGAAGAATCCGGCCGCATCCCTCTCGGTGCCGCAGGACGGGGACGACTTGCTGGCCGCGGAGACCGACGCCGAGCCCCCGGAGATGTCGGGTGGCCAGAGGGCGGTCATCTGGATCTTCATGTTCACCTTCTTGCTGATGATCTTCTCGGTGATCCCCTGGAGTTCCTTCAGCGACGGGTTGGCCAACATCGAGCTGGGCTGGTACTTCCCAGAACTGGCGGCACTGTTCCTCGTCGGCAGCGTCATCATCGGCCTGATCGGTCGACTCGGCGAAGAGGGCATGGTCAACAGCATCGTGTCCGGCATGGGCGACTTCATCGGTGCGGCGTTCATCATCGCGCTGGCCCGTGGCGTCACCGTCGTCATGAACAACGCCAGCATCACCGACACCGTGCTGAACGCGCTGGAAGGCGTCGTCAGCGGGTTGACCTCCGGGGTGTTCGCCGTCGTGATGTTCGTCGTGAACATCCCGATCGCGTTCCTGGTGCCGTCGTCCTCCGGCCACGCCACCCTGGCGATGCCGATCATGGCCCCGCTGGCGGACTTCGCTGATGTCTCGCGCGCCATGGTCGTGACCGGCTTCCAGTCGGCCTCCGGCTGGGTGAACCTGTTCACGCCGACCTCCGCGATCGTCATGGGTGGTCTGACACTGGCCAAGGTGGGGTACGACCGGTACCTGCGGTTCGTGACGCCGCTGCTGGTCGTGCTGTTCGTGCTGATCTGTGTGTTCATGTTCTTCGGATCATCGACATCGATCGGCGGGACGACCTGACCCAGCACCGCTGGCAAGGAGCGGCCCCCGCAGCCTTCGGGCAGCGGGGGCCGCTCCGCGTCGCGGGGGGGCCTGCCGGGAAGGCTCATCTTTCTGGGGATGCCCGAAGAACCCGCGCGGGGATGACGAGGCACCCCTGCAGGACTTGCGTCTACCGGCGAGTAGCCGAGTGAAGCGGCAATCCAGGATCACTGGCTTCGGACGGGTCAATGCTCAGGACATCGTGCTCAGGGCGGTGGCCGGGTGGGCGCCGTTTCGCGGGGATGGGGATCTGCGACTGTTCTGGGCGGGGTGGTTCACTGCGCTTCCTGGGGGCGCCGGCGCCCCGTGCGGGTGGGGGCGGCGCTCAGTAGAGCGACGGTGCACCCGTTTCGGGGGTTTGGGCCCGGGACGTCCTGCGAGCGGCTCTGGGGCAGCACCGTGCACCGGAATGCCGGTCCGCGCCTGGGACCGTGATGCGAGGGCGCCCGGTGGAGCGACTGCCCACCCATTGCGGCGGCATGCACCCGCGACGGTGGGGTCCAGCGCCTCCGGGGCGGCAACTGTGCACCCGGCATGGGGGTCTGCACCCGGAACGGGGGCTGTGAGGCCTGATCTGGCCGTCTCCACCCCCGCGCCGGGTGCAAACCCCCGAACCGGGTGCAGAGATGCCCCGCATACCGGACTTTCCACCCCCGCGCCGGGTGCAAACCCCCGAATCGGGTGCAGTCGGGCCCGGCGCATCCGACCTGTACGGCCCCCACGCCCGTTCCCGGCGCAGAGGGCTGAAGCCGCTGCCGACGTAGCTGGACCCGCCGCGCACCAGGGGACGTGCCCCCCGCCGGCCCGCCCGCTCCGCCGCCGCCCGCAGGACCGGAACCCACCACACTCCCGATTGCGATGAGTATGCGTGGCCGAGTGTCGCAATGATCCAGATACGACGACCGCCGACCCGTAGTGTCCGGGCCGGCGGTGGTTGAGCAGGCGAGGTCAGGCGATCCCGAGGGCGCCCGGCGAGATCGCGGCGTTGATCTGGTCGGCGCAGCGCTTGGCGCCCTCGCCTCTGGCGCGCGGGTAGACGGCGATCGGGATTCGCGTATAGATGGCCTCGCGGTCCTCCTCGGTGAGGCCGCCCCAGACGCCGTACGGCTCCCGGGAGCGGATGGCATAGTCTGCGCACTCGATGCGCACCGGGCAGGTCGCGCAGACCGCCTTGGCGGCACGGTCCCGCCGTGCTCGTGCCAGCCCCCGCTCGTTCTGAGGGTGGAAGAACAGTGTGGGATCGGCTTCGCGGCAGGCCCCCTGCTCCTGCCAATTCCACACGACGTCCGACGGAACCTGAGCCAGTGGCTGCTGCGGCATCTTCGCGCCTTTCTCGTCACCAGACGATGCGAGATCACGCTACTGCGAAGATCAACTCCCTGTCACTACCTTCGTCGAATCCGTTCTCTCCATCAGGGTCGAGGTTGACCCATGTGGGGGAATCGCCCGAATTTTCACAGCCGAAACATGCCCGAAACGTTTCAAGGAGGGGTTGAAGGCCCTACCGTTGGGCTCCCGATCACTGCTCGTGCTGGTGCTGGCCGGCCTGCTCCTCGGCGATCTGCCGCCGGACGTCGTCCATGTCCACCTCGCGCACTGCGCTGATGAGCTGCTCCAGGGACGGCGCCGGCAGCGCGCCGGGCTTGGCGTACAGGACCACGCCCTCGCGAATGGCCATCAGCGTCGGGATGCTGGTGATCTGGAAGCCCGCGGCCAGGTCGGGCTGAGCCTCGGTGTCCACCTTGGCGAAGGTGATGTCGCCATGCTCCTCCGACGCCTTCTCGAACACGGGGGCGAACATGCGGCACGGTCCGCACCAGGCGGCCCAGAAATCCACCAGGACGATGTCGTTGCCCGTCACCGTGGAGTTGAAGGTCTCCGCCGTCAGTTCGATGGTGGCCATGGTCCGCCTCTCTGTCGCTGTTTCGGGGTTCGCTCCTTGCATACCCTGTGGGGTATCAACTCATGCCTGGACCGACCTATTCCCGCCGGCCGCGGTGGTTCGTGCTAGCGGCACGGAGTCCGTACGATGAAGGTATGTCGGACGCCTTCGCCCCTGGAGACCCCACAGACCGGCGGCACGCTGCTGGAAGAGCCGGAGACGCGGCTGCAGGAGCCGGGCGATCAGGAGCGCTTCTCGCACTACGTCCGCAAGGAGAAGATCCTGCAGAGCGCCATGACCGGCGAGCCGGTCGTCGCGCTGTGCGGAAAGGTGTGGACGCCCGGCCGAGACCCGCAGAAGTTTCCGATCTGCCCGGAGTGCAAGGAGATCTACGAGGGTATGCCGCAGGGTTCCGGCGACCAGGATTCCTGAGCGTAGGGGAGATGGGCACAGAGACCAGCCAGACCCTGGACCGCGGCCTGCGTGTCCTGGAGTTGCTCTCGGCGTACCCCGAGGGCCTCAGCGTGACCGATATCGCCCAGGAGTTGGGCGTTGGCCGCACCGTGGTCTACCGGCTGGTGGCCACGCTGGACCAGCACGGCTTCCTGCGGCGCTCGGCGGACGGCCGGTGCCGACTTGGCGTGGCCGCCCTGTCGCTGGCCCGGCAGATCCAACCGATGCTGCGCGACTCTGCGCTGCCGGTGCTGCGACGGCTGGCCGACACGCTCGGGCGCGACCGCGCATCTGACCCTGCTTGACGGCACCGACGGCCTGGTCGTGGCGGTCATGGAGCCGGCGCGGACTGACGTGCACGTGGCGCTGCGCGTCGGGGCCCGGCACCCGGCGGAGCGAAGCATCGCCGGCCGGGCGGCCTTGTTGAGCCGCACGTCGGGCCGCACGGTCGATCCCCAGCAGTTCGTATCCGGGGCCGACCCGCAACTGGGCGGCTACTCGGTGGCCGCCCCGGTGCACGGCGTGCCGTGGTTGGAGTCCGCGGTCGGCGTGGTCAGCCTGGTGGACCTGGACCCGGGGCGCGCCGGGTCGATCGTGGTTGCCGCCGCGCACGATACCGCCCGGCTGCTGCGCTAGGCCGAGTCGGTCACCCGGGCGGCAGGCTCGCAAGGGGGAGTTCGAACCAGCGCAGATCGCCGAATGTCGCGGGCTCGGTGACCGTCGAGGGGGCAGGGGGGAGATCGGCCAGCAACTGCGCCGCGCGGTCGAGCGTGGCGGCCAGCGACGGCGCAGCGGCGACGGTAGCCCGGGGCCAATGCATCCGACCCTCCTCATCGAAGCGTACGTCGGTGAGGCGCAGCGGTGCGGCCGGCTCGGCACCGCGATGCCGCCACAATCCGGAGCCCGGGTCGAACAGGTAGTACGGGAGCAGTCGCTCGGCATGGTCGGCGAGGAGCCAGACGGCGTCGACCAGGTAGCCGAACTCCTCCTCGGTGAGGAAGTAGTTGCAGTTCACCCGCACCCACCCGGGTTTGATGCCCTCTCGGCCCTGACCGATCTGCTCGTCGATGTCGTGGCTGCGGTCTGGGTCGATCCCGAGCAGGAGGTGGCCGTACGGCCCTGCGCAGGAGCAGCCGCCCCTGGCCTGGATGCCGAACATGTCGTTGAGCATCGCCACCACGGCGTTGTGGTGCAGATAGGGGTAGCGGCGACCGCGCAGGAGGAAGGACACGATCGACAGCCGGTCGGCGTCCGGGTTGCCGAGCACGGCGATGTTGGGGTGCTGCCGCCAGGTGTGGATCGCGCGGGTGGCGAAGTCGCATTCGTGCGCAGCGATGACGTCGGTGCCGACCGCGTCCTTCAGCGCGAACACCAGCCCGGTCCGGATCGACTCCACGATGGCGGGCGTCCCGGCCTCCTCGCGGTGCGCCGGGTCGGCCACATAGTGGTGCTCGGTAGCGCTGACGAAGCTGACGGTGCCACCGCCGACAACCGCCGGCACGCTGTTGCGCAGCAACTCCCGCCGCACCGCCAGCACACCGGTCGTGCCGGGCCCGCCGACGAACTTGTGCGGGCTGAGGAAGACCGCGTCCTTGCCGGTGAGCGGGTTGTCCGGCCGGGCGGCCATGCGGATCGGCACATAGGGGCCGGCTGCGGCGTAGTCCCAGCAGGCCAGGGCGCCGTGCTCGTGCAGCAGGGCGGAGATGGCGTCGGCATCGGTGAGGATGCCGGTGACATTGCTGGCGGCGCTGAACGAGCCGATCTTCAGCGGTCGATCGGCGTGCTGCTCCAGGGCCTCCTGCAGCGCCGCGGCGTCGATGTGGCCGTCCGCCGATTCCGGGATCACGACCACGTCGGCGATGCTCTCCCGCCACGGCAGTTCGTTGCTGTGGTGCTCATACGGACCGATGAACACCACCGGGCGCTCCTCGGCGGGGATCTGGCCGGTCCAGCCGTAGCGCTCATCGAGGTCGGCCGGCAGGCGCAGGTTCAGGCAAGCGATGAGCTTGTCGATGGCCGCGGTCGATCCGGACCCGGTGAAGATGACCACGGTGTCGGCGTCGCCCCCGAGACTGCCGTGGACGATGGCTCGCGCGTCCTCCCGCAGCGCAGTGGTCTGTCGGCCCGTGCTGCTGCTCTCGCTGTGCGTATTGGCGTACGTCGGCAGCACGGCCTCGCGGATGAAGTCCTCGATGAACGCCAGCGACCGTCCGCTGGCGGTGTAGTCGGCGTACACGATGCGACGCGGGCCGAAGGGGCCGGACACGGCGGTCTCGGCGCCGATGATGCCCTCGCGAATGCGGGCCAGGATCGGCGGTTGCGGGAGGTGCGCCCCCGGTGGCGGCAGCGGCGCCCAGCGTGCCATGGCACCAGCCTACGATGCAGCCGCCAGGCAGTTCCCGTCGTCGTGTCGGCGCTGCGTGAGAACATGGCTTCGTGCCTATCGCCCCCGTCGACGTTCCCGCGGAGGCAGCGCAGGCGGACTCCGACGTCCGTCCGGATCGGCCCTGGATCACGATCGTCTGGAACGACCCCATCAACCTCATGACCTACGTCACCTACGTGTTCATGTCCTACTTCCACTACCCGCGCCAGAAGGCGGAGCAGTTGATGCTGGCGGTGCACGAGGAGGGCCGGGCGGTGGTGAGCAGCGGCACCCGTGAGGAGATGGAGATCGACGCCGCCGCCATGCACTCCTACGGCCTGTGGGCGACGATCCAGAAGGACGACTGAGCATGGCGCGACGGGGATTCCTCAGGCGGCGCGACCGATGTCGAGCTGCGCCTGGCAGAAGCCGAGCGGCAGGTGTTGGCCGACCTGCTCACCGAGTTGGCCGACTGGCTGCAGCCCGCCGATGAGCCGGGCCCGACGGCGGACCCGCTCTCGCAGTTGATCGACATACCCCAGACCGCGGAGCGCCCGACAGATCCGGCGATGCTGCGGCTGCTCCCCGATGCCTACGCCGACGAGGAAGAGGCCGCAGATTTCCGCAGGTTCACCGAACTGGACCTGCGGCAGGGCCGGGCGCAGCGGGCCCGGCGCGCTCGGGCCACGCTCAGCCGAGTGGCCGGCAACGGAAGAATCCCGCTGGACGCCGAGGAGGCGCAGGAATGGCTCACTGCACTGAACGACGTCCGGCTCGTGCTCGGCACGCGGCTGGGGATCGAGGAGGATTCCGACCCCGCGGAGCCAGCGCGCAGCCAGGCTCACATGGTCTATGACTGGCTGACGTGGCTGCAGGCAACGCTGGTGGAGGCGCTCCTGCCCGATCGGCCGAGGGCTACCGTAGTCGCATGCTGCGCATCCGTGCCGACCTGGTGACCGCCATGGTCGCCCATGCGCGTCGCGACCACCCGGACGAAGCCTGCGGGGTTATCGCAGGACCGGCCGGCAGCGACGCCCCCGACCGCTTCATCCCGATGCTGAACGCGGCCCGCTCGCCCACCTTCTACGAGTTCGACTCCCTGGATCTGCTGCGGCTGTACCGCGAGATGGATACGCGCGACGAGGAGCCGATCGTCATCTACCACTCGCACACCGCCACCGAGGCGTATCCGTCCCCGACGGACGTGGCGTACGCCAGCGAGCCCGGCGCCCACTATGTCGTGATCTCCACCCGCGCCACCGGCAGCGATCCGGGACCCTACGAATTGCGATCGTTCCGCATCATCGACGCCGTGGTGGAGGAGGAGCCGGTGGAGGTGCTGGCGGACTGACGGGCCGTTCTGGGCGATTCGCCGGTGGGCCGCGCCGGTGCGTACCCTTGTGCTGCACAGCAATGACCACTCGCTGCGGCTGGCGTCGTCCGGTCCGGCGTCCCAGAGCCCCTCAGGAGAACCCCGATGGCAGTCGAGGTCCGGATCCCGACGATCCTGCGCACCTACACCGACGGCGAGAAGGCCGTGACCGGCACCGGCGGCACGCTTGCCGAGCTGCTGGACGACCTGGAGTCGCGGCACTCCGGTCTGCAGGCCCGTCTGCTCGATGAGGGCAAGCTGCGCCGGTTCGTGAACGTGTACCTCAACGACGAGGATGTCCGGTTCCTCGACGGCCTGGCGACACCGATCAACGAAGGCGACGTCGTGACGGTGCTGCCCGCCGTCGCCGGCGGCGCGCGCTGATTCAGCCGCGGGTCGGCATGCGTTACGACTCGCTGCTTGACTCGGTGGGCAACACCCCCCTGGTCGGACTGCCGGCACTGTCGCCGTCTCCTACGGTCCGGCTGTGGGCCAAGTTGGAGGATCGCAACCCCACCGGGTCGGTGAAGGACCGCGCCGCACTTGCGATGGTGGAGGATGCCGAGGCCGCCGGGCTGCTGCAGCCCGGCGCCACCCTGCTGGAGCCGACCTCCGGCAACACGGGCATTTCGCTGGCGATGGTGGCGGCTCTGAAGGGCTACCGCATGATCTGCGTCATGCCGGAGAACACCAGCGCCGAGCGCACGCAGCTGTTGCGGATGTGGGGCGCGCAGATCGTCTACTCCGCCGCCGCCGGCGGCTCCAACGAGGCCGTGCGGGTGGCCAAGTCGCTGTCGCAGGAGCATCCCGAGTGGGTGATGCTCTACCAGTACGGCAATCCGGCCAACGTGCTGGCCCACTACCGCTCAACGGGCCCGGAACTGCTGGCGGATCTGCCCACGATCACGCACTTCGTCGCTGGCCTCGGCACGACCGGCACGCTGATGGGGGTCGGGCGGTTCCTCCGCGAGCATCGGCCGAACGTGGCGATCGTTGCCGCCGAGCCGCGGTACGGCGAGTTGGTCTATGGGCTGCGCAACCTCGATGAGGGGTTCGTCCCGGAGCTCTACGACCCATCCGTGCTGACCTCGCGGTACTCCGTCGGCCCGGGCGATGCCCTGCACCGCACGCGGCAGCTGCTCACCGAGGAGGGCATCTTCGCGGGCATCTCCACCGGCGCGATCCTGCATGCGGCGCTGAGCATCGCTGATCGGATGCACGGCGAGGGCCGGGAGGCCGACATCGCGCTGATCGTCTGCGACGGCGGCTGGAAATACCTCTCGACCGGCGCCTACGCCGAGGACGAAGCGGCTGCGCGCACGGCGCTGGAAGGGCAGCTCTGGGCGTAGCGGAACTCCGCTCAGCCCCGGCTGCCTTGCTCAGCCCCGGCTGCTTGTGCTCAGCCCCCACGGCCCTCCGCGCCGGCCAGGAAGTCGTCGATGATCGGCCAGGTCGTGGTGGCCGCCCGCGGCCCGGTGAGCACACCCATGTGGCCGCCCGGCGCCTCGCGCAGCGTGACCAGATGCTCGGGCACCAGGGTGCCGAGGTGATGGGTGGCGGCCTTCGGGGCAAAAATGTTGTCCGCGGTGCCGGCGATGTTCAACACGGGCACGGCCAGGCCCTCCAGCGTCACCTTCCGCCCGCCCCGCAGCGCCATGGTGCCCTCGCGGAGGTTGGAGGTGCGGATGAAGTTCTCGTAGATCTGCCGGATCGTGCGCCCCGGGTAGGCCTCCATCGCGTCCATCATGGCGTCGACCGCCTCGATCTGGGCCAGCACTTCGGGGCTGCCGGACTTCTTCACCAGGAAGTAGGGCTTCTTCGCCAACCGGATCGGGTCGGCGAGCTTGAACGCCAGGGTGTTGACCCTTCCCGGCACGCCGCCGGTCACCCGGAACACGGTGTGCTCCAGGGTGCCTCCGGTCACCTTGCCCAGCAGTCGGATGGGCTCGAACTTGCCCAGGGCGGTGAAGTCCCACGGTGAGGCGATCATGGCGACCGACGCGATCGGCAGGTCGGTGTGCTCGGCAGCAGTGAACGTGGCCAAGATGCCGCCCAGGCACCAACCCACCAGGTGCACCGGCCGTGCGTCGTTGCGGCGCGAGACCTCCCGGATCGCTGCGGGCAGGATGTCATCGAGCCAGGTGCTCAGATCCAGTTCCGCGTGCTGGCGGGTGGAGATCTCGCCGTAGTCGACCAGGTAGGTCGGCCGTCCCTGCAGCATCAGGTGCTCGGCGAGCGAATTGCCGCGCCGCAGATCCATCGTCGACGACGCGGTATTGACCGGCGGCACCAGCAGGGCCGGCAGCTGCGCCTCGGGTCGACGCTGGTCTGCGGGCACGTAGTGCAGCACCGTGGTGTGCGGCTCGTCGAGGACGACCTCCGAGGGGGTTCGCGTCAGGTCTGCCAGGCCACCGCCGACGAGGTGCCTGTAGAGCGTCCGGGCCCGCGCAATCACGTCGTCCACCACGCCCGCCGGCAGCCGGGGCAGGTCGGTGGGCGGGCCAGTACCCGGTCCGGCCGGCGGTCCGGGCTCCTGGATCGTGAGCGCACCCTAACCAGTCCCCGGCCGCGACGCGACGCTGACAGCGGGGTGTCCGGCGTCGCGGGTCGGTAGCCTGGCGCCCACCATGACAGACGCACCGATCGGCATCTTCGACTCCGGCGTCGGCGGCCTCACGGTGGCCCGCGCGATCCTGGACCAGCTGCCCAACGAGCCGCTGGTCTACATCGGCGACACCGCGCGCGGCCCGTACGGCCCCAAGCCGATCGCACAGGTGCGCGGCTATGCCCTCGACATCATGGATCACCTCGTCGAGCGGGGGGTGAAGATGCTCGTCATCGCCTGCAACTCCGCCAGCGCCGCCGTGCTGCGCGATGCCCGGGAGCGCTACCACGGCATCCCGCTGGTCGAGGTCATCTATCCCGCGGTGCGACGCGCGGTCCGCGCGACGCGCAACGATCGCGTCGGCGTGATCGGCACTCGGGCCACCATCACCTCCCGCGCCTACGACGACGCCTTCGCCGCGGCCACGCATCTGCGCATCCACAGCGCCGCGTGCCCGCGGTTCGTCGAGTTCGTCGAGGCGGGCATCACCAGCGGGCCGGAGTTGCTGGAGGTGGCCCGCAGCTACCTCAAGCCGCTGGTCGCCGCGGATGTGGACACGCTGGTGCTCGGCTGCACGCACTATCCGCTGCTGACCGGCGTGCTCTCCTACGTCATGGGCGAGGGCGTCACCCTGGTCAGCAGCGCCGAGGAGACCGGCAAGGACGTCTACCGGACGCTGCTGGAGTTCGGCCTGCTGCGCGGCCCCGACCTTCCCCCGCCGCGGCATCACTTCCTCGCGACGGGCGATCCGGACTCGTTCGCGGCGCTCGGTCGACGCTTCCTCGGCCCCGAGATCGTGACGGTCGAGCCGGCCCGCGGCGTGGCCAGCTGATCGTCGGCGCCTGCTGCAGTTGCGGTGGTCACACGCCGGGCCGCCGTGGTCGTGGCGCGGGCGTTCGCTGGTCTACGCTCGCTGTGTGGAACTCGTCGTCGTTGGCTGTTCCGGATCGTTTCCCGGGCCCGGATTCGCCCGCCTCGTGCTACCTGCTGGAGCATGAGGGCACCCGGATCCTGCTGGACATGGGCAATGGCTCGCTCGGCTCGCTGGCCCGCTTCGTCGACATCTACGACATCGACGCGGTGCTCGTCAGCCACCTGCACGTCGATCACTTCATCGACCTGTGCTCCTACTACGTCGCCCTGCGCTATCGGCCCGCCGGCAGCATGGGGCCCGTCGCCGTGTGGGGCCCTTCCGATACCGGGCGTCGACTGGTTGCTGCCTACGGGTTGCGCGGGGATGAGACCGTGACCGGGGAGTTCGAGATCCGGGACATGGAACCGCAGTTCTCGGTCGGTCCCTTCACGGTCAGCACCACCAGGGTGGTCCATCCGGTGGAGGCATACGGCATCCGCGTCGAGGCTGGTGGCCGCGTTCTGGCCTATTCCGGGGACACCGGGCCCACCGACCGCCTCGTGGACCTCGCGCGCGACGCCGATGTCGCGCTGTTCGAGGCGTCGTTCCTGGAGGCGGCCCAACAACCCGATCGACCTGCATCTGACGGCCCAGCAGGCCGCCGAGCACGCGGCCCGAGCCGGCGCAGACCGGCTCGTGCTGACGCATCTGGTGCCATGGAACGACCGGGAGCTCACGCGGGAGCAGGCCGATGGGCATTTCCCGGGCGAGATCACGCTGGCCAGCACCGGCCTGCGCATGACGGTCTAGGGGGGACCATGACGCGATCCGACGGCCGGCAGGCCGATGAGCTGCGACCCGTCGCCTTCGAGCGAGGCTGGCTGGACCACGCCGAAGGCTCGGTGCTGGTGAGCTTCGGCAGGACCCGTGTGCTGTGCGCGGCATCCTTCACACCGGGTGTCCCGCGCTGGCGCCGCGATTCCGGATTGGGATGGGTCACCGCCGAATACGCGATGCTGCCTCGGGCCACGCACACCCGGTCCGACCGGGAGTCGGTGCGGGGCCGGATCGGTGGCAGGACGCACGAGATCAGCCGGCTGATCGGACGCTCGCTGCGGGCGGTCGTGGACGACCGGCAGCTGGGTGAGAACACCATCGCCGTGGACTGCGATGTGCTGCAGGCCGACGGCGGGACCCGGACCGCGGCGATCACCGGCGCGTATCGTCGCCCTCGCCGACGCCGTGGCCACCGGGCAGCGCCGCGGTCTGATCCCCGACCGGGCGCAGGTGCTCACCGACTCGGTGGCGGCCGTGAGTGTCGGCATCGTGGCCGGCGAGCCGCGACTGGACCTGCACTACGACGATGATGTCGCCGCCGAGGTCGACATGAACGTCGTGATGACTGGGGATGGGCGCTACGTCGAGGTGCAGGGGACGGCCGAGGGGGACCCGTTCGACCGCGCCCTGCTCGACGGTTTGCTCGACCTGGCAGCCAGCGGCTGCGGGCGGCTGCGGGACTTGCAGACGGCGGCGCTGGAGTCCCAGCGATGACGCGCCGCATCGTGCTGGCGACCCGCAACGCCGGCAAGATCGCCGAGCTGCAACGCATCCTCGCCGACGCCGCACTCGATGTCGCATTGGCCGGAACCGAGGCGTTCGCCGACCTGCCCGATGTTGCCGAAACCGGCACGACGTTCGCGGCGAACGCGCTGTTGAAAGCGCGGGCGGTGGCCGAGCACACCGGGCTGCCCGCGGTCGCCGATGATTCTGGGCTGTGTGTGGACGCGCTGAACGGGATGCCGGGCATCTTCTCTGCGCGCTGGGCGGGCCGTCACGGCGACGATCAGGCCAATCTCGATCTCGTCCTGGGGCAGTTGTCGGACGTATCGGACGAGCGCCGCGGGGCCCGCTTCGTGTGCGCAGCTGCGGCTGTGCTGCCGCAGGGCGGGGAGCGAGTCGTGGAGGGAGAACTGGCCGGAACCCTGCTGCGGGAGCGCCGCGGCAGGAACGGATTCGGCTACGATCCCATCTTCGTGCCCCATGGCGAGCAGCGGACGACGGCGCAGATGTCGGCTGCGGAGAAGGACGCGATCAGCCACCGCGGGCAGGCCTTCCGCGCACTGGTGCCGCAGTTGGCCGACCTGCTGGGCGCCGAGGTCACGGCTTGACGTAGCGGGAGGCCGCGATCGCGCGCCGCCGGGAATCCACCAGCAGCGCGGCGGCCAGTCCGGTCGTGATGGGAACGGCGGCGATGATGCCCAGGCCGCCCACCATCGATCGCAGGATCTCCGCGGCGATCGCTTCGCTGTTGATGGACTGCAGCATGGGCGCATCGGACAGCGTGATGAGGAGGAACAGCGGCAAGGCGGCACCGACATAGGCCAGCACGAGGGTGTTGACGACGGCGGCCACGTGGTCGCGCCCCACGCGCATTCCCGCAGCCCACAGTGAGCGCAGCGAGACCCGTTCATCGGCGCCGTAGACCTCCCAGACGGTGGCCGCCTGCGTGACCGTGACGTCGTCCAGCACACCGAGGGCGCCGATCACCAGCCCAGCCAGCAGCAGCCCGCGCAGGTCGAGCACGTTGCCCGAAACGGCGTACAGATAGGCGGCGTCGTCGGTGGCCACACCAGTGAAGTTCATGATGCCGGTGAACAGTCCGCCCAACAGCGTCGTGATGATGAGTGCCACCAGCGTGCCGATCAGGGCGACCCCGGTCCTCACGTTGAAGCCGTGCGCCAGACCCATCGACACGATCGCGATCGCCGAGGCGCCGATGGCGGCCACGACAACCGGCGGTCGCCCCTCGAGCAGGGCCGGCAAGACGTAGATCGCCAGGATCAGCATGGATGCGGCCAGGCCGATCAGGGCGCTGACGCCCTTCCATCTCGCCAGCACCACCACCGCAGCCGCGAACAGCAGCGATAGCACCAGCAGCGGCAGCGTGCGGTCCACGTCGGCGAGCGCATAGGCAGGGTCGGTGCCCTCCGGCAGCGGCTGCAGATACACGCGCGTGCCGGGATCGAGCTCCGGCGACGTCGGGCCGACAGTGAGATTCAGGGAGACGGTCGAGGCCTCATCCGCGCCCTCATCGATGCTGATTACTGCCACCGCGCAGGTCTCGTCGGCGTTGTCGCACGGCTCGACGGTCTGCACCGTGCCCCGGACGAAGTCGCCGACCTCGATGACCGGCAGCGCCCCGCGGTCCGGCCAGGTGACCACCATGCCGATGATCGTGAGCGCCACCAGCGGAGCCAGGGCGTACACGACGATCCGCTTCAGGCCCTGCGGCGCCTCGAAACCTCCGCCGCGGTCATGACTATGGCTATGGCCGGCGCCCATGTGATCTTGCATACCCGTTCTGCCCCCGCGATGGGCTATCACAGCCCAGGAAACAGCATCGATAGCGTGGCAGGTGTGGACATCGCTGCCGTCGCTGATGAGGTCCGCGCGGGTCTGCGTTCGGCGGCCGACCCGGAGCGGGCAGTCCAGCATCGCCGGTATCTGCGGTCCTCTGCCGAGCACTGGGGCGTCCCGGTGCCGGCCGCTCGCAAGGCCATCCGCACCGCAGGACGAACCATGGGCCCCGACGATCTGATCGGGCTCGTAGAGCAGTTGTGGGCTTCGGGAGTCTTCGACCAGCGGCTGGCGGCGGCGCTGCTGCTGGATCGCCACGCCCGGGTAATCCGCGCAACCGATCTGCCCTGGCTGACCAGCCTCATCCGCGACGCGGGTACCTGGGCCCTGGTGGATCTGCTGGTGCCGCGGCCGTTGGCGGCAGCCGATGCAGACGATCCGGTGAAGACCACGGAAGTGCTGGACGGCTGGTCGCGGGACGAGGACTTCTGGTTGCGGCGAGCAGCGATCCTGGCGCACCTGGTGGGTCTGAGGGCGGGGGCCGGGGACTGGGAGCGCTTCGCCCGGTACGCCGATCAACTGCTGGCAGACCGCGAGTTCTTCGTGCGCAAGGCGATTGGCTGGGTGCTACGGGATGCCGGGCGGAGGGATCCGAAGCGGGTGGCTGCTTGGGTGGCCGCTCGCACGGATCGGATCAGCGCAGTGGCATTGCGGGAAGCGGTGAAGCCACTGGATCAGGCAACGGCCAGTGCGCTTCGGGCGGCACACGCGGAGGGTGAACCGGCGACGCTCACACCGGGACCGCGGTGAGGACCACGTTGTCGAGGTACCCGCCCTGCTCCTTGATGTAGGCGCCGCCGCACGAGATCACGATCAGACGCGGGGGGCCGCTGCGCTCGAAGAGGTCGGCCAGTGGGACGACCTGCTTGGAGATGCTCTCATTGCGTTCCACGCGGTAGGTGTGGGGAACGCCCTCGGCGTCGGCCACGACGATGGTGGAACCCACCGCGACGGTAGGCAGGTCGAACAATGCGCCCTTGACGCCGACGCCGTCGCGATGGCCCATCAGCACGACGGAGCCCTCGCCGTCGCCGGGCGCCGACCCGAACTCGTACCAGCCCACGCGCGACACGTCCTGCGGGACCTCGGCCTGGCCATCGGCGGTCACGCCGACCGGCTGCACCTCGATGCTGCCCAGCCCGGGGATGTCGGCACGGACGGGGTCGGCGCCATCGACCGGTTGCGGCACCACCCGAATGGCTGCGGGGTCGGGACTGGAGCCGGTCGCAGGGCTCGCAGGCGGTGGGGCGAACTGGACCTCGACTCGTTCGGAGACCGGGACCGGCGGGTTCGACGGCTGATCGCCAGCAAGCCCCGCCGCGCATCCGGTGAACACCAGAGAGGCCGCGATGGCCGACCCGATGAGGAATCGACGCATCACGGCCTCCAGGATTGGTGGGGAAGGGACGATCAGGCCTTGGTGGCGGCCATGCGGCGGGTCGCCATGGCAGCACCGAGCAGGACGGCAGCGCCGATGCCCAGGGCGAGCGTGGAGTTGCCGGTGGATCCGGCCAGGCTGCCGTCTCCGGCCGGGACGCCGGACGGCGCGCTGTGCATGCCCTCGATGACCTGCACGGCGAGAGCCAGGCTCTCGCCCTCAGCCGAGCCCCAGGCGTACACGATGGTGTTGGCGCCTTCCTTCACCTCGACATCGGCCGGGCCGAGGGCGACGGTGGTCGTGCCGGCGAGCACGACATCGGCCGACAAGGTGCCGGCGGGCAGATCCGCCGTGGCCTCGTTCGGGTTGGTGAGGTTGCTGAAGGCCACGTCACCGTTGGCGCGCACATCGACGGCCGGAGCCGCTGCGATGTGGCGCACGGTCAGCCGACCCTGACCCGCGGCGACCATGCTGGTGTCGTTGACGAACACATTCAGGGTCGGATCCCCAGCCTCGGTGAGGTTGGCCGTGACGGTGGCATTGGCGCCGGCCGGAACGGCGGTGCCGGGGGCCTCCAGCACGGCCGTGCCGCTGCCGGGGGCCTCGCCGTCGGCGTAGACGGCCAGATCGTAGGTGCCGGCCGGTACCTCGAGGGTCTCCAGCGTGCCGGGGGTGAAGTTGTCGATGAGCAGCGTCTCGCCGGCGTACACGTCGACGACATCGGCTCCGGCGCCGGCCGGGATGCCGTGCAGGACCGAGACGGTGGCCTCATCGGCGGCGTTGGCGGGCAGCGCCATCGCCAGGACGGGCAGGGAGGCGGCCGCGCCGGCCGCGGCAACTCGCTGGAGCTTCATGGTGTTCCTTTCAACAGGATGTGCGGTACACCCATAACTTCCGCCCCAGTGCTCGGGATGGATGCACGGTCGGCAAGAAAGTTGTGCAGAAGTTGGGCGTAGTGGTTCGGCCCAGCAACGGGTGCGCCGCTCTCGCGAGCGCTCGCGCCATGCCGCGTTCGGATCTAGGCTGAGGCACAGCATGGCCCAGGGAGGCGCTGTGGAACCCCTCGAAGTACTGGCCGAGAGGCTCGACGGACTGCTCGCCGATATTGATGCCGCCGAGCAGGACCGGGCGGAGGCGATCGCGGCCGTCGCCCCCGAGCACCGCCTCGGTGCGGCCAATCTGGTCCACTACACCGCGCTGCGGCGGCGGGACCTACGGGACCTGCAGAATGACCTGTTGGATATCGGCGCCACGTCGCTGGCCACGACGGAGGCGGACGTCCGCGCCAAGATCCGCGCGGCGCGCAACGTTGTCGGTGCCTTGGCCGGCGAGCAGCGCACCTGGGACATCGAGGCCATCAATGCGGCCATCGATCAGGGCGATGAAGTCCTGGAGTACAACGTCCTGCAGACCCTGGGCCCGCTGCGGGAGGGCGGCACGACCCGCATCATGGTCACCCTGCCCAGCGAGGCCGCCACCGACCCGGGACTCGTAGCGGCAGCAGTCGCCGCGGGCATGGACATCGCACGCATCAACTGTGCTCACGACGACCCCGAGGCGTGGGCCGCCATGGCCGCCCACGTCCGCGCGGCCGCCGCTGCAGCGGGTCGTCCGGTGCTGGTGTCCATGGACGTGCCGGGGCCGAAACTGCGCACCGGGCCGATCGCAGATGGACCGCCGGTGGGGCGGGCCCGTGTGACCCGCAACGACATCGGCGCGGTGATCGCACCGGCCCGGATCTGGTTGACCGACGAAACCGCGCCGACCGAGCCCCCGGATGCCCCGCAGCCGGCGAAGCGCCCCACTCTGGCGGTGCCCGTAGCGGCGGCGTGGTTGTCGCGGCGCTCAGTCGGCGACCCGATCGCGTTGATTGATGCGCGCGGCCGCAAGCGGCGCTACACCGTCGTGAGGGTGAGCAGTGGAGGCATCCTGGCCGAGGGTGAGCGCAATGCCTTCATCGCCGACGGAACGCTCATCTGGTCGGACGACGACACCACGGCCGTTCGCGGCATGCCCCCGGTGCCGCAGCGGCTCTCCCTGTACCCCGGAGATGCGCTCGTCCTCACCAGCGACCTCACTGCGGTGGACCTCCCCGAACCGGGCGAGGTTGCCCGTATCGGATGCACGCTGCCGGAGGCCATCGCCGCCATGCGCGTCGGCGACACCGTCCTGATCGATGACGGCGCCATCCTGGCGCGGGTCGCCACGGTCGCCCCGGACGAGGTCACGCTCACCGTGGAGCACACCAAGCCCGGTGGGCAGCGACTCGGCGCCGAGAAGGGCATCAACCTGCCCGACACCGACCTGCCGCTGCCGGCCCTGACCGATGAGGACGAGCAGTTGCTGCCCTTCATCGCCGAACATGCCGACCTCGTTGCGGTGTCCTTCATCCGGCACGCCGACGATGTGCAGCAGATTCTTGCTGCGATGGTCGCGGCGGGTGGTGCCGACCTCGGACTGATCCTGAAGATCGAGACCCGGCAGGGATTCGAGAACCTCCCTTCGATCCTGTTGGAAGGGATGCGCCACCAGAAGATCGGCGTGATGATCGCGCGCGGCGACCTTGCGGTGGAGGTGGGTTTCGAGCGGCTCTCGGAGGTGCCGCGGCAGATCCTCGCGCTGTGCGAGGCGGGCCACATCCCGACCATCTGGGCCACGCAGGTGCTGGAATCGCTGGCCAAGACCGGTCAACCCTCGCGCGCCGAGATCACCGATGCCGCAGCCGGGCAGCGGGCCGACTGCGTCATGCTCAACAAGGGGCCGCACATCGTGCATGCGATCCAGACGCTGGACGACATCGTGAACCGGATGGCCGAGGTGCAGATCAAGAGCCGCACCCTGATGCGCCGCATCCGTTCCTGGGACGAGCAGTGACGTGGTGACCTGAGGCATCAGCGCTGCAGGCCAGGCCCGCCGGGAGGCGACAGCCCGAGCGCCGGTCACCGCCGCCCGATGGTCCGTACCGCCTCCGCCGGGTCTCGAATGGCCGGCGGCGCACGTCTGGCCTGCGAAGTTGCCGGGAAGCCTCACGGATTTTGCCATGCCAGGACGGCTGAGCGTGCGTCTGGCGGACCATCGCCACAGAAATGCGCCTTCGCGGCAGATTCGGCCGCATGCAGCGCTAGACCAACTCCGGATCGGCCGCGATCTCCACCAGCGCAGGCCCGGGGTGTGCGATGGCTCGGCCCAGTGCGCTCGCCAGCTCCTCCCGCCGGTCGACCCGCAGCCCGAGCGCCCCGCAGGAGGTGGCGTAGGCGGCGAAGTCCGGGTTGACCAGCGATGTCTGCCAGACCTGGTACTGCTCGGCCCGCTGTTCCTTGGAGATCTTGCCCAGCTGTTGGTTGTTGAGCACGACGTGGGTGACATCCATGCCGTACTTCACCAGCGTCGAGACCTCGGCCAGGTATTGCCCAAGGCCCCCATCGCCGCTCACCGATACGACCTTGCGGGCCCGTCGGCCGTCCGCGATGTCGTCCTGGACCGCCGCCCAGGCGCCCATGGCCGCAGGCAGGGCGAATCCGATGGACCCCAGGTAACCGCTCATGACGATGTCCTGCTGCTCAGTCTCGACATAGCGGCCGAAGGAGTAGGTGTTGTTCCCGACATCCAGGGCCACGACGGCGTCGTGCGGGAGGGCGTCCTGCAACGCGGCGAAGATCGCCGCGGAGGCGATCCCGTTGCCGCGGTCATCCGCCGCGCGCCGCTGCTTCTCATCACGCCAGATCCGCCACCGTTCTGCGACATCGGCCCGCTGGTCCTCCCGGACGACATCGCCCGCTGAGGCCAGCAGCGCTCGACAGGTGTGGCCGATGTCGCCCAGGACGGGAACCTCCACCGCATGGAATCGACCCAGAGTCATCGGATCGGCATCAACCTGCACCGTCGGGGTGTAGGGCGTGATCCCGGTGTGGTGGGCGAATGAGGCGCCGAGGACGACGAGCAGGTCGGCCTCGTTCATCAGCCAGGAGGCCACCGGAGTCCCGGAACGCCCGAGCACGCCCCCCGCCAACGGGTGGTGATCGGCGATGATGCCCTTGGCGCGGAACGTCGTGATCATGGGCGCCCCGGCCGCCTCGGCGAGGGCCACCACATCTGCGATGCCGGCGCGCGCACCGTTGCCCAGGACGAACACCGGCCGACGCGCAGCAGCGAGCGCGGCTCGCGCCCGATCCAGCGCCGCCGTCGTGGGGGGCGGATGCTCGGGCAACCATCGACCCTCGGGAGCGGCGGGGGGCTGTTCGCTTGGCCGTACCTGCACCTCGTCGGGGAGGACGAGGTGTCCGACGCCGCGGCGGACCAGCGCGTTCTTGCAGGCGCGAGCCATCAACTCGGCGTGATCGGACTGCGGCAGCACGGTGGCCGAGTAGGCCGCCACATCTGCGAAAGCTGCCCGCAGATCGAGGTCCTGGAAGGCGCCCTGCCCCAGCGCCTTGCTCGGCACCTGCCCGGAGATCGCCACAACGGGTGCGCCATCACAGCGGGCGTCGTAGAGGCCGGTCATCAGGTTCGTGGAGCCGGGCCCGGCGATGGCGAAGCAGGCGGCGACACGCCCGGTCAGCTTGCCGTAGGCGGAGGCCGCGAACGATGCGGCGCCCTCGTGGCGGATGCCGACGTAGCGCAGCGCGCCGGCATCCTCGGCCCGGTGCAGCGCCTCGGCGAAGCCCAGGTTGGAATGGCCGACCATGCCGAATACATGTCGCACGCCCCAGGCGCTCATGGTGGCGACCAGCACGTCGGAGACCGTCCGCTGCACCTCGGCTCGCTGCGGCACCGCCACGTAGACGCCGTCGGCCTCGTCCTGCACGGCGTACGAATCCGGTCGGTCGGTGAACGGGGGCGGGGGCTCGCCGGTGACGGGGTCGTAGTCGTACCCGTGCCATGGGCAGCGCAGCAGCCCCTTCTCGATCGAGCCCTCGCCGAGCGGCCCGCCCTGATGGGGGCAGCGGTTGTCGAGCGCTCCGACGCGGCCCTGGTAGCGGGTCAGGCATACCGCGGTGTCGCCGGCCATGACAGTGCGGACTCTGCCCTCCGCAGGCTCGCCCGCCTCGGCAACGCGATGCCACACTTCTGCGCCCACGAGGCCATGCTCTCGCAGGCGCCGACGGGTGTCATGCTGCTGTCGGAGGTGCCCGATGACCGCGACCCGGTATCCGTTCCATTTCGACGCCCGCTACCGGCCGCTGCTGGCCCTGCTCGGCGTGCGGCCCTCGACCGCGTGGGTCGATGTCGATGAGGATCGCGTGCTGGCCCGTTTCGGGCACTGGCGAGTGTCGATCGGGGCGGGCAATATCGCCGACGTCTGCCCGTCCGGTCCCTACTTGGCGGTCAAAGCGATCGGCGCCCGGCTTTCGCGTACCGACAGCGGCCTGACTTTCGGCAGCACGACTCGGGGCGGCGTCTGCCTGCTGCTGCGTGAGCCGGTGGCGGGCATCGAGCCGTTCGGCGCGGTCCGTCACCCAGGGCTGACGCTGACGGTTGCCGACCCGGAGGCCTTCGCCGCCCACGTCAGGAGGATGGCGGGCCTATGACGGGACGTCCGGGGACGGTTCCGCATCGGCGTCGGCCCGTGCTGCCAGCGCCGTGATCTCCGAGACGAACTCCGGCCAGAGCGCCCGAGGCAGGTCGTGGCCCATGCCCGAATAGCCCACGAACTTGGCGTTGCGCAGGTTCCGGGCTGCCGCGAGTCCGCCCGAGGGAGCCACCAGTGGGTCGTGCAGCCCGTGGATGACCAGCGTCGGTGCAGCGATCCGGCGCAGTCCCGATGTCCGGTTCGGCTGCGCTGCGATGGCGGCCAGTTGACGCAGGTAGCCGCCGGGGTCGTAGGCGCGATCGTAGGCGCGCCCCGCGAGATCGCTGAGGTACTCCTCATCGAAGGCGTAGCCCCGGGATCCGATAATTCGGAACGTCTCCAGCGCATTGGCCTGGACCTCGGTGCGGTCGGCGGCCACGCGCCGTCTGGTGAGTCGTGCGAACAGCGACGGCTTGGGATAGCCGACGAGCAGCGAACCTGTGGAGGTCATCATGAGCGTGAGGCTGCGCAGCCGGTCGGGATACTGCAGCGCAACCGTCTGGGCGATGAATCCGCCCATCGATGCCCCGACCACATGGGCATCGTCCAGGCCCAGCGCGTCCATGAGGCCGATCGCGTCGGCAGCCATGTCCGCCAAGGTGTACGGCGGCTGCGCTCGCCGCAGCACGACGTCGAGGACCGACGGCGCCTTGACCTCGCGCAGGTGCGTCGACAGTCCCACGTCGCGGTTGTCGTAGCGCACGATGAAGTAGCCGCGCTCGGCGAGGTCCCGGCACAACGGGTCCGGCCACGCGATCATCTGCGTGCCCAGCCCCATGATCAGCAAGATCGGCGGGTCCTCGGGGTTGCCGAAGGTCTCGTAGGCGACCTCGATGCCGTTGGCCTGCACCGTGCGTACGTTCATGGGCGACACGGTAACGCGCCGCCCTCACTCCTGGTGCGACCCGCTGGCAGGAGCGCGTGTTCGCCGGGAGATCCAGTCCCTGCCCAACGGATCCCAGAGGACCAGCGCGCAGGCCAGCACGACTGCCGAACCGAAGGCCCAGCCGCCGATGACGTCGGTCGGCCAGTGCGCGCCGACGATGATGCGCGTCAGCCCGAGTAGTGGCCCGAAGGCGATGAGGGTCCAGCCCAGGATGACCATCCAGCGCCGGTTGTTGGCCTGTCCGATGCGCAGGACGATCAGGCCGGTGGCCAGGTACAGGTAGATCCCGACCATGGTGTGCCCGGACGGGAAGGAGTCGGTGAGGACCTCTTCGTACCGCTGCGCGCCGGGAGGGCGCTGGCGGGCGACGAGTTCCTTGAAGGCGAGGCCGATCAGACCGCCGAGGAAGGCGGAGGCGAGCAGGAATGCGCCGGCCGCCCAGCGTCGCCGTGCCAAGAGGAACAGTGCGAAGAGTCCGGCGATGAAGGACGACCAGATGACCCCGGTCTTGTTCGCGATCTCATGCGTGAGGGTGACCGGCCACTCCAGCGGATCGGCCCAGTCACGGGTGAAGGAGACGATCGCCTCGTCGAAACCGGACAGAAGCTGCGACTGCGTCGCCATGACGGCCGTGAGGCCGGCGGCCACGGTGATCGCTACGGCGAGGCCGATCAGTGCCACCCGGTGTCCGCGGGTGCTGTCGGGCGAGCGCCCAGCCCGGGTTGGCGACATGAGCCGACGGTAGCGACCAGGACCGCACCTGTCGCGCGCGGACGGCCGAGACGCGGCCCAGGCTAGTCCCGGTCGCGGCGGTCGTCCCGGTCGCGATCGTCGTCCCGGTCGCGGCGATCGTCCCCGGCGTCCCGGTCGCGATCGTCGTCCCGGTCGCGGCGGTCGTCCCGGTCGTCCCGGTCCTCCCGGCCCCGATCCTGTCCGCGGGTCGCGGCAGTGATGCGTTCGACCGCCCGTTGGACGGTAGTGGCGTGCTGCTGCGGCTTCTGCATCTGCGTCCGCGGCGGTTCCGGCTGCTGAACCGGCCGAACCACGGGTGCCGTTGCGGGTGCCGCTGGCGCCGGCCGCACAGGTGCTGGCGGTGCCGGAGGCCTGGCAACTGCAGGTGCCGCAGGTGCGGCGGGTGGTGCGACGGGCGCGGGTGGTGCAACGGGTGCGGGTGGCGGTACGGCGCTGTCGGTCTGCGGGGGAGTGGGGGACGGTGCTGCCGGGGCGAGGGGCACTGAGGGGGGAGTTACCGGTGCATCCGCGGCGGGACCTGGCGTTGCGGGGGATGTCGGTGCCGGGCGACTGTCGCGTGCCGGGCGGCTGTCGCTGACCGGGCGGCGGGTCGCGGCCGACGGCGAGGAGGGGGTATCGACGAGCGCCGCCGAGCGTGTGGTCAGCGACCCCGGCCAACGCTGGGCCGGACCAAGGCGCAGCGCTGCCGAGGCAGTGGCCGACGGCGAGCCCTTTTCGGCCGTCGCTGTTACTGCGATCAGTGGTCGGGGGACTCGAGCAGGCTCGAGGGTAGCCGCTGCGCCTGATGTGGCAGCGACCGCCGTCCCGCGGTCCACGGCCAACGGTGTGGGCACCGTTGCGCGCGGAGGGGCGACCGCAGTTGCGGCAGCGGCGGTGCCGAACAAGAGGAGTGCCGCGGCACCGATGCGCACTGCCGGGCTGTGCAGCGCCCCTGACCGCGTCGGGATGGAGTCATGCGGGACGACCTTGTCCACGAGTTGCCAGTCCTCGATGTCGCCGCCTGTCTGGTCCGGCTCCTGGCCCGCCATGTTTGCCCCCTCGCGCCCGAAATGCACCATTTGGCTGCCATGTGATGCTACATCGGGTGCGGAGGGCCGCCGATCTTAGGCCTGGATGGTCCCGCGGAGCAGGCTCTGCTTGGAGTGCGTGGGATCGCCGTCCAGGGACTCCACCGAGACATCGACAATCGTGAACTCGGTCAGATCGGTTCCCGCAGGTATCGCGAAACGGCCCTGCGATCCGGCGGTCAGGGCGCCCAGCGAGAGCATCCCGGACAGGTCGGACCTGATCAGCCAGACTTCGTAGTAGCCATCGACATCAGGCAGGCCGCGGGCATCGACCTCGGCGTAGTCCTGCCCGTCGCTGTCCACAATCCGCGTCGTTCCGGTGGCGTTGGCAGGAGTCAGGAGTGATCCGCCGGCATCGATGGGCACGGCGGTGAGCTCGGACTGCGCGATCACCGTTCCCGCGGGCTCGCTGGTCAGTGCGGTGGCCCCGAGCGCGCCCAGAGCGACGCCGACCACGGAGGCCGCGGCGGCGAACCGGGTCGTGCGCCTGCGGTTCGCCTGACGCTGCTGGCGGCGCTCTGCCAGGGCGATGACGCCGGCCCGCTCAGCCTGATCATCAGCGTCGGGGACGAAAGGGCGCAGATCGGAGGCGAGCCCGAGTTCACTGGAGACCGCTGCCCACACTGCTGCCGGGGGTTCCTGCGGAGCGTCGGCTGGCTCCACGCGCCGACCGGTCGTCACCACGGCTCGGTTCTGGTCGAGCTCAGACTGGCACCTGGCGCATACCCCGAGGTGGCGCCGCTCATCGTCGTCCAGTGGGTCGCCGAGGGCGACCAGCGCAAGGGTCTCTGCGTCACAGTGCAGCATGATCCACCTCCAATCGATGACGAAGTTTGTTGAGGGACCGCCTGATGTGGCTCTTGACCGTGCCCAGCGGCACGCCCGTCAAACTGGCGATCTGGTTGTGGGTGAGGTCCTGGTAGAACGCCAGTTCCATGATCCGGCGCTGGGGCTGGCCAAGGTTGGCGATCTCGTCTGCGATGAGGACGCGGTCGGTCACCGCATCTACCGGCGAGTCCACCGGGTTGGTCTCGGCGTACTGCGTGGCCTGGTCGAGGATTCGCCGTTGGCGAGCGTTGGACGCGTGCAAGTCGGCGATGCGCCGCCTCGTGATGGCGATCAACCAGCCGGAGAGGCTGCCCTGATCCGGCCGGTAGGTGTGCCGTGATCGCCACGCCGACACGAAGACGGCCTGGGTGATGTCATCGGCTGCATCGTCGTCACCGCCGAGGGATCGCAGCGCGATGGTGCGCACCAGCCGGGCCCAGCGTCCGTACGCCTCGGCCAGAGCGGTCTCGTCGCCGTCGGAGAAGCGCTGTTGGAGTTCCTCGATCGCAGGGTCGACGCTGGTCGACTCATCAATGTCTACGGCTGCGCGTTGCCGAGGAGCCACGTGCCCCCCTTCCCAGGTCTCGCCCACTGTCCAGCGTGCAGAGGGTACCGCGGCCATGCCACTTGGGGGTGCCCCCCGCAGGTGAATGGCCCTCGTCGCAACTGTGCTCACACCCGGTATTCGCGCCGAAGGCTGGTCTTGGATGCATGTGGTCGGCGCTACTCCCAGCGGAAGGTGCGGGAGGCGATTGTCCCGCCGATCGCTGCCCACGCGCTCAGGACCACGAAGGACTCGGCAGGCACCGATCCGTCGATGAGCACCAGGCGCAGGCCTTCGCCGAGAGCGCCGGAGGGGAGCAGGGCCGCTACCGCAGCGACCGGGTCGGGCAGCACGGACAGTGGGATGACCACACCGCCACCGAGGAGGAGGAGCAGGTAGATCCCGTTGGCGGCGGCCAGGGTCGCCTCGGCGCGCAGGACGCCAGCCAGGGCGACCCCTAGTGTGGCGAAGGCGACACAGCCCAGGACTGCCAGGGCCAGGGCCAGCGGCACTGAGCCCGCGGGTTGCCACCCGAGGGCGAAGGCCAGCGGAAGCAGCACCAGCAGTTGTACTGCGACCATCGCGAACACCGCGAGCACGCGTGACCAGACCAGGCCGGAGCGCATCAGCGGAGTCGCGCCGAGGAACTTCAGCACGCCGGACCTGCGGTCGAAACCGGTGGCGATCGCCAGCGAGGTGAAGGCGGTCGACATGATCGCCAGGGCGAGGATGCCGGGAACCACCACGTCGATGCGAGCGGCGGTCGTGTCGCCCACCGAGACCAGTGATGTCCGCCCCAGCCCGATCAGCAGGACCACCGGGATCAGGATCGTCAGCAGCAGCTGTTCGCCGTTGCGCAGCAGCAGCCGCAGGTCGAACAGCGCCTGACGTGCCACCACGGCGGCACGGGAGGGCGCGGGCGGGGCTGCCAGGCTCATGCTGCTCCCTCGGTGAGTGAGAGGAACACGTCCTCCAGGGATCGCCGCTCGATACTGATCGCGTGCTGGGGAATGTCCCGGTCGGCGCACCAGGCGCTCACCGCGGCCAGGACGGTCGGCGAGACCGGGGCGCGGATGGCGTACCTGCCGGGCTGCAGTTCCTCGACGGTGGAGCCGGCCGGCAGCGCCGTGGCGAGATCATCGGTGTCCACCCGCACGCCGGGGGCGAGGATGACCTGATCGGAATGCTCGGCGGCGGTGAGTTCGGCTGGACTGCCCTCACCGACGACGCGACCACGGTGCACGATCACGATGCGGTCGGCGAGGCGCTCCGCCTCGTCCATCAGGTGGGTGCTCAGCACGACGGCCGCGCCGCGATCGCGCTCCTCGACAACCAGCTCCCACACGGCTCGGCGGGCGTGCGGGTCCAGGCCGGCGGTGGGCTCGTCCAGGAACAGCAGGTCTGGTCGGCCGACAAGTGCGCAGGCGAGTTTCACGCGCTGCTGCTCGCCCCCCGACAGGCGTCGATAGGGGGTGCGTGCCACACGCGCCAGTGACAGCCGCTCGAGCAGCTCCGACGGATCCCGCGGGTCGGCGTAGAAGGATGCGACGTGCCGGATCGTCTCGGCCGGCCGCGCCATCGACCACACCCCGCCGGACTGCAGCATGATGCCCACCCGTGCCCGCTGCCTGGAGGTGAAGCGCGAAGGATCCCGACCGAAGACCCGCACACGCCCCGAATCAGGGGAGCGGAATCCCTCGCAGATCTCCAACGACGTCGTCTTGCCGGCGCCGTTCGGGCCCAGCACCGCCGTGATCCGGGCGGCCGGGATGCACAGTGAGACGTCGTCCACCGCAACGATGTCGCCGTAGCGCTTGCCGATGGACTCGGCGACCACGACGCATTCGCTCATGCGTCAATGCTAGGTCTTCCCAAGACGGGTCTTGTGGGCCGCTGGGTCGCGGCACAAGTCGCGGCACAATAGGAATGGTGTGCATGGTCGAAGTGCACGGTAGCGGGGGTTATGCGTGGGAACTGTACGGGCGGGCACGGCTGCGGCCGCGCTGGTGATGGCGGTGTGCCTCGGGGTCCTGCCTGCGGCGGCAGTGGAGTCAGAGGACCCCGCCACGCCTGCACAAACCGAACCGGACCCGGTCGAGCCTGCGCAGACCGACCCGGAGCCGACCGAGCCTGAGCTGGCCGACCCCGCGCCGGGCGACCCGTATGAGGAAGGCTTGCCCGATCCGTACGAGATCGAGTCGCCCGAGCCCTTCCGGGCGCCAGGTGCGGATGGCTCGGCGGAACCCGACACCGACGAGGATCCGGAGGCACTGTCCGAGGCCGAGGCGGAGGCAGCGGCGCGGCTGGACGCCGAGCGCACCCGAGTCGCACGCCTGGCCCGTGCCGAGCTGGAGCGGGCCCAGGCCCGGCTGGCGCAGGCGGCATCTGCCCGGGAAGCAGCGCTGTCGGAGCAGGTCGCTGCCCGCGCCGAGCAGGAGGCCCTGGCGAAGGCTCACGGTGCTGCGGTGCTCGCTGGACAGGATGCGCGCCGCGACCTGGGCAACCTGGTGCGGCAGGCGTACACCTCCGGGCCGAGCGAGTGGACGCTCATCGCGAGCTTCCTGGATGCCGATGGGCCCACCGATGCCCTGCGCCGGGCATCGTTGTCGACGCTGCTCGCCGAGCGGCAGGACTCCGTTTGGGACGCCGCAGTTGCCACAGTTGATGAGCTCGCCGCGCAGCAGCAGGCGGCCGGGAAACGACTTGCGCAGGCGGAGGCCGCGGCTCTGACGGCTCAGGAGCAGTACGAGACCGCCGCGGATCAGGTGGCGGGGATCCAGGCTGCCCTCGAGGAGGGCGGCATCACCGGAACGGACGGGGCGGCTGAGGTGCAGCGGATCTGCGGCGATGCCGACACGCCGCTGTGCCAGCCGAGCGGCTGGGGAGAATCCCAGCTCACCCGCGATGCGGTGTGGCTGATGCGGACCGTGCGGCAGGAGTGGCCGCAGATCGAGGATGTCGGCGGGTATCGTCCCGTCGATGCCTACCCGGATCACCCCACCGGGCGGGCGGTGGACGTCATGGTGCCCGATGCTGGCAGGTCGGAGGCGGGCGCAGCCGTCGGCGACGAGATCGCCGCCTACTTCATGGAGCATGCCGACGAGTACGGCGTGATGTACATCATCTGGGACCAGAAGATCTGGGGGGTGGGCCGGGACCCCATCGTCCCGGTCGACCAGTGGCGGCAGATGTCCGACCGCGGGGACTGGACGTCCAACCATATGGACCACGTGCACATCACCGTGTCCACCGGTGTCTCCGGCAGCAACATCTACTCCGTCATCGACGAGGCGCGCTCGCAAGCGGGCTGAGGGTCGGCGCCGGGTTGATGGCACCCCTTGCGGGGGTGTTGCGCCCGGGTCGGGGATTGCGGGCACCCGGTGAAGCGACTGTGCACCCGTTGCGGGGGTTTGCGCCCGGGATGGATGCTCAGAGCGACTCAGGGGCGGCAACTGCGCACCCGGCATCGGGGTTTGCACCCCGGACGGTGGCTGCGAGCCCCGATCCGGCAGGTTCCGCCCCCGCGGCGGGTGCAAACCCCCGAATCGGGTGCAGACCTGGCCCCCACACCGACCGATTCCGCCCCCGCGGAGGGTGCGAACCCCCGAATCGGGTGCAGGACCGCCCCGCAGCCGGATGCGCCGCGCGCCGCGCGGGTGCCCACCCCGCTACCGGCGGGTACCAGGCCGAGGGCAGGTTCCAGGACCTGCGCCAGGGGCAAGCGGCGCGCGCCCGACCCCGACCCCGGCGTCTTGCATCTGCAGGTATTTCCGCAACAATGGTGTTGTGCAAATCGAGGCGTCTGGGACCGCGGGTGTCACCGAAGGTGGCGCCCGGGTGGCCCGCGTGCTGCTCCAGGAGGGGCCGACGACTGCGCCGGCCCTCGCTGAGCGGCTCGGGCTGACGGCGCAGGCCGTGCGCCGGCACCTCGACCAACTGGCGGCGGACGGACTCATCGAGTCCGGCGAGCGGGCGCCGTACGGCCCGGCACCCGCGCGCGGCAGGGGCAGGCCCCCGAGGGTCTACTACCTCACCGAGGCGGGACGGGACGTGTTCGACAAGGCCTACGACGACCTCGCGGTCGCGGCGCTGCGCTTCATGGCCGAGCACGGAGGCGACGGGCAGATCGAGGCGTTCGCTCAGGCCCGGGCGGCCACGATGGTGTCGCGGTACCGCGGCAGCGACCTTGCGAGTCTGGCCCAGCGGATGACGGCCGACGGCTATGCGGCCTCCGCCGTCCAGGGGGCCGCCGACCAGCCTGCCCAGCTGTGCCAGCACCATTGCCCGGTCGGCCACGTCGCCGAAGAGTTCCCGCAACTGTGCGAGGCGGAGACCGAAGCCATCGGTCGGATTCTGGGCCGCAACGTCATTCGATTGGCGACCATCGCGCACGGCGACGGCGTCTGCACCACCGCGATCGCACCCGAAACACCTGCGACTCCCACCACCAGGAAGGCGGCACGATGAGCACATCGACTGATCAGCTCGAGGGCCTCGGCAACTATGAGTACGGCTGGCACGACTCCGATGCAGCGGGCGCCATCGCCAAGCGAGGCCTGTCGGAGGCCGTCGTGCGCGAGATCAGCGCGCTGAAGAACGAGCCCGAGTGGATGCTGAATCTGCGGCTGAAGGGGCTGCGGCTCTTTCAGAAGCAGCCGATGCCGACCTGGGGCGCCGATCTGACCGGCATCGACTTCGACACCATCAAGTACTTCGTCCGCTCCACCGAGAAGCAGGCCGCCAGTTGGGAGGACCTGCCGGCGGACATCAAGAACACCTATGACCGGCTCGGCATCCCGGAAGCGGAGAAGCAGCGCCTCGTCGCCGGCGTCGCCGCCCAGTACGAGTCCGAGGTGGTCTACCACAAGATCCGTGAGGACCTCGAGGAGCAGGGCGTCATCTTCCTCGACACCGATACCGGGTTGAAGGAGCACGAGGACCTCTTCAAGGAGTACTTCACCTCGGTCATCCCGGCCGGGGACAACAAGTTCGCGGCGCTCAACACCGCAGTGTGGTCCGGCGGATCCTTCATCTACGTGCCCAAGGGTGTGCATGTAGAGATTCCGCTGCAGGCCTACTTCCGCATCAACACCGAGAACATGGGCCAGTTCGAGCGGACCCTGATCATCGTGGATGAGGACGCCTACGTGCACTACGTCGAGGGCTGCACCGCCCCGATCTACTCCACCGACTCACTGCACTCTGCAGTGGTGGAGATCGTCGTGAAGAAGGGCGCCCGCTGCCGCTACACGACCATCCAGAACTGGTCGACCAACGTGTACAACCTGGTCACCAAGCGCGCCTTCGCCCACGAGGGCGCCACGATGGAGTGGATCGACGGCAACCTCGGCTCCAAGGTGACCATGAAGTACCCGGCCGTCTGGCTGATGGGGCCCCACGCCAAGGGCGAGACGCTGTCGATCGCGTTCGCCGGTCCGGATCAGCATCAGGACGCCGGCTCCAAGATGGTGCACGCCGCGCCGCACACCTCCAGCTCGATCATCAGCAAGTCGGTGGCGCGCGGTGGCGGTCGGTCCTCCTACCGGGGACTGGTGCAGATCCAGAAGGGCGCCCACCACTCGGCCAGCACCGTCCGCTGCGACGCGCTGCTGGTGGACAGCGTCTCCCGATCCGACACCTATCCCTACGTGGACGTGCGCGAGGACGACGTGTCGATGGGCCACGAGGCGACGGTGAGCAAGGTCAGCGAGGACCAGTTGTTCTACCTGATGAGCCGCGGGGTGCCCGAGGACGAGGCGATGGCGATGATCGTGCGCGGGTTCATCGAGCCCATCGCGCGGGAGCTGCCGATGGAGTACGCGCTGGAGCTCAACCGGCTCATCGAACTGCAGATGGAAGGGGCGGTCGGCTGACATGGGGGTTTCCCACAACCCGGTGACCACGCAGCACCTGGTCACCAAACGATCCTTCGATATCGCGGATTTCCCGGAACCGTCTGGGCGCGAGGAGGCATGGCGGTTCACGCCGAAGACGCGCTTCAAGCGGCTCTTCGACGATGCCCCCGGCGACGGACGCCTCACCTGGTCGGCGGATGTGCCGGCCGGCGTCACGGTCGAGACCCTCGACGCCGCCGCGGCGCAGGCGCGGGCCGCGAGCGCGCCGGTGGACCGAGTGGCGGTGCTGGCCGCCGCGCATGCCGCCGAGCGCACGCTGGTGTCGGTGCCCGCCGACGCCGACGTGGCCGAGCCGGTGGTCCTGCGGCTGCACGGCACCGACGCCGAGCAGGTCGCCTGGGGCAGCCTGCTGGTGGAGGTGGGGACCAACGCCCGCGCCACGGTCGTGGTCGAGCACTCCGGCAGCGCCACCTACGGCAGCCATGTGTCGGTGGTGGCCGGCGATGGCGCGCACGTGGATTTCGTGTCGGTGCAGAACTGGGCCGACGACGCCGTCCACGGCGGTCACCTGGCGGTCCGGGTGGGCCGCGACGCTGTGGTGCGAGGGATCGTGGCCACGCTGAACGGAGGCGCGGTTCGACTGGTGCAAACCGTCGACTACGACGGCCCGGGCGGGGATGCCGAACTCATCGGCGCCTACCTCGCCGAGGCCGGCCAGCACATCGAGCACCGCATCCTGGTCGATCACGCCGAGCCGCACTGCCGCAGCAACGTCGCCTACAAGGGGGCCCTTGCCGGAGACGGCGCCCGCGCGGTATGGATCGGGGACGTGGTCATCCGCCCCGAGGCGGTGGGGACCGATACCTACGAACTGAACCGCAACCTGCTGCTCACCGATGGCGCGCGGGCCGATTCGGTGCCGAACCTGGAGATCGAGACCGGCGACGTGGTGGGTGCCGGCCATGCCTCAGCGACTGGTCGCTTCGATGACGACCAGTTGTTCTACCTGCAGGCTCGCGGCGTGCCGCCGGCGGTCGCCCGGCGCCTGGTGGTCCGCGGATTCTTCGCCGATGTGGTGCGGCGCATCGCATCGGAGCAGATCCGCTCGGAGGTGCTGCAGGCCATCGATGCCGAACTGGCCACCCTCAGCGCGGGTGAGGATCACTCCGTCATGGAGCAGTACGCGGAGATCTTCGCCCCGGTCCCGCAGGACGAGGCGTGAGCGCCGCCCAGCCGGTCTGCCGGCTCAGCGAGCTGTCGGAGGCCAAGCCGCATCTGGTGCAAGTAGCTGGCGAGGACATCGTCCTGGTGCGGCAGGGCGAGCAGGTGTTCGCGCTGTCCGACGTGTGCAGCCACGCGGAGGTGTCGCTGTCCGCCGGCGACGTCGCCGACGGCGCCATCGAGTGCTGGCTGCACGGCAGCAGGTTCGACCTGCGGACCGGCGAACCGTCCGGACCGCCGGCCTGGGAGCCGGTGCCGACCTACCCGACCACGGTGGCCGAGGACGGCACGGTTGCCGTGACGTTGGCCTGACGAGAACTGAGAAGGAGAACGATGAGCGTCCTGGAGATCAAGGGTTTGCACGTCACGGTCGAGGCCGACGGCGAGGATCGCGAGATCCTGCGCGGCGTCGACTTGACCGTGCGCGCCGGCGAGACCCATGCCCTGATGGGCCCCAACGGCTCGGGGAAGTCGACCCTGGCCTACGCCGTGGCCGGCCATCCGAAGTACACGATCACCGGCGGCAGCGTCACTCTCGACGGGGAGGACCTGCTCGCAGATGTCGGTGGACGAGCGGGCTAGGGCTGGATTGTTCCTGGCGATGCAGTACCCGGTGGAGGTGCCGGGAGTGTCGGTGTCGAACTTCCTGCGCACGTCGGCCACCGCGATCCGCGGCGAGGCCCCCAAACTGCGGCTGTGGATGAAGGAGATGCGCGCAGCCATGGAGGGCCTGGCGATCGATCCGGCCTTCGCCCAGCGCAACATCAACGAGGGCTTCTCCGGCGGGGAGAAGAAGCGGCACGAGATCCTGCAGCTGGAGCTGCTGCAGCCGAAGATCGCCATCCTCGACGAGACCGACTCCGGCCTCGACGTGGATGCGCTGAAGGTGGTCTCCGAGGGCATCAACCGGGTCCGCGCCACGGGTGAGACCGGCATGCTGGTCATCACCCACTACACCCGCATCCTGCGCTACGTGCGGCCCGACTTCGTGCACGTCTTCGCCGGCGGCCGCATCGTGGCCGAGGGCGGCCCCGAGCTGGCCGAGGAGCTGGAGGAGTCCGGCTACGAGCGCTACGCGGGCGCGGGGGCCTCGGCATGACCTTGGACGTGGCGGCCATCCGGGCCGACTTCCCGATCCTGAAGCGCGAGGTGCGCGGCGGGAAGCGGCTGGTGTACCTGGATTCGGCCGCCACGTCCCAGAAGCCGTACGCGGTGCTGGACGCCGAGCGCGCCTTCTACGAGACCTCCAACGCCGCCGTGCATCGGGGCGCCCACCAGCTGGCCGAGGAGGCCACCGAGGCCTTCGAGGGGGCCAGGTCGGTCATCTCCGGATTCGTCGGGGGCCGACCGGAGGATCTCGTCTTCACCCGCAACGCCACCGAGTCGATCAACCTGGTCGCCTACACCTTCCTGAATGCGACGCTGAAGGCCGCCCGCGGCGCGGCGCTGCCGGACGGCGCGGAGGCGTTCGTGCTGCGGGAGGGCGACGAGATCGTCGTCACCGAGATGGAGCACCACGCCAATCTGGTGCCCTGGCAGGAGTTGTGCGACAAGACCGGCGCGGTGCTGCGCTGGTTCGGCATCACCGACGACGGTCGGCTCGACCTGACTCGGGTGAGGTGATCAACGAGCGCACGCGGGTCGTGGCGTTCGTGCACCAGTCGAACATCCTCGGCACCATCAACGACCCGGCGCCGTTGGTCGCGCGCGCCCGCGCGGTGGGCGCGATGGTGCTGCTGGACGCCTGCCAGAGCGTGCCGCACCTGCCGATGTCGCTGCCGGAGACCGGCGCCGACTTCGTCGCCTGGAGCGGCCACAAGATGCTGGGGCCGACCGGCATCGGATTCCTGTGGGCGCGGCCGGGGCTGCTGGCGACGATGCCGCCCTTCATCACCGGCGGCTCGATGATCGGCACCGTCCGCATGGAGGCCAGCACCTTCGCCGACCCGCCTCAGCGCTTCGAAGCCGGGGTGCCGATGACGGCGCAGGCGGTCGGGACCGCGGCGGCGGTGCGATACCTCGAGGCCCTCGGGATGGACGCGGTGCACGCCCACGAGGAGCGGCTGACGGCCTACGCGCTGGCCGGACTGCAGGCGCTGCCCGGGGTGCGGATCATCGGGCCGGCCGACGCGGTCGATCGGGGCGCCGCAATCTCCTTCGCGCTCGACGGCCTGCACCCGCACGACGTCGGGCAGGTCCTCGACGACGAGGGCATCGCCGTGCGCGTCGGCCACCATTGCGCCTGGCCGACATGCCGCCGCTTCGGCGTCCCGGCCACGACGCGCGCCTCGATGTACCTCTACAACGACACCGACGACATCGATGCGCTGCTTGCGGGCATCGAGCGGGTGCAGCACTTCTTCGGAGTCCGGTGATGACGATGCGATTGGAGTGCGCTGTACCAGGAGATCATCCTGGACCACTACCGCAACTCCGCACGGCAAGGGGCTGCGGGAGCCGTATCGACGCCGAGGTTCATCACGTCAATCCCGACCTGCGGCGACGAGATCACGCTGCGGGTGGCACTGGGCGAGGGCCCGGATCCCGTGCTGCGAGGACATCAGCTACGACGGCGCCGGCTGCTCGATCTCCCAGGCATCGGTCAGCGTGCTGGCCGAACTGGCGACCGGGGAGCGGCTCAGTCGAGCTGCGCAGCAGCACGAGGCGTTCCTGGCACTGATGCACGGCCGGGGCTCGGTGACGCCGGACGAGGACGTGCTCGGGGACGCGGTGGCGTTCGCCGGGGTGGCGCAGTACCCCGCACGAGTGAAGTGCGCGCTGCTGGGATGGATGGCCTGCAGGACGCGATCGCCCAGTCGCTGGGCGCGCCCGTCGAGGAACGGGAGGACGCATGACCGACGCCGTGCGAGACGCGAGACGCTGTCCGAGGACGGCATTCCCGATCAGCGGCCCGGCCGCGGCTGACGTCCTGGAGCGGCTGCGCGACGTGGTTGACCCGGAGCTGGGCATCAACGTGGTCGACCTCGGCCTGGTCTACGGGGTCCACATCGACGACGCCAACACGGCCGTGCTGGACATGACGCTGACATCGGCGGCCTGCCCGCTGACCGACGTCATCGAGGATCAGACCCGGGCCGCGCTGGACGGCGGCGGTGGCCGACTTCGCCATCAACTGGGTCTGGATGCCGCCGTGGGGCCCGGACAAGATCACCGACGACGGCCGCGAGATGCTGCGGGCGCTGGGCTTCAACGTCTGAATCCCGCTGCAGCGCCGCGGCCCGGGTCGGCCCGAGCAGCGTGCGCGGCGGCACGTTTTCCGATCGGTCGCCACCGCCAGGCATCCTGGAGCACGTGCTGACAGCCCAGGGCGTGGAACTGCGGGTCGGAGCCCGGCTGCTGCTGCAGCCGACGAGCTTCCGGGTCGGGCCCGGCGACCGAGTCGGTCTCGTCGGTCGCAACGGCGCCGGCAAGACCACGCTGACCCGGGTGCTGGCCGGCGAGGGCCAGGCGGCCGCGGGCACGGTGACGCGCAGCGGCGAGGTCGGCTACCTGCCGCAGGACCCGCGCACCGGCGACCTCGACATGCTGGCGCGCGACCGGATCCTCAGCGCTCGCGATCTGGTGGAGATCGACCGCCGCCTGCGCGTGGCGGCCGAGCGGATGGCCTCCGCGGATGCCGCCACCCGGGACAAGGCGATGCGCCGCTACCAGAACGCCGAGACCGAGTTCCTTGCCCGCGACGGCTACGCGGCCACTCGCAGGCCGCCACGCATCGCCGCCAGCCTCGGCCTGCCGGAGCGGGTACTGCAGCAGCCGCTGGGCACGCTGTCCGGCGGTCAGCGGCGCCGGGTGGAGCTGGCCCGGATCCTGTTCTCCGCAGGCCACGACGCTGCTGCTGGACGAGCCGACCAACCACCTCGACGCCGACTCCATCATCTGGCTGCGCGACTACCTGAAGGCCTACAGCGGCGGCCTGATCGTCATCAGCCACGACGCTGCGCTGCTGGAACAGGTCGTGAACCGGGTCTTCCACCTCGACGCCAACCGGGCCGAGCTCGACGCCTACAACCTGGGCTGGCAGCGCCTACCTGCAGCAGCGCGAGACCGACGAGCGCCGCCGTCACCGGGAACGGGCCAACGCGGCGAAGCAGGCCGAGGCGCTGCGCGACCAGGCCGAGCGGATGCGGGCGAAGGCGACCAAGGCCAAGGCAGCGCAGTCGATGTTCAAGCGCGCCGACCGGCTGATGGCGGGACTAGAGGCGGAGCGCGCCGCCGACCGGGTCGCCAAGATCCGATTCCCGCAGCCGGCCCCGTGCGGCAAGACGCCGCTGACCGCGCAGGGCCTGTCGAAGTCGTACGGATCGCTGGAGGTGTTCACCGACGTCGACCTGGCCATCGACAAGGGTTCCCAGGTGGTCGTCCTGGGGCTGAACGGCGCTGGGAAGACGACGCTGCTGCGGCTGCTGGCCAAGGTGGAGGACGCCGACACCGGAGCCGTTCAGCCCGGTCACGGCCTTCGTCTGGGCTACTACGCCCAGGAGCACGAGACGCTCGACACCGCCCGCACCGTGCTGGCCAACCTGCAGTCGGCCGCCCCGGATCTGCCGGAGGTCGACGTGCGCAAGATCCTCGGATCCTTCCTGTTCACCGGTGACGACGTCGACAAGCCCGCGGGCGTGCTGTCCGGCGGGGAGAAGACCCGGCTGGCCCTGGCCACGCTGGTGGTCTCCGGCGCCAACGTGCTGCTGCTGGACGAGCCGACGAACAACCTCGATCCCGGCCTCGCGGGAGGAGATCCTGGCGGCGCTGCGGCGCTACGCGGGCGCCGTCGTGCTGGTGACCCACGACGAAGGTGCGGTGGCGGCGCTGGAACCGGAGCGGGTGCTCATCCTCCCGGACGGCGTGGAGGACCTGTGGAGCGCCGACTACGCAGACCTCGTCGCTCTGGCCTGAAATCTCCTGCCGGAGCACGGGGTCGCGAACTGCGGCGGTGGGACCGACTGTGTCGATCCAACGGGCCTCACCGCGCATCCGGCCGGTAGCAGCAGCACGATGGACTTCGTTCCCGATCCTCGGATCGGCAAGGCGCGGAGGTGTAGTCGTGGAGATCGCGAAGGGGCAGCGGATCACCGGGGAGGCCCGGGCTCAGCTCAGCGATGAACTGCGGGAGAAGTACGTCGCGGGGGCGAGCATCCGCGATCTGGCGAATGAGACCGGCCGTTCCTACGGCTTCGTCCACCGCCTGCTCGTCGACGCCGGGGTCGAATTGCGGGGACGCGGGGGAGCGACCGTACGCAAGCACTAGCAGCACCGATCCGCCGCAGGGCGCGGCTCACCGGTGCAGTAGCGTCGATGATATGAGCGGATTGCCTTTCGACGAGTCGCTGTTGGCGGCTGGCAGCGTCCGGGTCGAGCGCGACGGGGCTGTGCTATCGGTCACCCTCCACGACCCGGATCGCCGCAACGCCCAGACCCCCGCTACTTGGCAGGCGCTGGCCCACATCGGTGACGCGCTGCCCCGCGACATCGCCGTTGTTGTGGTCGGCGGTGCCGGGTCGTCGTTCTCCGCCGGCATGGACCGCAGGATGTTCACCCCGCAGGGCATCCCGGGGCACCCGTCGCTGGGCGACATCGCAGCAGCCGATGATGCTGGCGGCGCCGCGATCATCGCCGAGTTCCAGCGCGCCTTCGGCTGGTGGCGCGACGTGCCGGCCATCACCGTCAGCGCCGTGCAGGGCTACGCGGTGGGTGCCGGCTTCCAACTCGCCCTGGCGACGGATCTCATGCTGGTCGCCGACGACGTGCAGTTGGTGATGAAGGAGTCAGCGTTCGGGCTCGTCCCCGATCTGGGCGGTACGCACCCGCTCGCCGCGGCCGTGGGGTACCGGCGGGCCCTGGAAATCTGCCTGACGCAACGTCCGGTCGGTGCTGCGGAGGCGGTGGCCAGCGGGCTGGCGGTGCGGTCGGCGCCGGCAGCGGATCTCGCGTCGGCCGCGCACGGGTTCGCCGAATCGATCGCCGCCCTGGCGCCGGGCACCGCGGCGGCCACCAAGGAAGTCCTGTCCGGCCACCACCTGCGCACGCACCAGGAGCAGCGAGCGGTGGAGCGGGAGGCGCAGATGGGACGGATCAGGGCGCTGATGGGCGCACTGCCCGGCTGAGGCGCGTTCGCTGCCGGCGGACGCCTGGCCGCTCCTGGAATCTCTGATCGCTGCGCAGCGTTGCGCTGTCGGTGACGCTGGTATCCGAGTCGGAGGACCCATGACGATGCACGGCATGCCCCCGGGGCCGTATGCGAGCCTGCGCTCGTTCTCCCGGGATTCTTCGATCGCCAAGCGGCGCGTGTCCCGCGAGACCGTGCGCAGGATTCTGGGGTATGCGCGCCCCTGGCGTCGGGAGGTCGTCGTCTTCCTGGTGCTGCTGGTTTTCACCTCGCTGCTCACCGTCGCCCAACCCTTGCTGTTCAAGCGCATCGTCGATGACGGGATCGCCGTCGGCGACACCGGTGTGGTGACCAGTTCCGCGCTGGCGGTCGCAGGCTTGGCAGTGCTGCTGGCTGTGATCGGCCTGGTGTCGCGGTTCCTGTCGGCGAGGATCGGCGAGGGCTTGATCTTCCGACTGCGGACCGAGGTCTACGACCACGTCCAGGAGCAGCCGATCGCGTTCTTCACGCGCGCCCAGACCGGTGCCCTGGTCTCCCGGCTCAACAGCGACGTGATCGGTGCCCAGCAGGCGTTCACCTCGACGCTGTCCGGGGTGGTGGGCAATCTCATCTCCGTCGTCGTGGTGCTGGCGACCATGTTCCTGCTGTCTCCCACCATCACCGCGCTGGCGCTGGTCCTGGTGCCGATCTTCCTCCTACCCGCCCGTTGGATGGGCCGCCGGCTGCAGGGGCTGACCCGGGAGCAGATGGTGCTCAACGCCGAGTTGGGCAATCAGATGACCGAGCGCTTCGGGGTTGCCGGGGCGCTGCTGGTGAAGCTGTTCGGCCGCCCGCCGGAGGAACACGCCGACTTCTCGCAGAAGGCGGGCCGAGTGCGCGACATCGGCATCCGGATCGCGATGGCCAACCGCTACTTCCTGACCGCCCTCACGCTGGTCGCTGCGCTGGCCACCGCTATCACCTACGGCGTGGGCGGCAACTTGGTGATCTCGGGAGCGCTGTCACTGGGAACGCTGCTGGCGCTGGTCGGTCTGCTGGCCCAGCTCTACGGCCCGCTGACCGCGCTGTCCAACGTACGCGTGGACGTCATGACCGCGCTGGTGAGTTTCGAGCGGGTCTTCGAGGTGCTGGATCTGCCCCCGCTCATCACCGACCGGCCCGATGCGGTCGCACTTCCCAAGGGCCCGGCGACGGTGGAGTTCCAGGATGTGCACTTCACCTATCCGACAGCGGATCAGGTCTCGTTGGCCAGCCTGGAATCCTTGGCGCGCAGTGATGTGCAGTCCGGGGGCGCACCGATCCTGCAAGGCGTGTCCTTCGAAGTCCAGCCGGGACGGATGACCGCTCTGGTCGGTCCCTCGGGGGCGGGCAAGACCACCATCACCTCGCTGGTCAGCAGGCTCTACGACGTCACCGAAGGGACGGTTCGCGTGGGCGGCCACGACGTCCGGGAGGTGACGCAGGCATCCCTGCACGATGCGGTCGGGGTGGTCAGCCAGGATCCCCACATGTTCCACGACACCATCCGGGCCAACCTCGCCTACGCCGATCCGGGCGCGGGGGAGCAGCAGATGCTCACCGCCCTGGCCGACGCCCAGATCCTGCACCTGGTGCAGACACTGCCGGCCGGGTTGGACACCGTCGTGGGCGAGCGCGGATACCGCCTGTCCGGTGGCGAGAAGCAGCGCCTGGCACTGGCACGCCTGCTGCTGAAGAGCCCGGACGTGGTGGTGCTGGACGAGGCGACGGCACACCTGGACTCCGAGAGCGAGGCCGCGGTACAGCGCGCCCTGGCGACCGCGCTGCAAGGCCGAACGTCGCTGGTGATCGCCCACCGGCTGTCCACGATCCGCGCCGCCGACGAGATCCTGGTCATCGACGGCGGCCGCGTCGCGGAACGCGGCACCCACGACGAGTTGCTGGCCGCAGGCGGGATGTACGCCGATCTGTATGCGACCCAGTTCTCCCAGCATCCAGCCAGCGAGACGGA
Source organism: uncultured Actinomycetota bacterium (assembly GCA_963706835.1). Classification (GTDB taxonomy): domain Bacteria; phylum Actinomycetota; class Actinomycetes; order S36-B12; genus CAVXYG01. The sequence goes on from CAVPOB010000016.1 coordinate 174,133, forward strand.
GCCTGTCGGCTGAGCGCTTGCGGTGCGGTAGGCGCGCGTGCGTCTGACCCGAGACCGGTCGGAAGACATCCATCGCGGTGCCGGGGTCTGCGGGGTCGGCTGGGCGAAGGGCTGCCAGGCAGCGCCAGTAGCTCGGGTTGGCGGGCGTTGGCGGGCGTTGGCGGTGGGGTTGCGCCGGCGTTGGCGGTGGGGTTGCGCCGGCGTTGGCGGGCGTTGCGCCGTGTTGCTGAGGGAAGGTCTGCACCCGGAATGGGGGTTTGCACCCGCGGCGGGGGCTGGCGGGCCTCCCGGTTGGGCAGGTGTGCACCCGGAATGGGGGTTTGCACCCGGGGCGGGGGCTGTCGGCCGGGAATTCGGCGTTCTGGCCCCCGCCCCGGGTGCAAACCCCCATCGTGGGTGCAGAGTTCGCCGGGAATTCGGCGTTCTGGCCCCCATTTCGGGTGCAGACCCCCATTCCGGGTGCAGCGTTGGCCCGGCGAGTCGGGCCCCGGCTGGTCGGTGGCCCCCATTCCGGGTGCAGCGTTGGCCGGCAGCGGCCCTGGCCGCGGCAGCCCCCGTTCGGGTGCAGACCCCCGTTCCGGGTGCAGCGTTGGCCCGGCAGCGGGCCCTGCAGACCACCCGGCTAGCGGGGTGCCTGCCCCCGCCCCGGGTGCAGGCACCGCCCGGCAGCAGGTGCTCGCCGCATGGTCCGCGCAGACGAGGTACGGCCGCTACGGCCCGGTCGAGGCGACGAGCGGACCATCGCCGGAGGTTTCAGCGTTCTCCCTGGCTTCGCGGCGCAGGAAGTACCACCACCCACCGATGGTGATGGCGGCGAACAGCAGCCATTGCCCGGCGTAGGAGTAGTTCTGGGCGCTATCGGCGGGCGGTAGGGGCAGCGCGGTGAGGCTCCCCGGATCGGCGGGGTCCAGCGCGGTTGCCTCGAGGTACGGCACGAGGACCGGGCCGTCGAGGCCCGCAGCCGTCGACAGCGCTGCGGTGTCGAGGTTGGTCGCCTGTCCCGGCGGCAGATCCGTTGGGATCGTTGCCGGTCCGGACTCCGACATGCGAAGGCGCCCGGTCACCAGGACCGGCCCGCTCGACCACGAAGGCATGTCGACCGTCGCGGTAGCGGGACCCGGCGCGGGCAGCCAGCCCCGATTCACCCAGATCCATGAGCCTGCTGCGGTCTGCAGCGGACACGCCGCCCACAAGCCATTGGTCGAGGAGAGCGGTCGATTGCGGATCAGGTACCCGCGGTCGCAGGCCAATACCCCGTTGACCGTCACCGGCCGCCACTCGTCTTGCGGCGCGAGGGGGGTGCCCGCCGCGACGACCTCGGTCAACGGCACCGGGTCGGCGCCTGCGCCGGCCGCGACGGCTGCTGACTTGGCCTCCTCCTCCTGCGCCCGCAGCCACTGCCAGTTGCTGAGCACGCCGAAGGCCGCGATCGCCAGGATCCCGGCAAGCGTGAACGACAGCCACCGTCTCGTCTGCAGCAGGCCCCACACACCCCTATCGTGACAAACATCGACTCATCCAGCGCAATCGGTGGCGTGGCGGTGGGCCAGGCAATACCGTTCCAGTGAGAGTTGGGCCCCTAGTCAAGGAGCGGTCATGGCCGACGAGCAGCAGTCACTGGGCATCATTTCCCTTATCGTGATCATCTTCATGGCACTGCTCGTGCTTGGCGTGATGCTCGGCACGTTCTTCCCCGACTCCTTCTTCAACAACCCGATCTGATAGCGCGGCCATCTGATTCTCAGCCGAGTTGCGTCTGCCCGACTCAATCGCGGTCTGCTTGCCCTCCGCGGATGACGCGGGTGGCCGTTGCCGAGAGTTCGGTTGTGCTGGCAGGTGCGACGGGCTCGTTGGCGAATCGATCGTTTTCACGTCCCGCGTTCGCGGCGATCACGGCCAGATAGGGCAGGACAACTGCTCCGGCGACCAATGCCCACTGCAGCCATCCGCTGGCAAGTACCGCTGCGATGAAGCAGACAGTCCTGATGGTCATGGAGATCAGGTAGCGTCTCGCGCGCCGGCTCTGCCCCTCGGTGAGCGACTCCTGGGCAGACGTCACCCGGTGGACCGTTGGTGGCGGACTACTCGCGCGACGCCTGCTCTGCAATGCCATCGCCCTCCTTGGATCGCCTCCAGTATGAACCCGGCGCCGCGGCCCAGCACCTACACGGCGTCGCTCGCTGAGGAGAAGTTGAAGCCGGACACGGCCAAGGCCGGCATCACCGTGCGAGGGAAGTAGTCGGCCACCTCGCGGCCCAGTGCCGGCACCGCCGCAGAGGCGTCGCTGATCCGGGCCAGCAGGCTGACCGGAGATTCGTTGAACCGATAGTTGCCGGCCCGTCCTACGACCTCTCCGGATCGCACGAGGTAGACGCCGTCGCGGGTGAGGCCGGTGATGAGGTGGGTCTGCGGATCGACCATGCGGTTGTACCAGGTGCACGTGACGAGCAGGCCGTCCTCGGTGCGGGTGATGAGATCATCCAGACTGCCGCTGCCCGCGCCATCGAGGGCCAGGTTGTCCGGCGCCATCTGCGCCGGAAGTCCGCTGCGGTCGGCCAGCGCCCGTGGCGTGACCAAGCCGGCGAGCCGACCGTCACGGACCCAATCGGTGGGGCCGATCGGCAGCCCGTTGTCGAAGACGCTGGTGGCATCGTCGGACATCGCTGCCACGACGAAGGGCGCACTGGGGGCCTGGGGCAGCGCGGGTGAGCTGTACAAGCGCACGGGCCGTTGGCTGAGCTGCTCACCGAGGGCCGTGGATCCGCCGGCCCGGCTGAACGCGCTGCGACCCTCTAACGCAGCCCGGGCATCGGATCCCCACATCAGGTCCACCATGAGGTCCGCGACAGCCGATGGACTCAGCAGGGCCGTGCGGCGGCCCGGCGGCACAGGGAACGAGCGGGCCTGCCAGGCCAGCTCGGTACGGGCGCGCCGCGCCAGTCCCGCCACGTCCGCATCCCCGAGATCGGTGCCGGCGAATGACTGCCAGGTGGATCGCGTGCGTTGCTGCGACTGGACCGTCATCTCCAGCCGGGCCGAGGGCTGATCATGCCGCAGGGCGAGCCCGGCGCTGGTCGCCAACCAGGTACTGGTTCGCGTGAACTCGACGTAGCCGAAGTGCTCGCGACCGGCATCGGCGTCCTCGGCGACCTCGGCGCCCAATGCCGCGATGGTGGGGGCCAGATCGGTGGCCGCGACGCCCTGCGGCCCGCGCTTCCAGTCCCCGGGCGCGTCACCGGTCCCGCCGGCCAGGTCGGCGGCATCCCAAGCAGGAGCAGCGCGGCGGGCCGAAGCGAGTGCGGCCGCCGTCACAGCGGCCGGATCCAGCCCCGCGACCGGGCGGGACAGGGCTCCTACTTGGGGGCCGTCCGGTCCGTCGTGGATCGCGATCACGGTGACCTCGGCGGTGGCGGTATCGCCGTTGGTCGTCAGCTCGTTGCCCGCCCACCGGGTGTTGACCATTGCCGAGGACGTGACGATGGCGACGGTCCGTGAGGCGCGGCTGGCGTCCAGCACTGCTTCAGCGACGTCGTGGCAGCGCATCAGTGGGACCCCTCTTCGTTGGTGTTGAGCACCTGGATCGCGCTGAAGACCGCAGCCGGGCAGCCGTGCGAGACCGGTGCTGCCTGGCCGGGCTGCCCTTTGCCGCAGTTGATCGCGCCGCCGAGTTGGTAGCTGGGGGCGCCTCCGAGCTCGGTCAGGGCATGCCAGAACTGCGGCGTGCTCGACTGGTACGCCACATCGCGGACCTGACCGGCTGCCCGGCCGTCCTTGATGCGCCACGCGCGCTGCGGCGTGAACTGGAAGTTGTAGCGCTGCATGTCGATCGACCATGAGTTGTCGCCGAGCAGCAGCAGCCCATCGTCGACGCCGGCGACCAGATCGTCCAGCGACGTCTGCGAGGCGGCCGGCTGCAGACTGACGTTGGGCATCCGCTGGATGGGCACATGGGCGAAGGAGTCAGCGTAGGCGCAGCCGTTGCTGCGCATCCGTCCAAACGCTGCGGCCATGGCCCGGTCGAGCTGGAAGTCCACCAGCGTGCCGTCGGCGATGATGTCCCACTGCTGCGCCGCGACCCCCTCATCGTCGAATGCAGTCGTGGCCAGTCCGTGCGGCGCGAGCCGATCGCCCGTGACGCGCATCAGGCTGCTGCCGTAGGACAGGTGGCCCGGCGCATCCGCGGTGGCGAACGTGGTGCCGGCGTAGTTCGCTTCGTATCCGAGCGCGCGGTCCAGTTCGGTGGCGTGGCCGACCGACTCGTGAATCGTCAGCCACAGATGGGTGGGGTCCAGGATCAGCGTGGTGGCGCCCGGCTCGACGCTGGGGGAGCAAGCCTTCTCAGCGAGCAGCTCGGGCATCGCCTCGATCTCTGCCGCCCAGTCCCAGCCGGGAGCGGCACCGTGCGGCGCCACCGGTCCGGACAGATACTCCCAGCCCCGAGCCGTCGGTGGCGCCAGGGTCCGCATGCTCTGCATGCCATCCTCGCCGAGCGCGAAGGCCGTCCACTCACCGTGGACGCGGATGCGCTGCTGCTGGACCCGGGTTCCGGCCAGGTCGGCGTAGTGGGTCCGCTCCCGAACCGCATGGCTGTCGGCCTGCGTGTGCGCGACGGCGGGGTGCCGCAACAGGTCGGCGCTGCGGTCGACCAGCAGTGCCATGCGTTCGTGCGGCGGCACATCCAAAGGGTCCGCAACCGCCGGACCCGACCACCAGCCCTGATGCACAGGCTCGGCGGCCAGTTGCACCCGTCGCCTCCCGAGCGCGGCGCTCGCCCTGGCCATGGCGACGGCTCGCCGCGCGACCGCGATCGCACCTGCGGGGCTGCAGTCATCTCCGGCGGCGAAGCCCCACCTGCCAGCGAGGATCACGCGCACGCCGATGCCACGGTCCAGACCGCTGGCCTGTCCGCTGGCGACAGCGTCGCGGGCGGTGTCGATTGCCCACTCGGTATTGGTGATGCGCACGGCCGCTGCCTCGCACCCGGCAGCCTCGGCAACGGCCAGGGCAGCCTCGCTGAGTACGTCCACTGCCATCCCTGCGAACCACTCATCCCGAGCGCCGGATCCGATGACATGCGGCTGCAACGGTTCGGCCTGACCCAGCAGGCGGCCGGGGACCCAGCGATCGCGGATGGCATCCATCCGCCCATCTTGGCCCACCGGCTGCTGCGAGCGGCCAGGATGGAGCCGTGACACCTCCGGGCCGGCAGTTGCTCATCGTGCGGCACGCCAAGAGCGACTGGGCGCAGCCCCTCGCGGACTTCGATCGTCCGCTCAACCGGAGGGGCAGGAGGGACGGCCCTGCCATCGGCCGGTGGATCGCCGATCGGCAACTCCCGGTGGACGCAGCGGTGATATCGCCGTCGGCGCGGACCAGGGCCACCTGGCAGTTGCTGTCCGAGGCCGCTGGTCTGACCGTCGCGCCGGGCCTCGACCGAGGTATCTACCTCGGCGGCGCGGAGGACCTCGCCGATGCCGTGCGGAGCCTCGACGAATCCGCCCGGTGCGCCGTTCTGGTCGGTCATGCCCCCGGCTGCGGGGAGTTCGTGGAATGGGCCGCCGAAGGTCGGGGGGAGGCACCGGACTATGCCGCGATGCGCACGAAGTACCCGACGGCGGCGGTTGCGCTGCTTGCGATCGAGGGCCCCTGGATGAACCTGGCCCCCGGCTGCGGCCGCCTGCTGTCCTTCGCCGTGTGCCGCGGCTGAGCCCTACTGGCCGTTCGCTGCTGACTCCGCCGCCTCGACCTCCTCTCGGCTGAAGCCGAGCAGGTAGAGCACGGAGTCCAGGTAGGGCACGTTCACCGAGGCATCGGCGTGCGCCCGCACGATGGGCTTGGCGTTGAAGGCGATGCCCAGGCCGGCCGCCGCCAGCATGTCGAGGTCGTTGGCGCCGTCGCCGATCGCCACGGTGCGCCGCATCGGGATGCCCAGCTCGGCGGCGAAATCGCGCAGCGCTGTGGCTTTGCCCGGCCGGTCCACGATAGGGCCGGCCAAGCGCCCGGTGAGTCTGCCGTCGGCCACCTCGAGCCGGTTCGCCCGCACATGGCGGACCCCCAGTTCGCTGGCGAGCGGCTCTACTACCTCGGCGAAGCCGCCGCTGACCAGGGCGACCCGATACCCCAGGCCATGCAGTGTGCGGACCAGCGTCCGGGCGCCGGGGGTGAACCGCACCTCGGCGCGGACCTCCTCGAGGGTCTCCACCGGCAGCCCCGCCAGCAGCGCGGTGCGGGCCACGAGCGACTGCGCGAAATCCAAGTCCCCAGCCATCGCCGCCGCAGTCACGGCCGCTACCTCGTCCTCGCATCCGGCATGCGCGGCGATCAGTTCGATCACCTCATCGCGGATGAGCGTGGAGTCCACGTCCATGACCACGAGGCGCTGGCCGTGCAGGTCGAGGTCGCTGCGCTGCACGGCGACATCCACCTGCCGGGCCGCGGCCTCCTCGGCGAGCCCGGTGCGCAGGGCCACCGGGTCGGTGGTGCACACCTGCAAGGCGAGCGCCGTGACGGGGTACTCGGCGGTGCGAGTGATCCGCTCGATGTTGCCGCCGGCAGCCGCGACGCGTCGGCTGATCCCTGCGATCGCGGCCGGTTGCAGCGGTTCGGCCAGAACCGTCACCAGGTGCCGGGCCCTGCGCCGGTCCACGACTTGCCGGCCGCCGGGCGCCACATCCACCTGAAGGTCCAGCCGCTGCGCAGCTTGGCGGATCCGATCGGAGATGGCCGCCGCGTCGTCGGTTGGGGACAGCCCGATCAGCGTCACCTGGATCAGTCGACCGGCGACCACGACCTGTTCGATGTCCAGCACGCGGCCGCCGAGCACGTCGAACAGTTCCGCGGTCACGCCGGGCCGGTCGCGGCCCGTGATCGTGACCAGCAGAGAACGGGCCGCCGCCTCGACCGTCATGTCGTGCTCCCGGCAGTCGCGATGGCCCGCCGGGCGATGCCCGCCAGTGCGCGCAGGTGCGCTGCCCGCGACGAGGCTTCGGCCGCCGACACCGCCGCGCCGTCATCGGTGACCGCGGTCGCCGCAAGCACGGCAACCATCCGCGCCCGCCCCAGCAACTCGCGGCGCTCGCTGTCCCAACGGGGCGGCAACGCCGGCAGCGGCTGCCCGTCCTCATCCACGACGACCTGGCGCAGGCCGGTGGCGTCGGCAGCGACATCGAGGTCGGCCAGGGCTGCGGCGTGGCCGACCACGGCAGCGGCGAACTCGGATCGCGCCTGGCGGAGGGTGGGCCAGGCGGAGTGGACGGCCGGCGAGACGTCGACGATCTCCAGGTGCGCGTCCCCTTCGATGGAGGGGATCAGCACGGCCGCCCTGGTTGGGGCGTCCCCCGTGGGCAGGAAGGCAATCGCCGTACCGGAGTCGAGGGCCCGCCGCTGCAGCGCCGGTGGCCCCGGCACCCCGAGGACATCTCCCGGCGCTGGCAGCAGCAGCCTGGCGCCTCGATAGCCCTCTTTGCGCAGCCGTGCCAGCGCCCAGAGCACGGACTCGGCCTCGGCTGCTGTCCGGATCCGCGCGATCCCGGCGGCACGGGCAGCATCGGTCACATCGTCGGCGCTGGCCCCGCCTTCCAGCGATGCGGCCCCCCATGCGCCGAACGCGGCCGCGGCGACGGCGCGGCGAACCGCCAACAGCGGCGCGGAGACGGACGCGGTCACCGGACCAGCGTAGCCTCAGCACGTGGGAATGCAGACCGACCAGCCGCCCGGCCCGGACGTCGTCGTGGACTGCCGTGCAGTGGACGTGGTGAAGGGCGGCAACCCCGTGGTGCGCGGGGTGGATTGGACCGTGCGGGCCGGTGATCGATGGGTCGTGATCGGCCCCAACGGAGCCGGCAAGTCGTCGTTGCTGAACGTGATCTCGGCGCGCGCGCAGCCGACGGCGGGCGAGGCGTGGGTGCTCGGGGAGCGGCTCGGGCTGGTTGACGTGTTCCAGTTGCGGCCGCGCATCGGAGTCGTCGGGCCGGCGGTGGCCGCCGCCATCGCGCCGCGGGAGCGGGTGCGCGATGTGGTGCTGACTGCCGCGTGGGGCAGTACGGGCCACTGGCGGGAGGAGTACGCGGCCATCGACCTCGAACGGGCGCACGCGCTGCTGGACTGGCTGGGCGCCGGGTCGCTGCGCGATCGCGCCTTCGGCACGCTGTCCGACGGGGAGCGCAAGCGGGTCCTGGTAGCACGGGCGATGATGCCGGACCCGGAGTTGCTCGTCCTCGACGAACCGGCCGCGGGACTGGATCTGGGTGCCAGGGAGAGCGTGGTGGCGATGCTGGCGGCCCTGGCCGCGGACCGCAGCGCCCCCGCCATCGTGCTCGTCACCCACCACGTCGAGGAGATCCCGCAGCAGTTCAGCCACGCGATGCTGCTGTCGCCACGGCGAGGTCGTCGCAGCGGGGCCGTTGGCGGAGGTGGTGACCGGTGCCGCTTTGGGCCGCACCTTCGGCATGCCGATCCAAGTCGGCCGATACGCCGGCCGGTACTTCGCCGTCGCGACCCGATCCGAGCAGCGTCACATCCCCTAGCACGTGTGGGGACTGCTCGGCGGCCGTACAGTGGAGACGTGGATCCGTGGTTGGCTTGGCTGTTGGCTGCCCTCGTCCTCGGTGCGCTGGAGTTGCTCACCGGTGGGACGCTGGTGCTGTTCATGCTGGCCGGGGGAGCGGTGGCCGGCGGCCTGACGGCGGCGCTGACCGACAACGCGTTCCTGCCTTGGGTGGTGTTCTCGATCGTCAGTGTGGGGCTGCTGGTCGTTGTGCGGCCGGTGGCCAAGAATCACGCGCGTCAGCCCCTTGAGCTGCGCAGTGGCGTTGCACGGCTGGTCGGGGAGTCGGCCGAGGTCATCTCCGAGGTGAACGGGCGCGATGGACGCGTGAAGCTGCACGGCGAGATTTGGTCGGCCAGGGCGTTCGACGGCGCCACGACGTTCGCCCCCGGCCAGTCGGTACAGGTGTTGGAGATCGAAGGCGCAACCGCATTGGTGGGATGACATGGATATCGAGGCCGGCACGATTCAAGCGCTCGTCGTGGGACTGATTCTTTTCCTCACGGTGCTGGTGCTGCTGGTGAAGACGGTTCGGATCGTGCCGCAGGCGCATGCCGGGATCGTGGAGCGGCTCGGCCGCTACCAGCGGACACTGACACCCGGGCTGGCGTTGATCATCCCGTTCATCGACCGGGTGCGACCGCTGATCGATCAGCGCGAACAGGTGGTCTCCTTCCCGCCCCAGTCGGTGATCACGCTGGACAACCTCGTGGTCAACATCGATTCGGTCATCTACTTCCAGGTCACCGACCCCAAAGACGCCTCCTACGAGATCGCCGACTACATCACCGGCGTTGAGCAGTTGACGGTCACAACGCTGCGCAATGTGGTGGGCGGTATGGATCTGGAGCGCACCTTGACCTCGCGCGAGGAAATCAACATGGCGCTGCGCGGCGTCCTCGACGAGGCCACCGGACGCTGGGGGATTCGGGTGAATCGAGTAGAGCTGAAGGCGATCGATCCGCCTCCCTCCATCAAGGATTCGATGGAGAAGCAGATGCGGGCCGAGCGCGACAAGCGCGCCGCGATCCTGAACGCCGAGGGCAACCGGCAGGCGTCGATCCTCAACGCCGAGGGCAACCGGCAGGCGTCGATCCTCAACGCCGAGGGCGACGCGAAGGCCGAGGTGCTGCGGGCCGAGGCGAAGGCAAGGGCCGAGAGCCTGCGCGCGGACGGCCAGGCCCAGGCGATCCAAACGATCAACGCTGCGCTGCGCGAGGGTCGGGTGGACTCCACGATGCTCACCTATCAGTACTTGCGGCAGCTGCCGGAGATCGCCAAGGGCGACGCCAACAAGGTGTGGCTCATCCCGGCAGAGTTCGGGCAGGCGATGGCCAAGATGAGCGCCGTCCTGGGCTCGGCCGGTCAACTGAGCGACGCCCCGGAGGAGCCCGAGCAGTAGCCGCCTCGGCCGGGGCCGGTGGGCGGTGACCGGACCGGCCCGGCGCCTCGGCTTCGCGGTTTCTGGCGCCTCGGTTCCGGCCTGGTGCCGTTGGCCCGCGGCGCGGTGCTCGCGCGGCGGAGAGAGGCTAGCTGCCGGGTTGGCCCACGCTGCAGGGCCCGGTTGCTCGAGGGTTGCGCAGCTTGGCGGCTCGCGGCTGATCCTCGGTGGCAGGTTCACCGCGTTGCCCGTCCCTCGCCTCCACCAGTCGCAGGTGCGCACCACTCCAGGGAGGTCCGCCGGGTCTGCAACCGGGACGGGGGTCTGCACCCGTTCTGGGGGTTTGCACCCGGCGCAGGGGGGCGGATGGCGGAGACGCCCCTTCTCGGGCCAAATGACCCCCGCCCCGGGTGCACACCGGCTCATCGCGATCGGGAGTGTGGTGCGCTCGCGTGTCCGCGGGTGGAGCGAGCGGGCGCCGGGGCTCGAGCGTCTGGTGCGCGGGGCGAGTCTGCACCCGGTTCGGGGGTTTGCACCCGCCGCGGGGGCGGAATCGGCCGGTGCGCGGGGCGAGTCTGCACCCGGTTCGGGGGTTTGCACCCGCCGCGGGGGCGGAATCGGCCGGATCAGGGCTCACAGCCCCCGCGCCGGGTGCAAACCCCCATACCGGGTGCACAGTTGCCGTCCCGGAGGCGCTCTCAGCCCCCGTCCCAGGTGCAAACCCCCGCAACGGGTGCACCGTCGCTTCGTGGGGCTGCCTGCAAACCCCCGCAACGGGTGCACCGTCGCTTCGTGGGGCTGCCTGCAAACCCCCGCAACGGGTGCACCGTCGCTTCGTGGGGCTGCCTCCAAACCCCCGCAACGGGTGCACAGTCGCTTCGTGAGGCTGCTCCCCATCCCCCCGCAACGGGTGCAGTCGCGCTACCGGTGGTGCCCTTAGCCCCTGCACGGGGCGCCGACACCCGCAGGAAGCGCAGTTCCGTCCCCGCCCTGAATGAGCCGCTTCGCCCCCACATTCCCCGCGGAAACGGCGCCCACCCCCAGTCACCGCCCGAACCAGTACACCCAGAGTCGCGATGAGCGTGCAAGCCCCGTTTCGGGTGCACACATGCCACGCGCAGCGCGCAGCAGGGCGGGCGCGGCAGCAGCGGCGGGCGCGGCAGCAGCGGCGGGCGCGGCAGCAGCGGCCCCGCCGCCGCTGAACGATCCCTACCCCTGGCTCCGCAGCGGCAGCCGCGCCGACAACGGGGCGATCGCTAGCCCATCGAGCAGTCGCTGGTCGTCGGCGCGGTCGTGCGTGATCTCGATCGGCCAGTCGCGATCCAGTGACTCGGCGATCGCGGCGACGATCTGCGGATACGACCACGCCTCGTCTGCATTGGCATCCAGATGGTGCAGACCCGGCCGAGGGTTCGCCACCTGGTCCAGCAGCACCTGCGCGGTGTCGTCCAGCAGGGAGGTGGCCGGAATCCAGTCGGCGCTGGCACGGATCGGTCCGCTTCCTGCCTGCTCGCGCAGATGCGCCGCCATATTGTTGCCCCCGCGCACCAGATCGATCTGGTAGCCCAGGCGCACGATGACCGCGGCACTGCTGGCCGCTCCCACCCGATCCTCGCATTCGGCCTTGTAGCGGCCGTAGTCGTCGGTGGCCGTCCGGGCATCGCCGGGCTGGTGCGGTCCGGGCGCGGCGAAGACCGAGGCGGTGCTGGTGAAGACGAAGGGGATCGCGGCCCGACCGGCGAGTTCGGCCAGCTGCCCGGCCCAGGACGGCGCACCCATCGCGAGATGGAGGATGGCGTCCGGCGCGGTCCGGCCGACCATGCGCTCGATCGCCCTGGGATCGTCGGGCGATGCCGCGCCGCGGTCCCACGGCGTGACCGTCCAACCCGTTGCCCGGGCGGCATCGGCGACCGCCCCTCCCACCGTGCCCGTCGATCCGGTCAACAGCAGATGCATCGGCCGAGTATCGCACCTGAGACGCTGGACGGGTGGCCGTTGAACGGGTGACTGAGCTGGCCGATGCGCGGCTGGCCGACTACACCAACCTGACCGACGTGGCGCTGCGGCGGGTGCTGGAGCCGCGGAACGGCCTGTACATGGCCGAGGGCGGACAGGTCATCAGCAGGGCGCTGGCCGTTGGTCACAGCCCCCGCTCCCTCCTTGTGGAGGACAAGCGGCTGCCCCAGGCGCTGGCCCTGCTGGCCGAGGCGGGCTGTGATGCCGCCGCACCCGACATGCCGGTCTACGTCGCGCCGGAGGCACTGATCCGCTCGGTGACCGGATACCGGGTGCATCGGGGATTCCTGGCGGCAATGGGCCGCCCAGCACCCCGAACCGATGACGAGGTGCGCGCAGGCGCCTCCCGCATCCTGGTCCTGGCCGACCTGGTGGACCACACCAACGTCGGCGCGGCCTTCCGCAGTGCGGCGGCCCTCGGCTTCGACGCAGTGCTGGTGTCGCCGCAGCTGCGCCGACCCGCTCTACCGCCGCAGCGTCAAGGTCTCCATGGGGGCAGTGTTGTCGATGCCCTGGGCGGTGACGGCGCCCTGGCCGCAGGCACTGGATCGCCTGCGCGAGGACGGCTATCGCGTGGCAGCGCTGACCCCGGGCGAATCCGCGGTCGACCTCGCGACGGTGGCCGCCGATGCCCCACCGCGGATCGCACTGGTCGTGGGAACAGAGGGAGACGGGCTCGGACCGGACGCGATCGCCCGCGCCGACCTGGCGGTTCGCATCCCGATGTTCGCCGGCATCGACTCGCTGAACGTGGCAGCCGCCACCGCGGTCGCCTGCTACGCCTTGGGCCCGGCTTCAGCCTCCGCCACTGGTGCGGCCGGCGAATCGGCGGAGCCACCGATCTTCCCCTGACGGCTCCAGAGGATGAAGATGTAGAGGGGCACGCCGATCACGATGAGCATCCACAGCCAGTAGATCTCCTCGGTACCACCGCCGAGGAAGGCCAGGATGCAGAAGAGCAGGGCCAGCCCGGCCACGATCATCTTGCGCACGATGTGCTTGATCGGCGACCTTCCCGTGGTCCAGCACGAGCCACTTGATCTGGGCGGCGGCGCTGAAGGCATAGGACACCATGGTGGCCACCGCCGACACCAGCACGAGCGTGGCGACCGCGTCGCCGAGGTTGCCGCTGGAGTTCTGCAGCCACAGCACCAGCGACGCCAGCGCCCCGGAGATCCACAGCCCGGAACCGGGCGCGTGGTTGATGTTGAGCTTGCCGAAGACCCGCGGTGCCAGGCCGTCGAACTCCGCGGCCATCGGGATCTGGCCGGACAGCAGGATCAGTCCGTTCATCGCGCCGAGGCAGGAGATGCAGGCGACCACCGCCACTGCGGTCCCGGCCCAACTGCCGAACATGTTCTCCGCTGCGACGGAGAATGCCGCATCGTTGGACTGCAACTCCTCGTTGGGCACTGCGCCGAAGACCGCGGTGGTGCTGAGCAGGTAGACCAGCGCGGCGGCGGAGGTGCCGATGAGCGTCGCGCGAGGGATCGTCTTGTCGGGCTCGTGGACGTCCCCCGCCGGAATCGTGGCTGCTTCCACGCCGATGAAGGCGAAGACGGTGAAGGCCATGACCTGGGTCAGCACGTCGAGGTCGAACAGCACCGATCGCCGGTGGCGTTCCACGGCCCGAGGTTGGCGGCGTCGAAGGCGATGAAGCCGAGCGTGCCGATGAGCAGCAGTGGGACGACCTTCAGGATGGTCAGCACGAACGACAGCATGCCGCCGGCCACCACGCCCTTGGTGTTGGTCATGGTGAGCAGCCCGATGATGACCACGGCGATGATCACCTGGATCCCGGTCTGGCCCTCCAGGTCCGGTATCAGCACCTTCAGGTACACCAGGAGCGACGAGGCGATGGCGCCGACACCGACCCAGGCCCCGATCCAGTAGGTCCAGGCCGACTGGAAGCCGATGAAGTCGCCGAAGCCCTGGCGCGAGAAGGCGTACGGTCCACCCACATCCGGCGTCCTGCGGGCCAGCGACGCGAAGACCAGGGCCAGCATGATCGACCCGCTCGCGGTGAGCAGGAAGCCGAGCAGGCTGATCGGGCCCCACTGCGCCAGCCAGGTCGGCTGGGTGAAGATGCCGGCGCCGATGATCGTTCCGGTGACCAGGGTCGTGGCCGGCCACAGCGTCAGCCCGCGTGCCTGAGCCTCGGTCTCCTGCGCTGGTTGCGGCGTGGTCATCGTAGACTCCAGCAGTAGTCGATCACGGTCCTGTGAGCACACGCTATTGCCAACGCGCGGCCGGGGTGGGGAAATGGAGGACCTTGGTGTCCAGTTCGACGGATCTGCCGCAGACCTCAAGCCGTTCCGGGTGGCTGACCTCCGGTGAACTCGAAGCGGTGCGCGCTCACCTGCCGGTGGTCTATGTCGAAGTCGTGCCGGTGCGGCAGGACGGGAGCCGGTCGGGTGACTGCGGTCGGGCTGCTGCTGGCGCCGACCCCGGACGGGGCCATCGCGCGGACCTTGGTGTCCGGTCGGGTGCTGCACGGGGAGCAGGTGCGCGACGCCATCCTGCGCCACGTCGCCAAGGACCTCGGTCGGATGGCGATGCCGCGACTGCCGGTGAATCCGGCGCCCTTCACCGTGGTCGAGTACTTCCCGGATCCGACGGTCTCCGGTTTCCACGACCCGCGGCAGCACGCCATCGCGCTGGCGTTCGTCGTTCCCGTCGATGGCGACTGCCAGCCGTCCCAGGCAGACGCTGGACCTGGCGTGGGTGGCGCCGCGGCGAGGCGGTGTCGGCGGCGGTCGCCGAGGAGATGAGCGGCGGGCCGGGATCGGCTGGTGCGCATGGCGCTGGCCCATGCCGGCGTCCTGCCCTGAGCGGAGTCGGGAGCCGCGACGCGGGGCCGGTCCGGCGGGGTCGGCACGCGCGAAATGGCCGCTCGAACGGCGATTGGTGGGCTGCGCGCGCTAAGTTGGCCGCGTCGCAGTCGCGACCCAGGGGGTGTCATGGCTACGCCGGTCTACCTGATGTCGTTGGAGCCCAACAGCGGCAAGTCGCTTGGTCTCGCTGGGCGTGCTCGAGGTCGCGGCGAGCCAGGTCGATCGGATCGGGTACTTCCGCCCGGTGGTCCGCGCCGGCGACGGCCGGGACTCGTTGATCGAGACCGTCCGCTCCGCCTATCAGCTGCACCAGGAGTACGACGAGTCCTACGGGGTGACCACCGATCAGACCCGTGGGCATGGGCGAGACGGTCCCGGCCAGCCTGCTGCACCAGATTCTGTCGCGCTACGAGGCGCTGGCCGATCAGTGCGACCTCGTGGTCATCGAGGGGACCGACTACACCGGGGCATCCGCGGCCTTCGAGTTCGCGCTGAACGCGGAGATCGCCTCGCAGTTCGGGCGCCGTCACGGTGCTGCGTGGAGCGCGCCCACCAGCACACGGTGGAGCAGGTGCGCGGCGCCATCTCTGCCGCCGTCGCCAGCCTGCGCGACCGGAAGGTCTCGGTGGCCGCGGTCTTCGTCAACCGGGTCAGCGACAGATCAGCGCGAGGCGTACCAGCGACTGGCGCAAGGAGTCGACGGCTACCCGGTTCGACTCATCGCCGACGCCCCGGACCTGAGCACCGCCCACGCTGGCGGAGGTGGCCGAGGCCACCGATGCGACCCTCCTGCTCGGCACGGAGGAGGACCTGCGGCGGCCGGTGGGGGCCACCAAGATCGCCGCCATGACGCTGCCGCATTTCCTGACCCGGCTGGAGCCGGGTTCGCTCGTCATCTCCCCGGGGGATCGCGCCGATATCTTCCTGGCGTCCATGGCGACGCCGTTCGCCGCCGGGTTCCCCTCCGTGAGCGGACTGCTGCTGAGCGGCGGCTTCACACCGGACGATGTCGTGATGCGCTTCGCCGAGGCGCTGCGCGAGCAGCGCCTGCCGGTGCTGGCGACTCGGCTGGACACCTTCCAGACCGCCGCGGCCGTGGCGCGAGGTCCGGGGCCGGATCGAGCACGGGGACGAGCGGCGGATCGCGGAGGCGCTGCGACTGTTCGAAGCGGCTGTCGATGGTGACCAGTTGTGGCGGTGGCTGCACGCCGAGCGATCGGCCGTGACGACGCCGCTGATGTTCGAGCGCCGACTGGTAGCGGCGGCCAAGGCCGTCAAGCAGCGCATCGTGCTGCCGGAGGGTGAGGACGACCGGATCCTGCAGGCGGCCGACCTGCTGCTGCGGCGCGACGTCGTGAACTGGTGATCCTGGGCGACGGCCGGACATCGCCGAGCGGTGCGACGTGCTCGGCGCTGGACCTGACGGGCGCCGAGATCATCGACCCGATGCGACCAGCCCCCTGCGCGACGAGTTCGCCGACTTGCTCTACGAGCTTCGCAAGCACAAGGGCATGACGCGCGATGTCGCCTACGACCAGGTCGCCGACGTGTCCTGGTTCGGCACCATGCTGGTGCACACCGGCCGCGTTGACGGCATGGTCAGCGGCGCCGCCCACACCACGGCCGACACCGTGCGCCCGGCACTGCAGATCATCCGCACCTCAGCCGGAGGTCTCGGTGGTGTCCTCGGTGTTCCTGATGGCGCTGCCGGACAAGGTGCTGGTCTACGGCGACTGCGCCGTGGTGCCCGACCCCGACTCCACGCAGCTGGCCGATATCGCGATCTCCGTCGGCAGCCACCGCACAGCGTTCGGCATCGATCCCTACGTCGCCCTGCTGTCCTACAGCACCGGGTCCTCCGGCAGCGGGGCCGACGTGGAGAAGGTCGCCGCGGCGACCGCGCTGGTCCGGGAGCGGCGACCGGATCTGCTGGTCGAGGGCCCGATCCAGTACGACGCTGCGGTGGTGCCGTCGGTGGCCGCGTCGAAGCTGCCCGGTTCGCCGGTGGCGGGCCGGGCCACCGTGCTGGTGTTCCCCGACCTCAACACCGGCAACAACACCTACAAGGCGGTGCAGCGCTCGGCCGGCGCATTGGCGATCGGCCCGATCCTGCAGGGCCTGCGGCTGCCGGTCAACGACCTGTCGCGGGGCGCCACCGTCGACGACATCGTCAACACCGTGGTCATCACGGCGCTGCAGGCGGTGTCCCCAGCGGCCGCCGACCGGCGAGGAGGCATGAGGCATGGCATCGGTGCTGGTGATCAACTCAGGCTCTTCCTCGCTTGAAGTACGCGCTGATCGATCCTGCACGAGGCCGAACCGCTCGCCGAGCGGCCTCGTCGAGCGCATCGGGGAGCGGGATGGGCCGAATCACCCACCAGGTGGCGGGCCAGCGGGAGGTCGGTCGAGGAGCCGGTGGCGGACCACGCCGTCTGCGTTCGAGCGCGTGCAGCAGTTGCTCGCCGGCAGCGACGTCATGGCGGCGGCGGGCGCCCTGGCGGCGGTCGGCCACCGCGTGGTGCACGGCGGGCCACGCTTCTCCGCAGCCGGCGATCGTGACGACGAGGTCCTGGCCGCCATCGAGGATGTCGTGCCGCTGGCGCCCGCTGCACAACCCCGCCAACCTGCTCGGGATTCGCGCCGCCATGCTGGCCTACCCCGACGCCCCGCACGTCGCGGTGTTCGACACCGCCTTCCACCAGACGATGCCTCCGGCGGCCTACACCTACGCCATCGACCGGTCGGTCGCCGAGGCCCACCAGTTCCGCCGGCTACGGCTTCCACGGCACCAGCCACCGCTACGTGACCGCGCGCGACCGCCGACTACCTGGACATCTCGGCGGATCGACTGGATCTGGTGTCCCTGCACCTGGGCAACGGGGCCAGTGCGGCGGCGATCTCCGGCGGCCGCAGCATCGAGACCAGCATGGGCGTCGGCCCGCTGGAGGGTCTGGTGATGGGCACCCGCAGCGGCGACATCGATCCGACGATCATCTTCACGACTGCTGGAGTCGCGGGCATGTCGGCTGGCTGAGGTCGACTGCCCTGCTCAACCGCGGGTCCGGGATGAAGGGCCTGTGCGGCGACAACGACCTGCGCGTCGTGCAGGCAGCGCGCCGACGCCGGTGACGAGGCCGCCAACACCGCTCGACGGGTCTACGTGCACCGGATCAAGAAGTACCTGGGCGCCTACCTGGCCGTGCTCGGTCGCGCCGACGCGGTGGTCTTCACCGCCGGGGTGGGGGAGAACGATTGGTGGATTCGTCAGCAGGTCTGCGATGGCCTGCAGATGTTCGGCATCGCCATCGACCGCACCGCCAACCATGATCTGCGCGCCCGGGGCGAGATCCGCGACATCACGGCCGCTGGGGCCCCGGTGCGCGTGCTCGTCGTCCCCACCGATGAGGAACGGGAGATCGCCCAACAGGCGGTGGACCTTGTCACCTAGCTCGGCCGATCCGGCACCGGCCGCGCCCGGACCGGCCCCGCTGTCCTCCGGGCCACTGCCACTGAGCCGAGCGGCCGCCTGGGTTTGGGCGCTGGCAATCCTGGTCACCACGCTCTTCCTGGGATTCGGCCTGACGGCGATCGCTGAGCGTGTTGCGGAGGTCATCGTGCCGCCGGGCGCGATCACCTTCGGATCTGCCGCCATCCTGCCCGCCCCGGGTTGGGCGCTCACGGAGCGCACCTCGACCTCTGTCACGCTCGACAAGGACGGTGTGGTGGCGCGGTTCCGCTCAGTTGCGGCGCAAGGCGCCTCGGCCGCGGCCCGCACCTTGGACCTGGCCGAGGACATGATGCAGCAATACCCCTCGCTCACCGTCGCCAGCCAGCCCTATAGTTTCGCTACACCCACCGCGGATCAGGGACAACTGATCGCGGTGGCCGGGGTGAACCGGACCTCGGTCGTCGCCTCGGTGGTCGCCGGAGACGAGGCGGTCGACGTGCGGTCGCTGGGAGAGTCGGCACTGTTCGGCGAAGCGATCGCCGACATCGAGGCCATGATCGAGAGCATCCGCATCCAGGAGCCCGGCAGTGGCTGATCCGAGCCCTCCGGCGCCTCCGAACCAGGCCCAGCCGGCCGCATCCCCCTACGGGCCGGCAACCGTCGATCCCGAACTGGTGCTGGCCTCGGCAGCCGTGGCCGAACCGGTTGCGATGGCGCCCGCTCCCTCGACCTACAAATGGCAGGCCCTGCGCTCGAGGTGGCTGACGACGCGATACCCGCTGGTTGCGGTGAGCCTGATCCTGCTGATCGTGTCGGTCCCGCGGGTCACGGCGTCGGTGGTGGATGTGGTGGGGCGATCCCCGGCGGCCGGCACCGTGGCGCTCCTCGTCTGGGCCGCCTATGCGTTTCCGCTGATCTGGATCATCAACCGCTTCGATTTCTTCGAGCGGGAGCCGACCACGCTGCTTGCGATGGGACTTGCCTGGGGCGGGGTGATCGCCTCCAGCATGGCCGTGCCGGCGAATCAGGCCCTGTTCAGCATGCTCACCTCGTTCTTCGGCGAGGAGTTCTCCCAGCGCTGGGGGCCAGCGCTGGTAGCGCCGACCACCGAGGAACTGCTCAAGGGCGTCGGCATCATCGCCGTCATCCTGCTTGCCCTGCGGGGGATCCGCAGCGCCATCGACGGCTTCGTCGTGGGAGCCATGGTCGGCCTCGGCTTCCAGGTGGTCGAGAACTTCGTCTACACGGGCAACCTCCTGCTTGCCGCCGGCGACTCGCCCGCCTCGGTGAGCACCGTGTTCGAGGTCTTCCTGGTGCGTGGGATCGGCGCGGGGCTGTGGAGCCATGCCGTCTACTCCGGCGTCGTCGGCCTCGGCGTGGGCTATGCGCTGACCCGGACCGACCGCACGCGCGCGCGGCGGCTCGCCGTCGCGCTGGGCATGCTCGCCGTGGCGTGGTTCATGCACTTCCTCTGGAACCTGCCGGCGCTGGTGGACGGCGCGGCTGCGCTGGCGTCGATGGGGAAGGCTGCCATCATCCTGGCGCTGCTGACGATCGTGGTCGTGCGCAACCAGCGTCGGCATTCCACCATCTACACCGCCTATCTCGCCGCATTGGAGGATCCCGATCTGGCGACGGCGGAGGAGATCGAGCACCTGCGCACGTATCGCAGCAGGGAGGCCGCCGTGCAGGAGGCCGGGGAGCGGGGCGGGGAGAAGAGCGCGGACGCGGCACGCCAACTGCAGCGTGCGCAAGCAGACCTGTCGGTGGCGCTGGCGACCGGCGACCTGGCAGGCGTCGCCGCGGGCAAGCGGCGCATCCGGCAGGTTCGCGCCCGCAGGGCCGAGGCCGAACTCCTGCCGCCGGACCTCGGCTACCGCTGGGGCGTGGCATCGATCTGGATGTCCATCGTCGGTGTCGTGATTCCGATCATCGGCCCGCTGGTTGCGGCGATCCTGGCCTGGGTCGGAACCCACGAGGCACACAGCAGGGGTGCTGGCATGGCGAGCACACTGCGGGCGGCCTGGCCGGTGGCCGGGCTCTCCCTGGTGGCCGGATTGGTCCTCCTCCTCATCATCTGAGGCTGCGGCCAACGCGCAGGTGGGGATGCGGTCCGGGCGGGCTTTACCCTGGAAGCCTGATGGACAGCGCACCGACCACCGCCCGTACTTTCGCCATCCGCACCCTCGGCTGCCAGATGAACGTGCACGACTCCGAGCGGATGGCGGGTCTGCTCATGGCCGATGGGATGGTCCGTGCTCAGGACCCCGCCGATGCCGACGTGGTGGTCTTCAACACCTGTGCGGTGCGGGAGAACGCCGACAACCGCCTCTACGGCAATCTGGGTCTGCTGGCGCCGAGCAAGCGTGCCAATCCCCAGTTGCAGATCGCGGTCGGCGGATGCCTGGCGCAGAAGGATCGCGCGGAGATCGTGCGGCGGGCGCCCTGGGTGGACGTGGTGTTCGGCACGCACAACATCGACGCGCTGCCCGTCCTCCTGCGGCGGGCCGCCGTCGCGCAGCGGGCGCAAGTCGAGATCGCCGAGTCGCTGGAAGTGTTCCCCTCGACGCTGCCGGCGTCGCGCGACGCCGACTACGCGGCGTGGGTCGCCGTCAGCGTCGGCTGCAACAACACCTGCACTTTCTGCATCGTGCCGGCGCTGCGGGGCCGCGAACGGGACCGCCGGGCGGGCGAGATTCTCGACGAAGTGCAGGCGCTCGCCGCGCAAGGCGTTCTGGAGGTGACGCTGCTCGGGCAGAACGTGAACGCCTACGGGGTCGAGTTCGGCGAGCGCGGCGCCTTCGCCCGACTGCTGCGCGAAGTCGGCGCCGTGCCCGGGATTCGCCGGGTCCGATTCACCAGCCCTCATCCGCGCGACTTCACCCCGGACGTCATCGAGGCGATGGCGCAGACGCCGACGGTCATGCCCCACCTGCACATGCCGCTGCAGAGCGGCTCGGACACCGTCCTGCGCCGAATGCGGCGGTCCTATCGCAGCGGCAAGTTCATCGACATCGCAGCTCGGGTGCGCGAGGCGATGCCGGAGGCGGCCATCACCACCGACATCATCGTGGGATTCCCCGGTGAGACCGAGTCCGACTTCGCCGCGACGATGGATGTCGTGCGGGAGGTGCGCTTCGCAGGGGCGTTCACCTTCCAGTACTCCAAGCGGCCCGGGACACCGGCGGCGGAAATGCCTGACCAGGTGCCCGCGGACGTGGTGGCCGACCGGTACCGACGATTGCAGGCGCTGATCGAGGAGATCGCCTGGCAGGAAAACCAGGCGATGCAAGGGCGCCCGGTGGAAGTGCTCCTGACCGCGGGAGACGGTCGCAAGGACCACCGCACGGACCGGCACAGCGGCCGGGCCAGGGACAACCGCCTGGTGCATGTGGCGCTGCCTGCCGGCACGGTGGCGCGCCCCGGCGATCTCGTGACGGCGATGGTGACCTACGCGGCTCCCCACCACCTGATCGCCGACGACTTCGTTGCCGTTGAGACCACTCGCCGGTCCGCCGCCGAACACAGTTGTGGACCCGCGGCACCGGGCCCGGGTCCACAACCAGTGGTGCTGGGACTGCCAACCGTGCGAGGCTGACGAGTCCGGATCAGGAGGACGACGAGCCGCCCATGGCGTCGCTGGCCTTGGCGGCCGCATCCCGAGCGGCCTGCTCCAGCCTGACCAGCCATCGCTGCGGCCTTGGCCTTTGCGGACTCGGCGCCGCCCCCGCTGCGCGCCGCGTTGAGTGCCTCGGTCGCCTTCGCGGCGGCGAGCTTGGCCGCCTCCTCCGCCTGCGTCGCGAGTTCGACGATCCTTGCCCGGGCCGCCCCTGCAGCCTCGCCGGCCGCGCCGGTGTTCAGCGCGTTGACTGCTTCGGTGGCCTTCGCGGCTGCCAGGCGAGCGGCCTCCTCGGCCTGCGTCGCCAGTTCGACCGCCTTCGCGCGAGCCGTATCCGCCACAGCGGCCGCGCCACCGCCGCCTTCGCCGGACTGTCCCAAAGCCTCGCTGGCCTTGGCCGCTGCCGCTTGGGCTCCCTGCTCGGCCTGCCCCATCAGTTCGGTGGCTTTCGCCTTGACCTGATCAAGCTTGTCGTTCATGTGCTCCCTTTCGTTCGCGCCGCGTCCGAACGTGGTGCGGTTCCTAGACAATCTAGGGGTGGCGGCTGCCTGTGTCGCGGCCGCGCGGGAGGTGACATGGCGCTCGATGCGTGGGCGGTCGCACTCGTCGGCCCGACTGCGGTGGGCAAATCCACCGTCGCTGTGGCCCTGGCGCAGCTGTGGCGGGGCAGGGCCATCGAGGTGGTGAACGCCGACGCCATGCAGTTGTACCGCGAGCTGTCCATCGGGACGGCCAAGGTGGACCGTGCCACCACAGCAGCGGTGCCCCACCATCTGCTGGACCTGTGGCCCCTCAGCCATCGGGCGAGCGTGGTGGAGTACCGCCAGGCCGCTCGGGCGGCGATCGTTGGAATCGCGCAACGGCAGGGCCTGCCGGTCGTCGTGGGCGGCTCCGGCCTGTACCTGACGGCGGCCCTCGACGACCTGGATGTCCCGGGCACCGATCCACAGGTGCGAGCCCGCTACGAAACGATGCTCGCCGAGCGGGGACCGTCGGCGCTGCACGAGGAGCTGCGGCGCCGCGATCCCGCCGCAGCCGATCAGATCGCGCCGGAGAACGGCAGGCGCCTGGTGCGGGCGCTGGAGGTCGTCGAACTGACGGGAAGCTTCCGTGCGCGCCTGCCCCGCGATCCGCCGGCCTGGATCCCGACTCGTTGGATCGGTCTGCGGGCCGAGCAGGCGGCACTCGATGCGGTGATCGACGCCCGATCTGCGGCGATGTTCGACGGCGGCCTGCTGGCCGAGGCCGCCGAACTGGCCGAGCAGGGCCTGCGGGACAGTCCGACGGCGCGCAAGGCGGTCGGGTATCAGGAAGCCCTGGCAGTACTGGACGGGCACCTGTCGCGCGCTGATGCTGCGGCGCTCACGGCTCGGCGAACCCGGCAGCTCGCCCGTCGGCAGATGCGCTGGTTCCGCCGCGATCGGCGCATCCAGTGGTGGGACGTGCGGCCCGGCGCGGATCCCACCGACGTCGCGCGGCAGATCGCGGCATGGCTGGCCGCGCGCACATGAATGCCCACCCGCGGACGGCCTACTCTGGAGGGGTGGAGTTCCGCAAGGCGCATGGCACAGGCAACGACTTCATCGTGCTCCCCGACCCGGACGGTGCGCTCCGGGTGACGCAGGACCTGGTGCGGGCGCTGTGCGACCGCCGGTTCGGCCTCGGCGCCGACGGTATCCTGCGCGTGGTGCGGACCGTCGCTGCGGGTGAGGCCATCGACGATAGTGCCGACTGCCCGTTCTTCATGGACTACCGCAACGCCGATGGATCCAAGGCGCAGATGTGCGGCAACGGCGCCCGGGTGTTCGCCCAGTATCTGTGGGACTCGGGACTGTCCGATCCCGGTCCGATTCGCTTCGCGACGCGGGGCGGAGCCCGGCGGGCCCATCGCAATCCCGATGGCGGCATCACGGTGGCGATGGGTCCCGCCACGCTCGGTGCGACGGCAGGCGTGAGGGTCGGCGTGAGCGAGCACTCATGGCCGGCCCGGCAGGTCCATGTCCCCAACCCGCACGCCGTCGCCCTGGTGCAGGACCTCGCCGAAGCCGGTCCGTTGGCAGACGCGCCCCACGTCACCCCGGCGACGGCCTACCCGGATGGCGCGAACGTCGAGTTCGTCGTCGAACGCGGGACCGACCACATCGCGATGCGCGTCCACGAGCGTGGGGTGGGGGAGACCCTGTCCTGCGGAACCGGCGCCTGCGCCGCCGCCGTGGCATGGTTGGCGGAGTCGGGCGAGCCCTTCGCCGCCGATCGCACCGTGCGTGTGGATGTCCCCGGCGGCACCGTCAGCGTCGACGTGGCCACCGATGGCACCGTAACCTTGTCCGGGCCAGCAGTGACGGTTGCCGAGGGGCGGTTGTCGGACTCCTGGCTGGAGGCAGCAGGGTGACCGATTCTGGTATCGGATCGATCGAGCACGAGCAGTGGGACCTCTCCGACCGGCAGGCGCTGCGCCGGGTGCCCAGTCTGTCCACCGAACTGCAGGACATCACCGAGGTCGAGTACCGCCAGGTCCGCCTGGAGCAGGTGGTGCTGATCGGAGTGTGGACCGACGGCTCCATCGAAGAGGCTGAGGCTTCGCTGGCAGAGTTGGCTGCGCTGGCGACCACAGCAGGCTCGGTCGTCCTCGAGGGGCTCATCCAGCGACGCGACACGCCCGACCCCGCGACGTTCGTCGGCAAGGGCAAGGCCCAGGAACTGGCCAGGATCGTGGCTGAGCTCGAGGCCGACACGGTGGTCTGCGACGGCGAGTTGACGCCTGGCCAGCTGCGGCAGTTGGAAGCGATCGTCCGGGTCAAGGTCGTCGACCGCACCTGGCTGATCCTGGACATCTTCGCCCAGCACGCCAAGAGCAGGGAAGGCAAGGCGCAGGTCTCGCTGGCGCAGCTGGAGTACCTGCTGCCGCGGCTGCGGGGGTGGGGGGAGTCGCTGTCCCGGCAGGCGGGCGGCCGGGTTTCCGGTGGGGCCGGCATCGGCACGCGCGGCCCGGGCGAGACCAAGCTGGAGATGGACCGGCGCAGGATTCGGCAGCAGATCTCCCGCCTGCGCAAGCAGATCGCCGCGATGCGCGTGGCTCGTGCCACGCAGCGCCGCGACCGGGTGCGGCACAGCGTGCCCGCAGTCGCGCTGGCCGGCTACACCAATGCCGGCAAGTCGAGCCTCCTCAACCGCATGACGGGCGCCGGCGTCCTGGTTGAGGACGCGCTGTTCGCCACACTGGATCCGACCGTGCGCCGCAGCGAACTGCCCGATGGGCGCGTGTTCACGCTGATCGACACGGTCGGGTTCGTGCGCCACCTGCCCCACCAGCTCGTCGATGCCTTCCGCTCGACGCTGGAGGAGACCGTGGAGGCCGACGCCATCGCAGTGGTGGTGGATGCCGCCGACCCGGACCCCGTGGGCCAGATGGCGGCCGTGCAGACCGTCCTGGCCGACATCGACGCAGCGGACGTGCCGCAACTGGTGGTGCTGAACAAGGCAGACATCGCAGACGAGACCGCCCTGGCAACTCTGCTGCGGCGCTTTCCCGGCTCGGTCGCGGTCTCCGCGCGCACCGGGGAGGGGGTGGACCGCCTGGGTCAGGCGCTCGCCGACATGCTGCCGGGACCGACGACCCTGGTGCACCTGCTGCTGCCGTACGGCAGGGGGGACCTGGTCGCAGAGATCCACCAGCACGGCACGGTGACGGCGACCGCTTACACAGACGACGGCACCGAACTCGACGCACTGGTGCCCGATTGGCTGGCGGCGCGGGTGGCGGAGTTCGCGGTCTGATCATGGCTGCCCACACCCACACCCACACGCCCACCACCACTGCCCGCGGGCCCGGCATGGTCTGGGACACCGTCAGCGTCGTGATGCTGGGCCTGGCGGCACTCAGCGCTACTGCGGCCGTTGGCGGGGAGTTGCTGCTGCGCGCGGGCTCCGGCCTGGTGCCCCCCGCCGTGGCGGTCATCGACGCTGCGCTGGCGCTGCTGCTGCTGGGCGCCGTCATGGTGCGGGCAAGCATGGGCGCGTGCGCGCCGCGACACCGCAGACATCCGCAGCGGCCTGGAGCGGATCGCCTGGGGGGCCGCGCTGGTCTACCCAGGGCGATCGGCGGCCGTCGCTCCTGGAGCAGTGGTCCTCGCCGGAGCTGGCAACGGCCGTCGAATCGGTGACCTATGTGCTGGCGCTGCCGCTGATCGGCGTCGGCCTGGTGCGGTTGACGTGGCCGCGGCGGCTGAGCAAGGCGCAGATGCGGGTGCTGATCGCCGACGCACTGGTCGGCTCGCTGGGTCTTGCCGTGATCTGGATGCTCACCATCTTCCCGGCGGCGGCGCGGTCGGCGGAATCCCCCGTCGTGTCGGTGCTCAACGCCTCGGCGCTGCTGCTCGCCGCGACCCTGCTGCTCGTCATCGTCGCAGCGGCCCGCCGCCGCGCAGCCCTCCCGGCACAGCAGTTGTTCCTCATCCACGGCGCCATCGTGCTGCAGATCGCCGTCGGGGCGGCGACGTTCGTCGTGATGCCGGATGGCGTGACGAGCGTCCCGATCTTGCTGATCGGTACGGTCGCGGGGATCGGTTTGTTCGTGCTGTTCTGCATGTACCCCGCGACGCAACCGGAATCCAGGCGGGAGGCCCGCACGCGCGAGTTGTACGCCTCGGTGGTGCCGCTGCTCCCGATCCCGCTGGCCAGCCTGGTGCTGGTCGGCGTCCTGGTCTCCGGGCCGGGCCCGCCCGGCACCGCACAGGTCCTCGGCGGCGTCCTGCTCATCCTGCTGCTGGTGAGCGTGGTGGTGCTGCGCGCCCTGGCCTCCTCGGAGTTGCGCAGCGCGGCCCGCGCGCACGCCGGGGCCCAGTTGACGACCAGCACCGAAGAGCACTGGTTCCAGGTGCTGGTGGGACGCAACCAGGACCTCACCCTGGTGCTGCACCGCGACGGTCGGATCGCGTACGCGACACCCTCGGTGCGCGCGGCGACCGGCCTGAACGCCGAGGAGTTGCGGGGCCGCCGATTCGCCAGCCTCCTCAGCGGCAACGGCGCCAACGACGACGCGCTGCGAAGGCTCATGGCAGAGGCCGACGGGCTGGCCGGGGAGCCCGGCGAGGCGGTGGACCTGATGCTGCGCGGAGCCAAGGGGACCGGGCGCGAGGTGTCATGGCGCTTCACCGCGCTGGTCGGCCTTGATATCGAGGGCTACCTGGTCAACGGGCGCGACGTCACCGACGAGCGCCGGATGCAGGCGCTGCTGGCGGAGTCGGCAAGCCGGGACACCTTGACCGGGCTGTTCAGCCGCACGCGGGTTCGCGGACAGCGCGGCCCGTCGCCGCGGCACCCGCTGCGTCCTGGTCATCAACCTGCGCCGCTTCACCGCCTTCAACGACCAGTACGGGCAGCGGCCGGCGACCAGGTGCTGCGCCTGGTCGCCCAGATGCTGCGGGACCTGCCCGGTCCGGTTTCCGATCCGGCCCGGCTGACCGCCGATACGTTCGCGGTGCTGATCACCGGTTCGGTGCCGGTCAGCGAGGTGGTGTCCGCTGCTGCCCGGATCCGCGAGGCGCTGCGGATGATGACGCTGCCGGACGGCCGCCCGCTGCCGCTGGATGTCGCCGCCGGGTACGCGGTCGGCGACGCCGATCACACCGAGATCGCCGACGCTGCTCAGCCGGGCGGAACTGGCGATGACGCATTCACGGCGCCTGGAACGCTCACCGCTGGTGCGCTTCGACCCCAAGCTGCGGCTGGCCAGCGACGCCGCGGCCAGCACCGAGGCGGACCTGCGATCCGCGCTGCGGGACCGGTCGCTGGTGGTCCGGTACCAGCCCATCGTGCGGCTGTCCGATGGGGCAGTAGTGGGTGCCGAGGCGCTGGTGCGGCGGCGGCGGGCCGATGGGTCGCTGGAGTCGCCCGATGTGTTCATCCCCGTCGCCGAACAGCTGGGCCTGGTCGACGAGGTCGACAAGGCCGTGCTGCTGCGGGCGCTCAGCGAGATGGGCCAGGTGGCCGAGGCGATAGGCCGTCCGCTGCCGGTCGCGGTCAACGTCAGCGCCAGCGAACTCGACGACGGCCTCGAGCATCGCGTTCTGGACGCGCTCGCCGAGACGCGCTGGCGTCCGGAGCACCTCGTCATCGAGGTGACCGAGACGGCACTGGCCATGGGCACCGACGAGGCGACCCGCCTGCTGCGCCGACTGCAACAGGCGGGATGCCAGATCGCGATGGACGATTTCGGCACCGGCTACTCATCGATGGCCAGCCTGGTGGAGATGCCGGTCGACATCGTCAAGATCGACGCGTCCTTCACCCGTCGGCTCACTGCCGCCGGTCGGGGCCTGGCCATGATGCGGGCGATCGTGGAGATCGGGCGCAGCCTGAACCTGGTGACGCTTGCCGAGGGGTTGTCCAGCGTGGAGCAGGCCGACCTGCTGCGCGGCATGGGGTGCGACCGCGGGCAGGGCTATTTGTACGCGCCGCCGCTGACCGTGGAGCAACTCATCGACTACGTGCGGCCGGACGGTGCCGTCGTGGTGATGGAGTGACCGGTAGGCCGAACCGCATCGATGCCGAGGTCCCGGCCGCGCTGCGTGACGTCGTGTCCTCGATCGGGGGACAGCCGCGCAGCGGCCAGGGGCGCATGGCGGCCGCGGTCGCCGATGCGGTGGCGCAGCGGCGCCACCTGGTCGTCCAGGCGGGGACCGGTACCGGGAAGAGCTTCGCCTATCTGGTGCCGGCGGCGCTGCACAGCGCGGCCGCCGAGCAGCGGGTCCTGGTCTCCACCGCCACGCTGGCCCTGCAGCGGCAGCTCATCAGCAAGGACATCCCGACGGTGCTGGACGCCATCGGGCACCGCCTGCCCCGACCGCTGTCTGTCGCGGTCGTCAAAGGCCGGGGGAACTACTTGTGCCGCCTGCGGATCGAGGAGTCGGGGCAGGCCGCGCCCGACCCAGAACTGTTCGCGCTCCCGGGTCGATTGGAGCAGCAGGGCGCGGCGCTGCGCCGCTGGGCGGACCAGACCGAGACCGGTGATCGTGACGAGGTGCCGGAGCCGGTGGACGCGCGGGTCTGGCGTGCGTTCTCGGTCTCGGGCCGGGAATGCGTCGGCCGCACCCGATGTCCGTTCGGGGAGCAGTGCTTTGCGGAGGCGGCCCGCGACGCCGCGGCTGAGGCGGACATCGTGGTGGCCAATCACACGCTGCTCGCCATCGACCTCGGCACGGACAGCGACGTGCTGCCCGACCATGACGTGGCCATCGTCGATGAGGCCCACGAACTCGGTCGGCCGCATGACACAGGCCAGCACCGAGTCGCTCACCGCGGCAGGTCTGGCAGAGGCGGGGCGGCGGGCGAACGGGCTGCTCAGCGACGCGGCGGCGTCCCGTTGGCAGGAGGCGACGCGGGTCTTTGCGGCGGCCGTCCCCGAGGCCCTGCACAGCGGACCGGCACGTGCCGAGACGCGGATCACCGAGATGCCGCAAAGCCTGGTCCGCGCCCTGGCCCAGGTGCGCGATGCCGCGCACGAGGGACTCACGGAGTTGGCGGCCAGCAGCGGGGACGAGGGAGTATCCCGGCACCAGGCCGCCGTGGCCGCCCTCACCGAGGCGCATGACCGGGCGGGCCTGCTGCTGCGGGAGGACGGCGGGCTGGTGCGATGGGGAATACCCGATCCGGTCGAACTGTCCGCAGCGCCGCTCCAGGTTGGCCACCTGCTGCGCGAAGGCCTGCTCGGCAGCGGCGTGGTGGTGGCCACGAGCGCCACGCTGCGCCTGGGCGGGTCATTCGGCGAGTTCGCCGAGGCCTGGGGCCTGGCGGGGCCGGGTGTGGATCTGGACGCCCCGCCGCAGGTGCCGAGCGCAGCGGCGGCGGGCAGCTGGGCGTTCACCGATGTGGGATCCCCGTTCGACTACCGGCGGCAGGCGATGCTGTACGTCGCCCGGGACCTGCCGGCGCCGGGCAGGCAGCCGGTGGCGGACGCGGCGCTGTCCCGGATCGCGGCGCTGATTCGGGCCAGCGGCGGCCGGACCCTGGTGCTGGCCTCCTCATGGCGCTCGGTGGATGCCATCGCCGAGCATCTGCGGGACGCGGCCATACCCGGCGCCCCGCTGCTGGTGCAGGAGCGCGGTTCGCCGGTGGGACCTTTGGTGGCCGCCTTCGCATCCGAGGAATGCTCGGTGCTGGTGGGCACGCGGTCGCTGTGGCAGGGCGTCGATGTGCCCGGGCCGTCGTGCACGTGCGTGATCATCGACAAGATCCCCTTCCCCCGTCCCGACGACCCGTTGCTGGCGGCGCGCGCGGAGGCGGCCGCCGCATCGGGGGCGTCGGGCTTCGCCGCCGTCTCGCTGCCGCACGCGGCGCTCCTGCTGGCGCAGGGCGCCGGCCGCCTGATCAGATCCGATAGCGACCGCGGGGTCGTGGCCATCCTCGACCCGCGATTGACCCAGCGCGGATACGGCGCCTACCTGCTCGACTCCCTGCCCGGCATGTGGCGCACCACCGACACCACCGTGGTGCTGGACGCGCTGCGCCGACTGCGAACGGACTCAGACGCGCCGTAGCACGGCCACGACCTTGCCCACGATTCGGGCGTGGTCGCCGTCGATAGGGTCGTAGGCGGGGTTCTGCGGGAGCAGCCAGGTCTTGCCGTCCGTGAGCTTGAGAGTCTTCACCGTCGCCTCATCATCGAGCAGGGCAGCCACGATCTCGCCGTTCTCCGCGGTGGGCTGACTGCGGACCGCGACGTAATCGCCGTCGCAGATCGCCGCATCGATCATGGAATCGCCGGCGACCCGCAGCAGGAACAACTGCCCGTCGCCGACCAGCTCGCGCGGCAGCGGGAACATGGCCTCCACGGACTGCTCGGCCAGGATGGGTCCACCGGCGGCGATCCTGCCGAGCACCGGGACGTAGGTCGGTTCCGGCGCGGCCGCGTCCGGGGGCAGCTCCATGATCTCGGCCGCCGGCTCCGGCTGCGGTTGCAGCACCTCCATGGCGCGCGGCAGTCGCGGATCGCGCCGGATGAACCCCTTGCGCTCCAGGACGCTCAACTGGTGGGCGACGCTGGACGGCGACGCCAGGCCGACGGCCTCACCGATCTCACGGATGCTCGGGGGATAGCCCCGAGTCTCCACAGCTTCCGCGATCATCGCCAGGATGCGTCGCTGCCGGGCGGTCAGGGCATCGGCGCTGGGCGCGGGTTCCGGCCTGGCTGGCGAGTCGGAGTCCATGGCCACTCCTGTCGGTATCGAGGACCTGCGTTCCGACGGCTGTCGGATCGGCATGGGAAGTGTTCCCCATAGCGACAGTATCGGCGGCGACGGCGATTACCAAACATGTGTTCGAAAATCTCTTGCTCGTGTCGCACCGCTCTGATAGAACGAACGCGTGTTCGAAGGTCGACGGTTGGAGGAGGTCCGATGACGACACCAACGCTCACGGTAGGGGCACTGACCGGTCCCGCCCCGACGGATGCTCTGCGGTTGACGGCGCGGGGGCGCGCCGCGCTGTTCGTGGTGGCGCTGCTCGCCGCGGCTGCCGCGGCGGTCGTCCTGGTGATCGGCCCCGGCACGGCAGCGCCGGTGGCGGCGACGCCGACCGCGGCGGCGCCCGACGCGTGGGGCGCGGAACTGGCCGAACGGGGCCTGGCCCGTGCGTACACGGTCGCCGCCGGCGACACGTTGTGGGACCTGGCGACATCGATCGACCCGGCCTCTGATCCGCGGCCCCTCATCGACCGGATCCAGTTGATGAACGGGCTGCCCGACGGGCGCCTCTCGGTCGGTGACCGGCTCTGGCTGCCCGTCGCAGAGGGATGAATCGGACACCTTGGCGCGGGCTCTTGCGTTTCTCGATGGATGACTCTAGCGTCCCTACATGTAGTAGTTACACGCCTGTGATTCATCCACAGGTTGTGGTTGTGGTTCCACAGCCCATCCACAGCTCATCCACCGATCCGTCCACAGAAGGGGGCGCAGATGCACTGTCCGTTCTGCCGCTACCCCGACTCTCGGGTCACGGACTCCCGGACCAGCGAGGACGGCACCGTCGTCCGGCGTCGCCGGCAATGCCCGCAGTGCAGCCAGCGGTTCTCCACGACCGAGTCGGCGACCCTGATGGTGGCCAAGCGCAGCGGAGTGGTGGAGTCCTTCAGCCGTGACAAGGTGATCGCCGGAGTCCGCAAGGCCTGCCAGGGGCGACCGGTCGATGGCGATCAGTTGGCGCGCCTGGCCCAGTCGGTGGAGGAGCGGGTCCGGGGGACCGGGCTCACCGTCGTGCCGTCTCAGGAAGTCGGCCTGGCCATCCTGGACCCGCTGCGGGAGCTGGACGAGGTCGCCTACCTGCGGTTCGCCTCGGTCTATCGGGGCTTCGATTCGCTGACCGACTTCGAGTTGGAGATCGCAGCGCTGCAGCAGCACCACCGCGCGGACCGGCCGGCCGACCAGGCCAAGGCGCAACCCGCGCCGTAACGAACTTCCCCAGCAACCCCCACCTGAAGCACCGAGGAGGCGCTCCATGACCGAGGACACCACGGGCTCGACGACGGCCCGTACCCGACGAAAGGCGGCAGACGTGTCCGTCCAGCATTCCGGATTGGCCATCCAGCGGGTCTACACGACGCCGGGCGTGCATCCCTACGACGAGGTGACCTGGGAGCGGCGCGATGTGGTGCAGAACAACTGGAAGACCGGCGATGTGGTCTTCGAGCAGCGGGGGGTGGAGTTCCCCGACTTCTGGAGTATGAACGCCACGACGATCGTGACCTCGAAGTACTTCCGCGGCGCGCTGGGGACCGATAGCCGCGAATGGAGCCTGCGCCAACTCATCGATCGAGTGGTCCTGACCTACACGAAGGCCGGTCGCGACCACGGCTACTTCGCAGCGCCCGAGGATGCGGAGATCTTCGAGCACGAGCTCACCTGGATGCTGCTGCACCAGGTGTTCTCGTTCAACTCGCCGGTGTGGTTCAACGTCGGGACCAGCAGCGCCCAGCAGGTGTCGGCCTGCTTCATCCTGTCGGTGGACGACACGATGGAT
The DNA here is from genome assembly GCA_963706835.1 of uncultured Actinomycetota bacterium. Lineage (GTDB taxonomy): Bacteria > Actinomycetota > Actinomycetes > S36-B12 > CAVXYG01. The sequence continues at coordinate 206,989 of CAVPOB010000016.1, forward strand.
TCGATCCTGAACTGGTACCGGGAGGAGGGGCTCATCTTCAAGGGCGGCTCCGGTGCGGGGCTGAATCTCTCCCGGATCCGATCGTCGAAAGAGTTGCTCCGCAGCTCCGGCGGTACCGCCTCCGGGCCGGTGTCCTTCATGCGGGGCGCCGACGCCAGCGCCGGGACCATCAAGTCGGGCGGGGCGACCCGTCGGGCCGCCAAGATGGTCGTGCTCGACGTCGATCACCCGGACATCGAGGAGTTCATCGAGACGAAGGTGCGGGAGGAGGAGAAGATCCGGGTGCTGCGCGACGCCGGCTTCGACATGGACCTCGGCGGTCGCGACATCACGTCGGTGCAGTACCAGAACGCGAACAACTCGGTGCGCGTCTCCGACGCATTCATGCGCGCCGTCGATTCCGACAGCGAGTTCGGGTTGACGGCACGCACCAACGGCGAGGTCATCGAAACGGTCTCTGCCAAGCGACTGTTCCGCTCCATGGCCGAGGCGGCCTGGCAGTGCGCCGATCCGGGCATCCAGTACGACGACACGATCAACGACTGGCACACCAATCCGGAGACCGGCCGGATCACGGCCTCCAACCCGTGCAGCGAGTACATGTCGCTGGACAACTCCTCATGCAACCTCGCGTCCATGAACCTGATGAAGTTCCTGGACGCCAACGGCAACTTCGAGGCCGAGCAGTTCGCCAAGGCGGTGGAACTGGTGATCACCGCGATGGACATCTCGATCTGCTTCGCCGACTTCCCGACCGAGTCGATCGGCGAGACGACTCGCCAGTACCGCCAGCTCGGTATCGGCTACGCCAACCTCGGCGCGATGCTGATGGCCGTCGGCCTGCCGTACGACAGCGACGAGGGCCGCTCGCTCGCCGGCGCCATCACCAGCCTGATGACGGGCACGGCGTACAAGCGCTCGGCGGAACTGGCCGGAATCGTCGGCCCCTACGAGGGCTACGCGCGCAACAGGGAGGCCCACACCCGTGTGATGCGCAAGCACGCGGCAGCCAACGACGCGGTCCGGCCGGCCGGGACGCTGGACAAGGACGTGCTGCGGGCCGCGGGAAGGGCATGGCAGGCCTGCCTGCAGACCGGTGAGAAGAACGGGTGGCGCAACGCCCAGGCCTCAGTGCTGGCACCGACCGGGACGATCGGCTTCATGATGGACTGCGATACCACCGGGATCGAGCCGGACTTCGCACTGGTGAAGTTCAAGAAGCTCGTCGGCGGCGGTTCGCTGAAGATCGTCAACAACACGGTGCCCGCGGCGCTGCGGCGCCTGGGCTACCCGGAAGAGACGATCGAGGCCATCGTCGAGCACATCTCGGAGCGCAGCAGCGTGGTGGATGCGCCGGGGTTGCGGCCGGAGCACTACGCCGTGTTCGACTGCGCGGTGGGCGCTCGGTCGATCTCGCCGATGGGGCACGTCCGCATGATGGCGGCCGTCCAGCCGTTCATCTCCGGGGCGATCTCCAAGACGGTCAACATGCCCTCGGAGGCCACGATCGAGGACGTCGAGGAGATCTACTACCAGGGTTGGAAGCTGGGGCTGAAGGCCTTGGCGATCTACCGCGACAACTCCAAGGTCGGCCAGCCGCTGTCGGAGGAGAAGGCGAAGCCGGCGCAGGAGGCCGCCGGTCGATCACCGTCCGACGCGGCAGCGGCTGCCGAAGCGCCGGCCCTCGCAGACCTATTCCTTCTCGGTGGCAGGGGCCGAGGGCTACATGACGGCCGGTTCCTATCCGGACGACGGCCTCGGCGAGGTGTTCCTGAAGCTCGGCAAGCAGGGCTCGACCCTGGCCGGTGTCATGGATGCCTTCTCCATCGCCACGTCGATCGCCCTGCAGTACGGCGTGCCGCTGGAGGCCTTCGTCTCCAAGTTCGTCAACATGCGCTTCGAGCCGGCAGGCATGACCGATGATCCGGATATCCGGATGGCCCAGTCGATCATGGACTACATCTTCCGCCGGCTGGCCCTGGACTACCTGCCCTACGAAGAGCGGGCGGAGTTGGGCATCTACACGGCCGAGGAGCGGGCGCGGGCGGTGGAGTCCGGGATCCTACGACGAGGCGACGGAGACGATCGCCGATCGACCGGACCCCGGCGCCGGTGCACGCGGTCGCCGAAGCCGGCGCCGGCAACGGCCCATTCCACGGCCGAGCTGCTGGAGGTCATCACCGGCAAGTCGGCAGACGCTCCGCTGTGTCTGACCTGCGGCATCAAGATGCGGCCCGCAGGGTCGTGCTACGTCTGCGAGGGATGCGGGTCGACCAGCGGCTGCTCGTAGGCAGACAAGCATGAGGTGCGGGGCGTGCCTGCCGACGCCCCGCACCTCATGACGCTTCGTGCTCGGTCATCAGCCGCTCCCAGAGCGGCTCGATCAGCCGGTACGTGACTGCGCGCTCGGCATCGTGGTAGACGTCGTAGCCCCGCTGCGTCATGCGGTATTCGCCATCGGCGGCGGGCACCAGAAGGCCGGCTGCCGCCGCGACCCGCAGCGCTCCCGCCACCCATCGCCTCGCCAGCAACGGATCGCGATCTGCCGGGAACCCGCCCGTGTATCCCTGCCAGAAGGCGCGGTAGGCGGTCGCTGCGACGCTGGGCAGGTGAGCGATCAGGGCGATCGGCAGGCGGCCCTCGGTGATGGCTGCCTGATACTGCGCCAACCCGAAGTGCTCCACCGCGAAGAGTTCGCCGGCGAAGGTGGCGGCCCCGGCGCCGACTCCCAGGTAGTACGGCCTCGTGATGGAGGTGTACTTGGGCGAGCCGTCGCGCACGAAGGTCCAGACCGAGTCCCGCCGGTAGCCGTACCGCGCGGCCAGGTCTGCGGCACGTCGCAGGGCCGCGTGCTCGGCCCGCCGCTGGTGGGGCGCCTTGCCGAACGGGGTGTAGCCGAAGCGCATGAGCGGGTAGGTCGAGACCTGATCGACGCCGAAGGCGAAGGCCTCCTCGAGGTCGCTGAGCAGCGCCAAGGGGCCGTCGTAGGCCACATCGAAGATGAGGTCGACGTCGACGCACCGGAAGTGGTCGCGGGCCAGGGCGACGGCGCGCCGGTTGGTGGCCGCGGTCGTCGGGCGCTGCAGGTGACGCAGGATCCGGTCGTGGAAGGATTGCACGCCGATGCTGACCGCATCGAAGCCGGACAGGTGCAGCGCAGCCGCGATGCGCGGTGTCATGTGCGACGGCAGTATCTCGATCGCACGTTCCCCGGCGATGGGGACATCGGCGAGAAAGTCCAGCGAGCGCAGGGCGAGGGTCGGGGTGCCGCCACCCACATAGAGCGAGGTGAAGGGCCCGGTCCAGTGTTCGGTGTAGCGGCTCAGCTCCCGCCGCAGTGCAGGCACGTAGGCAGCTGCCGCGCCGGGGTGGAAGAGCACCTTGTTGTAGGGGCAGAACGGGCACAGCCGACTGCAGAAGGGGATGTGCACGTAGAGCCCCGGAGTCGCGGGGAAGGCGCCGAGCACCTGCTCCGGCCCCAGGGAGTGCGGCGGGGGCCGGAAGCGGACGCCCAACAGGTTGATTGGCTCCAAAGTGATCACCGTTGCCTCGCAACTGTCATGCTGGCGCCCGTTCCCGCGGCGTGCAAAGGGCCGGACGTCCTCATCCGGCGCCGACGCGGCAATGGGCTCGGCAGCGTGCATACTGTCTGCAAGTACAGCGACCGGGGGACCGGCGTTGAGACGTAGGAGGAACCGCATGCGCCGTCGCATGATGAAGTCCAAGATCCACCGAGCAGTGATCACCGACGCCCATCTCGACTACATCGGGTCGGTGTCGCTGGACCCCGAGTTGATGGACCTCGCCGACATCATGGTGGGCGAACAGGTCCAGATCGTGGACATCGACAACGGGGCCCGCTTCGAGACCTACGCCATCGAGGGCCGGTCCGGAGAGGTCTGCCTGAACGGTGCTGCCGCCCGGCTCGTGCACCCGGGCGACAAGGTGATCATCATCACCTACGCCGACTACGAGGAAGCCGAGCTGCAGTCCTACGCCCCGCGCGTGGTGCACGTCGACAGTGCCAACCGGCACGTCGCCGAGCAGGTGGCTCGGGAACTCGTCGGCGGACCGGCGTGGCACGAGCCCCAGGAGGGCTCGGCGCGGCCCGCCCGCGGCAGTTCCATCGCGCCCTGACGTGACGACCACCCCGCAGCCGGACGACGCCGGGACGGCTGCGGCGTCCGATCAAGCCACAAGCGCGCCGTCGGCCTCGTTCAATCGGCGGCGCAGCATCATCGGCGGTGTCATCGCCGTGGCTTTCCTGGTTGTGGTCTTCGCCCGGGTGATCCCGCAGGTGGGCGACTACCAGGGGGCATTCGACGCCCTCGGACAGTTGGGCGCGCTGGACGTCGCGGCGCTGATCGGGGCGCTGCTGGCCTACCTTGCGGTCTACGGGCTGCCGTACCTCGTGGCCACCCCCGGAATCCGCTACTTGCAGAGCCAGATCGTCAACAACAGCCGGTTCACCATCGGCAACGGCATCCCGGGCGGTGGCGCCCTGGGCCTGGCGGTGGGCTACGCCCAACTGACCTTCTACGGCGCCACGCCGACAGCGGCGACGGCTGCGATCGGTGCCACCGGCGTGTGGGCCTCCTTCGTCACACTGTCGCTGCCGATCACCGGCGTGGCGGCCTTCGCTGCCGCCGGGCAGGACGTCTCATCGTTCGTCCTCCCAGCGCTGATCGGGCTAGCCGTCCTCGGCGCAGTCGTTGTCGCGTTCGCCCTCATCCTGCGCAGCGAGCACAACGCGGTGCGGATCGGAGCGTTCGCCGAGCGCGTCGTCGGCGCCGTGGTGCGCCGGTTCCGGCCGCATACGGCGGTCAACATCTCAGCGTCGGTGCTGCATCTGCGGCACGACATCGTGGGACTGGTCGGCCGTCGCTGGCTGGCGATCACCGCCGCGGCCTTCTCGGTGTCGCTGGGCCAGTTCCTGATCCTGGCAGTGGCGCTGAGCGTGGTCTCCACCAGCAGCGAGTACGCGCTCTTGGCGGCCTACGGCTGCTGGGCGGTCAGCCAACTCGGCATCCTGATCCCGGCCACGCCCGGTGGGCTGGGGACCGTCGATGCCGCACTGATCGCCCTGCTGACCACCATCGGGGTCAGCGACGGCGACGCCACGGCGGCCGCCCTGCTGTGGCGCGCCACGTACTACTTCCCGCAGATCGCGCTGGGTCTGGTGTGCATCGTCGCGTGGCGGATCCAGGTGCGCCGAGCGCGACCGGCCGCATAGCCTTCCTTCGGCGTGTCTGCCGGTCGGCGATGCCGACCTTTCGCTAGATTTCGAGGTGTTCGGTCGCCCGTGGGAGGGGAAGCCCGCGGGCGACCGATCGTCGTGCCGGGGTCGGGTTTCGCCGGCCTCGCGAGTAGGGTCGTAGCGTGCCTCTCAACGCCCTGCTCACCGGCTACCTCTCCGGGGTCTCCACGCTGGCGGAGTTCCTCGCCCTGCCCGACGAGTTGCTCTTCCAACGGCCCGCCCCCGAGGCCTGGTCGGCAGCCGAGGTCATCCACAACATGGCCGACGCCGAGATCGCCTGGTCACTGGTGTATCGCCGCGTGCTGGCCGAGCACAGGCCCGACATCGAGCTGTGGGACGAGCAGCGCTATAGCGAGCGGCTGCGCTACGACGAGCGACCCCTGTTGCACGCGGTGAGCACGGTGACGGCCCTGCGGCACGGCAACGTGGACCTCTTCGCCGTCATCAAGCCCCAGCAGTGGCGGCGGGGCGGCATCCACCCCGAGCAAGGGGTGATGACGCTGAAAGAACTGGTGCTCATGGCGACGGAGGAGATGGCCGACGGGCTCGCCCAAGCGCGGCGCGCGGTCAACGGATCGCCGTAGTCGCCGATCCCCAGCGCGTGCCGCCGTCCCCAGCAGCGGATGCTGATCGCCGGCCGGGGATCCGCGCACCGCGACAGTGTCGGTATGGCACACGCACCCCACCACGAAGAACCCCAGCGCTCCGGCGTCGAGCCGATCACCCTGCGCGGCCCGGCCGCCATGGCCGCGGCGCTGCCCCATCTGCTCCATCCCGCCGAGAACGACCGCATCGTGGTGGCCGTGCTCGGCCCGGGGGGAGTCCTGCGGATGATCGCCCACAGGCCCCTTCCGCCGCTGCCAGGCCGCGCATCAGCGGAGGTGCAGCGACACTGGGCGGGGCTCGTGGAGCGCCTCATCACCGACGGGTTGAGCGATCTCGACATCGCACCTGATGAGCGCGCCGCCGTGGCGCTGGACCTGCCGGACGAGCAGTTGCCGTGCGCGTGCCCGGCCCGGCTCTTCCTGGACGCAACTGCCGTTCCCGCGGCGCTGCTGGACGTGATGCTGGTTGCCGGTGGACGGTGGCGCAGCCTTCTGTGTGACGACCCGCAGTGCTGCCCTGCGGCGGGGCAGCCTGCCGTGGACGAGCGCGACGCAGTCGCGGCGATGATCGCTGCCGATGCTGATGAGCGGCCCGGCCTGGGCGGCCCTGCGATCCCGGCACCGGCGCCCCCGGCCGTGGCAGCGTCGCTGGCGGGAGTGCCGTTCCCCGCAACCCTGCACCAGCGTCGCGGCATCCTGGAGCGTGCCTGGCCTTGGGTCGACGCGGTTCCGAGCACGCTGAGCGCCCGACAGGCGGCGGTGCTGATCATGGCCGCAGATCGGCCGGGCATCCGAGACGCCCTGCTCACGCGGATCGCGCGCAGCCAGTGGTGCGCCGATGCCGCCCCCTGGCTGCTGCAGTGGCGACTGTGGCGATCGTTGGGGGATGCCGCGCCCCTCGGCTGGGCCGCCGGTCCGCGCTGCATGCAGGCGATCAGCGCATGGTCGCTCGGCCAGTCCCAGGATGCCCATGCCGCCGTCCGGGCTGCCCTGTGCGACCAGCCCGGACATCGGATGGCCACCCTGCTGGGGCAGTTGCTGGGCACCGATGTCGTTGCTCAGCAGTGGTTCGCCAGCGTGCGCCGACTGTCGGAATCGGAGTGCCTGCTCTTCGACCGCCCGGCGCCCGAGCGATCCGGGCCGGAAGGCCCCGGGTTGCGGGACGCGGGGTAGCAGGAGCGCCGCTTGCCACCGGGCCACCCGTCCCGTACCCTCATCGCAAGGTTATGAGTACCAGCGCGAAGCCCCGGCTTGCTGGTCGGCAACCCTCCACCGCGGTGGGGTGCTCCGGGTGAGGACCTGGTCGAGGAATCGGCAAGCGCGGGTCTTGCGTGGCAAGACCCTTACGAGAAGGGCCACCGCCATGTTCTGTTCACTGCGAATGCGCTAGTCCGCTCCACGCGCGGCCGGCGATCTGCGCGTGCGGACACCCCCAACCACCGTGGACAGCCGGGCCCTCCGGCGCGCCGCCACGTCCCAGCGCCCCATGGGGCGCGCATCAGCCACACCCACATCAGCACGACGAACAGTTGAGAGGAAGCGCCACATCATGAGCGACGCCTGGTCCTTCGAAACCAAGCAGATCCACGCCGGTCAGACGCCCGACGAGGCCACCCACGCCCGGGCCCTGCCCATCTACCAGACGACCTCCTACACCTTCAACGACACCACCCACGCGGCCAACCTGTTCGCGCTGAAGGAACTCGGCAACATCTACACGCGGATCATGAATCCGACGCAGGCCGCGGTGGAGGACCGGCTGGCGGCGCTGGAGGGCGGCGTGGGCGCACTCCTGGTCGCCAGCGGGCAGGCCGCCGAGACCTTGGCGATTCTCAACGTGGCCGAGGCGGGAGACCACATCGTCTCCTCGCCGAGCCTGTACGGCGGCACCTATAACCTGTTCCACTACACCCTGCCCAAGCTCGGCATCGAGGTCACCTTCGTCGAGAACCCCGACGACCCCGAGTCGTGGCGCCAGGCGGTGCGGCCGAATACCAAGGCCTTCTTCGGCGAGACCATTTCCAACCCGAAGAACGACATCCTCGATATCGAGACGGTCGCCGGCATCGCGCACGAGGTCGGCGTGCCGCTGATCGTGGACAACACCGTCGCCACGCCGTTCCTGATCCAGCCGCTGAAGTGGGGGGCAGACGTCGTCGTGCACTCCGCGACGAAGTACATCGGCGGGCACGGCACCGCGATCGCCGGTGTGATCGTCGATGGCGGCACGTTCGACTACGCGCAGTACCCGCAGCGCTTCCCGAACTACAACGAGCCGGACCCGAGCTACCACGGCCTGGTGTATGCCCGCGACCTGGGCGTCGGATCGCAGTTCGGGGCGAACCTGGCCTTCATCATGAAGGCGCGCGTGCAGCTGCTGCGCGATCTCGGCGCTGCCGTCGCACCGTTCAACGCCTGGCTGATCGCCCAGGGGCTCGAGACGCTGTCGCTGCGCGTGGAGCGGCACGTGGACAACGCGGCCGAGGTCGCCCGCTGGCTGTCCAGCCGCGATGAGGTGCTGGCGGTCAACTACGCAGGCCTGGAGTCCAGCCCGTGGCACGAGCTGGGCCGCAAGTACGCCCCGCGGGGCACCGGAGCGGTGCTCTCCTTCGAGATCGCCGGCGGGCTGGAGGCCGGCCGTCGCTTCGTCGAGGGGCTACAACTGCACAGCCATGTGGCCAACATCGGCGACGTCCGTTCCCTGGTCATCCACCCGGCTTCGACCACGCACTCGCAGTTGACGCCGCAGGAGCAGGCGGCGGCCGGCGTGACGCCCGGACTGGTCCGGCTCGCGGTCGGCCTGGAGAACATCACCGACATCCTGGCCGACCTCGACGCCGGGTTCCGCGCGGCGAAGGGCGCCTAGCGTGTCCAACGCAGCTGTGACCGGCGCCTGGCGGGAGGGTGATCCTCCCGCCGAGCGCCGGTTCGCCGATGTCGGTGCCATCGTCTGCGAGTTCGGCGGGGCGATCCCTGACGTGCGCATCGCCTACGAGACCTGGGGCACGTTGAACGACCGGCGCGACAACGCGGTGCTGGTCCTGCACGCCCTCACCGGCGACGCCCATGCCGCAGGCCCGGCGGGCCTCGGCCAGGCCACGGCCGGCTGGTGGGACGAACTCATCGGCCCGGGAAGGCCGTTGGACACCGACCGCTACTACGTGGTCAGCGCCAATGTGCTGGGCGGCTGCCAGGGCACGACCGGGCCCGCCTCAATCGCTCCCGACGGGCGGCCGTGGGGGTCCCGCTGGCCGCGCGTGACCGTGCGCGACCAGGTGGCGGCGGAGTACCGTCTGGCGGCGATACTGGGCATCGAGCGCTTCGCCTGCGTCGTCGGTGGGTCGATGGGCGGCATGCGGGCGCTGGAGTGGCTGCTGATGTACCCGCAGGCGGTGGGATCGGCAGTGATCCTGGCGACGTCGGCCTACGCCACGGCCGATCAGATCGCCACCCAGACCGCGCAGATCCACGCGATCACTGGCGACCAGCACTGGTACGGGGGCGACTACTACGACCGCGCCGAGGGCCCGCACCGCGGACTGGGATTGGCGCGGCGGTTCGCCCACCTGACCTATCGGACGGAGTCGGAGCTGGAGCTGCGCTTCGGCCGCGCGCCGCAGGAGGGCGAGGACCCGCAACGACCGTGCGTGCCCGGCCGCCATGTCGGGGCGGGGCGCTACGCGGTGCAGTCGTATCTGGATCACCACGCCAGCAAGCTGCAGCACCGCTTCGATGCCGGCAGCTACGTGTGCCTGACCGACGCCATGAACTCCCACGACGTCGGGCGCGGACGCGGGGGAGTGGCTGCCGCGCTCGCCACGGTGGCGGCCCCGGTGGAGGTCCTCGGTATCGACTCCGATCGGCTGTACCCGCTGTACCTGCAGCAGGAGATCGCCGAGTTGATCCCCACGGCCGGACCGCTGCGCACGATCAGCTCGCCGTTCGGCCACGACGCCTTCCTCATCGAGACCGGCCCCGTGGCCGAGGCCATCGCTGCTGCGCTGGAACGGGTGGCTGTGCGTGAATGCTGAGCCGCCCGTGAGGCAAGATGTCCTCATGCCCATGCTCGATCAGTTGGACTTGAGCCAGTCGATGTCGCGCGCCGAGGAGGCCGGTCGGCTCGCCGCCGCTCAGGACCGGTTGCTGTACCTGCGGCTGGTTCTGGGCGGGATCTTCGACGGAAAGGGCACGCTCGGCCCTCCGGTGGCCGTCGTCTTCGAAGGTTGGGATGCCTCCGGCAAGGGCGGTGCGATCAAGCGACTGGTGGCGCCGCTGGACCCGCGTCATGCCCGGGTGGTGTCGTTCGCGGCCCCGACCTACGACGAGAAGCGGCATCACTTCCTGACCCGGTTCTGGAAGGTCCTGCCCGGTTGGGGAGGCATGGCGGTCTTCGACCGGTCCTGGTACGGCCGGATCCTCGTGGAGCGGGTCGAGGGCTTCGCCAGTGAGCAGCAGTGGCGCCGGGCCTATGACGAGATCCGTTCCTTCGAGCGGACGTTGAGCGACGAGGGGATGCTCATCATCAAGTTCTGGATGCACATCAGCGAGGATGAGCAGTTGAAGCGCTTCGAGCGTAGGGCCGCCGACCCGCTGAAGAACTGGAAACTGACCGAGGAGGACTGGCGCAACCGCGAGAAGCGCGCCCAGTACGAGGCAGCGGTCACCGAGATGCTGGAGCGCACCGACACCTCCTTCGCCCCCTGGCACGTGGTCCCCGCCAACTCCAAGCGCTATGCGCGGGTAGACGTGATCGAGACAGTCAACGCCAGGATCGAGGAGGCGTTGGCCCGGCACGGGATCCCGCTGCCTGCGGAGTTCGGCGAGGCGGTGGCCCAGATGGAGAAGCGGCGCAGCCACAAGCACAACAACCAGTAGTGCCGCGCAGGGCCGCACGGCCCGTCACGGGTCCTGCTGCGTTTCGCCAGCGTCGTGGCACAATAGAGTGTTGGGTGCAGTCAGTTCGCACTCCCAGGCCCGGACAAGTCGGAAGGACTTGACTCGGGCTCTTCGTATTGGCTGGATGGAGGACCGGTTGAAGACCCAGGCGCCAAGCAGCACGGCAGTCGCTGAGGAATCGACGGCAGCGGCAGGCACGGCAGAGGGCGCAGCGCCGTCCGACCCGCCGGCGAAGATGGCGACGGGGGAGACCGGCGCCAGCAAGCGGACGGCGACGAAGAGGACGGCAGCGAAGAAGGCGCCGGCCAAGAAGGCGCCGGCAAAGAAGGCATCGGCCAAGAAGCCCGCAGCAGCAGATGAGGCCGGCGCCAAGCAGGGCGCCAAGCTGCCCGAGAGCGATGATGCCTTCGACGCAGCGGAGGCTGCCCGGGAGGAGGCCGAGCTCAACAAGGAGGTCGACAAGGCGATCGAGGAGACCGTCAAGGAGGACGATGCGATCACGCTGTCCGACGAGGACGACTCCGACGAGCCGCAGCAGCAGGTAACGGTCGCCGGTGCGACCGCCGATCCCGTCAAGGACTATCTCAAGCAGATCGGCAAGGTCCCGCTGCTGAACGCCGAGCAGGAGGTCGAACTCGCCAAGCGCATCGAGGCGGGCCTGTTCGCCGAGGACCGGCTGAACTCCGGCGAGGAGTTCGAGGAGCGCACGCTGCACGACCTGCAATGGATCGTCGAGGATGGCCGCGAGGCGAAGAACCACCTGCTAGAGGCCAACCTTCGCCTGGTCGTCTCCCTGGCCAAGCGCTACACCGGCCGCGGGATGCTGTTCCTGGACCTGATCCAGGAGGGCAACCTCGGCTTGATCCGCGCGGTGGAGAAGTTCGACTACACCAAGGGCTACAAGTTCTCCACCTATGCGACATGGTGGATCCGCCAGGCGATCACCCGCGCGATGGCCGATCAGGCCCGGACCATCCGGATCCCGGTCCACATGGTCGAGGTGATCAACAAGCTGGCCCGGGTGCAGCGGCAGTTGCTGCAGGACTTGGGACGGGAGCCCACGCCGGATGAGCTCGCCAAGGAGCTCGACATGACGCCGGACAAGGTGCTGGAGGTGCAGAAGTACGGCCGGGAGCCGATCAGTCTGCATACCCCGCTTGGCGAGGACGGCGACAGCGAGTTCGGCGACCTCATCGAGGACTCCGAGGCCATCGTGCCGGCCGATGCCGTCAGCTTCACGCTGCTGCAGGAGCAGTTGGAATCGGTGCTGGAGACGCTGTCGGAGCGGGAGGCCGGGGTGATCAGGATGCGCTTCGGCCTGCAGGACGGCCAGCAGAAGACGCTGGACGAGATCGGCAAGGTGTACGGGGTGACCAGGGAGCGCATCCGCCAGATCGAGTCCAAGACGATGTCGAAGCTGCGCCACCCAGCCGGTCGCAGGTGCTGCGCGACTACCTGGAGTAGGAGCCCGCCGCGGGCCGGCGCCCATGCGGTGCGCCGGCCCACCGCACAGCGATCACTCCAGCGCGGCGCAGATGTCGACGCTGCGTCCCGACGTGGCGGTGAGCGCCCCATCGACCAGCGTGGTGCGGCCCACGTAGAGCGTGGTGCTGGGTCCCGGCGGGGTATCGGTGGGGAACGCGATCCAGATCCAGTGCCCGGTCAAGAGAGAGGTCGTGCCGTCGTCGCCCATCAGAGTGCGGTTGACCGCTCCGTTGCCCTTCAGGGCGAAGGTGGCGCCGGAGTCCATATTGGTGAACAGCAGATCGCTTCCCTTGCCGGCGTCGATGGTCTTGATCAGGTTCCCATCCTTGTCGTAGAAGTCGTTGAAGACGCGATGATCGCCGCCGGAGATGTTCACGCCGAGGGCGAAGTCGCATGCCCAGCCTGCGTCGAAGACGAGGTCTGGCTCGGCTGCGCTTGCCGGTGCAGCGACTGAGAAGGCCAACGCAGCAGCTGCAGTCAGTGCGCAGGCGCCACTGATGTTCATTTTGCCTCCCTGTGATTGCGGGTCGGGGAATGCGGCCCGCGCCAATCGGCGCTCTCAGTGTTGTGGTGCCGCCCACGTCTGAGAAGTGACCAAGGTCCCGTCGGGAGGACGAGACGATCGGCGCCCGGTCGGCTGTGCTCCCTGAGCGGGGCGACCGACCGAGCATGGGTGCCGCGAGCAGGCGAGAACGGACAGCCACAATGCCGCAGGATCAGCGGGGAGCTCCGACACGGGTGGATAATCGCCGTATGAAGCCGACCTCACGCGTGCTGTGTGCGGCCGCTGCGCTGGGCATGGCGCTGGCCCTGGCCGGGTGCGGCGAGCTCACCACTTCCGACACCGGTGGGCAGTTCGTGGGGCGCACCTACGTCAGCACCGACGTCTCCGACGGTGGCCAGGACAAGGAGTTGGTGCCAGGGAGCCAGCTGTCCCTGACGTTCGCGGCGGACGGCATCAGCGCATCCGCGGGATGCAACAGCATGTCCGCCAGCGGCGGGATCCAGGAGGGGGTCCTGGTGCTGGAGGACCTCGTGAGCACCGAGATGGCGTGCGACCCGGCCCTGATGGAGCAGGAGCAGTGGTGGGCTGCGCTGCTGGCATCGCAGCCGCAGGTGCGGGTCGGCGACCGCGAGCTGACGCTGATCGGGTCTGGCGGAACGGTCGCCATGGTGGCGCTGGAGACCATCCCCGATGAGCCCCTTGCGCAGACGGCCTGGCAGCTCGAAACGGTGGTGATGCACGGCGCCGCCAGCAGCGTCCCCGAGGCAACGGCATCCTCCCTGGCCGTGTCGGGCGATGTGTTGCGCATAGTCGTCGATGACTGCCGCGACACCGAGGTGGCCGTCGTGGTCGAGCCGGCGCGGTTGATCGTCGACCCGGACGCCTTCCCCGTCTCCGAGTGCCGCGACGGGGCCGCCTTCGTGGACCGGGCGATCACATCGGTCTTCGGCGCCGGGGAGGTGCCGTACGTGATCGAGGGCGATGTGCTGCGACTCACCGGGCCGTTCGGCTGGGGCCTTGACTACCGGGCCCCCTGACCCGAGCCGACTGCCGCTGCCGGGCGCAGACCTGCTGTGGTGGCCGGACTTCTTGGAACCGGCGGCGGCTGCCGAGCTGGCGGGCCGTCTCGCGGCGGCACTGGCCTGGCAGCAGCGCACGTTGCGCATGTTCGGCCGCGACATCGCCGAGCCCCGCCTGACCTCCTGGCACGGCGATCCAGGGGCGCACTACCGGTACTCGGGACGCGACCACGCGCCGCTGCCGTGGCCGCCGGAACTGACCGCGTTGCGCCGCCGGGTCGAGCTGGCGGCCCGCCACCCGATGAACAGCGTGCTGGCCAACCTCTATCGCGACGGAGCCGACCACATGGGCTGGCACGCCGATGATGAGGCCGAGCTCGGGCCTGCCCCGGTGATCGCCTCGGTCAGCCTCGGCGCCGCACGGCAGCTGCAGTTCCGGCCCCGTCCGTCCGGGCCGATCGCGCTGCGCGTCGAAGCCGTGCCCGGCAGCCTGCTGGTGATGGCCGGGGATACCCAGCGCAACTACCATCACCGCGTCCCGCGCACCGCACGCCCCGTGGCCATGCGGATCAACCTCACCTTCCGGCTCGTCGGTGCGGCGTCGCCGGCGGGGTAGGTTGGGGCCGTGACCAGCATCGGCGACTCCACCGTCCTCATCACCGGCGCCGCATCCGGGATCGGCCGGCGCATGGCGCTGCTGGCGGCCGACCGCGGGGCCCGGGTCGTGGGCTGGGACATCGACGGCTCCGGCCTGGCGGACCTGGCGCGGGAGCGGCCCGGCCGCATCGAGCCGTTCGTCGTGGACATCACCGATGCCACCGCGGTGCGGCGGGTGGCGGCGGAGGTGTCCGATCAGGTCGGAGCGGTAGACGTGCTCATCCTCAACGCCGGTGTGGTCAGCGGCGGTCATCTGCTGGACATCCCCGATGAGGCCATCCAGCGGGTCCTGGACGTCAACGTCGCCGCACTGTTCTGGTGCACGAAGGCCTTCCTGCCGGCCATGATCGAACGCGGCCGGGGCCACATCGTGACGATCGCCTCGCTCGCCGCCCTGGCGCCCCTGCCCGGGCTGACCGACTACGTGGCCAGCAAGCACGCCGCCTACGGCTTCGCCGAGACGCTGCGCACCGAGCTCGCCGAGGATGCGCCGGGTGTGAGGACCACGGTCGTCCTGCCGCAGGTGATCGACACCGGGATGTTCGCCGGCGTGACGACCCCGCGCATCTTCCCGCCCCTGGACCCGGACCGGGCGGCCGCTGCCATCCTCGGCGCCATCGGCCGGGATCGGCAGCGACTGCTGCTCAATCGCCCGGCGCTGCTCACCGCGTACCTGACCCGTCCGCTGCCGCCGCGCCTGGCCGATGCAGTGGTGCGCCTGGCCGGCGGCTTCGACGGCATGCGGACATTCGCCGGCCGTTCCGTCAGCAGGACCCGGCAGCATCCGGGCCAGAGGGCGCACCGCGATGGATGATCTGGTCAACCGGGACTTCGCCACCCCGCGCGGATGGCGGCACCCGCACTTGCAGAGCATCCGCAGCCGGGTCCTCCCGCGCCGGTGGCGGCTGTCGGACGTCGGCAGCGCCCACTCTCTGCAGATCGTCATGCACGACGGCTCGGGCGATCGGCTCGCCGCGGTGCGTCACCAGCCCCGCGATCCGGTCGCCGGGCTGCCGCTGGTGGTCCTGATCCACGGGCTGGGCGGATCGATGGAGAGCGACTACATCCGGGCCAGCGCCCGGGGACTGCTGCGCACTGGATTCGCTGTGGTGCGCGTGGACCTGCGCGGTGCCGGCCGGTCCGGCGATCACAGCACCGGCCTGTACCACGCAGGCCGGACCGCGGATCTGCGCGACGTGCTGCGGCAGATCCGCCAGGACGCCCCGCACGGTATCGCCGTGATCGGCTTCTCGCTGGGCGGCAACGCCACGTTGAAGCTGGTGGGGGAGCCGTTGGGCGACCTGCCGGTCGTCGCCGCGGTCGCGGTCTCGGCCCCGCTGGATCTCGCGGCCGGGGTGGAGCACTTGCACCACATGCTGTTCGGTTGGTACGAGCGCTTCGTCATGAGCGGGCTGCGCGAGGACGCCGACCGGCCGGGGCCCGCATCCGGGTTCACCGCAGCGGAGGCGGCTGCGGTGCGCAAGGCCCGCACCGTGCTGGAGTTCGACGATGCGATCACCGCCCCGCGCAACGGCTGGCGCGACGCGGCCGAGTACTACGCGGTGAACTCCTCCGGCCAGTACCTGCCGCGGATCACGGTGCCCACGCTGGTGATCCATGCCATCGATGACCCGATGATCCCCGCCGGCCCCTACCGCGCCATCGACTGGCAGGCCATTGAGGAACAGGGCTATGTCCGGCGAGCCATCACCCCGCACGGCGGGCATGTGGGCTTCCATCAGCGCGGCCGGGCCTACCCCTGGTACGTGCCGCAGGCCATCGGGTTCCTGCACGGCCGCTCGGGCAGCGCCGAGGCCGGGCACCCGTCCTAGGGCCTTGGTGGCGCGGGAGTGCACGCGGATCGGGGGTTTGCACCGCGCTTTGGATTTCCCTGGGGTGCAGCGGTTTCGGGTGTCGCGGGCCGTGTCGCTGCGGATGTGGGGCAGGGGTCCTGCCAGTGTCGTTCTCGACCAAGATCACGATGCTGGAGGACCCTGCCCGATTCTGCGAGATCCTCATCGGGCTGCGGCGAGGTGGCGGTGCTGGGGGCGGATCGGCCCGCCTGCCGGGCATGTGTGCACCCGTGGCGGGGGTTTGCACCCGTTACGGGGGCGGATCGGCCGGTCTGCCGGGGCATGTGTGCACCCGGTCCGGGGGTTTGCACCCGATACGGGGGCGGATCGGCCCGAAAACCGCGATCTGGCCCCCGTTCCAGGTGCAAACCCCCATACCGGGTGCAGAGATCGGTGCATCCAGGCCCCAGGAGCCCCCGGTTCGGGTGCAAACCCCCATCCGGGTGCAGAGATCGGGTACGGGAGATGTGCGAACCCTCACCTGTCCTCACCTGTCCGCGCCGTCCGCGCAGTTCGCCCCAACCCCCGAACCGCGCCCGTGCAGAACGGTAGGGAGTGACCAGTTCACGGTGAACCGGTCACTCCCTGCGTGTCCTAGGGTGCCCGGCCGTTGTGCGCAGGGCCCGTCTCAGACCCGCACGGCCGGCATCTCACCGGTGGAGTTGCCATCCTGCTCGACCGGGATCGCCGGGGCGAGGACGGGCTTGGCGGTCCAGGCCTCGGGGGCCTTGAACAGCCGGCGCCAGCCGCGCCGTGCGATGGCCTTGTCGTAGACCCACAGCGACAGCACCGTGATGGCCAGGGTCAGCACGATCGGGTACAGCAGCTGCAGCAGCGGGCTGCTGGTGAGCAGCGGCGCGCCGTACAGGCCCAGCACCGTGTAGACCACATCGAGGACCACGAACTGGATCACGAAGATGGGCAGCGTTCGCGGGCCGACGTAGCGACCGAACGCCCGGACGCGCTCGTTGCGCTGCAGGCGCACCGCGATCAGGATCGCGGTCAGCACCCAGGCGGCAGCGATCGGCAGGAAGGAGGCCGCCGCGACCTGCGGGCTGACCATCCGGGCGAGGCTGCCCAGGACCGCGACCGTGGCGGTGCCGACCAGCATTTGGGAGTCGTTGCGCAGGGCGTAGTCCCGGAAGAACCGCACCAGGTAGACGCCGGCGAGGAAGTAGACCGCGTTCATGACGACGGCGGCCATCATGTTCGACACGCCCAGCGGTGCCAGGATGTCGTTCACCGTCGCCGGTGACCAGCGGCCGGGCCAGGTTCAGCGAGGCGGCCACGCCCAGGACGAGCCACGGGTTGACGTTGCGCAGCAGCCTGGCCAGCACGAAGTACAGCACCAGGGCGTAGAAGTACCAGTAGCCGCCGGGGGTCAGGACGATCTGGAAGAAGTAGTCCTGCAGCGCCCCGAGCACCATGCCCTCGGTGTAGCCCTTGGCGATCAGGTCCACGACGATGGCGAAGATCGTCAGCATGGTGTGCCACAGCAGGTACAGGTAGAGGATCCCGATCGTGCGGGCCTTGGTGAACGACCACGGCCGCTGCACCGCCGAGCTGGCGAGGATGCCGGAGACCACGAAGAACACCGGCATGCGCAGCGGCTCCAGGAAGGTCATCACCGCATTCCAGAAGCCCTCTGCGGCGGTGCCGTCAACGGCGAAGGCCAGCGACTGGGTGACGTGGAGCAGCACGACGAGGATGACGCTGGTCGCCTTGATGATGTCGACCCAGTCCATGCGCTCCTTGCGCTCGGCGCGGGCGGTGACCTCGTTGCTCATGGTCATGCTCCTTCTCCCTGGGGGACGCCAGTGGCAGCTCGATACTGGGGTCCTACCCCCTGCGGCACGGGGCAAACGCCGTGCGGTCCGTGCGGTCAGCCGGCGCCCAGGACGGCAGCGACCCACAGTCCGGTCATCAGCAGGGAGACCGCCAGTTCGACGGCCATGGTGACGCCAACGCTCTTGGCCGTGCTCCAGGTCGCCCGCACTGCCGGGGACCACTGGCGCAGCCGCACCAGCTCAGCAGCCAGCACCCCCAGCAGGAAGCCCAGGATCGCGCCGACGACCGGCACCACGAAGAATCCCACGAGAGCAGCCACCGCACCAACTGCCAGCGCAGCCTTCGACGCATTGTCGCGGGCGGTGCGAGCAGGGATGGCGATCTTCAGCACCAGCGCGATGGCGGTGAGGGCGACGACGGCCGCAAGCAGCCACCATGCGTCGTCCGCGATCGCCCACAGCCCGATGGCCGAGGAGATCAGCAGGATGCCCGGCAGCACCGGGACAACGATGCCCGCCACCCCGATCAGGATGGCAATCGCGACGAGGATCTCCATGGCTCCAGTGTCCGCCAAGGTGCGGGCGGGGCGGGCCGGCCGGCTACGGCGCGCCCAATGCCTGTGCGGCGTTGCGCGTCGGGCCCAGCGTCGCCAGTCCGGGATGGGTCAGGATTCCCCGGTACACGTTCAGGCCCGCGCGAAGATGCTCGTCGGCGCGAAGCGCCCCGATCACGCCCTGCCCGGCCAGGCGCAGCACGAACGGTGCCGTCGCGTTGGTCAGCGCGAAGGTGGAGGTCCGCGACACTGCACCGGGCATGTTCGACACGCAGTAGTGCACAACATCGAAGACCACGTAGGTGGGGGCCAGATGCGTCGTAGGGCGAGAGGTTTCGCCGCACCCGCCCTGATCGATGCTGACATCGACGATGACTGAGCCGGGTCTCATCGCGTCCACCATCGCGGCCGTGATGAGCTTCGGGGCGGCCGCCCCAGGTACCAGCGCTGCGCCGATGACCAGGTCGGCGTCCAGCACATGCCGTTCGACGGTGTCGATGTTGGCGTACACGGTGTTGATGAGTCGGCCGAACTGCATGTCCAGTCGCCGCAGCCGCTCCAGGTCGGTGTCCAGGATGGTGACGTGCGCCTCCAGACCCGCCGCCATCCGCGCGGCGTTGGTGCCCACCGTGCCGCCCCCCAGGACCACGACTCGGGCCGGGGGCGTGCCCGGTACGCCGCCCAACAGGATGCCGGCACCGCCGTGCGGGCGCTCCAGCGCTGTCGCCCCGGCCTGGATGGACATCCTGCCGGCCACCTCGGACATCGGGGCGAGCAGCGGAAGCCCACCCCCAGCACCGGTCACCGTTTCGTAGCCGATGGCGATGCAGTCGCGCTCCTGCAGCGCACGGGTGAGTTCCGGTGCCGGGGCCAGGTGCAGGTAGGTGAACAGGGCCTGGCCCGATCGGATGAGCGGCAACTCCTCCGGTTGCGGCTCCTTGACCTTGACGATCAACGCCGCTTCCTCCCAGACCTGCCCGGCCGTGGGGGAGATCTCCGCTCCAGCGGCCCGATAGTCGTCGTCCAGCAGCCCGGCTCCGGTACCGGCGCCCGCCTGTACCACCACCTGGTGCCCGTGGTGGACGAGCTGCCGGGCCCCTCCGGGGGTGAGTGCGACGCGGTTCTCCGCAGCCTTGACCTCGGTCGGTACACCGATCTTCATGGCCCAACGGTATTGCTCACCGCCGCGCGCCGCGCAGAGGAACGGCCTCGGTGCTAGCGCGGCCGGGCCGGCGGGGGACCGGCGAGATGATCCGGGCCGCCGGGCGACGCCGCCGCAACAGGGCGCCGCGCGGCCCGATCGATCACGCCTTGGCGCCGGATCGCTGCGGCGACGCGAACAGGATCGCGGCGGCGATGCCCGCTGCGAATCCGGTCATGTGGGCCAGCCACGAAACGCCGGTGCCGACGCCGAACGGGGTCACGCCCATCAGCATGCCGCCGAAGAGCACCGCCACCAGGACCGAGAGCAGGACGTCCAACCAGCGCCGCGTGACCACGCCGGCGGCCAGCAGGTAGCCCAGCAGGCCGAAGACCAATCCGCTGGCGCCGATCGTGACCACGTTGGATGGTGCCAGCAGCCACACGCCGAATCCCCCGATCAGGACGATGAAGGCCATGACGCGCCATGCCTGCCTGCCCGCGCGCCACGCGACGAGCAGGCCCAGCAGTACCAGTGGCACGGTATTGGCGATCACATGGCCGAAGTCGGCGTGGAGGAAGGGGGCAAGCAGGATGCCGATGAGGCCGTCGAGGGTGCGCGCCTGGATGCCCCAGAAATCGGCCTGCACCGGCAGCAGCGTGTCCAGCGCCTCCGCCAGCCAGATCGCCGCGATCAGCCATCCGACCAGCAGCGCGGGTGCCAGCCCGGCCGACGTGCGCGATGGCGCGGTGAGTTCACTCACCCGTCCATGGTGTCCTGAGATCGGTCTGCCCGGCCAGTCGACGCCGAGAGGCGCGCGACATCGCCGGCCCGGCGAGACTCCTGACTACTCGGGGACACCACCCTCGATGACGGCGGCGCCATCCTCCGGCCCTGCTCCGTCGGCTGCCCGGGGGAGTGCCACCTTGGCGTGCTTCGAACGACGCGGGTGCCGCTGGAAACTGGCGAACCGCAATCGGGAGCGGGAGTGGTGGGCTCTGGTCCGCGACGAGGCGCCCGCGCTGCACCGCGGCATCCCAGCGCCCAGGATCGACTCGGCTGGCGACGCCTTCCGGGTCCCGCAGGAACGCGCGGCGCGTGAAGGCGCTCTGCCTCAGGTCGAAGCGATGGCCTCGCTGCGCGTCAGTCGGGCAGGTCTGCGGCCGCGACCAGGGCGGCCACGGACTCCAGGAAATGATCCAGGATGCGCTCGGGGTCGGCGGTGATCGCCTCGTCGCTGTGGACGGCGAAGTTGATCTCTCCGGCCAGGCTGAAGATGCCGAAGGAGAGGTTCATGTTGCCCGAGAGCCCGCCCATGCCCCATGCGCCCTTGACGCGCCCGCCGGCGAGGGTCATCGGCTGGCGGGGGCCGGGCACATTGGTGGTCACCCCGATGGATTGATCCTGATTGATCTTGTGGATCATCCGCTCCACCTCGGGCGTCGTCAGCGCTGTGACCGAGATCAGGCCGAAGGAGACGATCGGCATCGGGGAGTGCTTGATCTCATCGATCTGGGCGTGGATCTGGCGCACCTGTTCCACCGGGTCGGCCAAGTGCACAGGCAAGAGCACCGGGATCAGCCCGAACCGGTTGCCCAGCGTGCGCGGCAGCGGTGCGTCCGGCCGCCGCAGGCTGACCGGGACGGCCGTGAACAACTCATCCACGGTGAGCGCGTCCTTGTCCTGCAGGTACCGTCGCAGCGCGTTGGTCAGCGCACCCATGAGCATGTCGTTGATGGTCGCCCCGAAGACCTTGCCGGCCCGCTTGACGGGGTCCAACGGGATCGGGTCGATCCAGACGACCTTCTTCCGCCCGGAGACGTCGCCGTGCAGGATCGTCTTGCCGGGCCTGGGCGCAACGGTGAAGTCAATCGCGTCCTGCACGCCCTGCGCGATGGTGCCGGCGGCACCGGTGACACCGGTGAACTGCTCGGCGATGGAGTCGGGCACCTTCGCCCCGAACTCCAGGAAGCGCTGGGGGTCGAGCGCGACGGTCAGGGTCTCCTCCAAGGCATCCTGTCCGCTGGCCAGGGTTGCGGGTACCGCCCTGGGCTCCCGCACCATCCCCGCCACCGCCTCGGCGGCCCGGCCGGCGGAGTCCGCCACCGCTTCAGCGGCCCGCTTGACCGTGTCGGTGACGGTGTCCACGGCAGCCACCGCGGGCTGCGCCGCCTTCATCGCCGTGTCGCGCTTGCGGCGGCGGGCCTTCTGCACGACCTCGGGCCGCTCCCCGCCCTCATCTGCCAGCGAGAGGACCAACCGCACCAGGGCCCAGCCATCGGCGATGCTGTGTTGGATGCGCACATGCATCGCGGAGGTGGCGATGCCGTCCTGCAAGTAGCCCTGGATGAGGTAGACCTTCCACAGCGGCCGGGAGTGGTCCAACAGTGTGCTGCGCTGCTCGCTGACCATGGCCTCCAGTGCCGCCTTGTCCCCGGGCTCGCCCAGTCGGACGACCTCGAGATGATGATCGAGGGAGAACTCGGGGTCGTCCTGCCAATGCGGCAGGAACAGGGGGTTGCGGGACTTGCGGATGCGCTGGTGGAACGTCGGGTACTTGTCGATCAGCCGCTCCTGGATGATGGCGCGCAGGTCATCGGGTGCGATCTCACGATCCATCCACAACAGGGACGACACCGTCTGATGGTTCTTGTCCCACTCGCTGTACAGCCACGCCGCATCCGCCGGGCTCAGTCGTCGCTCCGCCATGCATTCCTCCCAGTCGCGCGCGACCGCAGTCTAGGCGGGCCAGATCCTCGGATGCCGGTCGAGCGCGGAAGCATCACCGGTAGAGGCAGCAGCAGCGGGCGTGCCACCCCAGGCGCAGGACGAGGACGGAGCCCGCGACCAGGGCGACCACCGCCACAGTCGTGGCCGTGCTGCGCCGCAACGTCATGCTCCATGGATATCAGATCGTTGCGACAACTCGGCGACAGTCCTGTGACGGTTGCGTTACGGGCTCATCGCGATTTGGGGTGTTGTGCTTCGGGCGGTGGCTGGGGGCAGCCGTGGTTCCGGGGGAGGGGCTTCGCGGCGCATCCGGCGGGGACGGAACTGCGCCTCCTGCTGGTGTCGGCGCGCCGTGCCCGGGGCTGGGTGCGCCCCCGTTAGAGCGGCTGCGCACCCGCTGCGGCGGTGTGCACCCGGGGCGGGGGCTTGAGGGCACCTCCGGGGAGCGACTGTGCACCCGTTGCGGGGGTTTGCACCCGCAACGGTGGCCCAGAGCGCCTCCTCGGCGGCTTTCGTGCACCCGGTATGGGGGTTTGCACCCGGGATGGTGGCTCTGCGCCCCGATCCGGCCGATTCCGCCCCCGCGCCGGGTGCAAACCCCCGAACCGGGTGCAGACCTGCCCCGCGCACCGGCCGATTCCGCCCCCGCGCCGGGTGCAAACCCCCGAACCGGGTGCAGCGACCGCCTGCCCCGCGCGACGACCGGTCGCTCCGCCGCCGCGGACGCCTGCCCCGCACACCGGTCGCTCCGCCGCCGCAGACCGGATGCTCCGCGGCACACCGGTCGCTCCGCCTCCGCCCCCGAGCGCCAGCTCCGCGGCGCGCCTCGTTGCTCCGCCGCACATCGGAGCCCACCACACTCCCCGCTGCGACAGGCCGCGTTCCGGTCACCGGCGACCTGCACACGCATCGCAGCTCAGATGAAGAACTGGCCGTTGGACTCGTTGGACTCGCCGAACATGGTCGCGACGCCGCCGAGCTCGACGCCGTCGATGAGGTCCGCCTGGGAGATCCCGAGCAGCTCCATGGTCATCGTGCAGGCGACCAGGCGCACCCCTGCGGCCTGGGCGGAGGCGATCAGCTCGGGCAGGCTGGGGACGTTGTGGTCGACCATGATCCGCTTGATCAGGGCCGGGCCGCCGCCCATGAGGTTCATCGTGGACAGCGGCAGCTTGTCCGGCCCGGAAGGCATCATGACCGTGAAGGCCTTTTCCATCGCGGACTTCTCGCGGGCAGGGGGATCGGTGCGCCGCAGCGCGTTCAGCCCCCAGAACGTGAAGAACATCGAGACCTCGTCGCCCATCGCCACCGCGCCGTTGGCCAGGATGAAGCAGGCCAGCACCCGGTCGAAGTCGCCGGAGAAGACCACGAGGGTCTTCTTGTCGCGGATCTTCGCTGCGGCGCCGAGCCCGGCGGGCTGACCGCCTTTGCGGAAGCGCGCGGCGTACCCCGGGCCCTCCGGATGGATCTCGAGCAGCTCATGGCCGTTCTTCTGCGCCCACGCCGGGGCGTCCAGGGCGAAGCCCGGGTCGGAGACGTGGACGAGGACCTCGTCGCCCGGCTGCAGCTCGTCGACCCTGCCCTGCAGCTTCATGATGGGGCCGGGGCAGGCCAGCCCGGTGCAGTCCAGGTCCACCGAGACCCCGGTGGGGGCCACCGCGAGCCCGCCCGGCGCACCGGTCGGCCGCGCCTTGCCGGTATGCACGCCGGTGCTCTCCTCGGCGTAGTTGGTGATGGGCTGGTAGGTGTCCACGCCCTCGGCGAAATCCACGTCGTGGTAGGACCGGAAGGTGCTCATCCCGCCGGACAGCGTCTTGACGGTCCCGAACCCGAACTGCACCAGGGCGCGATAGGCGAGGTAGGAGCGGAACCCGGTCGCGCAGTACAGCAGGATCGGCACCTCGCGGTCCCAGTCCTGGCACGCCTGACGGATCGTGGGCAGCGGTACGTTCTCGGCGCCGGGCAGGTGCCAGACGTCGAACTCCTCCGGCCCCCGCACGTCGATGATCCGGGCGCCCTGCGTCGCCTCCGGGTACTCGCTGGGGTACCACAGGTGGATGTCGCCCTTGAGCAGATTGTCGCCGATGAACCCCGCCATGTTGATGGGGTCCTTGGCTGACCCGAACGGGGGCGCGTACGCCAGCTCGAGGTCCTGCAGATCCGACACCGTCAGCCCCGCCCGGATGGCGGTGGCGAGCACGTCGAGGCGCTTGTCCACCCCGTCGAATCCGACGATGCCGGCGCCGAGGAGCTTGCCGGTGGCCGGCTCGAAGAGCACCTTCAGCTGCATCTTTGCGGTGCCCGGGTAGTAGCCGGCGTGGCCGGACGGGTGGACCTGGACCCGCTCGAACGGGATCCCGGCGTCGGTGAGCTGGCGCTGGTTGGCGCCGGTGGCCCCGGCCACCATGTCGAACATCTTCACGATGGAGGTGCCCTGGACCTCGCCCCACGTGCTGTCCCGGCCGCACATGTTCTCCGCCACGGTGCGGCCCTGGCGGTTCGCCGGCCCGGCCAGCGGGATGAGGTAGGAGCCGGGCAGGACCAGATGGCCCACCTCGACGGCGTCGCCGGCGGCCCAGATGTCCTCGACGTTGGTCCGCAGGTGCTCGTCCACCTTGATGCCGCCCCGGGGCCCGAGCTCGATGCCGGCGTCGGCGCACAACTCGGTGTTCGGGCGCACCCCGGCGGCCAGCACCACCAGGTCGGTTTCGACGAACCGGTTGTTCTGCAGTTCGACGCGCAGCCGGCCGTCCGGCAGTTCGCTGAACGCCGCGGCCTGCGTGTTCAGGTGCAGCGTGATGCCGTGGGCCCGGATGTAGCTCTCCATCTGCGTAGTGAGTTCGCGGTCCAGCGGGGGCATGATCTGATCGCCCCGCTCCACGATCACGGTCTCCACGCCGCGGTGGTGGAAGTTCTCCGCGACTTCCAGGCCGATATATCCGGCGCCGATCACGACCGCGTGCTTGGCGCGGACGCCGTCGCTGCCGTCGACGGCGGCCTTGATGCGGTCCATATCGCCGATGCGCCGGAGCACATGGATGCGGGGATGGTCGATGCCGGGCAGCGGCGGGACGATCGGGGAGGCGCCCGGGCACAGCGCGAGCTTGTCGTAGGGCTGGTCGAATTCCTCGCCGGTGTCGAGGTTGCGCACCCGAACGGTGCGCGTTCCAGGGTCGATGGCGACCACATCGTGGCCGTTGCGGACATCGAGGTTCAGCGACGCGCGCAGGCTCTCCGGCGTCTGCAGCAGCAGCCGGTCGCGATCGGCGATGACATCGCCGATGTGGTAGGGCAGGCCGCAGTTGGCGAACGAGACGTGATGGGCGCGCTCGAACACCGTGATCTGCGCCGACTCGTCCAGGCGGCGCGCCCGCGCCGCACACGACATCCCTGCTGCCACGCCACCAATCACCACGATCTTCATGGCGCTATTAACCCGCAGTGCTCGACCGTGTCGCACGCCGACCGCAGGACCAAGACCTGCGAATCGTCCCGACGCGCGCGAAAGGGCACATCCGCCGCACGACATGCCTAGATTCGGAAGCCAGAGCAGGCCTCGGGGAGGGCACGATGACACAGACCGATCAGCGAGGGGCGGATCCCGGCGCTGTGCAGAGTGCACCAGCAGGGGGGTCGAGCGAGACGACGGCCCCGCGGGAAGAATTGCGGCTGGCGGTGGTGCTCAACGGCGGAGTGAGCCTTGCGGTCTGGATGGGCGGGGCCTCGCTGGAACTGCATCGCCTGGGGCAGGGGGCGGGGGCATACGGCGCGCTACTGGCCCTGGCCGGTTGCCGGGCGCGCATCGATGTGATCGCGGGCACCTCTGCTGGTGGGATCAATGGGGCGGCACTGGCGCTGGCCCAGGCCAACCGGAAAGCGCGGCTGGCCGATCTGCGCGACATCTGGACCGACCAGGGCCAGATCGACACCCTCCTGCGCCGGCCGTTCCGGGGCTCCCCGACATCGCTGCTGCAGGGCGACGAGTACTTCCTACCGCGCCTGAACGAGGCGATGCAGCGGCTGGTCACGCCGTTCGAGGCGACTGCGCCGCACGATCACCCGATCGATCTGACCATCACCACCACGCTCTTGCGGGGCGCCCAGAAGGTGACCGTGGACGCCACCGGCCAGCGGCTGCCGCAGTGGGTCCACGACGGCCGGTTCCGCTTTGTCCGCAACCCCCGGGCGGCCGAGGATCCGTTCTCTGCCGCGCACATCCACCTCACCGCAGACCAACTGGCACTGGCGGCCCGTGCCACGGCCAGCTTCCCGGTGGCCTTCGAACCGTCCTTCATCCCGGTCGACCGGCCGCCGATCGTTGAGTCGGCCGATGATGTGATGCGGCTGCATCCCGACATGGGGTCGGTGGCATCCTGGGCCAGCGCCAACCGGGAGGAGCCGGGCTGGGTCGCAGTCGATCCGCAGGCGCGCTTCGAGGTGAGCCGGTTCGTCGTGGACGGTGGCCTGCTGGCCAACATGCCCACCCGGGCCGCCCTCGACGCGGTGGACACCATGCAGGCCAGCGGGCCGGTGCGCCGCGTCATGCTCCTGGTCCACCCGCACGCACCCTCGGAGCAGCGCGAGAGCGCCGACGATGCGGAGCAGCCGCCAAGCCTGACCGGGTCGCTGCTGTCGATCCTGGGAGCCCTGTCGGCGCAGGGCAGCCGGACTTTCGTGGAGGAGGTGGAGGAGCACAACATCACTGCGGCGGGACGGCGCGGCGCCCGCTCCGACATCCTCACCACCGTCGAAACCCCGGCTCGACTGCACGCGCTGGCGGGGACGGTTTTCGAGCAGTACCGCAGGCTGCGCATGTGGCGCGCTGCCCGAGACGTGGCGATGTTCGTCAAACCGCAGCAGGGGTGGAACACCGAGCGGATTCGCCGCAACGCCCGGCGGGCCCAGGAGCAGTGGCTGGCGACCCGACAGGCTGCTGCGGATGGCCGTCCCCCGTTGCCCTACGTCCCGGCCGGCATGAAGTCGCAGCCATCCGGGGGATGGGCATGGGGCATCAGCGCCGCGATCGGGATCGCCGATGCAGTGTCCGACCTGTTGCGCAGACTGGTCTGGGTGCTCCCCGCGGGGGAGGAGTACGACGAAGTCTCCGCGGCGCGGCAGCGCGTCTCCGCGCTGCGCCGGGAGCTGCAGGAGAGCAGGCGGCTGACGGATGCGCTGTGGCAGGAGGACCCGACCCTGCGCGGGCTGGAGCCGACGCAGTCGCTGTTCACGCTGCGGCTGGCGTGGTACGAGTGGGCCATGCTCGGCGCGGGGGACGACCGCGATCTGCGGCGGTTGCGCACCGAGATCACCGACCTCATCGCGACCGTCGCCGATCACGAGGCGGCCAGGCTCGAACCCGGGCCGCCGGCGCAGGAGCGGGCCCGGACCGTCCGGGACGCCCTGTACCGCCGGCTCCTGGGCGAGGGAACCCCGGGGGCCTCCGGCGGGATGCAGGCCGGGGAGGTGGGTCGGAACGTGCGCGGACTCGTGGAGCAGGTGCTCGCGGATGCGCGGGATGCCGAGCCCATGCTCGCCGCCCACCACAGCCAGCGGCGCGCCGGCCTCGACACCGAACTCGGGGCCTGGGCCAGGCTGCTGGGCAGAGCCGGCGACGGCGGACTGCTGCCGGTCTTCCTGGCGCTGGAAGTCGCCACCACGGCGCTGGGAGATGAGAACCACACCGAGAACAGCCTGCCGGTGGAGCTGGTCCAGCTCAGCGCGCAGACGGGCAACGCGTTCGCCACGGCCACCAGGACCGCCGACGACAAGCTCGGCGGGATGTCGATCAACCGTTTCGGGGGATTCCTGAAACGCTCGTGGCGTTCCAACGACTGGGCCTGGGGGCGGCTCGACGCGGCGACGGTGCTGTGCCGGTTGGTCCTGGACCCGGCGCGGGTGCGGCGCGCGGCCGGGCTGTCGGGGCGGATCGGGGGCGACGCCGACCCGCAGGCGGTAGCCGCCGAGGTGCTGGACGCGCTGATTGCCGAGATGTTCGGACCGATGTCCGAGGAATCGCCGCCGATCAGCAACTTCGACGGCTTGCGGGCCGGTGCGCTGGAGGAGTTGGCGCAGGCCTATTCCGACCGCCCCATCGGCGATCTGCCGCCCACCATGCCGCGGCTGGCAGAGTTGGCGGCCTGGGCGATCCACATGCGCGCGATCACCGAGGAGTTGCCGGCGCTGAGCCGAGCGGTCCGGGCCGACGGGCTGGCCGGTGCGAATCCGCGCAGCAACGGCGAGTTGCTGGTGGCCGAGCACTCCGACCTGATCGGCCGACTCGAGGACACCGTTGCCCGGGGCGTCGGCGACGAATTGCCGCATCTGGACGACGCCGCGATGCACGACGCGGTGACGGCGCTGCGCGCCTTCGACCGGGCAGGCGTCGGGAGGGAATCGCTGCGCGAGGAGGGCACCAGCGATCAGTTGATCCGCACCGCGACGTCCGCCGCAGCAGTGGCCGCGACCGTCATCGACAGCGAGGACTCCGGCCTGGCGGCCGTGAAGCCGGTGACTCGGACGATCCGCGGCGGCATGCTGCTGCCGTACTGGGCGGTGACGGCGCTGACCGCGGGCGGTGCCCTCAGCCGGGCGCTGGCGCTGCTGGGTCTGTCCGTCGGTGCCGTCCTGCTGGTCCTGGCGATGTTCGGTGCGCTGCCCGCCTGGGCGTCCGGGGTCGGCGCTGCATTCGGCGCGTCGGCGGTGCTCGTGGCGTTCTCCTACGCGGCGCTGCGCACCGGCACGATGCTGCATGGGCTCGTCCTGCTCTCGCCGGTCATCCCCTTGCTGGCCTTCGCCGTGCAGCGGGTCCGGGAGGGCGCCGGAGATGCCAGCGCGGCGCAGGGCGTGGCAACGCTGCTGGCAGTCGTCGCCCTGGCGCTGGGCCTCATGGTGCTGGGCAGCCTGCCCGCGCCGATGCTCAGCGTCTGGGGGGAGCTGGACCGGGCCGCCGACCGAGCCGGAATCCGGCCGGTGCCGTTGGACATGAAGGGATCCCGACTGGCGCTGGCGCATACCGAGCGCCGACTGCGGACGGTCCTGCGGCTGCTGGTGCGCCCGCTCGGCACCGTGGTCGTGGTCGGCCTGGGCGCTGTTGCGGTCCTGGCGGCGATCAACACCGGGGTCTGGATCGACCTGGCCGACGCGGTGGCCGACAACAAGTGGCCCACGATGGCCGCGGCCGCGGGGTCTGCGGCGCTCGGACTCATCGTGGCCTGGCGGCAGGGGGAGAGCCTGCGCGTGGCCTATGACGCATCGGAGGCGCTCAGCCGCGAGATCCCAGTGTGGCGCTTCCACCCGGTCCGCCACCCGGCGGGAGTCACCGTGGGCTGGGGGGCGCTGTATGGTGCGGCCTACCTCGCGGTCGCCGGTCTGCTGCTGTGGGACCCGTGGGGCTGGCTGGACTCGTGGTGGGGCAAGGCCATGCTCGTCACTGCGCTGCTGTTCGCGGCGGTGCTGCTCCTGGTGCTGCCGCTGGTGCTGCCCTGGCGCGCCAAGCGCCGCATCGAGCGCGCCGAGCAACGCTACGTCTATGCGCAGTTGCGGCTCGGCCGGGGTGCGGGGGTCGTCGACACCAGGGGACTGCGACTGACACGGCGGGGCCGGCGGCTGGCCGCCGAGATCGGCGAATCGATCCGCTCGCAGGCGTCCGCCGGCGAGACGGTCCGGCACGCCAACCAGCAACGACTGCTGCGCGACCTGGTGGAGCGCGGCCAGGCCTACCGCTTCCTCGTGGGCGCCTCCGCCACGACCGCGGCGGAGTGGTACCCCAGCCAATGGGGGTCGGCTGATGCGACCACCACCGTGACCTATCGCAGCGCGGAGTAACCGATCAGCGGGCGGGCGGTCCGGACGCGGTCAGCACATCGGCGGCGTAGGCCATCGCGGCCAGCGCGACAGGTTTGCGCCGGTGCAGCGACATCGAGTTGATGCCGATGACGGCGCGCATGCGGCGATCCGGCTCGATGACGACCACGCGCTTGCCGGCCGCCCGCAACAGGTCGACCTCGCGGTGCAGTTGGCGGCGGATCGGCGCGCGCAGCCACTGCGGCGGATCGCCCGCCACCGCCTCGGGCGTGCTGGAGGGCGCCGAGATCACCACGGTGTCCACCGCCTCGGTCGCCAACAGATCCGCATGGTGGGTCGACCAGGCGCCACCGTCGACGTAGGGGACCCCATCGATCATCACCGGGGCGAAGTAGCCCGGGATAGCCACCGAGGCCGCCACCGCATCCGGCAGGCTCGCCCGGTGGGTGCGGCCGAAGACCGCTCGCTGCCCGTCCACCAGATCGACGGCAGTGATCCAGGTGGGCCGCTCCGGCCAGGTGGCGAACTGCGGCCCGTAGCCGGGGCTCACGTCGGCGACGTCCACCGTGCCCGCCGGGGCCGCAGCGGCCACCAGCACCCCGAACGGGAGACCTGCCGAGGGTCGCAGCGCTCGACCGGCGAGGGAGGGCGCAGCCGGGCGCAACCGCGGACGGGGCATCCGCGGCGGGGGCTTGAGGCGCCCGATGCCTGCCATCACGGCGCTCGCCTGCTGCGACAATCGGCGCTCCAGGACTAGCGCCACGTATTCCCGCGCCGGGAAGCCGGCACCGAGCAGGGCCGCTGTCGTCGCGCCCGCGGAGGTCCCGACCACGACATCGGCCTTGGCCGGGTCCCACCCGAGGTGCGCCATTGCCGTGACGACGCCGGCATGGAAGGCGGTCCCGGCGTAGCCCCCGCCCCCGAGCACCAGCGCGAATCCCGACATGCCGCCACGCCCTGCTCAGGCGCCGAGTTCTCGAAGAATGACCTGCACGGTCTGCGGGCGCAGACCCATGCCCAGATGGGTGCCGGGCACCTCGATGTTCTTCGCGCCCGGGACCACGCAGGCGCGCCAGTCCACGATCCCGTCGCTGGTCGTGTACAGCGACACCAGGTCGATCCCCTCGGGCAGGGGCCGGTGGGCGGCCAGCATGTAGTCGCAGGTGCACTCGGGTGTGCTGCAGCGCAACGCACGCCGCCGCGGGTCGGCATGTTGCACCTGCTGCAGGGCGCCGACCAGCGGTGCCGGGATCTCATAGAAGGCGAACTCGTAGTTCAGCGGAGCCCCCATGCTGATGACACGATCGACCAGATCGGGCCGCCGCACGGCCAGGCCGCGCGCGAGCATGCCGCCGCGGCTGTGACCGATGACCAGCAGCGGTCGGTCGCCGTTGTCCCGCACCGCCGCCTCTGCCACCGCGACGAGGTCGTCCACGGCGCGGTCGGCGCAGTTGATGTTCAACAGGATGTTCGAGCAGAAGACGCGGTACCCGGCGGCGCGCAGCACCAGCTGCAGCGGCAGCGTCGAGGCGTCGCCGAAGCCGAATCCGGGGATCAGCAGCACGCCGCGCCCGCCGCCCTCGGGGGTTCCGGCGGCCAGCCGCGCCGGTCCGCCGGCGACTGCGCGCAGGTAGTCGGCGACCTCTCGCGCGAAGCGCACCTCCACGGCCGTGCGCACGGCGACCCCAGGCAGCGCGCGCAGTGCGCCGGGCAGTCCGCGCGGCGCCCAGGGCATCGCCGGTCGATGGATCTCGCGCCATTCCACGCAGAGCAATCTACTCCCTTCGCTGCGCGGCCCTCGGCGCGTCCGGCCGTACGCTGGTGGTGTGGCGGCAGCGAAGCGGTGGGCAGCGGGACTGGCAGTGGCACTGCTGCTCGGCGCCTGCTCCGCGGACGGGGACGAGTCGGCGGTGTCCCCCGAGACGTCGCCTGCGACCGCTGCGGGCCAAACGCCCGAGGCATCGCCCGACCCGTCTTCGGCGGCAAATCGGCCGACCGCTACGGCCGCCACGGGCCCGACCGCGGGGACTGCGACCCCTTCGACCGATGATCGCCAGGGGTCGGCCGGGCCGGTGCCTGCCCAGCCGGTCGTGCCATCTTCGCCCACGTTGAGCCCCGGCACCGGCGGGGACGAGACCGACGACGCCTCTGGCGAGCAGCTGCGGACCGCGGACGGCAGGGCCGCCAGTGCGGCGCCAAGCGGCATCATCAGCAGCTGTGCCCTTGGTCCGCTCGTGGTGGGGATGAACGCCGAGCGGGCGGGACGCACCGGCCTGCTGGACGGCGATGCCGCGTCGGGATTCGTCTTCAAGGCCAGCCCGGACGTCTTCATCGCTGGCACCGATGCCGACGGCATCGTCGGCTTCCTGGTCAAGGATCAGGGGTGGCGGACTCCGCAGGGCATCACGACCGGCGTGAGCACCCAGGAGGATCTGCAGCAGGCCTACGGCGCCCAGTTGCAGAGCCTGACCACGCCGGAGGGCTACCCGTACTTTCTGGTCCGGGACGGCGACTGCGGGTTCTTCTTCGCGCCGGACTCCTTCGGTCCGGACGATGGTCCGGTCGCGGTGATCATCAGCGGGCTGTGGGACGCGGTCTCGCAGGCGCGCCCCAACACGTCATTCGGCTGAGATCACGCCGCAGAAGGCATCGGGGACGAACGTGTAGGTGTCCTGCCATCGCAGCAGTGCAGGGGTCCGGTCCTGGCTGTCGAAGGCACGACCGGCGGCCGCGGATGTCGCCAGCGCCGAGACGTCCAGTCGCAGGCAGTTGGTGCGGGCCGGCACCGACGGATCAGCCGTGGCCGAGGAGCGTCGGCTGACCCACACCACTTCCGGCGACGCGGCCCGATCCACGCGCGCCAGGACGCGACCGGGCGACGACTGGCCCCGGATCGGCAGCCACGCCGTGCTGCGCACATCCCAATCCCAGCCGAAGAAGGCACGTACGAATTCGCCGGCGCCCGGAGGGGTCCCACTGTCCTGGTACTGCTGGAGGAAGCGGGCCACGGCCGAGGATGCCACGACCATCTCGATGCTGTGGGCGCGGCGGTAGTCGTCTTCGGCGACGTTCGCCGACTCCAGCGCCGATCGGTACAACTCCGCTGAGATCGCGGCCTGGTCGCGCTCCTGCGTCAGCCTCTCGATGGCGGCCCGATCGGCGCTGTGCCGAACGGTCAGCCACGCCACCGCGGCCAGCAGCGCCACCACCGTCACAGCCGCGAGTACGGCGATCAGCAGGGGCATTCGGGTGCGCCGATCCGCGCTTTCCGCCGGCTGCTCGCGCGACGGACCTTCCGGCCGGGCATCGGATCCGGCCAGGGGGTAGGGCAGCAGTGGGCGACGGGCCATGGCTTACACGGGGTTGCCCCACTGCTCCTCAGTCGCTCCTGTGGCCTGCTCCAGCGGTCGGTAGGTGTAGAGGAACTCGCAGCCCTCGGGTCCCACGTTGTCCACGGCGTGCGGAACGCCCGGCGGGATGTACACGTACGAGCCGGCGCCGACGGTCCGCCCCACCATGTCGCAGACGCCCCGGGTCACGTAGATGTGGTGGTGAGCGCCGAGGTGCACGTGCTCCGGCTTGCTGGCACCGGCGGCGACCTGGATGAGGCCGATCACGACATCGCCTGCCTGCCACAGCACCTTGTGTGCGACGCCCTCGGCGCCGATCGGCTCCCACGGCATCGACTCGATGTCGCCGGCGGTGTGCACCAGCAGGTGGCCCAGGTCGTTACGCACGTCGGTCATTGCATGTACCCCTTCCCTTGCACCAAGCCTGGCACAGGCCGGACCGGGGCGGCAGGGTCAGGATGCGCCCGACTGCTCCAATCGGTCGGTGAAGTCATCGACCCGAACCGCGAGCGGCTGCAGCACTGCGGCGTGCTTGGCGTAATGGTGGCGGCAGAACAGCAACTCGCCAGCGGGCAGGACCACGCGGACCAGCGCCTGGGCGTTGCAGCGGTCGCAACGGTCCTCGGCGAGCAGTGCAACGGGCTCGATAGTGGTCGTGGTCATGGCGCCTCCTTCCCGCGATGCAGTTTCACCATCGCATCGCGGGAGTGCCCCGACAAGCGCAGGCACCCGCGGTTCGCCACTGGCGTATCCGGTTCCGCGGGGCGGTCGGGGATTGCGGCTACGCTCAAAGCGGCACGGAAGGGGTGGCAAGGGTGGCTGCTAGGTCTGGCACCGACTACTCGGCGAAGTCGCTGAAGGTCTTGGAGGGCCTGGAGGCGGTCCGCAAGCGGCCCGGCATGTACATCGGGTCCACCGATGCGCGGGGCCTGATGCACTGCCTGTGGGAGATCCTGGACAACTCCGTGGACGAGGCGCTGGCGGGGCACTGCTCGGCGATCGAGGTGCAGCTGTTCGGCGACGGGTCGGTGGAGGTGCGCGACGACGGCCGGGGCATTCCGGTCGACAAGGAGCCCAAGACCCGGCTGACCGGGGTCGAGGTGGTGATGACGAAGCTGCATGCCGGCGGCAAGTTCGGCGGCGGCTCGTACGGCGCTTCGGGCGGTCTGCACGGCGTGGGGGCGTCGGTGGTGAATGCCTTGAGCGCGCGGCTGGACGTGGCGGTCGATCGAGGGCGGCACACGCATGCCGTCTCGTTCCGGCGCGGGGTGCCGGGGGTGTTCGACGGCGACGGACCGGAGGCGCCGTTCAACCGGCAGTCCGGGCTGCGGGTGGTGGGCACGGTGTCGGCCAAGCGCACCGGGACCCGCGTGCGGTTCTGGCCGGACCGGCAGGTCTTCACCTCGGACGCGGAGTTCCACCTCGACGAGATCCGCCGCCGCGTGCAGCAGACGACGTTCCTGGTGCCGGGCCTGAAGATCAGGCTCGTCGATGACCGGCACCCGGAGGTGCCCGTGGACGAGGCCTATCAGCACAAGGGCGGGATCACCGATTACGTGGAGCACATCAGCCTCGGGGATCCGGTGACGCCGGTGCTGCGGCTGACCGGCACGGGCCACTTCTCCGAGACGGTGCCAGTGCTGGACGGCAAGGGGCACATGGCCACGCAGGAGGTGCAGCGTGAGCTCGCGGTGGATGTGGCGCTGCGGTGGGGCTCCCACTACGACACCGATGTGCGCTCCTTCGTCAACATCATCGCCACGCCGAAGGGCGGCACGCACTTGGCAGGCTTCGAGCGGGCGCTGACCAAGACCCTCAACACTCAGTTGCGCGAGGCGAAGGTGCTCAAAGCCTCCGAGGATTCGGTGACCAAGGACGATGCCACCGAGGGTCTGACGGCCGTGGTGACCGTGCGGCTGCCGGAGCCGCAGTTCGAAGGGCAGACCAAAGAGGTGCTGGGCACTCCGGCGGCGTCGCGGATCGTGGGCACCGTGGTGGGCAGGGAGCTGGCGGCGTGGTTTGCCACCCCTCCGCGGGGGGACAAGCAGGCGGCTCGGGCGGCGCTGGAGAAGGTGGCCGGTGCGATGCGGGCCCGGGTCCAGGCCCGGGCGACCCGCGACCTGCAGCGGCGCAAGTCGGCGCTGGAGTCCAGCGCCCTGCCGGCGAAGCTGGTGGATTGCCGCTCCAAACAGGCCGAGGGCAGCGAGCTGTTCATCGTGGAGGGCGACTCGGCGCTGGGGACAGCGAAACTGGCTCGCGACTCGGCCTTCCAGGCGCTGCTGCCGATCCGGGGCAAGATCCTGAACACGCAGCGGGCCTCGACGGCGGACATGCTGAAGAACGCCGAGTGCTCGGCCATCATCCAGGTGGTGGGGGCCGGTTCGGGCCGCACCTTCGACATCGACGCCGCACGCTACGGCAAGATCATCCTGATGAGCGACGCCGACGTGGACGGCGCGCACATCCGCACCCTGCTGCTGACGCTGTTCCACCGTCACATGCGACCACTGCTGGACGCCGGGCGCGTGTACGCCGCCGTGCCGCCGCTGCACCGCATCGACGTGCCGGGGTCGGGTCGCAAGCCGGCGGAGGTGATCTACACCTACAGCGATTCCGAAATGCGGCAGGTCACCGCGAAGCTGCGCAGCGCGGGCCGCCGGATCAAGGAGCCGGTGCAGCGGTACAAGGGCCTCGGCGAGATGGACGCCAAGCAGTTGCGCGAGACGACGATGAACCCGTCATCGCGAACCCTGCGCCGCGTGCGGGTCGGCGACGCAGAGGCAGCCGGGGACATCTTCGACCTCCTGATGGGCAAGGACGTCGACCCCCGCAAACAGTTCCTCTTCGAGGGCGCGGCCACGATCGACCGATCTCGCATCGACGCCTAGCTGTCCGACCGAGTCGGCGCGACCGATTCGCTGCTCCTATGGGGTGAAGGCCTGGCGCTCGCGAGCATCGCGATATATCGTGACCGTACGAAAGCCATCGTTGGGAGGTCGGGATGACTGCAGCAGCCGGCTGGTGCGGGCCGGGATTCGACGTGGATGCGCTGTTGCGCTGGGTCGGGGGCTCACGGGCCGCGATGTCGACCGGCCGGCGCGGCAGCTGGGGCTGGTGGGGACCGCCGCCCGGTGCTTGGGGCCCCGACCAGTGGGGACACGGCCGACGTGGCCGCGGACCGGGATGGCCCTTCGAGCCGCCGCGGGCCCGGGCGGGTCGGGGCGACATCCGGCTGGCCATCCTTGCGCTACTGCGGGAGGGGCCGCGGCACGGCTACCAGTTGATCGGTGACATCGCTGAGCGCAGCGGCGGCGCCTGGAAGCCGAGCCCCGGCTCGATTTACCCCGCCCTGTCGGCGTTGCAGGACGAGGGCCTCATCGACGACGAGAAGATCGACGGCAAGCGGGTCTTCTCCCTGACCGCAGCCGGCGAGGAATACGTGGCCTTGCGCGAGGACGACCTGGCCCGCATCTTCACCGCCAATTCGGCCGATCAGGAGCATCCGGATGCCGCGGATCTGCGGGAACTCATCTGGGGCGTGGGCGGGGCCGCCTTGTCGGTACTGGGCTCCGGTACGGACGAGCAGCGGGAACGGGCGCGGGAGATCCTCGCCCGGACGCGCCGCGAGTTGTACCTGCTGCTCGCCGAGGACGAGGACAAGTGATGGCCGCCGCGCATCCCTATCGGCTCAGCGATGCCGAGCGCGACGAGGCGATCAGCGCGCTGGCCGACGCCTACGCCGATGGCCGGCTGACGGCAGAGGAGTTCGATGAGCGCATGGCGGCGGCCAGCACCGCGCGCTTCGCCGCCGACCTCGACATGCTGTTCAGCGACCTGCCGCCGCGGCCGGCGGTCCGCACCACGCTGCCGGCCCACCGCCACCATCCGGCCCGCCATCCACCGCCGGCCCGTCGCCCACGGGGCCTGCTGCTGCTGGTGCCCGTCGTCCTCGTGGCCGTACTCGCGCTGCTGGGCGCGCCCTGGTTCCTGCTGCCGATGATCTTCTTCTGGTTCGCCTGGGGCGGACCGGGGCGCTGGCAGGGACGGCAGATGGGGGACGCCCGGCGCTGCGCCCGCTGGTGAGCGGCTAAGGTCCACCGGGTCCAGGGTGTACTGCTTCGGGCGGTGGCTGAGGGTGGGCGCCGTTGCGGGGGGATCAGGGGAATCGCGGGTCTGACTGGGCGGGGACGGAACTGCGCTTGCAGCGGGTGGCGTCGCCCGGTGCGTCGGGCTGACGGCACCCCCCGGTGAGGCGACTGTGCACCCGTTTCGGGGGTTTGCACCCAGGGCGGTGGCTGAGAGGGCCCCCGGCGCGGCAAGTGTGCACCCGGTATGGGGGTTTGCACCCGGGGCGGTGGCTGAGAGCCCCGATCCGGCCGATTTCGCCCCCGCGCCGGGTGCAAACCCCCGAACCGGGTGCAGACCAGCCCCGCACACCGGCCGATTTCGCCCCCACGCCGGGTGCAAACCCCCGAACCGGGTGCAGACGCCCCCGGCGCGCCCCCGACCCCGGGTGCAGACGCCCCCGAACCGGGTGCAGACGTCGCCGGGTGCACGCCCCCGTACCCGGGTGCAGACGCCCCCGGCACGCCCCCGACCCAGGTGCAGACGTCGCCGGCACGCCGGACGCTACGCCTCCGGAGCCCAGGACAGTCCCCGGCCGGTGAGCGGCTACAGGTCCACCGGGTCCAGGCGTCCGCTGAACACGTCGTAGATCGCGCCGGCGACGGTGACCGACGACGGGATGTAGGGCATCGTGCGGATCCGGGTGAGCCCGAGCTGGAGCGCACCGAGCTGATCCGGCGTTGCCCCGATATCCATCCACCTGGTGTCCAGGCCGGTGGCATCCGACAGCGCCGCGTGGACGGCCTCATCGTCGCCGGAGGCCATCTTGCAGTTGGTGTGCGGGACCACCAGGATCCGCTCCACGCCCAGCAGATGGACCGCCAGCACCAGCGTGCGCAGGACGTCGTCGGTCACCCTGGCGCCGGCGTTGCGCAGGATCTTCATGTCCCCGGCCTGCATGCCGAGCATCGCCAGCGGGTCGATGCGGGAGTCCATGCACGTCACCAGCGCCAGGCCGCGAGCCGCGCGGCCGCCGAGCCCCTGGTTGGTGAAGTGCTTGGCGTACTCCTCGTTGGCGGTCAGGACGTCGTCGAACGTTTCGCGCGGGAACTGCATGTCAGTTGCTCTCTCCGCTGGAGTGGCCGGGGAAGATCCCCATGTTGGGGTCGATGATCGGCGCGGCGTTGTTCACGGCCAGGGCGGCTTCGCCGAATCCCACCGAGATCAGCGCGACCTTGCCGGGGTAGACCGCGATGTCGCCGGCGGCGAAGACGCGCGGCAACGACGTGGCCATCGTCGTGTCCACGCTGATGTGGCGCTTCTCCAGTTCCAGGCCCCAGTTGGCCATCGGGCCGATGTTGGCGATGAAGCCCAGTGCCGCGATGACCGTGTCGGCGCGGACCGACCTCGGTCTCGCCGGTCGTCTTGCTGGTGATATCGACCTGCTCGATCCGGTCCCCGCCCCGCACGGCAGTCACCTCGCACGGCGTGTGCAGGGCGACGCCGAGGTCGCGGACCTGGTTGACCATCGAGCCGTGCGCCCGGAACTGTTCGCGGCGGTGGACGATCCGGATGCTGCGGGCGATCGGGTGCAGCATGAAGGCCCAGTCGAAGGCCGAATCGCCGCCGCCCACGATGACGATGTCCTGGTCGCGGTAGTCCTCGAGTCGGGGGACGAAGTAGACCAGCCCCTTGCCCTCCCAGCCCTTGCCGGCGGGCATCGGCCGCGGCGAGAACGAGCCGATGCCGCCGGTGATGACGCAGGCCTTGGCCTCGATGACGGTTCCCTGCGCGGACGTGACCCGGACCGGGCCCTCCTCGGAGGTCTCCAGGTCCACCGCCTGCTGGCCGAGCAGGTAGGTGGGATGGAACGGCTCTGCCTGCTTGACCAGGTCGTTCACCAGTTCCCGGCCGCGCACACTCGGGAAGCCGGCCACGTCGAAGATGTCCTTCTCCGGGTACATCGCGGTGATCTGGCCGCCCGGTTCGGGCAGGTTGTCCATCACCACGGTCGACCAGCCCGCGGAAGCCGGCGTAGTAGGCCGCGTACAGGCCGGCCGGTCCGGCGCCGATGATGAGCAGGTCGCAGGAATGGTCGGCCACGCTCACTCGCCCTTCCATTTGATCGAGCAGCCCATGGCGGGCCGCTGCGGCTGCAGCCGCCGGCTGACCGGCCAGGACCGCGTCGATAGCGGCGCGCAGGTCGCTGCCGGTCAGCGGCTGGTCGTTGCCCGGGCTGGAGGCGTCGAAGGCGCCCCGGTAGGCCAGGGCGTCGCGCCGGCGTCGTAGAGGAAGAAGTCGGGGGTGCAGACCGCGCCGAACGCCTTTGCCGCGGTCTGGTCGGTGTCGACCAGGTACGGGAACTGCCAGCCGGCCCGCTCCGCCTGCTCGCGCAAGCCGCGGCACGTCGTCGTCGGGATAGCGGGTGACGTCATTCGGGCTGATCGCGACAACAGCGAGGCGCTCGGGGTCGTACTCGGCGATCAGATCCCCGAAGGCGGCCTCCACGTGGCGCACGTAGGGGCAGTGGTTGCACGCGAAGACCACCAGCAGCGGTCGGCCGGCGGCATACTCCGACAGGCGCACGGACTGCCCATCGAGGTCGGGGAGCGTGGTGTCGGGCAGCGCGGTGCCCAACGGGGTCGTCGGTGAGGACACGGCCATACCCGCAGACTACCCACCTCGCCGCGGTGGTCCCCGGGAGGACCCTCCCGGCCGCTATCGCGTGCGGGGCAGCACGGTCAGCACCCGTTCGATGTGGTCGCGGAACTCCTGCATGAAGCTGCGCAGGAATGCTTCGCTGCTCGGGTCGGCGACCCTCCCGTCCGGCAGGTACACCTCCGGCGAGAAGCGGATGTAGGCCTCCGGAGCGGTCATCTGCCGTGCGTTGCAGAAACTGAGGACCGCTCGCAGGCTCTGCTGGCCGACCGCGGTGCCGATCGCGCCGGGCGAGGCGCCGATGACAGCGGCGGGGATGTGGTCGAAGGAGTTGTCCGCCCATGGCCGGGAGGCCCAGTCGATGGCGTTCTTCAAGCCGCCGGGGATGGACCGGTTGTACTCCGGTGTCACGAACAGCACGGCATCGGCCGCCGCCAGCGACTCCTTCAGTCGGACCGCCGATGGGGGAAGTTCGGCGTCGTAGTCGGGGGAGTACAGCGGCAGGTCTCGGATCGCGATCTCGGTGAATGCCAGATCCTGCGGCGCCAGGCGGATCAGTGCGCGCGACAGCACGCGGTTGATCGAGGTGGAGGACAGGCTGCCGATGAAGTACCCGACGGTGTACATGCCCGGATCGTTCCAGGGCCGCAGGGCGGTACGCATGACGGACGGGCGACGACTGCGCGGATGCGGCCTACGCCTGCGTCCACAGCCGGTGTGCCCGCGCACGGATGCAGCCCGCGAGCCCACCGGTCGGTGCGCCCTTGCGAGCACCGGGTCGCGCCGAAGCGCCGGCAATGCCGGCACCTTCCGGCGTGCCGCTGATGGGATTGCCACTCGTCAGTGCGCCCAGCTGCCCCGATCAGCCCCAGATCGCCTCGGCGAGGTACCAGCCGGCCATGGCCGCAGCCATCCCCGCTGCCAGGCTGGCCGCCACGTTGCCGACGGCCAGTGCGCGGGAGCCGCCGATGATGAGCTTGTAGGTGTCCAGGCTGAACGTGCTGAACGTGGTGAAACCGCCGCAGAATCCGGTGCCCAGCAAGGCGAGCCAGTACTGATGGGCACCGCCAAGCGTCGTGGCGCCGATCACGACGCCGAGGGCGAACGAGCCGATCACGTTGACGGCGAACGTGCCGAGCGGGAAGACCGAGTCGTTGCGGGCCACGATGGCGCGGTCGGTCAGCCATCGACCCACCGCGCCGACTCCCGCGCCCACCATCACCAGCAGCAGTGTCATCCGCGCTGCTCCGGCGCGGAGCGGCCGACGTACTTGACGACCTCCACCTCATCGATGATGACCAGGCCTTCTTCGATGAGTTCGTCCAACTGCGGCAGGAACGCTGTGACGTGCTCGTGGCTGTCGATGATGATCACGGCGACCGGGAGGTCCTCGCCGAGACTCACCAGCCGCGCGGTGTGGATGCGGGAGCTGGCCCCGTACCCCTCGATCCCGCGGAGCACGGTAGCGCCCGCCAGTCCGGCGCTATGGGCCCGGTGCACGATCTCGGCGTAGAGCGGCTTGTGGTGCCACTGATCGGCTTCGCCGACGAAGATGGTCAGCCGGGTGGCCGGGCCCTCGAGTTTCATGGGGTACTCCTGTTCCGTGGTCGGGTGACGGCCCGTGCAGCGATGGTGCCGCCGGCAGCGGCGGCCAGCCCCAGGGCGGGACTGAGGAAGAGGTAGGCCATCGCGAGTGCCACCTCGCCCTCCAGGAGCAGCACGCGCGTATCGGAGGTGTAGGCGGAGAACGTCGTGAAGCCGCCCAGGACCCCGACTCCGAGGAAGGGGCGCAGGTAGCGGTTCGGCGGCCACACGTCGAGCAGGTACACCATGACCAGGCCGAGAGCGAACGACCCGACGACGTTCTCCAGGAGTGTGGACCACGCGATCTCGTCGACGTCGTGGACCACGAGTTCGTTCAATCCGTGCCGTAGCGCGCCACCCAGCGCACCACCGGCCGCGATCGCCAGGCAGATGTCCCAGATCCGCTCCCGGGGCCGCTGCGGCGCGGGGAGGTCGAACGGCGAGGTCCCGCTGCCGTTGGGCCCGTTGGCCGGTTGTGGCGGAGTGGCCATGGCACCTCACTGTTCCCCCACGGAGTACGCGACGTCCAGTTGGCCGAGCGCGATGCCGCTCCTCTCAGCGGCGCGTGCCGCCGGTCAATCGTCCAGGAGGCGGCGCAAGCCGCGGCGATCAGCGGGGTCCTCGGAGTCGCCGTTGTTGATCTCGGCGGCGATGCGTTCCTCCTCGGCGCTGTCCGCGACGAGTTCCGCATCCGCGGCGGCCGCCTCCGCCTCGGCTTCGGCCAGGCGCAGCTTATGCTCCGACCGGGCAGCTCGGACACCTGCCGAGATGCTGTGCCAGATCCGGTCCTCGCTGAGCCGCTCGGTGAAGCCGGAGCGGTTCAGGGCCCCCCGGGCGCGGTGGAAGACGCGGACCAGGACGAGGTCGATGTCACGATCCCGCAAGAACTCCAGCAGCCGGTCCAGGGCATCGATGCTGGTGATGTCGAGCTGGCTGGTCGCCTCCAGGTCGAGCAGCACTGCGTACACCTCATCCTCGGACTGCTCGACCAGGGCGATCACCTCGTCGCAGGCCGCCGATGCGTTGGCCCAGAACAGCGGCGAATCGAGGCGGAGCACCAGCACGCCCCGATAGACCCGGCGGTCGGAGTGGCGCTTGATCGAGCCCCACGCCGCCTTCTCGCCGGGTACC
Organism: uncultured Actinomycetota bacterium; assembly: GCA_963706835.1. GTDB lineage: Bacteria > Actinomycetota > Actinomycetes > S36-B12 > CAVXYG01. The sequence goes on from CAVPOB010000016.1 coordinate 250,069, forward strand.
CTGCCCATCACGTCGACGGTGACGCGGCTGGAGCGGTAGACCAGGCCAAGCAGGGCCATGCCCACGGCGACGAGCAGTCCGTACAGGGGGCCGAACAGCACCACGCCCACGAGCGCCCCGATGGAGGAGTTGAAGTCGTTGCGGCGGATCCTGCGGTAGCGGTTGATGGAACTGCCATCCATCAGTCCCCAGACCGCCTGGATGACGATTGCCGACAGCACGGTTCGGGGCAGCGGTGACAGGGCCGAGGCGAACAGCACCAGCACCACGAGGGTGAGTGCGGCGCCGAAGATGCCGGTCATCTGGGTGTTGCCGCCGGCCCGGCGGGAGGCGGCGGTCTTGGACAGCGAGCCGGCCACTCCCAGGCCGCCGAAGAGGCCCGCGCCGACGTTGGCCGCGCCGGCTCCGACGAACTCTTGATTGGGGTCGATCCGATAGCCCTCCTCGGCGGCGAAGATGCGGGCCGCGCTCAGACCCTCGGCCAAGCCGACCAGCGCCATGGCAATGCCACCGAACAGGACCGGCGGCAGGTCGCCGGGGTCGATGCCGGGCAGGCCGAAGGGCGGCAGCCCGCTGGGGACGTCACCGACCACGACCACCTCGCGCCCGGCCAGATCCAGCGCCGAGGACAGTCCGATCGCGCCGATGAGGACGATCAGGCCCCAGGGAATCCTGGGCGCCAGCAGGGCGCCGCCGAAGAGGATGGCGAGGGCGGAAAGGCCGAGCAGAGCCGTCGTGGCATCAAGGTCGCCGACGCTGGTGACGATCTGCCAGGCCTGCTCGATCGTGCTGCCTCCCTCGATCGGGATCCCGAGCAGCTTCGGCAGTTCGCCCACGATGATCACCAGGACCAGTCCGAAGACGAACCCGGTGACGATCGGGCGCGAGATGAACTCCGCCACCCAGCCGACCTTCAGCAGTCCACCGGCCAGCAGGCCCACGCCGCAGCCGATGGCCAGGGCCGCAGTCAGTGCGATGGCCCGTTGCTCGTCCCCCCCGGACAGGCCCGCCACCAGGGATCCGGAGACCACCGAGACCGTGGAGACGGGGCCGACCACGAGATGCGGCGAGGAGCCGAACGCCGCGTAGGCGATCAGGGCTGCCGGAATCGCGTAGATGCCCACGACGACCGGGACTCCAGCAATGCTGGCGTAGCCCAATGCCTGCGGCACAGCGAGCGCCACCACCACCACCGCAGCCAGCAGATCACCCCCCACATAGCTGCGCCGGTATTGCGGCAGCCACGAGGCGATCGGCAGCCATCGCTGGACTCCGCTCGACGTGTTCACCGAAGCAACGCCTTCCGTTCATCTTGGCGTCACCGTAGAACCTGTCAGGGGCCCTTGGCCGGTTGACTCGGATCGCGGTGCCAATAGCGTGGCGGTGGGAGGCAATCATGATCAGTGTCGATGTCAACGATCTGCGGGATCTCGTGCGCCGCGCCGGCAGCGAACCAGTCCTGACGCTGTACCTGTCGACCGACCCGGCCGATCCCGCGAACCATCGCGACGCCGGCACCCGCGCCTGGGAGATCGAACTGCGCAGCGACCTGCAGCGCATCGCCGAGCAGGCGTCCGGCGATGAGCGGTTCGAGGCGGCCCAAGCGGCAGTGGAGGACTGGCTGATCGGCCAGCAGCCGAGCAGTCGGACCCTGGTGCTGGTGGCCCGGCCCGACGGCGTCATCGATATCGCCCTACCAGTGGCACTGCCGCAGTCGGCGTCGTTTGGCCGGCCAGCCCTGGCGGCCCTCGCCCGGGCGCTCAGCGAGCACCGCCTGTACTGCATGGTGCTGGTGGACGGGGAGCAGGCGCGAGTCGCCCAGGCAGCCATGGGGTTCGTTGCTGATCGGCCGCTACTGCAACTCGATTCCCGCTGGGGGGAGCCCTGGCCGACGCGCTCGGATGCGAAGTTCCGCTTCGACCACCGGCGGCTGGAGTACCAGGCGCGGCACCAGCGCGAGGTCGCCGACCGGATCGACCGGATGCTCGTGGATCAGCCGCAGATCGACCGACTCGTCCTCGGCGGCAATGAGACCGAGGCGCATGGTGTGGCGCGCGCCCTGGGCCAGCAGGCGGCCCGGGCACTGGTCGGGATCGTCCCGGCGCCGATCGGCAGCGCCGAGGCCGACCTACTGCAGCGCGTCGCGCCGATCGCCGAGCGGGTCGAGTCCGATGCCGACCTCGCAGTCGTCGCCGGGCTCAGGGCAGCGACCGGCGGCGGCCGGGCGGTCTTCGGGCAGCAGGCGGTCAGTGATGCCCTGACTGCCGGGGTGGTCCAGGAAGTCGTGATGAGTTCCCATCTGGCCGTGGCCGATGCCGTGGAGGATATCGTCGCGCGATCACTCGCCGCCGGCGCCGAGGTCCGGGTCGTGCACCAGGAGGCTGCCGACCAACTCGACGGGACTGATGGGCTGGCCGCCAAGTTGTTCTACGCAGCGGTCGTGGTGCCGTAGCCGCGCCTCCGGGGAGCAGGTCGAGTACCAGGTCGGGTCGTCGAGCATCCAGCCCGCCCGGCGGCGCTGCCGGTGGCGGCGGCCCGGTGGATGGGCATCGACGTGGCCTATCTGCCGGGCCCGGCGATGCGCCGCATCGCCGACCTCCATCCCGGCAGCGCCGAGGCCGACGCCTGGGACGCGTAGGTGATCGCCGACGCCGCCCGGGTCATGCCCCGCACGCTGCGCCGCGTCGATGTCGGGGAGGACGCGCTGGCGGAGCTGACGGTGCTGGTCGGTTACGACGACGACTTCGCCGAGGGCCACGTGGCTGGCCAACCGGATCCGCGGGCTGCTCACCCAGGTCCACCCGGCGCTGGTGGGGGCGCCTCCCGCTCGCGGGGGAGGGTGCTCGGCCCGCGAGTGCAGCAGAAGGCCGCGCTGGCCCTGGTCGCCAGATTCGGCGGACCCGCGGGGCTGCGGAAGGCGGGTCGCGCGCGCCTGGCCGCGGCGGCCCGCAAGGCCAACCCGCGCGGCGCGCAGGCGCCGGCCGACGCGGTCTGGACGGCGCTGGTCGAGCAGAGCGTCGTCGTGCCGGGCATCGCGGCGGCCGAGGCCGTCCTGCCCAGGCTCGCCGAATCGCTGGCCCGGACCCTCGACCAGCGCGCGCAGATCGCCCGACAAGTCGAACAGGTCCTCGATGCGCACCCTCTCGCCGGGGTTCTGACCTCGATGCCCGGCGTCGGCATCAGGACCGAGGCCCGGATCCTCATCGAAGTCGGCTGGGGGCACCTCCCGCCCCTCGCGCATCGAGGGGAAGGGGGAGTAAGCGCGTTCCCACCGCCGGGCACCTCGCCCCGGTCACCCGCAGGCCTCGCCCGTTCAACCGCAGGTCGGGGACCTCCATCCGCGGCGAGCACCCCTCCCGCGCCGCGAACAAGCACCTGTAGCGGGCCCTGTTCCTGTCCGCGTTCGCCGCCCTGCGCGCCGACCCGATCAGCCGCGCCTACTACGACCGCAAACGCGCCGAGGGCAAGAAGCACAACGCCGCCCTTCTCTACCTCGCCAGGCGCCGCTGCGACGTACTGCTCCAACACCACCAGACCTACCGGCCGGGAACCGCCGCCGCCGCTTGACTTCGGACACAGGGGCACTCCCCGCCCAGAGAAACCCGCCGGACAATTCCGCCGCGACCGCTCCCGGGTTGATCGACGCTCGTGTCCACCGCCGCGGCGTGTCGTCTCGCGTGTGTCGGCCCTTCGTGCGAACATATGTACGAACGAGGGGGGTTCGCATGCGTCTGGTCACTGTTGCCCCGTTGGAGGGGGAGTCCGTGCTGGAGGTCCACGGGGTCGCGTGGTTCCGGGACTGGTGGGACGCCAGCCGGCCGGGCTGGGTGGACCCGTCGTGGTGGTCGATGCCGCTGCGGGAGGAGGTCGCGGCGCTGCTGCGCCTGCCGGCCGGGCCGGACCTGGTGGCCGCGATGCAGCACCTGCAGTCCGGGGCCTGTCCCGCCGGGCACGGCGGCGAGGGGATGCCGGGCGATCCGGCGCCGGGGTCGGCGCCGGGCTTCCCGTGCGGCTGCCAGCTGGTGCTGGTGGCGGCCTGGCGGGCGGCGATGCAGTGGACGGCGGTCCGCGCCGCCGAGGCCCTGACCGATGCCGTGGCCGCCGAGCCCGTCGTGATCTCTGGCGACGGCGACGCCCGGCCGGGGATCACCGACCCGGCGCGGGAGGAGGTGGCGGTGGCGATCCGGGTGGTGCCGGGCTCCGCCGCCGTGCAGATGCGCAGGGCCCGGGCGCTGGCGGCGTTCCCCGAGGCGGCTCAGCTGGCGCGCGAGGGCATCCTGCCGCTGCCGACGGTGGAGGCGGTGTGCGAGTCCGCCTCCCGACTGTCGGCCGAGGATGCCGGGCGGGTCGTCGGGCAGTGGTGCCGCCGGGTCCGGGGCCGGGCGCGGGGCCGCAGCCCGATGAACAGCGCCGGCGCGATGCGGGCCGCCACGCGGCTGATCCTGGCGGCGCCGAGCCACCGCGAGGCGCGCAAGCAGGCGCGCCGGGGCCGCCGCGTGGAGCTGTGGGCCGGCGACGACGGGACCACCACCCTGGCCGCGGTGCTGAAGGAGGAGGACGCCATGCGGGTCTACCGGCGGCTGTCCGCGATCGCGCGCGGGCTCGACGACCCGGACGACTGCCGGGGCATGGACGCCAAGCGGGCCGATGCCCTGGTGGACCTGCTGCTGGGCACGATGCTGTCGCAGGCCACCGGGGTGGAGGTCACCGTCACCATCCCCCTGCAGTCCCTGCTCGGGCTGGCCGACGACCCCGGCGAGGTGCCCGGCCTGGGCCCGGTCCCGGCCGGGGCGGCCCGCGAGCTCGCCGCCGACGCGACGTGGCGGGCCTGGCTCACCGACGCCGCCGGCACCGTGGTGGCCACCTCGGCCACCACCTACCGGCCCGGCGCGGCGCTGGCGCGGCTGGTCCGCGCCCGGCACCCGCAGTGCCGGATGCCGGGCTGCCGCGCACCCGCCGAGGCCTGCGACCTCGACCACGCCGTCCCCTACCCGCAGGGCCAGACCAGTCTGGACAACCTCGGCCCTCTGTGCCGGCGCCACCACGTGATGAAAACCCACTACGGCTGGGACCTCGACGCCGACGCCGGGACGTGGCGGACACCCGCGGGAGCGGAGGTCGCGATGGCGGCCTGACAGGGCAGTTGGAGCCGCGGATCAATCCTGACGTGCCATGCACCGGCACGGGCATGGCGACTTTCAGCGGGCAAGGGGAGCCTCTTGGAGAAGATCATGACAACCCCGCTCGTGGGGGATCTCCTGATGAACCTCGTTGGCGACGGGAAGGGCTCCGACCTGACCGGCCGGATCGCCGACCTGGGAAGAAGGCTGCTCTCGAGCGCGAGGCCGCCAAGCAGTTGCAGTTCCGAGGGAAGCGGGCAGCGATCCTGGCCAACCTGAGGCGCCCCCGCCGCCACTCGGTCTGCGTGCCCGCAGGGACTCGCTCCCCGATGTGCATGACGGCACGCCCGCCCGGGCGCAGCACCCGGGAACATCTGGACCAGGACCTGCTGCGGGTCTGGGAACGCTTCGAAGGACCCCATGCACGTCACGACCGAGAACGAGTCGTCGGGCCACGGCAACGTGGCCGCGTCCCCCTTCACGATCTCGGCGGTTCCGGCAGCAGTCCGCTCTGCGAGGTTGCGGCGGGCCTGGCGGACCTGCAGATCGGACAGTCGATGCCGGCCGTTCTCGCCCCACCTGGCCGGCATGCCGGACCAGGAGCGTTCCCGAGCCGCAGGCCAAGCCGACCAGCACGAGCAGCAGCACCACCGGCAACACGGCCCGAGGCTGTCCGCGACGAGCGGTCCGGTGATGCTGACCACCCGGCGTCGCAGCGTCCCGCCGCTGCTCACCGTCGGGGTGGGCGGGGCACCAGGACTGGCGTGCGAGCCACGTAGTCCTGGTAGTCGGGGTCGTCGCCCCAGGTCGCCCGGCCGCGCGCCTCCAGCAGCGGGACACCGCTCACGCGAGTCAGCAGCAGCGCCACGAACAGCGGAGACACCAGGGTGAGGTACTGCCACCCGGACAGCGCCGGCAGTGCGACCAGTGCGACGCCGACCCACAGCGCGATCTCCCCGAAGTAGTTGGGGTGCCGGGACCAGGCCCACAGGCCAGTGGTGATGAAGCGTCCGCGGTTGGCCGGGTCCGCCCGGAAGGCGCGCTTCTGGTCGTCGGCGGCGGCCTCGATGCCGAACCCGACCAGCCAGACCATGATGCCGACGACACCGATCAGCTCGAACTGGGACTCGGTGGCGCTGGTCATCGCGGCCAGTGCCGCGCCGGCGGTCAGCACCACCCACAGCGCCTGCAGCGTCCAGGCCACCAGGAACCGGGCCGGGTCGTGCTTGATCCGGTCGAACCGACGGTCGGTCCCTTCCTGGCGGATTCGCAGCACCAGGAAGCTGCCCAGCCGTAGCGCCCAGACCGCGACCAGGGTGGCGAGGACCATCGCCACCGACGAGCGCGACCCGGCGGCGAGGGCGATCGCGACGACCGTGAGGTAGGTCAGCGTGCCGGTCAGGTCGTAGAACCGCTCGGTTCGCCGCAGCCACGCTGGCACGAAGGCCGCCCAGTTGATGAGGTAGGCCACCGCCGCGCAGAGCGCGAACACCGGCCAGCCTCCGATCTGCAGGCCGCCGGCGCTGCCAGCGACCGCCGCGGCCGCGCCGACCAGCAGCAGCGACGACGATCGCCAGTACGGACCGGGCTGCGCCCGACTGACCGGATTCGGAACCGCTCATGAAGGCATGGAAGCACAGCCGGTGCCTTGACCGGTCGGGCGCGGTCGGGGCGCAGGTGCCCTGCCCGGCGCATGGAGTGGGGACGTCGGTGCGCGGCGAAGTGGGGCACTTCTCGCGTGTCGCTCGGGCTGCGCGGAGATGCCCGTTCATGCCGAAGGTCGTCCGGGCCCGCGAACCGGTGGCGGGCCCTGACGGCATCTTCGCCTCGGACCCGAGGGTCGGCCCGGAGTCGCGACAGCATCCGACATAGGCCCGGGCAGGAAGCCGAGGTCCCCAACCCGCGACCGTGCTTCAGGTGGAACGTCGGGGCGAGGGCAAAGGTGGTGCCGGGCGTGGTGAGCCCACAGGCGGGCTGCCATCCAGGGGTTCCTCGGCATCCCCAGATGACGGATAGGGGATTGCCATCCATCGACCTCGGACGCAGCGCAGCCTCCGACAGCCAGCGTCACCAGTGCCGCCGTCGCGGCCGCCAGGGGCGCTGTGCAGGCTGGCAGGACGATGAGGGAGATGTCCACGGCCAAACCTGGACCTGGGAAGGGACCTCGTCCTTCGGCTAAGGCGCCGCGGACGACCAGCACTTCCACGACGTCACCTTCACGCTTTCGGCACCGGCGACTACGACGGCCTCAAGTTCGAGTCCACCATGCAGGGCGCCTAGCGCCCCCGGCCGCTGACAGGGACGATCTCCCCAGCCTGAGCACCAGGCCACCGGCCCGCCGGTGACCCCGCGCCCGGACAAGACCCGCGGTCCGTCGGCGATGACTGGACGTGTTCACATGCCGCTGTCGGGTGAGCGGGACCAGCCTTCGAGGGTGTCCGCAATGATCTGGAGCTCCGTGAGCGTGCCGTCAGCGATGGCGATCACGAAGTCGTAGGCCCCATCGTCGGGGGCGTCGACGCGCCAGCCGTTGATGTGGCAGAACACGACCGGTCGCGAGCCAGGCCAGCCGCTTGTGGCCGTCAACGAGGCAGTGGTTCTTCGCCAGGGAGTGCAGCAGTGCCGCAGCCTTGCGGTGGACAGTGGGGTGGCGTCGTGCCCGAGGACCGTCGACCGCGGGCGGGCCAGGACCGACTCCAGGAGCCCGTAGTCGGCGACGAGAGGCTCGGCGTGTGTCAACCGGCTTGACACGTTCCGCTCAGGCGGCCGTTCGATCAGACGCCAGGACCAGCGGAGCCTCCGCGGCCCTTCGCCAGCAGATCGCGGATCTCGGTCAGCAGTGCGATGTCGTCGGGCACCGGATCTGCCTCCGGGGCCTCACCAAGCTTGGCCGCTCGACGGTCCTTCAGATGGTTCATCGGCGCGACGAAGATGAAGTACACGACGGCGGCGGTGATCAGGAATGTGATCACCGCGTTGATGACCACTCCGTAGTCGAACGTCTGGCCGCCGAACTCGAACGTCCCGGCGGTCTCGCCATCGCCCCCGAGGACGGAGCGGACCAGGGGGTCGATGAATCCCGTGACCACGGCGTTGACCAGGGCTGTGAATGCCGCCCCGATGACCACCGCGACCGCGAGGTCGATCACGTTGCCGCGCATGATGAAATCGCGGAAGCCCTTGAGCATGAACGCACCCTCCGGTTCGTCGTGCCGGCTTGGGGCCGAACACTGCGTGCCGGACCCCCGCCCGGCGGGCCGCATCATTCGTCGCGGCCCTGGGAATTGTAGTCGCACGGGCAGTGCCGAGAGCGGGCGATGGTGCCAATCCTGATGGGCCCAGGCACTCCCGAACGCCCGCGGAGCCGCGAAGCAGGGGCCGGCTCGGCCCGGTGACGGGGACCCGCCGGCCGCGGTGGCGTCCCTGCTCGGCTGGGGTGGGCGCCGACCGTGAGTGCTCTCAACGTCCTGCACCGCGATACGCGCAGACTGAGCCAGGTACGGCCCTGCGGCGCGCAGTGGGACCCGCCCCGGCTACAGGCCTCCACAAGGTATCCACGCTGATCGGAGACGAACACTCACCGGAAAGAATCCGAGTCGCAGTCGCAGTGAAGGGCGCCTCGACGGGCCTTCGCGGTCGGAGCGCGCGCGCCTCGGGATGGCAACGATTCGGCATGATCCTGCTCGACCGTCCTGAGTGCCGGCCGATGACGCGTTTCTCCAGCCGCATCCCCTTGCCTCGCGGCGAACGGGATCGGGCACACTGCTGGTGTGGGCGAGAACCTGCTGGATCTGTGCGCCGGGTTGCCGACCGCCTCCTACCCGGCGGGTGGGGTCCTGGTGGCGGAGGGAGACCTCCTCGACCGCATACTCGTCCTGCAGTCGGGATCGGTGACCGTCGAGCGCGACGGGGTGCCGTTCGCGCGGATGGACGCCCCCGGCTCGGTATTCGGGGAGATGTCGGTGGTGCTGGGCAGGCCCGCTTCGGCCACCGTCCGAGCCAGCGCCGAGACCCTCGTGCGCGTCATCGACGATCCGGAAGCGTTTCTGCGTCAGCGGCCGGGCGCCGCGCTGGCCGTGCTGCGGATGACGGCCTCGCGGCTCGAAGGCCTGACCGTGTACTTGGTGGACGTCAAGCAGCAGTTCGCCGGACTCGAGGGCCACCTGGGGATGGTGGATTCGATCCTCGACACGCTCGTGCACCACCAAGGGCCAGCAGTGCGCCCGGGCTCGGTGCGCGATCCCGAGGGCTGAGTCACCCCAGCTCGATCTGTCTCGCTGTCGAAGACCCCGAACCAGTTGGCCGTCCCGGCCGCGAAGTCGAAGGTGATGTGCGGGGGGACCTTGCCCACCTGCTTGCCGGCGTTGCACACCAGCGTTCGGCCGATCCGGTCGTGCCACGAGCCGCCGTCCACCCAGGGCGCCTGGTGGATGTGGCCGCAGATGACCAGCCACGGCTGGTACTGCTCGATCCAGGCCGCGAGGTCGTGATCGGGGAACTCTCGCCGGCCGTCGCGGCACAGCACGGTCCCCGCCGGCGGTGCGTGGTACAGCCACACCCAGCGCTCGGGCGCATCGGCTGCCGCTGCCGCCAGCTGCTGCCCCACCTCTTCGCGGGTGAGGGGGCCGTCCCACCAGGGGCAGACCGTGAACCGGATGCCGTCGATGTCCACACTGGCCCCATCGCGCACGACGGCGTCGCTGGACAACCGGCGCAGCCATCCGGCGGACTGCTCCCCGTTCGCCCCGGGACCGTCGAGGTCGTGGTTGCCGGAGGCGACGAGCACGGTGGACCGCTCCGCGAGGGTGCCCAGGTACTTGTCCAGCACCACGGTCTGCACCTCCATCGGCACCGGGCTGACGATGTCGGCGAGGTCGCCCACGAGCGCCACCGCATCCACGTCCTGCGCGGCCCGGACCAGCCAGTCGTAATGGGGCAGCCGGTAGTGCAGATCGGAGACCGACAACAGTCGCACGCAGCGAGTCTGCCGCATCCGCCCGCGGTGTTCGGGATCGGCTCACCCGGCCGGGGCCGCCGGGGTGCGGTGTCGGGGGCCGGGGGCGGGGTATGGGTGACCGGAAGCCTGGCCGGGACCTGAGCCCGGGAGGTTGGAGTGGACTGCTGGCTCGTTGGGGGAGCGACCGCTGCACCCGTTGCGGGGGTTTGCACCCGGATTGGTGGCTGCGAGCGGCTCTGGGACCGCGACTGTGCACCCGGTTTGGGGGTTTGCACCCCGGATGGTTGCTCAGCGACCCGATCCGGGCCGTTTCTGCCCCCGCGGCGGGTGCATACCCCCGAAGCGGGTGCAGACGTGCCTCGGATCCGGCGGCTTCAGCCCCCGCGCCGGGTGCAAACCCCCGAAACGGGTGCAGACCTGCACCGAATCCGACCGGGTCTAACCCCGAACCGGGTGCAGACCCAGCCCACACGCCGGGCCTGCCCCGCACATGCGACCGATTCCGCCCATGCCCCGCAGCGCATCCACGCACCGCCCCGCAGCGCATCCGCCCATCCGACCGCATCCGCCCCGCCCCGCCGCGCATCACCCCGCGGCAGCGGCCGCCAGCAACTCCTCCAACGAGGCGTCCATGAAGTCCGTGTAGGCCGCCAGGTCGTACATGGCGTCGCGCTCCCCGGTCATGCCCCAGCACATCTTGCCGTTGTACGACAGCACGCCGTGCGTGAGCGCCCGATCGGGGGCAGTGGTGAGGAAGGGGAACAGGTCGGTGACGGCGGCGCCATTGACGTACAGCGGGAACTGCGGCCCGGGGACGTTCGTGACTACGGTGTGCAGGAAGTCGGTGTGCATCGCGGAGCGGACGGCGATGGCGAACAGGTTGGGAGCGATGAAGTCGGCCGCCGGCATCAGCGCACCGGCTGCCACCGCCTCCCCGGTCTGTTTGATCCGCCCGGTCTGGCGCTGGATCTCGCGGTAGCGCAGCAGTGGGTGGGGTTGGCCCACGGGAACATCGACGAACATCGCCGATACGAGGTTGCCGCCTGATCCCATCTGCTCCGGCTTGCGCATCGATGCCGGGGCCATGACCCGCACCTTCATGTCCGGCGGCACATCTTCGCCCCGGTTCAGCAGCCAGGTGCGCAGGGCGCCGGCCACCACTGCCAGCACCGCGTCGTTGACCGTTCCGCCCAGTGCCCGCTTGATGGTCTTATAGTCCTCGAGACGGTGGCTGAGTCCCCGGTAGCGCCGCCACTCGCTGCTGGGCGCCTCCAACGGGGTCTCGGACAGCGATCCGGCCAGCCGCTGTCCGGCGGAGGCCAGTCCCACTGCGGTGCCGGCGGTCCGCTTGGCAGTGTCGGTCAGGTCGGCGATCCAGTCCTTCATCGCAACCGCCACTTGCAGCGGCTGGGCGGCGCGGTCCAGGATGCCCGAGCGGAGCAGTTCGGCGTTGCTGGGTTCCGGGTCCGGCCGCCACGGCTCGGCCGGCATCCGGCGCGGTTCCGGCGCGGGATCGACCAGGGCGGTCAGCATCTCCACAGCGCTGACCCCATCCACCACGCAGTGGTGCGTCTTGAGCAGCAGCGCGACACGGCCGTCCTCCAGGCCGTCGATGAGATAGCCCTCCCACAGGGGCCGGCTGCGATCCAGGCTGCGCGAGAACAAGCGCCCCGCGAGATCCCACAGTTGTTCGGGCCGGCCGGGCTTGGGCAGGCTGCGGTGCTGCAGGTGGTACTGCAGATCGAAGAGCGGATCGTCCACCCACACCGGGTTGGCGAGATGGCCCGGGACGAACCGGACCTTCTGCCGATAGCGCGGGATCAGGTGCAGCCGCTCTTTGATGAGCTCCAGCATCCGGGGCAGCTCGAACCCGTCCGGCCCGGGATCGAGCAGGACCAGGCCGCCCACATGCATGGGGCGGTTGCGCTTCTCGATCAGGAGGAAGGATGCATCCAGGGCTGACAGGCGTTCCGGCATAGCGCCGATAGTGCCAACTCTCCGGTGCCGATGCGGCCTGCGCGAGGAATCCGGTGATCCCTCAGGAAGCGATGCTGGCCAGCGCGCGCTCCAGTCGGCCCTTGGCATCCTCGGCGATCTCGTCGATCCCTGAGGTTTCGGCAAGGCTGAGCATCGCGTGGGGGTCCAGTGCCGCGACGACCGTGCGCCCGGAGTGCTCGTACACCACAACGTTGCACGGCAGCAGCAGGCCGATGTCCGGCTCGGCATCGACCGCGCTGGCTGCCAGTGGCGGCCGGCACGCGCCGAGGATCTTGTACGGCGGCATGTCCTTGTCGAGCTTGGCCTTCAGCGTGGCGGCCATGTCGATCTCGGTGATGATGCCGAAGCCTTCGTCGCTGAGCGCCTGGCGAATCTGGGCCTCAGCCTCTGCCGGGGAACGGTCGGTCGTGACCTTGAGGGCGTACGCCATATGGACTCCTTGTCTCGCCGTCCAATCTAAGCCACGCAGGTGCCCGGCCTCATGGGACCAAGGGCACGGGCATGTCGGCGTGCAGCGCGGTGCCGGGCACCTGGTCAGCCCCGCACGACTTCAGCCGCGCCGCCACGGGATGGCTGCTGACGGCGACCTGCCAGGCGCTGCCGTCCTGCAGCCGTACGAGTACCCGGTGTCGATCGACGTCGGCCGCCGCCAGCGGGGAGACCCGGTGATGCTGCCAGACAGCGACGGTCGCGGCCTGCACGTCGGGGGGCCATCCGACCGGGCCGCGGACCGTCGCCACCGGCATCCGCCCGGCGAGCACGTCCCGGGCCGTCGCCTCGCCCAGCCGCCCGAAGGCGACCCGGTCGGGCAGTCGCAGCGCGGTCGGCGCGAACCGGTGGCCGCCGAGGTGGGAGGCCTCCCACGTCGCGGTCGAGGCCAGCCGGTCCAAGAGGGGTCGGGCGAGCAGCGCGCAGCAGCGGTCCCGGGCACCGTTGGTGCACAGCAGCAGCGTCGGCTCGCTGACGGGTCGGCCCGGGCCCGGTAGATGCTCGGGGGCCACGGGCGCATCCACTGCTACCTGCCAGCGCCGCGCCGGGCGGTCCGGTGTGCTGAGCCAGACGAACCGGTCCCGCTGGCGGCGCAGGGGACGGTCCGGGCGTCGGGCCAGGATGACCCGCCACTGCGGCGGCAGCTCGGCCAGGTCGCGGCGCTGCGGTTCTGGCAGGGAGCAGTCGCGCAACGGGTCGGCGCTCCACCGCCCCGGAACTTCCACGACCAGCAGGTGCGTCTCGGTCGGGGCGGTACCGACCAACGGCTCCGCAGCCGCCGATGTCGAGCAGTAGTCGCTCACCGGCCGACCGCGCCGATGGGTACGGTGCCGGGGTGGCCCGAACCGTCCCGGCGGTCATCGGGCGCCGGCAGGTCGACCGGGGTGCCGCTGGCCGTGGCAGCGACCGGCGGACCTGCCACGACCGCGGCGAACGTGAGTCGGTCCGCCCCCTTGGTGAAGCGCATGCAGCGGACTCCGCCAGTGGCGCGGCCCTTCTGCGGATACACGCGCAGCGGCGTCACCTTGACCAGGCCGGGCTCGGTGCCGGGCAGCGCATCGGCCGATCCCGCAACCGCCACGACATGGGCAGCGTCGTCGGCGGCGATCGCGGCGAAGGCGATGGCAGCGGCTCCCGGCGGCAGCTTCACCCCGGCCATCCCTGCCGCGGCTCGCCCCTGGGCGCGCACGGCAGCGCCGGGGAAGCGCAGCAGTTGCGCGTCGCTGGTGACGAAGACGAGGTCCCGCCCGTCGTCCGGCGGGCAAGCGTGGGCGCCGATGACGGCATCGCCGTCGGCCAGCGCAATCACCTCCCAGCTGTCCCGGCTAGCCGGTGCCTCCGGTTGCACGCGTTTGACTACGCCGCCGCGGGTGCCGAGGACCAGCCCGGTCTCGCCATCCAACGGCTGCAGCCCGACCGCTGCCGCACCGTCGGGCAGATCGAGCAGCGCACCCAGTGGAGCGCCCCCGGACAGGGTCGGCCGGCTCGCCGTAGACACGATGGTCGGCAGTTCGATCACCGACACCCGGTGGGCCATGCCATCGGCGGTCAGCAGCGCCACCGACCCCCGTGCCGTGGTCCGCACCGCTGCTGTGAGCACGTCATGCTGAGTACGCTCCCCGGTCGTGGGCAGTGGTTCCGGCGAGGTGGTGCGGGCCATGAGTCCGGATGCCGACAGCAGCACCCAGCACGGGTCGTCGCCCACCTCCAGCGGCACCGCGGCGGGCTGCGGCGCACCGTCGGACTCCAGCAGGATGGTGCGCCGCGGGGTGGCGTGCCGCGCCGCGACATCGGCCAGTTCCTGCGAGACCACCGACCGCAGCCGCGTCTCCCGGGCCAGGATGTCATCGAGGTCGGCGATCGTGGCGCGCAGTTGGTCGGCCTCCTGCTCCAACTCGATGCGCGAGAACTTGGTCAGCCGCCGCAGCGGCATGTCCAGGATGTGGTTGGCCTGCGCCTCGGACAGGTCGAAGGCGAGCATCAACCGCTCCCGCGCCGTCGGGGCGTCGTCGCTGGCCCGGACGATGGCGATCACCTCGTCGATATCGAGGATGGCGATGAGCAGCCCCTCGACCAGGTGCAGCCGTTCGGCCGCCCGGTTGCGGCGGAACTGCGACCGCCGCCGCACCACCTCCATTCGGTGATCCAGGAACACCTGCAGCAGGCTCTTCAGCCCCAGCACCCGCGGCTGGCCGTCGACCAGGGTCACGTTGTTGATCGAGAACTGCTCCTCCATCGGGGTCAGCCGGTACAACTCCACGAGGACGGCATCGGGGTTGAAACCGGCCTTGAGGCTCAACTCCAGGCGCAGGCCATGCTCCCCATCGGTCAGGTCCACCAGGTCGGCCACACCCTGGAGCTTCTTGGACTGCACCAGGGTCTTGATCCGTTCGATCAAGCGCTCCGGGCCCACATTGAACGGCAGCGCAGTGATCACGATGCCCTTGCGACGGGGGGTCAACTGCTCGATCCGCGCCGTGGCCCGCATCTTGAAGCTGCCGCGCCCGGTCGCGTAGGCGTCGCGGATCCCGGCCAGCCCGACGATCATGCCGCCACTGGGCAGATCCGGACCCGGCACGAACTGCATCAAGTCGTCGGTGTCGGCCTCCGGATTGTCGAGCAGGTGCCGGGCCGCCGCGACCACCTCGCCAAGGTTGTGCGGGGGCATGTTCGTCGCCATGCCGACCGCGATCCCCGCCGCTCCGTTGACCAGCAGGTTCGGGATCGCGGCGGGCAGCACCGACGGCTCCTGCTCGCGGCCGTCGTAGTTCGCGACGAAGTCCACGACGTCCTCGTCCAGGGAGGCCGTCATGTCCAGCGCGGGGGCGTCCAACCGGCACTCGGTGTAGCGCATCGCAGCCGGACCGTCGTCGAGGGAGCCGAAGTTGCCATGCCCGTCGACCATCGGCAGTCGCAGCGTGAACGGCTGGCTCATCCGGACCAGGGCGTCATAGATGGCGCTGTCGCCGTGCGGGTGCAGCCGACCCATCACCTCGCCCACGACGCGGGCGCTCTTGACGTGGCCCCGGTCGGGCCGCAGCCCCATCTGCGCCATCTGGAACAGGATCCGCCGCTGCACCGGCTTCAACCCGTCCCGGGCGTCGGGCAACGCGCGGGAGAAGATCACCGAGTAGGCGTACTCCAGGAATGACTGGCGCATCTCGTCGCTGACATCGATGTCCACGATGTGCTCCGGGCGCTCCGGGGGGCCGTCGCGACGGGCCATGCTGCCTCCAGGGTGCGGATCCGACGGCGGGGGCTGGCGTCATGCTATGCCACCGCGGCACACCGCCCGACCCGTGACGGCAGCGCGTCCGGCAGTGGTGAGCAACTAGCGTGGGGGCGTGGACAGGGACACCGGGAGCGCGGCGGCGGTCCCCATGCCGCCAGAGCCGGTGAGCGAGTATCCGGAGCACTGGGAGGCCGACGTCGTGCTGCGTGACGGCGGCACCTGCCACCTGCGGCCCATCGGCCCGGCGGACGGTCAGCGGCTGCGCGACTTCCACAGCAGGCTCTCGGCCCAGACCATCTACTTCCGCTTCTTCGCGCCCTACCCCGAGCTGAGCGATCGGGATGTCCAGCGCTTCACCCATGTCGACCACGACGACCGGGTGGCCCTCGTTGCGACCGTCGGCGGCGAGCTCGTCGGCATCGGCCGCTACGACCGGGTCAGCGAGGCCGAGGCCGAGGTCGCCTTCACCGTCCGCGACGACCATCAGGGCCGCGGGTTGGGATCGGTGCTGCTGGAGCACCTGGCTGCGGCGGCCCGCGAGCGGGGCATCGACCGCTTCGTCGCCGAGGTGCTGCCGGCGAACAACAAGATGCTCGGCACGTTCCAGCGGGCCGGCTACACCGTCGCGCAAGAGATGGCCGAAGGCGTCGTGCGCCTGGCCTTCGACATCGAACCCAGCCGAGCGGCCCGGGACGTCGCCCGCGGTCGGGAGCAGCGGGCCGAGGCGAAGTCTGTGGAGCGGCTGTTCCGGCCCAGCTCGGTCGCCGTCATCGGGGCATCCCGCCGCAAGGATTCCCTGGGCAACCAGTTGCTGCGCTCGCTGACCGCAGGCGGGTTCACCGGGCGTCTGATCGCCATCCACCCCACGGCCGACGAGGTCGCCGGGGCGCCCGCCTACCCGACGTTGCGCGAGGCACCCGGCCCGGTCGATCTGGCCGTGGTCGCGGTGCCCGCGGACGCCGTTGACCGCGTGATCGCGGATGCGGCAGCAGCGGGTGTCCACGGACTGCTGGTCATCAGCGCCGGGTTCGCCGAGGCCGGTCCCGAGGGCGCAGCGCGGCAGCGCGAACTGGTGCACCTCGTCCGAGGGGCGGGGATGCGCCTCGTAGGCCCCAATGCCCTGGGCATCGCCAACACCGACGCACGCGTACGGTTGCACGCACTGTTGGCGAAGGAGCATGCGCTGCGGGGCCGGGTCGGCATCTTCTGTCAGTCGGCCGCCATCGGGACAGTGCTGCTGGAGCGATTCCGGCAGCGTGGGCTGGGACTGTCGTCCTTCATCTCGGTGGGGAACCGGGCCGACATCTCCAGCCCCGACGCGCTGCACTACTGGGCCGATGACGAGGCGACCACGGTGATCGCCCTGCACCTGGACGGCATCGCCAACCCGAGCAAGGCCATCCGGGTGGCCCGGGACGTGGCCCGCCACAAGCCCATCGTCGCGCTGCGCGCCGGGCGGGTCAGCCAGGCCTTCCCGTTGGGCCCCCGGGTGCGTCGCACGACGCTGCCGGCGCACGGTGTGCAGCAACTGTTCGCACAGGCGG
This sequence comes from uncultured Actinomycetota bacterium, assembly GCA_963706835.1. Classification (GTDB taxonomy): domain Bacteria; phylum Actinomycetota; class Actinomycetes; order S36-B12; genus CAVXYG01. Next base: position 267,409 of record CAVPOB010000016.1, read on the forward strand.
GGTTCATCGATGTCGATTCCATGGAGCGGCTCCTCGATGTCTGCGGCCTGCTGGCCTGCCAGCCGCAGCCGCGCGGCAACCGCATCGCCGTCATCGGCGACTCGGTGGAACTGGCTGCTGTGGCCACCGACTCCGCGGCGATGTTCGGGCTGCAGGCAGTCGGCGAGGGGCGAATCCTCACCGACGCGGTCGGGCAGCTGCCGGCGGCGCTGCAGGAGGCGGTCGGCAATGACGGCGTCGATGCGGTGCTCGTGATCAACTCCCCGCCGGGCATCGAGGCGCCGCCGGACCTGTCGGACGTCCTGCTGGCGGCCAGCGCGCGCGCAACGGTGCCGGTCCTGGCCGTGCTCTCCTTCGGGGAGGACCGCAAACTGCTGGTCGCTGCGGGGCCGGACGGGGCTGCCGGCCACGGCTCCGTGCCGGTGTTCGGCACCGTGGAGGACGCACTGCACGCCCTCGGCCTGGTCGCCGGTCACGGTTCCTGGCTGGCGAGCCCGCGCGGCGAAGTGCCGTCGCTGCCCGACGTCGATACCGAATCGGCGCGCACGATCATCGACAAGGCCCTCGCGCGGCAGCGCAGCCAGGCCCCCGATGAGCGCCGTACCGTGCGGCTGTCCAATCCCGCCGTCGCCTCCCTGCTGCAGCGCTACGGGATCACCCTCTGGCCGGCCCTGCCGGTGGCCAGCGAGGATGAGGCGGTGGCCTTCGCCGACAGGGTCGGATGGCCGGTGGCGCTGAAGACCGTGGACCCGCGACTGTCCCGGAGGATGGAGTCCGGCGGCGTCCGCCTGAATCTGGAGTCCGAGGACGGCCTGCGCGCGGCCTACCTGTCCATGGCGGCGCAACTGGACGCCACCTCCATGGCGCAATTGGTCGTGCAGCGAATGGCGCCGGCCGGTGTGCCGTGCGCGCTGTCATCGGTGGAGGACCCGTTGTTCGGTCCGGTGGTCTCCTTCAGCATCGGCGGTGTGGTGCCCGACCTCCTCGATGACAAAGCCTTCCGTGTACCGCCCATCTCCGACCGCGATGCCGCGGCGCTGGTGCGGTCGCCCCGGGCCTCCTCGCTGCTGTTCGGCTTCGGCGGCAACCCGCCGGTCGATGTGGCGCAACTGGAGGAACTGCTGATCCGCCTGGGCCGGATGGCCGAGGACCTGCCGTCGCTGGTGCGGGTCAACCTCGATCCCGTGGTGGCCTCCCCGCGCAGCGTCAGCGTGCTCGCTGCCAGCGTGTGGGTGCGGGTCCCCGATCTGCGCATCGATACCGAGGCGCGACGGCTGGCCGATGTCTAGGTTCGACCGCGCCCGCAGTGGTCTGCGGCGGCAGCAGTGGGAGACTACGTCTATGACTGACGCGGCATTGCTGCAGCGGCTGCAGCGCGACATCGACCAGACCGGCTATTACCCGGATCTCGTGGGCGATGCCATGGCCACCGCACTGGGCGGCGAGCCGCTGCGGGCGTATCTGGTCCAGCACGAGGCGACGTTCGACAACGAGGAGCTGCGCCGGCACATGACGGTGCTCGCGCTCACGCCGACCCGACTGCTGGTCAGCCACACCGACGAGCACCCCGCCGACAGCACCTACAACCAGCCGTATGCCACGACCTCCACCGAGGCCGTCCGGCTGCAGCACGTGCAGTCGGTGGTCGTCACCCGCGTGGTCACCAACCCTGCCGAGCATCGACCGGGCGGTGCGGCGCGGGAGGCCATGCTCACGATCGGCTGGGGCGCGGTGAGTCGGATCGATCTGGAGCCGGCGACCTGCGGCGACCCCTCCTGCGACGCCGACCACGGCTATACCGGTGCCGCCTCCAACGACGACCTGTCGCTGCGGGTCAGCGAGGCGGCCGACGGCGCCGGCATCGTCGCCCAAGCCCTGCGGTTCGCCGAGGCGCTGTCGGAGGCGACCGGGCACGGGCTGCGATGAGCCTGCCGTGGCGGGCGCCCGACTACGGCGGCCGATGCCTGGACCGGGTGCTGCCGGACGCCCTGGCGCTGCTCACCGGAGACCCGATGGTACTGCCGTACCCGGCGGCAGAACGCGTGGTCCTCGTGCTGGTGGACGGGTTGGGCCGGGACCTCCTTGCCGAGGCGGGCGACGCCGCTCCCTTCCTGGCGTCCATGTCCGCGATCGTGCCCGAGGGCATCGATGCGGTGTTCCCCTCCACGACGGCCGCGAGCATCACCTCGTTGGGCACGGGGCTTCCGCCCGGCGGTCATGGGATGGTCGGTGCATCGTTCTGGCTGCCCGAGCACGACAACGTCCTGTTCCCGCTGCGCTGGCGGGAACGCCCCGAGCCGCTGGCTGTGCAGCCCGAGCCGACCGTGCTGCAGCAGGCGGCTGCCACGGCAGTCGCGGTCACCGTGGTGAGCGAGCGATCCCTCGCCGGCAGTGGGCTCACGAGCGCAGCGCTGCGCGGCGGGCGGTACGTCGGGGCCGACTCGCCGGGGGAGATCGTGGTCGCACTGGCAGCCGCGGCCGCTGAACCGCCACCTGCGCTGGTGTACGGCTACTTCCACGCCGTGGACAAGTCCGGTCACATCCACGGCGCCGGTTCGGAGCAGTGGCTGCTGGACCTGCGCTATACCGATCGCGCGATCGCTGATCTCGCGGATCGGTTGCCCCGGGGCACCCTGCTGCTGGTGACCGGCGACCACGGCATGGTCAACTGCCCCGACGCGGCGCGCATCAACGTCGACGACCACGCACTGCATGCGCCGCTGCGCAGGATGGCGGGGGAGCCGCGGATGCGACACCTCTATGTGCGGCCGGGATTCTCCGCGGCAGATGCCGCCGCGGTCTGGCAGCGCCACCTCGGGGATGCCGCGGTCGTGCTCACCAGGCAGCAGGCGATCGACGCCGGGCTGTTCGGTCCGGTAGGGACCGGGATCGCCGAGCGCATCGGCGACGCGATCGCCCTGCCCACCGGCGACGGCGCACTGGTGAGCCAGCGCTACGACTCCATCGTGTCCAGCCTGCGCGGCCAGCACGGCGGCCTCACCGAGCGGGAACTGAAAGTTCCGCTGCTCGGCTGGGGCTGCTAGTCGGTCGAGCGCTCGTCCGACTCGCCGGAGCCGCTGGACCCGCCGAAGAGAATCTCGTCCCAGCTGGGGACCGTCGCCCGCTTGCCACTACGGGCGCGGTCCGGGGCGGCGGCCTCCTCCTCGGCTGCGGATGCCGCGGACTCCTCATCCGCCGGAGCGGCCGGGGCGCCCTGCTGCCGTCGCAGCGCCGGGTGCCGACTGCCCTCCGAATCCGAGCCGCGGTCCTTTGCGGACAGGCTCACGACCTGGGCCGTCGGTGCGGCCTCCCCGCTCGGATCGGCGGGTTCGTCCGTCGCCTCCTCGTGGAACTCGGTCAGCCAGGCGGCTTCCTCGTCCATCGGCTGCAGGGTCCGCGACTCCAGATCGAAGACCCAGGTCGCGACCTGGTCGCCGCGGCCGGCCGGATACGCCAGCAGCACCGTCCACCGGCCGTTCTCCCCACGCCAGGCATCCCAGCGGAAATCGGAGGTGTCAACGCCGCGCTCGGCCAACCGGTGCCCGACGACCTCTTCCAGCGGCAGTTCGCCAGCCTGGTAGCGGATCAGCGAAGCCCGCGCCCGTTGGGCGACGTAGCTGCGCTCCTGCATCACGGGGACGGCGAAGGCCTCCACGCGGCTCAGCGGCCAGCCGGAGGACTCGGCAACCTCCTCGGCCGTCGCGCCCGCCCGCAACCGGGCCTGCACATCACGCGGTCGACTGGCCTCGGTGGGAATGGTCATCTGGCCCGGCCGGGCGGAGCCCCGAGTGGCCGCCCGGAGCCGCTCATCGATCGGCAGCGCGAAGCGGCGACCGTCCGCCAGGGCGAGCAGCAGTCTGGATCCGTCCTCCGACAGGCCTACGAACGTCAGTTCCTGCATCAACCCCTCCGAGCCCCTCGCGCGACACCGTTTCCTCCACGACGGTCCGTCGGCGGGCCCATCTTCGCACACCCATGGGCCTGCCTGGGGACATCGCGGCCGCGATGCGGCGTTGAGCGGGAGTAGACCGGCCCGGGGCACCCCTCGCAGCGCGGCTGGGCGTCGGCGCGGGAGAGTATCGAGTATGACCAACGACGCTGTGCTGCTCATCGGATTCGGCGGCCCGGAGGGGCCTGATGAGGTCCTTCCCTTCTTGCGCCGCGTGACGGCGGGCAAGAACATCCCCGATGAGCGGCTCATCGAGGTCGGCCGGCACTACGAGCACTTCGGCGGCGTGTCCCCGATCAACCAGTTCCACCGCGACCTGATGGAACGGTGGCGGCCGGTGCTGCAGGAGCGCTGGCCCGGCCTGCCGCTGTACTGGGGCAATCGCAACACCGCCCCCTTCGTCGCCGACGCGCTGCGGGAGATGCAGCGCGACGGGGTCGGATCGGCGACTGCAGTGGTGACCTCGGCGTTCAGCTCCTTCTCGGGGTGCCGCCAGTACCGGCAGGACATCGCGGCCGCGCGCGACGAAGTGCCGGCCGGCCCGCAGGTCGTCAAGGCGCATCCGTTCTTCGACCATCCGCTGATGGTCGATATGTGGGCCGACAGCGTCCGCGGCGGGCTGGCCGACCTCGGCCCATCGGCGAACATCCTGGTCCTGTTCTCCACCCATTCCATCCCGGAAGCCGCTGCCCGGGCGTCCGGCCCGGGCGGGACCGGGGCGTACGTCTCCCAGCACCGGGAATTGGCGCAGCAGGTGATGGACCAGCTCGGGGAGCCGCTCGACTGGGACCTGTGCTACCAATCGCGGTCCGGTCCGCCGCAGCAGCCCTGGCTGGAACCGGATGTCTCGGACCGGTTGGCCGAGGCCGCGGCCGCCGGGGTGACCGGTGTGGTGCTGGTCCCGCTGGGGTTCGTCTCCGATCACATCGAGGTGCTGTGGGACCTCGACACGGTGGCCGTCACCGACGCCGGCGAGCTCGGCCTGCCCATCGTCCGTACCCCCACGGTGGGAACCGACGAGCGGTTCCTGACCGTGCTGACCGATCTGGTCGCCGAGTACCGAGGCGAGGAGCCCTTCCCCTCGTTCCGCTCCGCGGGTCCGTTGCCGGCGTGCCCGACGGACTGCTGCTTGCCGGTACGATCGGCGCGGCCTTCGGGCACGATGGCGACGTGACCGGATCCATCGACGACCTGCTGGCGCTGGCGATCACCGCAGCGGACGCCGGGGGAGCGCTGCTGCAGGACGGTCAGCCGCGGGCCCGGCAGGTGGATGCCAAGTCCTCGCCGACCGACGTCGTCACGCAGATGGACCGCGACAGCGAGCAGAGGATCGTGGACCTTCTGCTCCGGCATCGGCCTGACGACGCCGTCCTGGGCGAGGAGGCGGGGGAGCGCGGCGGCACCTCCGGCCTGCGCTGGGTGATCGACCCGTTGGATGGCACCGTCAACTACCTCTACGGCTTGCCGCTGTGGTGCGTCTCGGTGGCTGTCGAAGGACCCTCGGGAGCGCTGGCCGGTGCGGTGTCGGTCCCAGCGCTCGGCATCACCTACGCGGCCGGGCGGGGCCAGGGCGCATGGTCCATGGGCCGACGAGGCCGCCGACCGCTGGCGGTGCGGGACTGCAGCGGGCTGTCGGGCGCGCTGGTGGCCACCGGTTTCGGCTACCGGCCGGAGCGCCGCACCGACCAGGGCAGATCCCTGGCCCAGGTGCTGGGTCTGGTGCGGGATGTGCGCCGCTGCGGAGCCGCGGCCCTGGACCTGTGCTGGCTGGCGGCCGGCCACTACGACGGGTACTTCGAGCGGGGCCTGCAGCCGTGGGATGCTGCTGCCGGTGTCCTTATCGCCCGAGAGGCCGGGGCGATCGTGACCGGGGCAACCGGTCCGGACCCGGACGGCGAGTTCCTGGTCGGCGCGGTGCCCGCCATCCATGCGGATCTGCGGCAGGCGCTGACCGCGGCCGGGGCGCACCAGGGGCGCTGACCGCGGCCGGGCGCACCAGGGGCGCTGACCGGCGTCAGTCCAGTCGGCGCAACTCGGCCTGATACCAGTGCGCGTTGTAGACGTACACCTGTGCGGCCCGCAGGTTGCTGCCCGAAGGCACCGCGTCGGGGCGGATCTTCGCTGGCACACCCAGCGCCATGGCCCGCTCGGGCACCTCGGTGTCGTTGGTGACCAGGGCCTGCGCCCCCACCAGCGCCCCGGTGCGCACCACGACCCGGTGCAGCACGACGCTGCCGGATCCGATGAGGCACTCGTCCTCCACCGTGCACCCCTCCAGATGGGCCCGATGGCCGATCGTGCAGTTGTCGCCGATGACGGTGTCGTGCGCGCTGGTGCAGTGCACGATTGCGCCGTCCTGCACCGATGTGCGCGCCCCGACTCGGATCGCGCCGTGATCCCCGCGCAGGACGGCTCCCGGCCAGACCGTCGATTCCGGTCCCACGGTGACGTCGCCGATGATGACGGCGTCCGGATGGACGAAAGCAGCGGGGTCGATGCGGGGCTCCCGATCCCCGATGGCGTACAGCGGCATCGCTCCTCCTTCGCAGGCGGCCGGACTGCCGCATGCTATCGGCCGACCGGCGCTGCGGCCGCCGGGCCGTTTCGCTGTCAGCAAAGTCACAGCGAAACCGGCATATCTGCGGCTCGTTTGCGTTGGTACGGGCGAGGCAACTACGGCACAATCAGTCTCCGCGCCATGCTCACGGTTGCGAATGCGGCCGAGCACTGGCCGTCAGGATGAGGTGGAGAAGGGCGAATGGCTACCGACTACGACGCACCGCGGAACAAGGACGAGGACCTTGCGACTGACAGCATCGAGGAGCTGAAGGCTCGGCGCGCCTCCACGCCGCAGACCGCGGCTGTCGACATCGACGAATCAGACCTCGCCGAGAGCCTGGAACTGCCGGGCGCAGACCTGTCCAAGGAGAGCTTGAGCGTACGCGTGCTGCCCAAGCAGCAGGACGAGTTCACGTGCTCGATCTGCTTCCTGGTCCATCACCGCAGCCAGTACGTGTCCGGCGGACCCGGACACGAGGTCTGCCGGGACTGCGCGGACTAGCCTTCACCCAGGCCCCTGCGGCGCGGATCTTTCGGCGACGGCCGATGACTGCGCGGACGAGCGTTCGTCCCGACGGTCGGGCCAGACCTCGCTGGGTGGCCGGGTGCCGCATCTGAGCGGAGCCCGGCCGCCCCTAGGCCCAGCCTCAGGCTGGTGCTGCGGACTCTGAGGGCCGGATGGCCTTCGCGACTCCGCGCTGCACCGCGACGTTGATCAGCGCCGTTACCGTTGCGGTTGCCACCGTGAAGAGCACGATGCGCATGACCGGCACATCGAGGTCGTCAGGCTTGGGCGGTGGCGCTCCGGTTGCCTTGGCGTAGCCGGCCCGCAGTGCCTTACCGGCGATGTACACCGTCGCCGCGGCGACCACGGGTGCACCCATGCGCAGCATGTCGTTCCTGTCCAACATTCCTCCTTCGCTCTGGCGCCAATCTAGCCGTTCGCCGGACGTTGCCGAGCCTCGGCAAGGGCATCGGCGAGGCGCTGCGGCCGCCGGGTGGAGATGCAGCCAGTACGGATGGGGGTCGTCGGGATCGGTGACCTCCATGGCGACGGCCGTGCCCGCCGACCAGGTGCGCAGGAGGAGGAAGGCGCGCGGATCGGCGGCCGTGGTGCGGGCGCGAAAGGCCTGCGCGCTGTCCAGGGGGCGCACCGCGCCGATGTACTGCGCCGGCAGCCGGGCCCGTCCGGCCGTGACGCCGCCGGCGTCGACGACGATCCTGGTGCGGGAGGCCAGCGCCACCGCGGGCAGCAGCAGTGCCGCTGCCAGAGCGGCGACCAGCCATCCGGCCGCCGCACCGTAGGCGGTGCCGTAGGCGACCCCGAGCAGCCCCGCGAAGCCCAGCGGCAGCAGCCACACCCACCAGCGAGGCAGCAGCACCTCGACGTAGGGCAGCCTCGGCGCCGACGGTGCCATCATCGCTCCTCCCTGCGACCGGCCCGGTGACGGCTCGCTACTGTCGTGCTATGGACATCATGGCAGCGCGGGCCAGTGAGGCCACCACGCCTCCTGCCGATGCCGTGATGCCGCTGCCAGCGCCCGACGCCCCGCCCCCCGGCACGCCGATCCCGAGCCACTACCCGCTCTGCTTCGGCTGCGGGCAGGACCATGAGGCAGGGCTGCACATCGAGATGTCCTCCAGAGCGGACCTCATGGTCCAGGCGCAGTTCACCGTCGGGGAACACCATCAGGGGGCGCCTGGATTGGCCCATGGCGGGGTACTGGCCGCGGCGGTGGACGAAGTGATGGGGGCGTCGAACTGGCTGCTCATGAAGCCGGCCGTCACCGCCCGGCTCGAAGTCGATTTCTGTTCCCCGGTCCCGGTCGGCCACACCGTGCGGCTGACTGCGGCGATCGTGGGGCAGTCCGGTCGCAAGGTCTACACCGTCGCCGATGCCCGGACCGCTGCCGGACCCGTGCTGCGGGCCCGCGGACTGTTCCTGCAGGTCGACGCGGAACACTTTCGGCGCCACGGCCGAGCCGCCGATGTGGCGGGGGCCCAGGTCCGGGACGGGCCCGAGCGGTCCTGGCTGGAGCTGAACCCATGAGTGGGCGCGATGCCGCCGTCGATGTGCTGATCGTGCGCCTCGACCCCGAGTTGCCGCTGCCGCGGCGAGCGCACCCCGGGGACGCCGGTCTGGACCTGTATTGCCGCCGCGATGTGCTGTTGCAGCCGGGGCAGCGCGCTGCTGTCGCGACCGGCATCGCCATCGCGCTGCCGGACGGCTGGGCGGCATTCGTGCACCCGCGCAGCGGATTGGCGATCCGGCACGGGTTGACCATGGTGAACGCGCCGGGCACCATCGATGCCGGCTACCGCGGCGAGGTCCAGGTCCTGCTGCTCAACACCGATCCCCGCGCCGCGATCCAGTTGCGGCGCGGGGACCGGATCGCCCAACTGGTGGTACAGCGCGTCCCCGAGGTCGTATTGCATGAGGTAGAACACTTGCCGGGGTCCCATCGAGCGGATGGCGGCTTCGGGTCGACCGGGGTCGGCCCAGCGGAGGAGGACTAGTGGCGTTCAGGAAGAAGCGCGATCGCTCAGCGGGGGCGGGAGAGGCGATGGCCGAGGATGCCGTTGCGGGGCCGCTGGAGGAGGCCGAGCCCGAGCGCACCGGCCCGCGCGACTCCTCGGAGGTCGACGACTCGGCAGCCCGCCTCGACGTCGGTGGGCTGCGCATCCCGGCACTGCCGGGCAGCGCCATCCGATTGGAGCAGGATCCCTCCACCAAGCGCATCGTCGCGGTCACGGTCCTGCGCGATGGCGGATCGCTGCAGTTGCGGGCCTTCGCCGCGCCGCGCAGTGGCGGGATGTGGGAGGAGAACCGCACCTCGATCCTGGAACAGGTGAGCGCCCAGGGCGGTGCGGTACAGGAGATCGACGGCCGGTACGGGCAGGAGCTGCACGCCGAACTGCAGGTGCCCGGCAAGGAGGGAGCGCCGCCACGGACACGCTGGGTGCGCTTCACCGGTGTCGAGGGGCCACGCTGGCTCGTGCACGCCGTCTTCACCAGCGAAGCGCCCAGCGGACCGCAGTGGGAGGCACTGGAGGAGATTCTGGACAACCTGGTGGTCGTTCGCGGCACCGACGCGATGCCGGCCGGGGCCATGCTCACACTCCGCGCCCCCGAGCAGCCTCCCGCCACTGCCGCGCAGCCCGCTGCCGGGCCGGATGTGGAGTCGCTGGAGCCCGGAGCCCGGATCACCGAGGTGCGCTGAGCCGGTCCCCGAGCCAGGCCGCGACGCACCGACCGAAGACTGCGCGGTCACCGGCCGGTGCATTGCGTGCGATGCGCACCAGGTCCGCGCGGGGTATCGCGGCTGCCCACTCCTCGGCGACCTGGGCCGGATGAAACGGGTCATCGCGCAGGGCGATGACGAGTGCGTCGGTCCCGATGCCGGCCAGTTGTTGCTTGGCGGGTGCCGGCGAACTGGCCGCGGTCCGCAGTTCGGCGGCCAAATCGCGGCGGGCGGACCACGCCAGCCGCAGTTCGGCGGCCACCCAGTCGGCGGCCAGATCCGGGTCGGCGGCGAGCCGGTCCAGCACGGCCCGGCTGCCGCGGGCCTCGACCTCGACCGCCGCGGCCCGTGTGGGACTGGCGGCGGGAGCCGGCCCGGTCCATGCCGGCAGTGCCAGCACACAACCGTCGATGGCCCCGGCCGGCGCTTCGGCTGCCGCGAACGCCGCCGCATGGGCGCCGACCGAGACCCCGCCGATGAAGACGTGGCGATACCGGCCGCCCAGTTGCGCAGCCTCGGTGAGCAGCGCCCGGGCGATCGCGGCGACCGAACCGGTCCGGTCGTCCAGGTAGCGCGTGGCCAGGCCGCACTCGCGGGCGGGGAAGGCCCGTGACAGGAACTCCGCGGTCGACCCGGCGCCATGGGCAAGGATCAGGCAACCCCGGCCCTCATCCGTGGGCCCGGGCGTCCACATTGTTGTCCTCCCCATTGCCTGGCTAGCCTAGAGGCGTGGCCACTCACTCGCCCCGCTCAACTCGCCTGCGCCGCGTGCTGTCGGGGTTCGTCGCAGGCAAGTCCGAGCAGGAGATCCTCGACGTCCAGCACGACGTCGAGGCTGCTGGCGCAACGCACATCTCCGACTGCACCGGAGGTGCCAAGACCACGGTGTGCGGGGTGCTGAAGTCGGTGTCGCTGCGGCCGCGGGCAGGGGTTCCGGCCGTGGAGGCGGACCTCTACGACGGCAGCGGGCATCTCACACTGGTGTTCCTGGGCCGGCGGGCCATCGCCGGGATCGAGCCCGGCCGCCGCATCGTGGCGACCGGTCGCGCCAACTGCCAGGAGGATCGGCCGATGATGTACAACCCGCGCTACCAGTTGCTCCCGTCGCCCACGAAGGATGCTGCCGGTGGCTGAACCGGACGACGAACGCAACGGCGAGCAGTCGCCGGGCGCTCGCCAGCAGGAGGGTGTCAGCCGCCGCGCTGACCCGGGGGGAGTCCCTGCGTCGGCGACGCAGGGGAACGCCGAGCCCGGCGTCGCCGACATGCTGCGCGAGAACCTCTCCGACCGCAACAGCATCATCGACGCGAGCCTGCCCACGGTCGCGTTCCTCGTCGCCTACCTGTTGACCGGTTCGCAACTGCGGCCCTCGCTGGTGGCCGCCGTGGCAGCCGGATTGCTGGTCGCCGCGCTTCGGGCGATCCGCCGCGAGAGCGTCCGGCACATCTTCAGCGGCTTCCTCGGGGTGGCGATCGCCGCGTGGCTGGCCAACCGCACCGGCCGCGCCGAGGACTTCTTCCTCCCGGGGCTGCTGCTGAATCTCGGCTATGCGGCGGTCTTCGCCGTGTCCGCGCTCATTCGCCAGCCCCTAGTGGGGCTCGGGGTCCGCGTCATGACCGGCGACGGCGGCCAGTGGCGGGACTTCGCACCGCTGCGGCGCGCCGCCTACCGCGCCACCTGGCTCTGGGCGGGACTGTTCGCCCTTCGTGTGGCGGTCCAGGTGCCGCTCTACCTCGGCGGCTTCGTCGAGGCGCTGGGCGTGGCGAAACTGGCGCTGGGCTTCCCGCTGTTCCTGCTGGGGGCGTTCGCAACGCACCGACTGCTCTCCCCGCCGCTCGCCGAGCGGCGCGCTGCGACTACGGCGGGCGTCCTGCCGTAGTCGCAGTCGGCTCAGATGTCGCTGCGGCTCAGATGCCGCTGAGGAGCGCCCCGGCGCCCATCGCCAGGACCCCCCACGCGGCCAGGCTGGCCAGCAGGACGCCGGCCCAGACCCCTCGGCGCTGCGCGGGTGTGGGCTCGGTCGTGCTCGCGATGGGAGCCGATCGCATCGTCGTCGGCACGGCAGGGGCGCTCTGCGTCATCGTCATGTCGGCGTTATGCCCATCGCCGGGCGATCCACACGTCGGGATCGCGGGCCGGTGATGCCGGTTGCGGGGTGCCACAATCGTGGTTGTGGATGTGCTGCTGCCGATCTTCATCGTCGTCTCGCTGATCGCCCTGGGATTGGGGCTGTACCTCGTGGCCCGGCGCGGCCGCGGGGCGCCGCCGCCGCTGCTCAAGGACGAGCACATCCCGGGGGTCGGCGATGACGCCAGCGAGCCGCGGGACACCCCGCGCCGCGACATCGAAGAGGTGCCCGTCGGCGATGTGCTGGTGGCCGAGCCCCCGGTGGCGCCAGAACTGCCGACCGTGGAGGTCCCGGCACCGGCAGCCGGCCGCATGGCGCGGCTGCGCGCCCGGTTGGCGCGCTCGAACTCGGCCATCGGGGCGGCACTGCTGAACCTGCTGTCCCAGGACCGGATCGATGAGGCCACCTGGGAGGAGGTCGAGGACACGCTGCTGTTGGCGGATCTGGGCGTCGGCCCGACCACCGAGCTGGTCGATGCCTTGCGCGCCGAGGTCCGGGTCACCGGCATCGCAGACCCCGAGCAGTTGCAGGCGGTGCTGAAGCGGCAATTGCTGGCGCAGATCGATCCCACGATGGATCGGACGCTGCGCACGCAGCGGGTCGACGGCCACCCCGCAGTGGTGCTCATCGTCGGCGTCAACGGCACCGGCAAGACCACGACGACGGGCAAGATCGCCCGACTGCTCGTGGCCGAGCGGGAGCGGGTCGTGCTCGGAGCGGCCGACACCTTCCGGGCCGCGGCCGCCGACCAGTTGAGCACCTGGGGGGAGCGTGTGGGGGCAGAGGTGGTGCGCGGCCCCGACGGCGGGGATCCGGCCGCGGTGGCCTTCGACGCCGTGCGGGTCGGCATCGAGAGCGAGGCCGACGCCGTGCTGGTCGATACTGCCGGCCGACTGCACACCAAGACCGGGCTCATGGACGAGTTGGGCAAGGTGAAGCGGGTCATCGAGAAGCAGGCGCCGGTCGCCGAGGTGCTGCTGGTACTGGATGCCACCACCGGTCAGAACGGCCTCAACCAGGCGCGCGTGTTCGCCGAGGTTGTCACCGTCACCGGCATCGTGCTGACGAAGCTCGATGGCACCGCAAAGGGCGGAATCGTCGTGGCGGTGCAGCGCGAGCTCGGGGTTCCGGTGAAGCTCGTCGGACTCGGCGAGGGGCCCGACGACCTGGCCCCGTTCGACCCCGAGGTCTTCGTTTCGGCCATCGTCTCCGGATCCTGAGCCCGGCAGAGCGCCCGGCGTAACACAACGTTAACGTGGCGCCCGATTCTGATACCTGCGCGTTACACAACCCGGCCATCCCGTGAAACACCGCCTCGGCACGGTGGTGATGTCCGTTACCAACATCGGGAGGAGTGCAGGGGATGGAAGACATTGCCCTCAACTCGGGCGACACGGCCTGGGTACTCACATCGGCAGCTTTGGTGCTGTTCATGATCCCCGGGCTGGCGCTGTTCTACGGCGGCATGACCCGGGCTAAGGGCGTGCTCAACATGACCATGATGGTTATGGGCGCGCTCGGACTGGTCGGCTTGCTCTGGGTGGTCTTCGGCTACTCGGTGGCGTTCGGGGAGGGCAACGCCTTCTTCGGCAACCCTGGCGACTACCTGGGCCTCGACGGGCTCATGACCGACGATCCGGAGGCCTCGCTGCCGGCGATGGCGTTCGTGGCGTTCCAGTTGCTGTTCGCGGGAATCACGGTGGGCCTGATCGCGGGGGCGATCGCCGATCGTGCGAAGTTCGGCGCCTGGCTGGTGTTCGCCGGACTGTGGGCCACCATCGTGTACTTCCCGGTCGCACACTGGGTTTGGAGCGGCGGCGGCTGGATCTTCGAGGGCCTCGGCCCGCTCAACGGTGTCCCCGCCATCGACTTCGCCGGCGGCACCGCGGTCCACATCAACGCCGGTGCGGCGGCCCTTGCCCTGGCGCTGGTGCTCGGCAAGCGGCTCGGCTGGCCCAAGACGCCGATGAGGCCGCACAACCTCACCCTGGTCATGCTGGGTGCGGGCATGCTGTGGTTCGGCTGGTTCGGTTTCAACGCCGGCTCCGCCCTGGCTGCGGACAACACCGCTTCGGTGGTCTTCCTGAACACCATCGTCGCCACGTGCGCCGCCATGCTGGCCTGGCTGCTGACGGAGAGGATCCGCGACGGTCACGCCACCAGCCTGGGCGCCGCCTCGGGCATCGTGGCCGGCCTGGTCGCGATCACCCCGGCATGCTCCTCGGTGAGCCCCATCGGAGCCATCGCAATCGGTGCCATTGCCGGCGCCCTGTGTGCCCTGGCTGTCGGCCTGAAGTACAAGTTGGGCTACGACGACTCGCTGGACGTGGTCGGCGTGCACCTGGTCGGCGGCCTGGTCGGCACCATCCTGATCGGCTTCCTGGCCACCGAGTCCGCCCCGGCCGGCGTGAACGGACTCTTCTACGGCGGCGGTGCAGGCCAGTTGCTCACGCAGGTGATCGCGGCTGTCGCGGTGATGGTCTTCTCCTTCGTGGTGGCCTTCATCCTGGCCAAGGCGATCGACCTGACCATGGGCTTCCGGGTCAGCGAGGACGACGAGGTCGCCGGTATCGACCGCGTGGTCCACGCCGAGTCGGCCTATGAGTTGAGTGAGAACAGCGGTGCCGGCGGCAGCTTCGCCGGTGTCGGCCAGGCGGCCGCGCGGGCGGCGAACAAGGAAGGAGCGACGGCATGAAACTCATCACCGCAGTCATCAAGCCGTTCAAGTTGGAGGACGTGAAGTCCGCGCTGGAGGCCTTCGGGATCCACGGGCTCACGGTCAGCGAGGCCAGCGGCTTCGGCCGGCAGAAGGGCCACACCGAGGTCTACCGCGGCGCGGAGTACACGGTGGACCTGGTCCCCAAGCTGCGCGTGGAGATCCTGGTCGAGGACGATGACGCCGACTCGGTGGTCGACGTGATCGTCAAGACCGCCCAGACCGGTCGCATCGGCGACGGCAAGGTGTGGGTCAGCCCGGTGGACAGCGTGGTTCGCGTCCGCACCGGGGAGCGCGGTCCCGAGGCGCTGTAGCAGGGCACGGGGACAACACCGCGGGCCGGTCGTGATTCGCAAGGATCGCGGCCGGCCCGCAACCGTTCGTACCGCTGGGCGGCGATGGGAGCCCTCATGAGCACAACAGAATTCACCGCGGCCCGAGCGGACCTGCTGGCCCGCGCCGAACTGTCGCCGGCTGCCCGGCGCTCGTCGCTCAGCGGCCTCACCGACCAGTGGTTGACGGGGCTGTTCGAATCCGGCGGCGGCGAGAAGATCGACGCCGCCCTGGTCGCCGTCGGGGGCTACGGCCGCCGCGAGTTGGCGCCCGGCAGCGATCTGGACCTGCTGCTGCTGCACAACGGCGACGTGGCAGGCCTGCCGGAGGCGATCTGGTACCCGGTGTGGGACACCCGGATCAGGCTCGACCACAGCGTGCGCACGGTCTCCGAGGCCCGCCGGGTGGCCGCCGCCGATCTGAAGGTCGTACTCGGGCTGCTGGACGCCCGCACCGTCGCCGGCAACGACCAGCTGCGGGAACAGCTGGTGCGCTCGGTGCTGGCCGACTGGCGCGGTCTGGCAGCACGGCGGCTGCCGGAGTTGCGCGAACTGGTGGATGAGCGCATCGGCCGCGACGGGGAGCTGGCCTACCTGCTCGAGCCGGACGTGAAGGAGAGCTACGGCGGGCTGCGGGACGTGACCATCCTGCGGGCGCTGGCGGCCACGTGGCTGACCGACCTTCCGCACACCGGCATCGACGAGTCCCGCCGGCTTCTGCTCGATGTGCGCGATGCCTTGCATCTGACGTTGCTGTCCCGCTCGTCGCGGGCCTCTGATCGTCTCCTCATGCAGGAGCAGGACGCGGTGGCCGATCTGCTGGGCATGCCGGATTCCCTGGACATGATGCGCCAGGTGAGCGCCGCCGGTCGGGCGATCGCCTACGCCAGCGATGCCACGTGGTACCGACTGCAGCGGGTCACGACCAGGGTGAGGCGGGGACCGCTGCGCAGGCTGCGGGCTGATCGGCCGCCGCAGCGTCGCCCGTTGGCCAACGGCGTGGTGGAGCAGGATGGTGAGGTCGTGCTGGCGGCGGACGCCAAGCCCGGCCGTGACCCCGTGCTGGTGCTGCGCGCCGCGGCGGCGGCCGCCCAATCGGGCCTGCGGCTATCCCCGCACACGGTCTCCCGGCTGGCCGAGGAATCGGCTCCGATGCCGGTGCCCTGGCCCCGCGCGGCCCGCGATGCTCTCGTCGCGCTGCTCGGCGCCGGCCGGCCGGCAGTCGGCGTGTGGGAGGCGCTGGACCAGGTGGGCCTGGTGGAGCGGCTCATCCCTTTGTGGACGCCGATTCGTTCGGCGCCGCAGCGCAACGCCGTGCACCGATTCACCGTGGACCGCCACCTGGTGGAGGCCGCCGTGCAGGCCGCGCGCTACCAGCGCCAGGTGGAGCGGCCGGATCTGCTGCTCCTGGGCGCGCTGCTGCACGATATCGGCAAGGGCCGCCCCGACATCGACCACAGCAAGCTCGGGGCCGAGTTGGTCGGCCGCATCGCGCCGGACCTCGGCCTGGACGCCGACGACACGGCGCTGCTGCAGACGATGGTCGCCCACCACCTGCTGCTGCCCGAGATGGCCACCCGGCGCGACCTGGAGGATCCCGAGACGGTCCAGTCGGCGGCGCAGATCATCGGCGACAGCGACACCCTCGACCTGCTCTACTACTTGACGCTGGCGGATGCGGCGGCGACCGGCCCGAAGGCGTGGAGCGATTGGAAGGCCACGCTCGTCGATGACCTGACGCGACGGACCCGTGCCGTGCTGCAGGGTCGCCCGCCGGCGCCCAGCGCCGGGCCCGCTCCGCAGCACCGCCAGATGCTCGCAGGTCACGATGTGGCGGTGTCGATGTCCCGGGAACCGGCCGGGCTGCAGATCGTGGTGGCGGCCGACGACCGTCCCGGGCTGCTGGCACTGGTCGCCGGCGCCCTGGCCATGCATCGCCTCGATGTCCGTTCGGCGCACACGGCGACCTACGAGGGTCGAGCACTCCTGCTCTGGACCGTCGAGGCGGCCTACGGGAGTCCGATCGGGCAGGACCGGCTTGCCGCCGACATCCGGCGGGCATTGGATGGCTCCCTCGACCTGACGGCGGCGCTTCGGCGCCGGGAGGAATCGCACCGGTCCGCCGACTACCCGTTCGACCGGCCCGCCAACCGCGTCGACATCATCGCCGAGGCCTCGCGGACCGCCACGGTGGTGGAAGTCCGGGCCCACGACCGTCCCGGCACGCTGTACCGACTCACCCGGGCGCTGGCCGGTGCGGGGGTGGATATCGCCTCGGCGCACCTGGAGTCGCGCGGGGCGAACGTGGTGGACACCTTCTACGTCACTGATCAGACCGGCCAACCGTTGGATGAGGCTGGGGCGAACGAGGTTCGGGCGGTCCTGCAGTCCGTGCTTGACCGACCCTGAACGCGCACAGGGTTCGCGCTTCCCGCTAGCGGGTACGCTGAACTGGTTGGCCCGTGCCGGGCGCGGGTCCGTCCATCAACATGCCGAATCGCTGGGAGTAGCAGTGTTCGCCAATCTGTCCGACCGCCTGACCGCGACGTTCAAGACGCTGCGCGGGAAGGGGCGGTTGTCGGAAGAGGACGTCAATGCCACGATCCGAGAGATCCGGATCGCGCTGCTGGACGCAGACGTGGCGCTGCCCGCGGTGCGCGCCTTCACCGCGCGGGTGCGGGAGCGCGCACTGGGGGCGGAGGTCAGCGGTGCGCTGAACCCGGCCCAGCAGGTCGTCAAGATCGTCAACGAGGAACTCATCGCGATCCTGGGCGGCGACACCCGTCGACTCACCCTGGCCAAGACGCCGCCCACCATCGTGCTGCTGGCCGGCCTGCAGGGCGCCGGCAAGACGTCACTGGCCGGCAAGCTCGCCCGTCATCTGGTGCAGCAGGGCCATCAGCCGCTGCTGGTCGCCGCCGACTTGCAGCGCCCGAACGCCGTGGACCAGCTGAAGGTGGTCGGCGAGCAGGCAGGGGTGCCGGTGTGGGCCCCGGAGCCGGGCAACGGCGTCGGGGATCCGGTTGCGGTGGCGCGCGGCGGCGTGCAGCAGGCAACCGCCACCGTCCGCGACGTCGTGATCATCGACACCGCGGGCCGGTTGGCGATCGACGCCGATCTCATGGAGCAGTTGCGGCAGGTCAAGGCGGCCGTTGAGCCGGATGAGACGCTGCTGGTCATCGATGCCATGATCGGCCAGGACGCCGTGGCGACCGCCGACACCTTCGCCACCGAGGTCGGCATCGACGGCGTCATCCTCACCAAGCTCGACGGCGACGCCCGGGGCGGCGCGGCACTGTCGGTGGTGACGGTGACCGGCAAGCCGATCCTGTATGCCGCCGTGGGCGAGAAGCTCGAGGACCTCGAGGTCTTCCACCCCGATCGGATGGCGTCGCGGATCCTCGACATGGGCGACGTGCTGACGCTCATCGAGCAGGCCGAGCGGGCCTTCGACGCCGACCAGGCCATGCAGATGGCGGGGAAGGTGGAGCGGGGCGAGGACTTCACCCTCGACGACTTCCTGCAGCAGATGGCCGCGGTCAAGAAGATGGGTTCGCTGTCGAAGCTGCTCGGGATGCTCCCAGGCATGGGGGAGCTGAAGGACCAGATCGCCAACCTCGACGACCGGGAGATGGATCGGGTGGGCGCGATCATCCAATCCATGACCCCCCAGGAGCGGCAGAATCCCAAGTTGCTCAACGCCAGCCGCCGGCAGCGCATCGCCAAGGGCTCCGGTCGCACGGTCACCGATGTCAACCAGCTCATGGAGCGCTTCGAGCAGGCCCAGAAGATGATGAAGCAGATGCGCAGCGGCGGCGGAGGCCTGCCGGGCATGCCGCCGATGCCCGGACTGCCCGGACCGTCGGCAGGGGGCTCGCGCAAGGCCAAGGGCAAGGCGAAGTCGAGCAAGTCCAACCGCGGTGCCAAGGGTCGCAGTGGCAATCCGGCCAAGCGGGCCCAGCAGCAGGCTGGCCGTAGTGCGCAGACGTCTGAGGCCGAGGGCGTCGAACTGCCCGACGAGTTCAAGAACCTCCTCGGCTGAGGGCGCCGCGCCGGCGAACTGCGGCACACGGTCGATCGGGTGTGGCGCGGGTGGGGGTTGGGGTGGCGATCGGCGCGGCGTCGGGTCCGGTCGTTGGCGTCGGGTCGGGGTCGGGTCCGGTCGTGGCTGGCGTCGGGTCGGGGTAGGGTGGCGCCCGGTCCGTCGGTGAGGCCGCTGCGAACCCGGGTTGCACCCGTTTCGGGGGTTTGCACCCGCGACGGTGGCCAGATCCCTCGATTTTTCGGCCGAGTCTGCACCCGTTTCGGGGGTTTGCACCCGCGACGGGGGCCAGACCCCCCGATTCCAGTCCCATCAGCCACCGTGCCGGGTGCAAACCCCCGAACCGGGTGCAGACCTGGCCGCCTGACCCCGCCGATAGCCACCGCGCCGGGTGCAAACCCCCGAACCGGGTGCAGACGTAGCCGCCCAGGTGGGCCGGGGGGGCCTGCGGTGTCTCAGGACACCGGCGACAACTCTGAATCAGCATCGGTGACGGTTGGGCGCCCGCCAGCACTGTGCCCCGGTCCCCGCCCCTGCTGGCCCGCCAGCACCTGCCCCCGCGGCCGACCTGCCCCGGCCACCGTGCCCCCGCGGGCACCCCGCCGCGCTGGATTCACCGCCCTGGCCCCGCATCTGGCACACTGGTCCGGCGAGGCATCGGCGCAGCGGCCCCTCTCTCCGCCGCAGATGCCACCACTGACGTTATCTCCGGCGCCGGACCCCACCCGGTGCCGCGGGACTAGCACGACGAAGACCTAGGAGAACCTGCAGCCGTGGCTGTCAAGATCAAGTTGAAGCGTTTGGGATCCAAGCGCAACCCGCAGTACCGAATCGTCGTCGCCGATGCGCGCAACCGCCGCGACGGCCGCGCCATCGAAGAGATCGGCCTCTACCACCCCAAGCGGGAGCCGAGCCTGATCCAGATCAATGGCGAGCGCGCCCGGTACTGGCTCGGTGTCGGTGCCCAGCCCACCGAGGCCGTGCAGCGCCTGTTGGAGATCACCGGGGACTGGCAGCAGTTCAAGGGACTGCCCGGCGGCGAGGGGACGTTGAAGGTCGCCGAGCCCAAGCCGGACCGCCGCGCCATCTTCGAGGCCGCCGCGAAGGAAGCTGCCGGCGAGAACGAGAAGTTCGCCAAGCAGCAGGCCGCCAAGGCCGCCGACGCGGCGAAGGCCGAGCAGGAGGCCCGGGAGGCAGCAGCCGCTGCGAAGGCCGAGCAGGCTGCGGCGCAGGCTGAGGCGGCCCAGCCCGCCGCAGCCGATACCGCCGCCGAGGCCAAGGCTGATGCTGAGGCTGAGAAGGCCTGATCATGGTCGCTGACGCGGTCGAGCACCTGGTCAAGGGCATCGTCGATCATCCGGAGGACGTGTCCGTTCGGCTCTCCACTTCCCGCCGGGGCAGGATTCTGCAGATCAGGGTCCACCCCGACGATATGGGTCGGGTCATCGGTCGGTCGGGCCGCACCGCGAATGCGGTGCGCACCGTCGTGGAGGCCATCGATGATGACGGTCCCCGCATCCGGGTGGACTTCGTGGACGTGGCCGGGCGCTAGTGCGGATCGTGGTCGGCCGGGTTGGCCGGGCCCACGGCGTGCGCGGCGATGTTGCGGTGGACGTTCGGACCGACGATCCTCACGTGCGGTTCGCGGCGGGTGCGCGACTCTTCCTGGATACCGAGGGCGAACGAACCTTGACCGTCGAGCGCAGCCGGTGGCACTCCGGTCGGCTGTTGGTGGCCTTCGAGGGAGTCGGCGACCGGACCGCCGCGGAGGCACTGCGCGGCACAGTGCTGTACCGCGCCGATGATGACCGGATCGTCGAGGATGACGCGTGGTACGACCACGACCTCATCGGGTGTGCGGTCCGCTCTGACTCGGTCACGGTGGGGGAGGTCATCGACGTCGTGCACCTTCCGGCCCAGGACCTGCTGTCGGTTCGATGTGCGGACGGCGCGATTCGACTGGTCCCATTGGTCGCCGATCTCGTACCGACCGTCGACCCGGTGGCCCGGGTGGTGGAAGTCGTCGACCGACCGGGGCTGCTGACCGACCTGTCGGTGGAGTGAGCGCGTGCGGATCGACGTGGTGTCCATCTTCCCCGAGTACCTGGCGCCGTTGCGCCTGTCGCTGGTGGGACGTGCCGTCGCAACCGGGGTGATCGACCTGCGGGTGCACGATCTGCGCGCATGGACCCATGACCGGCATCGCACGGTCGATGACGCCCCCTACGGCGGCGGCCCCGGGATGGTGATGAAGCCGGAGCCGTGGGGCGAGTGCCTGGACGCCATCCTCGCGCCGCCGTCCGATGCCGTCCTGGTGATACCGACGCCCAGCGGCACGCCCTTTCGTCAGGCGCAGGCGCAGCGCCTCTCGCAGCGCGAGCACCTCGTGGTCGCCTGCGGCCGCTACGAAGGCATCGACGGGCGCGTGGCCGAGCACTACCGCGGGCGGACGGAGGTGGTGGAGACCTCGATCGGGGACTACGTGCTGGCCGGGGGCGAGGCCGCCGCACTGGTGATGATCGAGGCTATTGCGCGGCTGCTGCCGGGGGTGTTGGGCAACGCTGCGAGCGCAGTCGAGGATTCCTTCGCGGCCGGACACGGCGGCCTGCTGGAGGCGCCCACGTACACCCGACCGCCGGTGTGGCGCGGACTCGCCGTTCCGGATGTGCTGCTGTCCGGAGACCACGGCGCTGTGGCGGCGTGGCGGCGGGCGCAGTCGGCCGAGCGCACTGCCGCCCACCGCCCGGACTTGCTCGACGACCACGGGGACTAGCCGGAGTCTGACCGGCTCGACGGCGCGGGGATTGGCCGGAGTCTGGCCGGCTGTGGCACACTGAAGCCGCGCCGCGGGACGCTTGCCACAGGGAGCCCCGAGCCGGCGTACCACCACCGATCATCGCCGGCAGCAGCCGGAAGCAGCGGCGGGCGGCCCGTGGCGCTCGCGGAACGGATTCCTGATGCATACCCTCGACCCGATCAACGCAGCCTCCATGCGCAGCGACATCCCCGAGTTCCGCCCGGGCGACACGCTGAAGGTGCATGTGCGCGTCATCGAGGGCAACCGCTCTCGCATCCAGGTCTTCCAGGGCGCGGTCATCGCGCGCCAGGGCAGCGGGGTGAGCGAGACCTTCACGGTGCGCAAGGTGTCGTTCGGCGTGGGCGTGGAGCGCACCTTCCCGCTGCACACGCCGATCGTGGACAAGATCGAGGTCGTCTCCCGCGGCGATGTGCGGCGCGCGAAGCTCTACTACCTGCGCGACCGCCGCGGCAAGGCGGCCAAGATTCGCGAGCGCCGCGAGAACGTCCGCTGACGCAGGATCAACGGGCCATCGGCCCTCATTCGATGTCGCCCCTCACCGTCTAGGGTAGTGCTCGTGCCCGAACTCGCTGGATCCCCGGACTCTCCCATCGGTTCCGGTCCGGTGGATGCGGGTCGCCGGCGCAGGCGTTCCAAGCTGCCCGGATGGCTCGAACTGCCGCTGACGATTCTGTTGGCGCTGTTGCTGGCCATGGTCGTCAAGACGTTCCTGCTGCAGGTCTTCTACATCCCGTCGGGCTCCATGGAGGAGACCCTCATGGTGGGAGATCGCGTCGCCGTGAACCGGCTCGTCTATCGCATCGAGGAGCCCCAGCGGGGCGACGTCGTCGTGTTCGAAGGCTCCGGGACCTTCACGCAGACCCCTTCCGCGGACGACAGTGCCAACTTGGCGCAGCGACTGCTGACCGAGCTGGGCCGGACCGTGGGGCTGGCGCCGCCGCCGGACACGGTGTTCGTGAAGCGGCTGATCGGGGTGGGCGGCGACCGCGTGACCTGCTGCGACGACTCCGGTGCGGTGCTGGTCAACGGCCAACCGCTCGTGGAGCCGTACTTGTACCCGGGTGACGTCCCGAGCGCTCAGGAGTTCGACGTCCTCGTGCCCGAGGGTCACATGTGGCTCATGGGCGATCACCGGTCCGCCTCCGCGGACTCCCGGGCACACCTCGGCGACCCCGGTGGCGGCATGGTGCCGGTCGATCAGGCGCTGGGTCGCGTCGTCGCGGTGATCTGGCCGCCATCCGAATGGCGCACGGTGCCCTCGCAGTCGTCGGTGACGGAGTAGCCGGTGGTGCGCCCGAGCCTCACCCTTGAGCGCAGGATGCTGCGCGGCGGTGCGGCCAGTGTGGTGGGCATCGACGAGGTGGGGCGCGGATCATTGGCGGGGCCGGTCACCGTCGGTGCGGTGATGGTGCACATCGGTACCGCGACCGCGCCGCAGGGGCTGCGGGACAGCAAACTGCTCACCGCCACGCAGCGGGAAGGGCTGATCGAGCGCCTGCAGCGGTGGGCCCCGGCCAGCGCAGTCGGACATGCCGCGCCGGAGGAGATCGATGTGCTCGGCATGACCGCCGCGCTGCGACTGGCGGGGGTGCGCGCCCTTGCGCAACTCGGTCGGCCCGTGGCCGCCATCCTGCTCGACGGCCAGCACGACTGGCTGGCATCCGCCGACGATGGTCTGCCCGAGTTCCCGGGCTCGCATCGCGTGACCACGCACATCAAGGCGGATCAACGCTGTTCCTCAGTGGCCGCTGCCAGCGTGCTGGCGAAGGTCGCGCGGGACCGGATCATGGTGGCGGCGGCTGGTGCCGACGGACCGCTACCGCTGGAGCAGCAACAAGGGGTATGCGGCACCGGAGCACCTGTCGGCGCTGGCCGAGCACGGGCCCACTGCGCAGCATCGACTCAGTTGGCAACTGCCAGGCGTCGGCCTCGAGGCGCTGGACCCGTTGGACCCCGGGCGCCGGCGCACGTGGCGCAGGTTCGCCGATGGGGAGCAACTGCTGATGCTCGACCCGGCAGCTGCCTGGACTGCCGAGTCGGTCTGACCGCGATCCACATGCCTGCCTCCGTCCCCGGATTCGACGGTGCTGACCGCGGGAGGAGGGCGTGCCGGGGCACCGTGCAGCCATGGATACCGAGCGGTTGGCCCGTATCGCGCTCAGCCTGTCGGTCGAACCCGCCGATGCCGCAGTAGCAGCGGCCATGCGCGCCGGGTCCGCTGCGGACCTGATCCCGCACCCCGGTTGGCTGCAGCGAGCGGCTCAGTCTGCCCAGCGCTGGCGCGCCGACGGTATCGAGATCCTCATCCCGGGCGACCCCGGGTGGCCCCGTCAGCTGGACGACCTGGCGCTGCCACCGCTGGTGCTGTACTGCCGGGGCCTGCCGCTGCGCCCACTGCTGCTGCCATCGGTCACGGTGGTCGGGTCCCGTGCGGCCAGTGCCGATGGCGTGCGCACCGCACGCCGATGGTCTGGGGAGCTGGCGGGCGCGGGCTACGCCGTGGTCAGCGGCGCGGCGTTCGGCATCGATGCGGCGGCGCACGACGGCGCTCTGGCGGCGGCCGGACGCACCGTGGCTGTTCTGGCGTCAGGCGTGGATGTGCCATCCCCTGCGGCCCACGCTGGCTTGCTGAGCAGGATCGCGCGGTCCGGGGCCCTGGTGTCGGAGTTGCCGCCCGGCACCAGGCCGGCCCGGCATCGCTTCCTCGCCCGCAACCGGCTGATCGCCGCACTGACGCCGGGCACCGTCGTGGTGCAGGCCGCACCGCGGTCCGGGGCGCTGGCCACCGCTCGCCGGGCTGCCGACCTGCACCGCGTCGTCATGGCCGTTCCCGGCTCGGTGGACGACCCTGCCCACGGTGGTTGTCACCGCTTGATCCGCGACGACGTCGCAGTGCTGGTACGCGGTCCGGACGACATCGCGGAACTGCTGGAGCCGATCGGCTCGTACGCCCGAGCGCTACTCCCGCCCTGCGGGGACGGGTAGCAGAACGGGCCGGTGGTCCAGGACGAGCAATAGCGGATCGCGGTACTGCTGGCCCACGAGCAGCCCCCAGTGCAGGCATGCCGTCTGCGGGCATCCGCGATGGCCCGCCTCGAGCACCCCGATGCGATCACCGGCTGCCACGATCTCGCCGGTCGCCACCGTCGCGCGTACCGGCTCCAGCGTCACGCGCCGACTCCCATTGCTGATCACGACGACGCCGCGGTCGACGATCCGGCGGGCTACCGTGATCCGGCCTGCGATCGGTGCGCGCACCGCGGCGCCCGGCGATCCGGCCAGATCCACCCCGCGATGCCCGGCCAGCCACGGCTGCTCCGGCGGCGCGAAGGCGCGGGTGACGGCGACGGGCGGTTCCAGCGGCCACCCTTCGGCCGGGTCGGGGATCGATGTCGCGACTGCCGCGGTCGGTCCGCCAAGGAGCGCCAGTGCCAGCAGTACGGGGGCGAGTAGGGGCATCATCAACCCACCGTGGCCCACGGGGCCTCCCGCCGCGTGCAGCCCCGGCGGGCCCTGTGGATGCCGGCTCCGGCTGGGGACGGATTCGCGGGCCGGGCGGCCACGTCGATGAGGTTGGGCAGCGCTGCGCCGCTCGGCTACACTGAGCAGGCTGCGCGAGCAGCAAAAATTCGCGTGCCCGGAGCGGTCCCCAGTGACCGTCACACCGGCTGCGGCCCGAGGTCCCTACGGGGCGGGTCGCCACCCCCGGGCACCAGGGGCGGCACCCGCCGCCGGACAACCGAACCAGGTGCCGCCCGGCACCGCAGAAAGGCACACCACCATGGCTGTCGTGACCATGCGCCAGTTGCTGGATTCCGGCGTCCACTTCGGACACCAGACCCGGCGCTGGAACCCCAAGATGAAGCGCCACATCTTCACCGAGCGCAACGGCATCTACATCATCGACCTGCAGCAGAGTCTGACCTACATCGACTCGGCCTACGACTTCGTCAAGAACACTGTTGCCGATGGCGGCACGATCCTGTTCGTCGGCACGAAGAAGCAGGCGCAGGAAGCCATCGAGCTGCAGGCCTCGCGGGTCGGCATGCCGTACGTCAACCAGCGCTGGCTCGGCGGGATGCTCACCAACTTCAACACCGTCCACAAGCGGCTGCAGCGGCTCAAGGAGTTGCAGGAGATCGACTTCGATGACGTGGCCGGCTCCGGCATGACGAAGAAGGAACTGCTGGTCCTGCGCCGCGAGAAGGAGAAGCTGGAGCGGACCCTCGGCGGCATCCGCGACATGCAGAAGCCGCCGAGCGCCGTGTGGGTCGTGGACACCAACAAGGAGCACATCGCTGTCGCCGAGGCCCGCAAGCTGGGCATCCCGGTGGTCGGCATCCTCGACACCAACTGCGATCCGCAGGAAGTCGATCACCCGATCCCGGGCAATGACGACGCCATCCGGGCTGTCGCCCTGCTCACCCGCGTCGTCGCCGACGCTGTCGCCGACGGCCTCGTGGCGCGCTCCGGCTCCCGCCGCAGAC
This sequence comes from uncultured Actinomycetota bacterium, assembly GCA_963706835.1. Taxonomy (GTDB): domain Bacteria; phylum Actinomycetota; class Actinomycetes; order S36-B12; genus CAVXYG01. The sequence goes on from CAVPOB010000016.1 coordinate 293,682, forward strand.
CGCCGATGCCGAGGTTGAGCCGATGCCGGAGTGGGAGCGGGAACTGCTCGTCGCCGGCGAGGCCGAGGCCGGGCCGGGCCCGGACGAGGCCGCCGAGATCGCTGCCGACGAGGCGCGCAAGTCGGCCGAGGCCCCGGCCGCCGAAGCGCCCGTGGCCGAGGCCCGGCAGCGGCCCCGTGGCCGAGGCGCCCGGCCGAGGCGCCCGGCAGCCGAGGCGCCTGCGGCCGAGGCCCCGTGGCCGACGCGCCCCGGCAGAGGCGGATTCGCCTGCCAGCGACAGCGGCGCCGCCCGAGCAGCAAGCCTGATCCTTTCCCGATCGAACCGGCAGCAGTGCGCGAGCGTGCGCACGCGCCTGCCATGAAGGAGACAACTGATGGCGAACATCACCGCAGCGGATGTGAAGAAGCTCCGCGACGCCACCGGCGCCGGCATGATGGAGTGCAAGAGGGCGCTCACGGAGGCCGATGGCGACTTCGACAAGGCCGTGGAGATTCTGCGCATCTCCGGCGCGGCCAAGGCCGCCAAGCGAGCCGAGCGGGCCGCCTCCAACGGACTGGTGGCCCAGCAGGGCGGCACTATCGTCGAGCTGCTCTGCGAGACCGACTTCGTTGCCAAGAACGCCGATTTCCAGGCGCTGGCGCGAGCGCGTGGCCGCAGCCGCCGATGCCGCTCGACCCACCGACGGCGCCGCGCTGCAGGCGCTGGTGCTGGACTCCGGCAAGACCGTGGCCGAGGAGGTCGAGGGTCTGTCCGCAGTGATCGGCGAGAAGCTGGCCGCCGGCCGCGTGGCCCACCTCGACGGCGACACCGTCGTCTACATGCACCGCAAGTCCGGCGATCTCCCGCCGCAGACCGGGGTCGTGGTGGCGTACACCGGTTCCGCCGGAGGCGGCCGCGCACCGCCGCGATGCAGGTGGCGGCCATGCGGCCCAGCTACCTGAACCGCGAGGAGATCCCGGCCGACGTGCTGGACAACGAGGCGCGTATCGCCGAGGCCACGGCGAAGGAGGAGGGCAAGCCGGAGCGGGCGCTGCCCAAGATCGTCGAGGGCCGCGTGAACGGCTACGTGAAGGAGCACACCCTCCTGGAGCAGGCCTCCGTCGTGGAGAGCAAGAAGTCGGTGCAGACGGTCTTGAGCGAGCAGGGCGCGACGGTGACCGGCTTCGTGCGCATCGAGATCGGCGCCTGATCGGACAACAGCGAGGGCGGTCGTCCCGGTGGGACGGCCGCCGCCTGCTTGTCCAACGTGCCCCGGCAGCGGGACTGCTGCATCCGATGGGGCGCGGGTACGGCAGACTGAGGCCAGGTCGGCGGAAGGGTATGACCATGGGGAGCAGCGACGGTGCCGAGCGGATGGCGGGCGGCGCCCGACCCACCCTGTTGGATGAGACGGTCGAGTTCTGGCCGGCCGCGCCGCCGGGCGGCTTCCATCGAGTCCTGCTGAAGCTGTCCGGCGAGGCGTTCGCCGGCGGCGGCGGTCTCGGGCGTCGATCCGGGACACCGTCGCCTCCATCGCCCGTCAGATCGCCGCGGTGGTCGACCGCGGCGTGCAGGTCGCTGTGGTCATCGGCGGCGGCAACTACTTCCGCGGCGCCCAGTTGAGCGACGCCGGGATGGATCGTGGTCGTGCGGACTACATGGGCATGCTGGGCACGGTGATGAACTGCCTGGCGCTGCAGGACTTCCTGGAGGCGCGCGGTATCCACACGCGGGTGCAGACCTCCATCTCGATGGGCCAGGTCGCCGAGCCCTACGTGCCGCGCCGCGCCGAGCGCCATCTCGACAAGGGCCGGGTCGTCATCTTCGGCGGCGGTCTGGGCGCGCCGTACTTCTCGACCGACACCACGGCTGCTCAGCGGGCGCTGGAGATCCGGGCCGAGGTCGTGCTGATGGCCAAGGGCGTCGACGGCGTCTACGACAGCGATCCGCGGAAGAACCCGGATGCGCAGCGGTTCGAGCACCTCAGCTACGACGAGGTTCTGCAGCGCGACCTGAAGGTCGCCGATGCCACCGCGATCAGCCTCTGCCGGGACAACCGGATGCCGATCATCGTGTTCAACCTCCTGGAGGAGGGCAACATCGCACGCGCCGTTCGGGGCGAGAAGATCGGTACCTTGGTCAACGAGAACGCGACAGGGACAGGAGCGCACGTGATCGACGAGGAACTCCTCGAGGCCGAGGACAAGATGGACAAGGCGGTCAGCGTCGCCCGGGAGGACTTCGCCGCCATCCGTACCGGCCGCGCCAATCCGGCGATGTTCAACAAGATCACCGTCGACTACTACGGCTCGCCGACGCCGATCAACCAGTTGGCGTCGTTCCAGTCGCCCGGAGGCCCGCATGATCATCGTGATCCCGTACGACAAGGGCTCCACTGGCGGGCATCGAGCGGGCGATCCGGGATTCGGACCTCGGGGTCAATCCGAGCAACGACGGGATCATCATCCGGGTCGTGCTGCCGGAGCTCACTGAGGAGCGCCGCCGGGAGTACATCAAGTCCGCCAAGCACAAGGCGGAGGATGCCAAGGTGTCGGTGCGCAATATTCGCCGCCACTCCATGCAGCACCTGGAGCGGCATGATCAAGGACGGCGATGTCGGCGAGGACGAGGCCAAGCGTGCGGAGAAGCAGCTTGATCAACTCACCGCCGCGCATGTCGCCCAAATAGACGACATGCTCAGACACAAGGAAGCCGAACTGCTCGAGGTGTGATCGAGACGATGAACGAACCAGACCCGGGGGTGGGCGACGACGGGGGCGAAGGCGGCCCCCTCCCTGACACGGCACCGCCCCCGGCTGGGGAGCCGACCAAGTCCCGAGCCGGCCGCAACCTGCCGGTCGCCATAGCGGTGGGCGCTGGGCTGGGTGTGGTCGCGATCGCGAGCCTCGTCTTCGCGAAGTGGGTGTTCGCGGTGCTCGGCGCGGTGATCGTCTGTGGCTTGGGCGTCGGGGAACTGAGCGATGCGCTCAAGGCGCACCGGGTGCGCGTGGCCCGCCTGCCGATCCTGCTCTCGGTGCCCGATCGTCGCCTTCGTCGCCTACCAGTACGGGCCGGTCGCCCACCTGACCTCGTTCACCACCTTGGTGCTGGTGATCCTGCTGTTCCGGCTCACCCGGGGCGGGGTCGAGCGGTTCGTGCCGCGACGTGACGGGCAGCGTCTTCGTCGCGTGCCTACCTGCCGCTCATGCTGGGCTTCGCCATCCTCACGCTGCGCGCCGACAACGGGGAATGGCTCGTTGCGACGTTCGTGCTGCTCACCGTCGGCAGCGACATCGGTGGCTACGTGGCCGGAGTCCTCTTCGGCAAGCATCCGATGTTCCCAACGCATCAGCCCGAAGAAGTCCTGGGAAGGGTTCGCCGGGTCGCTGCTCACCGCAGTCGGTGATCGGCGCCCTGCTGTTCGCGTACTGCCCTGGATTCGGACTGGTGGCGCGGCGTTCTGGTCGGCGTCATCATGACGGCCACTGCCACGCTGGGCGACTTCATCGAGAGCGCGATGAAACGCGATCTCGGGCATCAAGGACATGGGCGACCATCGGTCCCCGGCCACGGTGGCGTGATGGATCGGCTCGACTCCCTGATCCCCAACGCCTTCGTCTCCTGGGCCCTGTTCACGCTGCTGCTGGGCATCTGACGTGGCAGACGGGGTCAAGCCGCTGCTGGTCTTCGAGGCCCCGCGGCGGGGCAAGCCGCCGCGGCACTTCGCCGACCTGGAGCCGGAGGACCGGGTCGCGGCGATCGCGGAACTGGGACAGCCTCGCTTCCGCGCCGACCAGATCAGTCGGCAGTACTACGGCCGGTTGTCGTCGGACCCGGGGGAGTGGACCGATCTGCCGAAGCAGCTGCGCGCTGAGGTGGCCCGGCAGCTGTTCCCGCCGCTGCTGACGCGGGTGAGGGACCTGACCACCGACGGCGGCGAGACCCGCAAGTCGCTGTGGCGGCTGCACGACGGGGCGCTGGTGGAGAGCGTCCTGATGCGCTACGACGACCGCGTCACGATGTGTGTGTCCTCGCAGGCCGGGTGCGGGATGAACTGCCCCTTCTGCGCCACCGGACAGGCTGGACTGACCCGGAATCTGTCCACCGCCGAGATCGTGGAACAGGTGGTGGCAGGGGCGCGCCAGATGGCGGTGTCGGACATCGGCGAGGGCAGCGGCGGACGGGTCTCCAACATCGTGTTCATGGGGATGGGCGAGCCCATGGCCAACTACAAGGCAGTCATTGCTGCGGTGCGCCGTATGACCGCGCCGGCCCCCGCCGGTCTGGGAATCTCGGCGCGCAAGATCACCGTCAGTACCGTCGGACTGGTTCCCCGCATGCGGCAGCTGGCGACTGAGGGCATCCCGGTGACGCTGGCGGTGTCCCTGCACGCCCCCGATGACGAGTTGCGCGACGAACTGGTCCCGGTGAACAACCGGTGGCCGGTGGCTGAGGTGATGGACGCGGCATGGGGCTACGCCGATGCCACCGGACGTCGCGTCAGCATCGAGTACGCCATGATCCGCGACATCAATGATCAGCAATGGCGGGCGGAGGCCCTGGCCGACCTGCTGACCGGGCGGTTGGCGCACGTGAATCTGATCCCGCTGAACCCCACTCCCGGGTCGAAGTGGACGGCGTCGCGCCGCGAAGACGAGGACGCGTTCGTGGCCACGCTGCGTCGGCGCCGGATCCCGGTGAGCGTGCGCGATACCCGCGGCCAAGAGATCGACGGGGCCTGCGGCCAGCTGGCGGCGGCGGACTGATCCGATGCACCGGCTGCGGGGCCGCCCCCGGGGCGCCCCATCGGGTCGAGTGGGGGTGCTCGGCGCTGTCCGGCCGGGAGTCGTCCCGCACTGATGGCGACGATTCCCGGGTCCCCTCCTGGCACACGTCGCCATCAGTGGGGTCGGGGGGGACATCGGCACCGTGCGTGGGACCGGGCGTTCGGTGTGCGGGGCAGGTCTGTACCTGGTTCAGGGGTCTGCACCCGGTTCGGGGGTCTGCACCCGGTTCGGGGCCGGAATCGGTTGGTGTGTGGGGCGGGTCTGCACCCGGTTCGGGGGTTTGCACCCCGGGCGGGGGCGGAATCGGCCGAATCGGGGGTCAGAGCAACCGTCCCGGGTGCAAACCCCCATGCCGGGTGCACAGTTGCCGCCCCGGAGGCGCTCTCAGCCCCCGTCCCGGGTGCAAACCCCCGCAACGGGTGCAGAGTCGCTTCTGGGGCGCCCGTCAGCCCCCGCAGGGTGCGCCGACACCAGCCGGAAGGGCAGCTGCGTCCTCGCCAGATGAGCCGCGAAGCCTCCACCCCACGCGGACCACCGCCAACGCCCGGCCGCCGCCCGAAGCAGTCCACGGTGGATCGCTGGGAGCCCGGTTGCCCGGACGGGGTCCCGGCAATCGTCGCGATCACCGCGGGTTTCCGGTGGTGCCCGCACGAGCCGGCTGAGGGTACATGGCGCGGAAAGCCCCTTTGCCCGGACGGGCAGCGGAAACCGCGACGATCGACGCCTCCCCAACGCAACGCAGGCAAGGCAGACGGCCACCGGGTCCTCAGCGCTGCCGCAGGCCGACCTGGAGCGCGCCGCCGCCGTCGCGCAGCTCGAGGCGGTTGCCATCGACCCGCCAGGTTGTTGCGCTGCCGAGCGCTGCGAGGTAGGGCTGTTGCCACGGATCGGCGCAGGCGGCGCCTGCCTCGGCCTTGATCGCGATCCGGTCGCCCTCGGTGGTGAACGTGCCGGTGAACACTCCGCAGCCGTCGAAACCGCTCACCGTTGCGTCGGCGGCGAACTCCAGGGTCAGGTCATCCGTGCCCGCAGCGGACTCGACGCCCCCGCGCCCGTTGTTCACCCCGGTCGCCCGCCATGCTGTTCCGGCCAGTTCGACCGCGGCCGTGCGGTACCGGGCCACCGCTGCGCCCTGGGAGTCGAGGAGTTCCAGGGTCTGCCCGCCGCCGCGGTAGGCGTGCGTCGCGCCGAGCGCTGCCAGCACCCCGGCCTCCTGTGTGCCCAACTCTCCCGGGCAGCCGCGCAGCGTCGTTGCCCCCGGCGTGATGGTCAGTCGGTCGGCGTCGGCCTGCCAGGTCCCGGTGAAGCGGTTGCAGCCCGTACTGCCAGCCACTGCACCGTCCGCCCCGAAGCTCAGGGATGCACTGTCATCGATGGCGGGCAGGAGAGCGCCATCGATCGCGACATCGGTGAGGATCCACGAGCTACCGGCGAGTGCCTCGGGCGCGGCAGGCCCGACGGTCTGGCTGCACGCCGCGAGGAGGGCCACCGTGACCAGGCCGCCGACGAGGGGGAGAAGCACGGCACCAGCGTATGCGCACCGCCCGGCCTTGTGGCCGGTGCGTCTGCGTGCCGTTCTGGCCGGAAGAGCCGGACCGCGTTCGGCCGCGGTAGTGGGCCGTCGCGTCGCTGGACCCCGCCGGTGGCTCGGCGACGGCGAGCCCGGGCCGATATCCCGCGGGGCGGCGAACGGCAGGTCGCTGGACCCCGCCGGTGGCTCGGCGACGGCGAGCCCGCGCCGACCCCGCAGGGCGGCAAAGGGCCGTGGCCTCGGAATACCCCGCAGACGGCTCCCGCCAACAACCCCGAAGCACGCCGAGCGAGCATCAGCGAAACGCCGGCGCCCCTGTCAATTCCTGGCCCAGGACCAGCGTGTGCATCTCGTGGGTGCCCTCGTAGGTCACGACCGATTCCAGGTTCGCCGCGTGTCGCATCGGCGGATGGTCCAGCAGGACCCCGTTGGCGCCGTGCAGTGCCCGGGCCCGGCGAGCGATGGCGAGGGCGGTCGCCGCGCTGGTGCGCTTGCCGAGGCTCACCTGGGCCGGTGTGATGCGGCCAGCGTCCTTGATGCGGCCCAGATGCACCGCCAGCGCGAAGGCGGCGGCGAGTTCTGCGGCCATGTCGGCCAACTCCGCCTGCACGAGCTGGAAGCCGGCCAGCGGCTTGCCGAACTGCTCCCGACCGATGGTGTAGTCCAGCGCCGAGAGCAGGCTGTCCCGGGCCGCGCCGAGCGCGCCGAAGATGATGCCGAACCTGGCCTCGTTGAGGCACGACAGCGGCGCCCTCAGCCCCCGCGCGCCCGGCAGCAGGTGCTCCTCGCCGAGCCGGACGCGGTCGAGGGTCATCTCCCCGCACCGGCTCGCACGCAGCGAGAGCCGCTCCGGCACCTCGTGCATGTCCACCCCATCGGCGCCGACCGGCACGACGAAGCCGCGCATCCCCTCGTCGGTGCTGGCCCAGGTCACCACCAGGTCGCCGACCGGACCGTTCGTGATCCACTTCTTGCTGCCGGTGAGCAGCCAATCGTCCCCGGACCGCACCGCGGTAGTCCGGCATTCGGCGGGGTTCGATCCGGCCTTCGGCTCGGTGAGCGCGAACCCGCCGATGATCTGTCCGCCGGCCATCCCCGGCAGCCACCGCTGCGCCTGCTCTGCACTGCCGTAGGCGGCGATGGCGTGCATGGCCAGCGATCCCTGCACCGAGACCAGCGAGCGCAGGCCGGAGTCCACCGCCTCCACCTCCAGGCATGCCATCCCGTACGTCACGGCTCCGGCGGCGCAGCCGTAGGGCTCCGGCAGCGCCATCCCGAGCAGCCCGGCCGACCCCAGATCGGCGGCGATCCGGCGCACCGGCGGCTCGCCGGATGCGAACCAGTCGGCGATCGATGCCCGCCAGGGCGCGACGAGGGCGGCCACGCGGTCGGCGGTGTCCCGCTCGGCATCGGTGAGCAGGAGGTCTAGGTCGAGCAGGGGGGTGATGGGCGCGGACATACTGCGACGCTAGCCGCAGCGCCCCGGCACAGACGCAAAGGGTCGCCCCGCCGAACCAGACCGATGCGCCACAATGGGCCCATGGCGGGCCGACGCGTGACGATCCTGGGGTCCACCGGATCCATCGGCACCCAGGCCCTCGACGTCATCGGGCGCAATGGGGACCGCTTCACGGTGTCCGGGCTGGCAGCCACCGGGCGGCAGCCGAAACTGCTCGCCGCACAGGCGCGCGACTTCGACGTGCGCAGCGTCGCCGTGGCCGAGCCGAGCGCCGCACGCGCAGTCCACGAGGCGCTGCGCGCTGTGGGCAGTGGCGCCACCGTCAGCGAGGGTCCCGAAGCGGTGGCCGCCCTCGCCGAAGCCCCGGCGGATGTGGTGTTGAACGGCCTCGCCGGCGCGGCCGGGCTCCCGGCGACGGTCGCCGCACTACGGGTCGGCACCACGTTGGCGCTGGCCAACAAGGAGTCCCTCATCATCGCCGGGCCAGTAGTGCGGCGACTGGCCGGCGAGGGCCAGATCGTGCCGGTCGACTCCGAGCACTCGGCGCTGGCGCAGGCGCTGCGCTCCGGCAGCCCGGACGAGGTCTCCCGCCTGATCCTCACCGCCAGCGGGGGCCCGTTCCGGGGCCGCACGCGCGATCAACTGCACGACGTCACGCCGGAGCAGGCCCTGGCGCATCCGACCTGGAGCATGGGGCCGCTGGTCACCATCAACTCCTCGACCCTGGTGAACAAGGGCCTGGAGATCATCGAGGCGCATCTGCTGTTCGACGTCGCCATGGAGCGCATCGAGGCGGTGGTGCATCCGCAGTCGATTGTGCACTCGATCGTGGAGTTCACCGACGGCTCCAGCATCGCCCAGGCCAGTCCGCCGGACATGCGACTGCCGATCGCACTGGGCCTCGCCTGGCCGCAGCGCGTGCCGGGGGCCATTCCCGCCGCTCGATTTCCGGGCGGCTGCTCGGTGGGACTTCGCCCCGATCGACCACGAGGCGTTCCCGGCGATCGGCCTGGCCAGGCGCGCAGGTGCTGCTGGTGGCACGGCCCCGGCAGTGTTCAACGCGGCCAACGAGTCCGCCGTGGCCCGTTTCCTGGACGGCGAGATCGGGTACCTCGATATCGTCGACTGCATCGCGGCGATCCTGAACGCGCATCTCGCACCTGGCGGGGGCCATCGCCGCGACGAGGCGGTCACTCGACATGGCGGACGTGCTCTCGGCTGATGCGAGCGCCCGCCAACAGGCCGCATCATGGAAGTCGGAAGCAGGAAGGCATCCATGAGCGATTTCGCTGCCAACGTGATCGGCATCACCATCTTCGTGCTGGTGATCGCCTTCTCCATCGCGTTCCACGAATGGGGCCATTTCGTGACGGCGCGCCGGTACGGCGTCAAGGTCACCGAGTTCATGGTCGGCTTCGGTCCGAAGATCTGGTCGAAGACCCGCGGGGAGACCGACTACGGCCTCAAGGCGATCCCGGTCGGCGGGTACGTGCGCATCATCGGCATGATCCCGCCTCCGAAGGGCGCCCCGGCCGGGATGGTGCCCGCCAGCACTACCGGTCGCTTCGCCACGATGATCGAGCAGGCGCAGCGCCGACTCCATGGTGGAGATCGGTCCGCAGGATGCCGACCGGGTCTTCTACAAGCTGCCGCCCCGCAAGCGGATCGTCGTCATGATGGCCGGACCGGTCATGAACCTCGATCCTGGCCACGGCGCTGTTCACCGTCCTGCTGGTCGGTATCGGCACGCCGCAGGCGACACACGACGGTGCGCGAGATCGTGCCCTGCGTGCCGACCGCAGCCGAGCCGTTCGGGCAGGCCGGGGCCGACGGCTCGTGCGCACCGCGGGTCCGTGCCGAGCCCAGCCACCGCCGCCGACATCCGGCCCGACGACGTCGTCGTCGCCCTGGACGGCGCCCGGTCACCACCTGGGACGACATCACCGAGGGCCTGGCCGACTTCGCAGCCCGGCGAGAGCCGTCGCGGCTCGGCCTGCAGCGGCCGGGGACGGCCGTTCGACACGCGGTCACCCTGGCCGAGGCGATCTTCCCGGTCTTCGACGAGGCGGGCGAGCCCACCGGGGAGACCCAGTCCCTGGCATTCGTGGGCGTCCGGCCGGACGCCGCCTACGTGCCGATGTCCATCGACGGCGGTCCCCGGGTTCATGTGGGACCTCACGGTGCGCTCGGTGGAGGCGCTGGTCTCGCTGCCGGCACGCATCGTGGAGCTGACCGGCACCCTGGTGACCGGCGGCGAGCGCGATCCCGAACGGCCCGGTCAGCGTGGTGGGCATCTCGCGCATCGGCGGCGAGATCGCTGCCCTGGATGAACCGCTCAAGGCCAAGGCTGCGACGTTCCTGGGCCTGGCGGCGGCGCTGAACCTGTTCCTGTTCCTGTTCAACCTGCTGCCACTGCTGCCGCTGGACGGCGGGCACGTCGCAGCTGCCGGCTATGAGAGCGTGCGGCGTCGCCTGGCACGAGTGCGCGGGCAGGCCGGATCCCGGTCCGGTCGACATCGCCCGGATGCTGCCGGTGACCTACGCGGTGGCCAGCGTCCTGCTCCTCGCCGGTGTCATCGTCATCTGGGCCGACCTCGTCAAGCCCATCACGCTCACGGGCTACGCCGCCCCCGCACCCAAGGAAGGCAAGCATGACCGTCTCGCTGGGGATGCCGACCCCGCCGCCGGTGCTGGCGCCGCGCCGCAAGACCCGCCAGATCGTCCTGCGCCACCCGACGCACGAAGTCCGGGTCGGCGGCGACGCCCCGATCTCGGTGCAGTCGATGACCACGACGCTGACCTCCGACGTCAACGCGACTCTGCAGCAGATCGCCGAGTTGACCGCGTCCGGGTGCCAGGTCGTGCGCGTCGCGGTCCCCAGCCAGGACGATGCCGAGGCACTGCCGGCGATCGCCAAGAAGTCCGGGATTCCGGTCATCGCCGACATCCACTTCCAGCCCCGGTACGTCTTCGCGGCGCTGGAGGCCGGTTGCGCCGGAGTGCGCGTCAACCCAGGCAACATCAAGCAGTTCGACGACAAGGTCAAGGAGATCGCCAAGGCCGCCGGCGACTGCGGCACGCCGATCCGGATCGGGGTCAATGCCGGGTCGTTGGACAAGCGACTGCTGGCCAAGTACGGCAAGGCGACGCCGGAGGCGCTGGTGGAGTCGGCGCTGTGGGAGTGCTCGCTGTTCGAGGAGCACGGCTTCCGCGACATCAAGATCTCGGTGAAGCATCATGACCCGGTGGTCATGGTGCAGGCCTATCGATTGCTGTCGCAGCGCTGCGACTATCCGTTGCACCTCGGGGTGACCGAGGCGGGACCGGCGTTCCAGGGCACGATCAAGTCCTCCGTGGCCTTCGGCGCGCTGCTGGCCGAGGGCATCGGCGACACCATCCGCGTGTCGCTGTCGGCGCCGCCGGTCGAGGAGGTCAAGGTCGGCATCCAGATCCTGGAGTCGCTGAACCTGCGCCAACGGGGGCTGGAGATCGTGTCGTGCCCCTCGTGCGGCCGGGCCCAGGTGGATGTCTACACGCTGGCCGAGCAGGTGACAGCCGGACTGGAGGGACTGGACGTGCCGCTGCGGGTCGCAGTGATGGGGTGCGTGGTCAACGGCCCCGGTGAGGCGCGTGAGGCCGACCTCGGAGTCGCCTCGGGCAACGGCAAGGGCCAGATCTTCGTCAAGGGCCGAGGTCATCAAGACCGTCCCGGAAGCCCAGATCGTGGAAACCCTCATCGAGGAGGCGATGCGCTCGCCGAGGAGGCGCTGGCGAGGACAGCGAAGCAGGCGGCCCCGTCGTGACCGTCTCCTGACTGGACGATGACGTGACGGTTCGACCGACCGCAGACCGCGGTGACGCTGCTGCACGGCGGCGCGCTGCGGCAACTCCAGGCGCTGCTCGCCGATCCGATCGTGTCGTGCTTCGCCGAGGCCCGGCTGTTCCCCGTCGGGCAGATGCCGCAGTGGGGCCGGCCGGCCGTGCTCGCGGTCCACCGCGATGCCGAGGTGGCCGCCGCAGCGATGCTGGGCGCCAATCTGGTCCCCATCGGCACCGACGCCCGCCACGCGGGCGGCGCTGGCCGGGGAACTGGTGCGGATGGGGCGTACCTGCTCCAGCATCGTCGGCCCGGCCGAGGAAGTGCTCGACTTGTGGCGGTTGCTGGAGCCCTACTGGGGGCCGGCCCGCGAGATTCGCGCCGAGCAGCCGCTGCTCGCCATCGCGCATCCCCCGCTGGTGACGCCGGATCCGTTGGTGCAGCCGGTGCCCGAGCACCGGCTCGACGACTTCCTGCCGGCCAGCATCGCGATGTTCACCGAGGAGGTCGGCGTGGATCCCCGCGCAGGCGGAGCCGACCAGTTGTATCGGCACCGGGTCGGCGAGCTGCTGCGGGCGCGGCGGGCATTCGCCCGCTGGGACACCGGCCGCGTGGTCTTCAAGGCCGAGTTCGGTGCGGTGACGCGCCGGGCGGTGCAGGTTCAGGGCGTGTGGGTCGCGCCGGAGCGGCGGGGTGAAGGCCTGGCCGCGCCGGGGATGGCCGCAGTGATCGAGTACGGCCTGGCCGTGGCGCCCCATCGTCACGCTCTACGTCAACGACTACAACACCGCCGCCCTGGCGACGTATCGGCGAGCCGGCTTCCACCACGTCGACGACTTCGCCACCGTGCTGTTCTGACATGGCGCTTCAGTGCTGCCACTGCCGCTAGGGTCGCGGGGTGACGGGCGAGCAGGCGCTGCAGCTGGACTTCGACGCGCGCTACGGCCAGGGCCTGGACCGGACGCTGGTGCTCGGCGGCGGTGGCATCTTCTTCATCGCATGGCAGACGGCCTACATCGCGGCGGCGGCCGACAACGGGATCGATCTGCGCCGCGCCGACCGGGTCATCGGGACTTCGGCCGGATCTCTGGTGGGGTGTCTGCTCTGCGCCGGCCGGATCGGGCACCTGGCCCGGATCGCCGGACTGTTCGCCCGCGCCACACCGCTGGTGTCGTTCCTGGCTCCGGTGGGCCAGCTGCGCCTCAGCCAGCAGCGGGCGGTGGATCTGGTGGTCGCGGCCACCGACAACGACCCGGACACCCTGCGCCGGATCGGGCATGCGGCGCTGGCCGCCGACACGCCCTCGGCGCGGACCATGCGGCGCAACGTCGGGCTGCTGGTGGATCCGCGCTGGCCCACCGGCGAGCAGCTGCGGATCACGGCAGTCGATGCCTACAGCGGGGAACGGATCGTCCTGGATCGGCATTCGGGAGTGCGGCCACCCACCGCGGTGGCGGCCTCGAGCGCAGTGCCGGGAATCTTCGCCCCGCAGCAGATCCACGATCGACGCTGCATGGACGGCGGCATCTTCGGCACCGGCACCCACAGCGACCTGGTCGCCGGAGCCCGTCGGACGCTGGTGCTGTCGATGGTCGGTGAGGAGCTCCTCCCGCGCGACGGCTTCACCGCGCAGGCCGACGGCATGAGGCGGGAGATCGCAGCGCTGCGCGCCAGCGGGACCGAGGTGCTGCTGCGATCCCCATCGGTGCGCGAGGGCTACGACATCATGGCGCCGGACTCGGTGGCCGATGGCATTGCCGCCGGACGCGCCGCCGCGGAGAACGACCTGGAGCAGTTGCGCAGGTTCTGGGGCTGATCGGGCTTCGGTACGCTGGCGTCACCCCCGATCGTCAGGAGTGCCGACCGTGCTGCGGATGTCCACCCTCTTCCTGCGTACCCTGCGCGAGGACCCGGCCGACGCCGAGGTGCCCAGCCATCGGCTGTTGGTGCGCGCGGGCTACGTGCGCCGCGTCGCCCCGGGCATCTTCACCTGGCTGCCGCTGGGCTACCGGGTGTACCGCAACGTCGAGCGGATCGTCCGCGAGGAGATGGACGCCGCCGGGTTCCAGGAAGTCCATTTCCCGGCGCTGCTGCCGCGCGAGCCCTATGAGGTCACCCACCGCTGGACCGAGTACGGCGAGACGCTCTTCCGGTTGCAGGACCGCAAGAAGGCCGACTACCTGCTCGGACCCACCCACGAGGAGATGTTCACGCTGCTGGTCAAGGGGGAGTACTCCTCCTACAAGGATCTGCCGGTCAGTCTGTATCAGATCCAGACCAAGTACCGCGACGAGGCGCGGCCGAGGGCGGGCATCCTGCGCGGCCGGGAGTTCGTCATGAAGGACTCCTACTCCTTCGATATCGACGACGCGGGCCTGCAGGTGTCCTACGACCGTCACCGCGACGCCTACATCGCCACCTTCGACCGCCTCGGGCTGCGCTACGTCATCGTCTCTGCGCAGTCCGGCGCGATGGGAGGCTCGGCGTCGGAGGAGTTCCTCGCCCCGTGCGAGCACGGGGAGGACAGCTTCGCGCGCTGCCACAGCTGCGGCTACGCGGCCAACGTGGAGGCCGTATCGACCCCGGTGCCACAGCCGGTGCCCTTCGATGACACGCCGGAGGCGCACGTCGAGGACACCCCCGACACCCCCACCATCGACACCCTGGTCGAACTCGCCAACGCTGAGCAGCCCCGGTCCGACCGGCCGTGGACCGCGGCGGACACGCTGAAGAACGTGGTGCTGCGGGTCCGTTTCCCCGATGGCAGCAGCGAACCGCTGATCATCGGGCTGCCCGGGGACCGCGAAGTCGACATGAAGCGGCTCGAGGCCGTGCTGCACCCGGGCGAGCCGACGCCGTTCGAGGACGCCGACTTCGCTGCGCACCCGGAGCTGGTCAAGGGCTACATCGGTCCGCAGGTCCTGGGTGCCGACAGCGCCACCGGGATCCGCTACCTAGTGGACCCGCGGGTGGTGCCGGGCACGCGCTGGATCACCGGCGCCAACGCGCCCGGCCGGCATGTGTTCGATCTGGTGATGGGCCGCGACTTCGAGGCGGACGGCATCATCGAGGCGGCCGAGGTGCGCGCCGGGGACACCTGTCCGCAGTGCGGGTCGGCGCTGGCCATCGACCGCGGGATCGAGATCGGGCACATCTTCCAGTTGGGGCGCAAGTACGCCGAGGCGCAGGGTCTGCAAGTACTTGACGAGCACGGCAAGCTGCGCACGGTCACGATGGGCTCCTACGGGATCGGCGTATCGCGCGCCGTCGCCGCTATCGCCGAGCAGAGCCACGACGCCGCCGGGCTGTGCTGGCCCCGCGAGGTCGCCCCAGCCGATGTCCACCTGATCGCCACCGGCAAGGACACCGCAGTGTTCGCTGCGGCAGAGGAGTTGGCCGCCCAGCTCGAGAATTGCGGTCTGCGGGTGCTGTTCGACGACCGGCGAGGCGTCTCGCCGGGCGTGAAGTTCAACGATTCGGAGTTGCTGGGCGTGCCGATCATCGTGGTCATCGGCAAGAAGCTGCGCGACGGGATGATCGAGGTGAAGCAGCGGCGCACCGGGGAGCGCAGCGACGTGCCGCTGTCGGAGGCGTTGGATCGGATCGCCGCCGAGGTAGCCGCGGTTGGGTAGTCAGTCGGCAGTAGCGGCCGTCTGAGCGCCCCATGGCCCGTTCGCCGCCCCCCAGCGGCGGGCCCGCTCGTTGGCCAGCAGGACCCCGTCGATGCCGGTCTGACGCTCGGCCAGCGGCAGGACGCCGGTGAGGTCGGCGTAGGACACCGCCAGCCGCGACTCCACGGTGGCGAGCAGCGCAGCCGCCTGCTCAGGGGTCTCCAACGGCCCGGGAATCTCGAAGAACGAGGGCAGCGGGACCGGCTGGGCGCCGGTGGCGGTCAGTGCGAGCAGGGCATCGTCGCGGGCCCGTTCGTGCTCGTCGTACCACTGGGCCGCGATCGCCCTGGGCTCGGTGTCCAGCAGCGCCCCTGCCCTGGCGTAGGCGTAGGAGACAGCAGCCTCGGCGAGCACGATGGCCGCCCACGCCTCAGGGATCGCCTCAGCCATTCGCCCACTCCCGCACGTGCCCGGTCTCACTGGCCAGGATCAGGGCCAGCAGCCGCGCCAGTTCGCCGTCCGCGCTGATCCGCGCACCTGTTGCCGTGAGACCGGCGTGCTCATCCTCCAGCGCGGCGAAGTACCCCGGCCACGCCGCGGGTTCGCTGGGCAGTGCCGGCACCGTCGGCGGCGCCGCGGGATCGTCGGGGTCGGCCTGCCCGGGGCGGTCCGCCTGCTCGATATCGGAGGAGTCGCCGTCCAGCGCCCGCAGATGGTCGACGTGATGCTGCCGCAGGGCGGCGAGGCGGCCCGCCAGTGCCGCTTCGTCCGGCGCCGCCGCCAGGGCGGCATCGTAGGCGGCGATGAGATTGGCCTCCCCGGAGCGCAGGACGCGCAGCAGCGCCCGATCCGGGCCGGCGCCGCCCGGCAGGTCGATGTCCCACCAGCCCAGGCGGTCGCCGACCGTTCCCAGCAGCACGCCGGCGGCCACTGCGGAGCCACCGATGAGCAGCGCCCGCCGGTCGATGTCCATGACGCCTCACTGGTTGCAGGTGGGCCGAGTAGGCCGAGATGGCGCTATTCTGCCGTGTGGCTGGCAAGACGCGTCAGACCAGACAACTGTGGTGCCCGAATTGGATCCCTGAGGAGGCGGCATGAGTCCCCGACAATCCCCTCCTCAGCAGGTGGCGGCGATCACCGCTGCCGTGGCGCCCGTCGCCGCGGCCGCCGGTGTGGATCTGGAGGACGTCCAGGTTCGGCAAACCGGCCAGCGACTGCTCGTGCGGATTCTCATCGACGCCGACTCGGGCGTGTCGCTGGACACGGTGACCGATGTGTCCCGGGCCATGTCCGCAGCGCTCGACGACAGCGGGGCGCTCGGCGAGCGCCCCTACCTGCTGGACGTGGGCAGCCCGGGCGTGGATCGCCCCCTGACCCTGCTGCGCCACTGGCGGCGCAATGCCGGCCGGCTGGTGCGCATTACCGGGACCGACGGCGCGACGCTGACCGGCCGCATCATCGCCGCAACCGGCGCGGCCGACGACCTCGCGCCGGAGCGCGTCGAGATCGACGTGGACGGCACGGTGACCGCACTGGCCGGTGACCAGGTGCGCCGCGCCGTGGTCCAGGTCGAGTTCAACTGAGGACGGGCAGGAGAGGCGATGGATATCGATATCACCGCGCTGAAGTCACTGGTGCGGGAGCGCAGCCTCTCGCTGGACGTTGTCGTGAGCGCGATCGAGGACGCACTGACCCTGGCCTACCAGCGGGTCCCCGGCCATGCCGCAGCAGGCGCGCGTGGAGCTGGACCGATCCACCGGCCACGTCACGGTGTGGGCCGCCGAGCTGGACGAGGAGGGCAACCAGGTCGGCGAGTACGACGACACCCCCGACGGTTTCGGCCGGGTCGCGGCCGCGACCGCCCGCCAGGTACTGCTGCACCGGCTGCAGGAAGCGACCTCCGACGTGTCGTTCCGCCAGTTCGCCGCCAAGGAGGGCGATCTGGTGTCGGGCGTGGTCCAGCAGGGCAACGATCCGCGCGTGATCAAGGTCGATCTCGGCGAGTTGGAGGCGTCGCTGCCGCCGGCCGAGCAGACGCCGGGGGAGCGATACCCGCACGGGACGCGGCTGCGGTGCCTGGTCACCAGCGTGCGCCGCGGTCAGCGGGCCCCGATGGTCACGGTCTCGCGCACGCACCCGAACCTCGTCCAGCAGTTGTTCGCGCTGGAGGTCCCGGAGGTGGCCGACGGCTCGGTGCGGATCGAGGCGATCGCCCGGGAAGCCGGCCATCGCACCAAGATCGCGGTCTGGGCGACCAGGCCCGGCGTCAACGCCAAGGGGGCGTGCATCGGTCCGATGGGGCAACGGGTGCGAGCGGTCATGGCTGAGCTGAACGGCGAGAAGATCGACATCGTCGACTACGACGAGGATCCGGCGCGATTCGTGGCCAATGCCCTGTCGCCGGCGCGTGTGCGGTCGGTGACCATCGTCGACCCGACCGCACGAGCGGCTCGCGTCGTGGTGCCCGACTATCAGTTGTCGCTGGCCATCGGCAGGGAGGGGCAGAACGCCCGATTGGCGAACCGGCTCACCGGCTGGCGCATCGACATCCGTTCCGATACCGAGCCGGGGACGTCCCCAGGCCCGGCGTTGTCGGGGTAGACTGAGCATGGCCAGTCCCCGCGCGGGCACTGCGTCCAAGCCATCGGGTCCCCAGCGAACCTGCGCCGGGTGCCGGGCCGTGGCTCCTCGGGCCTCGCTCTTGCGAGTCGTCGCCGTAGAGGGGATCGCCACCCCCGATCCCCGACGACGGTTGGCTGGGCGAGGAGCCAACGTGCATCCCACTGGGGAGTGCGTGGCACTGGCGATCCGGCGGAAGTCCCTGGTCCGGGCGCTGCGCGTGACCGACCTGGACACCCGCGATCTGACGGCGTGGATCGGTGTCCACGGTGCTGACCGCCGGCAACCGCCGGAGTCCCTGTACGACGAGAGCTCGGGAGCAGATGGAATGAGCGCCCGATGAACGCCCAGCCATGAGCGTCCACCGATGAACGTGTCCCCCACCAACTGACGGTCCGCGGCAACGTGCCCGGGCCCAGACAGGAGAGTCGTGTCGAAAGTCCGGGTTTACGAACTCGCCAAAGAGTTCGGACTCGAAAGCAAAGAAGTCGTCCAACTGCTGCAAGACATGGGCGAGTACGTCAAGTCTGCCTCGTCCACGGTCGAGGGACCGGTCGTGCGCAAGTTCCGCAACACTATGGCGGACACCAAGGGTGCGGCCAAGGGCGGCCAGGGGGGTCCGGTCCCCGGAAAGCCCACGCCCGCAGGCCCGGGCGGGCCGACCGCCGGTGGCCCCACACGCACCCCCACGCCGAGCGCACCGACGCCGGGCGCGCCGACTCCGGGCAAGCCCGCCTCGGGCGGACCCACTCCGGGCCGGCCCACCCCCGGCAGGCCGACTCCGGGCGGGCCCACTGCCGTGAAGCCGGCCGAAGGCGGCCAACCCGGTCAATCCGCGCCGGCGGCCAAGGCACAGCCCCCGGGCAGCAGCGCGCCGACTCCGAGCACCGGACCCACGCCCGGGCGTCCGACGCCGGGCCGTCCCACGCCCGGCTCGGTCGGTCCGCGCCCCGCTGGCCCGCAGCGGCCTGAACCGGGACAGCAGGACCGTCCGGCCGCTGGGCCTTCCGGCCCCCGGCCGACTCCGGGTACCGCTCGTCCGCGCCCGAGCACCCCGCGACCGGGCAACAACCCCTTCAGCACCCCCAGTTCCCCGCCGCGCCAGCCGCGTCCCGGCAACAACCCGTATTCCACGGGCACCGGTGCGACGCCGGGCAGTATGCCGCCGCGACCCGCTGGCGGCGTCCCCGGCGCCCCGCGGCCGAACCCGGGCATGATGCCGCGGCCACAGCGCAGCGCTCGGCCCGGCGGCGGTCCGGGCGGCCGTGGACCGGGCGGACCCCAGCGCGCCGGGCAGCGGCCCGGCGGCCGGCGCTCGCCCCGGCGGTCCAGGGGGGCGTCCGGGCGGCGCTCCTGGCGGCGGCGGTCCTGGCGGCGGCTTCGGCGGTCGTGGACCGGGCGGTGGTCCCGGCGGCGGCTTCGGCGGTCGTGGACCGGGCGGTGGTCCCGGTCCCGGTCGCGGTCCGGGTCGGGGTGGTCGCGGCAGCGCCGCCGGCGCCTTCGGCAAGCCGGGCGGTCGTCCCAGCCGCGGGCGCAAGTCCAAGCGCGCCAAGCGGCAGGAGTTCGACAACATGCAGGCCCCGACGATCGGGGGCGTGCGGATCCCGCAGGGCAACGGCCAGACGGTCCGACTGCCGCGCGGAGCATCGCTGACGGACTTCGCCGACCGGATCAACGCCAGCGCGGCGGACCTGGTCACCATCCTGTTCAAGCTGGGCGAGATGGTGACGGCGACGCAGTCGGTCGACGACGACACGCTGAAACTGCTCGGCGGCGAACTGAACTACGACGTCCAGGTCGTCTCGCCGGAGGACGAGGACCGCGAGTTGCTGCAGTCGTTCCACCTGGAGTTCGGTGAGGACGAGGGCGACGAGGAGGACCTGGTGGAGCGCCCGCCGGTCGTCACGGTCATGGGTCACGTCGATCACGGCAAGACGAAGTTGCTGGACGCCATCCGCTCCAGCAACGTCGTCGCCGGCGAGGCCGGCGGCATCACGCAGCACATCGGCGCCTACCAGGTCAGTACCGAGGTCGGCGACGACGAGCGCAAGATCACGTTCATCGACACCCCGGGCCACGAGGCGTTCACCGCCATGCGTGCGCGTGGCGCCCAGGTCACCGACGTGGCTGTGCTCGTGGTGGCGGCCGACGACGGCGTGAAACCGCAGACCATCGAGGCGCTCAACCACGCCCAGGCCGCCGACGTGCCGATCGTGGTCGCCGTGAACAAGATCGACAAGGAGGGCGCAGATCCCTCGAAGGTGCGCGCCCAACTCACCGAGTACAACCTGGTGGCTGAGGAGTTCGGCGGCGAGACGATGTTCGTGGACGTCTCGGCGAAAGCGGGCACCGGTATCGACGAGCTGCTCGAAGCGATCGTGCTGACCGCTGATGCGACGCTGGATCTGCGCGCCAACGACTCCATGGATGCCCAGGGCGTCGCGATCGAGGCCCACCTGGACCGCGGTCGCGGCCCGGTGGCCACCGTTCTGGTGCAGCGCGGCACGCTCAGGGCGGGCGATTCCATCGTGGCCGGAGAGGCGTTCGGCCGCGTCCGGGCGCTCATCGACGAGCACGGCGATCCGGTGACGGAGGCCGGCCCGGCACGCCCGGTCCAGGTCTTGGGCCTGACCTCGGTGCCCGGCGCCGGCGACTCCTTCCTGGTCGTCCCGGAGGACCGTGTCGCACGTCAGATCGCCCAGACCCGGCAAGCCCGGGAGCGCAACGCCGCGCTGGCCAAGGCTCGACCGCGGCGCACGCTGGAGGAGTTCCTCTCGCAGGTCGAGAAGGGCGAGGTGCAGGAACTGAACCTCATCCTCAAGGGCGACGTCTCCGGTGCTGTGGAGGCGCTGGAGGATTCGCTGATGAAGCTCGATGTCGGCGAGGAGGTGTCGCTGCGCGTGATCGATCGCGGTGTCGGTGCCATCACCGAGACCAACGTCATGCTGGCGGCCGCCTCCGACGCGATCATCATCGGCTTCAACGTCCGGCCGCAGGGCAAGGCCAGCGAGCTGGCCGACCGCGAAGGCGTGGAGATCCGGTACTACTCGGTGATCTACGAGGCCATCGAGGATGTCGAGGCTGCGTTGAAGGGGATGCTGAAGCCGGTCTACGAGGAGGTGCAGCTCGGCACCGCGGAGGTGCGCGAGATCTTCCGTTCCTCCAAGTTCGGCACCATCGCGGGTTGCCTGGTGCGCTCCGGCCTGATCCGCCGCAACGCGTCGGCGCGACTGGTGCGCGACGGTGCCGTGGTCGCCGACAAGCTGTCCATCGATTCGCTGCGGCGGTTCAAGGACGACGCGACCGAGGTGCGCGACGGCTACGAGTGCGGCATCGGGCTCGGGTGCTTCAACGACATCAAGGTCGACGACGTCATCGAAACCTTCGAGCAGCGGGAGAAGCCCGCGCGTAGGCGCGGGGCGAGGAGTCACCATGCCGGATCATGCAGCGCGGGTGCGCCGTCTGGCCGACCGGATCAAGGTGATCGTGGCGCAGACCCTGGAGACGCGGATCAAGGATCCGCGCCTGGGGTTCGTCACGATCACCGACGTCCGGGTCACCAACGACCTGCGGGAGGCCACGGTCTTCTACACGGTCCTCGGCGACGAGGCCGAGCGGGCCAGCACAGCGGCGGCGCTGGAGTCGGCCAAGGGCATCCTCCGCTCGGAGGTGGGCGCGCAGACCGGGGTGCGGTTCACGCCGAGCCTGGCCTTCGTCGTGGACGCGGTGCCGGAGACTGCCCGCCACATCGAGGACCTGCTGGCCAGCGCGGCCGCTGCGGATGCGGAGGTGCACGCTCAGGCCGTGGGCGCGACGTACGCGGGGGATCCCGATCCGTACCGCAGCGACGATGCCGACGAGGATGACGACGCCACCGGGTGACAGCGGCGTCGTCGTCCTCGACAAGCCGGAGGGCCTGACCAGCCACGACGTGGTCGGTCGGCTGCGGCGGGTGCTGGGTATGCGGCGCGTGGGCCACGCCGGAACCCTGGACCCCATGGCCACCGGCGTGCTGGTCGTCGGCTACGACCGGGGCACCAGGCTGCTGCCCTACCTGCAGGGCACCCGCAAGGCCTACGAGGCCACCATCCGGCTGGGCTGGTCGACGACCACGGACGACCGGATGGGCGATCCGCTCGGCCCACCCGTCCCGGTGGCGGCGACGGCGCAGCAGATCGATGATCTGCTGCAGCGCTTCGTAGGCCGTATCGAACAGCGACCCAGCGCGGTTTCGGCGATCAAGGTTGATGGTCGACGGGCGTATCAGCGCGTCCGAGCCGGCGAGGAGGTCGACTTGGCCCCTCGGCCGGTCGAGATCACCGAGTTCCTGCGGACGGCTGAGCCGGTAGCGGGTCCGGACGGCCGACTCGACGTTGCCGTCCGCGTCGTGTGCTCCACCGGGACCTACGTTCGGGCGCTGGCCCGCGACCTGGGGGCGGCGGCGGGCTGCGGCGGCCATCTCATCGCCCTGCGCCGTACTGCCGTCGGTCCCTTCTCGCTCGCAGGCGCGCACCCGGTACCGGACCCCGATGGGCCCGTCCCGCCCACGTTGTCGCTGGCGGCCGCAGCGTCGGCCGTGTTGCCGAGCGTGACGATCGGCGAGGCCGAGGCGGCGGCCGTACGCGTGGGCACCCGCGTGGCGACGGGTGAGCCCGCATCGGCGGGCCCGTACGCGCTCCTCGACCGGGCAGGTCGTCCTGCTCGCGGTCGCCGCAGCCGATGAGGGGCGGTGGCGCTACCGCGCAGTCTTCGCCTGAGTCCCATCGGGCGCCCGGCCGCGGTTTCTGGCACGCTGGACGCCGTGAATATGCAGCGCAGGCGGACCAGGGTGTGGCGGGACCCCGGCGATCGTCCGATATTCCGCGGTGGCGCGGTCGTGGCGATCGGCGTGTTCGACGGCGTCCACCGGGGGCACCGGTCCCTGCTGGATGCCGCCCGCGCGGAAGCCGACGAGCGGTTCCTCCCACTCGCTGTCGTCACCTTCCACCCCCATCCGCTGGCAGTGGTCCGACCCGGCACCGAACCCGAGCAACTCGCAACCATTCGCCACCGGGTGGAGCTGCTCAGTGATGCGGGGGCCGACGCGGTCAACCTGCTGGCCTTCACCGGGGAGCTGAGCCGGACCGAACCGGAGGAATGGGTCGCAACAGACCCTTGTCGCCATGCCGGCTCGGGCCGTGCTGGTGGGCGAGGACTTCCGGTTCGGGCATCTTGCAGCCGGCGACACCGATCTGCTGCGCGCCCTCGGGCAGCAGCACGGCTTCGACGTCGTCACGGTCCCGCTGCTGGGCGATTCGGCCAACGGCCAGCCCTGGTCGAGCAGCCTGATCCGCCGTGCCATCAAGGTCGGGGACATGGCGACGGCTCGCATCGGTCTGGGCCGCAACCACGTCGTCGAGGGCCTGGTGGTGCACGGGGATCACCGCGGTCGCGATCTCGGCTATCCGACCGCGAACATCAACCCGCTCGCGGCGGGCTACGGCGGACCGGTGGCGCTGCCCGCCGACGGGGTGTACGCCGGTTGGCTCGTGGTGAACCAGCACCAACCCGGAACCACGCACTTCCCGGCTGCCATCTCGGTCGGGACGAATCCCACGTTCGAGGACAACGGTGCCCGGCGCGTCGAGGCGCACGTGCTGGACCAGGAGGATCTGACGCTCTACGACCACCTCGTCGCCATCGAGTTCGCCGAATTGCTGCGCGACCAGATCACCTACGACTCGGCCGGACCGCTGCGGGAGCAGATGGCGGTCGATGTGGAGCGCACCCGGGCCGTCGTCGCCAACGCGCCGCACAACTGAGTCTGGGCTCAGCGTCGCCGGGTGTCGAGCACTCGGTTGGCCGGGACCGCAGCCACGTCCGGGATCGCTCCGCTGTCGTCGACGATCACATGCGTGGCCACGTTCGATGAGATGCACAGCACGCCGTCGCGGCCCGCGGCGGCGATCGCCGCGTTCGCCACGGTCTGACCGCGGGCGAAGTTGATGCTCGATGTCGCGGGCTGCGCGCCGCCGCACGGGTAGACGCGGGCGTAACCCCCGTCGGAGGGCTGGGTCACCGTCAGGTTGAGCGCCCGCGGGCCGGTTGTCGGCAGGGCCACCTGCGCCAACCTGTTCGGTGCCCCCGCTGATCGGGTGTCGAGCAAACGCTGCGGTGCTGTGCCCCGGAAGCCCGATTCCTGGGGGAACGTCCCGACCAGATCCACCACCAGGTGGGCGGCGGTGCTGGGGCGAAGGCACACCCGCCCGTCCGGCCCTGCCGTCACCAGCGCCATGTTGGCCACCGTCTGCCCGGCGGTGAAGTTCAGGGTCGAGGCCAGTGGGCGCTCCCCGCCGCAGGGCCAGACCGTGAGGTACCCGCGGGCTACCGGCTGTGTCACCGTCGCCGTCAGAGCCGCGCCGGTCGCCCCCGGCGGCAGCGCGACCTCGAACGTGCGATGCGCCACCGACCCGTCTCGCCTGCTGTCGAGCAGTCGCTGCGGCGCTACCGGCGTGTAGCTCTTGCCCGCCGGGACATAGCCGGCCAGGTCCACGATCAGGTGCGCGTGCGTGGACGGTCGCACGCAGATGGCGCCATCGCTTCCGGGTTGCACAAGTGTGAACGCCGCAGCGGTCTGGCCCGGTCCGGTGACGTTGAGGTTGGACGTGGGTGGCACCGGGGTGTCGCAGGGGAATGCGGTGACGTAGCCGCCCGTCGCCGGTTGGGTGACCGTGATGTTGGCGGCGACCGCCCGGGCATCGGCGGGGATCCCGGTTCCGGCCGCACCGGCTGCGGGAACCCGGACGACCGCGCCCGGCCCGATGCGCGGCGGGGCCGGCGGCGTGGGGGGCAGGATCGGCACACCCCGCCAACGGGACAGCGTGGAGCGCTCCGACGCGGTCGGCCAGGCGTTGGGGCGGCAGCCCTGCATGCTCTTGGATTGCTGCTGCATGACGGGCGCGGGCCGCCCGCCGCCGGGGCAGTAGCTGTGGCCGAAGCCGAGCCAGTGGCCGGTCTCATGGTTGACCACCATGTGCTGGTAGTCGCGCAGGCTCGCTCCGGTGGCCCGCCACGCCGACGTTGCCTGCCGGAACGGGGCCTCGTTGATGATGACGTTGCGCCCGACGCGGCAGGAGTAGTTCACCGAGCACCCGGAGGCGAAGGTGGGCAGGTAGCGCGGGGCCGACAGCCACAGGGTGAACTGCCCGCCGCCCGCAACACGGACGAATCGGATCGAGCCGCCCAGGCCCCAGCCGCGGTGGTCGGCGTACGTCTGTGCCGCGCGGGTGGCGAAGTCCTCCAGGCTGGTGGTGTTGCCCTTGCCGCGCACCTCGTAGGTGATCGTGATGGGAGCGGCAGTTGCCTGCGGGGAGGGGACCACCAGCAGCGCGGCGACCAATGCGATGGTCAGCAGTAGCGCACCAGATGCCCGCCTGCGCAGCGTCGGCGGCTCCCCCGAGCGGGGCCGGCCAGCGGGAAGGGCCATGGCTGCAGGATACGTCGCGTGTCGTTGGCGGTTCGTCGGTGCCCCCGTGCGCTGGTACGCTGGCCTGGACGGCCTCGCAGCGGGCGCTGCGGGGTTCGCGACTGTTCACCGGACCCGCTGGGTCCCGACCGCGCCCGAAAGGAATGCACACCATGCCGCTCTCCGCTGACGTCAAGCAGCAGATCATGACCGACTACGCCACCCATGAGGGCGATACCGGCAGCCCCGAGGTGCAGGTGGCCCTGCTGAGCCGCCGGATCTCCGATCTCACCGAGCACCTCAAGCTGCACAAGCACGACCACCACAGCCGGCGCGGGCTGCTGCTCCTCGTGGGCCAGCGCCGCCGGCTCCTGCAGTATCTGCAGGACAAGGACATCGAGCGCTACCGTGCGCTGATCGAACGACTCGGCCTGCGACGCTGAGCATCCGGGGCGGGCTCTGATGGGCCCGCCCCAGTCATATCCACACAACTGAACATCCACTCGACCGTTCGAGCGCCCGTGCGGCTGCGCACCCTCGTCGGTCCTCGGTAGTGGTCCCCGCGGTCGGCTCGGCCCGAGGATCTCGATCGAAGACCGGCCCTCGGGGACGGCGGCTAGCGCCGGGCGCCACAACCCGAAGGAGGGCACCCGTGACGGGTACCCAAGTCCATACCACTACTGCTCGCATCGACAACGGCGCTTTCGGCGTGCGCACCGTCCGCTTCGAGACCGGACGCCTGGCCCGCCAGGCCGCCGGCTCGGTGGTGGCCTACCTCGACGACGAAACGATGCTGCTGAGCGCCACCAGCGCCGGCAAGCACCCCAAGGAGCACTTCGACTTCTTCCCGCTCACCGTGGACGTAGAGGAGCGGATGTACGCCGCGGGGCGGATCCCCGGTTCGTTCTTCCGCCGCGAGGGCCGGCCGAGCGAGGACGCGATCCTGACCTGCCGCCTCATCGACCGTCCGCTGCGGCCGACGTTCATCAAGGGCCTGCGCAACGAGGTCCAGGTGGTCATCACGGTCATGAGCCTGCACCCCGAGCACCTCTACGACGTCGTGGCGATCAATGCCGCGTCGGCATCGACGCAACTGTCCGGGCTGCCGTTCTCCGGGCCCATCGGCGGGGTGCGGATGGCGCTGATCCACGGCCAGTGGGTGGCGTTCCCGACCTACTCGCAGTTGGAGGAGGCCACCTTCGACATGGTGGTCGCCGGGCGCGTGGTCGGCGACGACGTGGCCATCATGATGGTCGAGGCGGAGGCGACTCCGGCGACGGTGTCCCTGGTCCGCGCCGGAGCGATGGCCCCGACCGAGGACGTCGTTGCAGCCGGCCTGGATGCCGCCAAGCCGTTCATCGCCGAGCTGTGCCGGGCGCAGAGCGAACTGGCCGCGGTGGCCGCCAAGGAGACTGTGGAGTTCCCGGTGTTCCCGGAGTACGGCCAGGACGTCTACGACGCGGTGACCGCGGCCGCGACGGACCGCGTGGCCCAGGCGCTGACGATCGCTGAGAAGCAGCCCCGCGAGCAGGCCCTCGACGAGATCAAGCGCGACGTGCTCGCCGAGCTGGGCGAGCAGTTCCCGGAGCGTACCGGTGAGATCGGGGCGGCGATGCGATCGGTCACCAAGAACGCGGTGCGCCAGCGGGTGCTCACCGATGGCATCCGCATCGACGGGCGCGGCCTGACCGACATCCGGGCCCTCACGGCCGAGGTGGACGTGGTGCCGCGGGCGCACGGTTCGGCCCTGTTCGAGCGCGGCGAGACCCAGATCCTGGGCGTGACCACGCTGAACATGCTCAAGATGGAGCAGATGGTCGACACCCTCAACCCAGAGACCCGCAAGCGCTACATGCACAACTACAACTTCCCGCCCTACTCGACCGGCGAGACCGGCCGGGTGGGGTCGCCGAAGCGCCGCGAGATCGGCCACGGCGCGCTGGCCGAGCGGGCGCTGGTCCCAGTGCTGCCGACCCGCGAGGAGTTCCCCTACGCCATCCGGCAGGTGTCGGAGGCCATCAGCTCCAACGGCTCGACCTCCATGGGCTCGGTCTGCGCCTCCACGATGTCGCTGATGAACGCCGGCGTGCCGTTGAAGGCACCGGTCGCCGGCATCGCCATGGGCCTGATCTCCGGCAAGGTCGATGGTGAGGACCGGTTCGTGGCCCTGACCGACATCCTCGGGGCGGAGGACGCCTTCGGCGACATGGACTTCAAGGTCGCCGGCACCGCGGACTTCATCACGGCGCTGCAGTTGGACACCAAGCTGGATGGCATCCCCGCCTCGGTGCTGGCCAGTGCGCTCACGCAGGCCAAGGACGCTCGCCTGACGATCCTGGAGGTGATGCTGTCGGCGATCGATGCTCCGGACGAGATGAGCGAGCTGGCGCCGCGGATCATCACCGTGCAGATCCCGGTGGACAAGATCGGTGAGGTGATCGGGCCGAAGGGCAAGATCATCAACCAGATCCAGGAGGACACCGGCGCCGACATCAGCATTGAGGATGACGGCACGATCTTCATCGGCGCGACCAAGGGGTCGGCGGCCGAGGCGGCGCGCACCCTGATCAACCAGATCGCCAACCCGACGATGCCGGAGGTGGGGGAGCGCTACCTCGGCACGGTCGTGAAGACCACGTCCTTCGGCGCCTTCGTGTCGCTGCTGCCCGGCAAGGACGGCCTGCTGCACATCTCCGAGGTGCGCAAGCTCGTCGGGGGCAGGCGCGTCGACAGCGTCGATGACGTGCTCGGCGTGGGCCAGAAGGTCCAGGTGGAGATCAAGGACATCGACCAGCGCGGCAAGCTCTCGCTCATCCCGGTGCTGGAAGAGGCCGAGGAAGCCGCCGCCGACGAGCCAGCCAGCGTCTAGATGTCGGCATACCTGCCGGCAACGCAGCAGGAGCCGGAGTCCACGCAGGTCATCCTGCGGGAGGACTCCGGCTCCCTGGTGCTGCGGACCGTTCTGGACAACGGCCTGCGGATCATCACCGAGTCCATGCCCGGCTCGCGATCAGTGGCCTTCGGCATCTGGGTGGGTGCCGGGTCCCGCGACGAGCGGCCCGCGCAGCACGGGGCCGCGCACTACTTGGAGCACCTGCTCTTCAAAGGGACCCCGCGCCGGTCGGCCTTCGAGGTGAACGCCGCCATCGACGCCATCGGCGGCGAGATGAACGCCTTCACCTCGCGGGAAACCACCTGCTTCTACGCGCACGTGCTGGACGCCGACCTCCCGGTGGCCGCGGACGTGATCCTGGACGTCGTGACTGCTGCGCTGATGCGCGATGGCGACGTGGAGGCCGAGCGGCAGGTGGTGCTGGAAGAGATCGCCATGCACGAGGACGATCCCTCGGATGTGGCGATGGAGCACTGCTACGCGCAGGTACTCAGCGACCAGGCGCTGGCGCGGCCGATCCTCGGCACCAGGGAGTCGATCGAGGCACTGCCCCCGGATGCGATCCGGCAGTTCTACCGGGAGCACTATCGGCCTGAGTCGATGGTGGTGGCCGCGGCCGGCTCGCTGGACCACGGCCTTGTCGTGGAACTGGTGCGCGAGGCGCTGAAGCCGCTGGACCTGCCGCGCGGCGTCGCGCCGCAGCCGATCCGGAGCGCGGTGGCCAACCCGGGGGCGCCGGCGGGGGACCGCATCGTGCGGCGGCCCACCGAGCAGGCCCACATGGTGATCGCCGGGCCGTCGCTGCCCCGCAACGATCCCGACAAGTACGCCTTGGCGGTGTGCAACGCCGTGCTCGGCGGCGGCATGTCGAGTCGGCTGTTCACCCGGGTCCGCGAGGAGCTGGGACTGGCCTACTCGGTGTACTCCTTCGCCGCTCCGTTCGCCGACACCGGCTTGTTCGGGGTGTATGCGGGCACGCGACTGCCGAAGGCCGCCGAAGCGGTCCGCGTGATCAGGGCCGAACTGGCCCGTGCCGCCGCGGATGGCTTCGGGGCGGACGAGTTGGCCCGTGGCAAGGGGGCGATCCGCGGCGGCCGCATCCTGAGCCTGGAGGACCCGTTCGCGCGCATGGGCCGGTTGGGCCAGTCGGAACTCGTGGTGGGCGAACTGCCGACGATCGATGAGATCCAGCACCGCATCGAATCGGTCACCGCTGAGGATGTGGCGCGGGTGGCACAGCGCATCCTGCCGACTGCGACGTCGCTGACCCTGGTCGGCGCCGTGCCGCAGGACTGGTCGGCGCCCTAGCCATCCCTGCGTCCGGCTCCTGTGTGGCACGCCGTCCGCCGCGGTGGCCGACGGTTCGGCAGGGGTTGTTCGTGTGCCGTGCGTGCTGAGGAGCGGCTACAGCGCCCGCAGGTGCGCCGCGACTGAAGCGGCTCCTCGCGATCTAGGGTGCACCGCTTCGCGCGGTGCCTGGGGGGCGTTCGGCGGGGTGGCGGGGCTTCCCGGCCGCTGGGCCAGGACGCAGCCGCGCTTGCGTGCCGGTGTCGGTGCCCCGTGAGGGCCCCGTAGCGCGACGGTGCACCCGTTGCGGGGGTTTGCACCCGGGACGGGGGCTGAGAGGCGCCCCGGGGCGGCAACGGTGCACCCGGCGTGGGGGTTTGCACCCGGGACGGGGGCTGTCGGCCCAGATCCGGCCGGTTCCGCCCCCGCGGCGGGTGCAAACCCCCGAACCGGGTGCAGTCCTGCCCCGCATACCGGACACCCCGCCCCCGCGGCGGGTGCAAACCCCCGAACCGGGTGCAGACGTCCCCCGGCGCAGCGGGATGAGGCCGCTCACGTTGCTGGGTCCGCAGGACGCCGGGGAGCGACCGGGCCCCCGGCGGCGCGCTCGCTCCACCCGCACACGCCGGAGCCCACCACACTCCCAGTTGCGATGAGCGGCTACAGGGCCCGCAGTTGGGCGGCCGTGAGCCCGGCCAATCCCAGACCGGCCATCGTGCGGGCGCCCTCGGCCCGGTAATCCCGGCCGTTCAGCACTCCGGCGACCTGCAGCACGGCGTCCATCGTGGGCGTGGGGACACCAAGCTGGCGACCGAGATCGGTGAGGAAGACCAGCCCGTATCCGGCGTCCTCATCCAGGTAGCGGTGCGACAGGCTCGGCTGCGCCCGGATGCCGAGGAAGCCCGGGGCCTGCGAGTACCCGATGCTGTAGTCGTCGATGGTCTGATATCCCTGCTCGATCCCGATGACGGGGTCGCGGCGGACCGGCACCTGCAAGGCCTCGGCGAGCCGCACCCGTTCCCGGTCCACCGCCTCGATCAGGCGGCCGACGCCCTCGGTGACGCCCTCCTCGTAGAACAGGAAGTCGCCACCGGTCCGCTCGATGAGGGCGGCGTTGCTGATGGTCACGGCGGGGTGGATGACCGGATTGCTGTTCTGCAGCGTGGTCTGCCAGATGCTGGCCGCCGGCTTGATCTGCGGGTATACCGACTGCAGCATCTCGGCCACCTCGGCGGTGGCCGATGCCGGCAGGGCCGCCACGTAGTAGCCGCCCTTGAGCCGGTTGTAGACCGTCACGTGGGCCGGTGCCGTGACACGGACCGCGTACGGCAGCGTCGAGGTCTCGGCCACGACCGCCTCCACGCCGCCGAGCCGCTCCCGGAACACCAGCGCCCCCGCGCACGACCCGGGGCACACCAGGTAGGTCTGATCGGCGCGGGCGTGGGGTCGGCACGCCTCTGCGAACGGGGCCGTGCTGTAGGCCGGCCCAACAGCGATCACGAGATCAGCGCCGGGCACCGCGGCGGCGATATCGTGGCCGGCGGAGGCAACCGGGGCGAAGCCGGACAGTTCCCCCTCGGCGGTGATACCGCCGCGCTCGGCCACGGCCCCGATCGTGGCGGTGAACGATGGGAAGTCGAACAGGTGGACCTCGTGGCCGGCCTGCGACCATTCGAAGGCCACGGCCAGTCCGCCGTTGCCCGATCCGAGCACTGCGATGCGCATCGCGACACCTCCTGCGAACAAGCCTTGCCCATAGCGCCAACCCGCGCGCGGCGAATCGCCCACATCCCGGGACCTGTGGCACTACCGCAGCGGTGTGCGCTCGACAGGCTAGGGGGCGGAGGTGCGCGATGAAGCCAACAGAGCACCCGTGGGCGATCGTCGACCGGCCCGATCTTGCTCCCATCTGCCCGTTCTGCGGGGCGGAACTCACCGAGGTGTACCGGCACGGCGTCGGCTTCCCGCTCGGGGAGGGGCGCACGCTGGTCTACTTCTGCCCGCATTGCCGCAAGGTTCTGGGCTTCGCCCAGGGGCGCATGATCTGACGCCGCGCGCCTGTGCGGCCGGAAACAGGGTCGGCGGTGTCGGTCAGGCCTGCGCACGCACGGCTGGGACTACCTCGCGAGCGAAGCGCTGCAACTGTTCGTCGATGTCGCCGTCGGGCCACAGCACGAAGGTTTCGATGCGGTGCTCGGCCGCCAGGTGCAGCAGTCGGTCCCGCCAGTACGACGGCGGACCCACGATCGCGGTGTCCGCGGGCGCCACCTGCTCGGTGATCCGGCCCGAGATGTTGTAGATGCGTCGGATACTGCCCGGATCGCGGCCGGCAGCGGCAGCGGCGGCATCCACCAGCGGGCCCTTTTCGGCGAGCAGCGGCGGGGGGACGTAGGCCATCGACGGCACCCATCCGTCGGCGAGCTCGCCGATCAGCCGCAGCATGCGCGGACCGTTCCCGCCGACCCAGATCTGCAGGGGATGGGCCGGCGCCGGTCCGCCGTGCCCACCCGCCAGCGCGTAATGCTCACCAGGAATCCGCAGGCCACGCTCCTGGGTCCACAGGGCGCGGATGATGGGGATGGCTTCCCGCAGGGCCTGCAGCGATGCTGCCGGGGTCCGGCGCGGGCCGCCGAGACCGGCGATCGCCTCGGCGAACCCGCCGGCACCGATGCCCAACTCGCAGCGACCCCCCGACAGCAGGTCGATGGTGGCTGCCTGTTTGGCGAGCATGACCGGGCCCCGCAGCGGCAGCGACGCGACGTCGGGGAAGAAGTGCACCCGCTCGGTGACGGCGGCCAGATGCGCCATGAGGATGAACGTGTCGGCGTATCGGCGCTGGTAGGGGTGGTCCTGGATGCCGATGAGGTCGAGTCCGTTGCGGTCGGCCCACTGCACCCGACGGATCACGTCGGGCAGGTGCGCGGCCTGCGGCTCCGGGAAGAACCCGAACTGCAACTGAGGGCCCATAGTGCCGGACGCTAGCGCACGGGATTGGGCCGTGGAAGCCGCGGCGACCCCGCGATCCTCGACCGCAGGCCACGCCCTACCCTCGACGTCATGGGTGCGACGGTGCGAGTGGCGGTGCTCGGGGCAGCCGGGCGGATGGGGCGACAGGTCTGCCAGGCGGTGGAGGCCGCCGATGGTGTGACGCTGGCCGCGCGGCTGGATGTGGGCGACGACGTCGCCGCTCTGAGTGCCCAAGACGTCGACGTCGCAGTGGACTTCACGACCCCGGATGCGGTCATGGGCAATCTCGAGCACTGCATCGAGGCCGGCATCCACACCGTGGTGGGCACGACCGGCCTCACCGAGGAGCGGCTCGAGCTGATCGAGGTCCTGCTCGCGGGACGGCCATCGGTGGGCTGTGTCGTCGCCCCGAACTTCGGCATCGGTGCCGTGCTCATGATGCGGTTCGCGCAGTTGGCCGCGCCGTGGTTCGAGTCGGTCGAGATCGTCGAACTGCACCATCCCGACAAGGCCGATGCGCCTTCCGGGACCGCGACCCGCACGGCTGCCCTGATCGCGGCCGCTCGTGCCGAGGCTGCCATGCCGGCGCCGCCGGACGCCACCGCTTCGGCGCTGCCGGGCGCTCGGGGGGCCAACGTCGACGGCATTGCCGTGCACGCCGTCCGGTTGCGGGGCCTCATCGCCCATCAGGAGGTCCTGTTCGGCCATGTGGGGGAGACCCTGACGCTGCGCCACGACTCCTTCGACCGGACCTCCTTCATGCCGGGCGTGCTGCTGGCGGTGCGCGAGGTCGGCCGGCGCCCCGGCCTGACCGTCGGCCTCGAGCATCTGCTGCCACTATGAATCCCCGGGTACTCGCGGGCCTGCTGACGGTCGCGCTGGTCGGCTACTTCCTGCTGCTGACCCGCCAGGCCGTTTCGTTCATCTCCGCGGGCGGGTTCCTGGTCGTGCTCGGCGTGGCGATCCTGGTATTGCCGCTGATCGGCTGCTACGTCGTGATCCGCGAGTGGCAGTTCGGTCGGCGGGTGCAGGCGCTGGCGCGCCACTTGGAGCGTCGCGGCGAATTGCCCGTCGATGACCTCCCGAAACGGCCCTCGGGCCGGGCCGACCGCGACGCGGCCGACGCGCGATTCGCCGAGCGGGCAGATGAGGTGCACCGGGCCCCCGATGATCCGGGATCGTGGTTCCGGTTGGCGGTGGCCTACGACGACGCCGGAGACCGCAAACGAGCCCGCGCGGCGATGCGCAAGGCAGTGGCGCTGTACGGGCGGCAGGTCTCGGGGGCGGCCTGAGCGGGCCGCTGGATCATCCGGCGCGGGCCTCGGCGGCGGTCGCCGCTTGCCAGTGCTGGACGATCTTGGCCGCAGCGGGAGCGGCGGCGGCAGCGTCGGCCGGCAC
The DNA here is from genome assembly GCA_963706835.1 of uncultured Actinomycetota bacterium. Classification (GTDB taxonomy): domain Bacteria; phylum Actinomycetota; class Actinomycetes; order S36-B12; genus CAVXYG01. Next base: position 327,475 of record CAVPOB010000016.1, read on the forward strand.
CAGTCCCAGGCGGGTGCGACGATCCAGCACATCGGCGACGGTGACCGCCCCCTCCCAGGCGACGGCGAACGCGACCTCCACGCCCAGCACCGCACACCCGGGCGCCAGCGGCTCGCGCAGCCCGGGATCCGCCTCGGCCAGCGACCAGACCAGCGGCCCCTCCGCGCCGTAGCGCCGCACGAGGCGATCCGGCAGGTCCGGCGGGCCCGCGACTGCTCCAGCGCCGATCAGCGGCAGTGTGCGGGTCCGGCAGGGGCGTGCCGTGAGGCGATCGACCACGTCCTGCGCCATGCGCCGGTAGGCGGTGAACTTGCCTCCGGTCACCGTGATCAGGCCGTCGTGCTGCACAATGGCGTGCCGCCGCGACAGATCTGCCGAGGCCGAGTCGGTGCCGCCCGCCAGCAGCGGCCGCAGGCCCGCGAAGCGGCCGACGACGTCGGCCATGCTCAGCGGCCGGTCCAGCGCGGTGTTCAGCACATCCAGGATCCACTGGACATCGGCATCCGGTGCTTGGGGAATGTCGGGAATCGGGCCCTCGACCGCCTCGTCGGTGAGGCCGATGTAGGTCAGCCCATCCGGTTGGGGGAGCGTGAAGACGAAGCGTCCGAACTGCCCGGGCACCGGGATGGTGAGGCCGACCGCGGTGTCCTGCAGGGCGCTGGAGCGCACGACGATGTGACTGCCGCGAGAGGGCGCCAGCCGCACCGCGGGGTCGAGCTCGCCGGCCCATACCCCCGTGGCGTTGATCACCGTGCCCGGTTCCACCCACCACTGCTCGCCGCTGGCCCGGTCCACCAGGCGGGCCCGGCCATCGGTGACCTCGGCGACCGACACGCGGGTCAGGATGCGGGCCCCGTACGCGGCGGCCGTGCGTGCCACCGCGACCACGTAGCGCGCATCGTCCTCCAGTTGCAGGTCCGCCACCGCCAGTGCGCCGCGCAACCCGTCCCGCCGCAGCGCCGGTGCCAGCCGGTGCAGGTCGGCCAGATCCACCGGCGCCGACCGGTTCAGCAGGCCGCGCTGGGTGCGGGCGGCCACGCGCAGCGCGTCGGCGGCCAGCAGGCCGGCCCGAGCGCCGAGCCTGGCGAACTCCTCGCCCTCGGCCAGCGGGAGGACCTGTGTCAGCGGCCGCACGAGGTGGGGCGCGATCCGAGAGCCGATCACCGATCGCTCCACCGCGCTCTCCCAGGCGATCCCGACATCACCCTTGGCCAGGTAGCGCAGACCGCCGTGGATGAGCTTGCTGGACCAGCGCGACGTGCCGTGGGCGAGGTCCTCTCGCTCCACCAGTGCCACGCGCAGTCCGCGGCTGGCAGCGTCCAGGGCGACTCCGGCCCCGGTGATGCCGCCGCCCACGACGAGCACGTCGATGGGTGCTCCGGCGCGCAACGCGCGCAGGTCACGGCGGCGCCGGTCGTCATTGAGGCGGGTGGTGGCCTCGCCGGACCGCAGCAGATGGTGGTCGATCATGGCACCCTCATTCCGGACGCAGGTAGCGATCGATGGCTGCGGCCAGTTCGGCGAGCAGCGTTTCGGACGGGTACTCCGCGCGCAGCGGTCGCATCCCGACGACATAGGGCTGCGCAATCGTGACCAGGGTCAGGGCGAACAGTCCGGGATCGCCGTCCCGGATCGAGCCGTCCCCGCCGCGCGCCGCCATCCCCGCGGCCAGTCGGACGGCGATGTGGTCCCGCAACAGCCGTTGACCAGACCCCAGCCGCTCCACCAGCAGAGGCAGGAGGGACTCGGCGATCGACCTCGAGCACGCGCTGGAGCAGGGTGTGGTCCAACAGGGCCGTGGCAACGGCCACCGATTCGGCCACGACCTGTTCCCGCACCGGGCGCGTCAGGTCGGCCTCGCTCACCACCTCGGCCACGACGTCGGCCATCTCCGCAGTCAGCACGGCCGACACCAGGGCGGCCAGGCTGTGGTAGCGCCGGTAGGCGGTCATCCGTGAGACTCCCGCGCGGCGCGCGACCTCGGCCATGGTGACGCGCGTCGGGCCGAGGTCGGTCATCACGTCCATCGCAGCCTCGATCAGCGGGTCGCGCAGCGCCGCTACGCTACTGTGTGACATCATCTGTCACACTGTAACAGTCGGGAGACGCCGAGCGCAGGAGAAGCGATGCCCTACGCACTGGAAACCGCCATTGGTCGGTGGGGCACGCCCGCGCGGCCCGTCGAGATCTCGGCGGCCGCCCGAGCGTTCCTCACGGCCCGCCTCGGCGGGCTGCACCCGCGGCCCCGCCACCCGATTGCCGAGGCGGTCCTCCCGCCGGGCCGTCTGCCCGGCGCGGCCTACCGGGAGCTGTCGGAGGCCCTGGGAGCCGATCACGTGGACACGTCGCGATCGGCCCGCCTGCGCCACAGCGGGGGCAGTTCGCTGATCGACTACGTCCAGCAGCGGGCCGCCCAGTACCCCAGTGCGGTGGACGCTGTGCTGCAACCCGGATCCCACGACGACGTGGCTGCCCTGCTGGCGATCTGCGAGCGGCGCGACATCGCGGTGATCCCGTTCGGCGGCGGCACCTCGGTCGTCGGCGGCGTCGCCCCCGAGGGCGGCGGGCGCAGTGCGGTGGTCGCGGTGGCCTTCGACCGGCTGGCCGATCTGATCGATGTCGATGAGCTCTCCCTGACCGCGACGGTGCAGCCCGGTATCACCGGACCGACCCTGGAGCGGCTGCTGGAGGCGCGCGGGCTGCATTGGGGCCACTTGCCGCAGTCCTGGGAGCGGGCCACCATCGGCGGCTACCTCGCCACCCGTTCCGCAGGTCAGGCCTCCACCGGCTACGGCCGCAGTGATGAGGGTGTGGAGGCGATCACCCTCGCCACACCGGCGGGCACGGTGCGGCTGGGCCGCGCTCCATCCTCGGCCGCCGGCCCCGATCTGCGGCAGCTCTTCATCGGGTCGGAGGGCGTCCTCGGCGTTATCACCGAGGCCACGTTGCGAGTGCGGCGCCGGCCGCACTACCGGCGCTACGAGGGCCTGCTGTTCCCCGACTTCGCGAGCGGGTCGGCCGCGTTGCGGGCGCTGGCCCAGGCGGACCTGAGCCCGACCGTGATGCGCCTGTCGGACGCCTCGGAGACGGAGGTGACGATGGCCATGTCCGGTCCCCGGGGAAGGGCCAAGGAACTGCTGGATCGCTACCTGAGGGTCCGGGGCATCAGCGGTGCAGGCTGCCTGGCCATCCTCGGCTGGGAGGGGGTATCGCCGAAGGCCACGGCGGCGCGGCGCGACGCGGCGTGGGTCGCACTGCGGCGCTACGGTGCGGTTGCGCTGGGGGCCCGCGTCGGGGAGTCGTGGCGGGCGCACCGGTTCGACGGCCCCTACTTGCGCGATGTCCTGCTGGATGAGGGCTGCATCGTGGAGACGCTGGAGACGGCGGCCACTTGGGCAGCCCTGCCCGCGGTCCATGCCGCGGTGGCCCGGGCGCTGCGCGGATCGCTGGCAGCAGGCGATGGCGAACCGATCGTGTTCTGCCACGTCTCGCACGTCTACAGCACAGGTGCCTCGCTGTACTTCACGGCGATTGCCCCGGCCGCGGACGACCCGGTGGACCAGTGGCGGACCGCGAAACAGGCCGCAAGCGCCGCGATCATGGCCAACGGCGCCACGATCACCCACCACCACGCCGTCGGCACCGATCACCGCGCATACCTGACCGAGGAGGTCGGCAGCGTCGGTGTGGCTGCGCTGCAAGCGGTGAAGTCCGCCGTCGACCCTGCCGGAATCCTCAACCCGGGCAAGCTCATCCCCTGACCATCGCTCGCGCTGCGGCGGGCCCTGCGCAGCGGCCGGATCGGCAGGGCCTAGGCTCGCCGTGGCGGAAGGGGTGGCGCAGATGGCTGAGCAGGTCGAGATCAGGTTCCGCAGCGACGTGACGGTGGAGCTGGTGAAGGCGGTTGCGAGCGATGCGGACGTGCTCTTCGCGGCCCGCGTCTCCACGAAGGGGGAGTCCTCGCTGGAGGACGTGCACGCCGATGCGGCACGGTCGCAGGGGCTGATCAACTACCTGATGCGGGACCGCCACGGGTCGCCGTTCGAGCACAACTCGATGACATTCTTCGTCAGTGCCCCGATCTTCGTCTTCCGCGAGTTCATGCGGCACCGGATGGCGTCCTACAACGAGGAGTCCGGCCGCTACCGGCAACTGCAGCCGGTGTTCTACGTCCCGGGCGAGGAGCGCAACCTGGTCCAGGAGGGAAAGCCGGGAGCCTACGACTTCGTGCCGGGGACGCCGTCCCAGCACGCGGTCGCGCGCGAGGCGACGATGCGCGCCTGCACGCAGGCCTACCGCGCCTACACCGAGATGCTCGACGCCGGTATCGCCCGGGAGGTGGCCCGCGGTGTGCTCCCGGTGGCCACCTACTCCTCGATGTACGTGACCCTGAACGCGCGGTCGCTCATGAACTTCCTGTCCTTGCGGACCAAGCGGCCGGATTCGACCTTCCCCTCCTACCCGCAGCGTGAGATCGAGATGGTCGCCGAGCGCATGGAGGACGAATGGGCGGCCCTCATGCCGCTGACCCATGCCGCCTTCGATGCCGGTGGCCGGGTCGCGCCGTAGCGCAGGGCTACCCTGGTCGCAGAGGCAAGGAGGATGCCGTGACGATGCCGCCGGCCGGGTGGTACCCCGATCCCGCCAACAGCGACAACATCAGGTACTGGGACGGCCAGGCGTGGTCGGACCGGGTACAGCCGAAAGTCGCTCCAGCGCCGCCGCCCGCACCCGCATCCACGGCGGCTCCGATGACCGAGCCGCAGCAGCGCTGTCGGCCCGGTGCCGTTCGGCTATGGGCCGGCTCCGCAGTTGACCGACCCGTACGGCGGGTACGGACCTGCGCCGGTGCCCGTGTCCCGGCCAGCCCGCCGCTCGGACCGGGCCCGATGGGCAGGTCCTGGCCGGGTGGTGGCGCAGGGTGGGCGGCTACCTCATCGACAACATCATCGTGTCCATCCCGGCCACCATCGCGGCCGTGATCGCCATCAGCGTCATCACATCCAGCGGTGGCGCCATCTTCGATGAGGCCGCGTTCGACCGTCTCGTGGAATCGCTGGAAGCTGGGGCGAGCATCACCAACGCCGATGCTGTTCGACATCGTGGCGCCGGGATTCTGGACGGTCCTGCTGGTGTCTGGGGCGGTATGGTTCATCGCCAGCATGATCAACGGCGTGTACCTGGTGAGCAGGTCCGGTCAAACGCTGGGCGATCGCGCCGTCAACACGCGCAAGGTCATGGCCGGCCGCACCGTGCCGACGACCGGGGTCGCGCTGGGGCGGTGGCTCATCCCCAACGCGCTCTTCGCCGGGATCGGCAACATCGTGCCGTTCGGCTTCCTGCTGCAGATGCTGAACTACCTGTGGCCGCTGTGGGACAACCGGTCGCGAACGCTGCACGACATGATGGTGAAGACCTACGTGGAGCGCAGCGACCTGAGTGGTCCACCGGTGTCGCGCCGCTAGCCGCGCGGGTCGGCGACGCTAGCCTGGGGTCATGACGCTGCCCACCGACCCCAGTGCGCCGTTCGGCCACGTCCTGACAGCGATGGTGACGCCGTTCGCCGGCGACGGATCGCTCGACCTGCCGGCCGCCGCCGCGCTGGCGACCCGCCTGGTCAACGACGGCAACGACGGACTCGTGATCAACGGCACCACCGGGGAGTCGCCGACCACGTCCGACGCCGAGAAGGCGGACCTCGTGCGAGCCGTGGTGGAGGCGGTGGGGGACCGGGCCGTGGTCGTCGCCGGCGTCGGCACGAACAGCACCGCCCATACCCTGGAGCTGGCCGCCTCCGCCGCCGCCGCAGGTGCCGATGGCCTGCTGGTCGTCACGCCGTACTACAGCAAGCCGCCGCAGCCGGCCCTGGTGTCGCACTTCACCGACGGTGGCCGATGCCACGGACCTGCCGATCATGCTGTACGACATCCCCGGGCGGGCCGGGGTGCGACTGGCCAGGGACACGTTGCTGCGCCTGGCCGAGCACCCGCGCATCGTGGCGAACAAGGACGCCGCGGCGGACCCGTTCGCGGCCGCGAGCTTGATCGCAGCGTCCGATCTGGTCTACTACTCCGGGGATGATGGGCTGAACTTGCCACTGCTCAGCGTGGGCGCCGCAGGCTTCGTCTCCGTGATCGGGCATGTGGTGGCCGACCGGCTGGTGGCGATGCACGCGGCGTTCACGGCGGGCCAGGTCGAGCAAGCGCGTCGCATCAACGCCGGGCTGATCCCGGTGATCACGGGGATCATGACGCATACGCAGGGGGCCATTGCCGCGAAGGCGGCGCTGGACATGCTTGGCCTGCCGGGGGGCGGGCCGCTGCGCCCGCCGTTGGCCGTCGCGACGCGCTCGGAGATGGAACTGATATCGGCGGACCTGCGAGCGGCAGGAGTGCTCCAATGACACACGCTCACCTCGACCTCGGGACCCCGCCCCCGCTGACCGCCGGCACGCTGCGCGTGGTGGCGCTGGGCGGCATCGGCGAGATCGGCCGCAACATGACCGTGCTGGAGATCGACGGCGACCTCCTCGTCGTGGACTGCGGGGTGCTCTTCCCCGAGGAGTTCCAGCCGGGGGTGGACCTCATCCTGCCGGACTTCTCCTCCATCGCCAATCGGCTCGACGACATCGTCGCCATCGTGCTGACGCACGGCCACGAGGATCACATCGGCGCGGTGCCGTACCTGCTGCGGCTGCGGCCTGACATCCCGATCTACGGCAGCCGCCTCACCCTGGCCTTGCTGGCCAGCAAGCTGCGCGAGCATCGCATCGGCAACCCCGGGCAAGAGGTCGCCGATGGCGAGTCCCGGCAGTTGGGCGCCTTCGGCGTGGAGTTCATCGCCGTCAACCACTCCATCCCCGACGCCATGGCGCTGCGGATCACGACCAGCGCAGGCATCGTGCTGCACACCGGCGACTTCAAGATGGACCAGTTGCCGCTGGACGGCCGGATCACCGACCTCAATGCGTTCGCGCGCGCCGGCGACGCCGGTGTCGACCTGCTGCTGGTGGACTCCACCAACGCGGAGGTGCCGGGATTCGTCCCCAGCGAGCGCAGCATCGGTCCGGTGCTCGACGGGGTGTTCGCGCGGGCCAGCGGGCGACTCATCGTGGCCTCCTTCGCCTCGCACGTGCACCGCGTCCAGCAGGTCATCGACGCCGCGGTCGCGCATGGCCGGCGCGTCGCGCTCGTGGGCCGCTCCATGGTGCGCAATATGAACACCGCGCGCGAGCTCGGCTACCTGTCGGTGCCGGCCAATGCGATGGTCTCCTTCGACAATGCCTTCGACCTGCCCGATGATCAGGTCGTCCTGATCTGCACCGGCTCGCAGGGCGAACCGATGGCCGTGCTGAGCCGCATCGCCAATCGGGACCACCGCATCGAGGTCGGGCCGGGCGACACCATCGTCCTGGCATCCTCGCTGATCCCCGGCAACGAGAACGCCGTCAACCGGGTGATCAACGGGCTGACCAGGCTCGGTGCGGCAGTGGTGCACAAGGGCAACGCCATGGTGCACGTCTCCGGCCATGCGGGGGCCGGCGAGTTGCGGTACCTGTTCAACGTCGTCAAGCCCCGCAACGTGATGCCGGTGCACGGCGAGCCGCGCCACCTGAGGGCCAACGCCGCGCTCGCAGCCGAGGTAGGGGTGGATCCGCACCGCATCGTGATCGCCGAGGACGGTGTGGTCGTGGACCTCAGCGACGGCGTCGCGGGCATCGTCGGCGCAGTGCCCTGCGGGTATGTGTACGTGGACGGCTCCTCTGTCGGCGACATCACCGAAGCGTCGCTGAAGGACCGGCGGATCCTGCGCGATGAGGGCTTCATCTCGGTGTTCGCGGCGGTGGACATCACCACCGGCACGGTGGTGGCGGGCCCGGAGATCCACGGTCGCGGGTTCACCGAGGACGAGCGGATGTTCGACGAGGTGCTGCCGCTGGTGCGCGAGGCGCTGGAGCAGACCCTGCTGCAGGGCGTGGACGACGCCGCGCAGTTGCAGCAGGTCCTGCGCCGTGTGGTGGGTCGCTGGGTCTCCAACGCGCACCGCCGCCGACCGATGATCGTGCCGGTGATCGTGGAGGCCTGACGCGCGTCTGCCCGGTCCGGGCCGCCGGGGCGATTAGGCTAGCCGGCATGGCAGGAGGTTCCTCAGGCAAAGGCGGCGCTACGCCGCGGACGAAGGCCGCCTCCGACAGCGGACGCTCCACCAAGGATCCCCACGCCGCCTCTGCTCGCAGGAAGCCGGCCAAGGCGGACCCCAAGCCAAGCCCGATCACCCGGTCGAAGCAGCGATCAGCGCCGGTGCGCCTGATCGGCAGATGGTGGTCTGGTGTGGCGCACCTGGTCGGAGGGGGAGTGCGGGCGGTGCTGCCGGACCCGGGTGTGGCTGAGGCAGAGCATGACGCGCGCGACGGTGCGGCGATGGCCTGGCTCGTCGGCGGCATCGTGATCGCGCTCGTGGTTGCCGGCGCCGCCACCGGCCCCATCGGGCAGGTGCTGTACCTGCTGGTGGTTGGCGGCCTGGGCGCGCTGGCCCCCGTTGCGGCTGCGGCGATGGTTGCCCAGTCGCTGTACCTGTTCTGGGTGCCGGAGGATCCCGAGCGCATCGCGCGGGTGATTACCGGATGGGTGACCATCATCCTCTCCGCCGCCGGGCTCTGGCACGTTGCCGCGGGAATGCCGCATCCCACCGACGGTGTCGAGGTGCTGGCCACCGGTGGCGGTTTCCTGGGGTGGCTGCTGAGTGTCCCGGTCGCTTCCCTCATCGGCACGCCGGTCGCAGTGGTGCTGCTGGCGCTGCTGGGCATGATCGGACTGATCACGGTGCTCGGCCCCTGGTTGCGCGCTCTGCCGGGCCGAACCCGGTCGGGGGCGCAGCGGGTGCGGCGGTGGTGGCCGAAGCCTCCCGACCCCCACGACGACATCGACCTGCGCGGCAACGAACCCTTCGCCACCCCGATGGTCGGCTGGCCCGAGGAGGACCCCGCCGAGTCGGATCCGCTGCCGGTCAACGCCACGACGGGAACCCAGCCGCAGCCTGTGCCAGAGCCGGGCTCGGATTCGGACTCGGATCGGGGTTCGGAGGTGACGTTCGAGGACGTGCCCGGCAAGGGCGAGCAGCTGCCGCTCTCCGACGCCGTCGACTACGAGTTGCCGGACAGCGCGGCACTGCGGTCCGGTCCGCCCCACAAACGGGGCAGCAAGGCCAACCAGCAAGTCGTGGCAGCGCTCACCGGCGTGCTGGAGCAGTTCGCCATCGACGCAGAGGTGACCGGGTACCAGCGCGGCCCGACGGTCACCCGCTACGAGATCGAGCTGGGCCCCTCGGTCAAGGTCGACAAGGTCACCAACCTCAGCAAGAACATCTCCTACGCCGTGAAGACCTCCGACGTGCGCATCCTGAGCCCGATCCCGGGCAAGTCGGCGATCGGTATCGAGATCCCCAACGAGGACCGCGAACTGGTCGCGCTCGGGGATGTGCTGCGCAGCCGGGTCGCCACGGCGGATTCCCACCCGATGCTGGTGGCCGTCGGCAAGGACGTCGAGGGCGGGTTCGTCTGCGCGAACCTGGCGAAGATGCCGCACATGCTGGTGGCCGGAGCCACCGGCGCGGGCAAGTCGTCGTGCATCAACTCGCTGATCACTTCGCTGATGATGCGGGCCACGCCGGACGAGGTCCGCATGATCCTCGTGGATCCGAAGCGGGTGGAACTGACCGCCTACGAAGGCATCCCGCACCTCATCACGCCCATCATCACCAACCCGAAGCGGGCTGCCGAGGCGCTGCAGTGGGTGGTGGCGGAGATGGAACAGCGCTACGAGGACCTGGCGCACTTCGGATTCCGGCACATCGACGACTTCAACAAGGCAGTGCGCGCCGGCCGGGTGCAGGTCCCGCCGGGCAGCCAGCGCACGGTTGCCCCGTACCCGTACCTGGTCGTCGTGGTGGATGAGCTCGCCGACCTCATGATCGTCGCCGCCCGCGACGTGGAGGACTCCATCGCCCGCATCACCCAGTTGGCGCGGGCCGCCGGAATCCATCTCGTGCTGGCCACGCAGCGGCCATCGGTCGATGTGGTGACCGGCCTGATCAAGGCGAACGTGCCAAGTCGGCTCGCCTTCGCCACGAGCAGCCAGACCGACAGCCGCGTCATCCTCGACACCTCTGGTGCAGAGAAGCTCATTGGACAAGGCGACGGCCTGTTCCTGCCGATGGGGGCGAGCCGACCCATGCGCATCCAGGGTGCCTTCGTCTCCGAGGCCGAGGTGCGCTCCGTGGTCGCCCACGTGAAGACGCAGCGGGATACCACCTACGTCGATCAGGTGCTCGCCGTGCCAACGACCGCGCCCTCGGTCGATGAAGAGATCGGCGACGACCTCGACCTGCTCTGTCAGGCCGTCGAACTCGTGGTCAACTCGCAGTTGGGATCGACCTCGATGCTGCAGCGCAAGTTGCGCGTCGGATTCGCCAAGGCGGGCCGGCTGATGGACCTCATGGAAACCAGGGGGATCGTCGGTCCATCGGAGGGGTCGAAGGCGCGCGAGGTGCTGGCGCAGCCCGACGACTTGCCGGGCATCCTCGCCGACCTGCGGGGACAGTCATAGGTCTGGGAGTAGCAGGGACGCACCGGGTCGGCCTGGCTGGTGCGACTTGGCCAGCGATGCGTCCGTAGCGCCGGCGATCGGCCCCGGCTATCGGTGGGCGCGTAGGCCTGAGCCTCTGGGGCGGGTCCTCACACGGAATTCTGCACCCGGTTCGGGGGTTTGCACCCGGGATGGTGGCTGTGGGCCGCGATTCGACCGGTTCCGCCCCCGCGCCGGGTGCAAACCCCCAAACCGGGTGCAGCCCTGCGCCGCATTCCGGACGATCCGCCCCCGCGCCGGGTGCAGACCCCCGAACCGGGTGCAGACCTCACCTCGGATCGGCCCCGCTCAGGGTGCGAGCCCCATGCCCGGTGCCGGGCCGAGCCCCGTGCTTGGCTGAGCCAGCCGCCAACGCCATGCCATGCCGACGCCACGCCACCGCGCACGCCGACGCCACGCCACCGCGACGCCACGCCACGCCGCCACGCCGACGCCACGCCGCCACACCCAGCACGCGAGCCGCCGACGCGCAGAACAGGTGCCGAGCAGACATCGACTCCCGCGCCGCCGGAGCCTGTTGTGCCCTGCTGGGACTAACCTCGAGGGATGAGCGTGTCGCGCAGGTTCCACATGGTGACGTTGGGCTGCGCCCGCAACGACGTCGACGCCGACGAGTTGGCCGGGCGGCTCACCGCCGACGGCTGGCAGGTGGCCGAGCGTCCCGAACAGGCCGACGTGGTCCTCGTCAACACGTGCGGGTTCATCGAGGCGGCGAAGGCCGAGAGCATCTCGACGATCCTGGACGTCTCCGACGTCGCGACTGTGGTGGCCACCGGGTGCCTGGCCGAGCGCTACGGCACCGAACTGGCTGCGGAGTTGCCGGAGGCGTCGGCCGTGCTGGGCTTCGACGCCTACCCCCGCATCTCCGACAGCCTGGAAGCACTGCTCGCGGGAGAGTCCGTGCCCTCGCATCGCCCCCGGGACCGTCGCACCCTGATGCCGGTCACGCCGGTGCTGCGCAGCGGCTCCGCCCATCACGTGCCGGGACACGACGCCGCTGGGACGCTGGGCGGTGCCTCCCAGCGATTGCTGCGGCATCGGCTCGGCACCGGCCCGGTGGCTGCGCTGAAGATCGCCAGCGGCTGTGATCGCCGGTGCGCGTTCTGCGCGATTCCCTCCTTCCGCGGGGCCTTCGTGTCCCGACCCGCGGCCGACGTGGTTGCCGAGGCGGAGGCACTGGTGGCGCAGGGCGTCGCAGAGGTGGTGCTGGTGAGCGAGAACTCCACGGCCTACGGCAAGGACATCCCCGGCGGTCCGGGCCTGGACGGACTGCTGCGGGAGCTCTCGGCGGTCGCCGGACTGCAGCGGATCCGGGTGTCCTACCTGCAGCCGGCCGAGCTGCGGCCCGCGGTCCTGGATGCCATGGCCGATCTGGACGCCGTGGCGCCGCGTCGTTCGACGTGTCGTTCCAGCACGCCAGTGGTCCGCTGCTGCGCAGGATGCGGCGATTCGGGGACGCCGAGTCGTTCCTGGCGCTGATCGCTGGGATCAGGTCTCGGGCGCCTGCTGCCGGAATCCGCAGCAACGTGATCGTCGGCTTCCCCGGCGAGACCGAGGCAGGACTTCGCGATTCTGCAAGACTTCCTCAGCGAGGCGCGACTCGACGCAGTGGGGGTATTCGGCTACTCCGATGAGGACGGCACCGAGGCGCAGCGCCTCCCCGACAAGGTCGACCCCGACGAGATCGCCGCTCGCGTCGCGCAGACCCAGGAGTTGGTCGACCTGATCGCCGCCGAGCGCGCTGCCGACCGGATCGGCGAACGGGCTCACGTCCTGGTCGAGCGTGCCGGCGGGACCGAAATCGTGGGTCGCGCCGAGTTCCAGGGGCCTGAGGACGGCGGCTGCCGATGGGCACCCGGCGAGTCGGTGCCGCGCAGGGGCAGTTCGTGGCAGTCGGTCGAGTCGTGGGATTCGGACGGGGTGGACGTCTGATCGCGCGAAGGTGTAGTCATGGTGCGCAGAACCGAAGCTCCCTCCGCTCGGGCGGGACCCGGCCAGCCTGCCGCCGTCGAACTCCTCGCTGTGGAACATCCCGAACCTGCTGACGATGCTGCGACTGGTCCTGGTGCCAGTCTTCGCCTGGCTGCTGCTGCGCGAGGGCGGCGATGACCAGGCGTCGCGGATCTGGGCGGCCGTGGTCTTCGTGCTGGCATCGCTGACCGACTTCTTCGACGGCTACCTGGCCCGCAAATGGAACATCGTCACGACCTTCGGGAAGGTGGCCGACCCGATCGCGGACAAGGCACTCACCGGTGTTGCGCTGATCGGGCTGTCCTACCTCGGTGATCTTCCGTGGTGGGTCACCATCGTCATCCTCGGCCGCGAGGTGCTGGTGACGGTGCTGCGGTTCTGGGTCATCAAGCACGGCGTCATCGCGGCCAGTCGAGGCGGCAAGGCGAAGACGGTCGCGCAGATGACCGCCATCGTGCTCTTCCTGCTGCCGGATATCAGCCAGGTGGCCCAGTGGACCTTCATGGGGATCGCGGTGGTCCTGACCCTCATCACCGGACTGGACTACATCCGCAAGGCGCGTCAGGTGCGGGCCTTCGGGCAGTTGCGCGATGAGGCGGGGCTGCCGCGCCCGCCGCGATGACCGACCAGCCGATCGACGATGCCGCGGTCCAGGCGCGGTCCCTGGTGGATCTGCTCCGGCAGCGGGGCCTGACGGCGGCGACGGCGGAATCGCTCACCGGCGGGCTGGTCGCCGTTGCCATCACAGCGGTGCCTGGCGCGTCCGCGGTCTTCCGGGGCGGAGTGGTCGCCTACGCCACCGACAGCAAGGTATCGGTTCTGGGGGTGCCGGCAGAGGTCCTGGCGCAGCACGGCCCGGTCGCCGAAGTGACCGCGGTGAGGATGGCGCAAGCGGTGTGCGCGCTCTTCGCCGCCGACGTCGGCATCGCCACCACGGGGGTGGCGGGCCCCGACCCCGTGGCCGACCTGCTCCCCGGCGTGGTCTTCGTGGCGGCTGCTCTGCGCTCCGGCCCGGTGCTGGTGCGACGGCCGGACTGCCACGGCACCCGGCCGGCCATCCGAGCAGCCGCCGTCCGAGCCGCCCTGGCGACGGGGAGAGATCTCCTCGAAACTGGGCGGACCGATCGGGAATGAGCCGGATCCCGCGGGTGTTGCGCCTTGCGAGGAGGTTCCCCAGCCCGTATGCCGGCGGCGATGTCCGGGGGTACGGTGGGGGGACGAAACGAGGAGGCGATACCTTCGTGGTCGTGCTGCGGGAAGTGATCGGTGGCGAGTTGCGTCGCAGGCGCCAGGACCAGGGGCGCACGCTGCGCGACGTGTCGTCTGCTGCCAGCGTATCGCTGGGCTACCTGTCCGAGGTGGAGCGCGGCCAGAAGGAGGCCTCCAGCGAGCTGCTCGCCGCGATCTGCGAGGCGCTGAATGCGCCGTTGAGCGCAGTGCTGGCAGACGCCGCGCGAGAAGTAGCGGTGCGCGAGCACAAGATCAAGCCGGCTGATGTGATCCGCGCGCGCGTGGTCCTGCCGCGCGATCTGGAGACCAGGCGGTACGCGATGCAGATGTCCTCCCACTGATCCCTGACCGTCAGACCGTCGCGCGGGCTGCGCGGATTACGCCGAACGCGAGCAGCCTGCGAAACCAGCAGCGCGGGGCGCGACACTGGGGGAGGAGGTGGCCATGGGGTTTCGCAGACAGCGCGGTCAGGACGTACCGTCGCTCATCACGCTCGTGGACACCCCCAGCGCGTCCCGAGGCCAGTTGGTGCTGGTCCACAGCTTCAGCGGGTTCATGGACGCCGGGTCGGCGTCGCAAATCGCTGTGGACCATCTGCTGGATTCGCTGGATGAGCGGGTCATCGCATCCTTCGACGGGGATGCACTCATCGACTATCGGGCCAGACGGCCCAAGATGATCTATGACAACGATCACTTCGTCTCTGCGGAGTGGCCGGAGATCACGCTGCGCGAGGTCCTCGACGAGCGCGGGACGCCGTTCCTGCTGCTGAGCGGTCCGGAGCCGGACTACCGGTGGCGAGAGTTCCTCCAGGCGGTGCACTGGCTGATCGGCGAGATGGACGTGGCGCTGACGGCGGGCATGATCGGTATCCCGTGGCCGGCGCCGCACACCCGTCCGGTCGGACTGACGATGCACGCGACCGATCCACGATTGCTGCAGGGACATCGCTCCGCACTGGGCGTCATGGAGATTCCGGGCCACGTTCAGGCGATGCTGGAACTGCACCTCGGGCAGGCCGGTCGCGACGCCCTCGGCCTGGCGGTGCACGTGCCCCACTATCTGACCCAGTTCGAGTACCCGAGGGCTGCGATCGCGCTGCTGCGCGGGCTCGCGGGGGCGACCGGTTTGGTGCTGCCCACCGACGGGTTGGAGGAGCAGGCCCAGTCCGCCGAGGAGGAGATCGCCCGCCAGACCAGCGACTCCGACGACTTCCAGCCGCTGCTGCGGTCGATGGAGGAGCAGTACGACCTGGGGGCGACAGTGTCGGGCATGGGCGATGACGCCGAGGCGCTGTCGGCGCCCGACCTGCCCGATGCCGATCAGATCGGCGCACAGGTAGAGCGCTTCCTCTCCGAGATGGACGATCGGGGCGACCCGCCGCGTTGATCCCTGACTGCCTCGGGAAGGGGGTCAGGCCGTTTCCCGGCCGGGACGCAGACCGGACGGGGTCAGGACGAAGCCGGCCGAGGTGAGCGCCTCGGCGACGGGATCGCCAGGATGCAGCGCCGCCGCGGAATCGCCGTTTACCCGCTGGATCGCCGTCCGTCCGCCTCCCACCCGCAGCGCGCGCGCCAGTGCGGCCAGCCCTGACCGCAGATGCTGCGGTTCCCCGCCGGCAACGGTGATGAGACTGCGACCGCCCCGTTCCAGGTAGGCGGCCAGGGCGCCATCCACCAGGACGACCAGCGCCCCGGCCTTGCGACCCGGCCGGTGACCGCTGTCCCCGGTACCGGGCCAGGCCAGCGCCGCGCCGAACGGATTGGCCGGGTCGGTGGCCGCCAGCACATAGGCGGCACCTTCGGACTGATGCGCGCCGGTGTCGCGCACGCGGTCCACGACACCGGGCGCGGCGAACTGCGCGCCGCCCAGCCCGTCGACCAGGTAGAGCCGGGTCAGTCGGCCTCGTTCGGCCATCGAGGACAGCACCTTGTACGCCGCCGAGAACCCCCCGGGGATGGGCTCTGCCGACAGCGATCCGCGCACGATCAGGCCGTGTCGACCGACGGCCCGCTCGATCTGCGCGGCGGCCGACCGGGTGGGGTCATCGGCGCTGGGCAGGATCGACCAGCGGCCCACGCCCGTCGCCGGAGTCGCGGCCGCTCCGGGCCGACGGCGCCGCGCGCCGGTCCGGCCGCTTGCGGTTCGACCCAGGTGGGCCCGGGCCGCGAGGAAGGCGTCGTTGCCCACTCGGCCCGACCACACCAGCCCCCACAGGCAGTCCAGGAGCGCGGCAGCGGTGAGGGTGGGCTGCTGCTGGGCCAGTTCGGTGAGCAGTGCGGGGAAGAACCAGCCCCCACCGTTGCCGAGCAGCGCCAGCACGCGCTGGCTGAGCGCATCATCGGGGGCCTCGGGCAGCCCGGCCGCCGGCCGCAGGTGCTCCACGAGATCGGCCGGGGCCATGGCGACCCATCCGTCGCGGCCCGGGAGCGCTGCGGTGCCCCACCAGAGGATGTCCCCGCCCGCCATCAACTCGTCCAGCCAGTGCGGCTGATAGTCGGCCACCCGTGCTGGCAGGATCCACTGCTCCCAGGCGCTCAGCGGCATCGGCAGGCCGGCCAGCCGCTCGATGGCCGCGTACACGCCGTCGGGTCCGCGCAGCCCCGGACGCTCACCGTACGGCGCCACCTGCGACCACTGGGGGAGGAATCGCCCCAGGGCCACCTGGTCGACCGGTTCGATCTGCTCCTGCAGTCGGGCCGCGCTGAGCCGCCGCACCCGGCGCAGCACGTCGGTGTCGCACCATTCCTCGCCAGTCGCGCCGGGACGGAACCCGCCGGCGACGACTCGGTGCGCTGCGGCAAGTTCGTGCAGGGCGTCGCCGATCACGGCCGCGCCCAGCCCGAGCTCGGCCGCGGCCTGCTCAACGGGGAACGGTCCGTGGGTCCGCGCGTACCGGGCGACCAGGTCGCGCACCGGGCGCGCCACCGGCTCCAACAGGGCCTGCGGCAGTCCTTGCGGGATCGGCGCGCCCACCGCGTCCCGCAGGCGCGGCGCGTCCTCGGTCGCCGCGAGGACATCGCGGCCGGCAACCCGGGTGGCGAAGATGCGGCGCGCCGCGAGCAGCTCGGTGGTCATCGCATCGGTGATGCCCCGGCGCTGCGCCTGATCGGCGGTTAACGGACCCAGGATCCGGAACGCGTCGGCGGCGCCGTCCATTGTCCGCACGGCTGTGGTCGCGGTGAGGAACTGCAAGGAGGCCTCCACCTCCGCGATCGCCTCGGGGTCCAGCAGTTCCCGCAGCTGCGCGTCCCCGAGCAGCGAGGCCAGCAGTTGCGGGTCCAGCGCCAGCGCCTGCGCCTTGCGCTCGGCCAGCGGGGAGTCGCCCTCGTACAGGTAGCTGGCGATGTAGGAGAACAGCAGCGATTGGGCGAAGGGGCTCGGCCGCGGGGTCTCCACCTCGACGACCCGGATTCTGCCTGCGGCGACATCGCCCAGCACCGCCTGCAGCGCCGGCAGGTCGTAGACGTCCTGCAGGCACTCGCGCATCGTCTCCAGCGTGATGGGGAACGCCGGATACTGCGCTGCGACGGCGAGCAACTGCGCGGAGCGCTGGCGCTGCTGCCACAGCGGCGTGCGGCGACCCGGGTCCCGCCGCGGCAACAGCAGCGCGCGCGAGGCGCACTCGCGGAACCGCGCGGCGAAGAGGGCCGAGCCGGCGACCTGGGTCGCCACGGACTCCCGGACGCCGTCCGGATCGGGGAACGCCGCCGCGCTGAGACCTCGGAAGAAGTCCTCATCGCCGGTGTCGGGCAGTCGCGCGATGATGCCGTCGTCGGTCGCCATCACCTGGGCGTCGAGCCCGAACTCGGCCTGGGCGGCAGCACTGATCAGCAATGCCCATGGCGCGTGCACCCGGGCGCCGAACGGGCTGTGCCAGACCACCCGCCAGTCGCCGATCTCGTCGCGAAACCGTTCCACGACGATGGTGCGATCATCCGGCACGCGCCCGCAGGCGCGCTGCTGCTCGGCGACGTAGCGCTGCAGGTTCTCGATGGCCCAGTCGTTGAGCCCACTGGCGGCCAGGGACTCGGCAGGGATGCGGCCGCCGGCCAACTCGCGGGTGAAAGCACCGAGCCGCTGGCCCAGGGCGTAGGGCCGTCCCACCGAGTCGCCGTGCCAGAAGGGCAGCTTGCCGGGACGACCCGGCGCCGGACTCACCAGGACCCGGTCGGCCGTGATGTCCTCGATGCGCCACGAGGAGGCGCCGAGGGCGAAGACGTCGCCCACGCGGGACTCGTAGACCATCTCCTCGTCGAGCTCGCCCACCCGCCGACCGCCCCGCTCGGCGGCCCCCGCCAGGTACACCCCGAACAGGCCCCGGTCCGGGATCGTCCCACCGCTGACGACCGCGACGCGCTGGGCGCCGGGTCGGCCCGAGATGACATCCTTGGCGCGGTCCCAGGTGACCCGGGGCCGCAGCGTGGCGAACTCGTCGGCCGGGTAGCGGCCCGCCAGCATGTCCAGCACCCCGCGGAACGCCTCCTCCGGCAGCGACCGGTACGGCTGGCAGGAGCGGATCAGGGCGAACAGGTCGGGTACCGACCAGTCGTCCATCGCCGCCATCGCCACGATCTGCTGGGCCAGCACGTCCAGCGGGTTGCGGGGCACGGCGATGTCCTCGATCCGGCGCTGCTGCATCTCCTCAGCGATAACGGCGCTGGCCAGCAGGTCGCCCCGATGCTTGGGCATCACGACCCCGCGGGAGACCGCGCCGACCTGATGGCCGGCCCGTCCGATCCGCTGCAGCCCGGCGGCGACCGAAGGCGGCGCCTCCACCTGCGCGACCAGGTCGACCGCGCCCATGTCGATGCCGAGTTCCAGGCTGCTGGTGGCGACCACGGCGCGGATGCCGCCGGTCTTGAGCAGGTCCTCGATCTCGGCGCGCTGCTCCTTGCTGACCGATCCGTGGTGCGCCCGGGCCAGATCGGTCGGCGCCCCGCCGCTCTGGCCGGCCATCCCGGGCAGGGAAGTGGCCACCTCCTCGGCCAGCGCAATCGGTGCATCGGCCCGGCGCGCCCACTCCTCGTTGAGCCGCGCCGTCAGCCGCTCGGCAGACCGGCGGGAGTTGGCGAAGACCAGCGTGGAACGGTGGGCGTCGATGAGGTCCACCAGTCGGCGCTCGATGTGCGGCCAGATGGAGGGCGTGTCGTCGCTGCCCGGCCCGGCCGCCGCCGCGGCGAGGTCGGCCAGGTCGGGCACCGGGACGTCGACGGTCACCTGCAGTTGCTTGTCCGTCGGCGTCTCCACGATGGTGCAGGGGTGCTCGCCGGACAGGAACTCCGCCACCGCCGAGGCCGGCCGCACGGTGGCCGAGAGCCCGATGCGCTGCGGGCGATGCTGTGCGATCTGCTCCAGCCGCTGCAGCGACAGCGCGAGGTGCACGCCCCGCTTCGACCCTGCGATGGCATGGATCTCGTCGACGATGACGGTGCGCACGGTGCTCAGGGCGCTGCGCGCCTGAGAGGTGAGCATGAGGTACAGCGACTCCGGGGTGGTGATCAGGATGTCCGGAGGCCGCTTCACCAGGGCCCTGCGGCCCGCGGCATCGGTATCGCCGGTGCGGACTCCCACCGAGACTGCCGGGACCGACGGGGCGGCGGCCGCACGGGCCATCTGCTGCAGACCGGCCAGTGGGCTGCGCAGGTTGCGCTCGACATCGACGCCGAGCGCCTTCAACGGGGAGATGTACAGCACCTGCGTGCCGCGCCCGCCGCCGTGCTCGACGAGGTCGTCGATCGCCGACAGGAAGGCCGCCAGCGTCTTGCCGCTGCCGGTCGGGGCGATCACCAGCGCGTCCTCACCCCGGGCGATCGTGCGCCAGGCGGCGTCCTGGACGGGGGTGGGGGAATGGAAGCTCTGCTCGAACCAGTCGCGGGTGCGCTGACCGAAGACGTTGAGGCCGGAGCCGGACGGACCGTGCACACGCCCAGTCTCCCCGACGATGGCCCGGGCGCGGAATGCGAGACGATGACAGGCATGCGGATGACCGAGTTCTGGCGCCGGATGGAAGCGGTCTTCGGACAGGCCTACGCGCATTCCTGGGCCAACGACCAAGTGCTGGCGTCGTTGTCGGGACGCACCGTCGCACAGGCCCTGGCCCAGGGGGAACCGGTCAAGAGCGTGTGGGCCGCTGTTGTGGCTGAAACCGACGTTCCCCTTACGCTGCGGTAACCGACCCTGCGCGCAGGGTAGTCGTCACCCGGCGACGGTTTCTCCTGCCGCCGTTATCGCATAGGATTTCCGGATCGGGGATATGCGCAATGTCAATATCCGCTCTGTACACCAGTCTCGACGGGGGTGTCCGGTGAACGGAGCTGGGGGGAATACGGTGTCACATTCAGGTATCAGAAGGATGCTGATCGCGGCGGGGGCAAGTCTCAGTCTCATCGTGTCCGCGCTCGTGCCGGTCGGTGCAGCGCAGGCTGTTGAGGTCGGAGCCACGCACCAGGGCTTCATCGGTGGGCCCGGCCATGCGGATCTCTACGGTTGGGGTGTTGCCGCCACCGAGGACTCGGTGTTGATCGGCGATTACTGGAACTGGCGCGTTCGCGAGTACTCCCTGGATGGGACGCTGCTGCGCGACGTGATCGACGATGAGGGCTACGGGGAGGAACAGACCCAGTCGCCCTATGGCCTGGCCTGGGATCCCGCCGGGGATGCGATCTACGTCGCGGACACCGATCGCCGCCGCGTCGTGAAGTTCGACGGCGACGGCAACTACCTGTTCAAGACCGGCGTCAACAACAGGAGCGGGGCCGGGCCGGACATCTTCAAGTACCCCTCGCGCGTCGCTGTCGCCAGTACCGGCGAGTTCGCCGTGATCGACACCTGGGATCAACGAGTGTCGGTTCACGACGGGACTACGGGGCAGGAACTGTACGACTTCGGCGGCTTCGGGGCCGGACCGGGCCAGTTCAAAGGCCCGCACGGTGCCGCCTTCGACGCCCAGGATCGGCTGTACGTGGCCGATTCCCGCAACTACCGTGTGCAGGTCCTGGAGAAGGACGGCACGCCCCTGTACTCGTTCGGCTCGCAGGGCCAGGATCCCGGCCAGTTCGCCGGGGACATCCGGGGGCTCTGCATCGATGCGGCCAACGAATGGCTGTACGTAGTGGACGCCGCAGGCAACCGCGTGTCCAAGTTCGACCTGGACGGGACGTACTTGACCCGTTGGGGCAGCAAGGGCACCGGGGACGGTCAGTTCATCGACGGTGGCCGCGAGTGTGCCGTCGATGCCAACTCCGACGTCTGGGTCGGGGACATGCCGAACTTCAGGGCGCAGAAGTTCTCCTCCGACGGCGAGTTCCTCATGGCAGTGCCCTCCGTGCCCGCTCCGCCACTGGTTGGCGGCCTGAACGGCCCGCGCGGCGTGGCGGTGGATAGCACCGGCAGCGTCATCGTCGCCGACACCTACAACTGGCGCATGCAGAAGTACTCGCCGAGCGGCGAGACGGAGTGGTCGTTCGGGGTGCGCGGACGCGGTGACTATGCCTTCAACTACGTGCGACTCGTCGATACCGATCCCCGCAATGACGACATCGTGTTGGCCGATACCGACAACCAGCAGATCAAGAAGTACGACGCGCAGGGCCAGCTGATCTGGCGCGTCGGTGAGCAGGGGACGGCTGAGGGCCAGTTCAAGAACCCGCATGGCGTGTCGGTCCGGTCCGACGGCCTCATCGCGGTGGCCGATGCCAACAATGACCGCATCGTCGTTCTCGATGAGACTGGCGGAGTTGTGCGGACATTCGGCACCCCGGGCGGCGGCGACGGACAGTTCAAGTTCCCGCGGGGCGTGGCATGGGGCGATGACAACTCCATCTGGGTCAGCGACTCTGGGCGCGATGATCTGCAGCAGTTCACGGAGACCGGCGAGTTCGTCAAGAGCATCGGCAAGGGCTTCGTCTCCAACCCGTTCGACCTGGCCATCGCGAATGGCTACGTCTTCGTCGCGGACACCCAGTCGCACCAGGTGACGATCTTGGACCTCGACGGCGGATTCGTCGGTTCGTTCGGCGGCTACGGCACAGGCCCGGGTCAGATGATCAAGCCGCAGGGCTTGGATATCCACGGCACCGAGGTCTATGTGGCCGAGCAGGCCAACGACCGCGTCCAGGTCTTCTCCCTGCAACTGCTGGGCGCGGAGCCGCCCGTGCCGGACGACGAGGCCCCGCAGCTGTCGGTGGACAGTCCGGCCGCCAATGAGGTCTTCGAGACCGAACCGGTCGTCATCTCCGGGTCCGCCACCGACAACATCGGAGTGGATCGCGTCCTGGTGTCGATCAAGGACAAGGCAACGAACCTGTGGCTGCAGTTCGATGGCTCATGGGGTGCCTGGAATACCAGGCAGCAGACAGCGACACTGACCGACCCGGGCGCCACCGCGACGCAGTGGTCGTTCGATTTCGCCCCAAGTGCCTTCGGTGACTACGGCGCCCAGATCGAGGCTGTCGATGCCCGAGGGAACGTCTCCGGCCTGGAGTGGCGCAACTTCTCGATCCGGGAGGCGCCCAGCGATACCGAGGCCCCAAGCCTGGTTGTCGCCGCGCCGGAGAACAACGCGTCCTTCCTCGGCGGCCCGGTGACCTTCAGCGGTTCATCCAGCGACAACGTTGGGGTGGACACCGTCTTCGTCTCCATCAAGGACAAGGCCACCGACCTCTGGCTGCAGCCAGACGGCAGTTGGGGCGACTGGGGTGGTCGGCAGTTGAGCGCCGCCCTGACCGCTCCCGGAGGGGTTGCCACTGACTGGTCCTATGCGTTCGATTCCGACGATGCGGGGGACTACGCCGGCCAGGTGGAGGCCTTCGATGCGGTGGGCAACTCCTCGGGCCGGCAGTGGCTGAGCTTCACGGTCCGCCCGGTGACGGGAGACCTCGAGGGCCCGGAGATCACGATCGACTCGCCGACTCCGAACCAGGTCTTCAGCGGCACAGCGGTCGACCTCAGCGGTTCGGCCACCGATAACGTCGACGTGGCAGAGGTCCTCGTGGCCGTGCAGGATCGCGTGACCGGGCAGTGGTGGCAGGCTGATGGGACGTGGGGCGGCTTCAACACCCGGCAACAGGCGGCGGTACTCGGCGCCCCTGGTGCTGCGACCACGACGTGGTCCTTCGCGTTCGACCCAGGGGAGCCGGGCCTGTACGGGATCCAGGTGGAGGCCATCGACGCCTCGCTGAACTCCTCCGGCCGCTTGTGGCGGAGCTTCGAGATCGAGTAGCGCGCGACCCAGGATGGGCGAGTGCCCCGGCAGTCCGCAGAGCGGCGCCGGGGCACTCGTGCGTCGGGGTTGCCGTTCGGGGCCGTGATCGGTTGGCCCCTCATCGCAGGCAAGGCGATCACGCAGACCCGACCCGTGCCTGGCACTGCTTGCCTCGCCACACGCCATTCCTGAACCCGGCCAGACTTCCCGGCTCGGCGACGTCCCAGGGGAGGTCTGGGTGCTCATCGCGATCAAGGGTGCCTTGGACGAGCGGGCGAACCGGTCTGCGGCCTTGGACGTCGGCGCCCTGCTCCAGGCGGGGCCGGAACTGCGCCGGAACTGCGCCGGAACTGCGCCTTCTGTGACGGCGTCGTCCGCGGTGCGGCGGCTGGGCGGAATGGCACACCCCTGCCATGGAGTCCAGCCGATTCTGCCCCGGTGGTGCAAACCCCCGGGCTCCATGCAGATGTCTCTCGGGGTGGGGGCCGAACCTCCCCGGTGCAGGGGTTGGGCGCCCCGGTGGAGCGACTGGGCGCCGGGACTTCACCTCTCGACCCCCGCGGCCCGCTCGCTCCAGCCGCCGGCTGGGTTGTCCCGGGCGGAAGCCGGCACCCGCTGGACATCGTCCCGGACGAGCGCCGTTCTCTCTGGACAACCGCCGACCGCTGAACCGTCCCGGGGGGCTCTGTTGGCCGGTCCCGAGCGTTCACCGGGGAAAGCGCATCCCTGCCATGTCTCCGCACGAGGGTCGCGGGCGGTTCGCGTCCGACCGTGTCAGCATGATGGGGAGTCCGGTGGGCTCCCCATCATGCAGATCGCCGACAGGGAACGGCCGCGGCGGTGCTAGCGGATCGTGCTGCCAGAGTCGCAGCCCACGCGGGCCCGGTGGTCCTCCAGCTGTCGTCTGTGCCGGATCAGGCAGCGGTCTCGATCGCCAGCGTGGCTTTCGACGGGTCGGTGTTGCCGCTGGAGTCGATCGCGCGGGCCTGGACCCAGTACCGCGCGCCGGGGTCGGCGGCGCCGAATGCGTAGGAGAATCCCGTGGCAGCAGCCCCGGCGGTGTCGAGGGTCGCCTCGATCCACACCAGTGAACCTTGCCAGGCGGCGGTCTCCGGGTCCCACCACAGTCCCGCATCGCGGTCCCGCACCGCGATCTGGACCCGATCCACGGCCGTGTCGTCGCTGGCGGTCCCCAGCAGGTCGATCGTGCCTGCCGGGACCACCGCTGCGGGCAGCGGGTCGGTGAACTCGGTCTGCGGGGCGACGTCGTCGGTCGGGCCCGGGACGGCGATGTCGAAGACCCACCCGATACTGGCCTGCTCGGCGTTGCCCGCAGCGTCCTCGGCCTTGACGGACAGCCAGTACGACCCGCCCTCGACGGCGCCGTCGAACGGGTACGACCAGTCGCTGGTCGTACCGCCCGGGGTGCCCAGCGCAGCGTCGGATCGGGTGAACGGGCCCCACGCCTCGGTGGCCGGATCCCACCACAGGCCGCTGGCACGGTCCTTGACCGCGACCGACACCGCGCCCACCGCGGTATCGTCGCTGACCTGCCCGGTGAGGACCGCCGGCAGGTCGATGCTGGAGCCGGCCGACGGCGGATTCGTGACCGAGACCTGCGGGCCGGCCTCATCGGCCGGGCTGCTGGTCGCGCTGACGGTGGCGGCCCTGGTCGGGGAGAGGTTCCCATGCACGTCCCGCGCGCGATAGCGGACCGTGTAGGCGGTGTCGGCAAGCGCAGGGACGAGGGTGAAGGACCACTGCGCCGCCTGCTGCGGACCGGACAGGACGGCCTGGTTCCAGGTCCAGGATCCCCAAGTCGTGGACGTGGCGTTCCAGTACTTGCCGGTGGACTGATCCTGCACCGCGACCTCGACCATGGCCACGCCGGAGGCGTCGGCGGCCGTGCCAGCGACCTCGATGGGCGTGGTCGGCGACGAGCCGGTGAAGGCGGTCTGCGGGGCGTCGGACTCTGCCGGGGGCAGCGGGTCCCAGCTGAAGCGCTGCACGCGGCTGCCGCGCTCCTCCACCACGTACAGTCGGCCCTGATCGTCGTGGGTGATCCCGGACGGCCCGCGCAACTGGCCCGGCGCCGAGCCCGCCCCGCCGAACTCCCCGATCCGGGCGTACGAAGTCCGGTCGAACGCGATGATCTTGTTGGCGCTGGCATCGGCGACGTAGACGACGTCCCCGACGATGTCCACACCCCAGCCCCGCCGGTCCAACTTGAGCGTAGTGATCAGCGAGCCGCTGCCATTCACCACATACAGATCGTTGGTCTGGTCGGAGGTCAGCCAGAGGTATCCGTTCGACGGGTCGACAGCAATGCCTCGCAAACGGCCCAGGTTGCCGCAGCACTCGCGCTTGAACTCCCCGGTGGCGGCGTCGTACACGCGCACCGAACCGGGTCGGCGCACCAGCATGTATGCCTCGCCGTCGACGAAGTCGATGTCCATCGGGAAGCGGGGCGTGGCCACGGTGTGCAGGAAGGTGAAGTCGTTGTCGTAGACGCTGGTGAAGGGCCGGCCCTCGTAGTTGACGACCCAGATGTTGCCGGTGGCCGGGTCCACGCCCACCGAGCGCGGGTAGTTCATGCCCTGCGGCGGGAAGGTGCCCCGCTGGCCGAACGCCTGCAGCGGGCGCCCCTCGTCGTCGAATCGCTGCACGCGCTGGGCCCAGGGATCGGCGGTGAAGATATCGCCGGACACCGGATCCCAGGCGATGCCGCGCGGACTGGTCAGTCCGTCCGGGGCCGGCAGCTGGGCAGGATCCGGGAACTGCGACAAGTACTCGCCGCTGGCCGCAAACTCCAGTACCCGCCTGCTCCCGTAGTCCGCGGCCCACAAATGACCGTCCGGGGTCAGCGTCAACTGCCGCGCCCCGTCGATGAACTCGCCGTCGCCCGCACCCAGCCCGGAGAAGGTGTCCAGGTGGGAGCCGTCGAGGTCGAAGACCTCGATGGTGCCCGCCTGCGAGTTGGCCACGTAGAGCACGCCGGCCGACTGATCCACCGCCAGGCCGCGGATATCGCCCGGGAACAGCCCGTCCGTGCCGAGGTCGTAGCGCCAGGTGCCGTCCGCCTCAAACGCGTGGACCCGCTTGTTGCCCGGGTCTGCCACATACGGCCGGCCCAGACCATCCACAGCGATACCGGTCAGGCGATTGAACTCCCCGGGGCCCGAGCCGCTGGAGCGGATCTCCAGCAACCGCGAGGCCGAGCGTGCGGCATCGTCGATCAGCCATTTGCCCACCGCGGTTCCGCCGAACGCGCTCGGGGCCCACAGGTACCCCTGATCGTCCACCGTGAGCCAGGTGACCGAACCGGGCAGGTTGAAGTCGTAGAGGAATTCCCCTGCGGCGCTGTACTTGCGGACATCGCGGGAGGTCCGTCCGTCTCCGGTGACGGCCACGTACGACGAGCCGTCCCGCGGATCGACGGCAACTGCAGAAGCCACGCCCTCGGTGTTGCCCTTGGGGTTGGAGAACTCTCCCAGGAGTTCACCGTTGAGCGAGTAGCGGCGCACCTGGTTCGACACGTAGTCGCCGACGACGAACTCGCCGGTCACGGAGTTGTAGGCCAGACCCCATGCTGCGATCCCAGGGCGCGACGGGCCGGAGATGATGCGGTCCGAGCGGGGCGCCGTCCACTCGACCGCGGAAGCCGGTGGCGCCGGGGTGGTGGCGAAGACTGCGAGGATGGTGATCAGAACGGTACCGGCGCTCAGCGCGCTCCGGCCGAGTGGTCTCACGAAGGCCCCCTGCGCTGCATGAAGATGGACGAGCGTTCCGCCCGAGGAAATGACGTCCCGCCGACGGTCTTGATGGTCAAGCCTAACAACATGTAGCCGGGCCCGTCGCGGCCCGCTGGTCGATCCCCCGGGCAGGGGTCTGCGGCGACACCGCATGACGCCTCCACCTGTGGATCAAGCCGAGGCTCGCCGCGCGTCGTGTGCGCGGGAGATGTCGCCCGTGCGGTCGAGGTGAGCAGGCACTGGGAGCCACCGTGGCGCAGATCGAGAAGCAGTTCGCCCGGGGCGCCACCATGCGAATCGCCGACAGGGAACGGTCGCGGCGGTGCTTGCGGATCGTGCTGCCAGAGTCGCAGCCCACGCGGGCCCGGTGGTCCTCCAGTTGTCGTCTGTGCCGGATCAGGCAGCGGTCTCGATCGCCAGCGTGGCTTTCGACGGGTCGGTGTTGCCGCTGGAGTCGATCGCGCGGGCCTGGACCCAGTACCGCGCGCCGGGGTCGGCGGCGCCGAATGCGTAGGAGCATCCCGTGGCAGCAGCCCCGGCGGTGTCGAGGGTCGCCTCGATCCACACCAGTGAACCTTGCCAGGCGGCGGTCTCCGGGTCCCAACACAGTCCCGCATCACGGTCCCGCACCGCGATCTGGACCCGATCCACGGCCGTGTCGTCGCTGGCGGTCCCCTGAGGATGGACGAGCGGTTCGCCCGAGCACATGACGTTCCACCGGCGGTTTGGGAAGCAAGGCGAACAACACGTCCTGCTGTCCTCCTACTGCGCCGGTGGATCGTCCGGGTGGGCATCTGCGGCGGCGCCGCCGTGCGGGGCGCTGCGACACACCGGTCGCGGCACTGGTATCGAACATACGTACGTTCTATCGTGAGGTGTGCCGATGCCCCGCATGACATGTCCGCCTGTGGATCGCGCCGACGATCCCCCGCACGGGTCGACTGCTGGAGGCGTGTCGCCGGTGCGGTCTAGGTTCAGGACCAGTCAGCGCCTCCGGGCCAACCTGAAAGGGAGTTCGACGTGAACAAACCCGTCCGCGATCGTGAGCAGGCCCTGGGAGCCGCCATGGCGCAGATCGAGAAGCAGTTCGGCCGGGGCGCGATCATGCGACTCGGTGAAGAGGGCCGAGCCCCGGTCGAGGTGATTCCGACCGGGTCGATCGCGCTCGACGTCGCGCTGGGGATCGGCGGTCTGCCAAGGGGCCGGATCGTGGAGGTCTACGGCCCCGAAGTCCAGCGGCAAGACCACCGTGGCGCTGCACGCCATCGCCTCGGTGCAGCGGGCTGGCGGGATCGCGGCCTTCATCGATGCCGAGCACGCACTGGACCCGAGCTACGCCGGTCGCCTGGGCGTCGACCTGGACAGTCTGTACGTGTCGCAGCCTGATACCGGGGAGCAGGCGCTGGAGATCGCCGACACGCTGGTCCGCTCCGGGGCCATCGATCTCATCGTCATCGACTCGGTGGCTGCGCTCGTGCCGCGCGCCGAGATCGAGGGCGAGATGGGGGACAGCCATGTCGGCCTGCAGGCCCGGCTGATGAGCCAGGCGCTGCGCAAGATGGCCGGCGCCCTGAGTTCCAGCAAGACCACGGCGATCTTCATCAACCAGTTGCGGGAGAAGATCGGCGTCATGTTCGGGTCGCCGGAGACGACCACCGGTGGCAAGGCGTTGAAGTTCTACGCCTCCGTCCGCCTCGACGTGCGCCGCATCGAGACGCTCAAGGGTGGCAACGAGGCCGTGGGCAACCGAGTGCGGGTCAAGGTCGTGAAGAACAAGATGGCCCCGCCCTTCAAGCAGGCGGAGTTCGACATCCTCTACGGCGAGGGCATCTCGCGCGAGGGGTCGCTGCTCGATCTCGGCGTGGATCATGGGCTGGTCCGAAAGTCGGGGGCCTGGTACACCTACGAGGGCGACCAACTGGGGCAGGGCAAGGAGAACGCGCGTGCGTTCCTGCGCGACAACCCCGATCTCGCGGATGAGATCGACAAGCGGATCAAGGAGAAGCTGGGCATCGGGCCGGTCCTCGACCGCGATGTCACGGCCGATCCCGACGGGCCGGCCCCCATCGATCTATGATCCAGGGGCCCAACCCCGGGAACGAGCGCCGACGATGTCGCGCCGGCGGATCCGGAGCGCGTCGCGAAGTCCATCCTGCTCCGGCAGCTGACCATGGGCCCCCGGACCGAGGCGCAACTGCGACAGGCGCTGCAGCGGCGCAATGTTCCCCAGGACGCAGCGGACCGCGTCGTGGCGCGGTTCATCGAGGTCGGCCTGATCGACGATGCCACCTACGCGCAGGAGTTCGTGCGCTCGGCGGGCAGTTCGGGATCGCTCTCGCGACGGGGCGTCCAGTACCGGCTGCCGCAAGAAGGGCGTCAGCGAGGAGGTCGTCGCCGAAGCGGTGCAGCAGATCGATCCGGCGACCGAGCATTCGGCCGCGTTGGATGTGGCACAGCGCAGGGCCGCTCGCTTGGCCGGACTCGACGACGTGACACGGCGTCGTCGGCTGATGGCGCTGCTGGCCCGTCGCGGGTACCCGGCCGAGGTCGTGCACTCGGTGGTGCGTGAGGTCCTCGCGGAGTCCGAGGGCTCAAGGACCCCGGCGGATCCTGATCGGCGAGGCTGCACAGTCTGCTGCTCTCAGCGAGACTGGGAGGGTGACTGGGCGAAGGTGGCGTGCCGGTGCAGCCGCGGTGGTGCTCGGGCTCGCGGCCTGCTCGACACCGTCGTCCCAGGTGCCGGAGCCGGCCAGCCCCGCCGCCACTGGAGAACCCACACCGACCAGTCCGTCGTCACCGCCGACTCCCACGCCCCCCGCCGCTGCAAGCACCCGGACCGGTGGAGGCAGTAGTTGGCAGCGATGTCGCGATCGGCCTGGCGGCGCCGTGGAGCATCGCCACGCTCGGCGACTCGGCAGCCTTGGTGAGCCTGCGGAACAGCGGCGAGGTCCTCCTGCTCACCAAGGCGGACGGCGGGTGGCGCGTCCGCAGCGCAGGTACCGTGCCCGGCGTGGCCCATCAGGGCGAGGGAGGTCTGCTCGGACTCGCTGTGGCGCCGAGCAGGGACGCGGTCTACGCCATGTTCACCTCGGGTCGCGACAACCGAGTGGTACGGATGCCCTGGGACGGCGCTCGACTCGGTCCGCCCGCCGTGATCCTCAGCGGCATCCCCAAGGGCAGCATCCATAACGGCGGACGGCTCGCCTTCGCGCCGGACGCAACGCTGTTCGTCGCCACCGGCGATGCCGGGACCCCAGGCAACGCCCAGGACCCTGCGAGCCTGGCCGGCAAGATCCTGCGCATCAACGCTGACGGCTCGATCCCCGCAGACAACCCTGATCCCGGCTCGCCGATGTTCTCCATGGGGCACCGCAACGTCCAGGGCCTTGCCTTCGACGACGAAGGAAGGCTGTGGGCCAGCGAATTCGGCGCCAAGGACATCGACGAGATCAACCGCATCGTGCCCGGTGCCAACTACGGCTGGCCTCAGGTGGAGGGGGCCGGTGGTCGGGCCGGGGCTCATCGATCCCGCGGCCACCTGGAGTCCCACGTCGATCGCCTCGCCGAGCGGGATCGCCTACGCGGCCGGGTCGTTGTGGGTGGCAACGCTGCGCGGGCGCACCTTGTACCAGGTGCCGCTGGCAGGGGCGGATGCGCTGCAGCCGATCGCGCACCTTCAGCGGACGGTTCGGACGCCTGCGGGACGTCGTCGCGGCTCCGGACGGACTGTGGATCCTCACGAACAACACCGACGGCCGCGGTGATCCCGGCAGCGCCGACGATCGGATCATCGCGGTGCAGTTGCGGCCAGTCGACTGAGCATGGCCCGGGCATCTCGCTGCGCCTCCGCCGTGCCCTCCCGAAGGCTCCACAGGAAGTACTGCAGTGGCCAGGTCGCCACGTAGACCTGGTAGCGCCGCTCCTCCCGACGCCACAGCGCCGATCGGTCGCGGAGCTCCCCTGCGGTGCGCGGCCCGAGGCCAGCCAGCAGCGCAGCGATGTCGGTGGCGGGGTCGCCGACTGCGGCGCTGTCCCAGTCCAGCAGGCCCGTCACCGCTCCGGTACTGGCATCGATGCGGCAGTTCACGCCGCCGAGGTCGCCGTGGAACACCCGTGGAGGCGCACTGGCGGCAACCGCAGCGGCGGCGGCTGCGAGTGCAGCGTGGTGCCGGTGGACGTCTGCCGGCAGATCACGGCATTCGGCCGCACTGATCGGCCAGTTGCGCCCACAGCGCGGCCCAGGCGGGCCCCGGCTCGGGCCAGGACGCTGCTGGAATGGTGCGGATCGCGGCCACGATGTCGACGAGGTCGCCGAGCAGCCGCCAGCGCTGCTGCGACGGGAGATCGTCGGTCGGCACGCTGTCGAGGGCCACGCCCGGCACATAGCTGAGCACCATGTGCTCAACGGCTCCTGGTGCCGGGCCGACCAGGTCCAGCAGCCGGGGCGCCGGAAGGCCGTGGCGGCACAGGACGTGCAGGCGATCTGCGGCCGTGGCCAGTCCCCGCCGCTGCGATTCGCGGCGCGGGAACCGGTACACCACGCCCCGGCGGTGGTCGATGATCGCCAGGTGCTGCAGGCCGCGCTGGTCGACAGCGATGTCGGAGTCGGCAAGGTCGAGCCCGGCGGACCGGGCGCAACGCTCGACGAAGTCCACGGCACCCTCGACGAAGTCCACGGCACCATTGTCCGCCTCGTCACCCCGGTCGCGGCGGCGGCACATCCTCGATCGGTGGCCGCGACTCCGGCCCGATCGCATCCGCAGTGTGCAACGAGGGCAGGAGCAGCCCCACGACGGCCAGCACGACGAAGCCCGCGGCGGCCACGAGCATGGTGCCGGCAACGCCGATGAGATCCACCAGCGGTCCGGCGACCAGGTAGCCCAGCGGGCCGGCTGCGTAGGCGGTCGCCGTGAGCACGCCCACCACGCGGCCCCGCAGCCGGGGAGGCGTCCGGGTCTGCATCACCACGTTGATCGTCGGCTGCACCGGACCGAAGCCGGCGCCGATGAGCAGTGCCAGCGGCAGCATGAGCGCCAGCGGCGGCAGCAGCGCGAACGGAATGAACAGCACCGCGGTCGCCACGATCGCGCCCACGAAGATCGTTCGCGTGGGGAAGCGACGCGCCAGCCGCCCGTACGCCAGGGCCCCGATGATGCCGCCGGCCGACATGACCATGAGCACCGCACCCAGGCCGAGCGGGGTGTCCTGCTGCTGGAAATACACCGGCAGCACCACACCCTCGATGGGCAGGTAGACGGCCACCAGACCCATCAGGAGCAGGCCCATCGCCCGCTGCAGCCGATCCCGCCAGATGAACGTCAGTCCCTCGGCGGTGGCCGACCAGAAGCCGCCGAACCCCTCGGCATCGGGGCGCCCCGAAGCCGGGATCGGGACGACGGCGACCACGATGATCGAGCCGAGGAACATCGCTGCGGCGGACCAGAACGTGCCAGCGGGTCCGATGAGGGCGATCAGCAGCCCGCCCAGGCCCGGGCCCCAGCAGGAAGGCCGCCCCCCAGATGGCTTCGTGGATGCCGTTGGCCCGCGGCAGGCTCAGCCCGGCCTGTTCGGCGGACTCGGGCAGCATCGCCTCCCGCGCACCGGCTCCGGCGGGGTCGAATACCGCCCCGGCGACGGCCAGCGCCACCACCATGCCGTAGGTCAGGCCCGTCGCAGCGTCCAGGATCGGGATCAGGGCGACGGACACCAGACTCAGGATGTCGCTGCCGATCGATACCCGCCGCCGGCCCACCTTGTCCACCAGCGTCCCCGCCAGCAGCGCGGCAATCATGGTCGGGACCGCCATCGCGGCCGCCATCCCACCGGTCGCAGTCGCCGACCCGGTCAGATCCAGCACCAGCCACGGCAGCGCGACAACCGTGACGCCATTGGCGGCGCCGGACAGCAGAGTGGCAGTCTCGATCGCCCCGAAGGCGAGCCAGCTGCGCGGCCTCACCCGCTCAGTGATTCCTCGGCCAGCAGGCGCCGCAACGCCTCGAAGGAGATCGGCAGTTGCTCCGGCGCGCTGCGCAGATGGACTTGGATCTCCACCCCGATCTTCTCCACCAGGAAGACCTGCATGAGGATGCGGCTGGTGTCGCGGCCCTCGGTGAGCAGGTCCACCTCCATGTCGCGCAAGTAGCTGTTGGTCAGGGCCGATTGCAGCCACGACGAGGCGAAATGCGTGCCGCGCCGCAGCGCTTCGGCATCCACCGAGTCGGGGCGCACGTTGAACCGCTCCATGTGCTGGGCCAGCGCCACTCCCGAGGCGATATCGATGGAGCGGCACAGTCCGGCGAGGTCGCGAAGCGGGGAGCGCTTCTCGCGCCGCTGGCTGATGAAGCGCGTGGGGCGTCCCTCGAAGTCGATGAACACCACGTCGGCACCGGTGATGAGGATCTGGCCGAGATGCAGATCGCCGTGGGTGCGCATCCGCAGGCCCCGGATGCTGAGGGTCTTCACCGGATCCAGCAGTGCGAGGATGTCGGGCTCCACGGCCAGGATCTCCGCCGCTTCGGACGCGATCGGATGCGGCAGCGTCCTGCGCTCAGCCGCAAGCGACCGCAGGGCGTTGCGCACCTTGGAGCGGGCCGACTGGTACACCTGCCGCTGGTAGTGCGGCGGGAACGACACCGGCTCCAGGGCAGGGTCTCGCCGATCGCTGGCCAGCGCCTGATGCATCTCTGCCAGCCGATCCCCGGTCCTGGCGGCGATGACGAGGAATGGTCCGAGCAGTTCGTGCACCGCCGACGGCACGTCGATGTCATCGAAGCCGGCCAGCGTCACCGCCGGGCGCAGCTCCGACAGCCGCCCCTCATCGATGAGCGAGTACAGGTCCTCCTGGTAGGCGCCGAACTTGTCGATCACGTAGTCCCAGGCGTCCCGCTCGTGCGTGACCTGCTGCTGCAGCACCCCCAGCGTGCGCGTGGTGCTGCCGCTCTCCCGCAGTTCGACCGTGCCATAGGTGGCCACCGCGTTGTGGAACTCCGTGCGGTCGGTGAGGAAGCGTCCGATCTCCCACTCCGGGTTCACCCCGGCATCGATCCTGCGGAAGATCTTCAGGAAGAACTGCTCGCCGAACAGCACGGCGCTGTTGCGGACCGCCTCCCGGCTGCTGATAGCCGGCAGGTCGGCCACCGGCTCCTCCAGCACCTGCTTGCCCACCCGGCCCAGGGAGCCGACGATGTCGCCCTCGTCGCTGCTGAGCCGGCGACGGCGCCGGATCGTGTCGAGCAGGGTATGGGCGAAGGCGGGCTCGGCGACGGCGTCCACGATGACGCCGGACCGCTTACCGCCGGTCTCCACCAGGAACATCGTCGGCTTGGTGCGGTAGTCGTCAGTGGCGCGCGCCATCGGATGGAATGCCAGCGGCAACTGGTAGGTCTCCGGCTCGCCCTCGGTGTAGGTGACTTCGATCAGCGCGATCCGACCGTGCACGCGGCCGTCGGAACGCACTGGGACGGCAGAGGAGACCGTCAGCTCCTCGATCGCTCGGCCGGTCGGATTGAACCAGCTGCGCGCCGACAGCACGTGGGGCAGCATGCGCTGGAACTTCTCGCGGGTGGCGCGGTGGCTGAACACGTCCTCCCAGCTGTCCGGCACGGAGATCGTGGGGGCTTCCTCCGGCTGCACATCCTCATCGGTCGGGGCGCGCAGTTGCAGCCACAGGAAGGAATGGGGGGCCAGGGTCAGCTGGTAGAGGCCCTCGTCGATGGCGGGGAAGCGGCTGCCGCCGAACACCTCGACCGGCTGGACGTCGCGGAACTCCGACAGATCCAGTTGCGCCGGTTGCGGGAACCGGGACAGGTTGGCCACCACCAGGATGGTGGTGTGCTCGTCGCTGCGGGTGAAGGCCAGGACCTTGGGGTTCTCCGGGGAGAGCATCGTGAGGTCCCCGGTGCCGAACACCGGCAGCCGCTTGCGCTGCGAGATCAGGCGGCGCATCCACACCAGCAGGCTGGACGGGTTGTTCTGCTGGGTGGCGACGTTGATGGACTCGTAGCGGTACTCGGGGTCGATGATGACCGGCAGGAACAGTTGCTGCGGGTTGGCCGCGGAGAACCCGGCGTTGCGGTCGGCCGACCACTGCATCGGCGTGCGCACGCCGTCCCGGTCGCCGAGGTAGATGTTGTCGCCCATCCCGATCTCGTCGCCGTAGTAGATGATGGGCGTGCCCGGCAGGCTCATGAGCAGCCCGTTGAGCAGTTCGATCTTGCTACGGTTGCTCTTCTGCAACGGGGCCAGGCGGCGCCGGATGCCCATATTGATCCGTGCCCTGGGGTCATCGGCGTAGGC
Source organism: uncultured Actinomycetota bacterium (assembly GCA_963706835.1). Classification (GTDB taxonomy): domain Bacteria; phylum Actinomycetota; class Actinomycetes; order S36-B12; genus CAVXYG01. The sequence goes on from CAVPOB010000016.1 coordinate 362,571, forward strand.
GCGATACATGTAGTCGCGCTCCTCGTCGGTGACCATCTCCAGCGTGAGCTCGTCGTGGTTGCGCAGGAACAGCGCCCACTGCGCCGTCCTGGGGATGTGCGGCGTCTGGTGCATGATGTCCACCAGCGGATAGCGGTCCTCCATCTGCACCGCCATGTACATCCGGGGCATCACCGGGAAGTTGAAGGCCATGTGGCACTCGTCGCCGTCGCCGCCGCCGAAGTAGGCCCGCGTGTCCTCCGGCCACATGTTGGCCTCCGCCAGCAGCATCCGGTTGGGGAACTTCTCGTCCACGTGACGACGCAGCTTCTTCAGGAACTCGTGCGTGGCCGGCAGGTTCTCGCAATTCGTCCCTTCGGCCTCATACAGGTAGGGGATCGCGTCGAGCCGCAGGCCGTCGACGCCGGTGCCGAGCCAGAAGTCCACGACATCGAACACGGCCTTGTGCACCGCCGGGCTCTCGAAGTTCAGGTCCGGCTGGTGGGAGTAGAAGCGGTGCCAGAAGTACTGCTGCGCCACCGGATCCCAGGTCCAGTTGGACATTTCGAAGTCCTGGAAGATGATGCGGACCCCGGAATACTGGGATGGATCGTCGGTCCAGACGTAGAAGTCGCGCTCCGGGCTACCCTTGGGCGCTTGGCGGGCCCGCTGGAACCATGCGTGCTGGTCGCTGGTGTGGTTGATGACCACCTCGGTGATCACGCGCAGTCCGCGGGCATGGGCCTCCTGCACGAGGTTGCGGAAGTCGCGCATCGTGCCGTACTCGCGGTTGATGCCGCGGTAGTCGGAGATGTCGTAGCCGCCATCGCGCAACGGCGAGGGGTAGAAGGGCAGCATCCACAGCGCGGTGACGCCGAGGTCCTGCAGGTAGTCGAGTTTTCGCGTTAGCCCGGTGAAGTCGCCGATCCCGTCGGCATTGCCGTCGAAGAACGAGCGCACGTTGACCTGGTAGATGACTGCTTTCTGGTACCACAGCGGATCATCGGCCAGCATGCTGACGGTGCGCTTGCGTGGCATCCGGCACCTCCCATATCTGCTCGACAGCACCGACCCTAACGCCGATGCCGACGGCTTGTCGGCTGCGGCCCGCGGCCCGGCCGAGATGAGGCGCGGACCTGCGCCAGGATGCGGGCGTGCTCGGGGTCGAACAGGGCGTGGTAGCCGCCGGTGTGCCACCACAGCATCGGTCCGTCGATCGAGGCCGCGACGGCCAGCATGCCTGCCGCCCCCTTGCCGGAGTAGACCGGATCGGTGATCACGGCCTCGGTCCGGGCCAACAGGTCGATCGCCGCAGCGGTGCGGGCATCCGGGACCCCGTAGCCGGGGCCGAGGTGCCCGGTGCGGATGTCGGCCCCGGGCCGGGGCAGGTCCAGGTCGATGAGGGCTGCCGCCTCGCGGGCCAGGACATCGGCGGCCGCATTGGGGTCCGGATGGATCGCGGCCACATCGATGCCGATGATCTTCATCGGGAGGCCCAACAGCGCCCGCCCCACCAGGAGTCCGGCGTGGGTGCCCAGCGAGCTGCTCGCGTGCACGAGGGCCGCCGGCGCATCGGGCCACTGGTGCGCCGCCTCCAGCAGGGCCAGCGCGAATCCCAGCGCGCCCAGCGGGCTCGAGCACCCGACAGGGGCGGCGATCGTGTCCGGCTGGCTGGCCGCGGCAGTCACTGCAGCCTCGAGCTGTCGCCAGCTGGCCTCGCCCAACCAGACCACCTCGGCGCCGAGCAGATCGTCCAGCAGCAGGTTGCCGGTGGGCTCCGGCGGCGGACTGCCGGACAGGATGAGCCGGCAGGACAGGCCGGTGAGCACCGCGGCAGCTGCGCCGGCGCGGGCCGAATTCGACTGGGCCGCTCCCGCGGTTACCAGTGTTCGGGCACCCTGCGACGCCGCGCCGCCGAGGACGAGGTCGTATTTGCGGATCTTGTTCCCCGCCAGCGCAACCGCGCCGATGTCGTCCCGCTTGGCCCAGATCCGACGACCGACCAGCGCGCTCAGCCGCGGGAGTTCGTGCAGCGGGGTGGGCGCCGGAACCAGTCCGGCGCGCGGAAGCCGGGCCAACAGTGCGGCGGGGGAGGCCATGCAGCAGATTCTGCTGCGCCGCCGCCGCTGACGCTTCCCGCGCGGTTGCCCGGAAGTCGACCGGGAGGCAGGCTTGCGGTATGGATGAGACGGGCCTTCGTTGGTGGTCGGCGCAGACGCAGCCGTGCCCGACGTGCCGCGGCAACGGCGTGCCCATCGTGCTCGACATGCAGGACGCCGAAACCCGGGAAGCGGTGCAGACGGGCCTGGCGGTGCTGGGCGGCTGCGGCCTCGGCGGTGCCGCCTACGACCGGCAGTGCCCAGCCTGCGGCTCCCGCTGGTCCAGCGCTGATCGCGCAGCCGGCTGACCCGCTGCCTCGCCGTCGGCGCTGGCGCCGGGGCGAGATTGCGCATGCGATCCTGGATCGGTGACGAGCCCCGGAGCCACGGTGAAGCCGGTGGGCCCCCGCTCGCAGCGGGCGTTGCCCCTGCGCCATCCCTCCGAGATTCCCATGTACGCGTTCATGGTGGTGCTGAACATCGTCATCGCGCTGGCGCTGCTGCGGGTGGTAGTGGCGCCCGTGGTCTGGTCCGGCTGGGCAGGCGGCGGGACCCTGGAGGATGTCGCCGCGGGGGTGGCGGGGGTCCTGCTGTGGGTGGTGCCGGGCCTGGTCATCGTGCGTCAGGTCCAACGTGCCTCGGTGGCCGGCACCGCGGTGGCGCTGTCGGAGACGCAGTTCCCCGATCTGCGCAGCGCCACGGCTGGCTTCGCGCAGCGGATCGGACTGGCAAGACCGCCGCAGGTCTACCTGGCCAATGGCAACGGTGCGCTGAATGCCTTTGCCGCCCAGTCCGGCATCGACAACAACTACGTCACGCTGTCCAACGAGTTGTTCGCCAATCTGCAGCGCGACAACAGGGAGGGGCTGCGCTTCATCATCGGCCACGAGATCGCCCACATCAGGCTCGGGCACGTGTCGCTGTGGTACCAGCTGTCCATCTGCTTCTCCGGCCTGATCCCGATCCTGGGTGCCACGCTTTCCCGGCTGCGCGAGTACTCCTGCGACCGCAACGGCGCAGCCCTGGAGCCGGCCGGGCAGCGCGGCCTGGTCCTGCTGGCGGCCGGCCGGTATGCCCACGACAACGTCCAGGTGGCCGAACTGGTGCAGCAGGGCCGCGAATTGGGCGGCTTCTGGGTCGAGGTGGCCCAGCTGCCGCGATCGCATCCCTTCACGGTGCGCCGCTTGTGGCGGCTGTACCAGTTGGGTCTGTTCGCCGACGAGCCTTCCACGCCGCGCCGAGGCTGATCCGGGCTATGGGCGGTGCTGCGGCTCTGCTCTCCAGGCCTGCTCCATCGCGCTCGGTGTCAGCCGGACCAGTACGTCCGCCAGCGTGACGAGCCCGACCGTGGCCTGCCCGTCCATCACCACGGCCAGGTGCTGGCGGGTGCGCCGCATCTCCGCCAGCGCGCCGTGCAGGGTCTCCTCGGCCGGCAGTCGGAACACGGGACGGGCGAAGTCGCCCGCCGGACGGTCCGGGGGCGCGGCCATGGTGTCGCGGACATGGACCACCGAACTGTAGACCCCGCCCTGGCCGACGAGGATGCGCCGATGGCCGGAGGATCGCGCAGCGGACTGGATGTCGGCGACAGAGGCGCCCGGGCCCACGGCCACCGGCGTGATCGTGGTATCCACGACCTCGTGCAGGGTGATGACCTGCAGTTGCAGCGCAGCCTCGATCGGCCGGGCGTACTGCGCGTCGAGGGCCCCGACATTGATCGAGTGGGCGACGAGCTGCTGCAGTTCGTCGGGGTTCTGGCTGCTGCTCAGGGTATTGGTCGGCTGCGCACCCGCCTTCTGCACCAGAATATTCGCCACATGGTTCAGCCCTCGCAGCAGCGGACGGGAAATCGTCAGGAAGATCCGCATGGGTAGTGCCAGGATGGTCGCGGCGAACTCCGGGTGCGCGATGGCCCAGGACTTCGGCGCCATCTCTCCGATCACCAGATGCAGGAACGTCACCACGAACAGCGCGAGCAGGAATGCCACCGCGTCGGCGATCCCGCCGGGCAAGCCGAGCGCTTCCAGGGGCGGGGTGAGCCAGTGGTGCACTGCGGGCTTGGTGATCGCGCCCAGGGCAAGGGTGCAGATCGTGATGCCGAGCTGCGATCCGGCCAGCACCAGCTGCAGTTCGTTGAAGTTGCGCAGCGCGGCCCGCGCTGAGATCCGATCCGCGGCAGCGTCCTCCACGCGGTGCCGCTTGGCCGCGATGACCGCGAACTCAGCTGCCACGAACAGCGCGCTGAGGCCGATGATGACGACGGTGGCAATCGTGATGGTCAACGGATCATCGCTCATGCGCCCGTTCCTTCCACCAGTGCCACTCGCACCCGGGATGGGACATGGCGGTCGATCTCCAGCACCGTGATGGCGATCGACCGAGCCAACGGCTCTTCCGACAGCGCCAGGTCTGCCGGGTCGATCGGCAGGTCGAGCCGGATCACGTCCCCGACTTCGGGCAGGTCACCGTGCACGGCGATCGCGAGACCGGCCACCGTCTCGTACGAGCCGCGCGGCAGTTCGACGTCCAGCGCGCGCTCCACCTCGTCCAGGTGCACCGACCCCGCCATGACCCATGCGCCCTCGACATCGGGACCGGCGACCGGTGCGGCGACGTCGTCGGCGTCATGTTCGTCGGTGATCTCCCCGACGAGTTCCTCCGCGAGATCCTCCATCGTGAGGACGCCGCTGAAGCCGCCGTACTCATCGACCACGCATGCCATATGGCTGCGTGCCGTCGTGAGTTCCTCCACGGCGGTCATCAACGGCATGAGGTCGGGCAGTAGCAGTGCCGGTCGCGTGAGTGCTCCGACCGGCATGTCGCCCGGGTAGTCGCGCTGCAGCAGGTCCGTCAGGTGCACCACGCCGATGACCTCGTCGGTCTCCGCAGCGAGCACCGGGTAGCGGGAGTGCCCATCGTTGGCCATGCGGTGGCGCAACTCTGCCACGGTGTCGGTATCGCTGAGGGTGTCGACCTGGGTACGCGGCACCATCGCGTGTGCGACGTCGTGAGAGGGGAAGTCCAGGATGCGGTCCAGCATCATGGACAGCTCGGGATCCAAGTCGCCGCTCTCGCGGGATTCGGCGACGATCTCCTCGAGGTCCCTTGCCGATGCCGCGTGCTCGACGTCGTGCACCGGCTCGATCCGCAGGATGCGCAGCAGGATGTTGGCGGAGGCGTCGAAGAATCGGATCAACCACCCGAAGAACGTCAGGTACCACCGCGTGGACGGGGCCAGGCGCACCGCCAGCGGCTCGGGATTGGCGATGGCGAGGTTCTTCGGGAACAGCTCCCCGAAGAGCATCTGCACGACAGTGGAGAAGGCCAGTGCCACCACTCCGCCGATGCCGATGGACACTGCGGTGGGAATGCCGACCCCGCCGAGCAGGTCGCCGAGCGACTGCCCGATCAAAGGTTCGGCTACGTAGCCGACCAGCAGGCCCGTGACCGTGATGCCCAGTTGCGCCCCGGACAGCAGGAACGAGGTGCGGCGCGTGATGGCCAGGGCGCGCTCAGCGCTCTCATCGCCCTTCGCCGCACGGGCGGCCAGTCCGGCGCGGTCGACGGCCATGTAGGCGAACTCCTGTGCGACGAAGTAGCCGGTGGCGATCGTGATGAGGAACACGATGACCAGCCCAGCCAGCAGGGCGACCCATTCCATCGGCAGTGGTTCACCTCCCTCCCGGTGGCACTCTACTGCCGCCGGGGCGCCCCTCGGTGTGCGTCGACCCCGCGAGCGGCAATTGTGGTCCTGTCTGTTGGGTTCGGGTGGCTGATCCATCGGCCGCGATGGCCGCTTGCCGTTCGGCGGCCGGACCGGGGGCGGGTGCCTGCGACGCGATGGGGCGGGGTGTGATTCGGCGCATGCCGTGGCCTGCAGAGGGGTCGCCGGTGACCAGGTCTGCACCCGCGGTGGGGGTTTGCACCCGTGGCGGGGGCTGCGGGGCCGGTCGGCGGCAGGAATGTGCACCCGGGATGGGGGTTTGCACCCGAAATGGGGGCGCTGCGGTGTCCAAAGGGGGGTGTTTGCCCCCGTATAGGGTGCATACCCCCATCCCGGGTGCAGACCTTGGGCGTGGAAGGCCCGAATTGCCCCCATATGGGGTGCATACCCCCGCGGCGGGTGCAGACCTTGGGGAGGGAGGGGGCGTGCAACCCGTATCGCCCTGGCGCAGACCCTGTATCGCGTGCAGAGGCCTGTGCCGGGCGCTCACCCCGTGGCCAGGCGCAGACCCCTGTGCCGGGCGCTCACCCCGTGGCCAGGCGCAGACCCTGCTGGGCCAGGCGCAGACCCTGCCCCGTGGCCAGGCGCAGACCCTGCTGGGCCAGGCGCAGACCTGGAGGCCAGCGGGTCAGTTCACCCCGTGGCCAGGCGCAGACCGTTGCGATGGTGCACACCTCAGGATGGCAAGAGCCGGTCAACCCCGAATCGGGCAAAGGCCGCGGAAGAGGCAGTCCAGGTGTACCGCGCGACGGCGGTCGGATCCGTCGGGGCCAGGATCGGCGACCTGCGCGCACACGTGTCCCGGCCCTGAGGAACAGGGGACCGCAGAACGACCCAGGCGGTCAGGCCGGAGCGTGTGTCCGAGGGGGGACTTGAACCCCCACCCCCTTAACGGGGACTAGCACCTCAAGCTAGCGCGTCTGCCTATTCCGCCACCCGGACCGGTGCGACCCGTGCCGCAGCACGGGTACTGCTCTGCAGGATAGCCGATGCTCGGGGTTGGCATCGAACGTGAACCAGGCAGGATGGCAGCATGAACGCCCCGCATGCCCCCAGCCTGGAGCAGGACGTCATCGACCTGTGCCGTGGCCTGATCCGCATCGACACGACCAACACCGGTGAGGCGGAGGGGACGGTGGGGGAGGCCGAGGCGGCCGAGTACGCCGAAGCCGTGCTGCGGGAGGTCGGCTACGAACCGCAGCGCTACACCACGACCGGCCCCAACCGCCAGGGCATCCACCTGCGCATTCCCGGACAAGACCAGGATCTGCCGGCGCTGCTGGTGCATGGACACCTCGACGTTGTGCCCGCCGCAGCCCGTGACTGGCAGGTGGATCCGTTCGCGGCCGAACTGGCCGACGGCATGGTGTGGGGCCGCGGCGCGGTGGACATGAAGGACATGGATGCGATGCTGCTCGCCGTGGTGCGGGGATGGGCCCGCACCGGCTACCGGCCGCCGCGCGACATCGTGCTGCTGCTGACCCCCGACGAGGAAGCGGGCGGGGTGCAGGGCGCGCACTGGCTGGTCGACCACCGACCCGAGCTGTTCCGCGGTGTGACCCATGCGATCGGCGAGGTCGGCGGATTCTCGCTCACGGTGGCCCAGCGTCGCCTGTACTTGCTGCAAGTGGCGGAGAAGGGCATCGCCTGGCTTCGGCTGACGGCTCGGGGGCGTCCCGGCCACGGCAGCATGGTGAACGAGGAGAACGCCGTGGCCCGGCTGGCCGAGGCAGTGGTCGCCGTGGACCGCGCCGAACTGCCCATCGCGCCGACCGCGACGACGCAGGAGTTCGTCGCCCATATGTCTGCGGCCCTGGGCGAGCAGTTCGACATCGCCGACCCGGCTGCGCTGCTGGCCGCACTCGGGCCCGCCGCTCGGATGATCGCTCCCGGCTTCCGCAATACCGCCGTACCGACCATGCTGCAGGCCGGCGTCAAGGTGAACGTGGTCCCCGGTGAGGCCAGCGCCACGATCGATGGGCGGTTCCTCCCCGGCCAGGACGATGCCCTGCTTGCCGCTGTGGCTGACATCGTCGGCCCGAACGTTGCGGTGGACACGTTGCACCGCGATGTCGCGCTGGAGGCACCGTTCGCCGGTCCGATCGTCGCGGCGATCGCTGACTCGGTGCTCGCCGAGGACCCGGGCGCCCAGGTCATCCCGTACCTGATGAGCGGCGGCACCGACGGCAAGGCGTTCAGCCGCTTGGGGATCCGCTGCTACGGCTTCGCCCCGCTGCGACTGCCGCCGGACTTGGACTTCGCGGCGCTGTTCCACGGCGTCGACGAGCGAGTGCCGGTGGATGGTCTGACGTTCGGCGCCCGTGTGCTCGACCGGTTCCTGCGCACGGCTCCCGGCGAACCCTAGTGGGCGGTCCCGGGCGCCGACCTTGCCCGGGCTCCTGGCAGGCTATGCCTATGACCAAGGTCCAGGTGCAGCGTGTCATCCAAGCCCCGATCGACCGCGTCTGGGAGGTGTTTACCGACATCGCCGGTGCGCCGAAGGCCATCAAGGGGATCGACTCGGTGGACCTGCTCAGCGACGTGCCGTTCGGGCCGGGCTTCCGGTGGCGGGAGACGCGCACCATATTCGGCCGCTCCGCCTCCGAGGAGATGTGGGTCACCGACGCGCAGCCGCTGCTGCGCTACGAGGTCGCCGCCTCCAGCCACGGCACCGACTATCTGAGCACCTACACCTTCGACGAGGTGCCCGGCGGGGTTGCCGTCGTACTGGTCTTCGCTGGAGAGCCGCGCTCTGCTGTTGCGAAGGGGATGAACCTGCTGACCGGGTGGGCGGCCAAGGGATCGGTGGCCAAGATGCTGCGGCAGGACATGGACGACCTGGCGCAGATCTGTGAGCACCCGGCGCCCTGAGCGCGCGGGCGCCCGCCTGGCGGCCGCTGCCGTGGCAACGCTCGTCCTGGCGAGCTGCTCCCCGTCGGATCAGGGTCCTGCGGCCGACCGTGACGCCGGGTCCGCGTTCGGATCAGGCGCCGACGAGGTGCAGGCGCTGGCGGACCCGACCTGTGCGCTGGGCGCCCCGCCGGAGGAGCTCGACCCCGAGGTTGCGCAGGATCCGGTGCAGTTCGACAGTCTTCGACGACGTCGCGGTGATGACAGGCACGATCGGCGCCGACTTCGTGCACCGCGTCTGCGACCTGGCCGCGGACAACTCGGCGGTCGCGCAGATCGAGATGCTGGACGTGCCGGGGTCGTCGACGCCGGGCAACGAGGCGCTCGAGGGTGGCCTGGTCCTGCATGCCGAGGGGTTCCACACGTACCTGCCCGGCGACGGGATCGTGGAATCCGGCGGCGTCGACGTGTTCCTCGCCGGCCGCGAGCGAGTGGTGGCCGACGGCGGCTGCCTGGGCGTGCACTCCACCGAGATCGACCTCGGCGACGGGCCGGTGGCTGCGGCCGACCTGCCCCGCGACGACCCGGAGCACGCCGCCTACCTGGAGTACTTCGACGCCATCGGGATCTCACCGGACTTCTACTGGTTCACCATCGAGGCGGCGCCGCCGGACGGGATCCACTACCTGACACCGGCCGAGATGGTCGAGTTCGGCGTCGTCACCGGGCCGCCCCCCACACGGGGATGCGCACTGCCGGACGAGCGCGGCGACGCCTAGCGCCGTTGGTTCCAGCCAGCCTCGGGATACCCCAGTTCCGGTGCCGAGACCTCATCCAGCGCGCGGCTGATCTCGACCGGCAGCTCCAACTCCTCCGAATCCAGGGCGGGCAGCAACTGCGACAGTGTCCGGGCTCCCAGGATCGGTGCGACCACGCCGGGCCGATCGCGCACCCAGGCCAGCGCGACCTCCAGCGGCGTGACGTCCAATCCATCGGCGGCCGTGATGAGCGCCTGGACGACGCGCCGGTGCGGCTCGCTGAGGTACTCCGAGACGAAGGGGCCGAAGTGCGGTGATGCCGCCCGGGAGTCCGGCGGAGTGCCGTGCCGGTACTTGCCGGTCAGGACCCCCCGGCCCAGCGGCGACCATGCCAGGATCCCGATGCCGTGATGATGGGCGGCCGGAACGACCTCGCCCTCGATGCCGCGCTGCACCAGCGAATACTCCATCTCGGCGGCGATCAGCGCCGGGCCGAGCTCGCGCGCCGCGGCGGCGGCCGTCGCCACCTGCCAGCCGGCGAAGTTGCTGATGCCCGCGTAGCGGACCCGGCCCGATGACACCGCGTACTGCACCGCGGACAGCGTCTCCTCCAGTGGCGTTCGGGGATCCCAGGCCTGCAACAGCCACAGGTCGAGGTAGTCGGTGCCGAGGCGTTCCAGCGAGGCGTCCAGCGCGGCGAGCAGATGATGCCGGCTGCTGTCGAACCGGCGGGGCGTGCGGGGCCGCGACCCGGCCTTGCTGCACAGGACCACCTGGTCGCGGGAGTTGGTCTCGGCCAGGAAGGTCCCGATCAGCCGCTCGCTCAACCCCTCGCCGTACACCCCGGCGGTATCGATGAGGGTCCCCCCGGCGTCCAGGAAGGACTTCCACTGGTCGCGCGCCTCGTGCTCGTCGGTGTCGCGCCCCCATGTCATGGTCCCCAGCGCCAACCGCGAGACCCACAGACCCGATGCCCCCAGCGCCCGTTGCTCCATAGCCTGAACCTACCTGGCGTGGCTGCGACCGCCGCAGCAGGGAGTTCGGCGCGCCGTGGGTACGCTTGGCGGCGGAGCGATGGAGGGCGATATGCGACTGGGCTTGAATCTGGGCTACTGGGGTATGGGCAACGACGCGGACAACCTGGTGCTGGCCAGGGAGGCCGACAAACTGGGGTACTCGGTGGTCTGGGCGGCTGAGGCCTACGGGTCGGACACCGCGACCGTGCTGTCGTGGATTGCCGCGCAGACCGAGCAGATCGATGTGGGCTCGGCGGTGTTCCAGATCCCGGCCCGCACCCCGGCGATGACGGCAATGACGGCAGCGACGCTGGACACGCTGTCCGGCGGCCGCTTCCGGCTCGGGCTGGGGGTGTCCGGCCCACAGGTGTCCGAGGGCTGGCACGGCGTGAAGTTCGACAAGCCGCTGAAGCGCACCCGCGAGTACCACGACATCGTGCGGATGGCGCTGCGTCGGGAGCGGGTCAAGTACGACGGCGAGTTCTTCACGCTGCCGCTGCCCGACGGGCCGGGCAAGGCACTGACCCTGACGGTGCACCCGGTGCGGGAGACGATCCCGATGTACCTGGCGGCGATCGGCCCGAAGAACCTCGAACTCGCCGGGGAACTGTTCGACGGCTGGCTGGCCATCTTCTTCTCCCCGGAGTTCGCCGACGAGCTCAAGGCCAGCATCGGCGCCGGTCGCGAGAAGAGCGGCAAGACGCTGGAGGGCTTCGACATCTGCCCGACGGTTCCCGTGGTGATCGGTGACGACGTGGCGGCCTGCGCGGCGCCGGTGCGCGCCTACGCTGCGCTCTACGTCGGCGGCATGGGCAGCCGCGAGAAGAACTTCTACAACCGGCTCGCAGTGCGCATGGGCTACGAGGACGCCGCCATCGAGGTGCAGGACAAGTACCTGGCCAGGGACTACGCCGGCGCGGCGGGGGCCGTCCCGTTCGACTTCATCGACAAGACCTCCCTGATCGGACCCCGGGACCGCATCAAGGAGCGGCTGCAGGCCTACGCCGACGCCGGCGTGGGCACGCTGACGATCGCGAGCTACGCGGGCAGCCTGGATGACCGCATCGCCACCGTGCGGGCGATGGCCGAGATCCTCGATGAATCGGGCTTTGCGGAGTGATCAGTTGGTTCGAGGCGATCGTCCTCGGCATCGTCCAGGGGCTCACAGAGTTCCTGCCCATCTCCTCCAGCGGCCACGTCCTCATCGTGTCGCAGCTGTTCGGATGGGAGGATCCGGGCGCCGCGTTCACCGCAGTCACCCAGATCGGCACCGAGACCGCGGTCATCATCTACTTCCGCAAGGACATCTGGCGGATCATCAGCGCCTGGACCAGGTCGCTGTTCCAGGCCGAGCTGCGCAGCTCCATCGACGCACGGATGGGGTGGTACGTCATCGTGGGCACCATCCCGATCGGCATCCTCGGCTTCACGTTCCAGGACCAGATCGAGACGGTTGCGCGCAACCTGTGGCTGGTGGCCGGCACGCTGATCGGCTTCGGCATCATCCTCGGCATCGCCGACCGGGCCGGCCGCCAGACCAAGTCGCTGGACGACCTGACCATGCGCGACGGCGTGCTGTTCGGCATGGCGCAATCGCTGGCGCTGATCCCCGGCGTCAGCCGATCCGGCGCGACGATCTCCGGCGGCCTGTTCCTGGGCTACGACCGCGCGGCTGCGACGCGGTACGCCTTCCTGCTGGCGATTCCTGCCGTGATGGCGTCCGGGCTGTTCGAGGCGACCAAGATCGCCGACCAGGAGGTCGTGTCGTGGGGGCCGACCATCCTCGCCACCGTGATTGCGTTCTGCGTTGGCTACGCGGTCATCGCCTGGCTCATCCGCTATATCACCACCAATTCCTACCTGCCGTTCGTGATCTACCGGATCGCGCTCGGCGTGCTGATCCTGGTGCTGCTGTCCGCGGGAGTGCTGACCAGCGGCTGACGCCGGTGGCGGGGCGCCGGCCATGGCTTCACGACCTCGACCCTCAGGTTGGCCGGCTCGGGCAGTGCTGGATTCGGGCGCGCTGGCTTGCGTGTGCTGCTCACAGCCAGCGGGCCCGCTTGAAGACCCAGTACAGGCCCAGGCACGCCAGCGCCATCAGCCCCAGCGCGAACGGGTAGCCCCACTGTTCGTCGAGTTCCGGCATGAAGGCGAAGTTCATGCCGTACACCCCGGCGATCACGGTTGGGGCGGCGGCAATCGCCACCCAGGCGCTGATCCGGCGCATGTCGGCGTTCTGCTGCAGGTCCTGGCGGGCCGTCGAGGCCATGAGCATGGTCATCAGCAGCTGGTCGTGGTTGTCTGCGTACTCCACCACCCGCAGCAGATGGTCGGCCACATCCCGAAAGTACGGCTCGAACTGCTCGTCCACCTGCGCCGCGAGCCCCTGCGCGACCTGGTTGGCCGCGCCCGAGAGGGGACCGGCCGCCCTGCGCAGTTCCAGGTTCTCCCGCTTCAGGGTGTAGATGGCGGCAGAGTCGTCACTGCGCTCGGGGGAGAAGACCGACTCCTCGATCTCCTCGATGTCGTCGCCGATCGCTGCCGCGATGGCCAAATACTCGTCCACGACCACGTCGAGCAGGGCGTAGCAGCCGGCGATGGAGCCGCGCCGCCGCAGCGCCGCTTCCCGCGCGATGCGCGCGTGCACGGCTGTCGCGACGGTGCTGCGGTCGTGGGCGATCGTCAGGAAGTAGCCCGGCCCGGCGAACGCGGCGACCTGTTGCGTCTCCACCTCGCTGGTCGCCTCGAAGTACTCCAAGGAGCGCAGCACCAGGAACACGCCGCTGCCCGACCGTTCGACCTTGGGTCGCTGGCGCGGATTGAGCGCATCCTCCAGCTGGAGCCGGGGCAGGCCGAACACGTCGCCCAGCATCGCGACCTCTTGCGGCGTGGGGTCGGCCACATCCACCCAGAGGTAGGCTGACCGGCCGTCCCGGCGGGCGGCCCTGGCGCGGCTGAACAGTTCCGATAGTTCGCCGCGGTGGGCGATCCGGGACAGCGGCGCGGGTTCCGGCTCGCCCGGGTAGCCGCTGCCGGAACCGGTCGTGGAGACGACGAGCCGACCGCCCTCGATGAGCCATATGCCGCCGATCACGTGCTCATCATCGCTGCCGACGTAACCTTGAGGCGTGACAACAGTCCTCCTGGTGCGCCACGGCAGGACCACCGCCAACGCCTCAGGCGTGCTGGCCGGCTGGACGCCGGGGGTCCATCTGGACGACGAAGGGCGGGAGCAGGCCAAGCGCACCGCGCAGCGATTGGCGCGTTTGCCGCTGGACGGTTTCGTGACCAGTCCGCTGGAGCGGTGCCGGGAGACGGCGGAGATCCTGAGCGCCAACCACGGCAGCGCTGCCCGCCTGAACAGCGATCTCGACCTCGCGGAGTGCCGATACGGCGAATGGACCGGCCGTTCCCTCGCCGAACTGCGGCAGGAGCCGTTGTGGCACGCGGTGGAGCACACGCCGGGCAGCGTCACCTTCCCCAACGGCGAGTCCATGGCGGGAATGCAGGGCAGGGCGCTGCAGGCAGTCCGGCGGTGGAACGCCAGGTTCGGTGCGCCGGGCACGTATGTGGCCGTCACGCACGGCGACGTCATCAAGGCGATCCTGGCCGACGCCCTCGGCATGCATCTGGACATGTTCCAGCGCATCGTGGTCGATCCCTGCTCGGTCAGCGTGATTCGCTATGCGCCGCAGCGGCCGCACGTCCTGCGGATGAACGACACCGGCGGCGACTTGTCGGACCTGCTCGCCGGGCCCGAGGACACTGCGGCCCGGCTCGGCGGCGGCGGCCGGTGAAGCAGGCGGCGGTAGGGTCGGACCCATGGCGCGAAAGGTGATGGTGCACGATCCGCCGGACCGGTTCGTGGTCGGCACCGTGGGGCCGCCGGGCGAGCGGACCTTCTTCCTGCAGGCGGTCTCGGCCGGCACGGTGAACACGCTGCTGCTGGAGAAGGAGCAGGTACGGCTGCTCGCCGAACGCATGGTGGAGATCCTGGACGAGACGATGAACTCCGATCCGGGCGCCGACATCCCCGCTGCCTCGCCCAGCGGGCTGCTGGAGTTGCAGGTGCTGCAGCCCCCGCTGGAACCGGAGTTCCGCGTCGCGGCGCTCTCCTTGGGCTGGAACCGCGCCACCCACCGGCTGATCGTGGAAGCCCATGCCAGCACCGGCGACGACAACGATGTGCCCGACCTGGAGACCGATGACCCGGACGGCCCGGATGTGCTGCGGGTCCGGCTGACCGGCACCGGGGCGCGCGTCTTCGCCGAGCACGCCCAGACCGTGGTGGCGGCCGGCCGCCCCGACTGCCCGTTCTGCCACTTGCCGTTGGAGCCGACCGGCCATGTCTGTCCCCGGGCCAACGGGTATCGCCGTTGACCGGCAGCCGCGGCATGTTCGGCGAACTGCGCGATGCCGCGCTGGAGGTGACCGGTCGCTTCGCCGAGGCGTCCAATCTCACGCTGCTGGCGCAGACCCCCGGCGGTACGCGGTGCGTCTACAAGCCGGTCTCGGGGGAGCGGCCACTGTGGGACTTCCCGACCGGCAGCCTGGCCGACCGCGAAGTGGCCATGGGCCTACTGGCTGCTGCGCTCGGCTGGGACATCGTGCCGGAAACGGTGCTGCGTCCCGACGGCCCCCTAGGAGCGGGCGCCTGCCAGCGCTACATCGAGGCGGCTGGCGAACCCGTGGTGCGCCTCGTGGCCGACCCGGCGCCGGGCTGGCTGGTCATCGCCCGCGGCGAGGATGACGCCGGCCGCAGCGTCGCGCTGGTGCACCGCGACCGACCGGACCTGCGCCGACTGGCCCTGCTCGACGCGATTGCCAACAACGCCGACCGCAAGGGCGGCCACCTGCTGCGCGACGCGGACGACCGGGTCTGGGGGATCGACCACGGCCTGACCTTTCACGCCGAGGACAAGTTGCGCACCGTGCTGTGGGGCTTCGCCGAGCAGCCGATCACCGCGGGCGAGTTGCGGGCCCTGGAAGGCCTGTGGCAGCGCTGGGACGCGGTCGCCGAGTCGCTGTCGCCCCACCTGGCGGACGCCGAGATCGCAGCGACCCGCGACCGCCTGGCGGGGCTGCTGGCCGCGGGCTGCTACCCGTCCCCGGAGCCCGGGTGGCCGAGGCTGCCCTGGCCGCCGCTGTGAATCGTGGCCGGGTGCCGGTCCCGATACGCTGACAGGATGCATTCCTGGGAGGCGCCGCCGGTGCCGTCGCTGCCCGGCCGCGGCCTGCCGTTGCGCCTGTTCGACACCGCCACCCGCGAGGTCCGGCCGACTGCGCCGGGGCCGACCGCACGACTGTACGCGTGCGGCATCACACCGTACGACGCCACGCATCTGGGCCACGCCATGACCTACCTGGCCTTCGATCTGGTGCACCGGACATGGCGGGATGCCGGGCATGCGGTCCACTACGTGCAGAACGTCACCGACATCGACGACCCGTTGCTGGAAAGGGCGGTGGCCACCGGAGAGGACTGGCGCGCCATCGCCGAGCGCGAGACCGAGCTGTTCCGGCGGGACATGACCGCGCTGCGCGTCCTGCCGCCAACCGACTACATCGGGGCTGTGGAGGCGATGCCGCTGATCTGCGCCGCGATCGGGGAACTGCGTCGGCGGGGTGCCACGTACGCCGTCGACGGCGACACCTACTTCGATCTGCGCGCCCATCCGAGGTTCGGGGCGGTGTCCGGGCTGGATCGCCACACGATGGCGGCGCTGTTCGCCGAACGCGGCGGCGACCCGCAGCGGCCGGGCAAGCGGGATCCGTTGGACCCGGTGCTCTGGCAGGCAGCCCGTCCCGATGAGCCGGCGTGGGACACCGAGCTCGGCCATGGCCGACCCGGTTGGCACATCGAATGCGTGGCGATCGCTCAGCGGTACCTCGGTGTCACCTTCGACGTGCAGGGCGGCGGGCGTGACCTGGCGTTCCCGCACCACGAGATGGGCGCCAGTCAGGGCGAGGTCATCGCCGACGGCCGCCGCTTCGCCCGGCACTACGTCCACGTCGGGATGGTCGGGCTCGACGGGGAGAAGATGAGCAAGTCCCGGGGCAATCTCGTCTTCGTCTCCCGACTGCTGGAGCAGGGCATCCCGGCGGCGGTGATCCGGCTGGCGCTGCTGGCCCATCACTACCGCGACGACTGGGAATGGACCGACGCGGACCTGGCGGCTGCCCGGGCCAGGTACGACCACTGGCTGGCCGGCCTCGCCACTGGCCGCGGTCCCCGCGCCGAGGCGCTGCTGGCCAGGATGCGGGAGCGGCTCAGCGATGACCTGGATGCCCCGGCGGCGCTGCGTGCGGTCGATGTCTGGGCGCAGGACGCGATCACCGGCCGCGGACGCGATCGTGACGCGCCGCAACAGGTTCGGCTGGCCGTCGATGCCCTCCTAGGGGTCGTCCTGCCGTCCTGAGCGCCGCGGGCCTTCCGTAGCCTGGAGGCATGGTCGAATACATCGCCGACGCAGTGCTCGTGCTGCACTTCATCGGTCTGGCAGCGCTGCTCGGGTCGTTCCTGGTGCAGATGAAGCCGCCCAGATCCATCACGCCCGGCTACTTCCACGGCTCGCTGACCATGCTGGTGACCGGGGTCGCGCTGGTGGGACTGGCCTACGCCCAGGACTACGAGCCGAACAACACCAAGATCACCGTGAAGCTGGCGGTCCTGCTGGTGGTCTTCGGGCTCGTGCTGGCCAACCGGAAGAAGGACGCGATCAGCACCGGCGTGTGGGGGGCGATCGGAGGGCTGACGATCGTCAACGTCGTGCTGGCGGTGTTCTGGTAGGCCGGATGTCGCGCTGACCGGCGGTGGGCAGGCTCGTGCCGCCAGCCAGTGTTCATCGGCGGGGACTACCCTCGAGGCGTGCCGGAACGGGAACGGGTAGCGCTCAGCGCGCTCAACGCAGATGTCGTTGGCTACTCGCGCCTCATGGCCGACGATCGCGATGCGACCTCCGATGCGATGTCCGCGGCCCGCGCACTGGTTGAGGCGACGGTCGATGCGCATGCGGGCCGACTGGTGAACTTCGTCGGCGACAACTTCATGGCGGTCTTCGACCGGCCCATCGCGGCCGTCCGGGCAGCGATCGCTATCGCGACGGCGCTGGAGCAGACCAACGCGGGCGTCCCCCAGGCCCGCTGGCTGCGGTTCCGGATGGGGATCGAGACCGGTGAGGCGCTCATCACGCAGGGCAATTACGAGGGTGACGTGCTCAATATCGCAGCACGCATCCAATCCCTGGCGCCCGCGGGCGGCCTGTCGGTGTCCGGCACGGTCTACCGCGCCCTCGATGAGCCCGCGCTGCGGTTCCGCGCCGCGGGCAGCCGCAGGCTGAAAAACATCCCGGAACCGGTGGAGGTCTACCAGTTCGCCGACCTGCCGACGCAGGGCGCCGAGGAGATCCCCACCGAGCTGGCGCTGGCCTTCCCCTCGGTGGCGGTGCTGCCGCTGCACGCGGAGTCGGTTGCCCCCGACATCGCAGCGGCGAGCCAGGTGATCCGCGAGGACCTGCTGCACCGCCTCGCCGCCATCCCGGAGTTGGAGGTCCTCGACACCACGGATGCCAACGCGGGCGGGAAGGCCCGGTACATGCTCGAATGCGGCGTGTACCAGATCGGGAACCGGGTGCGGGTGCACGCCACGCTGTTCGACGTGACCACGATGAACGTGGTGAAGGCGCACAAAGAGACCGGTGATGTGGAGCAGTTGCTCGACCTGTCCGAGGCGCTGTCCGAGCGCGTCGGTCGCACCGTCGAGGTCGAACTCGTCGCCGGTGCTCCTGCCGGGCTGTATGCGGAGCTGGGCGACGCCGAGTCGATCCAGAAGATCTACATGGGATGGTTCCACCTGCGATCCTTCACCGCCGAGGGATGGCAGCAGGCACGCACCCTGCTTGGTGAGGTGGCCGAACGTCACCCGGACATGCCCTATGGCTGGGTGCTGGCCGCGTTCGCGAACTGGATGGGAGCCTCGCACGGCTGGGCGCCGGATCCGGAGCAGACGCTGGAACTGGCCCGATCCCAGGCTGAGCGGGGCCGGCAGGTCGGTGATCCGACGGGGCTCGGGCAGGCCGTTGTCGCCGCAGTCCTGATGTCCACCGGGCATATCCAGGAAGCTGTGCAGACCGTGGCCGGGCTGGAGATCACGCGCCCGACCTGCGACGTCACCTACGGGCTCGAGGGCAGCCTGAAGCGGTACTTGGGGGAGTGGGAGGAGGCGGTGGGCCTGATGGACCGGGCGATGCGGTTGACCGCCGTGAACAAGCCCTGGTACCCGACGGTCAAGGCCAGTTCGCTGCTCATCGGTACCCGCCCGGAGCAAGCCGCGGCCACTGCCGAATCGGTCCTGGAGTACCAGCCTGCGAACATCGAGGCGCTGCTCGTCCTGGCCGCCGCGCAAGTCGAACTCGGGCTGCCGCGACGGGCCAGGGCGACGGCGGAGACCATCCGCCGCCAGTTCCCCGGATTGCGAGTGTCGGAGTGGCTGTCGCACCAGCCGTACCAGCACGCTGAGTCGATCGACCGCTGGCGAGCCGATCTGGCCGAGCTCGACCTCGTCGATCCCGCCTGACAGCGACCCGCGAACGGACGGCTACCGCTGCGGATGCAGCACGCAGAGCTCGAGGGATCGGTCCCCAGCCTGGGACGGGCCTCGGAAGGCGAGGCCGGCCCGGCGTCCGCTGCATGCATCGGGGTCAGAACCGCGCGGGATCGGCGGCGGCGCGCTACCGTCGCTGCAAGACCACCACCGCGGGGAGCGTGCCATGCCCAAGCGCATCGTCGTCTGCTGCGACGGGACCTGGAACACCGCCGATCAGGTTTGCGAGGGCAAACCGTGTTCCACCAACGTCGCCAAACTGGCCGTGGCGCTTGCCGAGGAGTCTGCCGATGGCACTCCGCAGCAGACGTTCTATGTGCGCGGGGTAGGGACGAGCAGGTGGGACCGGATCCGGGGCGGCGCCTTCGGCTACGGCTTGTCCGACAACGTCAAGGAGGCCTACCGGCTCATCGCCGAGCACTTCGAGCCCGGTGATGAGCTGTACCTGTTCGGCTTCTCCCGCGGGGCCTACACCGCGCGCAGCACCGCCGGCTTCATCCGCAACGCCGGCATCCTGCGACGGCCGCACCTGCAACGGCTGGACGACGCCTACAAGCTGTACCGCGATCGGACGAACCACCCGCGCGACATCGAGTCCGAACTGTTCCGCCGCTCGTTCTCCCACGAGACCCGCATCAGGTTCATCGGGGTCTGGGACACCGTAGGCGCCCTGGGCGTTCCGCTCAGCGGGATCCCGATCTTCGATGCCTTCAACAAGCGCTGGGCCTTTCACGACACCGAGCTCAGCTCGTTCATCGACAACGCCTTCCAGGCGCTGGCCATCGATGAGCTGCGCAAGCCGTTCCAGCCCACGCTGTGGCAGCAGCGGCCCGGCGTCGGTTCGCAGCGGCTGGAACAGGTGTGGTTCTCCGGGGTGCACTGCGACGTCGGCGGCGGCTACCCGCAGACCGGGCTGTCCGATATCGCGCTGCGCTGGATGATGGATCGCGCCGCCGAGTGCGGACTGGCGTTCCGCCCGGGCCGACCGGAGCTGGATCAGGACGCCCTGGGCGTCCTGCACGACTCCAGGACCGGTGCCTACACGTTGCTGCCCCCGCACTACCGGCCCATCGGCGTGCAGCACCCCGACAGCGAATACGTCGCCGCCAGCGCCGTCGAGCGCACACAGGGCGATGCGGACTACCGGCCGCCCAACCTCATGGCCTACCTGCGCACCGACCCGCAGATCCAGCCGGTGGCCACGTAGTTCCTACTCGGTGGCGATCGCGTCGAGGATGTTGAGCTTGGTCGCCCGCCGCGCCGGGAACGCGGCACCCAGCACGCCGATCAGCAGCCCCGCCACCAGCAGCACGATGAAGGTCCCCGGCGGGATGACCAGTTGATCGATCCCGGAGTCGGCCAGCGCCCGCTGCAGCCCCACCCCGGCCAGCACGCCGATCCCGATCCCCGCCAATGCCCCCAGCATCGAGACCAGCACCGCCTCCCACCGGACCATGCGGCGCACCTGGCGCCGGCCCGCCCCGACAGCCCGCAGCATCCCCAGCTCCCGGGTCCGCTCCAGCACCGATAGCACCATGGTGTTGACCACGCCGAGTGCGGCGATGATGATGCTCAGGCCGAGCATGGCGTAGATGATGTAGAGCAGCTGCTCCAGCTGCGCCGAGTTCTGCTCCTTGATGGCGGTCTGATCGGCCACCTGCAGCAGCGGATTGGCCTCGGCCGCCGTGTCCACCTCGGCGACCACCGTCGCGCTGTCGGCGCCCTCGGCCAGGGTGACGAACAGCACGGTGTCCTGCGCGGCGCCCCCGACCTCCCGGTAGTCGCCCAGATCCAGGATCAGGCCCTCCAACAGCACGTTCGGCTCGTAAATGGCCACGACCTGCAGGGTGCGCTCCTCGCCGGAGGGGAACAGCACGGCGGTGGAGTCGCCGAGCCCTAGTCCGCGGTCTCGGGCGAAGTCTTCCCCGATGACCGTGGTGCCGGAACCGAGTGCCGCTAGGTCGCCCTGCAGCGTGGTGACGCTGAACACCGCCGAGATCGGTCCGCCCCCGATCGCGGTCACCGCGACGGTGTCCCCGTCGATCTGGGCCGGTCCCACCGACTGCCGCACCACGTACTCCACGCCCTCGATCTGCTCCATCCCGTCCCCGATGGCCGTCGCGAACGGCTGGCCGGTCGGCGTGGAGACCACCAGTTCGGCACCGAAGGCCGAGTCCACCAGGTCCTCGATCGACTGCTGGGCCGAGGCGACGATGACGGTGACCCCGCTGACCAGCGCCAGGCCGACGATGAGGGCGGATGCGGTGGCAGCGACCCGACGGGGCGACCGCGAGGCGTTGCGACCGGCGATCCGACCGGATACGCCGCCCAACAGCCCCATCGGCCGGGTCATCAGCTTCGCGAAGCCGACGGCGAGGACCGGAGCCAGCAGGATGCCGGCGAGCAGCAGCACCAGGGCGCCGATCGCCGTGCGGCCGGCGCTCGGCTCGGCGGCGACGAGGCTCGGTCCGAACAGGACCGCGGCCACGGCCAGCGCCAGGACGCCCAGCACGCTGACGACCAGGCTGGGCCGGTCGGCGGTGGTGCCGGCCTGGCGCAGTGCCTCCAGTGGTCGGATCCGGGACGCGCGCAGCGCCGGTGCGACGGCGGAGACCACGGTGACCGTGAGTCCGGTGACCAGGGCGAGAATGATTGCGTTGGGTGTCGGTGTGATGCCGGCGGACAGATCCAGCCCCAGCGCGCTCACACCGGCCTCCAGCAGCAGCGCCAGGCCGTAGCCGACAGCCACTCCCACGCCGGCCGCGATCAGGCCCAGCAGCACCGCTTCCATCAGCACCGACCCGAGCACCTGCCGCCTCGTGGCACCCACGGCGCGCAGCAGCGCCATCTCCCTGCCCCGCGCCGCGACGAGCATGGAGAAGGTGTTGTAGATGAGGAACGCGGCGACGAACAGCGAGATCCCGGCGAACCCGAGCAGGATCGCCGACAGGAAGCCCAGCCCTTCGCGCAGTGCCCCGACGCTGGCCTCGACCTGCTCCTCCCGGGTCTGGACCAGGTACTCCTCGCCCAACAAGCCCCCGACAGCCGCGGCGACCTCCTCGTCGGTGTAGCCCTCGGCGGTGTCGATCGCGATGGACTGCCACTTGCCGGGCTCGGCGAACAGTTGCTGGGCGGTTTCGGGCAGGAACGCGGTGACCGTGGCGCCGGCCAGGCCCCCCGACTCCCCGAAGCGGAAGATGCCCACCAGGGTGGTGTCCACCTGGCCGCCGGGCGTGAGGACGGCCAGTGGGTCGCCGATCTCCAGGCCGAGCTTCGGGAAGGTCACCTGGTCGACGACGACGTCGAACTGCTCGCTCGGTGCACTGCCTTCCACGAGCTGTGCCGGGCGCAGTTCCTCCTCGGCCGTCCACTCGACGCCCAGCGCGGGCGGGCCGACGGCGCCGACGACATCGCCGTCGCTATCGATGAGGTAGGCCCCGTTGGCGCTGATCCCGCCCGCGGCGACCGCGACGCCCTCGACGCCGCGCACTTGCTCCACGACCGCGTCATCCACCAGCAGCGGAGCCTGGTCGCCCACGTCCTGGGTGATGTCGGACTCCACCGCGGGCTGCGGGATCACGAGCACGTCCTGGGCGTTGCTCTCGAAGATGTCCAGGAACGTCCGGTCCAGCGCGTTGGTCAGCATCAGCATGCCGGAGGCGAAGGCCACCCCGAGCACCACCGCGATGGCGGTCAGCGCCAACCGCAGCTTGTGCGACAGGACGCTGCGCAGCGATATCTTCAGCATGGATGCTCCTCAACGGCGACCGCTCCTAGTCTGCCCTGTGCCGAATCTGCGACGGGTGGCAAGGCAGTCGGGCGCCGTGGAAGGCTTGCACCACCATCGGCCACGGGAAGAAGGAGCCAGCGTGCATCTCCGCGATCTGCAGTCATGGCAGCGGTTGGAGCGACTCGGCGAGGTGGTGGGTGCCGAGCACATCCGCGACCTGCTCGCCGGCGACCCGTCCCGAGCGCAGCGGTACGTGTCCACCGGCGCCGGCCTGACGCTGGACTACTCCCGGCAGCGGGTCAACGACGACGTCATCGAGGCGCTGGTCGCGCTGGCCGAGGAGATCGGCCTGCGCGATGCGGTGGCGGCGCTGCTGCGCGGCGACCGGATCAACGTCACCGAGAACCGTTCGGTGCTGCACACCGCACTGCGCCGGCCCAAGGGCGACACGCTCGTCGTCGAGGGCGTCGATGTGGTCAGCGATGTGCACGAGGTGCTCGACCGGATGGCGGTCTTCGCCGACCGGGTGCGGGCCCGGGAGTGGTTGGGAGACACCGGCCAGCCCATCACGAACGTCGTCAACATCGGCATCGGCGGGTCGGACCTGGGGCCCGTCATGGCGTATGAGGCGCTGAAGGCGTACTCCGATCGCGGCCTGACCTTCCGGTTCGTCTCCAACGTCGACGGCACCGACGTGCACGAGAAGCTACTCGACCTCGACCCCGCCACCACGCTGTGCATCGTGGCGAGCAAGACGTTCACCACCCAGGAGACGATGGCGAACGCCCGCGCTGCGCGGGATTGGCTGCGGGCGGGGCTGGGGGAGGACGTCGATGTCGCCAAGCATTTCGTCGCGCTGAGCACCAACGCGGAGAAGGTCGCCGAGTTCGGCATCGACACGGCCAACATGTTCGGCTTCTGGGAGTGGGTCGGCGGCCGCTACTCCATGGGTTCCGCGATCGGGCTGTCCACCATGCTGGCGATCGGTCCGGAAGGCTTCGGCGAGCTGCTGGCCGGGTTCCACGACATGGACGTGCACTTCACTGAGGCGCCGTTCGAGGAGAACCTGCCGGTGCTGCTGGGCCTGCTGGGCGTGTGGAACCGCGACATCCTCGGCCTGCCCACCGTGGCGGTCCTGCCGTACGAGCAGTACCTGCTGCGATTCCCGGCGTACTTGCAGCAGTTGACGATGGAGTCCAACGGCAAGTCGGTCAAGATCGACGGATCCCCGGTCGAGGTGCCCACCGGCGCCATCTACTGGGGCGAGCCCGGCACCAATGGTCAGCACTCGTTCTACCAGCTCATCCACCAAGGCACCGACGTCATCCCCAGCGATGTCATCTTCTTCGCCGAACCCTTGGCGGAGGTGGGCAACATGCACGATCTGCTCATCTCGAACGCGGTGGCCCAGGCCGCGGTGTTCGCGCTGGGCCGCTCGCAGGAACAGGTCATCGCCGACGGCACCCCGGCCGACCTCGTCCCGCACAAGGTGATGCCCGGCAACCGCCCCTGCTCGGTGATCACCGGTCAGCAGCTCAGCCCGCGCCTGCTCGGTGCGCTGGTGGCGCTGTACGAGCACCTGGTGTTCGTGCAGGGCGCGGTCTGGGGGATCGGGCCGTTCGACCAGTGGGGCGTGCAACTGGGCAAGCTGCTCGCCGATCAGGTTGCCCCGCAGCTCATCGACGGCGCCCCCGCTCCGGAGGACCAGGACGCCGCGACGACGGCCACCGTGGCGCGCTACCGCGAGGCGCGCGGCAGGGCGTGAACCGGTCGGAGCTGCTCGCCGCCATCGAGTCCCGCGCCGACGCGGCCGCCGCCGCAATGGCATCTGCGACCGAGGGAGCCTCGTTGTGCTCGGTGAGCCGCAGCGGGGAGCGGATCCCCGGCGTGAAGTACCCGGAGGGCCGGTGGGCGTCGATGCGTGCGCTGCGCCGTTCCCTGCGCCGCGGGGACGCCGATGCGGCGGCTGCGATCGCTGTGCTGCGCGCCGAATGGGCGGACGACCTCGCCACGCGTCGGGCGTCCGGCCAGGACAACTGGATCGCCTACCGCCTCGGCGGCGTCGACGCCCTCGACGAAGTCGCCGCCCTTGCAGCTGGGGGAGCGGGAGGCGGGGGGTAGGCCGCCGGCGTAGCGGGAGGCGTGCGGAGCGACCCGGCGTGCGGAGCCTCCGTTGTGCGGGGCAGGTCCGGTGTGCGGAGCCTCCGTTGTGCGGGGCAGGTCTGCACCCGGTTCGGGGGTTGCACCCGGCGCGGGGGCGGAATCGGTCAGCGTGCGGGGCAGGTCTGCACCCGGTTCGGGGGTTTGCACCCGGCGCGGGGGCGGAACCGGCCGGATTCCGGCTCCAGAGCCCCCGTCTCGGGTGCAAACCCCCGAACCGGGTGCACAGTTGCCGCACTGGAGGGGCTCTCAGCCCCCGTCCCGGGTGCAAACCACCGCAATGGGTGCACCGGCGCTCTACGGGGGTGCCCATCAGCCCTCGTCCCAGATGCACAGTCGCTCTTGGGGGAAGGTCCTGAGCCCCCGCACAGGGCGCCGACACCAGCAGGAATTGCAGTTCCCTCCCCGCGCGAAGGAGCCGCGATACCCCCCACACCCCCGGAAGGGCGCCCACCCCCAGCCGCCGCCCGAAGCAGCACACCCTGGGTCGCGATGCGCCGGATAGCGTTGCTGGCGACGCTCCACGGCGCCACTACTGGGACTCGTTGCGATCACTGCCAGCATGCCGCACGCCATCGCGCCGACGCCGCGCCGACGCCCGACGCGGCGCCCCGCCGCGCCCCGCCGCGCCCCGCCGCGCCCCGCCGCGCCCCGCCCCGCCGCGCCCCGCCCCGCGACGCCGCCCCGCCACCACCCACCGTGCCGCGCCGATCCACCCGCAGCGCCGCGCCGAGCCCCCGCTCAGCCGCCGGTGATGCGGGCCCGGAGGCGGTCCAGGGCGGCGATGATCTCCGCCGGGTGCTCGATGGGCAGGAAGTGGGTGCCGGGCATGACGAGCACCTCGGCGTCGGGCAACTCCAGGCCGAATCGCTCCACCGCGCGCGGGTCGGTGACCGTGTCGGACCGCCCGACCAGGACCTCGACGGGGACGTTGATGGCGCTGACGTCCAGGGGATCGTGGGCTGCCAGCAGTCGTGCGGTCTTGAAGTACCAGCCGAAGTCATGGCCGAAGTACGGCTCCACCATGGCCGCTACGTCCCGGCGCGCCGCAGCGCCGGAGATGAAGCCGGTGCGGATCAGCGCCTCTGCCACCAGGGAGGCGCTCGGCATGTGGCCTGCGATCAGGTTGATGCCCCACGCTTGGGACTCACCCACCGCCGTACCGGTCAGGCCCAGTGCCTTGCGGACTTCCGGGGGCAGGGGGTTGC
Organism: uncultured Actinomycetota bacterium; assembly: GCA_963706835.1. Classification (GTDB taxonomy): domain Bacteria; phylum Actinomycetota; class Actinomycetes; order S36-B12; genus CAVXYG01. The sequence goes on from CAVPOB010000016.1 coordinate 388,697, forward strand.
GGCCCAGCAGCGCGTGGAACGTCCCGCCCGGCACTCCGGCCACCGCGACCAGGCCCGACACCCGAGCGGGCTCCTCCAGCGCGACCTCTGCCGCCATGTTCACGCCGAACGACCAGCCCAGGAACAACGCATCCGCCCAGCCGAGGTGATCGAGCAGCGCAACCGCGTCGCGGCTCTGCACCTGCAGGCCAGCCTGCTCCAGGCGTCCGGGCCGGTCGGAGCCGAGGAATCCGCGCATGTGCCAGCTGACGACCTCGTAACCGCAGTCGGGTTCCAGCAGCCCGGGCCAGCACTGCGCCGGTGCCGCGAGTCCGTTGCACAGCAGGACGCGAGGGCCGGCACCTTCGTTGTGCCAGCCGACCAATCGGGTGCCGTCGGTGCCCGGGAACGCAAACTCCTGCATAGGGGGAGTCTGCCCCGCGAGACCGGCCGTTGGGCCATGGGCTGGTAGCGGCATCGGGACCCACAATGGGGGCATGAGCAACAACAACGCCGGCGCCGCTGCCGGTGGAGGCGCCATCTACGGGTTCGGCATGTTCGGAGCCCTGGTCTGGTTCTGGCAGCAGGCCGATGTCTGGTGGGAGTACCTGCTCGCCCTGGTGCAGGGCCTCTTCTGGCCGGCCTTCATGGTGTACGAGGTCTTCCAAGCCCTCGATTGACCCTCTAGGTGCGGGCAGTGCTTACTACGCTTGTCGGCATTCCGTCCCCGCGGACCGACTGGAGTGGCTATGCCCGTCGCAGCACCGCCGCCGATCACTGGCGCGCCGAATGACCCACCCCAGCGCGAGGTGCCGAAGTACGCCGAGAAGCTCGACGAGTACCAGGTCGGTGGTGTCGGCTACCGGGCCATGCGTCGCTATAGCCATGCCAACGTCGGGCTGCTCGCCGCCGGCAGCGCCTACTACCTGTTCCTGTCGTTGCTGTCGATCCTCGCGTTCGCCTACGGCGTCATCGCCGTGGTGGGGGCGGACGAGATCTCGAAATGGCTGACCGAGACCCTGGAGGAGGCGCTGCCGGGGCTGGTGGGCGATGAAGGCATCGACCCGGACCAGTTGCGGGCCACGGGCGCCACCGCTGGGGCCGTGGGTCTGGTCCTGATGCTGTACTCCAGCCTGAAGTCGGTGACCGGCGCCAGCAAGTCGCTGCATCTGATCTACGGGGCGCCGCCCGACCCCCGCAAGTTCGTGATCGCGAAGGTGCGCGCGGCCGGGATCCTGTTGATCGTGGCGCCACTGGTGCTGCTCTCGTTTGCCTCGGCGAGTCTGACCTCAGGGTTGCTGGACGAACTGTTCGAGACAATCGGGATCACCGGCGATGCTGCGAGAATCTCACTGACGGCGGCGGGTTTGGTCGTGGGGTACGCGCTGGACACGTTCATCCTGTGGTTCCTGCTCGGCCGGCTCGGCGGCATCACGCCGCGGCCGCGGCCGCGGCTGATCGCCAGCCTGATCGGGGCGGTCGCCACGCTCATCATCAAGCAGCTGCTCTCCGCGATCATCACGTGGTCGCTGGACAAGCCGGAGTACGGCGCCCTGGCGATCCCGCTGGCGCTGCTGTTCGTGTTCTCGCTGCTGTCCAACGTGCTGTTCGCCTCCGGGGCGCTGGTGGCCGGCATCAGCGACCGGGCGATCCCGCTGGCGGAGCTGGTGCCGGACACGCTGGAGTCTGAGGAGCCGGAAGAGTCCAACAGCGGCCTGGAGAGCCTCGCCGCGGAGTAGCGCCGGCGCAGGCGTGGAACGCAGCGCCGCGGAGTAGCGCTGGGCCAGGCGTGGAACGCAGCGCCGCGGAGTTGCGCTGGCGCCGGAGTGGAGCGCAGCGACGCCGGCGCAGGCCGATTCGTTGTGCCGCGCACTGACCCCGGTGCAGAACTGCCCTAGTTCGGGGATACCGGCATCCCGAGGAGACCCCGGGCAGGAACTGCGTGCAACCGATCGAGCATGCCCCGCTCGCGGCGCAGCAGCGACAGGAGCAGACGGAGGCGCTCGGTGGTGTTCGCAGCCGCCAGCACACGCTGCCGGTCGGCCTCGGGCAGCCCGACCGCGGCCCCCACCGCGTACGACAGCAGGGTTGCGTCGTCGGGCAGGTCGTCAGCTTCGTCGTCGCCGCCGTTGCTGGCCAGTTCCGCCCGATAGGCAGCGAACGCTGCGCGGACCTGATCGGCCAACTCGTCGGCCTCCTCGCCGCGCAGTTCCGGGATCCAGCCCACCTGTGCCTGCAGGTACGGGGTGACATCGTCGATGACGGCATCGAGCGTAAACCGCTGGAAACCCACGATCAGGAGTTCGAACCGCCCGTCCGGCAGCGTCACCACGCCGCGCACCTCGGCCACGCAGCCGATGTCGGCCAGTGCCTTCGCCCCGTCCTGGCCGACCTCGAAGCCCTCGCGAATGGCGACCACGCCGAAGATCGCAGGGGAACCCGACTCCGCGCCCTCGAGCAGGTCGGCGACGAGCGCGCGATAGCGGGGTTCGAAGATGTGCAACTGCTGCACCATGCCGGGGAACAGTGGCGAGCCGAGGGGGAACAGCGGGATGGTGGCGCCGGGAGCCATGTTCTCAGGCTAGGTGCACTCCGCCCGCTGCGCAGTCCGGCGCAGATGGCGCCCGCGGAGCACCATCGATCTACGGCCCGGCCCGGTCCCACGCCTGGCGCGGTCGCACGGCCTGGCGCGGTCGCACGGCCTGGCCCGGTCGCCACGCCTGGCCCGGTCGCACGGCCTGGCGCGGGCGCCCGGTTGGCGAGGGGCGCAGGGTTGGCCAGACCCGGGCCTGACTGCAGCGGCCCGGCGAGCGTGCTGCCGCCTGCTCCCAGCCCCGGCGGTCGATCCGTTCTTCGATTGGGCTGTATCCCGGCTGTCGCTGCAGCGTCACGGCCTGCCACCCGTAGGCTGGTAGGCGCTGCCGAACCGAGGAGTCCGTGTGTACGACGCCGCCCGCATCGCCGCCCTCCGCGAAGCCCTGGCCACCCGGGTCGTGGTGGCCGATGGCGCCATGGGCACGATGCTGCAGGCCGCCGACCCGACGCTGAGCGACTTCGAGGGCCACGAGGGATGCAACGAGATCCTCAACGTGACCCGGCCGGACATCGTCAAGGCCGTCCACGGGGAGTACCTCGAAGTAGGTGTGGACTGCATCGAGACCAACACGTTCGGTGCCAATCTGCCCAACCTGGCCGAGTACGGCATCGCCGATCGCATCTACGAACTCGCCGAGGCCGGGGCGCGCGTCGCGCGGGAAGCGGCCGATGAGTACGCCACAGCCGGCGCCCCGCGGTGGGTCCTGGGGTCCATGGGGCCGGGCACCAAGCTGCCGAGCCTCGGCCACGCCCCGTACAGCGACTTGCGCGACGCCTACACCCTGTGCGCGGCGGGCCTGATAGCCGGCGGCGCCGACGCGCTGCTCATCGAGACCGCCCAGGACTTGCTGCAGGCGAAGGCCGCCATCGTCGGCGCCAAGCACGCCGCTGCCGCCGCCGGGGTCGACATCCCGATCTTCGCCCAGGTCACGGTGGAGACCACCGGGACGATGCTCCTCGGCTCCGAGATCGGCGCGGCGCTGACGGCACTGGAGGACTTGGGCATCGAGCTCATCGGGATGAACTGCGCCACCGGCCCGACGGAGATGAGCGAGCACCTGCGCTACCTCTCCCAGCACGCCACGATCGGGGTCTCGGCGATGCCGAATGCCGGACTGCCGGTGCTGACCTCCGACGGAGCGCACTACCCATTGTCCCCGCAGGAACTGGCGCAGGCGCACCAGCAGTTCACCGAGGACTACGGCCTGTCGCTGGTCGGCGGTTGCTGCGGCACCACGCCGGAGCATCTGCGGCAGGTCGTCCAGGCGGTGCGCGGCCGTCCGGTGCCGCGTCGGGCTCCCGGGCACGAACCGGCCGCCGCATCGCTCTACCAGTCGGTGCCGTTCCGGCAGGACACGGCCTACCTCGCCATCGGCGAACGCACCAACGCCAACGGCTCCAAGGCGTTCCGGGAGGCCATGCTCGCGCAGGACTGGGAGCGCTGCGTCGAGATCGCCAAGGACCAGATCCGCGACGGCGCCCACATGCTCGACCTGTGCGTGGACTATGTGGGCCGGGACGGAGTGGCCGACATGCGGGAGTTGGCCGCCCGGTTCGCGACCGCCTCGACGCTGCCGATCGTGCTGGACTCCACCGAGCCCGCGGTGCTGCAGGCCGGCCTGGAAGCCCTCGGCGGCCGTGCCGTCATCAACAGCGTCAACTACGAGGACGGCGACGGTCCGCAATCCCGGTTCGGCCGGATCATGCCGCTGGTCAAGGAGCACGGGGCCGCCGTCATCGCGCTGACCATCGATGAGGAGGGCCAGGCCCGCAGTCAGGAGTGGAAGATCAGGGTCGCCGATCGGCTGATCCGCGACCTGCGCGACAACTGGGGGATGCGGGTCTCCGACATCATCGTGGACTGCCTGACCTTCCCGATCGCGACCGGCCAGGAGGAGACCCGTCGCGACGCGATCGAGACCATCGAGGCGATCCGCGAGTTGAAGCAGCGCTACCCCGAGGTGCAGACGACGCTGGGCCTGTCCAATGTCTCCTTCGGCCTGTCGCCGGCGGCCAGGATCGTGCTGAACTCGGTGTTCCTGCACGAGGCCCAACAGGCCGGCCTGGACTCGGCGATCGTCCACGCGGCGAAGATCCTGCCGATGAACCGCATTTCCGACGAACAGCGGGAGGCGGCGCTGGGCCTGATCTGGGACCGGCGGAGCTACGACGACGAGGGGAACCTGCGCCACGACCCGCTGTCGCACTTCCTCAACGTCTTCGAGGGCGTGCAGGCGGATGCCGGCGAGAACAAGGCCGCCGCGCTGTTGGCCTTGCCGCTGTTCGAACGACTCGAGCGGCGCATCATCGACGGGGAGAAGCAGGGCCTGTTCGACGATCTGGATGCCGCGCTGGCGGAGAAGCCCGCCCTGGCAATCATCAACACCCACCTGCTGGCCGGCATGAAGACCGTCGGGGAGCTGTTCGGCTCAGGTCAGATGCAGCTGCCCTTCGTGCTGCAGTCCGCGGAGGTCATGAAGACCGCCGTGGCACACCTCGAGCCGCACATGGAGAAGGCCGACGAGGCAGGCAAGGGCACGATCGTGCTGGCCACCGTCAAGGGCGATGTCCACGACATCGGCAAGAACCTCGTCGACATCATCCTGTCCAACAACGGCTACCAGGTGGTCAACATCGGCATCAAGCAGCCGGTGAACGCCATCCTGGAAGCCGCTGAGGAGCACAAGGCCGACGTGATCGGCATGTCGGGGCTGCTGGTGAAGTCCACGGTCATCATGAAGGAGAACCTCGAGGAGATGAACCGCCGCGAGGTCGCTGATCGGTGGCCGGTGCTGCTCGGCGGGGCGGCGCTGACCCGCTCCTTCGTCGAGGAGGATCTCGCGGACCTCTTCCACGGCGAGGTGCGCTATGCCCGCGACGCGTTCGAGGGGCTGCGCCTGATGGACGCGGTGATGGCGATCAAGCGCGGGGAGCCGGACGCGGTGCTGCCGGAGCGGCGTCGTCGGCGGGTGCGGGCAAAGTCCGGCGGGTCGGCGACCGGCACGGAGGTCGTGGACACGCAGCGCTCCGATGTCGCCTCCGACAATCCGGTGCCGAGGCCGCCGTTCTGGGGAACCCGCGTGGTCAAGGGCGTCCCCCTGGCCGACATCGCGGCGTACCTGGACGAGCGTGCGACCTTCGTCGGGCAGTGGGGGCTGAAGCCGACCCGCGGCGACGGCCCGGGGTATGAGGAACTGGTGGCGACCGAGGGCCGACCGCGGCTGCGCATGTGGCTGGACCGGATCCGCGCCGAGGGCCTCATGGAGCCGGCCGCGGTGTACGGCTACTTCCCGTGCTACTCCGAGGGCAACGATCTGGTGGTGCTCCACCCGGACAATGAGCAGGCCGGCAAGGAGTGGGTGCGCTGGACCTTCCCGCGGCAGCGGCGCGGGCGGCGCCTGTGCTTGGCGGACTTCTTCCGGTCCAAGGAATCCGGCGAGGTCGACGTGCTGGCAGCGACCGTGGTGACGATGGGGGAGGTCGCCTCACGCTCGACGGCGCGACTGTTCGAGGCGGACGCCTATCGCGAGTACTTAGAGCTGCACGGCTTGTCGGTGCAACTGACGGAAGCGTTCGCGGAGATGTGGCACGCACGGGTGCGCTCCGAGCTCGGCTGGGCCGAGCAGGACGACGCCGACATGGTGACGCTGATCGGCAAGCAGGGCTACCGCGGGTCGCGGTACTCCTTCGGCTACCCGGCATGCCCTGATGTGGAGCAGCAGGTGGGCCTGATGGACATGCTGAAGCCGGAGCGGATCGGCGTGAGCCTGAGCGAGGAATTCCAGCTGCATCCGGAGCAGTCCACGTCGGCGATCATCGTGCACCACCCGGAGGCGAAGTACTTCAACGCGACGTAGCGCAGCGGTGCTCCGGATCGGGTCGGCGCACCGCTGCGCTGTGCGCGGAACGGTGTCGGCGCACCGCTGCGCTGTGCGCGGAACGGTTGCCGGCTGCTACTCGTTGCCGGGCTTGACGTGGTCGGCGGCCTCGGAGACGCGATCCTTGGCGTCCCGTGCGGCGGCGCTGATGTCGTCCTTGGCGTCCCGCAAGCCCTCGGCCGCGTCGTTCTTGGCGTCGCGCATCTTGTCGCCCGCCTGATGCATGTCGGCCTCTGCCTGATCCGCGTGGCCCTGCGCCGCCACGTTCTCGTTGCCGGTCAGTCGTCCGACCGTCTCCTTGGCCTTGCCGGAGAGCTCCTCAGCCTTGTGAGTGATCTTGTCTGCGATACCCATCGCACATACCTCCTGTTGTCGATCGACGCAGTGCCCGTTCGAGGTCATCCCCGCACAACGGCCGCGTCGGCATCCCGCACCGCCTCTCGACGGCAGTGGGGCGCGGTTCCCACGTTGGCACGGTCGGGCGGACTGCGTCTTCACACATCAGGGTGAAGCCTGTGGGACGGCTTCCCGGGCCGGGTGGTGTGACAGACTCGCGGCGTGGAGGGCGGGCAGCAGTGACCGTGTCGATCGCCGTGGTCGACGACTACGAGGTCGTCGTCGCCGGTGTCGCGCACATGCTGGAGCCGTTCTCCGAACGCGTCGCCATCGCCGAGATCGACGCCAACGTGCATCCGATGCAGCCGGTCGATATCGCCCTGTACGACACCTTCGCGCAGGGCCAGGTCCACCACGCCGACCTGGTCCCCCTGTTGCGGGACCCCACCATCGGCAAGGTGGCGATCTACACCTGGAACTTCGACGCACGCCTGGTGACCGTGGCGCGCAGTCGGGGCGTGGCCGGCTACCTGTCGAAGTCTCTGCCCGCCGCGGAGTTGGCCGATGCACTGGTCCGCATCCACGAGGGCGAGTTCCTGGTGTCGGAACCGGTGACCTCGCAGTCGTCCGCCCGTGACTGGCCGGGCCGCTCACTCGGCCTCACGGAGCGGCAGAGCGAAGTCCTGGCGCTGATCACCCAGGGCCGCGCCACACGCGACATCGCCGACATCATGTACCTCAGCCCAAACTCGGTGAAGACCCACACCAAGGCGCTGTATCGCAAGCTCGATGTGCACAGCCGCACCGAGGCGGCTCTGTGGGGCATCGCGCACGGCTTCCGGCCGGACCGCTACCGGGAGCGCGACCCGCTCGCATGAGCGGCCGGCCCGGCCGCTACGCAGACCCGGCGAAGACGTACACCCATGCCCGCGCACCGGAGCGCAGCGGCACCTCGATGCGGGTGTAGTCGGCAACCTCGTATCGGTCCGCGGCCGCGAGGTCGGCGGCCGACAGCCGGAACACAGTGCCCGGCACCTCCGCGTGCGGATCGTCGCTGGGCATCAGGATCGGATGGATAGCGGTGCCGGAGGCGGCGATCACGTCGGGGTCGGTGATGCGAACCTCCGAGCGGACGTAGCCCACGACCGCATCGGGCGCGCCGTCCATCCGGCGGCCGAAGATCTCCACCTGCACCTCGGGCTGGCGCAGCGTCCCGTAGGAGAACAGCAGTACGTCGGACATGACGTCCAGTGTGCCGGGGGTCAACTGCTGGGCAGGTTGCGGGATCGGGTCCGGGCAGACTACTGCGGCGTGGCGCGGCGGTGAAGCGCGGAGCGGGCCGCGAGACACCCCTAGCATTGGCCAATGGCGAGTCCTGACGCGCTCGGCCCCGGCGACGCCATGGCGTCCGCACGGCCCCTGGTCGAACTGCGCGCAGTGCACAAGTACTTCGGAGAGCTGCACGTCCTCAACGACATCAACCTCACCGTCGTGCAAGGCGAGGTCCTCGTCGTGATCGGCCCTTCGGGCTCCGGCAAGTCGACGCTGTGCCGAGCGATCAACCGCCTGGAAACTATCGATTCCGGCACCATCCTGGTGGACGGGGAGCCACTGCCGGCGGAGGGCAAGGCGCTGGCCCGCCTGCGCTCCGAGGTCGGCATGGTGTTCCAATCCTTCAACCTGTTCGCGCACAAGACCGTGCTGCAGAACGTGACCCTGGGGCCGACCCGGGTGCTCGGCGTCAAAGCCGACCAGGCCAAGGCCGAGGCGATGGACCTGCTCAACCGGGTCGGGGTGGCCGACCAGGCGGACAAGCTGCCGGCCCAACTGTCCGGCGGGCAGCAGCAGCGGGTCGCGATCGCACGGGCGCTCGCCATGCATCCCAAGGTGATGCTCTTCGACGAGCCCACCTCGGCGCTGGATCCGGAGATGATCAACGAGGTGCTCGACGTCATGGTCGAGTTGGCCGGCGCCGGGATGACGATGGTCGTGGTGACGCACGAGATGGGTTTCGCGCGCCAGGCCGCCGATCGGGTGGTCTTCATGGCTGACGGGTTCCTCGTCGAGCAGGCCACCCCGGAGGAGTTCTTCACCGCCCCCAAGAGCGAGCGCGCCCGAGACTTCCTGTCCAAGATCTTGACGCAGTAATCCACCACCCACCGAAAGGGAGACACCATGTGGAAGCGCACGACAATGACGGCTGGAACGCTGGTCCTGGGGCTCGCCCTGGCAGCGTGCGGCGGCTCCGACAGTGACAGTGCCGATGCCGGTGAGGTGCCGGAGTTCGAGGCGGGCACCACGATGGCCGAACTGGCGGAGTCCGGCTCGGTGACGGTCGGCACCAAGTTCGACCAGCCGCTGTTCGGACTGCAGGGCCCCGACGGCAGCCCTGTTGGCTTCGACGTCGAGATTGCCAAGATCATCGCATCGGAACTCGGCATCTCCGAGGACAACATCGACTGGGTGGAGACGGTCTCGTCCAACCGGGAGCCGTTCATCCAGGACGGCCGGGTGGACTTCGTCGTGGCCACCTACACGATCAACGACGCCCGCAAGGAGGTCATCGACTTCGCCGGGCCGTACTACGAGGCCGGGCAGTCGCTGATGGTACGTGTCGACGAGGACACCATTAACGGGCCCGATGACTTGGCCGGCAAGACGGTGTGCTCGGTGGACGGCTCAACGCCCGCGCAGAAGATCGAGACCGACTTCCCAGAAACGACGCTGCGCACCTTCGCCGCCTACACCGACTGCTTGGATCCGCTGCGCAACGGGCAGGTCGATGCGGTGACCACGGACAACGTGATTCTGGCCGGCTATGTGGCGGAGAGCCCAGACGACTTCAAGGTCGTTGGTGACCCGTTCACGGCCGAGCCGTACGGCATCGGCGTCGCCAAGGGTGACGACGACTTCCGCGCGTTCATCAACGACGTGCTGGAGGAGGCGTTCGCGGACGGCCGCTGGGAGCAGGCGTGGAGCGCCACGGCGGGCGAGGTGCTGCCGACGCCGACTGCTCCAGTCATCGATCGCTACTGACGGCGAAACGTACGCAAGGCGGCGGGCCGAGCCGATGATGGCCGGTCCGCCGCTGGGCGATTGAGGTGGACATGGAGTCGGTGATCGAGGCCTTGCCCAGGCTGCTCGAGGGCTTCCGCATGACGCTGTTCCTCGCCGTGGTGTCCGGGTTGCTGTCGCTGATCCTGGGCACCGTCCTTGCTGCGTTCCGGGTGAGCCCGCTGGCATCGCTGCGCGCGGTTGGCACGGTGTTCGTCGAGGTGGGGCGCAACACGCCGCTCACGCTGGTCTTCGTCTTCTTCGTGTTCGTGCTACCGGCGATGGGCTTCATCCTGCCCCTGGGGGTGGTCCCCGCGATCATCGCGCTCACGGTGTACACCTCGGCCTTCGTCTGCGAGGCGGTGCGGTCGGGCATCAACAGCGTCGGTATCGGTCAGGCCGAGGCTGCGCGCGCCATCGGTCTGGGGGCGGTCGGAACGCTTCGCCTGGTCGTGCTGCCGCAAGCCCTGCGCTCCGTCGTGCCGCCATTGATCAACGTGCTCATCGCCCTGACCAAGAACACCTCGGTCGCCGCGGGATTCGCCGTGGTCGAACTCACCGCCACGGGCCGCGCCCTCGCCCGTGACTACCCCGCCGATGTGCTGCTCATGCTGCTGGGAGTGGCCGCGTTCTACCTGCTCATCACCATCCCTTCTGGCACCATCGCTGGCCGCATCGAGCGCAGGGTGGTGTTCAGCCGATGAGCAGTGTCCTCTACGACGAACCGGGTCCCAGGACTCGGCGCATCGAGCGCTACGCGTCCCTGGCCGTCGGTCTGCTGCTGCTGGTCGGGTTTGTCGTCATGGTCATCGGAATGGCCAACCGCGGACTGTTCGACGATCGCTGGTTGGTTTTCATCGACCCGCCCAAGGGCCAAACGGCCCAAGCGGTCTGGTCATCGTTGTGGCGCGGACTTCGGGCCACCCTGCTGGCCGCTGTCGTGGCAGCGCCGCTCGCCCTGATCCTCGCGTTCGCCCTTGTTCTGCTGCGCGTCTCCGGGTCGCCCTGGATCAGTCGGCCCACGGTGGTTGTCATCGAGTTCCTGCGCGGCATGCCGGTGCTGCTCATGATGTTCTTCGGCCTGTTGGCGTTCGGCCTGTCGGCCTTCACCGCCGTCGTCTTCGGTCTGGTCTTCTACAACGCCGCCATCATTGCCGAGATCCTCCGCGCTGGCCTTGCTGCCCTGCCGAAGGGCCAGTCGGAGGCGGCGACGGCGATCGGCCTCACCCGCTGGCAGTCCCTGCGGATCATCCAGATGCCGCAGGTCGTGCGCTACATGCTGCCCAGCCTGATCAGCCAACTGGTCGTACTGCTCAAGGACTCCTCCCTCGGCTTCATCGTCGGGTACCCCGAACTGCTGCGCACGATGCAGCTCAACTACAGCTTCTTCGGCGACCGGTACCGGCTACCGCTGTTCTTGGTCACGCTGCTCATCTACCTCGCGGTCAACCTCACGCTGTCACGACTGGCGATCATCACGGAGCGGCGTCTCTCGACTCGCGGCCAGTAGGCGCGTCGGCCGCTCTCGCGGCCGTAGCGCTCGCGCGAGGCCGCGTCCGCGGGTTCGGTCGGCGCCCGTTGGAGCAACTGTGCACCCGTTGCGGGGGTTTGCACCCGGGGCGGGGGCTGAGAGCGCCTCCGGGGCGGCAACTGTGCACCCGGCATGGGGGTTTGCACCCGGGGCGGGGGTTCTGAGGCCCGATTGGAGCGATTCCGCCCCCGCGCCGGGTGCAAACCCCCGAACCGGGTGCAGACCTGGTCCGCACACCGGCCGTTCCGCCCCCGCGCCGGGTGCAAACCCCCGAACCGGGTGCAGACCTGGTCCGCACACCTGCCGCTCCGCCCCCGCGCCCGGTGCAGACGTCCGCCGGCCGCGGAGGGATGAGGCCGTCCACGCATCGGGACCCACCGCAGACCGGGGACGCGACCCGGGCCCCAGGCGGCCCGCTCGCTCCACCCGCAGACACGTCAGACCCGCAATCGGGAGTGTGGTGCCTTACCGGCAGTGAGGTGTCGGCTGCGCAACTGCGGCCAGGGGCCCCCTGCGCTTCCTCAGCGGGCGCGGCACGGTGCAGCGTCATAGGGCTGTAGGGGCGATTCAGCGTCGCACTGGAACGCACTGCAGCGCGGGGGCCGGCGGCCATCGCGTCGCCCGAGCGCGAGACGTGGAGGATATGCGCCACTAAGGGGTCGGATTCCTCCACGTCTCGCGCATCGTCTACTTCACCCGGACGATCTCGCCGTCCTTCAACTGCTGTCGGTACTCGGTGATCTCCTTCTTGACGACCTTCGCCAGCAGGTACAGCCCCAGCACGTTGGGGATGGCCATCAGGAAGATCATCGAGTCGGAGATGCCGATCACCGGGCCGAGGGCCAGCGAAGAGCCGATCACGACGAAGATGCAGAACACCAACTTGAAGATGTTCTCCGCCGCCACGCTGTCGCCTGCCAGGTACCGCGTTGCCTTCATGCCGTAGTAGCTCCACGAGATCATCGTGGAGAAGGCGAACAGCACGACCGCGACCGCCAACACGTTCGGGAACCATGGCAGCACCGACTCGAAGGCGCGCGAGGTGAGGGTCACCCCGCCCAGCTCAGTGGCATCCGGATCCGCCCATGCACCGCTGATGACGATCGTCAGCGCGGTCATCGTGCAGATCACGATGGTGTCGATGAACGGCTCGAGCAGCGCCACGTGACCCTCGGTGGCGGGCCGCTTGGTCCGCACCGCTGAGTGCGCGATCGCGGCCGAGCCGATGCCTGCCTCGTTGGAGAAGGCCGCGCGTTGGAAGCCCACGATCAGCACACCGAGCACGCCGCCCACTGCGGCCGGCGGTGCAAAGGCCCCTTCGAAGATCTCGACGAAGGCGGACGGCACGTCGCCGATGTTGCCGACGATGACGACGAGACAGGCCGCCACGTAGATCACGGCCATCGCCGGCACCAGCTTCTCCGTGACCCGGGCGATGCTCTTGATCCCGCCGATGATGACCAGGCCCACCGCCACGGCGAAGATGAGCCCGATCAGCCAGCGCAGGTCGACGAATGCGCTGTCTTCGCCGCCGGTCACATTGATGATCTGCTGGGTCGCCTGATTGGCCTGGAACATGTTGCCGCCGCCCAGCGCCCCGCCGATGCAGAAGATCGCGAAGAAGATGGCCAGGACGCGACCCAGTCCGGCCTTGCCCTGTGCCTGCAGCCCGCGGCTGAGGTAGTACATCGGCCCGCCGGACACCGAGCCGTCGGGGTTCTCCTTGCGGAACTTCACCCCGAGCGTGCACTCGGCCATCTTGGAGGACATGCCGAGGAAGCCCGCCAGCGCCATCCAGAACGTGGCGCCGGGCCCGCCAACGGCGATCGCGACCGCGACGCCTGCGATGTTGCCCAGGCCGACCGTCCCGGAGACCGCCGTAGCCAGCGCCTGGAAGTGCGAGACCTCGCCGGCGTCCTCGGGGTTGGAGTAGCGGCCGCGCACGAGGTCGATGGCGTGCTTGAACCCACGGATGCTCATGAACCCGAGGTAGAACGTGAAGAAGACGGCTGCGGCGATCAGCCAGACGACGATGATGCGCACCTGGGTGTCCCCGACCGGGATGCCGTAGAACACCACCTCGGTGATGCGGTCGGCGATGGGGCCAAGGGTCTCCTGGATCTGCTCGTCGAGGCTCGAGTCCTGGGTCTGCACGGGGGCGATCATGGGACCACCACCACGGGGACCGGTGCGGTCTGCACCAGGTGCGAGGGAAGTCCGCCGAACATCCGCTGGCGAAGGCCGGTGTCGCCGGTCCGGCCCACGATGAGCAGTCGGGCCGACTCCTTCTTGGCGATGTCCTCCAGCACTTCCACCGGATCGCCATGCCGCACCAGCACGTCGGCCGTGCCGCCGTTCTCCTCGGCGACCTGGCGCATGGGCTGCAGCACCTGCTCCTCAGCCGCCTTGGTCTCCGCTTCGTTCTTCGCGTGGCGCTCCTCGTTCTCCTGCGGCGTGTTGAACGAGAACGGCGACCACGGCACGACGTGGACGAGCAGCATGGACGCTGCCAGATTGGTGGACTGCAGCCGACATGCGATCTCGACGGCGCGCTTGCTGGCCTCGCTGGTATCGACCCCCACCACGATGTCGTAGGGCATAGTGCCTCCTCCCTCACCTGAGATTTGGAAGGTAGCAGCGTGGCCAGGCGCCCTATGGGAGATCGGGCAGGTGCCGAGCAGATTCTTGTCAGGCGCGCGGATGCCGCGTGTGTCGGCGCCGGGTTGGTCGAGCCGAGCGGCAGCGCAAGCGCGAGCTAGGACGAGGCCCGCTCGGCGGTGGCGTCGCCGGCCATCATCTTGGCCATCTGGCGCTGCACCGTGCGCACGGCCAGGCGGGGTGCGATCGTCATGGCGACGCTCATCATGCGAGCATCACGGCCGACCAGGATCCGCCACTTGTCGCGTTCGATGCCGTCCAGCATGATCCTCGCGGCGACATCCGCCGGCGTGACCGGGTAGCGGGAGCCGGCCTGGGCTTGGCCGACGGACGCGCCGGAGTTCACGGCGATGTTGGTGGCGACCCCGCCCGGCATGATGACCGAAACACTGACGCCGGTGCCCTGGAGTTCGGCCCAGAGCCCTTCGGTCAGGAGTTTCACCGCCGCCTTGCTCGCCCCGTACACGCTTTGGCCGGGGAAGGGGAAGAAGCCGCCCATGCTGGACACGTTGGCGATGTGCGCCTCCGGGCGCTGCAGCAGCAACGGCAGGAAGGTCTTGACCATCTGCAGCGTGCCCATGATGTTGATGTCAAGGACCCTCTCGATGGTGTCGTAGTCGAGGTCCTGCACCTGCACCATCGGTTGCATGATCCCGGCGTTGTTGATGAGGCCGTCGACATGATCGTGATGCGCCACGACCTCCTCGGGCAGGGACTCCACGGCGGAGCGGTCGGTGATGTCGACGACATGGGCGGAGAGCCGATCACCCGCGGCGGCCAGCGCTGCGGTCTCCTGCAAGGTCTGCTGCCGCAGGTCGACTGCGGCTACGCGGGCGCCGCGGTCGATGAGGTGCAGGACCAGTTGGCGGCCGATGCCGCTGCCGGCTCCGGTGACGACCCAGGTCTTTCCAGCGGCTTTCATCGAGTCCTCCGTTCGGTTGGGCTCGCCACCACACTAGGAGGGTGGGCGGCACGTTGATCGGTCCGAACGCCACCGCTCGGCTGCGGTGGCGACGACTCGTGGGTACCGACCTGCCCGAACTGACGTCGCTGCACACCGATCGCGCGGTGATGCGGTGGATCGGCGATCCGGAGCCGGGCGAGCAGGTGGCCGCGGCGCTGCAGCGATGGTCGCAGCCGGCCGATCCGAGGTTCGGCGTCTGGGCTGCGGAGTCGGGCGGGGGCCGGTTCGTCGGGTGGTTCTCGCTGGAGGTACGGCAGCCGGCAACGGGGGTGCTCGGGTATCGGCTGCACCGCTGGGCGTGGGGCCGGGGACTGGCGACGGAAGGGTGCCGAGCGATGCTGGGCTGGGCCTTCACAGGCGCCGACCTGGCGCGTGTCGTCGCGCAGACCTACGAGGACAACCTCGCCTCGCGCCGGGTGATGGAGAAGCTCGGGATGCGACTTCTGGCGCGGTTCCGGCTCGATACGGAGGCACTGGGCGGCCAGCCGGAATGGCCCGGGGACGAGGTGGCCTACGCGATTGGCGCGGTGCAGTGGTTCGACGCCGGAGCTGCTCCGGCTCGGGAATCGTCCATGCTGCGGCTCGGATCGCAGCAGAGCCGGGAGGGAAACGCCCACCGACCCGCAGATCCGGGTGCATCGAGTGAGTAGGGTTGCTGGCATGAAGAGGACCCGGACCATCCCGCTGATCGCGGCCGCCGCATTGGTCGTACCGACGCTGGGCGCGTGCTCCAGTGATGCGGGCTACTGCAACCAGATCGACGAGGCCCAAGCGGCCTTCGACGAGATGCGGGGCACAAGCATCCTCACCGAGGGCACCGACACGCTGGAGGAGCGCTACGACGCGTTCGAGAACGAGGTCGAGGGGCTGATCGACGCGGCGGGCGACGAGTTCGCGGAGGAGAGCGCTGCGGTCGAGGCATCGCTGGACCAGGTCAACGCCGCCATCCAATCCGCTGCGAACCTCGATCTCGGGACTGCCGCCGCCGAGATCGGCCCCGCCTTGGACTCGCTGGTGACGTCGAGCCAGGAGCTGTTCAACGCGGTCACCAACGCCTGCAACTAGCGCGCGAGGGACCGACCAGGCGCGGCGCCGCACCATAGTGACTGCATGACGCTTCCGTCGAGCACGGACGTCACATCACATTCGCCGAGCCAGGCGTCGAAGGCATCGAGATCGTTCCATTCACCGCGCCGCGCGAGATGGTCGTCGAGTCCGGCGTGCCGTGCGTCGACCTCGTTGAGGACGAACGTGACCCTTCCGTCCTCACCCGTGGACTTCGCTACGTGGTCATGCAGGAGTTCCTTGTCCCCGCTGCGGTAGTGGGAGACCCTCATCATCGCGGCGTGTGAGGCGAAGATGCGGTCGCCTCGGCCTCGAGCGCTGCCGGTGAGGTGATGACGAAGGTCAGCATGGCCCCGTTCGGCCTCATCGCCGCTCCCATCCCGACGGCGCGTCCGACGCGCCGCCCGCCGTCGTATCGCTTTTCGAGCGTACGGCCGAAGCAGTGTCGCTCGCGCGCGCCGGACGCGGTCTCGGGGCCAGCGTCGCTGCGTCGGGTGCCCGATCAGCTGCCTCGCAGAGGCAAGCGGCGAGTGTCTGTCGCGCTCACCGCGCCTCGGCGGCGTTGCCAGCCCGCGCCTCGGCGGCGTTGCCAGCCCGCGCTGCTGCGTGCGCGGCGGCCAGCATCGCGCGCAGGAACACCGAGTGCAGCGGGTCGACGGCCTTCTGGGCGGTCTGCGGCCGGCTGGCTACGAGCAGCGCCAGCGCCCGGGACACCGCGTGCGGACCGGCGCCGTCGAGGGTGTCCACAAGGAACTCGCCGAGCTTGCCGCGCTCGATCGCCATGGTCACCATGCGGTCGAAGGTGTTCTCCGGCGTGAAGACGCGAGCCTCGCGGGGGACCATCGAGTGCGCGCCCCAGCGGCAGGCGTCGTAGCAGACCCCGCATCCGAGGCATTTCTGCGGATCCACGATCGCCCAGTACTTGCGCAACCCCTTGCCCTCGTTGTCGATGATCGAGATCGCGTCGGCCGGGCAGGCCCGGTAGCACTTCTTGCAGCCGCGGCACATGTCCAAGTCGATCTGGGCCAGCCAGTTGGAGGAGACGATGGCGCCGGTGATGCCGTGGTGGCGGATGGCCTGCATCATCCCGCAGCAGCAGCCGCAGCAATTGCACATGTAGCTGATGCCGTGCTTGACGTTGTCCGCGGTCTGGGCCAGACCGGCGTCCTTGGCCATCTGCAGGATGTCCAGCCCCTCTTCATTGCTGATCGGCTCGGCGATCCCGGCCTTCGACAGGGCACGCGCGGCACCGCCGAAGGTCAGGCAGGTGCGGGTCGGGGCGCCGCACGCCGTGCCCTCCAGGGCGGCATGCGTGCGGCATGGGCACTCCGAGACGGCAACGGCGTCGGCCTCGGACACGATGTGCGTGGCCAGCTCCCAGTCCAGCACCTCGACCTGAGGATCCTCCGGCAGGGCCTCCTCCCGGACCAGCGAACGGCCAATCTGAGTGTTGCCGGCGAAGACCGCGTGGGCGAAGTCATCGTCGCCGTACATGTACTCCTGGAACAAGTCGGCCAGGTGCTCCATCGGCGCGTCCTCGCGCACCCGCATGAACGTGAACTCGAAGAACCCGATCACCACCGGGGCCAGCAGCACCCGTCGCTCCCCGTCGTGCTCCAGGTCCATCACCAGGCCCTTGCGCGCCATCTCGGTGATCTTCGGATCCAGGTCGGCGACCGGGATGCCGGTCCGCTTCGACAGCACCTTGACCGAGCAGATCGTCGGCATCCGCGCCGCGATGACGGCCTCCTCCTCGGTGAAGAGCAGACGCAGGATCTGTTGGAAGGCCGGCGAGTCCGGGGCGCCGGTCGGCATCCGGTCCAGCCGCTCCTGCAAGCGGCGGTAGGCGAGATCCGGGTTCGCCAACGTGTGGCCCATCGGGTACCTCCTCGGATGCTTGCTCCCATCCAACGCCGGCGTGGCGCCAGGGCTCAGTCGACCGCGCGCCGCCAGCGCTCAGGGCCGAAGGTCACACCGCGACCGGCGCGTCCTTCCCGGCCGGCGCCGCCGGGAAGCAGCGGCCCACCAGGTCGCGGGAGTAGCGGGCGCATTGCTCGACGGTCGCGAAGGACATGATCTCGCCGGCGTAGTACGTATGACGGGTGCCTTGCAGCCCCTCCAACTCGTCGTAGTACCCGGCGGCCATCGTCTCGGGCGTGACGTGCGGGAAGTACCGCCAGGTGCGCGTCAGCACGACCTCCTCGAGTTCGGCGCCCAACTGCTGGAAGTCGGCGGCGCAGGTGCGCTCGATACCCTCCTCGGACATGGTCCCGTCACTGAGGACGTAGACCGTGCACAGCGGATCGTCGCCGCCGCGGTGGGCCCAGAGCAGCGCGTGCCCGAACCTGCGCTGGAGGAAATTCGCGGGGATCACTCCGCTGCCCTCCGGAAGGCCGCTGAGCCGGCACAGCAGCACGCGGTAGTCATAGGTGCGGATCGCCGAGAACAGCCGCTGTTCGGCGGGACTGGCGTCGAGGAAGTCCAGTGCTTGGTCCAGCGGGCTTGCCACGATCAGGGCATCGAACTCCAGGTCGCCCCGGTCGGTCTCGACGCGCACCGTGTCCGACCTGGTGCACGCGGCTCACGGTCGTTGCTGTGCGCACGTCGTACTGCTCGGCGAGGCGCGACCAGACCGACTCGACCCCGTCGGGCCACGCGAAGCGTCGGGCGCCGGAGTGCAGCGCCTCGATCATGTGCACGTCGACGTACTTCATCACATAGGCCGTGGGGATCTCGTCGAACCAGCCATAGCCGAAACGCGGTGAACGGCGTGGCGAAGGCCCGGGGCAGCGAGTCGAGGCCGTGCTGGCGGGCGAAGTGCGCGAACGGCTGGCTGAGCTCCGGCGGCAGGTCGGACAGGCCGGGATCGTTGATGTGCCGGAAGCGCACTCGGGTGTCCCAGAGGTACGGCACCAGGATCTGCCAGACCAGGCGCGGCACCCGGTACCAAGGGAACAGTTCCAGCGTCTGGCCGTCCGGCTGGTAGTAGTGGAACGGCCCGAGCGGCCCGCCCTCGACACCGGCGGCCGCCATGAGTTCCAGCGTCGCCGCGTAGTCGCGGTGGGCCATCAATGCCCCCATCTCGTACACCCGGCCATCGACGGTCACCGAGCAGCACTTGCCGCCCACGCGCGGCTCCCGCTCCAGGACGGTGACCCGCTCGTAGCCAGCTAGCCGCAGATAGTGAGCCGCCGACAAGCCCGAGACGCCGGCTCCGATGATCCCGATGCGCAGATCGGTCCTGGTGTTGTGCAGTTCCATCGTCACGCCCCCTGCCTCTGTCCGCTGGCCGGGCACCCCGGTCAGCCCCGTTTCAGCCTAGGGATCAGGGGCGAGGCTGCCGGGGGAAGAACGTCCCGACATCGAACCGCTTCGTGGGCGGGTCGCGGATCTCGTGTTCCCTGGCCGCGGGCTTGTCGGCTTCGGGGCAGCCCCAGCCCTCTGCGCCGACGGTACGTTTGCACCCGGTTCGGGGGTTTGCACCCGCCGCGGTGGCGGAACGTCCGGCATGCAAGCCGGGTTTGCACCCGGTTCGGGGGTTTGCACCCGAATCGGGGGCGGAACCGGCCGAATCGGGCTCCTCAGCCACCGTCGCGGGTGCAAACCCCCGAACCGGGTGCACGGTTGCCGCTTCGAGGGTGCCCTCAGCCACCGTCGCGGGTGCAAACCCCCGCAACGGGTGCACGGTTGCCGCACCGGCAAGGCGTTGTCGGTCGTGCACCTGACCGCGCGACCGGCATCGGCCGGCCACGGGTCGCCGGTGCCGAGCGGACTGCCCGACCAGCAGCCGCCGACGTGATGCTCGTGCGGCCCGCCGCTAGGTGGGCCCAGATCGGTCCCCCACAGGGGAGGGAGGGCGCGTCGTGGACGCCGCAGACGTGGTCGTGCGCACGAGCGCGCTGTCGAAGACCTACGACGGCACGAACGTCGTGGACGCCATCGACCTGGCAGTGCCGGCCAACTCCGTCTTCGGGTTCCTGGGGCCGAACGGGGCGGGCAAGACCACGACGATGAAGGTGCTGCTGGGCCTGATCCGGCCGACGTCGGGCTCCGGATCGATCTTCGGCCTCGACATCGCCACGCAGGCGAGAAGGTGCGGCGCCGGATCGGCTACCTGCCGCAGGAACCGCGGTTCTATCCGCACCTGATCGCGCGGGAGACTTTGCGCTTCGCGGCGGGCTTCTTCTTCTCCGGCCCGCCGGCCCGGATCGAGGGCCGAATCGAGGCGGCGCACCGAGCTGTAGCGGTGCCGGCGGTTCCGCCCGGCACGGTCGATCTGAAGCGAGAGCAAATGCGCCACCACGGGCACGGTGATCACGGTCCGGATTGATCTTGGTCACGAATGTGGAGGCGGATCGGGGAGGGGGAGGGCCTCACGCGGCATGGAGGCCGCTTGTGCGCTGCTGTGCCGCGGTGGCGGGCAAACCGCGGCACACGCCGGTGTCGGTGTCCCACCAGCCGCGCTACTGGTTCGGCCAGACGCGGAAGTCCACCCCTCGCACGGTTCCGTAGCCGACCGGATCGGCCCGGTCAGGGATCAGGGCATCCGGGTCGATCTGGGTCACCAGATCACCGAAGGCATCGACGTGCGTCTCGAGCGCCGAGGCAGCCGGGGAGACCGCTGCGACTGCCGGCTCCGGAACCGCCGGGGAGAGCCGCGCGCCGAACTTCTTCAGGAAGGTGCCTGGCCCGCGCAGCCCGATCGCAACCTTCGGCGGCAGCGGCTGCGGGTTCAGCGCCACGCTGCCCCCCAACCCACCGATCCCAGCGATCCCACCGATCCCACCGAGCAACTGCTCGCGCCATTTCGGGGGTAGGGGCTGCGGGTTCAGCGCCGCCCCGTCGCCAGGGGTGACCAGGAGTGGCTGCGCATCGTCCTGCCATCGCAGCAACTGCTCGCGCCACTTCGGGGGCAGCGGTTGCGGGTTCAGCGCCGCCTCGTCGCCGGGGACGCCGCCGACCACGATGATGGCGCGGTCGCCGCCCGGCTGCTGCACCGCGCCGACGGCCTCCAGCGCACTGACCGGCACGGTGCGGCGGGTGCCGTCCCGCAAGGAGACCGTCATCTCCAGTTGGCCGTCCCGGATCAGATCGCTGAGCGGACGGGCCTGGTGGACGGTGACCGTGCCCGACCAGTTCCGCGGTGCGATCTGCTCGATCGTGCCGGGCAGCCAGTGCCAGTCCGGGGCCAATGCGCAGGTGATGCTGAGTGGGGTGCCGGTCTCGACGCCCTCGATGCGGTACCGGCGCCGCTGCCAGCCGTCGGCGTCGTCGTACCACATCGCCGTCATGTGCCCGGTCTGGTGCGAGCCACCGGGGTCGGCCGCCATGCAGGTGACGATGAACTGCAGAGGGCCGAGCCGGAAGCCCTCCAGGACCGCGCTGTAGACCTCCGGGGACAGCGCGGTGCGCAGCAAGGGTGCGGCGGCCGACTCCACCATCTGCAACGGCTCCGGCTCAGGTTGCGCAGCGGCGTCCCACAGCCGGACTCCACCGCCGACCAGTGCCGAGGCCGCGGCTGCTGCTGCCGCGGGCTGCTGCGCGAACGAGGCCACCGCCCGGTTGATCCGCAGTTCCTCACCGACCGGCACACCGGGAGCCGGCACCGGGGTCGGCCCCTGCAGCAGATCCCGCAGCCCCGAGAAGGCCGACTCGGGCAGCAACCGGGTCGCGAGGTTGCTGGCAATGGCGAACGTTCTGGCATCGACCGGTCTGCCCGCGTCATCGGGCCACGAGATCTCGCCCTCCACCACACCCGACTCGTCCGGCTGCCGACAGAGCAGGACCAGGCTCTGGGTGCCGGCTGGGAGCCCGTCGAGTCCGGGTGCGGCGCCGAGTTGGCTGCGCAGTGCGTCCGGATCGCCGGCCAGCAGCGACAGGTAGCGATATCCGGCGTCGAGGTACTGCTGCAGCACCGCATTCAGCGGTGCCAGCGCCGTATTGACCTGCTGTGCCCCCAGGTTGGCGCGGATCTCGGCATCGAGCAGCGCATCGACATCGGTGCCGGCGAGGAAGGTGATGATCTCGGCCAGGGCCAGCAGCAGATCGCCGGCGAAGTTCTGCGAATCCAGGTGCGGGGCGACGAACCGCAGATCGACCAGGCGCGAGCCTCCTACCGGCGCGGTGACCGGGGGGATATCGATGAGGAAGTCGAAGGACAGGCCGAAGTCCAGCGAGAAGCGGGGATCGGCGTAGGAGCCGAGGAACGAGGGCTGGGTGGAGGTGGCGACGATGGTGTTGCGGCCGCTGACGACGTGGACCACAAGGTCGCCGGCGCTGTTGCGCTGGATGGTCTGCACCGGGTTGCCGGTGGCCAGCCGCACGTCGATGTCGTACAGCGTGAACCCGTCGGCGAACCGGTCGCCTTTGCCCAGTTCCCGCTGCAGGAGGCCGGGCAGCATCGGGCGCAGGTCCTGCTGCCAAGCGGTGTTGGCAGCCTGCGCGATCGCCGGCAGCAGCGTGTTCGCCAGCTGGGTGATGGTGCCGTTCGCGGCCTGCCCGAGGACGAGGACGTCGCCGTCAGTGGGGATATCGATGCCAAGCAGGCCCATGGACGGACCTCCGCACTCTGGAAGGCCCGGCGCGAACCGTCGGGCGTATTCGCAGTGTGCATCCAGAAGTCGCTTGAGGGGGCGCGGCGCGCTAGCCCGTTGGGGTGATGCCGGTCGCGGGCGGCGACACGGCGCCGTCGGGCGGGGGTGTCGATAGCAGCCATCGCTATCGCGGGCACCGGAAACTCGAGGGGGGCGAGACGTGCTGTGCTCGACCTGGAGACTGGGCGATCGGTCTGCGGCGGGTGTCCCCGGCGGCTCGGTCCCGGAAACCAGGGCGCCCTGGCGAGGGTGGCGCAGGCGACGCTGAGTCGGATAGCGCTCGGCCCATCACAGACCGACCAGTGGTGCGCGAGGTCCAGCGATGGCACCGAAGACTCCGGATTCCTGGCGGCCGGTCGCTGACGATCACACCCGATGTGGCCGCGCGGCGTTTCCCCAGCGCCCGGCGGGGTACGCTCAAGGGGAGTCGGCAGTGCCGGCTCACGTTCGCCAGCGGCATCCGCCGTGTGGCGAGGTCGACTGCTTCGACGCCGCGACGGCGTCCCCCTTCGTGAGTTGGGTCCCGGCATCAGCGGCCATCCAACTCGACGATCAGGACATCGTGACCTCATCTGCCCGCGCGGCCACTGCCGCGCGCACCGACCATCCCACCGATTCGACGTTCGCCGCGCTCGGCGTGCGCCCCGAACTCACCGCCTCCCTGGCCGCCCGCGGCATCGAGGCTCCGTTCCCGATCCAGGCCGCGACCCTGCCCGACTCCCTGGCCGGTCGCGACGTGCTGGGCCGCGGCCGCACCGGCAGCGGCAAGACGGTGGCCTTCGCGCTGCCGCTGGTCTCGGCGCTGGCCGGGAGCCGCTCCCAGGCCCGGCGACCCCGCGGCCTGGTGCTCGTGCCGACCCGCGAACTGGCCGTGCAGGTCGAGGAGACGATTGCGCCGCTGGCCGCCGCGGTCGGTCTGCGGACCCGCACCATCTTCGGCGGCGTCTCGCAGGGACCGCAGGTGACCGCACTGGCCAAGGGCGCCGACATCATCGTGGCCACCCCGGGCCGGCTGGCGGACCTGATCAAGCAGGGCCACGCGAACCTGGGGGCCATTGCGGTCACGGTGATCGATGAGGCCGACCACATGGCCGACCTCGGCTTCCTGCCCGAGGTCCGCCGGCTGCTCGACCAGACCCCCGCGAAGGGCCAGCGGCTGCTGTTCTCGGCCACCCTGGATGCCGGCGTCGATGTGCTGGCCCGCCGCTACCTGCGCGAGCCGGTCACCCACGAGGTCGACTCGGCTGCCTCGCACGTGCCGCAGATGCAGCACCACCTGTTCCTGGTGGACACCGCTGATCGCAGCGACGTGGTGGCGCACCTGCTGGGCGGCCACGGCCGCAGCCTGGCGTTCGCGCGCACCAAGCACCAGGCCCGCAAGTGGGCGCGGGTGCTCACCGCCTCCGGCATCCACGCGGTCGACCTGCACGGCAACCTCAGCCAGTCGGCCCGCCAGCGCAACCTCGCCGCGTTCGCGGCCGGGGATGTGCGGGTGCTGGTCGCCACCGACATCGCCGCCCGCGGCATCCACGTCGACGATGTCGGCATCGTGGTCCACATCGACCCGCCGGCCGAGCACAAGGCCTACCTGCACCGCTCCGGCCGCACCGCCCGGGCCGGTGCCGAGGGCGTCGTGGTGACGCTGGCCACGCCGGAGCAGCGACGCGACGTCGCCGACCTGATGCGGCGGGCCGCCATCAAACCCACCAAGCTGCAGGTGCGCGCAGGGGATGCGGCCATCACCGACCTGGTGGGGCCCAGCGCCCCGCGGGTGGTCGTGGCAGCGCCGGCAGCCCAACCCGCGCAGCTGCCCGGCGGCGGCCGCGGCAAGCCCAGGCCCCGGAAGGCGGGCACGCGGCAGGGCGCACCCGTTGGCGGGTCGCGCACTTCTTCCCAGCACGCCGGCTCACCGAAGCGCAGCGGGGCCGCGAAGCCGCCGAGGATCGCTCGTCCGGCCACCCAGCAGGCCCCTGGGGCTGCGACCAAGCCGAGCACGCCTCGCCGGGCCAGCCGACCCGCGGGCAGCCCGCACCGCGCGGGGTAGTGCGGGAGGTCGTGGACGGCCCCTGGGAACGCCGCCTAGCGGGGGCCGATCTCACCCGTCGCCGAGGATCCGTGCGAGCAGCGCGGCCACCTCGTCGTGGTCCAACAGGGCGTTGTGCCCGGTGTCGAACAACCGCGTCACCGTCACCGACTTCGCGTTCGGGCTGCGTCCGGCCGCGCTGCGAGGTGGCACCAAACCGTCGCCCAGGGTCCCGCCGATCGGGGACCCGGGTTCGCCGAGGTGGGCGACAACGGCGTGATGGTTGATGTCTTCTGGCAGTGACCCGGCGTAGCCCCGAGCGAGGTCTTTGATGCCCTGGCTGCGGAAGTGCCCGAGGTTCGCGATCGGCGCTGCCGTCGGCCATCGGGACGCCGCCCGCAGGGCGAAGTCGGAGACCCGTTCCAGTGGCGCGCCCTCGTGCGGAGTCCCGAGTGTGACCACATCGGTCACCAGGCTCCGCCAGTCGGTCGAATCCGCATCCGGGATGGGCTGAGCGGCCGCGTCGATGGCGGCTGTCACGATCAGCCCGCCCATCGAGTGCGCGATGAACACGATCCGCTCCACAGCGGGCTCGGCGGCAACCAGATCGGTCATCAGGTTCGCGAACGCGGCGGCATTCTGCGCGATCGGCAGTCCGGAGTTGTAGTCCACCAGTACGGGGTTGAGGCCTGCCTGCTGTGCGATCTTGAGGTATCCGTCGCTCCATTGGCCGCGATGCCCGCCGAGGCCATGGACGAACACCGCAGCGCCAGCAGCAGGGATTGCTCCCGTCGGTGTGCGATAGCCCATCTGCGGGGTCAACTCGCTCGGCAACCGATCCCCGAACGCTGCAGCGAGGCCGGCCAGGGCCGCGGCACGGTCGGGATCATTCCTGACCGATGCGGCATCCTCTGACGCGGCCGCCGCAACCGACTGGGCAACGGCCTCGCCGACGACCGGTGTCAGCGCGCGGATCGCACCATGGACGAAGTCGTTGGTCATGTTGATGGCGGTCATCGGGTCGGCCGTTGGGCCCGCCGATGGCAAGAACCGGCCCACATTGGCACGGATCGCCTTGCTCACCTGCTCAACGGTGTCGGCGACTTCCCGCGCAGCGGCAGCGGTGCTGCGCGCAGCGGCCGCGCGTTCTGAGGCGTCCATGGGCTCCGATCTGTGATGCCGATCCCGCGGTCTTCGGGTGACGGGCCGCGACTCGGCCAGGACTCAAGCATGGTGCCGCAGTGGCCGTCACGCCAGCCGCATCATGTTGCGCCGGTGAGGCTGGGGCGGGTTGGCCGCCACCATCGGGGCACGTCATCCGGCTGCCCGGAGTCGGTCGTGGGCGGCGCAAGCTCCCGGCGATAGGTCCCATTGGCCTGGTTGGCTGAGCATTCTGGCGCTGGTGTCGGCTACCTCGGTTCTCGGCTCCTGTCGGCAGTCCGTGACGCAGCCCGGGACTCATCACGAAGTCCATCGCGACCGCGCTGCCCCCAGTCTGGGCGGAGTGGCACACGTCTTGCGGGTGGGATCGCGCCGGCTGGAAGCCGCTCAGAATGGACCGATCGCGGCTGGCCTGTCGGCGATGCCGCCAGGTTGGTATCGCCTCCGGTATCATGCGGTCATGGCCATGACACTGCGGCTTGACGAGCAGGAGACCGACGCCCTGCGCCAGAGGGCTGCACGGGAGGGTCGGTCGATGCAGGACGTGGCGCGCCAGGCCGTGCGGGACTACATCGACCGGACCAGCAAGCGTGAGTTGCTGGACGATGTCATGGACGAGGAGATCCCGCGGTATGCCGAGGCGCTGCGGCGGCTCGGGGAGTGATCTATCTCGACCTGGAGGATCTGCTCCATGTCGCCGGCAGGGTGCTGCCATCGGTCGACGTGCGAGATGTCGGGCTGCTGGAGTCGGCACTGGCTCGACCCCGGGCCCGCGCCTTCGGCTCGGATGCCTATCCCGAGCTGGACACCAAGGCAGCAGCACTGCTCGACTCCGTCGCCGGCAACCACGGGCTGGTCGACGGGAACAAGCGGTTGGCGCTGGCGGCCACCATCGCGTTCCTCGGGATCAACGGCTGGCGGCTCACCCTCACCAACGACGATGCCTACGAACTCGTCATGGCCGTCGCGTCCGGGGATCTCGATGACCTGCAGACCATCGCCGACAGCCTCCGAACAGGCAGCCAGCCGCGCCAGTAGTCCCCGCGAGTCAGTCGAGCGGATTGGTGGGCCGCAGGGTCGGTGCCAGCGGCTCGGGAATGGAGTACCCGGCTGCTCGTCGCGGGTGCTAGCTGGTCTTCGGAGTCGGGTCCAGACGTAGCCAGTCCACAGGCTTGCGACCGACGGCCTCCAGCAGCTCGTTGGCCGTCGTGAACGGCTTCGACCCGGCGAACGGCCTGTGCGCGCTTGCCCGAGCTCGTGGATGCGCGGATTCGATCGGCGCCGGGTGGCGATCCTGGTCGATCAGCTTCGCCTTCCTCCGTGCGGGACCGCCCCACAGGAGGAACACGACCCCCTCACGCTTGGCGCTGATGGCGCTGATGACGGCGTCGGTGAATCGCTCCCAACCCATCCCGGCATGAGCGTGCGACTCCCCGGCGCGGACCGTGAGCGCGGTGTTGAGCAGGAGGACGCCCTGCTCGGCCCACCCGGTGAGATCACCGTGGTCCGGCAGGTCGGCCGGGCTGATGTCGAAGTCGGCCGCGAGTTCCTTGCGGATGTTGCGCAAGGACGGAGGAATCGCCGCGCCGACGGGGACGGAGAACGCCAGGCCGTGCGCCTGCCCAGGGTTGATGTAGGGGTCCTGGCCGAGAATGACGACCTTGACGTCGTCGAAGGGCGTCAGCTCGAACGCCTTGAAGGTGTCTTCCCACGGTGGGTACACCTCATGGTCGGCGCGCTCCTCGGCGACGTACTCGAGCAGGTCGGACCAGTACGGCTGTGCCAAATCCTCGCGCAGGAGGTCGTCCCAGCCGCCACCCAGGCGGACCCCGTCGGCGCGGATGTCGGTCGGGGTCGCGTCCGGACCGCTCACGTCGGTCGATGACCCGCCTGCGAGGAGGTACTCGTTGATCTCCTGTGAGAAGACGTTGTCACCCTCCGGTGGCAAGAGGCCGAGCCCACGCAGTTCCGCGTAGGCGGCGCGATTCCGTTCGTTGAACTCCCGCTCCATCCTCGCGTCTTCTGCAGGATCCGACGAAGCCAGGCGCGAGGATCCGGGTGTGGGGATTACTTCCGTCCGCCCGTCGGTGAAGTAGCGCACGGCGCGCATGCTCGTGAGTCGGTGCTCGGAGAGGAAGAGCAGGTAGGCGCGGCCGCGCCCGTCGTCCCCCCAGGCCCACCCGATGTGCATGCCCCGATGGAAGCTGTGGCCGCGCTGTTGGCCCGCGACATCAGCCGCGTCCACCTTCCGGTAGTCCTCGGGCACCTGCCGAAGCGCTGATTCCGCGCACCGCAGTCTCTCCTGGTTCATGGCCCGAGGCTACGGGTTCGCTCTGACAGCCGTCTCCCACAGACCCGGGTGGTGCGCGCCCTGTGTCGGACGTCCTGCTGACGCTGGGGGTCCTGAGCGGTGCGCTCGCAAGGGGGATGCATGGCCGAGGCGCAGGTGACTGCTCCGAAGGTTTCGCCAGCTGACCTGCAGTGGCGGTTGGACCTGGTCCCTCGGTTGACCTGGACGTGGGCGACGACGTACGCCGACACCGCGCCGCACGACGACGTCGTCCTGGACCGAACGGGTGCCCGTGGAGCAGTCGGGACTTCGTGCGGGCAGCCCGCGTGATCCACACCTTCGGCGAGCCGGGCCGCTGCTACCGCAGCACGAACATCTACCTCACCAGGCCGGCCGGCCGAAGGAAGTGGTGGACCATGGACCGCCGGATCGCGGATATCGACCTCATCGACCGCGCCACGTCCGACCGCGTCTACGGCGCCCAGGATGCTCCCCGGACCCTCGACCCTGTCTTCACTGGTACGACGCCGTCGCGACGGCATGGGACGATCTGCGCGACAGCAGCCACGACCTTGACGTCCGGCGCATCGTCGCCGACCACTTCGGCGACCATGCGCCGGCGAAGCTGGGGGTGGGCTGTGGAACTGGCGCGCTGCTGGACCTCGGGGTCACCAAGCCATGGCGGTACACCGGGATCGATCCCAGTCAGTGGATGCTCGACCGGCTCGTCCTCGGCGTCCGTGGGTGCACCGGGTGTGTCGCGGCGACTGGAGCAGGTGCGGGGCGTGGAGGAGCGGTACGAGCTGGTCGTCGCGATGGATGTGCCCGGGGTGGAGTAGGTCGGCTGCAGGGGTTTTGTCGGAGTTGCTCGTCGTGACGGGGGGCGTCGATACGGAGGCCACAGACTCTTTGATTCATCGCCGATCAATGCGACGGGATCGTTTCGTGCCCAGATCCTGAAGCTGCCACGCGAAGGCTGTCTTAGGAACAGCGGAGGAAGGAGATGCACCGAACCGGGCTTCGCGACGGTGGGCATTCGAGCTGGCCGCTCGAGCGCTGCGCGACACGGTGCACGCAGGACGCCGCGCGCATTGCCGGGCTGGCCCTGGAGCTCACCGATGAGGACGAGATCAGCTATCGGACGGCTGAGATGTACGAGATCCGGGCCCGGTGGCTGCTGGACAGCGGCAGCGGGCAGGGGCGGCAGGAGTTGGCCCAGGCGATCGCGATCCATCTTGCTTTCGGGTCCACGGAACGGGCTCGAGAGCTCTCCAAGTACTTCATGCCCGAGGGGCGCAGCCGGCATGACGAGACGCCGGAGCACGGCTCGGATGCTTGGGATGGAGACCTCAAGGCCGCATGAGTCCCACTGCCCATGGCAAGCCGTCGGATGGTCTGTGGTAGCTCGACTGCTCGGAGTCATCCGGGTTGTCGGTGCTGGTCTTCCGCAACGCGGTGCGCACGACCGTGATGTCCGCCCCCAGGCGGGCGGTGCTCCTCAGGCTCCGCCGCGGCGCGGCTTGGCCGGGAACAGGGACGGCAAGCCGCGGTGCGAGGACCTGCCATGAGCGGCGACATCGACTTGATGCACGAAGTGTGAACAGAGGTATGGCGGAGAGACCGCCATGCAGGGTATCGAAAGGAGCAGCAAATGATGAACGCAGGCGACACCACGTCGACGTCCGAGTTGAAGGTCGTGAAGGTGGACCTCAGCGGGCCCCTGCCGAGGGTGGAGTCTGGATCTGCTGCCGGAGGTGGACAACTCGCAGTTGCCGCAGTCCACGCTGTCGCGGAACTAGATGAGCCGTCAACGGTAGGGCTGGGCTGACTGGCCCCGCCCTGCCGTCGCCGACAAGCCAGGTTGAGGTCTCGCCCACACCTTGTCGTCGCGATGATCTGGGACGCTGGACCAACGAGAGGCACGGAACGCACTTGAGCCCGATGTTCGC